>NZ_BNJR01000001.1 GCF_016860605.1 Lentilactobacillus fungorum
AAAAAAAGAATTACAAACAGCCAATCTATTAAAACAAATTCAAATGGGATTTAATCCTAAAACGAAAAAGAATGAACCGAATCGTTTATACCTTTCCAAGCTCGATGTGAAAGCTACTGATGTCTATTTAAGGGGTGAATATGGACAAGAAACGCCGAAATCCCTTGCTACGAGCGGAATTTCGAAAATCGAAAGTCCGCATGAGTTCGTTGAATCCCTTGCTACGAGCGGAATTTCGAAAATCGAAAGTCCGCGTGACTTCGTTGACAATAGCTCTCAATCCCTTGCTACGAGCGGAATTTCGAAAATCGAAAGCAATCTATATAAAGACTCTAAAAACATAGATACTAATAGATACAATATAGATACTCAAAAGTTGGACTTTTCCACAGCCAATTTTTCACCAGCAGAACTAGAAAAGCAAAACCAGGATTTGGTGAACCATGCTAATGATTTCTTAACTGATGAAGACAGCGGTTTACCGGTTTTCTTAGAACCCGAAGCCGTGCAATTACTTAGTTTTTGGTGCCGTACCCCACAACAAATGCGGCGCTTCATTGGCATTATCTTAAATGCTAAGTACCGAGTTGAGAAAGATCACAAAGATATTGGCGTCATAATCCCGCTTGATGATGAAGAACTTAAACCGCTAATGACTAAAGCCTTGAGACGCTACTTTAACGCCCTGAGAAGCAATGAGAAGCACATCAAGAATGTTGAGAACTACTTATACGGCGCCATGCAAAACCTATTTGGCGTTTGGTGGAATAAACAAGCGGCTAGAGAATATGCGGCCAAACACCCCGAAGAAGAAAAGTCGGCCGACAACGATAACAGTGGGGTGTACTACTAGTCCTAAAAGGCTACAAAATCCTTTCTAAGCGGTTTTAAGACTTACTAACCTCTTTATGCTTAAGTTAGATTTAAATGGCTTAAACAGAAGAATAGGGGCTTTTAAATGAGCGCCAGAGCTAACCAGGCTAACCAACTCAAAAGTTCAGCCTTTAGATCAACGCCAAGCTCAAGTGATTTGAAGCCAGGGCTTTATCTATTGATAAGGTACTCAAAAGGCAGTACAATGGTAGTAGTAAAAAAGGAGATGAGACAATCATGGCAGTTAAGGAAAAGAAACGGGTCCAAGTCAAGATTGATAAAGATTTGGCCGATGATACCGAAGCAATTTTAAGCGAATTGGGCTTAAATCCAACCACGGCCATTAACATGTTTTACAAGCGGATTGTTGCTAATGGTGCTTTACCTTTTAATGCGTCTTTAAGCGAAGAAGAAAGAGCTAATTTACGCTTTTTAAAGGCGACCGAAGGGACACCAGTCACCGAGTTCAAAGACGCTAAAGAGGTCGCTGATTGGCTCAACGATCCAGATGAGGACTAATGACTTAGTCAGCCTATACGTTAGTTTTGTAGAAACTAACGGTGGCAAGTCTCGGCCAGTTTTAATTCGTCGGGTATCAGAACAGAAGGTCGAGGCTTTTAAAATTACTAGTCAGTATGAAAAGAAAAGGTATTTGTTAAGTATTACCTTTATCTTTATATGTTAGGAGGAAAGTGTGTTATGCAAGTAATCAGTTTTATGGCTATCAAAGGTGGCGTTGGTAAAACCACGATGGCATTTCAGTTCGCCAAATTTTTACAAACACAAGATCAAAAAGTTTTGATGATCGATTTGGACGCACAGAAGAGTTTGACGGGCACTTTTGAAAATGAACATTTTAATTTCAGTGGAAAGCCCACCATTGCAGATGTCCTAGAAAAACCAAGCTCCGGGTTAATTGAGACACAAGTTCAGGATAATATCGCGATAATTCCATCAACTAGCAACCTGGAAGAAGTAGCAGATCGTTTAGCCTCAAAACCAAATAGAGAATTGCTATTATTTATGTGGTTTGTTAAAAATGCGCAAGAACTGAATCAAAAATATGACTACATAATTATCGACTTGCCACCAGCTTGGAACCTGTTAAGCAAAAATGGTGTAGCTGTAGCCGATAAAATCATTTCTCCAATGGAACCAAGTCGATTTGGGTATGAAAGTCATACAAAAGTATTGCAAAGTGTGGGAACTTTACAAGATGAAGTTGTTGATCCAGTTAGTGGTAAGTCATATATTACTGCCAACGTATTCTTTTTAGGCAATCGAATCAAACACAATACTAATTCTTCTCACGAATTTTTATCAGCACTCAAACATATAGATAATGTCATTGGGGTTATCCCAGAAAAGGAATTAGTTAACGCTAGTATGCTTGCAAAGGAGGGCATACTAGAATATGCAACCCAGAATGACAAGTTGCATGAACAAGAGCCATTTCTCAAACTATTAAGTGACGTGTTTTCAGAAATCCAAAAACAGGGGAATGATTAACTTATGGCAAACAAATTTGAAAAGTTTTCAAGTACCAACAACGATTACCAAGTGGCTAGAGACATTCAGCAAAAAGATGCACTTAACGAAAAATTGAATTGGGAACGAAAAGTAAAGACAAGCTTCTCAATTCAACAAAAGAATATTGATCGTTTAGATGAAATGGTTAATCAGTTGAACGCAAAATCAAGATCAACCTTATTAGATACCATAATAGAAAATGCTTATAGAGACTTTCAAGAATAATTGAGTGGGGAAAATGATGAAATCACAAATAGTTGATAGCAATAATTGATACGAAGACCTTGTATCTGATCAACGGACTCAACGGACCGATGGGGGCTTGTAAAGTATACAAGACAGAATAAAGTTGCCGATAGGTAAGCGCTATGCTAGACTATGACTAATTTAACAACCGAATAAAGAGATCAAGCTAAACAGAAAAATCCCCGATTCACGAGGAATCAGGGATTTTGGGTTTAGCAAGTAGCTACACGACAGCTACTTAGATTCAGTCGATTTTAACTTGCCGGTCTAAATCGACTGAACATTGTTCTTAATTTGTAGGTTAATTATACTGCAAACCAGTCCCAAAGGACAAGTTAAGGATAGTTAAAAACAAATTAAAGTCAATGGACTAAGTAGCTAACTGAAGCTATTTAGTCCATTTTTGTTGTTAGAAATTAAAAAAAGTTGCCGACTGGGCAACTCACAAACAGACACATGCTGGTAAATTACAAAGCCTCAAGGCTAAATGAACGCCTTGTAATTCAGTTAGAGCATATCAGATTTGTATTTTAAAGCAAATCAAATGTTTTAGCAACTCTCTTTTGAGACAGCGTGTGTCAGTCGAGAAAGGGAGTTTTTATTATGACAAAATCAACAAATTTCAATTACTATGAAGCCGATAACGTATATGGAGCCCTATTTTTCCAGTTTCCTAAGGTATTAATGTATGGCGAGCAATATAAACATTTAAGCAGTGATGCTAAATTGGCTTATATGGTACTGAAAGACCGGCTAGAGTATTCTTTGCGTAATCATTGGGTTGATGAAGATAATCATGTTTACTTTATTTTTACCGTTCAAGAACTACAAGACTTATTTAACTGCGCTACTGAAAAAGCCGTTAAAAT
>NZ_BNJR01000002.1 GCF_016860605.1 Lentilactobacillus fungorum
AAAAATGCCCGACAATCATTAGACTTTCTTATCTAACAACTATCGGGCATTTCGGATTGCGTTAGGTTTTAGTTAAAGCGCGCTAATCTTTTTTGGTCGAATCGCTTGTTTTAGCGGCAGGTTGAGCCGGTGCATCTGTCTTAATAAAGATATTTCCTTTACTGTCAACGTCAGCGGTCAAACTTGCAGCCCCTTCATGATCCAAGTAGTAGTCAGCTACTTTATCTTCAATCTGCTCTTGAATCACTCTTCGAAGTGGACGGGCACCCATTGCTGGATTGTATCCCAATTGAACTAACTTAGCCTTCGCTTTATCAGTTACATTGATGAGCAAGCCTTGCTGAGTAAGCATGCCATTAACCTCATCAATCATCAAGGAAACAATCTTTTGTAAGTTGTCCTTTGAAAGCGGGCTAAACTCAACAATGTCATCGAATCGGTTCAGTAATTCTGGCTTGAAGTAGTCAGTTAACTTATCGATGATCGAGTGGGTCTTCCCTGTGGCTGCAGCACCAAAACCAACATTGGCTTCAGCATCACCTTGGCCAGCATTACTGGTCATGATGATGATGGTATCCTTAAATGAAACCGTGCGCCCTTGACTATCAGTCAAACGACCATCATCTAGAATCTGCAGGAACATATGAAGAACATCCGGGTGCGCTTTTTCAACTTCGTCAAGTAAAATTAAGCTATATGGGTGACGACGAACTTGTTCAGTTAATTGACCAGCTTCTTCGTACCCAACATAGCCAGGAGGTGAACCAATCAACTTAGCCACTGAATGCGGCTCCATGTACTCAGACATGTCAAAGCGAATCATTGAATCCTTTGAGCCGAATAGTTCATAAGCAAGTTGTTTAGCCAATTCGGTTTTACCAACGCCGGTAGGGCCAACAAATAGGAATGAACCAATTGGCCGACCAGTTCCGTTAAAACCAACTCGGTTTCGGCGAATCGCGCGGGCAACTTTTTCGACCGCTTCGTTTTGGCCAATAACGTGTTGTTCAAGGTTAGGGGCCAAGTTGCGAAGCTGTTGTTGCTCTTTGGCTTGAAGTTCGCCAACTGGAATTTCGGTCTTTTCTTCGACGATTTTTTCCATGTCTTCTTCGGTAACTTTTGGCGTATCCTCTGATGCAACGTTGCCGTTTTGCTTGGTTTTTTCAAGTTTGCTTACCTGATCACGATAGTAGGCGGCTTTTTCGTAATCTTCACTCTTCAAAGCAGCTTGTTTTTGCTTCTCAGCGCTTTGAATCTTTTCGTCGATCGTATGAGGATCAACGGTATTAATCGTCAAATTCTTCCTAGAGCCAGCCTCATCGAGTAAATCGATAGCCTTGTCTGGTAAGAATCGATCCTGAATATACCGATCAGACAGTTTAACGGCCGCTTTAATCGCGTCATCAGTGTACTTAACGTGATGATAATCCTCATAGCGCTTTTGAATCCCTTTTAGGATCTTAATCGATTGCTCTGGAGTTGGTTCGTCGACTGTAACTGGTTGAAGTCGGCGTGCCAAAGCAGAATCTTTTTCGATATCTCGATATTCTTTTAGCGTTGTGGCACCAATTAACTGGAATTCGCCACGAGCTAAGGCTGGCTTTAAGACGTTACCGGCATCCATGCCGCCTTCAGCATTTCCAGCACCAACGATTTCATGAATTTCATCAATGAATAAGATGATGTCAGGATTATCTTGAACTTCCTTAATTAATTGTTGCATTCGCTGTTCAAATTGACCACGGATTCCAGTTCCTTGAACAAGTGAGACAACATCGAGGCGAATGATTTGTTTGTTTTGCAGTTTGGAAGGCACGTTGCCCGAAACAATTTCTTGAGCTAATCCTTCAACCACAGCTGTTTTACCAACCCCAGCTTCGCCGATCAATACGGGGTTGTTTTTGGTTCGACGGTTTAGAATTTCGACAACTCGCTTAATTTCATTGTCACGACCGATTACCGGATCAATTTTGCCTTCTCTGGCTAATTCAGTTAAATTGATTCCGTATTGGCCAAGAAGAGAGCTGCCGCCTTGCCTAGTACCTCTGGGGCCGCCACCGTTATTTGGCCCCATTGGCTGAGTAGGCGGAATTTCTTGTGAATTTGATGGGTTCATATTTCCGTTTTGCATTGCCCGGAAAATATCATCCAAGCCACCAAACCCAAATGGATCTTGAGCCATATCTTGAGCACCTCCTGCATTACGTTGTTGATTCGAGAGGAGTTGATAGCAATTTTGGCAAAGATTAATAGTTTGCTTTTGACCATTCACGTTGGTATAAAGATGAATGGTTGCTGGATTCTTATGGCAATTTTGACATAGCATTAATTGCTTTCCTCCTTTAATATAGAAAATAAAAGGACAAGGAAGGATTTGGTTACTGACCAACTTTGACCTTTGAAATTATTATACAACAAGATGATATGTAATCAAGTAATTGAACTTGGCCGGAAATTTGGAGGTAAATGGAATTGGCAGAAAAAATTGACTATGCAGCGGAATTGAAAAAGCTTGAAGTAGGTGAGATTGATCAAATTGAGGTTCACCCAGATGACTTCATGGCTTTTCAAGTTGCCTATATGAATTTTGATAAACGAAAACGAGTTATTGGAACCGCAAATCAAGGTGGGATTGTCACCTATGTTTTTGAACGAGACGAAGCAGACAAAAAGTCGCAATAAATGCTGTAAGCGGTTGAGGTTAAGCTTGTATTTTCACTGATATATTGCTATTCTAAGATGAGTAAGAAATAATTTTAAATTTTGAAATTATTTTTCGAAGTTTATAAAATTGATCAGAGGAGAATGATTTATAATGGAAAAACGTGAATATAACATCGTAGCAGAGACTGGCATTCATGCGCGCCCAGCTACTTTATTGGTTCAAACTGCAAGTAAATTCAATTCAGATATTACACTTGAATATCAAGAAAAATCCGTTAACTTGAAATCAATTATGGGTGTCATGTCATTAGGAGTCGGCCAAAGCGCCTCAGTTACCATTACTGCCGATGGCGATGACGAAAAGCAGGCAATTGCGGCAATTACTGAGACAATGAAGGCAGAAGGATTGACTGAATAACGTCATGAAAAAGTTTATGGGAATCGCCGCTAGTAGTGGAATTGCCATTGGACCGGCTTTGAAATTGCCGAAGTTCGACCTTTCATTTGAGAATCAAACCATTGATGATGTGGGAGCAGAGATTAGACGACTGCAAACCGCGGTGATGGCTTCAAAAAATGAGCTGATTAAAATTCAACACATAACCCAAAAAGACCTCGGCAGCCATGAAGCTGGGGTCTTTCAATTTTTGGTGTCAATTTTGAGTAATCAAATGCTTATTGACCAAATGGTAACATTGATTACCAATCAAAAAGTAACCGCAGAAATGGCCGTAACGACAGTGCTGCGGGCTTATCATGAAAGACAAAAACAGGCAGCAGTTAAACCGGTCAGTGACCAACAAATCCATGAAGTTATGCAGCGGGTTTTGAGCCATTTACTGGGAGCTAAACCGATTGAAGCGACTGCCTTGAATCAGCAGGCCATTGTTGTGGCCCATGAATTGTCGCCAATCCAAACGGCTCAACTTTTGCCAACAATGGTTCAAGCCATCGTCACAGATGTTGGTGGCACTACCAGTCATTCCGTGATTATGTCACGCAATTTTGAAATTCCCATAGTTGTTGGCTTACAAAACGCCGAAACAGCGATTAACAATGGCGATATGATGATTGTTAATGGTTCAACCGGTGAGGTGATTGTCAAGCCAACTTCGGCTCAACTTGAAGAGAATATACACCGCCAGCGCGAATATGAACAGCAATTACATCGGCGCATCAGACCAGTTGGTCAGACAAAAGTGACAGCTGATAGGGACCGGTCACTTTTAGCTGCTAACATCAATGATCCAGCGGACGTGGCCAAAGCGCTTGCCAATGGTGCTCAAGCAATTGGTTTGTTTCGAACTGAGTTTTTGTATTTAAAAGCCCACCAATTGCCCACAGAAGCGGAACAGTTTAGGGCCTACAAAGCAGTTTTAACTCAAATGGGAGAAAAGCCTGTGATTATTCGAACTGCTGATATTGGTGGTGATAAACAAGAAACGACGGGAGCTTTCGATGACCAAATGAACCCTTATTTGGGATTGAGAGGCCTTCGACTTAGCTTAACCCATCAATCGATTTTTCGAACACAATTGCGGGCGCTGCTGCGTGCTTCGGCATATGGCAAGTTGTCAATTATGTTTCCGATGGTTACAACACTGCATGAGCTAAGAGTAGCTAAGGCGTTATTAGACCAAGAGCGAATTAAGCTATTATCAGAGGGGGTAGCGATTGGCCGGTTGAAGGTTGGAATGATGGTGGAGGTGCCAGTGGTTGCCATTATGGCTGATCAATTCGTTAACGATGTTGATTTTATGAGTCTCGGGACGAATGATTTGACTCAGTACTTGCTGGCAGCTGACCGGGGAAATGAACAAGTGGCTGACCTCTATCAGCCTGAGAATCCGGCTATTTTTAGGTTAGTCAAGAGCGTTATTGATGCCTGCCATGATCATCAAATTCCCGCTTTTATGTGCGGCGAACTGGCTGCCGACCCGCTGGCCATTCCGATTTTAAAGGGGATGGGGTTGGATGGATTTTCAATGAATCCAGCTGCCATTTCTTATGCGAAACAACTAATTGACCGATTGAACACTCGGCGGATGGTGACGTTGGCTAATGAAGTGGTCACAATGGCCGCAGATCAAAAGCAGGTTATCGACTTTGTCCACCAAGCAACTGCTAATGGGCATGCGACTTATAAATAACTTAAAAAACGGGCTGCCAATCGCGCTGAATGCTTGATTGGCGGCTTGTTTTTTAGTACAGTCAGTTTGCAATACTAGAACTAAACAAATATAATTATAACGATTGTCGGACGCGTAGCGAATACCGGCAGAGGGATAATTCATGATCGATGTAAGCTAAACGGTTAGCTTGATCAATTAAGACTATAAAAGAAAGGGGTGTCAATCGTGAACGTTGGCATTTTTACAGACACCTATTTCCCACAAGTAAGTGGCGTTGCAACTTCGATTCGAACGCTTAAGAATGAATTGGAACGACAGGGAAATCAGGTATATATTTTTACGACCACCGACCCCCATGTTGATAAAGATACATATGAACGAAATATCTTTCGATTCTCAAGTATCCCATTTATTTCATTTACTGATCGGCGAATTGCGGTTCGGGGATTGTTTCAGGCTTATGAAATTGCAAAGGAATTAAACTTGGATATTGTCCACACTCAAACTGAGTTTTCGATGGGAATTATCGGTAAATTTGTTGCTAAAAATTTAAATATTCCCTGTATCCACACTTATCATACAATGTACGAAGATTACCTTCACTACGTTGCAAATGGCAAATTGCTCAAACCGGTTCACGTTAAGGAAGGCACCTTAGCATTTTGTTATCATCTCTCTGGCGTCATTGCGCCTAGTGATCGCGTTTTGGATAAATTAACTGACTATGGCGTAAAAAGTCAAATGCGAATTATTCCAACCGGAATTGATATTGGGATGTACACGCAAAGGCTAACTGCTGATATTCGATCAACTTATCAGATACCAGAAAAGGCACCGTTAATGTTATCGATTAGTCGCCTGGCTTATGAAAAAAACCTTTCTCAAGTGGTTGATTGGATGCCAAAAATTCTGGAACAAGTGCCAAACGCAATGCTGATGATCGTAGGTGATGGTCCGGCCAAGGATGACTTAATGGCTCAGGTTCATCAGCTACAGCTGGATCAACACGTGGTTTTTACCGGTGAAATCAGTAATGACCACGTAAATGCGTTTTATCGGGCTGCAGATGTGTTTGTTTCAGCCTCTGAATCAGAATCCCAAGGGTTGACTTATATTGAAGCTATGGCCGCTGGATTGCCAGTTGTGGTGACGGCTAGTGATTATACGAACAACTTATTAAGCAGCGAAACGCTTGGCAGCACCTTTGAAAATGCGGACGGGTATGTTGAAGCCGTGACAAGATATTTGCAGTCGCCAATCGAAAACGATACGGCCAAGGCCCACGGTATCCTGCAGCAAAAGCTCGATGCAATTTCTGCTGAGACGTTTGGCAAGCGGGTGATTGATTTCTATCGGAGTGTGACCGTTGAACAAGCGCTTTCCAAGGATCCAACTGCTAATATCGATTAATTGTTTTCAAAGGAGTTTTTATGCTTAAAATCAACATGTTTTCAACTGCGGATAAGGTTAAGGGCCAAGGTGTTGGTAGTGCTTATGATGAACTGATCAGCATGTTAAAAAAGCATTTCCCCCAGGAGTTCAAGATTACCATTAATAGCTATAAAACAGCGGATATTAGTCATTACCATACGATTAATCCGAGCTTTTACCTATCCACGTTTTCGAAAAAGCGTGGGCGAAAAATTGGTTATGTCCATTTTATTCCGGAAACGTTAGAAGGCAGTCTAAAGATCCCCCAACCATTTAAAGGGATCTTTTATCGATATGTGATTGCGTTTTATAAGCGAATGGATCATATTGTGGTTGTCAATCCGTCATTTATCCCCAAGCTTGAAAAGTATGGGATAATGGCTGATAAGATTACTTATATTCCAAACTTTGTCAGCAAAAATGAGTTTTATGCCGTTGATAGTCAGCAAAAGCGTGCTTTAAGAGCCGCTCACGGCTACGATCAAAATCGATTTACAGTTTTAGGGAGTGGCCAGATTCAAACCAGAAAAGGCGTCTTGGATTTTGTTGAGTTAGCAAAACGCAACCCGACAATCCAATTTATTTGGACGGGTGGTTTTTCATTCGGCAAAATAACCGAAGGCTACTCACAGCTGGAAAAGATTGTTAAGGATCCTCCCGCTAATCTGTCGTTTCCAGGTATCATTGATCGAGAAAAAATGGTGACGTATTATAATATGGCGGATTTGTTCTTACTACCGTCATATAATGAGTTGTTTCCAATGTCTGTCCTGGAGGCGTTTGCGACTAACACGCCGGTTATGCTGAGAGACCTCAAACTATATCAATCAATTATTGATGGTTATTACTTAGCGGCCAAAGATGTTGACGAAATGAATGATCAACTGTTGGAATTGATTAACGATCAAACCAAGTTGGGTCAGTTGAAACTGGCAACGCAACGGGCAAGTCAGCAATATTCAGAATCTCGTTTAGCAAAGGTTTGGCATGACTTTTACACCCAACAGGCTAGGGAAGGTTAACAATGTCACGAAGAAATAAAATCACCTTACTTGCAATGGTGATCATTGGGGCTTTGATCCTCGCGTACTCAATGAAGGATATTAAGCTTAGCGTGCTAATCCATGACTTTTTTACGCTTGATCCTTGGTGGTTGCTGGTTGCATTCGGCTGTATTTGTGCATACCTGTTGATTGAAGGAATTATCACCAAAGTTCTGGTTTCTAATCGGGTCAAAAAATTCACATTTAAAGATGCATTGCGTGTACCTTTAGTTGAACAACTCTTTAATGGGATTACGCCATTTTCGTCTGGCGGCCAACCGGGACAATTAATTGTGATGCTTCAAACCGGCATTGATGGCGGCCGGGCAAGTTCAGTGCTACTCATGAAATTTGTGGTCTATCAAGCGATGATTGTCATCAACTTTTTTATTAGTTTGGTGATTGGGTTTCATTTTGTGGCCAGCAAGATGCACTTTTTAGCGTTATTTGTCCTGTTTGGTTTTTTAATTCACTTTTTTGTCATTGTTGGTTTGTTGATGATTATGTACTGGCCAAGATTTACTAAGAGAGTCACCAAAATTCTTTTTTATCCAGTAAAATGGTTTGTAAAGGATAAAAAGTTTTATGCCATGCAAGTGACGCTCTACGAAAAAATTGATAACTTATATGAAGAAAGTATCCGAATTGGCAGGCAGCCTAAGCTTTTGCTAAAAGTTGTTGTCTTAACTTTCTTTCAATTGCTGTTTTATTATTTAATCCCGTACTTTATCATGCTCTCATTAGGGTATGATAGTGTGAACGTTTTTATGGTAACAAGTTTACACATCATGATCGTGATGATTATCTCACTCTTTCCGATTCCAGGTGGATCTGGTGGGGCAGAGTTTAGTTTTGAATCTTTGTTCCATAGTTTCATTTCCAGCAACAGTAAGCTCGTATTAGCAATGATATTGTGGCGGCTGCTGACGTACTACTTTGGAATGGCTGCTGGTGCCTTTGCATTATTAATCAAACCAGATAAAGTTGATGATTCTGATAAACCGGCTTAAACAGCTGTTTAACAGATTTTTTGGAGGAACAAGGATGATATCTGAGAATAAATATCGGTTTTCGAATATCTTAAACACGCGACTAGGGTTCTTTTTCCTAATCGTGTTGCTTTTTTGCGTTAAAACTTACATTGTTTATTTAACGAAATTTTCATTAGGTGTTAAGGGTGGCATGCAAGAGTTCTTGTTAGCTGTTAATCCAATTCCAGCTGCGTTATTGACTTTTGGGATTGCGTTGTATTTTAGCGGCCGACTTTCCTATTGGCTCATGATGATCATCGACTTTTTAGAGACAATTTGGATTTTTGCCAATATTGTCTACTATCGAGAATTTTCAGATTTCTTATCATTAGGGATCATTAAAGGCAGCGGTAACGTCCAAAATAATCTTGGAAAGAGTTTAGCTGAAATTGTTCGGTTGAGTGACTTTTTCATTTTCTTGGATATTATCGTGCTGCTTTTCTTATTGATCTTTCATGTAATTAAAGTTGATGCCCAGCCGTTTAAGAAACGGTATGCACTGCTGATCTCTTTTGCCTCTTGTTTATTAATGGTTGGCGAATATGGACTGGCTAATAGCGATCGATCCGGGTTGCTCACTAGAACGTTTGATAATAATTACATTGTTAAATATTTGGGCTTGAATGAATATGCCGCCTTTAATGCATACCAAACCCAGAAGGAATCGGCAACTCGCTCTCATGCTAAAGCGAGTGATATGGACAGTATTTTACAATATTTAAAACATAACCGGGCAAACCCAAACCCCGAATATTTTGGGAAGGCAAAGGGAAAGAACGTCTTTGTCATTCATTTGGAAAGCTTTCAACAATTTTTAATTGACTATAAAGTTGATGGACGACAAGTGACCCCACACATTAATAAGTTTTTCCACAATAAGAATACGGTTAGTTTCGATAATTTCTATCATCAAGTCGCGCAGGGGAAAACGTCTGATGCTGAAATGATGTTGGAGAATTCTTTGTACGGGCTTCCTCAAGGTTCGGCAATGGTTACGTATGGCGCCCAAAATACCTATCAAGCCGCACCAGCCATTTTGGATCAGCAGGGCTATACGACGGCGGCTTTTCATGGTGACGTCCCAAGCTTTTGGAATCGGGATAGTACCTACAAATCGTGGGGCTATCAATATTTCTTTAGCTCCCAGTACTATAAAACAAAGCCGTCATATAGTGTTGGCTATGGGTTAAAGGACAAAATTTTCTTTAAGGATGCTGCCAATTACATTCAACAGTTGCCACAGCCATTCTATGCTAAACTCATCACTTTAACGAATCATTATCCGTATGAACTTGACAAACAAAACACCGATTTTCCGGCAACTAAGACGGGTGATAAAACCGTTGACCCGTATGTCCAAACAGCTCATTATCTTGATCAGGCATTTGCCGAATTTTTGAATTACCTTAAAAAGACGGGATTAATGAAAAATAGTGTTATTGTTGTGTACGGAGATCATTACGGCATTTCGAATAACCATCGCCCGGCAATTGCCCAACTTTTACACAAGAAGTCAATTAACAACTATGATTTGGCCCAATTCCAGAAGGTGCCATTTATGATCCATGCAACGGGCTTAAAGGGCAAGGTTGACCATAGTTATGGTGGTGAGATTGATGTTTTACCAACCCTTTTGCATTTGTTAGGGGATAAAGATAATGACACGATTCAGTTTGGAACCGATTTACTTTCTAAGCAGCATGATCAACGGGTTGCATTTAGAAATGGTGACTTTGTGACCCCAAAGTATACGAAGGTCGGTAGCACAGTTTATTTGACTAAGACAGGCCAGGCCATTCAACCAAGTGGTGCCCAGAAAAAAGAAATTGCATCGATTCAAAATCATGTGACAACTGAGCTGTCTTTGTCAGATCGGGTTATTTATGGGGATCTTTTGCGCTTCTATACGCCTAAGGGCTTCCAAAAAGTCAATCGGAAGGATTTTACTTATCAGTATACAAAGGGACTTGAAAACCTTAAACAGGCACAAAAGAAGCACCCCACGAGTATTGAAGCTAAAAATGATGGTAAGTCGACGATGAATCTGTATAAGACGGATGCACCTGAGTTAAAATGATCGATTGGTTAGGGGGAGTGTAGTCTGGACGGTCTGCTAGTTTCAATAACTCTTTAAAAGTGATTAATCAAGTTGTTCATAAAAGGTTCTAGAGGTTGGTGTTAAGCACACTA
>NZ_BNJR01000003.1 GCF_016860605.1 Lentilactobacillus fungorum
AAAATCCCGTCCTCATAGGCTTTTGACAACCTGTGAAAACGGGAGAAATTCATCAATTGGGCTAGCTGGGTTCGAACCAGCGCATCACGGGATCAAAACCCGTTGCCTTACCACTTGGCTATAGCCCAAAAATAAAATGGAGGGGAGTGGATTCGAACCACCGAACCCGAAGGAGCGGATTTACAGTCCGCCGCGTTTAGCCAGACTTCGCTACCCCTCCGAAATGTGTTTGCTATCAAACCAACGAATATTATAATACAAAATTTTCAGCCGATCGTCAAGCACAATATTCAAATAATTTGAATGAATTTGAGCTGATTTTGCCATTCGGTCATAAAATCATTACTTTGCCATTCATTATGGTGATGGTTGTGATAGCCAACCGCCCCATTATAGTACCAGGTTTGATTGATTTTTACAGGCGCATATCGCCTATGACTATGACCAAAAATAACGGAGTTAACTGCGTACTTATCTATCAGTTGTTGAAAATGAATGCTCCCCATCATCGCATTCGCCATATTCCAAAAGCGAAAGTCATCTGTGTATCGAATAAATTGCTGGTTAGGAACAAAGTGGGTCATCAGAATTACCTTTTTTGCCAATTTTTGAGCCTCTAACAGTTGTTTTTCCAGCTCGCCTAAAACGACTCGTTCCCGCTCGATATCACTCATAGGCTGCGAAATTTGGCTATCTATCCAATACGTCTTTTTCCAATGATAAAAATCACTTTCCGGCCTTTTAACGTTTGTTGCAAATGAATAATCATACCAACCATTGATGCCAATAATTCGAAGATTGGTGTTGGGAATATCAACAAATTGATTATTAAGATAGCCAGGCCAGCCCCCTGTTTCCAGTTGTTCATAAGTGACACCTCGAATCATATCGTGGTTGCCCGCAATAAACAAGACGTTAGTGTTAACTGCTCTTTCACGCAAGCTGCGAACATATTTGCGACTCTTATCAAAATCATTAAATAGATCACCAGCAATTAGGTAGTAGTCTACTTTTTGATCAGTCATATAACGAGCCTGCTGACTAATAACCTGATTCACGTTAATTTTATTAATATCTAAGTGATTATCGCTTGATGCAATTATTTTTGGCATATTTTTTCTCCCATTGCCATCACTATCACCACGAACCATTAAGCAATCATTAGTGACTTCGCGAGTTTGGACGCCCCATTATATCTAAAAACGACAAATAAAAAGCGCCATCCAAAATTAGGATAACACTTTTTGGTTGATCAGAGTTAGTTGACTCCTTCCATTAATCGTTTGATTGGTTTAACTAAGAAGATAAGGATGATCCCAGCAACAATTGCGACCAATCCAACAATCATGAAGTAATTAATTTCATTGTCGGGCGTGTAATATTTAACAATTTGTGAGTTAACGGCCTGGCCAGCTGAATCAGCCAGAAACCACATACTCATCATTTGTGATTCGAAAGCTTTTGGAGCTAACTTGGTGGTAACTGAAAGCCCGATCGGAGAAATTAGCAGTTCAGCAACCTCAACAATTGCCCAGCTTCCAAGTAACCAAAGTGGGCTGACTTTGGCTGATGAACCGAAAAGCATTACTGGAATAACCATAAACAAGTACGATAAGCCAGCAATTCCAAGTCCTAATGAGAACTTAGATGGTGAACTTGGCTGCTTCTTACCAAGCTTGATCCATAACCAAGCAAAAAACGGCGTATATAGCATAATAAACAGTGGATTCAACGACTGGTACCAGCCTGCAGGAATGTTGAACACCCCAAAGAAATTATTATTGGTTTGGTTTTCAGCAAACAACGCTAAGACAACCGATCCCTGTTCCTCAATTGCCCAAAAAATTGCTGCCGCGATAAATAAGGGAATATACGCAATGACCCGTGATCGTTCCGTATCGGATATCTTCTTGCTAGAAATAATAATCACAAAGTAAACAATTGGTGTTGCAATCGCAATCAAGCTCAAAAGGCTAATAAATGAACTAAGTGATAAATTCCCCATTACTTGCATCAATAAGAGAACAAGGCCAAAGACTACAATTCCTAATCCCACTTGGATGGATAATTTCTTGGCATCACTTGGTTCAAGCGGATCACTTGGATAAAGGCTTGAGCTTGGCAGGTGTTTTTTACCACCCCGGATATACTGCAGCAGGCCAAAAAACATCCCAATCGCAGCCAGTGAAAAGCCAAGATGGAAATTGACTTTAAATCCGAGCCAGCTAACTAATAATGGCGCTATAAACGATCCCAAGTTAATCCCAAAGACAAAAATCGTAAACCCTGAATCACGCCGATTATCGTATTCAGTATATAAGCCCCCAACCATCTCTGAAATATTGGGCTTTAATAGTCCAGTTCCAACCGTGATCAGCACGATCGAGGCAAATAATGCCGGAGAACCCATTGGGAGTGAAAGTGCAATGTGTCCAAGCATAATCAAGATACCGCCATAAAACACGGTTCTTCGACTTCCAAGAATTCGATCACTCACAAACCCACCAATTACAGAGGTTAGGTAAACAAGTGATCCATAAATTGCCATGATCGATGCAGCTAGTGACTGGTCAAAGCCTAATCCACCTTTAGTGACACTAAAATACATGTAATAAAGAAGGATGGCTCGCATTCCATAGTAACTGAACCGTTCCCACATTTCAGTGAAGAACAATGTTGACAAGCCACGAGGTTGGCCGAAAAACGAATCATCAGCACGCCTCTCTTGGTCTGTTTGATCTTGTTGTTGCATGTAATACCCTCCAAAAAATAAATCTAATCCTTTTCTAATGCGTGTGGATGGGATTAGATTGTTTATTATCAATAGCTTCTTAAGAACCTAAAAAATCAAAATCATAAGAACTATTATATGCCAGAATTGAAGGTATTTCAATGACGCTAACAAGCAGCAATAAAATGCAATTTATTTTGGGACACTAATTAACGGGATCAATTTCTGCAATAAATAATAAATTGTTTCTGTACTCATCAATGTATCCTGAGCATGGGTAAATAAAACTGAGTATGGCAACTTATCTACATATTTGATGGCTTTACTTTGTTCATGATGCCCCTGTATCAATAAGCGATGAGCTTCATCAAATTGCGTCTGAACGCGCCTCTGATCATATGTAGACAATTGACTAATCATTTGATTCAACACTTGTTTTGCTTTGCCCGAATATGTCAGTATTTTCATAGAAAGTTGGTTTAGCTCTTCAATATCCATTAGACTGCCTTGGCTGACTTAAATTGTGCCACAATAAATTTGACTAGTTTTTCTCCATTTGCCCAACCATATACGTCATCTGGAATTGTTAAAACTTTTATGCGGTTCTTAAGTAAACTTAGTTCTTTTTCGTGATAAACAGCCTGAGGGGCAATCAAAACTAAATCGATCCCCTCATCGAAGTATTTATTAGCATTCTCAAAATCACTTGGAATTAGATGAATGTCAGCATGATAAGTTTCAATAAATAACTTTGCAGATTTAACTAAGAAATTACTAGAGATTCCATCTTCACAGATAAGCATTACATTTTTCATATTAATAATCCCCTTTTCTTTATTACCTATACAGAATATCAGATATTAATGTATACCACAATAGGAAATTACAATTTAATCCTTGTTTTTTTCTTTTTATATAGGGATAATAACGACAATCAAGTGCTATAAATGTTTATATACCAATAAAGTATATTTATATATACCAATATTAGAAAATGTTCAATTTAGCAACTTTATCAGTACCGTTGATCTTAATATAATTATGTCAAACGTACCCCCCTTTCTTATTAGTCAACTAGTAATAGATGGCACGTTTACCGTTAGCCTTAGTGGCGCTGATTTTTTGATTAATGTAGAACTTAGTGTGTTTATAGTTGGTTAAATGATGGTTAGGCTTAGTTAATTGCTAGCCAAGATATATATAACTTGGCCGGCTTTTAGCAGTCACGGGTTTAACTAATTTAACATAGTTTAAGCTTGCAAGGACTCTAGTTTCAACTTGCACGGTGGTAGTCGTGAAACTGATATTACTTACGACGGTGGCTAAATAGCAAATTGAGTGAATTCTTCCATAGTAAAATTCCTCCTTAGGAATATATATGAAAAAGAGACCACCAAATGTGATCTCATAGATATTTGGAACATCCTAATATTCAAAAGTATTACTTTGAGCACCTTCATATGAAATGAAGAAATGGATTGTAGCACTGAAGATTTCAGAATATGGAACACATTGTTTTGCTGTAAAATGCTTAAATCTATGTAAAATGCTTCTGAATCATGTCCATGAAGGGTAACTGGCTTTTCTAGCGTATCTTCAACAGCTTGGCGAAGTTGATAGCCATTGTTTGTGTTGATTTCGATAATGCCACTTTGACCATTAATAAAGCTTTAGATTACGTTGATCGAACGTTTATTCCGACGAAAAATAAATCATCAATGCGTACGCTTAAAATTAATAATCGATTAGTCACCCTGCTTAAACATTGGCAAAAATTGTTAATGCCTACATTCAAAAAAAGAACTACACTAATCCGCAAAACTTTGTCGTTTATTCGCGTTATCGTTGGGCCATTAGTCCAACCCGAGTTAATACCGCCCTCCATGAGATTTACGATGAACATATTATTTCCAAACGAATTACTTTTCATGGTTTGCGACATACTCACACTAATTATTTAATCAACCCTAACGAAGTTAGCTTTCCCTATATTTCGAGACCGTTAGAACATGCCAACACAGTTGTTACACTAAAAATTTACTCTCACTTATTCAAAAGTGCTCAACAAGAAGAAGCACAGAAACAGTTGACCCGCTTAATCATTTGGACAAAGAAGACTCGAAAAAGCCTTAAAAGTGTCGCGTGACACTTTAGTGACACTATTGTGACACTGCGTTTCCGTTTGCTTCCATTTCAATCCAAATCATTCTCATTTTGTAAGTTAAAAAAAACATCTCAAATCCTTGTATGGCAAGGATTGAGATGAAATAGCATGGATTAGCTAAATGCTTACTTATGCCGGCTGCAGGACTTGAACCTGTGACCCTCGGTTTACGATACCGATGCTCTACCAACTGAGCTAAGCCGGCATTGCTTTGTACACAAAAGTGCTAACTTCCTAGTTAGCACTTTTATTAGCAAAGCTCCGGCAGGCGGGCTCGAACCGTCGACAACCTGATTAACAGTCAGGTGCTCTACCAACTGAGCTATGCCGGAATAT
>NZ_BNJR01000004.1 GCF_016860605.1 Lentilactobacillus fungorum
AAAGCGTCTTGCCAGGGCAAAACGCTTTTTAAGTAATGAATTAACCCAATTTGTTGTAATATTCAACGATGAGTGATTCATCAATATCAGCATCAAGTTCTTCACGTTGTGGTAAGCGAACCAATGAACCTTCAAGCTTGTCAGCATCGAAGTTAACATATTGTGGACGACCCACAACGGCTTCAACGGCATCTTTAATGACTTGAAGATCTTTGGACTTTTCACGAACGGAGATTACTTGACCAGGTTTAACTTCGTATGATGGAATATCAACTCGCTTGCCATCAACAGTAATATGACCGTGATTAACTAATTGGCGTGCTTGACGACGAGTCGTAGCCAAGCCTAAACGATAAACCATGTTATCTAAACGTTCTTCAAGCAAGATCATAAAGTTAACACCATGCTTACCTTCACGAATCTTACCTGCACGAATGAATAAGTTACTGAATTGGCGTTCAGTCAATCCGTACATATAACGCAATTTTTGCTTTTCATGTAATTGTAACCCATATTCTGAAAGCTTTGAGCGACGGCCTTGACCGTGATCACCAGGGGCATATGGACGACGATCAAGTTCTTTACCAGTACCTGATAGTGAAACACCCAATCGACGTGAAATTCTCCAGCTTGGACCTGTATATCTAGACATAAGTAATCCTCCAATAATTTTTTGGAGTAAAATAAGCCATTGTAAGCTTAGTATTCGTGCATGTTGCTTTGCTCTTTCGCTCAAGCAGCCGATTGAGTTACTTGCAGAACCAATCAAATGGCAACAACATGTTGACGAGCTTACCGCTCACTGCTGCATTATTTTACACAACCGCCATTGTACAAGGAATCCTAGTCTAAGTCAATATGTTTAATGAAAATGTCGCCAAAGGTTTTAAGACTTTCTTCGTCGGCTTCGGAAAACCGATCAAAAATCGGGGAGTCAATATCTAACACCCCAATCGGAAGATGGTTTTTAAACAAGGGGATCACAATTTCTGAACGCGAATTAGCGTCACAAGCAATATGGCCAGCAAATTGATGAACGTCAGCGACGCGCAGTGGCCGTTTTTGGGTAAGGGCGGTGCCACAAACTCCTTGACCGTTTTTAATGTGCATGCACGCTACGTTGCCTTGAAAAGGACCTAAAATCAGTTCATCGTTTTCTTGATCGTAGCGGTAAAATCCGACCCAGTTAATATTTTCAAGGGATTGGTTCAATAAGGCAGCCGCGTTTGCCATGTTGGCAATGATATCTTCCTCACCGCTCAGCAGTGCGTCAAGCTGTTGATTAACTAAAGTAGTTGTTTTTGGCATAATATCTATCCTCGCTTTAAAAAAATCTGGTGAAACGACCCTACTATGATATAATTCAGTTTAGAGTACTTTCGTTAATTATTAATACATAATAAATTGTTTTGTGGTTTTTTTCCACACTAATGTTCATTTAATATCTTTATTTCTGAAGGATGGGATCAAATGCTTACTTTGCTGATTGGAATTATTGTGGTGGTTGGGGCTTGTTATCTGGGGTTTGTGTTTTACCAGCGGCGGACCATTAAGATGGCAACAAATGTGTACGAAAACAAGCGGGACCTGAACAAAATTCCTTTAGACGATGAATTTGCCCTTGCCAAAAAGCTGAACTTAACGGGTGAATCACAAAAAAAGTATGATCAATTATATAATAAGTACCAACATTATAAAAATCAGATGTTGCCAAATATTGATGAAGGCATTGCGGCTGTCAAAGAAGATGGCAAGGGAATTAACTTCATTAAAACGAAGAATGATTGGCAAAACGCTAACCAAGCAATTGAAACCGCCAACTCGGAGTTAAAGGAAATTCAAGCCGGCCTTGCCCAACTTTATGATTTGAATAAGCAACATCATTTAGCCCTTGAAGAACTCGAAAAAAAGTATAAACGGCTTCGAGAAGATATGCTCAACCAAAACGAGTCGTTTGGACCAAGTATCGATAATTTGGAAAAGATGCTGGCAGAAATCGAAGGTACCTTTGATGAATTTACGCAGCTAACTAAGAGTGGCGATCCCAACAGTGCCGAAGACGTGTTAACAGATTTGAATGCTTCGACATCTAAACTAGAAGATTATATGCAGCGAATTCCAAAGCTGTACGCAATGCTTGCCCAAGAATTTGTTGACCAATTGAGTGAAATTCAGTCTGGTTATCAACAGCTCAAAGCCAAGCACTATAATTTTCCGCATGATCAATTTGAACAAAGAATGACGAGTTTGCAGAACCAAATTAAAGCCAGTTTAAAGCAGCTTGAAAATCTGGATGTTGACGTGGTCGATAAAGCCACTGCAGATATTGCCGGATCAATTGATCACTTGTATGATGCCCTTGATTTGGAATTGAAGTCGAGGCCGCACGTTGAAAAGAATACTAAGGTAATTGGTGACTACATCGCCCATGTCAGGCGACAAAATCGCGATTTAGCTGTTCGCCTTGAAAGTTTAAACAAGAGTTATCTCTTAACCCACCAGGAAATTGAGAATCACCATCAATATGACCAACAAATTACAACGATTGAACATGCGTACAATCAACAAATCCAAGCAATCAAAGCCGGCACTGCAGTGTTTTCCAGCATTGATCAAGCCCAGACTAAGATGACAAAAGACTTAGGCCAGATTGAATCGTTACAAAAGGATTTATTTCAATCAACGGTTCAACTTCCCCAAAGAGAAAAACAGGCGCGCAATGCCCTGGCCAAATTCGATTTGGAAATGCGTAATAAGAAACGCCGGATCGATAATCGCAACCTTCCCGGATTACCAGAAGATTATCAAGATACTTTTGCGGCCGTTGTGAGAGAAATCAATCACCTGAGTCATGCCATGAACCAGCCCCAAATTGATATGGACGATATTTCCAAGCAGGTGATTATCATTCAGTCCGATATGGATACTTTAGATGATCAAACCAATAAATTAATCGATGACGCAACATTGGCTGAACAAACGATTCAGTACGCAAACCGTTACGTTGGTTCAAATAGTGAGATGGCAACTGCTAGTAAACAAGCTCAGGTCTATTTTGATCAGAAGTATGATTATCAAAAAAGCCTGGCGACAATTTCTGAAGCACTTGAGAAACAGTCAGCGGGGATGTTCACCAAAATTCGCGACGATTATTTTGCGGCTAAGAAAAGCGCACAGCCAACGGAGGATAAACAGGATCCGGATCAGAAACGTTGATCCAGTCATTAATCGCCTTTGAAATTCGTTAAGCAAGATAGGTGGTAGACAAGCAGTTGTTTTGTCTGCCACTTATTTTTTAACAGTAATTTAATTAGTGGCACACCTGGCTTGTTACTGGTTAGCTTTGGGTGTATCATCATGGGAGTTATATTTGTTGGAGTCGAACCAATAAATTTAGAGAAGAAGGTTTCAAATGATTTATTTTGACAATAGTGCAACGACACAAGCACTGCCAGAAGTACTTGACACATACAATAAAGTTAGCGAGAAGATTTGGGGTAACCCATCCAGTCTTCATAACTTTGGTGAGCAAGCTTTTCACTTACTTGAACAATCTCGAAAGCAAATCGCTGATTTATTGCATGTCCATTCAGATGAAATCTATTTCACGAGTGGTGGAACCGAAGGCGATAACTGGGTTATTAAGGGCACGGCTTTGGCTAAGCGGGAATTTGGCAAGCACATTATTACGACTTCCGTGGAGCATGCAGCTGTTCATAACTCGATGGAGCAATTACGTCAACTCGGTTATGAGATTACTTATTTACCAGTAGACAATGAAGGCCGAATCTCGGTTGCTGATTTGAAAGCGGCAATCCGTCCGGACACAATTTTGGTTTCAATTATGGCAGTTAATAATGAGATTGGCACAATTGAACCAATTAAAGAAGCTGCCGAGTTGCTGAAGGACTATCCGAAGATTCATTTTCACGTTGACGCAGTCCAAGGATTAGGCAAAGGGATTGAAGATCTCATTTTTAACGATCGGGTAGACTTTGTTGCCTTTTCCGGTCATAAATTTCATGCGCCGAGAGGGACCGGCTTTATTTATGGTCGCCGAGGGCGGCGGATTGCGCCGTTAATGAACGGTGGTGGTCAAGAGAAGAATCAACGCTCAGGAACTGAAAATTTACCAGGAATTGCTGCAATGGCTAAAGCAATTCGACTGGTTTTGGAAAAAGCACCTACAGCGATTGAGACAGAACGTAAGATTAAGCAGCTAATTATTGATCACATCAGCAAGTTTGACAAAGTAGTGATTTTTTCGAAAAATGATAAAACGTTTGCCCCACATATTCTTTGCTTTGCCATCAAGGGCGTCCGGGGTGAAACCATTGTTCATGCCTTTGAAAAATATCAAATCTTTATTTCAACAACTAGTGCCTGCTCATCTAAGAGTCATGATGAATCTGGCACTTTAAACGCAATGAAGGTGCCAGAAGATGTTGCGACCAGTGCGGTTAGAATCTCATTGGGCGATCAAAATACGGTTGAGCAAGCTGAACAATTCGTTCAGGTATTTGATAAGTTATATCAAGAGTTTGATAAACTAAGTTAGGAGCAGTTATGCACTATACAGAAATTATGGTTCGCTATGGTGAACTGTCCACAAAAGGGAAAAATCGAAAAGACTTTATTAAGCAACTTGGAAGAAACGTGCGGGCCGTGTTACATCGCTTTGAAAAAGTCGAGGTCAAAGCACAACGAGACCGGCTGCACGTGGCTTTGAACGGTGAAGATGACGATCAAGTGATTGCTGCATTGCAGGGCGTCTTTGGAATTGAGAATCTTTATCCAACAATTCGAATTGAAAAAGACTTGGAAACAATTAAGCGGGTCGTCTTACAAATGGCCCAAGCACAATTTACACCAGGCGCCACCTTTAAGATTAATACCCGCCGCCAAGATAAGCATTTCGCGTATGATACCAATCAGCTTAATAACCTCTTAGGGGCTTACGTGTTAGAAAATGTTGACGGGATCAAAGTTGACGTGAAGCATCCGGATATCGCTATTCGAGTTGAGATTCGGATGAATGGTGCGTTTATTTCGGCCGAAACCATCCATGGGGCCGGCGGCTTGCCGGTCGGGACTGGTGGCCGGGCAACGATGATGCTTTCTGGTGGGATTGATTCACCGGTTGCCACTTATCTCGCAATGAAACGCGGTGTTAAAATTGACATGATTCATTTTTATAGCCCGCCTTATACCAGTGAACAAGCCTTAAACAAGGCTAAACAGTTAACGTCTGTTTTGGCTAAATATTCAGGTAATATTCAATTTATTCAAGTACCTTTTACTGAAGTTCAAGAGACTATCAAAGAAAAGGTGCCAGAAGGGTATTTGATGACGATTCAGCGGCGAATGATGCTGCGGATTGCAGCTGAAATCACCAAGCAGCGTCATTGCAGCGGCGTTTTCACTGGTGAAGCTTTAGGGCAAGTTGCTTCGCAGACATTGGAAAGCATGCTGGCCATCAATGATGTGACCACAATGCCGGTACTGCGGCCGCTGGTTTCAATGGACAAAGAAGACATCATCAAGATCTCAAAGCAAATTAAGACTTTTGATTTGTCAATTTTACCCTTTGAGGACTGTTGCACGATCTTCACGCCGCCTTCACCAAAGACGCGGCCGGATCTGGAAAAGTCTAGAAAATTTGAAAATTATATCGACGTTGCTGGTTTGATGAAACGGGCAATTGATGGCATTAAAATTACCGATATCAAAGCTGGCGAAGAATTTTTAAATCAGGATCAAGATGTTTTCGCCGAACTGTTATAATTATTTTAGGGTCTTGCGTATTAGTCAGGATTGGGATAAATTAGTCAGTAAGCTAGGTAACCATCAAAGGAGTGTTCTTGATGCAAGTCACGATTAATGGAAAAGATGAAGAATTATTTGGCAACCCACCGGAAGTCGGCGACCAGCTGCCAAAGTTTAAGTTAGAAGATGCTAATGGCGGTAAAGTTAAAACGGCGGACATTATTGGTAGAATAACGCTGCTTTCAACGGTTCCAGACATTGATACGCCAGTTTGCTCAATTGAGACGCGTCGGTTTAATCAAGAGGCTGACAAATATCCGGATGTGAACTTTTTAACGGTTTCCAATAACACCATTGAACAGCAAAAGGATTGGTGCGCAGCTCAAGGCGTTGAAAACTTGAAGCTATTATCGGACGAAAGTTTATCATTGGGCTATGCCATGAAGCTTTATTTGCCAAACTTTGGTGCGTTGGCTCGAACTATTTTCATTATGGATGCGACTGGCAAAATTATTTATCGCCAAATTGTACCTGAAATAACGGATGAGCCCGATTATGAGGATGTATTAACGGCATTAGGAAAAGTTGCTAAACGTGTTGACGATTAGCAAATAGTTGGTTAAGATTGAAATTAAATCAAAGCATTGAGCAAGAGAGTAGCCAATCAGTCAGGTTCAGAAAGAAAATCAATGATGAGAGATTTTTACTGGCGGTTGTGTGAACGTAGCTTGCGAGCTATTCGTTCGAGTTTTTGAGAGCGAATCGGTAATCGACCGTTATACTGATCATTAAGTGGGGCATTTTGCCCAATTTAGGTGGTACCGCGAACGCTTCGTCCTAATTGTTTGGACGGAGTGTTTTTTGTTACATAAGGTGTCAATCAAGTAAGAGAAAGGGGTATTAGTATGGCAGATAAGAATAATGCCGTTTCGGATAAGCAAACCGAAATGTCGACCAAATATAATCCAACCGCCATTGAAAAGGGTCGGTATAATCAATGGCTTGATGAGGGGGTCTTTAGCCCAAGTGGTGATCAAAAAGCCAAACCGTTTTCAATTGTGTTGCCGCCGCCAAATGTCACTGGCAAGTTGCATTTAGGCCATGCATGGGATACAACGCTACAGGATATGATTATCCGTCGAAAACGAATGCAAGGGTATGACACGCTCTGGCTGCCAGGAATGGATCACGCTGGGATTGCGACCCAAGCCAAAGTGGAGGCCAAACTGCGAGAACAGGGAATTTCCCGTTATGATTTGGGCCGGGAAAAGTTCGTTCAAAAAGTTTGGGAATGGAAGGATGATTTCGCTGCTACTATTAAGGAACAGTGGGCGAAGTTAGGACTGTCACTGGACTATGAACGAGAACGGTTTACCTTGGATAAGGGACTATCAAAAGCAGTTCGTAAGGTATTTGTCGAGCTCTATAAGAAGGGGCTTATTTATCGCGGTGAATACATCATTAACTGGGATCCTCAAGCTAGAACTGCCTTGTCAGATATTGAAGTTATTCATAAGGATGATCAAGGGGCTTTTTATCACGTTAAATACCCATTTGTTGGTGACACGACCTTTAATGGGAAACCTTACATTGAAATTGCAACGACTCGACCAGAGACGATGATGGGCGATACTGCAGTTGCTGTTAACCCTAGCGATGAGCGGTACAAACAGCTTGTCGGCAAAAAAGTTATTGTGCCATTGGTTAATCGCGAAGTGCCTATTATTGCCGATCAATACGTTGATCCGGATTTTGGAACTGGGATGGTGAAAATTACCCCAGCCCATGACCCTAATGACTTTAAAGTAGGGAATCGCCATGATTTGCCTCGAATCAACACGATGAATGAAGATGCTACCATGAACGAAAATGCTGGTAAGTATCAGGGAATGGATCGT
Organism: Lentilactobacillus fungorum; assembly: GCF_016860605.1. Lineage (GTDB taxonomy): Bacteria > Bacillota > Bacilli > Lactobacillales > Lactobacillaceae > Lentilactobacillus > Lentilactobacillus fungorum. The sequence continues at coordinate 7,665 of NZ_BNJR01000004.1, forward strand.
TTTGAAGCTAGAAAAGCAATGGTAGCTGACCTGAAGGCCCAAGACCTCGTGCTTTCAATTGACCCGATCGTCCATTCGGTTGGCCATTCGGAACGAACGGGAGTCCAAGTTGAAGCTCGGCTTTCAACGCAGTGGTTTGTCAAGATGAAGCCTTTAGCTGAACAGGCTATTCAAAATCAAAGTACGGATGACAAGGTCAACTTCTTCCCCGAGCGATTTGAAGGAACATTTACTAATTGGATGGAAAACGTTCATGATTGGGTGATTTCCCGTCAATTGTGGTGGGGCCATCGAATTCCAGCTTGGTATAACAAACAGACCGGTGAAACCTACGTTGGGATGCAAGCACCTAAAGATGCTGAGAACTGGCAACAAGATCCCGATGTTTTGGATACTTGGTTCTCGTCGGCTTTGTGGCCATTTTCGACGATGGGCTGGCCTGACGATACCAACGATATGAAGCGCTATTTCCCGACTGACACGTTGGTAACTGGCTATGATATTATCTTTTTCTGGGTTTCTCGGATGATCTTCCAAAGTTTGGAATTTACGCATCGCCGGCCATTTAAAGATGTCTTGCTTCACGGCTTGATTCGTGATTCTCAAGGCCGAAAGATGTCGAAGTCACTCGGTAATGGGATTGATCCAATGGATGTCATTGATAAGTATGGGGCCGATGCTTTACGCTGGTTCTTATCAAACGGTGGCACCCCCGGACAAGACTTAAAGTTCACTTACGACAAAATGGATGCTGCCTGGAACTTCATCAACAAAATTTGGAATGCCAGCCGATACGTCATTATGAACTTGGATGGTATTAGCGAACCAAAACTGCCAGCTCAATCAGAATGGCAATTGTCTGATCGTTGGATTTTAAGCCGATTAAATGCAACGGTTAACAAGGTGAACGACCAATTTGAAAAATACAACTTTGGTGAAGCCGATCGTGCGCTTTATGATTTTATTTGGTTTGATTTTTGTGACTGGTATATTGAAATGAGTAAGGAAGCATTAACCAGTGACGACACGCAATTAAAACAAAATACGCAAAATATTTTGGCGTATGTTTTGGACCAAATTTTACGGCTATTGCAACCGATTATGCCGTTTGTGACCGAGTATATTTGGCAAAAAATGCCACATACGGGTAAATCTTTGGTAACCGCCAGTTATCCAGAAGATCACCCAGCGTTTAATGACGAAAAATCAGAGCACGAAATGCAATCCTTAATTGATTTAATTAAGGCCGTTAGAAATATTCGAAGTGAAGCAAATGCACCACTATCTTCACCTATCGACATGTTGATTCAAACGGATGATCCAAATTTAAAGACGATTTTTGAAACAAATCGGGATTACATTGATCGCTTCTGTCACTGCAAGGCGCTTAAAATCGATCGTACAATTGAAGCACCTAAGCTCTCAATGTCGGCGGTCATTACTGATGCGACTGTCTTTGTTCCGTTAGCTGAATTAGTTGATCTTAATGAGGAAAAGGCCCGGGTTCAAAAGGATGTCGATAAGTTTGAGTCAGAGGTCGCACGCTCAGATAAGAAATTGGCTAATAAAAAATTTGTTGAAAACGCCCCAGAAGCGGTTGTCAACGAAGAAAAGCAAAAACAAGCGGATTATCAATCTAAGCTGAATGCAGCTAAGGACCGTTTGCAGCAAATTACGAATGAACTATAATATAGAAGGTTGTTTAATAATTAAGCAACTAAAGTAACATCGAGGCTGGAAGCAAAACAATGTGTTTTGTCCCAGCCTCGTTTTGAGGAGAAATTAATGATTAATTCGTATGAAGAGGCACTAAACTTTATCCATGGTCGAAGCCAATTTAAAAAAATTCCAACTTTGAAGCGGATGCGACGATTTTTGGATGAACTAGGAGCACCTGACAAACAAGTGAACGCGATCCACGTTGCGGGTACTAACGGCAAAGGATCAACTGTTGCGTTTTTAAGAAATATACTGCAACAAGATGGAAACACGGTTGGCACCTTCACCTCACCATTTTTAATTAAGTTCAATGAACGAATTAGTGTCAATGGCGTGCCAATCTCGGATAAGGAAGTTCTCCGTTTAACGCAAAAGCTCTATCCGGTCGTCAAAAAACTTGATCAGCTCTTGCCTGAGGGTGGGCCAACGGAATTTGAGATCGTGACGGCAATGATGTTTACCTATTTCGCGGAAGGCCATGCCGATGTCGTGATCATTGAAGTTGGGCTCGGCGGCCTGTTTGATTCAACAAACGTCATTGTCCCTAAAGTCTCTGTTATCGTCACAATTGGTTGGGATCATATGCATATCTTAGGCAATACGCTACCTAAAATTGCTTACCAAAAAGCGGGAATTATTAAGCCTGGCGTTCCCGTTGTGGTGGGGCGAATCGATTCGGAACCACTTGAAGTGATTAAACGAGTGGCTGAAGAAAAGCAAAGTCTCATTTCAATCTTAAATCGCGATTTTCGAGCGACTTCAACGGGTGAAAATAACTGGCAACAACAGTTTAACTTTGCTGTTAAAAGCCACCAAATTAATGGTTTAACGACGCACCTGCTTGGTGATTATCAAGTCGATAACGCCGCTGTCGCAATTGCAGCATACCGGATGTATTGTCAGCGATTAGGAAAGCCGGTTAATCTGCAAAGTATTCGAAATGGGGTAAAGGCAACTCAGTGGGCGGGCCGATTTGAACGTCTGTCGATTAAGCCAACAATTGTTTTGGATGGCGCTCACAACATTTCGGCTGTCGATGAATTGGTTGAGTTACTGCGGACTGACTTTTCGGATCGGCGACTGTTCATTTTGATGGGAATCTTGGCGGATAAACAAGCAGACAAAATGGTTACGAAAATGGCAACCCTCCCAAATACCGAGATTGTTCTAACGCATTTTGCCGGCCCAAATAAACGCCAGGCAGCTGATCCAGAAAAATTGGAACATCAAGTCGGTCAAACTGCCGATCCAATTTTGACAATTACCGATTGGCACCAAGCAATCAACACGCTCAAAGACAAGCTTACTGGTAACGATATGTTACTGATTACCGGCTCTCTTTATTTTATTTCTGATGCGCGCAAATATTTGCTGAGTAATTTCAAATAATATCTTAAATAAGTCTTTGATTAAATGGATTTCATTTATTTTTTGATACGGTATGATATACTTGTTTCGTTAAACAATAATAATTCAATAAATCTATAATAACTAAACTAAAAATTGTGAAAGATAGACAACGAAGGGATGGATAACGTGTTTGGATTTGGGGAAAAAAACATAGGAATTGATCTTGGAACCGCCAATACAATTGTGTATGTCGAAGGAAAGGGAATTGTTCTTCGCGAACCGTCGGTGGTTGCTAAGAGTACCAAAAACGGTGAGATTATCGCCGTGGGAGAAGAAGCCCGGGCGATGATCGGACGGACCCCTGCAAGTATACAAGCGGTCAGACCCATGAAGGATGGCGTTATTGCAGACTATGATACAACGGTTGCAATGATGAAGTATTTTATTGAAAAGGCCCTAGGACATTCATCAGGCAAGCCTTACGTGATGGTTTGTGTGCCAACGGGCATTACAGCCGTTGAAAAACGGGCGGTCATTGATGCGACCCGTGTTGCGGGTGCCCGGGATGCTTATGTGATTGAAGAGCCATTTGCTGCTGCTATTGGCGCTGGTTTGCCGGTAATGGATCCAACTGGCAGTATGGTAGTCGATATTGGTGGTGGCACCACTGACGTTGCCACTATTTCACTTGGTGGCATTGTGTCTAGTCGCTCTGTTAGAATGGCTGGCGATAAATTGAACGAAGCAATCTCTCAGTATGTTCGTCAAAAATATAATCTGTTGATTGGTGAGCGAACGGCTGAACAGCTTAAAATTGACATCGGCTCAGCATCGCCAAAAGCTGCCAAAGAAATCAAGGCGGTGCCAATTCGGGGTCGTGATTTGGTAACTGGACTACCAACAACCGTTGAGATTAGCGGCGTAGATGTCAATAACGCGATCAATGAATCAGTTGCCGCCATTATTGCAACTATCAAGGAAACTTTGGAAGAAACCTCGCCAGAAATTGCTGCCGATGTCATTGATCATGGGATCGTCTTAACTGGTGGCGGTGCCTTACTGCGAAACATTACTGACGTAATTGCCGAAGCAACACAAGTGCCTGTGTCAATTGCGTCGGATCCACTTGATTGTGTGGCAATTGGGACTGGAGAGTCACTCAAGAGCATTAACGTGATGAAGAAAAAGCAATAATCACGAAGCCTAAATATCTCTAGGCTTATTTGTTAATGAATAACGAATGGAGGCAATTATGCAAAAGTTTTTCTCCAGTCGAAAGCTTGTCATTGTCATTGTATGTTTAATCATTAGTTTTGGTCTGATGACCGTGTCGGTTGCGATTCGAAATAAGCGGAGTACGCCAACGCTCATTCAACAATTTGGCAATGACATTGTGGGATTCGCAGATCGAATCGTTGCTGTGCCAATGAATGGGGTTCAACATGGGTTTGTATCAGTTAAAAACTTGTTGAACACGTACCAAGAAAATCAACAACTCAAGTCAAAAGTTGATCAGCTCGCTCAGACCCAGGTGAAAGATCAAGCACTGCAAAGAGAAAATAAGCAATTAAAGCGGCAGTTGAATGTCGGCAACACGTTAACCGGTTATGAAAAAATTAATGCTGCTGTCATTACCAGAACCCCTTCTTCTTGGGCAAGCCAAATTGTGATTAACAAAGGGCAGGCTGCCGGTGTTAAAAAAGACATGCCAGTCGTTGCTGGACCTGGATTGATTGGAACAGTTGCTGAAGTTAACAAAACGAATAGTAAGGTTGTGTTGATTTCTAATACGGCCGAGAATTCAAACCGATTTGCCATTCAAATTGTCGGCGCAAATTCGAAGGTCGTTAATGGCATTATTACTTCATACGATTCACAAGCTAATCGAATTATTATGGGCAATATTACTTCAACTGCCAAACTAACCAAGGGCGACCGGGTAACAACCAGCGGTCTTGGTGGCGTCATTCCAAAGGGGATTTACGTTGGGACTGTTGCTAAAATTGCTGAAGACGATTACGGCTTGGCTAAGAAGGTTTATATCAAACCGGCTGCTAATCTCAATGACATCGAAATCGTGTCGGTAGCAGTTAGAGAGTGATAGGAGGAAATCAACTAAATGAAACGCAGAATTCCTATCGCGATGATTTTTGTGATTGGCCAATTGATTGCTTTCTTTTTGGATGGGTCAATTAGTCAAATACTTTCGGGAATATTATTTAAGTATCCTAATACAATGGTTCCTTACTTAACGGTTATGTGGCTGGTTTTGGCAGTTTTCTTTGGAAATGCCAAGAAGCTTCATTTAGGTATCTGGGCTGCTGTGATTGGCTTTGTGTTTGATATGTACTACACGGGAATTTTAGGCGTTTATGTCTTTATCTTTCCGTTAGTTGTTTATCTTTGCCAGGTTATCTACCAGATGTTGCCCCCGAGTTTCATGAGTGGCTTTTTGGTGTACTTTTTGGGGATTACGGTACTGGTAACGTTGGGCTTTGTTGCTAATGCCTTTATTGGCCAGGCTCAAGCCTCAGTTTCTGAATTTTTAGTAAATACGTTAGCGCCTACGTTGGCTCTCAATCTTGTCTTGTTAGCGATTTCTTATTTTCCGATTGAGGCTTTGTATAGAAGCCATAGGCGATAGGAGGGATTTTGAGGATGCAGGATGCAGCGGTGTTGAAGGGCACTAAGGATGGTTATGAAATTGTTTTAGATGAAAATGCGGGAATTGAAGCAATCTTTTCTGCATTAAAAAAATTATTGAACGGCTTGCAGGCCCAAACGCTTTCGACCAAGCCACAGATAATTTCGTTTGATATTGATACGGGCAGGCGGCTTTGGTCAGCTGAAAATCGAGCAAGAATTGAAACGATTTTTGCAGACTATGCTGATTTTTCGGTTCACAAAATCACCTCAAATGTCATTACTAAAGAAGAATCCGCCCGTCGATTAGAACAATTGAGCGTCCACGTTATTGACAAAATCATCCGCAACGGTCAAGATGAACGAATCCAAGGTGATGTATTATTTCTTGGAAAGGTTCATGAAGGAGGCAAATTATTAGTCAGTGGCAACATTTATGTCCTTGGTGAAGTTTCCGGCATCATCCAAGCTGGAACGCCGGATTTCGAAGATAAGATGATTATTGGGGACGTACATAATGCGCAACAAGTTCGAATTGGCGAACAATTTGAAATTTTGGATGATACCAGGCACCACATTGATGGCGGAACGGTCATCTACGTAAATGATCTTCATGTGCTTGATTACGGCAAAGTTGAAGATTTAAAGCAAATCAACCCTAAGTTCTTTAATCAGATAGGAGGAGTCATTAATGGGTAAAGCTTATGTGATCACTTCAGGTAAGGGGGGAGTTGGCAAAACAACTTCATCGGCAAATATCGGAACGTCCTTAGCAATGCTTGGCAAAAAGGTGTGCCTCCTAGACCTTGATATTGGATTACGGAACTTAGATGTCGTTCTTGGGTTGGACAACCGAATTATGTATGACATTGTTGACGTGGCGGTGGGCCGGGCCAAGTTGGCGCAAGCGTTAGTCAAAGATAAGCGCTTTGATGATCTGCTTTATTTGTTACCAGCCGCTCAAAACACTGATAAATCGGCCCTTAACCAAGACCAGGTTAAGGAAATTGTCGATGATTTAAAACCTGATTTCGATTATATTTTGATTGATTGTCCCGCCGGCATCGAACAAGGGTTTATGAATGCCATTGCCGGCGCGGATAGCGCAATCATCGTCACAACCCCCGAAATTTCTGCTGTGAGGGATGCTGATCGAGTTGTTGGCCTATTAGAACAACATCCCTTACAGGAGCAACCTCGGTTAATTATTAACCGGATTCGGCAACATATGATGAAGGACGGTTCTGTGATGGATGTCGATGAAATTACCCACCATCTAGGCGTTGAATTGCTGGGAATTGTGTTGGATGATGACGCCGTGATTACCACTTCTAACAAGGGCGAACCAATCGTGCTTCAAGCCGAAAATCCCGCCGGCCAAGGTTATCGAGATATTGCTCGCAGGTTAATCGGCGAATCGGTTCCGCTTATGGAATTAAAGGATGAGGTCAAGCCGACATTTTGGCAAAAGGTGGGCCATTGGTTCAAAAAAAGTTAATACGGCTTGACGATAACTCAAAAAACAGCTATCATGTAGATTAATTAATTTAAAAGTTTGAAAGACTATGATCAGAACCGTTAATCAACCGAATTAACAGAGAGCTCATGAGGGTGGAAAATGAGTAATTTGGTCATTAACGTCACATCTGGGAGTCATTTTTCTGAAAGTCTACGAGTAGGAAAAAGCGGTAAGCACGTTATTGCTGGAGTTTATTAGTTAAACTCACTGAGGTTTTTCGTTTGAGCGAAAAACAAATTTGAGGTGGGACCGCGATTTAATCGTCCTCTTAAGTCACTTTTGGGTGGCTTAAGGGGATTTTTATTTAAAATCGATGAAGTAGTAAACTTCGTGAGGCTATGAATGCGAATTTATGGCAAATTGAGGTGGCACCGCGAACCCTATCGTCCTCTTGAGATCAATTTCTCAAGGGGACTTTTTTAATTGGAGGAATGTGAAATGATTCAATACATTGAACAAATTTTACCAGCACTGTTATCTGGTACCAAAATGACGTTGTCGATCTTCTTTTGGACGCTGATTATATCGATTCCATTAGGGGCATTAGTTGGCTTGGGACTCATTCAAAAGTTTAAGCCACTGGTTTGGCTATTAAATATCTATGTTTGGTTGATGCGAGGAACCCCCCTGTTATTGCAATTAATTTTTGTCTTTTATGGCTTACCAATCTTAGGGATTATTTTTCAACGATATGACGCTGCCTTATTTGCATTTATTTTAAATTACACGGCTTATTTTGGCGAAATTTTCCGTGGTGGTTTCCAATCTGTGCCAAAAGGACAGTTTGAAAGTGCCAAGGTCTTGCGACTAAGTTATGGTCAAACGATTCGAAAAATTGTGATTCCTCAAGTGTTTAAAATTGTGTTACCCTCCATTGGGAACGAAGTGATTAATTTGGTTAAGGATTCTTCACTGGTTTACGTCATTGGCTTGGGCGACTTATTGCGGGCCGGTAACGTAGCAACTGCGCGGGACGTCACCCTGGTACCGTTAATTTTAGTTGGGATTATCTACCTTGCCCTAACGGCGATTTGTACGATTGTATTAAAGCTGATTGAAAAACGGGAAAATGTTTGGCAATGATGTTGAGGAGGGGATTGAATGTTAGAAATTAAGAATTTAACCAAAAAATTTGATAACAGAACCATCATTGATAACCTCTCAATGACGGTTAACGATAATGAAATTATGGCAATTGTTGGCCCTTCCGGCGCTGGAAAAACAACGCTTCTACGCTGCATTACCGGCTTAGAGACCGTTAACCAAGGTCAATTCTTTTGGAATGGTCAGCAGTTTGACCCAGCGAATACGGATCAAAAAGATACAATTATTGGCGTTGTGTTCCAGGATTATCAGTTATTCCCGAATCTAACGGTAATGGGGAATATTACGCTGGCACCAACAATGGTCAAAAAGTTGCCGCTCGACCAGGTTAAAGCCTCAGCCCGGCATTTATTGAGTCGCTTAGGATTAGAGGGCAAGGAAGACCTTTATCCGTTTCAACTATCCGGTGGCCAAAAGCAACGGGTGGCAATCGTCCGGGCATTGGCGATGAACCCTAAAATTTTGTGTTATGATGAACCGACTTCCGCGTTGGACCCGGCTTTAAGGGATGAAGTTGCTGAGATTATTTTGGATTTGAAAAAGCAACAAATGACCCAAATTGTGGTTACCCATGATATGGATTTCGCGCAAAACGTTGCTGATGAAATCAAGCGGGTTGCCCAGCTGAGTTAGAAAGAAGGAGTCGTCCATGAGAAAGTTTTTAAAACGAAGTCCGTTAATCATCATGCTCATGCTTGTGATGCTCGGGTTGTCGGGTTGTCGCTATGAAAATCGTCAAAAAATGAACACCAATCCAGATACATGGTCAATCGTTAATAAACAAAAAAAGATTGTCGTTGGCCTCGATGATAGTTTTGTCCCAATGGGGTTTCAAACCAAGAGTGGACGAATTGTTGGCTACGATGTTGATTTGGCCCGAGCTGTTTTTAAACTGTATGGCATCAAGGTAGATTTTCAACCAATTGATTGGTCGATGAATGTGACCGAGCTTCGAAACGGCACCATTGACTTAATTTGGAATGGGTTTTCAATTAATCCACAGCGAGCTAAAAAAATAACCTTTAGCCAACCTTATCTTAAGAATGAACAGGTGTTGGTTTCTAAAAAGCAACAACAGATCAAAAGCTTTTCAGATATGAAGGGAAAGGTCGCTGGCGTTCAAGCAGGGTCGGCAGGGGCGATGGATATTGATAACCAACCCCAATTACTTAAGAATAAGATCAAGGATCACAGTCCCATCTTGTATGATTCATTTACCGAGGCTTTCATCGACCTAAACGCCAATCGAATCCAAGGGTTGCTGATCGATAGCATTTACGCTGGCTATTACATTGGCCACCAAGCAAACCAGGCAAGTTATCGGAGTATTCCCAGTGAGTTTCCGTCTGAATATTATGGCGTCGGAATGCGAAAGGGCGATCGAAAGCTGAAACAAAAGATTGACAGTGGCTTACACAAGTTAGCCCAAAACGGACAGTTACACAAGATTGACATGAAGTGGTTTGGCACAGATCGTGATAGTACGCTAATCCATCAATAGTTATGAAAAGTCGGTTTAATGGCCGGCTTTTTTTGTGGCAGATACGATAAAACGAGAGATTGGTGGTTTGGCGGTGCCCCCTTAGTTGATACTGACTGGATAGACCTCTTGTTTTTTTATTACAATTATCAATTTAAGTTGAGATTTTAAGTCATTTATTTTACTATGAATTCTGTGATTAATTGAGGAGGAAGTTAGGTGGAATATCGCGTTGCTAATGGAGTTTTACTCCAAGTTGTCCCCACGGATAAGTTTAAGAATATGAAGATTATGATTAATTTAACGTCACCGATTGACCATCGAAATTTTGCGAAGTTGGCATTATTAGCTGAATTATTAGAAAATGCTTCAGCTAAGTATCGTAGCGAAATGGCCGTATCACGCAAATTATCGGCCATGTATGGCGCAAGTTATGGTGTTTCGGTTCTTCGCTATGGGAATCAACATACCCTACAGATTAAAATGACTTACCCAAACGATCAATATTTACCAGATGACCATGACCTAACGGCTGAGGTCTTTGCTTTTTTAAAAGAGATGATTGAAAGGCCGCTGGTAGTTGCTGGCCAATTTGAGCAAGCCTATTTTAAGATTCATCAAACTAATATGATTAATTATTTAGAGTCAATTGTAGATAACAAGGAATATGAAGGGACACTGCAGCTACAAAAGTTGTATTATCCAAATGACCGTGATCATGGCGACTTCTTGTTAGGAAGTGCTTCGGAAATTCGCAAAATTACTTCCGAGGAATTGTTGCGATATTATCGGCAGGTGTTGGCTCAAGCTGAAGTAACTGTTTTGGTGGGTGGCCATGTTGATTCTGGAAAGATCCTAGCCGAGGTTCGCCGCTTTAAAACGTTCAAAGACCGGCCAATAACTAGTTACCCCCTACTTGTTGTTCCAGATCCAGTTCAACAGGTAGCGATTAAAAGGCAAGTGATCACAGGTTCGCAGAGTGTGTTGAGCCTCGGTTATCAATTACCAATCTATTTTGGGAGTCAAGATTACTTTGCTGCGATGATTTTTAACCAATTATTTGGTGGTTCAACAAGATCGTTGCTATTTACAAATGTCCGCGAAAAGGCTAGTTTAGCTTACGACATTCACAGTAATTATAGTTCGCTTTTTGGGATGGTTACGGTTCAAGCGGGCATTGATGGTCAAAATGAAAAGCGGGTCACGCAGTTAATTCATGAACAACTTGATCACCTTGCACAAGGTGATTTTACCGACGAGCTATTAATGGGAATTAAGCGGTCGCTCATTAATCAACATCGTTCAGAAAGTGATCATCTCGGCGCGTTAATGGACAACGAGTATCTTCAACATATTACAAAGTTTTCGATTAGTGATAATGATTGGGAAAACCAGGTTCGCTTGGTTAACCGCTCGCAACTCAAAGCAGTTGCCACCCAACTTAAACTCAGGGCGATCGTTGCACTTAATAGTGGGGAGGTTTCTCATGCAAACCATTAATTATCCAATTTATGGTGAAAAGTTACTTGTGAGCCAATTAAATAATGGCCTCATGGTTTATATTCAGCCGAAGCCAGGGTTTAACAAAACAACAGCTGTTTTAGGTGTTAATTACGGTTCAATTGACCGATCTTTCCAACTGGGTAACCAAACGATTATTCAACCGGCTGGGATTGCCCATTTTCTAGAGCACAAGATGTTTGATAAGAAAGATTATGATGTTTTTGAATTGTTTAATCAAACTGGCGCGGCTTCCAATGCTTATACCAGTTTTACAAATACAAATTATCTTTTTTCAACCACCGAGGCTTTTAAAGAAAATTTAATGATTTTACTCGACTTTGTTCAAACACCTTACTTTACAGCGGCAAAGGTTGAACGAGAAAAGGGGATCATTGACCAAGAGATTAATATGTATCAAAATAATCCGGATAACCAAGCCTATTTCAAAACGGTTAACGCGTTATATCCTGCGTCGCCACTCTCAAGCGATATTGCGGGAACCATTTCAACAGTAAACCAGATTCGGCTTAAAGACATTGAATTGGCCTACCAGACCTTTTATCGGCCAGATAACATGTCACTTTTTATTACAGGAAAAGTGGATCCACAAGAAACCCTTGACTGGATCAGCGAGAACCAGCAAGCCAAGTCTTGGGGTTCCCAGCCATCGGTTAGCCGGCAATTGGATTTGTCTCAGGATCAACCTGAAAACCGTCATTTTGTTAACATGACGGTTTCTAGGCCCAAAACCATGATTGGCATTCGGGGGAATGATTCGGTACCAACTGGCCGCCTTGGTTTGAAGTATGAAATTGCCTTATCACTGATGTTTGACCTTTTTTTCAGTGAAAATGCTGATGAATATGATAAACTATATCATGATGAAATTATTGATGATTCATTTTCATGGGAATTTGAAAACGAACGTGGGTTCCATTTTGCGCTTCTTGGTGGTGATACGGATCACCCTGATGAATTTATCAATCGAATCCGAACAATTATTGAGCAAATTCCAGAGATAGTGAAGCGCAAATCAACTGATTTTGCGCTGCAAAAAAAGGAACAGTTGGGTAACTACATTCAAATGATGGATTCACAAGAAGCAATCAGCAGCCAATTCGATGGCTTTTTGGGGTCACCCTTGACCATTTACGATGAAGTTGCAATTTTAAACGAATTAACGTTTCAAGATGTCGTCCAAATTACCCAGTCGTTTTTGAACAAAGCCAGTTTTCAAGAAGTGATTATTGGAAATACAAAATCGCGCGGGTGAGCCCGCAAACGACTGTGATATACTTTAGGTAAACGAAATTAATTTAATGGAGAAGACGTATGAGTGACGAAAAAGATAATTTAACAATTGGAAAAAAATTGCATGACGCGCGGGTGGCTAAAGGTTATACCCTCGATGACCTGCAAAAAAACACCAAGATTCAAAAGCGGTATTTAATCGCCATTGAAGACAATGATTTTGATGCGCTACCAGGCGAGTTTTATGTTCGGGCTTTTGTGAAGCAATATGCCGACTCGGTAGGCTTGGATGGTGCGGAATTGTTAAGTCAGTATGAAGAAAAGTTACCAGATACCGAGGCCCCAGAATATGTTGACCGAGTAAACGATGACAATCCGGAAACAAGATCTGCTCAGCGTAAAGTTGACCAACGAAACGAAAAAATCCGCCGATATATTCCGATCGCATCAGTTTCTGTGATTGTTTTGATTATTCTGATTGTCATTTGGGTTGCGGCGGCCAGAAGTACCCGTGATACATCCAAGACACAGATTGAAACGTCCAAGGTTTCTGTTTCTGGCAATAAGGATAACAAGGCCAGTTCAAGCAGCTCAACCAAGCCCAAGGCAAAAACAACTAAAAAGAAGTCAATTGCTTTTAAAAAAGTCACCGCTTCTGGCAGTGATATTACGTACCGTGTAAGTGGGACCAAGGGAAAGGTTGCCTTGAAAATTGCAGCTGTTAGTCAAGCAACTAGCGCTTGGACGTCTGTTTCTGCTGATGGCTCGACGTTATGGCAGGCAGCTTTAACTGGCGGCAAGTCCCATATTGTAACGCTGCCAAGTGGAACAAGTACGGCCACCATCAACGCTGGTAACGCTGCTCAAACGGCTATTTATGTTGGTGGTAAAAAGCTTAAGCTGGCTGATCCAATTGATAATGGCTCAAGCCAAGTTAGGGTGATTACACTGCAATTTGGTAAATCAAGCACGGCGCAATCGTCTAGTACTAGTAGTTCGCAGGCAACCAGTTCATCAACTACCGGAACAACCGGGACGGCAGGCACCAGTTCAACAACTGGTACTTCAACAAATGGCACCGCAACGACTGGTACCACAGGTACAACCGGGACAACTGGCAATACGAATAATACAACAACCGGCAGTGGGACTACTACTGGCACAACGGGTAACGGTTACTAAATTGGAATTGGTGGAGGAAACGGATGAATTTACCAAATAAATTAACGATCTTTCGAATTATTTTAATTCCATTTTTTATCTTGGTATTAGCGGTTCCTGGATTTTCTGGCAGCTTCTTGATTGCTGGAACCCAAGTGGGAGATGCCCGCTTGATTGCAACGTTAATTTTTATCGTTGCATCGTTAACCGACTTTTTAGATGGCCAAATTGCCCGGCGGCAGCACTTAGTAACTAATTTTGGGAAGTTTGCTGACCCGCTTGCTGATAAAATGCTTGTCATGACGGCGTTTATTTTCTTAGTTCAACTTGGCGAGACCCCCGCTTGGGTAATTGCGATTATCGTGTGCCGTGAACTTGCTGTTACTGGATTACGGCTCATTATCGTTGAAAACAATGGTGAGGTGATCGCTGCGGCATGGCCCGGAAAAATTAAAACAACCACGCAGATGTTGGCCATTATTTTATTATTCTTGAATAATGTCTTTTTTGCAGCGATCAATTTACCACTTGATCAGATTATGCTGTACATTTGTTTGTTCTTCACCATTTATTCGGGAATTGATTATTTTGTCAAAAATCGATCAGTATTTGCAGATTCGTTTTAATCAAGATTAATAATGAAATTTAAAACGGGGCCAATGATTGTCACAATCTTGTCCTCGTTTGTTGTCTGGTTAAGATAAAAGCAAAATCTTGGCTTACATGACGTAATTAATCATTGAAAGGGGTAATTGGATGTCACTTGAACAAAAGTTGATTCATGAGTTGATAAAGCAACACATTACGATCACAGCAGCAGAAAGTTTGACTGCAGGTCAATTTCAAAGTACGCTTGGGAATGTTGCCGGAGTTTCAGAGGTATTTGAAGGTGGCTTTGTGACTTATTCGAATCAAATAAAAGAGAAATTATTAAATATTCCCAAGGACGTCATTGAGCAAAATGGGGTCGTTAGTGAGCCCACAGCGATTTGGATGGCTAATCAAGCCCGAGCGATTATGGATAAGGATTTAGGGGTTTCGTTTACGGGGGTGGCTGGGCCAGACTCTCTTGAAGGTAATCCAGTGGGCACCGTTTGGATTGGAATTGCTTATGGTTCCCAAAAAACGATTGCTAAGAAGTTTCAGTTTGATGGCGAACGAAACGCCATCAGAGCGGCGTCCGTCCAAGCAGGGTTACAAATGGCTTTGGAGATGATTAACCATTAATCGAACTTTTGTTCGCATTTTGATTGCTTTTTCCGAAAATCATTAGTATAGTTAGTTGGTAGACTTTTCCACTAGGAAAATCGGGAGGAATTCAATGGCTGACCAAAGAAAAGTAGCTTTAGATAAAGCCTTAAAAAATATTGAAAAAGAATTTGGCAAGGGTTCCATTATGCGGATGGGAGATAAGGCTGATACCCAAATCTCTACTGTCCCGACAGGATCGCTTGCTTTGGACGAAGCACTTGGTGTGGGGGGCTACCCACGAGGAAGAATTGTTGAAGTATATGGTCCAGAAAGTTCTGGTAAAACAACCGTTGCATTGCATGCGGTTGCCGAGGTTCAAAAGCGCGGTGGTACAGCAGCTTATATTGATGCTGAAAATGCCTTGGATCCAGTTTATGCAACGCATTTAGGGGTCAATATCGACGATTTATTGCTTTCCCAGCCTGATACTGGCGAGCAAGGCTTACAGATTGCCGATGCCTTAGTAACGAGTGGCGCAATCGACATGGTTGTTATCGACTCGGTAGCTGCCTTGGTACCACGAGCAGAAATTGAAGGTGAAATGGGCGACCAGCACGTGGGATTACAAGCCCGTTTGATGTCGCAAGCGCTTCGGAAGTTATCTGGGACAATTAATAAGACTAAGACGATTGCGATCTTTATTAATCAGATTCGTGAAAAGGTCGGGGTGATGTTTGGTAATCCAGAAACGACCCCAGGTGGCCGAGCATTAAAGTTTTACGCAACCATTCGACTAGAGGTACGACGAGCCGAGCAGATTAAAGATGGCACGAATATCATTGGTAATCGAGTTCGGATTAAAGTTGTGAAGAACAAGGTTGCCCCGCCGTTTAAGCGAGCAGAAGTTGATATTATGTATGGCAAGGGTATTTCTCAATCAGGTGAACTGGTTGATATGGCCGTTGATAAGGATATCATTGACAAGTCGGGTTCATGGTATTCATATGGCGAAGAGCGAATTGGCCAAGGTCGTGAAAATGTCAAATCGTACCTTGAGGATCATCCAGATATGTTTAAAGAAGTTAATAAGAAGGTTCGCGCCGCTTATGGCATTCCTGATGATACGGAGCCTGAAACAGAAAAAGCACAAGACTCGGCAAAATCAGATAGCAAAAAGACGGCTAAAGCACCTAAAAAAGCTGCCGCTGATAATAAGCCAGCAGAAAACATTGATTTAAATATTGGTAAATAAAAACGACGTTAGCGTTGGATAAATATTACAAGAAGCAAAAGTTGCTATGACTGTTATGGCAACTTTTGTTTTTTTGATATGGTTGCTCTAAATTGAACATGCAGTCGTGATAATGAGAATAATCTAATTATTCTTTGGGCTGAATTTCAGGCGTACCAATGAATATATATTTTGTGGTCGATGCATAAGAAATCACAAATGCATTTATTTGAACTAACTAACTTGATGTGGTAATTTTAGGGTGTTGATAGATGTAAGCGGATTCATGAAGGGATGATTATGATGAAGATTGGAATTCCAAAGGAAATTAAGGAACAAGAAAATCGAGTTGGCATGACGCCGAGCGGGGTTGCTAATTTAATTCATGCCGGCCATGATGTCGTTGTTGAACAAGGCGCAGGAACTGGTTCTGGTTTTCCAGACGATCAATACACTGCAGTTGGGGCAAGCATTGGAAGTGTCGATGACGCTTGGGACGTTGATTTAGTTATTAAGGTTAAGGAGCCGCTTCAATCTGAGTATAAGTACTTCCACGAGGGCTTAATTGTTTACACTTACTTCCACTTAGCCGCGGATCCAGATTTAACCAAAGCATTGCTGGACAGTAAAGTAACGGCGGTTGCTTATGAAACAATGGTCGGCCGAAACGGCGGCTTGCCATTACTCTTCCCAATGAGTGAAATTGCTGGTCGAATGTCTATTCAAGTCGGTGCCCACTTCCTAGAAGAACCGCATCAGGGTAAAGGCATTTTGTTACCAGGAGTTACTGGTGTTCATCGGGGGAATATTACCATTATCGGTGCCGGAACGGTTGGCTTCAACGCTGCGAAAATTGCCGTCGGATTAGGTGCTAATGTCACAATTTTGGACATCAATGCACAGCGTTTAGCTCAAGTTGATGATATTTTCAACGGTAAAATTCAAACATTGATTTCAAATCCTCATAATATTGCCGAATCAGTTCAGAAATCTGATTTGGTTGTTGGGGCAGTTTTGATTCCAGGGCATACCGCCCCTAAATTGGTAACAACGGAGATGGTTGACAGCATGGAAGATGGGTCGGTTATTGTTGATGTGCCAATCGATCAAGGCGGTATTTTTGAAACCAGTGTTAAGGCAACAACTCATGATGATCCGATCTATATTTCCCACGGAGTTGTTCATTACACGGTTGCCAATATTCCTGGTGCGGTGCCGAAGACTGCTACTGATGCTTTGTCCAGTGCAACCTTGCCATACGCAATTGAAATTGCCAATAAGGGATTAGTCGAGGCTGCCAAAGATAATACGGTATTAACCGGGATTAACACCTTCGAAGGTAAATTGACAAACCAAGCAGTTGCAGAGAGTCTGAATTTACCTTACGAGCAATTTAATTAGACAGTGACAACGATTTAACAGGGGATTTATTATGAAAAATAGTCGAATCAACATTGATTTGGTGTTAAAAAATGCCAAAGATAGTAAACGTGAGCGAACACTCGGGCTATTTGACCTTTCAATCATGGGGATCGGCGCCATTATTGGAACTGGAATTTTGGTCCTGACTGGAATCGTTGCCGCAACAGCTGCCGGTCCGGCTGTTATCATTTCATTTCTGATCGCTGGGTTTGCCAGTGCGGTGGTTGGATTGTGTTATTCAGAATTGACAACTAGTATTCCAAACTCCGGTAGTGCATATGTATATGCTTGGGTGGCAATTGGCCAGCGAATGGCGTTTTTAGCTGGTTGGACCTTGCTGGGTGTATATATTACGACAACCGCAACGGTTGCCAATGGCTGGACGGGCTATGTTAAGGCATCGCTTTCAGAAATTGGAGTTAATTTGCCAGCATCGTTGATGGCTTCCCCTTCTAATGGTGGCATCATTAACTTACCAGCGGTGTTAATGATTTTGCTGATTACCCTGATTTTGACCCGAGGAACGAGCGAAAGTAAAATTTTTAATAATATTTTGGTAATGATCAAGTTGGCGGTTATTCTGCTGTTTATCTTTGTGGCTGTTCAAAACGTTGATTCAAGTAATTGGACGCCCTTTATGCCATTTGGTGTTCAGGGAATCTTCTCTGGGGCTTCGTTAGTATTTTTCACCTTTCTTGGCTTCGATGCATTGGCAACTTCCGCTGAGGAAACCAAAAACGTGCAAAAAACGTTACCCAAAGCCATTATTATTTCACTGCTAGTTGTCACAACGCTTTATATTGTTGTGAGCGTCATTATGACTGGTGTTGTGAGTTATCGACAGCTGAATGTGCCTGAATCAATGGCCTACGTGTTAATGGCTAAAGGGCATAATGTCGCTGCTCAGATTGTTTCCGTAGGGGCGATTATCGGTATTTTGGCGGTTGTCTACGCGTTTGTTTACGCTGCTTCAAATATCGTGATGTCAATGAGTAGAGGTGGCTTTTTACCACGAGGCTTAGCAAAATTAAATCAATCAAGTAAGAGTCCTAATCGGGCCCTTTGGTTGATTGGTTCAATTGGTGCCATTTTAGCGGGGATATCGAACGTTAAACAACTAGCGACGATTTCAAACGTTGGCTCGCTTTGCGTGTTCTTCTTGATTTCGTTGATTGTGATTCTTTTGCGCAGGGAACAACCGGACTTGCAACGACCGTTTAAGTTGCCGTTGGGGTATACGATTCCAATTTTAGCAATGCTGTTTTGTGTTATTTTGCTTATTAGTACAACCCTTGATGCTTGGATAACCTATCTGATCTGGCTCATAATTGGGGGGTTAATCTTCATGTTATATTCTCGTCATCACGTTGATTTTGAACAGGCTTCTACGCAAGATGAGAATCTAGGCGAGCAGGATGGTGAAGCAGCACCAGAGCAGTCCGTTGGATCTCACAGTTAAGTCAACCAGCCCTAAATGGTTGTTAGGATTATGAATGGTCAGCTATTACAATTGCGTTTAGTGAGGGTAATGGCTGGCTTTTTGTGATCAGTTTTGGTCGAAGCAAGTTGCCAATCTTGAGATGATTGATAAGAAGAATATGGTTGCTATATACAATTAATTAACAACTCCTTAATAAGATGATTGACACTGATGCCAACAAACATTAAAATGAGGGTTGTGTCAATAATCAAATAACATCTTATAATTGGTTTAGAAATAATCATTTTATGATGATTTGGAGGTGAAGCCATGAGTATGGCTGGAATAATCCTCGCAATCATCGCTATTATTGTTGTTGGTTTTGTTGGTATTGCCAGTTTTCTTGTCGGTAAATCTGTACAAAAAAAGATCCAGGAAAAAGATCTTGACGCGGCAAATGGTTCTGCAAAGAACATTCTGATTGAAGCTAAGAAAAAGGCGGAGACGGTTGTTAAGGAAGCTACTTTGTCGGCTCAAGAAAAGAACCACCGCTATCGATCTTCAGTCGAGAAGGAATTGAAGAATCGACGAGCAGAGATTCAAAAGCAAGAGGATCGGCTTCTCCAGCGTGAAGAAGCACTTGATCGAAAGGACAGTGCTTTTGAACGACGGGAAAGTAGCTTAAACCGTAAGGAACAAAAGATTAATCGGGAACAGCAAAATTTAACTACACAACAAGAAGAAGCAAACTCACTTATTCAAAAGCGTCAGGCTGAAGTTGAACGGGTATCCGCCCTTACTCAAACAGAAGCGCGGAACTTGATTATCAAGGAAACTAGTGAACAGCTAGCAGATGAAAAAGCCCGGATGGTAAAAGAAAGTTATTACCAAGCTCAAACCGAAGCCGATGAAAACGCCAAGAATTTGATCATTGAAGCAATTCAACAAAGTTCAGCGGACGTGGTTTCCGAAACTACAGTTTCCGTTGTCAGTTTACCAAATGAAGATATGAAGGGGCGGATTATTGGCCGAGAAGGTCGAAACATTCGCACATTTGAGACGCTGACGGGTATCGATTTAATCATTGATGATACTCCCCAAGCGGTCGTTTTGAGCGGCTTTGATCCAATTAGGCGCGAAGTTGCTAAAATGACGTTGGAGAAGCTTATTAAAGACGGCCGAATTCATCCGGCCAGGATTGAAGAAATGGTTGATAAGAGCCGAAAAGAACTTGATGAACGAATCCAAGATATTGGCGAAGAAACCTTGTTTGATCTCGGAATTCATTCAATGAGTCCTGAAATGATTAAGCTCGTTGGTCAAATGAACTTCAAGATTTTTCATGGTCAGAATTTACTTGGTCATTCAGTTGAGGTTGCTAAATTGGCTGGTGCTTTTGCATCGGAATTAGGTGAGGATGTTACTTTAGCTAAACGCGCAGGATTATTACACGATATCGGAAAAGCTGCCAGCAATGGCGTCGAGGGCTCACACGTTCAAGTAGGGGTTGACTTAGCTAAGAAGTATCACGAAAGCCCGGTCGTAATTGATGCAATTAAAGGGTATGAAGAAAATCATCAGCCCGAATCGATTATTGCTGAACTGGTTGCCGTGGCCGGAAAGATTGCTATTTCAAGGCCAGGTGCCCATAGTGATTCGCTCGAGAGTTTTGTTCATCGACTTGATAGTCTCGAAAAAATTACTGACAGTTTTGATGAAGTTCAAAAAAGCTATGCAATTCAAGCTGGTCGAGAGATTAGAGTAATTGCCAAGCCAGAAGAAATTACGGATACGCAAGCGATTGTACTTGCCCGTAAGATTAAACAAAAGATCGAAACTGAAATGAAGTATCCGGGTCACATTAAGGTTACCGTGATTCGGGAAGTTCGTTCAGTCGAATATGCAAGATGAAAGATCAGTTATTCTGGTCTTTTTTCTTTTATGAATGTTAAAATTATTTTAAATTAATTTAGAAAGTCTCGAGGAATGATTAATGCGAATTCTTTTTATCGGTGATGTGGTTGGCAATATGGGTGTCCAAATGATTGAAAACAACTTACCCAAACTTAAACAAGAAATAAAGCCCCAAGTAACAATTGTAAATGGTGAAAACGCGACTCCAATGGGCAGGGGCATTACTCAAAGTATTTATAAGCGCTTAATGGGAGCTGGGGTCGATGTTGTGACGTTGGGAAATCACGCTTGGAGTAATAATGAAATTTTAGACTTTATTGACGATGCTAAGCGCTTGATCCGCCCATACAATTTCCCAAAACAGACGACGCCAGGAAAAGGGTATACAATGGTTAACGTTAATGGTAGCCAACTGGCTGTTCTTAATTTTCAAGGACGGGTATTTATGGATAATTTAGATGACCCGTTTACGTTAGCCGATGATTTGATCGCTCAAATTCGCCAGACCACGCCCTGCATTTTTATGGATTTCCATGCGGAAGCGACTAGTGAAAAATTAGCAATTGCCCGCTATTTGGATGGCAAGGTTTCAGCGGTTGTTGGGACGCATACTCACGTTCAGACTAATGACGCTAGGATTTTGCCTAAAAAAACTGGTTTCTTAACCGACGCCGGCATGACCGGACCGGCCGATGGGATGCTGGGCATGCAACCTAAGAGCGTTATTAATCGCTTCCTTAACCAACGACCAGCTCGCTTTGAAGTTTTAGAAACGGGACGTGGCGTGATTGCTGGTTGCTATTTGGACATTGATGATCAAACGGGTCATACAACGAGCATTAAAACAGTTAAATTCTTAGATGGCCAGATAAGTTAAGCTAGTATGTGATAATTAAAATTACTGGAAAATGAATTTGATTTAAGGGGACTTATAGTTGGCAAAGCAAGCACAAACACCAATGATGGTACAATATCAAAAAATCAAGGATCAGTACCCGGATGCGTTCTTGTTTTATCGTCTTGGCGATTTTTATGAAATGTTCAATGACGATGCAATCAAGGGTTCACAGCTCCTAGAATTGACCTTAACGAATCGAAGTCGAAACGCTGAGCATCCAATTCCGATGTGTGGGGTGCCTCATAAGGCAGTTCAGAACTATATTGATATCTTGGTCGACCAAGGTTATAAAGTGGCCATTTGTGAGCAAATGCAAGATCCTCGCTTAACCAAGGGCATGGTCAAACGTGAAGTGATTCAGCTGGTGACTCCTGGAACCCAAGTGGATGTTGGTAGTGAAAATGCCAAGACTAATAATTATCTAACGGCTGTGGTTGCCAATAAGACTGGTGAACAATTTGCGTTTGCCTATGTTGATTTGTCCACGGGTGAGTTAAAGGTTGCCAAACTTGCCACCAAAGCAGAATTAGTCAATGAATTGGTATCGCTGGCGACTAAGGAAACGGTGATTGAGTCGGATTTGCCGGCATCGATTCAAGAAACAATCAAGAAATTGGGGATTCTTCGATCAACTCAATCCCAATTACCAGTTAATTCATCGGTAAGTTACTTAAGTCAAGGGGTCAACGATCCGTTGATGAAGCGGGTTTTAAAGATGCTGTTAGATTATATTCAAACGACCCAAAAACGTAGCCTTAGTCATTTAAAACGGGCGGTTGTGTATGAGCCATCCGACTTTTTGGAAATGGATCATAATTCTCAATATAACTTGGAATTAATTAAAAACATTCGAACCGGCAAAAAGGCTGGTACCCTACTGTGGTTGTTGGATCAAACCAAAACCGCAATGGGTGGCCGAAAGTTAAAGCAGTGGATTGAACGGCCGCTTGTCAATGCCAATAGAATTAACGAGCGCCATGACGCGGTTGCCGTTTTACTCGATCACTATTACGAACGCAATCAGTTACAAGATGAACTGATTAAAGTTTATGACTTGGAACGATTGGCGGGGCGAATTGCGTTTGGCAGTGTCAATGGCCGCGATTTGATTCAATTAAAGACATCGTTAAAACAGGTTCCCAAAATTAAATATATTTTGGAACAAGTTGCCGACAAAAGCTTTCAAGAAATGTTAACCAAATTAGTGCCGTTAGATGATATTGTCAACGAGATTGAAGCGGCGATCGTCGAGGAGCCACCAATTTCCGTAACGGACGGCGGGGTGATCAAAGATGGCTACAACGAACAATTAGACAAATATCGCGATGCAACAAATAACGGTCAAAAGTGGTTGGCTGAACTTGAGGCCAAGGAACGCAAAATTACTGGGATTAATAATCTAAAAGTCGGCTTTAACCACGTCTTTGGTTATTATATTGAAGTCACAAAGGTTAATTTGAAT
Organism: Lentilactobacillus fungorum; assembly: GCF_016860605.1. Taxonomy (GTDB): domain Bacteria; phylum Bacillota; class Bacilli; order Lactobacillales; family Lactobacillaceae; genus Lentilactobacillus; species Lentilactobacillus fungorum. The sequence goes on from NZ_BNJR01000004.1 coordinate 30,933, forward strand.
AAGATCCCGGAAAATCGTTATCAGCGTAAACAAACGTTGGCCAACGCTGAGCGATTTTCGACACCGGAATTAAAGGAAAAAGAAGCTTTGATTCTAGAAGCTCAAGAACAAAGCAAAACTCTGGAATATAAGCTGTTTGTGACGATCCGGGATCGGATTAAGCAGTCAATTAAACGAATTCAGGATTTGGCTGATGCAATTGCGTCAGTTGATGTGCTGCAAAGTTTTGCCGCGGTCAGTGAGGAATATCGATTTGTTCGCCCAACCCTAACGGCAAAGCATGAAGTTGCGATTAAAGATGGCCGCCACCCGGTTGTTGAAAAGGTGTTAGGCCACCAACAATACGTGCCTAATGATGTTGACATGGGCAGCAATACCAATGTTTTACTAATTACAGGCCCTAACATGTCTGGTAAGAGTACCTATATGCGTCAGCTGGCTTTATCGGTTATAATGAATCAAATTGGCTGCTTTGTCCCGGCAAAAAAGGCTGAGATGCCGGTCTTTGACAAAATATTTACCCGAATTGGGGCGGCCGATGACCTGATTTCCGGTCAAAGCACGTTTATGGTGGAGATGAAAGAAGCCAATGATGCCATCGAAAACGCAACGCCTAATAGTTTAATTTTATTCGATGAAATTGGGCGAGGAACTGCCACCTATGATGGCATGGCACTGGCTGAAGCCATTATTGAGTATGTTCATAATCATATTGGTGCCAAAACGCTTTTTTCCACTCATTACCACGAATTGACAGCCTTAGACGAAAGCCTCAAGCAGCTTCAAAACGTTCATGTTGGCGCAACTGAATCAAATGGTGAGCTGGTCTTTTTACACAAGATCCAGCCCGGGCCTGCCGATAAGTCCTACGGGATTCACGTTGCTAAATTAGCTGGTTTGCCAAATAATTTATTAAAACGGGCCAATGACATTTTGACACGATTAGAAAAGCAAGCCGACGAAAAACAAGCTGAGCCAAAGGCGCCAAGGGTCAGCCAGTCTCAGCCCAGTCATCAGACCGAAGCGACTCAAGAAGAACAAATTTCATTATTTCCCCTTGAAACAGTTAATGATAATCAAGTGGAAGTCGTTTCAGAAATCAAAAAACTTGATTTAATGTCAAAAACGCCCATGCAGGTCATGAACCAAGTCTATAAATGGCAGCAGAAGATAAACAGGGAATAAGGTGATTGGTTTGAATAAAATTCATGAATTACCCCCGATCTTAGCCGATCAAATTGCAGCTGGTGAAGTTGTTGAACGACCGGCATCGGTGGTCAAAGAATTAGTCGAAAACGCAATCGATGCTGACAGTACGGAAATAGACGTCACCATAGAAGACGCTGGTCTAAAATTAATTCGGGTCGTTGATGACGGAAATGGCATTGACCCGTCGCAAGTTCAAACGGCTTTTTTGCGTCATGCAACAAGTAAAATTGCTGAGCAAAGGGACCTCTTTCGAGTTCGGACGCTTGGCTTTCGGGGCGAGGCGCTTCCTAGTATTAGTTCGGTTTCAAATGTTGTCATGAAGACTTCAACGGGAAAGACTGGCGTTGAGGTCAGCTATAAGGGCGGCAAGCTCGTCGATCAAAAGGCGGCTGAGGCTCGTAAGGGAACGACCGTTGAGGTTCGGTCACTGTTTTACAATACCCCGGCCCGATTAAAATATTTAAGTTCACCAAATACTGAACTATCAAAGATTTCAGATATGGTGAACCGATTAGCTTTGAGCCATCCAGAAATCGCTTTTTCACTGGTTAGCAATGGCCGTGAATTGTTACGCACTTCTGGGCGGGGAGACTTGCTTCAAGTATTGGGCGCAATCTATGGGGTCAAGACCGTTTCAAAACTAGCTTTGGTTAAAGCCAGCGAATTGGACCTTAAAATCAAGGGTTATGTTAGTCTACCCGAATTAACCAGATCCAGTCGTAACTATATCTCACTCATTCTAAATGGTCGCTTTATTCGCAACTATCCACTCACAAGGGCTGTGATTGAAGGGTATGGCTCTAAGTTGATGATCGGTCGGTTTCCAATTGCCGTCATTCAAATTGATGTTGACCCGGCGTTAATTGACGTCAACGTCCACCCAACCAAACAAGAAGTTCGAATTAGTGATGAGCCGGCGATTGGTAAATTGATTGCCGAGGCCATTCGGGAGATGTTAGCGCAAAAGCAACTGATTCCAGATGCTACTCGGGATTTTAAAAAGCCGTTTGAAGCGACCACTAGGCAATTTGACGCTGCCAAAGAAAGTCCGAAGCATTCGATGCCGCCTTTATTTGCCGCTGACAGCCAGCTTAGTGACTCAAGTAGTGACAGCGAGGTGGTTCCGGTAGTCGTTAAAACTAAGGATGATCTAAACAGCCCGCAAGTGGCTCAATTTGATCAGCTGCTTAAAAATGAACCCAGTTCAGTGCCAATATTTGATGATGAACAAAAACGGACCATGCCACCCGTTAGCCTGTTGAGTCGACAATCTCAACCAAAGCAAGCTGAATTAGTTGATAATGCCGGTTTCCCGGATTTGAGGTATATTGGTCAAATTCACGGCACCTACTTAGTTGCCGAAACGCCAGAAAACATGTATCTTGTTGACCAACACGCTGCCCAAGAACGAATCAATTATGAACATTACCGAAAGGCCATTGGGGAAGTTTCTGACGATCAGCAAAAACTCTTAGTCCCAATTGTGCTGGACTATTCAACAGCTGACTTTTTGCTGATTACGGAACACAAGGCACTTTTAGAAAAACTGGGGATTCACTTAGAGGCGTTTGGCCAGAACAGTTTCATCGTTCGCGAACACCCCATGTGGTTTAAAGCTGGCCAAGAAGAGGACACAATCAAAGAAATGATTGACTGGATTTTGTCCGATCATAAAATTTCAGTTGCTGCGTTTCGGGAAAAAACGGCAATCATGATGAGTTGTAAACGCGCGATTAAGGCAAATCATCATTTGGATGAAAGACAGGCCACTGCATTATTAAAGCGATTGCCAACTTGTGAAAATCCATATAATTGTCCCCATGGCCGGCCAACGCTGGTTAAATTTACGAACGAAGATATCGAAAAAATGTTTAAACGTATTCAAGATCCTCACCGCACGGATCAAGAAATCATGTAATTTGTTGTCGTGGCCGCTTAAAAGATGTGATACAATTTAACAAGCAAACATACGTTTTACTTAGAGAGGCGTTTTTTAATGTTCGAATTTTTAGAAGGTTTCGTAGTTGATATCCAGCCGACCCATATCGTTTTGCTTGTTGGCGGCGTGGGTTACCTCATTTATGCGGCTGATCCGTACAAATTTACAGTAGACGGCCAAGCGACTGTTCGGGTTTACGTTTATCAGTCTGTAAGTGACTCAGCTATTTTACTTTATGGCTTTAAAGATAGTGAAGACAAACAAATTTTTCAAAAATTAATTGCGGTGTCTGGTATTGGCCCTAAAAGTGCTTTGGCGATCTTAGCCGGCAACGACCGCGATGGATTAATTACAGCAGTTCAAAACAAAGACGCTAAATTTTTGACGAAGTTTCCGGGTGTTGGGAAGAAGACCGCTCAACAAATTATCTTGGATCTTCAAGGTAAATTGGGAGACATTGCGCCAAGTGCGGTCAAAGCTCAGCAAAGTTCATTATCAACAACCGAAACTAAGGAACTCCAAGATGCGTTGTCGGCGCTGTTGGCGCTTGGATATAGCCAAAAACAAATTGATCGCATTCAAGCAGAGCTTGCAGAAAAGCAGGGGTTATCGACTGATGAATATCTCAGCCTGGGCCTTAAGTTACTAGTGCGTTAAAGGAGGCTGATTAATTGACCAATCAAAAAGATGATCGACTTATTTCGCCAGCAACCGCTAATGCGGAAGAAACGACAATTGAAAAATCAATTCGGCCGCAGACACTTAATGAGTATATTGGTCAAGATGACGTCAAAAACAAACTGGCGGTTTATATTAAGGCCGCTAAACAACGTGAGGAATCCTTGGATCACGTGTTGTTATATGGACCACCCGGATTGGGGAAAACCACCTTGGCGATGGTGATTGCCAACGAAATGGGGGTTAATATTCGAACCACCAGCGGGCCGGCGATTGATAAGCCTGGGGATTTGTTGTCGTTGCTAAATGAACTGCAGCCGGGCGATATCTTGTTTATTGATGAAATTCACCGGCTGCCAAAAGTTGTCGAAGAAATGCTTTATTCAGCAATGGAGGATTTCTATGTTGACATCATTGTTGGTCAAGGATCGTCTGCTCACCCAATTCATTTTCCACTACCGCCGTTTACTTTAATTGGCGCAACGACGCAGGCTGGAACCCTAGTGGCGCCGCTGCGGGATCGTTTTGGCATTGTCGAACATATGAATTACTATCGACCCGCTGACCTTGAAGCAATTGTTAAGCGAACGGCATCGATTTTCCAAATTCCAATTTTGGAGGCTGGCGCTCACGAAATTGCGCTGAGATCGCGGGGAACCCCGCGAGTCGCAAATCGGCTGCTCAAACGAGTTCGTGACTTTGCTCAAGTTTCTGATAAGGAGCAAATTGACTTAGAAATTGTGCGTTATGCGTTAACCAAACTAAAAGTTGACGCGTTAGGGTTGGACGATACCGACATTAAACTACTTAAAACAATGATCAATTATTATGATGGTGGCCCAGTTGGGTTAAACACCTTGGCGGCCAATATCGGCGAAGAAACGGAGACAATTGCCGAAATGTATGAACCGTATCTTCTCCAAATTGGGTTATTAAAGCGGACGGCCCGAGGAAGAATGGTTACCAGAAAAGGCTATGAGCATTTGCACTGTCCGCTGCCAACTAAGCATGAAGGGAATTAGAATTTTGAAAACACACTATACGCTTGAAGATTTTGATTATGACTTACCACATGAACTAATTGCTCAAACCCCCATTAAGGATCGGGATGAATCACGGTTATTAGTTTTAAATAAGGACACCGGTGAGATGCAGGACCGGCATTTTTATAATATTATCGATTATTTAAATCCTGGGGATGCGCTCGTTATGAATGACTCAAAGGTCATGCCCGCTCGAATTTATGGTATTAAGCAAGAGACGGGCGGCCATATGGAAGTCCTTTTGCTGCACAATATCGAAGGTGATCGCTGGGAAACCCTCATGAAGCCCGCTAAACGAGCCAAGGTTGGGACAGTGATCGATTTTGGTGATGGGCAGCTAAAAGCCGTGGTCACCAAAGAATTGGATCATGGTGGCCGAGAAATTGAATTTAAGTATGACGGTATTTTCATCGAGATTTTGGAGAGGCTGGGAGAAACCCCCTTGCCGCCATACATTAAAGAAAAGCTAGACGATCCCAATCGTTATCAAACGGTTTATGCCAAGGAAATGGGATCCGCTGCTGCGCCAACGGCTGGGCTGCATTGGACGAAAGCATTGCTGCAAAAGGTTGCCGATAAGGGCGTTCATCTGGTATATTTAACACTTCACGTTGGCTTAGGGACATTCAGGCCGGTTGATGAAGAAAACATCGACGAACATAAGATGCACAGTGAATTTTATCGGCTATCTCAAGAATCTGCCGATACATTAAATGCTGTTCGAAAAAACGGCGGTAAGATTGTGGCAACCGGAACGACGTCAATTCGGACGTTGGAAACGGTCGGAACTAAATTTAATGGTGACATTCGCCCGGATTCTGGCTGGACAGACATTTTTATTAAGCCCGGTTATGAGTGGAAGGTCGTTGATTCATTTATTACGAATTTCCATTTGCCCAAATCAACGCTTGTGATGCTGGTTGCGTCATTTACTGGTCGAGAAAATATTTTGAATGCTTATCAGCACGCCATTCAAGAAAAATACCGTTTCTTCAGTTTTGGCGATGCCATGTACATTCATTAAATAGCTTTTTAGACAGCTTCTAATTGCTTTATTTTGCTTACTTTACAAGGAGGATTATTCATGCAGCCAGCGATCACCTATCGCTTGATCAAAAAAGAAAAACACACGGGCGCTCGATTAGGCGAGATTACCACGCCCCACGGAACTTTTCGCACCCCAATTTTCATGCCGGTTGGGACTCAAGCAACCGTTAAGACGCTTGCCCCCGAAGAACTAGACAAAATGGGGGCAACGATTGTTTTAGCCAATACTTATCACTTGTGGCTAAGGCCTGGTGAAGACATTGTCAAAGAAGCTGGCGGCCTTCATCAATTTATGAACTGGCATAAGGGTATTTTAACCGACTCGGGCGGCTTTCAGGTTTTTTCACTGGCTAAGAATCGAGACATTACCGAAGAAGGGGTCACCTTCAAAAATGAAATTAACGGTGCCAAAATGTTTTTATCCCCAGAAAAGGCGATTCAAATTGAAAATGACCTTGGCCCCGATATCATGATGAGCTTAGATGAGTGTCCACCATTTTTCGAATCTTATGATTATGTTAAAAAATCAGTTGAGCGAACGTCTCGGTGGGCTGAGCGGGGCTTAAAAGCCCATCGAAATCCCGACTGGCAAGGATTGTTCGGAATTGTTCAGGGAGCTGGTTTTGAGGATTTGAGAAAACAATCTGCTCAAGATTTAACCAGTCTGGACTTTCCGGGCTATTCAATTGGCGGGTTATCCGTTGGAGAATCTAAGTCAGAAATGAATCGCATTCTCGAATCAACAACGCCACTGTTACCTGAGAACAAGCCGCGTTATTTGATGGGGGTTGGCGTTACCGATTCTTTGATCGACGGGGTGATTCGCGGGATTGATATGTTTGATTGTGTCTTACCAACTCGGATCGCCAGAAATGGGACAGTAATGACGTCTCATGGCCGCCTGGTTGTTAAAAACGCCCGTTACGCCAGAGATTTCACGCCACTAGACGATCAATGCGACTGTTATACCTGCCGAAACTACACCCGCGCCTATATCCGTCATTTGCTAAAGACAGATGAAACTTTTGGACTTAGGCTCTGCAGTTATCATAATTTGTATTATCTGATTCACTTAATGAAACGCGTCCAACAAGCGATTATTGACGATAATTTATTAGATTTACGTCAAGAAGTTTTTGAACAGTATGGGTATAACAAAGCGAATGCTAAAAACTTTTAGCTATGGACGGTGGCACAGTTATTTGGTAAAGTAGTCTTATGGAAAGTGTGGGTGAATAATATTGAATGGTTCTAGTTCTTATCTGTCAATTTTAATGATTGTTGCATTGTTTGCTTTGATGTACTTTATGATGATCAGACCGCAAAGAAAGCAACAACAAAAGCGTCGTGAACAGTTATCAAAGATTAAGCCTGGTGACCAAGTAGTGACAATTGGTCGTTTACACGGTGTGGTTGATGAGATTAACGATGCTGAAAAAACGGTTACTTTAGATTGTGATGGGATTTACTTGGTCTTTGATTTAAGTGCCATTGCCCAAGTTAAACAACCAGCAATTGCGCCAAGCACGACAACTGCTAATCAAACCAGCAATCCAGCAACGAGTGAGTCAGCTGGTTCTACAGCTCCTGCCGAAAAGCAACCAGCATCAGATCAAGCAACTCAAGCCAGTGAATCGGCTTCTGATCAAAGTGATCACAGTAAGTAATTGATAGTAGATAAGGTTGGTAACAGAACATTGAGTTTTGTCCCAACCATTTTTTTAGTCAAATAAGAACATACGTTTGATTGTTGGTGGGGAGGTAATCTCAGTGGCGAGCGTCTCTAGAAAAGTGATTCACGTTGATATGGATGCCTTTTACGCCTCGATTGAGGAGCGAAAAGAACCGGCGTTAAAAACTAAACCGTTAATTGTTGCCCGGGACCCCAGAACAACTGGTGGCCGCGGTGTGGTTTCGACCGCCAACTATCAAGCCCGTAAATTTGGCGTTCATTCAGCTATGAGTGCGCAAAAAGCACTGGAGCTCTGTCCTCAAGCCGTTTTTCGCTTTTCCGGTTTTGACCTCTACCGATCGGTTTCTAATCAAATTCACCAAATCTTCTATGAATTTACGGATGCGGTTGAGTCAGTTGCGTTAGATGAAGCATATCTCGACGTTACGCACAATAAGCGTCATTTGACGGACCCTATTCAAATTGCTAGGATGATTCAGACCAAGATTTGGCAAACAACCCATCTAACTTGTTCGGTTGGCGTTTCTTATAATAAGTTTTTGGCTAAAGAGGCTTCTGATTATGCCAAGCCGGTTGGCATTACCATTATTGATCAGCGAGATGCTGTTGAATTTTTAAAAAAGCTGCCAATTCAAAAATTCCGTGGGGTTGGAAAAAAGACGGCCCCCAAACTGGAGGCTTTGAATATTGAAACAGGCGAGGATTTGCTAAAATGGTCACAGATGGATTTAATGAAGCATTTTGGTAAGTTCGGCTATATTTTGTATGAACGGGCTCGTGGCATCGACCACCGCCCCGTTGAATACCAGCGAATCCGCAAGTCAATTGGCAAGGAGCGGACGTTTGGTCCTGAAATCGACACAGCTGCCGAAGTAGATACTCAGCTACGACGAATTGCCCAGATGGTCGTTAAGACAATGGCGGCAAAAAAGAAGCACGGCAAAACACTGGTGCTCAAAATTAGGTATAAGGATTTTTCAACCTTTACAAAGCGAATAACTTTTGCCGATTACATTAAAAATGACGCGACAGAATATGTGACGTTGGCAAGTGATTTACTCGCGGAGATGCCGGACATTTCTACCGGCGTGAGATTGCTAGGCATCACAATTACTAATTTAGCTGACTTATCTTACGAAAATATTTCGCTTAATTTGTTTAACGGGGAGGCTCGTTCAAACTCCCGGTTTAATTAATTGGGCTTTTAAGGTATACTGAAGTGTTCGACAATAAAGTAATGGAGTTAAAACATGTCAATTAATGAACAAATATTAACGGCAATTAAACAGTATCAAACAATTATTATTCATCGTCACAAACGACCAGATCCAGATGCAATCGGCTCACAACTGGGCCTTGCGCAGATTCTCAAAGCGTCCTTTCCTAAAAAAACGGTGTTGGCCGCTGGCAAGCAGTACGATGGGTTCAATTGGATGGGCAAGACGGATGAAATCGCCGATGATCAGTATGCCCATGCGCTGGTGATCGTTGTTGACACAGCTAATCAGCCACGAGTTGATGACGATCGTTACAACAAAGGCCAAATGATGATCAAAATTGACCATCATCCAAACGATGATGCCTTTGGTGACGTGATGTGGGTAGAACCAGAAGCTTCTAGTACATCTGAATTGATTTATGACTTCTTCGCGGCAAACACGGCTGACTTGGTCATGCCTTCAGAAGCTGCCCGGTTATTATATGCGGGGATTGTTGGCGATACGGGGCGATTCATGTACCCATCAACTTCATCACATACTTTTGAAGTTGCCGCCCGATTGACAACCTATGACTTTTCTGCAAGTGAAGTTAACAAAATCGAAGATGAGATTGATATCCCGCTGGCTCGATTGTCAGCTTATGTCTATGAAAATTTGACGATTCTCGATAGCGGGGCCGCCTACCTAGTCCTCTCAGATAAAGTATTGGCGCCATTTAAGCTTGGCGATGATAGTACGTCTGCGGTTGTACCGCTGCCCGGGAAAATTAAGGACGTCACTTCTTGGGCAATCTTTGTACAGCAAAAAGATAGCAGCTTTCGGATTCGGTTACGTTCTAAAGGACCAGCAATCAATGAACTCGCTAAGAAATATGGCGGCGGCGGCCATCCACTTGCTAGTGGGGCGGTTGTCGAAGATGAAGCCCACATCAAAGCCTTTGTGGCCGACCTCAATCAGGTTGTCACTGATTACAAGAAGTAGGAGATTTTATGAGCAAATTTTCAGAATTCAATTTAAAGCCATTTTTAATGGCCGCATTAAAGGAAATTGGTTTTTCGACGCCAACACCTGTTCAGGAAAAACTGATTCCAAAGATTATGGCAAAACGAGATGTGGTTGGTCAGTCTGCTACAGGTAGTGGTAAGACCCATGCTTTTTTACTGCCAATTTTTAATCAACTTGATCCTAATAAGCATGAAGTTCAAGCTGTTATCACAACCCCAAGCCGTGAGCTGGCTTATCAAATTATCGATGCAGCCAAGCAACTTGCTAAACACAGTGAGCAGCCAATCTCAACTGGCGCATACGTTGGGGGGACTGACAAACTTCGACAAGAAACTAAATTAAAGCATGAGCAGCCTCAACTAGTAATTGGCACCCCAGGCCGAATTTGGGATTTAATCCAAAACGGTGGTTTGGACGTTCATACTGCTTCTCAATTAGTGATTGATGAGGCTGATATGACCCTTGATCTGGGATTCTTAGACGTGGTTGATCATATTGCTGCCAGCTTTGGTAAACATGTTCAAATGATGGTCTTTTCGGCAACGATTCCGCAAAAAATCAATGTTTTTTTGCGGAAGTACATGGATAATCCGGTGATTGAAGAAATCCCGGTGGCGTCAATTATCAGTCCAACGATTGACAATTGGTTAATTTCTACTAAGGGCCACGATAAGAACCAACTCATTTACCAATTATTGACGATTGGGGAACCCTATTTGGTGTTAATTTTTGCCAATACCAGAAAACGGGTAGAGGAACTAACCGACTACCTCAAGGGTCAAGGCTTGAAAGTTGCAATGATTCATGGCGGTGTTAAACCTCGGGAACGAAAACAGATTATGCGTCGAGTCAAGAACCTCGAATTTCAATACGTTGTTGCAACTGATTTAGCAGCTCGGGGAATTGATATTCAGGGTGTTTCAGAAGTCATCAACGATGATATTCCAGTCGAAGATCTTGAATTCTTTATTCATCGAGTAGGCCGAACTGGGCGAAACGGGATGTCCGGGACATCGATTACCCTTTACTCACCAGATGAAGAAAAGGATGTTGAAGAACTCGAAAATATGGGGATTCACTTTAAACCCAAAACTTTGAAAAACCATGAAATCGTCGACTCTTATGATCGCCATCGTCGTAAGACACATCGTAAGAAACATGACAAGCTTGATCCAACGATGATTGGCATGATTAAGAAGAAAAAGAAAAAAGTTAAACCAGGTTATAAGCGACAAATTAAGATGTCGCTTGCTAGAAAAGATGAACTGGATCGACGGGTCAAAAAGCGTCAAGAAGCTCGGGCTCAACGAAAACAGCGCAAGAACAGTTCGTCTCGATATAAGTAAAATAATTGACAGTTATTTGACAAAAAAGTATAATTTCTAGTGTCTTAAGAATATGCTGATTGGATTTAATTTTAAGAAACGTTTTGGTTGATGCAAAAAACGATTTAAACCAATCCAGTGCTCTCTTAACTTTTAAATAGCTATACGCAACTCTACGTTATAGAGATTAAGTGGTTACGATAAACATCGTTGCAATCAGAGTGGTACCGCGTCAATGGGCGTCTCTGTTAGCAACGGTGTTTTATTTTTTTCAAAAGGAGAATTAATCATGAAAGACTTAAGCAGTGGCCAAATTCGGCAAATGTTTTTAGATTTTTTCCAAGAAAAAGGACATACGATTGAACCAAGTGCATCACTTATCCCAGTAGACGATCCTACGTTATTATGGATCAATTCTGGGGTTGCAACGATGAAGAAGTACTTTGACGGCTCGGTGGTCCCTAAAAATCCCCGGATGACCAGTTCTCAAAAGAGTATTCGGACTAACGACATTGAAAATGTTGGTAAGACGCCCCGACATCACACGTTATTTGAAATGCTGGGGAACTTCTCGGTAGGGGATTATTTCAAAAAAGAGGCCATTACCTGGGCCTTTGAGCTGTTAACTTCCCCGAAGTGGTTTGGTTGGGATAAAGAAAAACTCTATATGACCGTTTACCCGAAAGATAAAGATGCTAAGAAGTATTGGGAACAAGTCGGGGTTTCGCCGGACCATATTATTGAAATCGAGGATAATTTTTGGGATATTGGTCAGGGACCTTCTGGACCGGATTCAGAAATCTTTTATGATCGGGGCGAAGATTTTGATAATTTAGCTCCGGATGATCCTGAAAACTATCCAGGTGGTGAAAATGATCGCTGGCTTGAAGTTTGGAACATCGTTTTCTCACAGTTTAACCACACACCACAAGATACGTATGAGCCGTTACCTCGGAAAAACATTGATACTGGTATGGGACTTGAACGGGTCGTGTCGATCTTTCAGCACGCTCGAACGAACTTTGAAACGGACTTATTTTTACCCATGATCCGGGAAACTGAAAAGTTAAGTGACCATAAGACCTATGGAACAAGTAAACAAGATGATGTTGCTTTTCGAATTATTGCTGACCATGCCCGGGCAATCACCGTTGCAATTGGTGATGGCGCCTTACCTTCAAACGTTGGCCGTGGTTACGTTATCCGCCGTTTAATCAGGCGGGCCATTGTTAACGGCCAGCGCCTAGGAATCAACGAGGCCTTCTTATATAAGCTGGCACCGGTCGTTGGGCGAACCCTTGAGTCGTATTATCCGGATGTCTTAAAGCAACAAGCTTACATTGCCAAGGTCATTCGTTCAGAAGAAGATCGGTTCAATGAAACGTTAGCTGACGGGTTAAAGTTACTTCATGAAGTGATTGCAGATGCGCAAAAAAATCAGCAAAAGCAAATCGACGGCCCAATTGCTTTTAAACTTTATGATACGTATGGTTTTCCAGTTGAACTTACTGAAGAAGAAGCTGCCGATGCCGGCTTAGAAGTTGACCAAGCAGGTTTTGAAGTCGAAATGCAAAAGCAAAAGGATCGTGCTCGGAATGCAAGAAGCGGTGCCAAATCAATGGGTGTTCAGCGAGACTTGTTGCTTGAAATTAAAGATAAAAGTGACTATGTTGGCTACGATACGCTGGATGTTGATCATGCTAAGGCTTTAGAAATTATTGAGGATGAAAAGTGTGTGGACCAGTCAAAGGAAGACACAATCGAAGTCATCTTTGACAAAACGCCATTTTATGCCGAAATGGGCGGGCAAGTTGCAGACCGTGGAGTTGTCCTTGACGAAGAAGGCGATAAGGTCGCTGATGTCGTTGACGTTCAGCATGCGCCAAATGGGCAAAATTTACACACCTTAAAAACTCAAGAACCTTTAATTAAGGGCAACGAGTATCATTTGGTTGTTGACCGTCTATTCCATAGCCGCGTTGAAAAGAACCATACGGCTACTCACTTACTGGACCAATCACTAAGAAACGTTTTAGGTGGCCATACCCAGCAAGCCGGCTCTTTAGTTGAACCCAATTATCTTCGATTTGATTTCAATCATTTTGGCCAAGTCACCGATGAAGATTTGGAAAAAGTTGAAAATATGGTCAACCGGCAGATTTTTAATGAAATCAATGTGAATACGGTAGTGACCGATCCAAAGACTGGTAAAAAAATGGGTGCAATTGCGTTGTTTAGTGAAAAATACGGCGATAAGGTACGTGTTGTCAGCATCGGCGATTTTTCAGTTGAATTTTGTGGGGGGACTCATGTAAAGAATACCCGCGAGATTGGTTTGTTTAAGATTGTGTCTGAATCTGGAGTCGGGGCTGGTATTCGTCGGATTGAAGCCGTTACTTCTCGCGATGCTTTCAAGTTCTTAAACGACCAAACAAAGGAACTTCGACAAGTTGCTGGCGCCTTAAAAGTGACTCAATTAAAGGATGTGCCTAATCGCGTTAATCAATTACAAGACGAAATTAAGGGGTTGCATCAGAAGCAAGAATCTTTGGAAGCCAAGTTAGCTGGTGAACAAGCTCAAGATGTCTTTAAAGATAAGCAAGAAGTTTCAGGCGGTTCCATTATTACAGGAATCATCAAAGACGCTGGCATGGATCAACTTCGTCAATTAGCAGATACTTGGCGGGCCAAGAACCTTTCGGATGTGTTGGTCCTTGGAACCGGTAGCGGCCAAAAGGCAAACTTGATTGTTGCTGTTCGCGATGACAAGGTTAATGATGGGATCAAAGCTGGCGATCTTATTAAGTCGATTGCTGGAAACATTAAAGGTGGCGGTGGTGGTCGGCCGAATATGGCCCAAGCTGGCGGCAAGGACCCAGCCGGTCTTGACAAAGCGATGCATGCGGCTGCCGAATGGCTAGCTAACCGATAATTATTACACTGCGATTACATGTCGATTACATTGCCTCTCTTGATTGTAGTTTTAACGATAATCAGTTAAAATTAGTACAAATGACCGTATGTCATAGAGGTGAATCGTATGAGTTCGTTAGATAAAACCATGTTTTTCAATTTCAATGAAGATCAACCAAAGGATGTTCGGGATACACTATTGACAGTGTATGCTGCGCTGGAAGAAAAGGGGTACAACCCCTACAATCAAATTGTTGGGTATTTGATTTCTGGTGATCCTGCTTACATTCCTCGTAACTTGGACGCTCGTAATTTGATTCGCAGACATGAACGCGATGAAATCATCGAAGAATTAGTTCGTTTCTACTTGGATAATCACCCAACCGAAACGAAAAAGGGTGAAAAATGAGATTAATGGGATTAGACGTTGGTTCAAAAACAGTCGGTGTTGCGGTTAGCGACTCGCTTGGTTGGACATCACAAGGAGTGGAAATCATTCCAATTGATGAAGATAACGAACAGTTTGGTTTGGATCGGGTTGCAGAATTGGTGTCACAGTATCAAGTTGATGGCTTTGTCGTTGGGTTACCCAAGAACATGAACAATTCGCTGGGTCCGCGGGCGGAAGCTTCTGAACAGTATGGTAAACGCTTGGAAAAACAGTTTGGCCTTCCCGTAGATTTTGAAGATGAGCGTTTAACCACTGTTGAAGCCCAACGGATGTTGACCGAAGAAGCAGATATTTCCAGGAAAAAGCGTAAAAAAGTCATTGATAAGTTGGCTGCAGGATTAATTTTGCAAAACTATCTAGATCGAAAAGGCAGATTAACAAAAATTTAGCGAGGGTGACAATGATGGCAGATGAACCAGTACAACAACAAATTACACTTGTTGATGATAATGGCGAAGAAACTTTATACGATGTGTTATTTACTTTCAAATCAGAAGATTTTGATCGGTCCTATATTTTGATTTATCCGGCTGGCAAAAGTGATGATGAAGAAGTTGAGATTCAAGCATTTGCATTACCTAAGGGTGATGATCCAAGCGATCCGCAAGGCGGCGAGCTTCAGGCGATTGAAACGGACAAGGAATGGGACATGATTGAATCGGTTTTGAATACGTTCTTAGGTAAAGATGGCGACGACCAAGACAGCACTGATGATAACAAGTAGTGACGATATTCGCCATTTGATCGTAGGATTGAGAACAAAGCGTCAGTTTTGTCTCAGTCCTTTTTAATTGATTTTTTTAGGATGTGAGTTAATGTTAAATTCTGATAAGAGGCGCTTTAAAGCAACGATTGGCGGTAAAGAATATGTACTAGTTGGTAAGGGCTCGGTTGAACATATGCAGGCCGTGACAAACCTATTGAATGAACAGTTAAACCAACTACAAGCGGCAATGCCAAGTGCGACTGATGAGCAACGAGCCATTTTGATTGCCTTTAATGCGATTTCCAAACAATTCGAGATAGCGGCACAACTTGATAAGGAAAAGATAGACGACCATGATGTCAGGCAATAGAAAGGTTGAGGCGCGTGATTTTTAATATTGGGATCTGCTTAATTTTAGTGATTGGTTTTTTACGCGGATTTCATCGTGGTTTAGTAGTGGCACTTTTTAACTTGGTCGGTTGGCTGGCAGCAACGGTTAGCGCGATTTTATTCACCGCTCCGCTGGTGGACTTTGTTTTACAAATTGATCCGAATTGGTCGCCCAATGCAACCATTCGCTTAATAATCAAATGGCTGGCTTTTCTACTCATTTTTATCACTATTTCCAGCTTGGTTAGAATTGTGAGGGATTTAATCCGGCCAGTGACTAAGTTACCACTCATTAGTCAAGCAAACGCTATTTTAGGGGCTTTGATGAATCTCATTTCACATTACTTGCTCATTTTTATTTTACTTAACTTTTTATTATTATTGCCCAGTCAAACCATTCAACAACAGTATGATCAATCCACTCTTAGCCAATGGATTGTTAAACAAACGCCAGGATTATCCAACAAGATGATCCAAATTTGGACTGAGCATGCTAGTGAGGTGAACGCATGAACGAAAAAGTATTAGAAACTTTAGAGTATGGCAAAATTAAGCAACAATTATCCGCTTTTTTAACGACTGATCGCGGTCGAGAGATTGTCAAACAATTGCAGCCGAGCGCAGATCCGGTGGTCGTCAAAAGACGATTAGCAGCTACGGCTGATGGGGCTGACATCGTTCGCCTGAAGGGTGAAATCCCGATCCCTAAGTTAACGGAAATTTCTCCGTATATGAAACGGCTAAAAATCCAAGCGGCTTCATTAAGCGGAACGGAGCTTGCCCACATTACAAAATTATTGCGGGCAGTCCAAGTGGTTGTCAATTTCTTCGCGGACTTAAAAGAAGACATTGAACTACGAACAGTTGCTGTGATTGTTGATCAACTGACGTTAATGCCGGAAGTAACCAAGCGAATGGTGGCGTCAGTTGACGATGATGGTCGCATCCTTGATTCGGCGTCTTCACAACTTCGAGCCATCCGACGGGCAATCAGCAATACGCAAACAGATATTCGAACTAAAATGGGCAAGTTTATTAAAGGCAGCGATGCCAAGTATTTAAGTGAGCCAATTATTACGGTCAGAGATGATCGGTTCGTACTGCCAATTCGGGCGGATTACAAGCAACATTTTGGCGGCATTGTCCATGATCAAAGCGCTTCGGGCCAGACACTTTACGTGGAACCCAGTAATGTGGTTGAGATGAACAACCAACTCAGAAGAGATCAGCTGGCAGAAAGAGAAGAAGTTCGCCGGATTCTCGCTGAATTGAGTGATTTGTTGCGACCGTATCGTAATGATTTAACGCATAATATGGATTTGATTGGCCAGCTGGACTTTATAAACGCCAAAGCTAAGTATGCCCACCAAACGGGCAGTGTGTTGCCACTAATCTCTGATGATCACGTGATTAATTTAAGAAAAGCAAGGCATCCATTGATTGCTAGGGATCGAGTAGTTGCCAATGATATTGAAATCGGTGATAACTATCGCACAATTATTGTAACTGGACCGAATACTGGTGGCAAAACAATTACGATTAAAACGGTCGGCCTGTTACAATTAATGGGGCAATCCGGTCTATTTATTACCGCTAATGAAGATAGCCAAATTGGCGTTTTTGATGAGGTCTTTGCTGATATTGGGGATGATCAATCGATTGAAGCCAATTTGAGTACTTTTTCATCTCACATGGATAATATCGTATCGATTTTAAACCAACTTTCAGAAAATAGCCTTGTTTTGCTTGACGAATTAGGTGCCGGGACTGATCCAAAAGAAGGAGCAGCCTTAGCGATGGCGATTATTGACGCCATTCATGCCCGCGGCTGTGAATTGATTGCAACTACTCATTATCCGGAATTAAAAGCATTTGCCTACAACCGACCAGGGATCATCAATGCCTCGATGGAATTTGACGTGGATACCTTACAACCAACTTATCGGCTGTTAATGGGGGTTCCCGGGCAAAGTAATGCGTTAAATATTGCCAGCAAACTTGGGCTTTCTAGTCAAATTATCGACAAGGCCCGCTCATTTACTGATTCGCAAAACCAAGATATTAATCATATGATCGAGGAATTAACGGAACAGACCAAACGCGCCCATGATGAGGCTGAACAATTGCGGGGGCAACTCGAACAAGCTGAAACGCTGCATAGCCAACTTACTGAGCAGTTTAATAAGTATCAAGCACAAAAAGATCGGTTAGCAGAACACGCCAAGCAACAGGCCAACGAAGTGGTTGAACAAGCTAAGCAAAAAGCCGATCAAATTATTGCCGACTTACATCAAAAACAGGCTCAAGTGGGCAAAGTGGCGGTTAAAGAAAATGAATTAATTGATGCAAAAGGGGCGTTGAATCGTCTGGAAACGGCACCAAGCTTAAAACGTAACAAAGTTCTTACCAAAGAAAAAGCCAAACATGATTTTCATCCGGGCGATGATGTTTTGGTAAAATCATATGGTCAACAAGGATCGCTAATTCGTAAGGATAAAAACGGCACTTGGGAAGTTCAACTGGGAATTTTGAAAATGAAAATTGCCGAGGCCGATTTAGAGAAGGTCGCCGCTGATAAAAAAGCAACTGGTCGCGTGCAAACCCGGGTTTCGCGAACGCGTTCCAGTGGGATATCCCCAACGCTGGATTTGCGTGGCCATCGTTATGAAGAAGCGATGTACGAGCTTGATCGCTACATCGATTCCGCATTGTTAGCTGGTTACCCGTCCGTTACAATTATCCATGGTAAAGGGACCGGAGCGCTGCGAAAAGGCGTCACCGACTATCTCAAGCGCAATAAACGGGTCAAGAGCTTTGGCTACTCTGCGCCTAACGCTGGCGGCGATGGGTCAACGGTTGTTAAATTTTAATTAACTAATTGTGTACAATTTGTTTGCTTTTTTTTGAGGAATTGTTAGACTAAATATATTAGAAGATGGGAGTGTGAAAAATGGTAAAAGAAACGACCGATCAAACTTTTGAACAAGATACTGCTAAGGGCGTCACTTTGACTGACTTTTGGGCAACTTGGTGTGGCCCTTGTCGGATGCAGTCACCCGTTGTTGAAGAATTAGCGGATGAGATGGATGATGTGACGTTTAACAAAATGGACGTTGACAAGAATCCTAATACCCCTTCAAAATTTGGGATTATGAGTATTCCAACGCTATTAGTTAAGAAAGATGGCAAGGTTGTTGACACGATTGTCGGCTACCACCCAAAGGAACAATTAAAGAAAGTTTTAGCTCAATATACTGAGTAGTTGTGAGGTAAAACAAAAAGCGTTGCGTTTTTTTGCGCAGCGCTTTTTGTTTAGCTTAATTAATGAGCTGAGTCGTCGCTTGTCGTTGAATTGGGATCGGCAGCCAACTTAAAAATTTCGGCAGCTTCTTGGCCATCTGAAGGTTTGTCTTTACTTAAATACGTTGTAATGAGGACCAGGCCTTTTGCTGGATTAATTTTTTCAACCTCTGATTCGGCTTGTTGATCAAGGATATATTGGCAGCTTTGGGCAATAAACCCTGCCTCTAAAAAGAAATCCGGATCAGAAAACAGATGAAGCCGTTCAGAAACGATTTCTCCGTCAAGCTGCCAACTGATTTGGCTGGCTGTTTGTTTCAATAGGGTTAAATCGCCAAGCTTAAATTGACGAAAGAAGGTTTCGATATCTTCATAAGTGGCTAACCGATGAGTCCTGGAAAGCCGCTTGCCGGCCCAATATGAAATCTCGTGTGAATCGTTGCCTAAAATACTGGGTAAGAGGTCATCTCTGATTAACGCTTGTCCTAATAGGTCAGCTAAGTGGTCACGATGAATCATTGTGTTGTATGCTTGATTATCCATTTTTTAATCTCCATCAATACAAAATGTCATAATAGTATTATACAATATATTTATTAAGTCTGTTTTGCTTAGCTAATATTTTAATCATTTATAAGTTTCAGTTAGGTAATTCAAGGAAGAAGGAATTTAGGTGGATAATCGCCCAATTGGCGTCATGGATTCGGGGGTCGGCGGCTTAACCGTCCTCAAACAACTCGTCAAGGTACTTCCAAATGAATCGTACCTTTTTGTTGGCGACCAAGCTAATTTACCATATGGCCAAAAATCGTCAAACCAAGTCAAAAGGTTAACAAAGCGAATAGCTGACTATATGCTCGAGCAACACGTCAAGATGTTTGTAATTGCTTGTAATACATCGACGGCTGCATCATTGACGTATCTTCAACAGGTTTTGCCAATTCCGGTTATTGGCGTCATCGCGCCCGGCAGTGAATCGGCCGTTAAAGTTTCTGCAACTGGTCAAATTGGCGTGATTGCGACAAATGGCACGGTGAGGTCAAAAGATTATCAGCGACTCATTAATGAACTTAATCCAGACAGTCAAGTTTATGCACTCGGTTGCCCTGAATTTGTCACAATGGTTGAACAAGGCCTCGCTGGGACCCAAGCAGCTCAAGTCGCTGTTAATAATCGACTGGCCTATTTTAGTGACTTACCAATTGATACATTGGTGATGGGGTGTACTCATTTTCCCGTTTTAAGTCAGGAAATTAGAAATGTTGTTGGTGAAGGGGTAAATTTGGTAGACCCAGGCATTGCAACCGCTCAAAAAGTTGCTGATTACTTAGCGAAGCACCACCAATTTCGTGACCCCAATCATTCAAAGCCAACAAACCAGTTTTATACAACTGGCAAACCAGCAAGCTTTGCGGTGATTGCGGACAAATTATTGGGGACGCGGGTGTCAGCTGACCATTTAGATATTTGAAAGGACTGATTAAGGTTGAAACGACCAGATCAAATTGTGATCGCGTCAAAGAATGATCATAAAATCATTGAATTTGAAGAGGCATTTAAAAATGCTGATGTACAAATCAAGTCGCTCAAGCATTTTCCCGATGCCCCAGATGTGAATGAGACCGGCAAAACGTTCGCAGAAAATGCATTATTAAAGGCTCAGGCAATCATGGCGTTTACTGGTCAAGCGGTCATTGCAGACGATTCCGGCTTGGTTGTGGCAGCTTTAAATGGTCAACCAGGCGTTCATTCTGCCAGGTATGCCGGCGATCACGACGATGCAGCCAATAACGCCAAACTTCTTAAAGAAATGCAAAATAAGTTAAATCGGGATGCCTATTTTGAGTCGGTTCTGATATATTTAACACCAAGAGGAGATAAAGTTGAAGCAGCTGGCCGGGTTAATGGCCAGATTTTATCCGCTCCTCGGGGAACAAATAACTTTGGTTATGATCCATTATTTTATGTGCCAGAAAAACAGATGACGTTGGCAGAGATGACCACTCATGATAAAAATCTGATTAGTCATCGCGGGCGGGCCATCAGGAATTTAATGAATAAACTAACAGGGTTGTGGGAAGCATGAGAATTGTTGTTGTCAGTGATAATCATGGTGATCGCCAAATCATCGATAAACTGGTGAATAAGTATGAAGGAAAAGTTGATGGCATCTTTCATTGCGGCGATTCTGAATTCGTGGCAGATGACCCGTTAATTTCAAAGCTTTACATCGTGGCTGGCAATATGGACTCGGCTACATTTGCCGATGATCTGGTCAAACAAATTGGCACGCAAACAATTTTATTGACGCACGGTCACTTACAAAATGTAAACAGCGGGTTATTGACACTGCAGCTGTTTGCGCGCAGTAAGCAGGCCAACGTTGTCTTATTTGGTCATACACATCAGTTGGGGGTTGTTCAAACTAACGGCATCCTCTTCCTAAACCCTGGCAGTATTACCTATCCACGGGGGCAATACGCGGCTATCGGTGGGACGTATGCAGTTTTAACCTCGGATGACCAGATGAATCACGTTCAATACTATGATCGCGAACTCCAGCCAATTGATAAGTTGCAATTTACGTTTACTAAATAAAAAGGAGCCTTATTCTGAAATGATTGATAAGCCAATCGAAACGGTAATGAGGGAAAGCAAACGGGATATTTTAATCCCAGCAGATTTAGTCGCAACGGTTAACGAAGATAATAATCTTCAACACGTTTTCCTCGTGCTGACCAAAATTAAATATGCCAAGATTCCTGTATTAGATAACCAAAATCACTTTAAAGGGTTGGTATCATTATCAATGATTGCCGAACAAATGCTCCAAGACACTGGCATTACGACGCGGCCATTGGAGACAATGAAGGTAAAACAAGTGATGCAAAAGAAAGTACCAACCATTTATGAACGGGATAATTTAGAAGTTATTTTACGCTACTTAGAGGATGAAAACTTTTTGCCTTATGTTGATGGGAATAACGAATTTAAAGGCATTATCACCCGCCGAGAAATCTTCAAGGAGTTAAACTACTTGGCGCATAATTTTTCTAAGCACTATATTGCGTTACCGGTTTATATGGAGTCAAAGCAGAAGCTAACCAATCAAACCGGCGTGAGTAGTTCGGAAATCGCAAATTGAATCAAATCCAGCATCAAGAAAATAGATTGGCAAAGGGCCATTTGCTTAGCTGGGCTAATCATTTTTTGACAGTTTTGAAATTGTCGACTGAGGTATACGGTGTTTTAAGCCCTGTCATTTAACAGAAAGCGCCAATCATTCCGACTAGGAGTGGTTAGCGCTTTTGCTAAATTCTGGGTTGGGTGTTTACCGCAGCTTTAATCCAGATATGGAGGATCCAAGCGGCAATTACAGGTAGAAAGTTTTTGTCTCAGATTATATATAAGGATAACTAATTTCGAAGATGAGCATCACGATTTAGGCGGCTCGTTCTTCGGGATAATCAATGGGCTACTTGGCAGTGAAATGCCCTGTTCGTTCAGTTTTGATAAATACTTAGCCAAGAAGTCATGCGAAACTTGGTATTGAGCACCGTTTTTAGTCGTGATGTTGACTTGAACAACCAGTTTGCCATCAGGAAGACTAACGGTCCCGATAATTTTCGGTTGGCCGATAATATCTGAATAATGGGGAACTTCTTTTTCGTTCACGTCAGAAATGATTTGAATCACGCGGTCAATTGGCGTTTCTGGCAAAATACCAACTTGGATCATTGCCGTCATATTATTTCGCGACATATTGGCAATGGTCGTAATTGTTCGATTGGGGACGAAGTTGAGGGTGCCATCATCAGCGACAATCTGGGTAGTTCGTAGGCCAACTGAACTAACCGTGCCGCGAATGCCGTTAATTTGGACATACTCGCCAACTTCAATTTGCTTTTCTAATAAAATAAAAAAACCACTGACAATGTCGGTGACGAATCCCTGGGCGCCTAACCCAATTGCCAAGCTAAAGATGCCGGCGCTTGCGATGAGGGTGCCAACTGGGACGCCAATTGCAGATAGGATCGAGTATATCCAAAAAAACCACAGACAATAGGTCAAGATATTCATGGTGAGGGTATGAAAAGTCTGAATGCGTTTTTCGGTAACCGTGTTTTGGTATTTTTCACGGTAACGTTTGAAAAAGTGATTGATGAAAGCTTTACCGACTCGCCGGCAAATTAACAATAATAAGGTTAACAGTAAAATAATCCCAATTTTTTCGGTTGCCGTTGCAAGTAACTGCTGCCAATTCAAAAAATGAAAGTAGTGTTGCCAGTTAGTGGCTAATTCAGGTAATTTAATTGTTGATAACATTTTGGTTCCTCAATTCTTTTAGATAAGTCCATCTTATCAAATCAATATTCGAATTGAAACCAGCTGAATGAAAAACAATTTCATTGTCAAACGCTGGTGGGAATGCTATTCTTAAGTAAATTGTTGCACAAGGAGGAATATTAATGACAGTTGGGCAAATCGCTGGTCTCATTGCTGCAATCGCATTTTTACTGCTGGTCTTATTTATTGGCTTGTTCCTAATGAAAGTTGGGCGAACAATGTCCGAAGTGAATTCATCGATTCGCTCGATTACAACCAATGTTGATGTGATCACCAAGCAAACTGATAAGATCATGGCAACCTCTAATAGTTTAGTCAAGGATGTAGATGACAAATTAAACATTGTCACGCCAGTCTTTCAGGCCGCCGCTGATCTTGGCGAAAGTGTTTCGAGTTTAAATAAAGCAACGCAAAACTTAACTGGCAAAGTTAAAGAATCGAGTAAGAAGGGTGTGACTGCAGGAATTGCCGGTAAATTTGGTAAATCTGCATGGAACCTCTATCGAAATCGTCACCATTCAAAAAAATAATCCAATAAATATTAGGAGGTCTTATTGATGGGTAAAAAACTTGTAGGTGGACTTTTCGCTGGTTTGTTGGGAGCTGGTCTTTACGCAGCTTACCAAAAATTGGATGAAGATAAAAAGAACCGAATGAAGAAAAATCTTCGGGAAAAGTCTGATGAACTTCGAGATCGGGCAGTTGATTATGCGTTTTATGCCAATGACGCAATGAATGACTTTAAAGACGTTATCAAAGATGAAATGAATAACGCTAAGGATAATGTTAAGGATGCGTCTTCTAAGTTTTCAGAGAAAGCTAAATCTTTTGATGACACGGATACACCGCAAAGCGATCAACCAACTAAACAACAGGATGATATTGTCGTTGATGCCACGGAGGCGTTTAAAAATTCTGGGATTCCCGACGCTGCTGATGATTTAAATAACGGAGTTGACGAGCAGCCTAAATCGGATCGTCCAAAAGCTTCTGACGCTGCTAATCCGGACGAGGATGGCTCACAAAAATAGGTTAAGGAAGTTCGAAACCGACAACCCTGAATTAAATGAACGAGAACTTTGATGTCAAAATTAAAAAATGTGGTTCGACAGGTTTGTCGACCACATTTTTTAATATCCATGCAACTGCTTAATTAATTTTCAACATACCGCAGTTCTTTAGTTGTATGGGTGAATGATTCACAGCCGGTTTCAGTGACATAAACACAATCCTCGATTCGAACACCGGCAACGTCTGGAATATAAATGCCCGGTTCAATTGAAAAACACATTCCGGGTTGAAGTTCCATCTGGTTTCCTTGCATGATAGATGGGAACTCGTGCTCGCTCATCCCCATCCCATGGCCCAGTCGATGAATGAAGTAATCGCCGTAGCCAGCTTTTTCGATGACGTCACGAGCCTTTTTGTCTAATTCTTCAGCGGTAATTCCTGGTTTTACGGCAGCTTGAGCAGTTAATTGCGCTTCGAGGCAGACTTGGTAGATATCCATTGACTTGTCATCAGGTTTGCCGACCGCAATTGTTCTTGATGCGTCGCTAATGTATCCTTGCCAAACAGTCCCCAGATCAAATAGGACCAGCTGATTAGTTTGGATTTTTCGCTCACTAGTTGCGCCATGGGGTTCGGCAGCGTGTTTACCTGCTTGGACGAGGGAAGGAAAACTGAGTTCCATGATGCCATTTTGCATTAAAGCATATTGCAGCTCGGCAGCAACTTGATCCTCTGTTTTTCCGGCTTGAACAGCCTCGAATCCCTTTTGGAGGGCAAAATCGTCCCATTTGCCAGCAATCTTAAGCTTTTCAATTTCATCAGCCGATTTAATGAGGCGCATTTGTTCAATTAACGGCGTTAAGTTAGTATCAAAGTTACTTTCTGGCAGCTGTTGTTGGAGATTCTCGAGGCGTTCAACCGATAACTGAGATTTTTCAATTGCAAAGCGATCAATTGCGGTCTTTCGGGCCTTAATTTGATCAGCAATCATTGCCCATGGGTTTTCGTGATCCAAGTAACCATATACCGGATTTGCCCAGCCAGTGTCTTTAATCGCCTCTACTTCGAGTGCTGGTCCAAACAAAAACGGTTCCTCATCTTTAAACACCACCAGCATTAAAACCCGTTCGGCTGGATCACTATAAAAAGTTGTTAAGTATTGAATCGTTTTGGGGTCACTGATTAAGGCGCCATCGCAATGCTGGCGGATTAACCAATTTTGAATTTCTTCGATTTTAGTCATTTGGTTCCACTCCTTCGTAATTTATGTGTAGTATATCATATCTATTCGGCGTAAAAGACCGTTTTCACTTGAATTTTCACAAATGATAGTTTATGATTTAATTGAAAACGTTTTCAATTTGCCGTTAGCAATTTTATTTGGTATATTGAATGGTGTTTTGAAAATCGATGAAAACAAATTATGACATGAAAGAAAGGGCTATCTTTATGGATAAACAAACAATTACAATTTACGATGTTGCCAGAGAAGCCAGTGTTTCGATGGCAACTGTCTCTCGAGTCGTTAATGGCAATGCCAACGTTAAGCCGGCAACCAGGAAAAAAGTACTAGATGTTATCGAAAAGTTGGATTATCGACCAAACGCTGTCGCTCGGGGCCTGGCCAGCAAAAAGACCACAACGGTTGGGGTAATTGTTCCCGATGTGACTAATATGTACTTTGCATCATTAGCCCGGGGCATTGATGATGTTGCGACGATGTATAAGTACAACATTATTTTAACGAATTCGGACTCAAATAGCGAAAAGGAGATCAAGGTTCTCAACACCTTGTTGTCTAAGCAAGTGGATGGCATTGTATTTATGGGCAATGAGATTACCGACAAGCTTAGAGAAGAATTTAAACGCACAAAGACACCGATTGTGTTGGCGGGTTCAGTTGACGATGAAGGGACTAACCCAAGCGTTAATATTGATTATGTCGCTGCCGTTCAAGAAGAAGTAAAGAACTTAATTGATCGTGGAAACAAGCGAGTGGCATTTGTATGTGGGCCGCTTGACCAAGCTATTAATGGCAAGTATCGACTTAAGGGCTATAAGCAGGCACTCAAGAGCGCTGGCATTCCTTATGATGACAAGTTAGTGTTTGAAACGGATGATACTTATAAAACAGGCACGCTTTTGCAACCGGCTTTAATGGCGGTCAACGCAACAGCAGCAATGGTTACCGATGATGAATTAGCGGCTGGTATCATGAACGGGATGTCCGATGCAGACGTGGCGGTTCCAGATAAGTTTGAAGTGATTACCAGCAATGATACAAAACTTACTGAAATGGTTCGACCGAAGATGTCATCGATTACCCAACCGTTGTACGATATTGGTGCCGTTGCTATGCGTTTATTAACCAAGTTAATGAATAATGAGCCAGTTGACGAAAAGAACGTCTTACTGCCTTATGGATTGATGAAGCGTGAATCAACTAAGTAGTGTGATGTGAGTTTAGGCCGTACACATCACTGTCCAAGGTCCGTGATGATGGATTAGCTAACCAATTCAATTGGCTTTAACCGCTTGAAACAGGTTCGCGGATCTGGTAAGATACTGATGTGTGTTTGTAACTAGTAATAAAATTAGAAAAGAGGAATTATTATGTCAGGACATTCAAAATGGCATAACATTCAGGGGCGTAAGAACGCTCAGGATGCTAAACGTGGAAAGATTTTCCAAAAAATATCACGTGACTTGTATCAAGCCGCTAAAGCAGGTGATCCTGATCCAGAAAATAATCCTCAACTACGACTGGTAATGGAAAAAGCTCGAGCAGCTAACATGCCTAAAGACAACGTTCAAAGAGCAATTGACAAAGCTTCCGGAGTCGGTGGCGCTAAGTTTGAAGAGATTACTTACGAGGGTTATGGTCCTGGTGGAACAGCTATTATGGTATCGGCGTTAACGGATAATAAAAATCGAACGGCTGCGGCTGTTAGGTCAGCGTTTACCCATCATGGTGGCTCATTGGGAGCTAATGGATCGGTTTCTTATATGTTTGATCGCAAGGGTTACATTGTTGTGTTGCGGGATGGCCTTGACACCGATGAAGATACCATGCTAATGGATGCTCTGGATGCTGGGGCTGATGATATGAAGTCCAGTGACGATGAATTTGAAATCTTCACGGATCCCAAATCCCTTCCAGAAGTTAGAGATGCTTTACAGGAAAAAGGGTATGACCTCGATACAGCTGAAGTTCGAATGTTCCCAGAGAACACAACGGAAGTGCCAGAGGATAAGATTTCTCAATATACTGGGTTAATTGACGAACTTGAAGATAATGATGATGTTCAAGACGTTTATGAAGCAGCAGTATTGCCGGAAAGTAACTAATTAAATCGTATTAATTTAACTTAGGATGATCATTTTTTTGATCGTCCTTTTCTTTTTGTCCAAAAAATGGGATTTCACTGCCGTATTTAAAAATATGTGAGGTGAAATAAATGGAAGTAAGTCAAGTGGTTGATGACCTTTTTAGAGCGGCCATTAAGCATCGAGCGAGTGATATCTATTTTTTACCCGCCGAAAACGGCTACCAAATTAAAATTAGAAATTATAACGGAATTACTTTATGGACCCAAATGGATCATTTAAAGGCCCGGCGAATGATGAACTATTGTAAATATTTAGCTGATATGATCCTGAGTGAACAGCGGCGACCACAATTGGGGGCAATGCAATGGCAGCTTGATGATGCCAAATTTGCTTTAAGGCTATCTTCGGTTGGCAATTTCAATGATCACGAATCACTGGTTATCCGAATAATCTATTCGCTTGAGCGAACTAGGGATCCCTTTTTTAATAAGGCGCCTATTCAATTAATTACGAAGATGACTCAAAAAAGGGGGTTGATTGTTTTTTCGGGGCCAACCGGAGCTGGAAAAACGACAACGATTTATCGATTGGTTAATGAATTAGCTGAGAATGAATTGGTGATGACAATTGAAGACCCAATTGAAATTGAGGAAGCAGCGTTTTTACAACTTCAGGTGAACCGTGAAGCTGGGATGGATTATTCTGATCTCATTAAGGTGGGGCTGAGACATCGACCAGATGTTTTTATTATTGGCGAGATTCGTGATCGACTGACGGCCCAAGCGGCGATCAATGCTGCGCTAAGTGGCCATTTAGTTTACACAACGGTTCATGCCCAAGATCCACTTGGCGTGATTAGGCGGCTAACCCATTTGGGTGTTAGCGACGAGTATTTAAATCAGGCGCTGACAGCCGTTGCCTATCAACGATTAATACCAACCGTTAGCGGCAACCCTAAAGCGCTATTGGTGGTTCACGAATTAGAAGCGTTAACGGCAAAGAACACTTATGATTGGGAGGAATGGCAACGTGAACTTAAACAGGCGAGGACAAAGGGGGTGGTTTCAGATGAAACGGTTAAAAAGTTCTGGGAAGGTTAGCAAGTGGTCGACGGCTATGCAAGCTGAATTTTTTGATTCGCTTGCCAATCTTTTAAAAATCGGTTTTTCATTAATTCAGGCGCTGAACTTTATTTCGGATACAGATCAGCATTTAAGTCTTGGTGTTACGCGGATAAAAGAGCAACTTTCCACTGGAAATGATTTTTCAAAGAGCGTTCAGGATCTGATCGCACCGCAAGCCTATCAACAACTCGTAATCGCCGAAAAACATGGTCAACTCAGTGATGTTCTCGAAGAACTTGCCAGGTTTAACCGGCTAAAAATGAAGCAATTAAAGAAAATTCAGTCGATCTTGGTGTATCCGCTGTTTCTTTGCATCCTCTTGTTGATCTTAATTGGGCTTATTCATCTCTATGTATTCCCACAAATTGCGCAATTAATGCCAAGTATCAACCCGAATCCTCCTCATCACGTCATCAGAATAATTAACTATTTAATTGTAATCGTTGTGGGAACCTTTACCGGGTTGCTGGTTTACTGGCGACGCCAACCGGTATTAAAGCAAGTGGCATGGTTAATACGTGTCCCGTTGTTTGGTAAGTTGTATCAAAA
The DNA here is from genome assembly GCF_016860605.1 of Lentilactobacillus fungorum. Taxonomy (GTDB): domain Bacteria; phylum Bacillota; class Bacilli; order Lactobacillales; family Lactobacillaceae; genus Lentilactobacillus; species Lentilactobacillus fungorum. Next base: position 60,213 of record NZ_BNJR01000004.1, read on the forward strand.
ATATATTGCTTATTATTTGGCCAGCAACTTAGCAACCCTTCTGAAAAATGGGTTAAGTGTCAAAGAGATTTACATGACACTTTGTAGATTCAATTCTGGTTCACTGCTATTTGAATTAGGTCAGCAATTGAACATAGCAATTGTGAAAGGTGACTCAATTAAACAGGCTATCAGACGGCATGGCTTTATTCCCAAAGAGATAATCAAATTCATGAGTTCTGGTAATACGGTCCCTGAAATGGCCAATTCCATGATTGCCTATTCGCAATTGATGTTTGACGACATGATTTTAACCACTAATAAAATGATTGGATTGATCCAGCCCGCCATGTTTTTAGTAATTGGTATCACGATTGTCGCGACCTATTTTCAGTTGTTGATACCAATTTATGATTCAGTGAAGGGGATGTATTGAAATGAAGAAGAAAATTCGTCGCACCAAGCCGGCCTTTACATTAATAGAGATGACGATCGTTCTATTTATTATTTCTCTATTAATTTTGATTATTATTCCGAACTTATCTAACCAACGTAAACATGCTCAATCGGTCCACAGTTCAGCGATGAACTCGGTGATTCAAGCACAAGTTGATGCCTATACGAGCCAGCACCCTAATGTTAAGTCGGTCGGGTTTGAAGACTTAACTAAGGAAGGCTATTTAACCAAAAAACAAACCAAACAGGCAAAAGATGAAGGGTTAAAGATTACTAACAATGAAGTTACTAAATAAATCAGCGTTTACGTTGATTGAATTAATTGTATATCTGGGAATCATCGTGAGTGTCTTACTGCTGAACTTGATTTTGATTAAAGTGGTTAAATTAAATAATCCAGCTGAAACTATTTTTTGGGAATCAGTTGATAGCGCTTGGAATGAAATGACTATTACATCTCAAATTTATCATACCGGCTATCAAGTTCAGTTTTGGCAGAATCGGTTGATTTTTATTCCCAGCGACAAACGACTTAAGCGTAAAATAATTTCTTATCCAACTGATTTACAAATTGTCCAGTTTGTGTCGTTTAAGGTTTCAGATGATGGCTTCGTTGCCCCAAGAACCGTTCACTGGTATTCCAAGGATGGCCGGGAAAAATATCAACAAAAAATTCAATTAGGATGGAGTGGTTATCGTCTTAAAAAAACAAACTAAGAGGGGCTTTACAGCAATCGATTCCCTGATTGGTCTAACAATCATCTCAATTTTTAGCCTTTTTTATATTTACGTAACGGCACAAATGGATCGCACAATTGATCAGTCTCAGCGAACAATGATTGTAGAACGGCAAAAGTATGAAAAAACGATTCAGCGATAGTCTCTTTGGAGCTAAGAAGGGCTATTTATTAGTTGAGAGCTTGATCAGTTTACTGGTCTGTTTGTTAGCAATCTGGACCGTCGTCGTGATGGTGACTTATATAAGTCACGTTAAAAGTAGACAGACGATCAATTTTTATGCTTTTATTCAGTTGGTTGAATCAGATAAATATCAGTTCGAAATTAAGAATGTTAATGCCATAGATGTTAAATTGTATAGCCCCATAACTAAGAAGAATTACCATTTACAACAATACGACGATATGTTGCGGATCACCGGTATTAAACTAGGGCATGTACGTATTTTAACGCAAGTCAAAAAAGTACATTGGGCTAAAGATAAGGAGTGTTTAAGGACAGTTGTTACGTTTAAAAACGGCCAAAAATGTACGGCCTATTCAAAGTTGGCGACCAAGGAAAAATAAAAACGGATCGTTAACGGTCGTGGCGGTTATCTTTTCAGGCATTTTACTGACTTGCTTAATTTTTCAATGCCTATCATATACGCAAGAAGTTTCAGCAATCAATGAGATGACCAATCATTTTCGAAGCCAGCGGATCCATGACCAGCAGCACTTTGATCAGCAGTATTCAATAACTGGTAAAGTTGAAAAGCGCCCTCACCATCATTAAATCAATCAGGTAAGTCTGAATGAAAGCCGGCAAGCCAACATCTTTTGAATTTTTATAATCTCACTTGAATTCTTAAAGCTGTTTCTGGTACTATTTAATAGTGTTCAACTATTGTGAAAAGGAGTTGAGATTTCTGACAGAGAAACAAGTCGAACGTTTCTTTGATATCTTGAATCAATCTAGTGAGCTTATTCAAAAAGAAAGGGATCAATCCTATTTAGACTCATTAATTGAAACGTTGACGGCTGTTCAAGATCAAGATACTTCAGATCTTGACTTAACGGCTGACAGTATGAAGAAGTTAGGTCGCATTTATTCGGAATTTAACAGAGATGATTATGATTCGGAAACCTTACGCAAAGGAATTCAGTTAGCAATTTTGAAAGCTATTAAGGTTGATGATATTCAAGCTAATTATCAAATTACTCCTGACACAATTGCTAATGTTATCGGCTATATAATTTCTGGGATATTCCGGGGAACAGATAGCATTAGCTTACTCGATCCCGCAATGGGAACCGGTAATTTGTTAACCGCACTGTATAACCAACTGAGCAATACATTAGCACTGACTCCAACGGTTTCTGGCGTTGAAAATGATGATGCAATGTTTGAATTGGCTGCAGATTCATTTGAAATTCAGCACATTCGAGCCGAACTTTTCCATGAAGATGCCATCCAAAATGTTTTGGCACCGATGGTTGATGTTGCAGTGAGTGATTTGCCAATTGGGTATTATCCAATTGATGAAAATGCTAAGGGATTCGCCACCCATTCTGAAAAAGGACATTCCTATGTTCACCATTTGTTGATTGAATTTGCAATGAATCACGTTAAAAAAGACGGCTTTGGTATATTTTTAGTTCCTAGTCAACTTTTCCAAACGGACGAGGCTAAGCAATTATTAAAGTGGATGCAAGGGAAAATTTACTTACAGGGGCTTTTAAATCTACCAAGTGAATTATTTTCAAATGCCGCCGCCCAAAAAGCCATTTTGATCTTGCAAAATGAGGGTGGGCACGCTAAACAAGCTGATCCAGTCATGCTGGGAGAGTTCCCATCGTTTAAAGATCAAAAGGCGTTTGCAAAGTTTTTGACCGAAATTGATGCTTGGGAAGAAAAAGATCTTAAATAAAATTTAGAGGAGCAAATGATCGTTATGGGAAAATCAATCGCAATTAATGCTGGTAGTTCAACACTTAAGTATAAGTTATTTCAAATGCCTGAAGAAGAAGTATTGTCAAGCGGTGCTATTGACCGTATTGGCTTAGGTTCTTCTGATGTTTCAATTAAGTATGGTGATGGCAAAAAGTTTAAAGCAACTCAAGATATTGATAATCACGAAGAGGCAATTCAGCTCGTGTTAGACAAGTTATTGAGTTTGAACATCATCAAGAATTACAACGAAATAACGGGTGTTGGCCATCGGATCGTTGCTGGTGGGGAATTATTTCCCGATTCTGTTATCATCGATGACGATGTGATGAAAAAGATTGAATCATTAACGGATTTTGCACCATTGCATGAACCCGCTAACTTATTAGGAATTAAAGCCTTCAAGAAAATATTGCCAGATGTGATTAGCGTGGCGGTATTTGACACCTCATTTCATACAACACTGCCTGAAGTTAATTATATGTATAGTTTGCCATATGAATACTATCAAAAGTATCAAGTTAGAAAGTATGGCGCTCATGGGACAAGTTATCGTTATGTATCGCAAAGAGCGGCTGATTTGTTAGGCAAACCACTTAAGGATCTTAAGCTTGTTGTGCTCCATCTTGGTGCAGGCGCATCAATTGCCGCAATCAAAGATGGTAAGTCATTTGATACGTCAATGGGATTCTCACCAGTTGCCGGAATTACAATGGCAACACGTTCAGGTGACGTTGATCCATCAGCTCTTCAATATGTTATGGATAAAGCAGGTATTAAGAGCATGGATGAAATGGTTGATATTTTAAATCATAAGTCTGGCTTAGTGGGGGTTTCTGGTGTGTCTGCCGACATGCGAGAGATTGAAGGAGTCATGCACACAAATCATCGAGCAATGCTTGCCCGTGAAATATTTAAGAATCGCATTATTCGCTATATTGGTAGTTACATTGCTGAAATGGATGGGATTGATGCCCTAGTTTATACGGCTGGAATTGGTGAAAACGATATTATGATTCGCCAAGAAGTTGCCGACAAGTTAGACTATTTTGGGATCAAGGTTGATCCTGAGAAGAACAATATCCGCGGGGTTGAACGAGATCTTTCGGCCGAAGGCGCTACCGTGAAAACCCTTTTGATTCCCACGAATGAGGAGCTTATGATTGTAAGAGATATTGAACGTTTGCGTAAAACACAAAAATAATTATCTGAACTGAATTTTAAAAGTTTCAAATTCGTATTTTAGCGATTAAAACAGTTAGTGTTTTGATTTTAAAGTTTAAGCTAATAGCGCAATTATTCCGGATTTTGGAATGGTTGCGCTATTAGCTTAAATGGCGGCAATCAATTGTATTAGGAGTATAAGCCATTGATTTGCCAATTAAGTTTGTCTGTAAGTCTTTGGCTGTTTTTTGAAAACTTATCATCAGCTTATAGAATGTAAGTTAAAATTATTAGTTATTTTAGAAGCAAAAGATTGATTTATAAGAGGAGGAAGCTTATTGGGCAAGCAACGAACCAATCAGCAACAGCTTTCACGGGGGTTAAAGAATCGCCACGTCCAATTAATTGCGCTGGGCGGAACAATTGGTACAGGACTCTTTTTAGGAGCCGGTCAATCAATCCATCTTGCAGGGCCATCCATTATGCTTGCTTATTTGATTGCCGGGCTTGCCTGCTTTTTATTAATGCGGGCGCTGGGTGAATTGTTGCTATCTGATCTAAGTAGTAATTCATTTGTGTTTTTTATTAAAAAATACCTTGGAGATAAAATGGGATTTGCAATTGGTTGGACCTATTGGATGTGTTGGATTGCCATTGCGATGGCAGAAGTTACAGCTTCTGGTCTATATGTTCAATTTTGGTTTCCAAAAGTGCCAATTTGGTTAACCGGGCTAGTGTTATTGATTATTTTATTTATCATTAACATTGTTGCAGTTTCCGCATTTGGTGAAACTGAATTTTGGCTTGCGATTGTTAAAATCGTTGCGATTGTCGCTTTAATTGTCACGGGTATTATGTTAGTGATGGTTCATTATCGAACGCCATACGGTCACGCATCGCTTGGAAATATTGTTTCTGGTGGCATGTTCGCAAAGGGGATCAAAGGTTTTGTTTTGTCATTTCAAATGGTTTTATTTAGCTTTGCTGGAATTGAAATGATTGGGATGACGGCCTCAGAGACCCAAGACCCTATGGTGACCATTCCCAAGAGTATTAATGAAGTGCCCACCCGGGTTTTGTTATTCTACATTGGGTCATTGCTTGCCTTGATGAGTATTTTTCCCTGGCAGCATGTCTCGCCAACGTCGAGTCCGTTTGTCCAGGTCTTTTCCGGCGTTGGAATTAATTCGGCAGCTACTATTATTAATTTTGTGGTCTTAACCGCTGCAATTTCTGCTTGTAACAGTTCTTTGTTTACAACTGGCCGGATGTTATTTTCGCTTACGTATGAGGGTCAATCCCGCTTTAGCAAAATGGTCGGTCACTTATCAAGACGTCAAATTCCGTTTAATGCGATTTTGTTTTCAACCGGTGTGATTGCCGTGATTGTTTTGTTAAGTATAATGATGCCGGGAAACGTGTTTAGCTTTATTTCAAGCGTGGCAACGACTTGTTTCTTGTTTGTTTGGGGGATGATCGTCGTTGCCCACATTAAGTATCGCAACGAAATCAAACGGTCTGGTAATGCTAAACAGTTAACGTTTAAAATGCCGCTATTTCCAATTTCAGATTATTTTGTGCTCGCTTTTTTAGTTTTTGTTGGCTGCATACTTGTTTTAAAAACCGATACCTTAATTGCGTTGGTCGGATCAATTATCTGGATAAGTGGTCTCTTTTTAACTAAAGGAGTTGTTGATCGAGCTAGTTGATGACTATTTTCATTTTTTCGGATGGTTGGTGGTATCATTAATTGTATAATTAAGGAATGAAAGAAGTTTTTCGATGCAATATTTTACAGCGGACACCCATTTTTTTCATGAGCGATTGCTAGGGGTTAGTGAATTTGCTCCCCGGCCTTTTCTAACGGTTGAAGATATGAACGAAACAATCATTCGTAATTGGAATAAGCGCGTCAATCAAAATGACGTGGTTTATCATTTAGGAGACATTGCAATTTTGCATACAAGACCTGAAAAAAACGCTTTGGAGCAGATTTTTGAGGTGTTGCGACAATTAAATGGTCGACTGATCCTAATCAAAGGAAATCACGATTCACGGGCTTTATTCAAGTATTTGGCCCAGCATAATTATCAGGTTAATAATCACCCGAAGTTTGAATTTCATGACGTGGGTGTTTTAATTAAAATGAATCATCGTCAGTACTACCTCACCCATTATCCAATGATGTTGGGTATTGTTAAACAGATTATCAATTTGCATGGTCATATTCACCACTATGCGGTTCCCGTTAAGGAAAACATTAACGTTGGCGTCGACACACCAGAAGTTGATTACTTAGCTCAAAAGCCACCATTTGGAACGCCTTTTTCACAAGTTGAAGTCGAGAAAATGGTTGAGCAAAAGGCCATTGATTTTGCAAAACGACAGTAGGATAGGGGCACTTGTATGACGGAAAGAATCACCATTTTGCACACAAACGATATTCATTCACATTTTGAGAATTGGCCGCGAATTCGCCGTTTTCTTACACAAAGGCGGCAGTCATTAAGCCAACAAGCTAACTCAGCGGTTATCACAGTTGATTTGGGCGATGCCGTTGATCGGGTTCATCCCCTAACCGAAGTGACCAATGGTAAAGCAAATGTCGAATTATTAAATCAAATCCACTACGACGCTGTCACAATTGGTAATAATGAAGGCTTAACCAATACACACGAGCAACTTGATGAGCTTTATGCCGATGCAAATTTTGACGTCATTTTAGCAAACATTTTGGACCAACGAACCAATCAAATTCCCGGTTGGGCCAAACCATTTAAAATAATAACGACGCCGAAAAAGACCCGGGTCTTAATCATTGGCCTCACTGCCCCTTATGAGTTGACCTATCCAATTTTAGGATGGCAGCCATTGCCGCCGGAGCAGGTCCTACCGAAATTATTAGCAGAAAATAAGGATCATTATGACATTGCTGTCCTACTATCTCATTTAGGCCATGACGTTGATCGTCGATTAGCACGGCAGTTCCCACAATTAGATATTATTATTGGTTCGCATACGCACCACTTGTTGGCAAAAGGGGAACGTGTTAATCACTCTCTCTTGGCAGCGGCTGAGAAGTGGGGGCATTACGTTGGTGAAATTACAATTGATCTTGATGCGGCTCATCACATTGTGGCAGATCAAGCCACGGTGGTAAAAACGGCAACATTGCCAGCTGAAAAGACCGATCAGGCAGAAATTGATGAGTATGCGCAGCATGGTGAACACTTGTTAGCTAGGAATAAATTGGCTCGGCTAAAGATGCCAATGACAACTCATTTAGTTGGTCATTCACGCTTAGTTGACGAAGGTTTACGAGCAATTATGGAAAAGGCGGACACCCAAGCGGGTATTTTAAATTCCGGTTTATTCCTGCGAAACTTACCAACTGGAATCGTTGATCGCAATCAACTTCATCAAATGCTACCTCATGCGATGCATGTCATGCGGGTCACACTTGATGGATATAATCTTTGGCGACTCATCAAGGAAATGGAAAAAAACGATCATTTTTTAATTAAATTTCCTCAAAAGGGTATGGGCTTTCGTGGCAAATACTTTGGAGAACTTCACTTTAGTGGATTAAGGTACGATAATCAGGCAGGCCAACTTTTCTTTCGTGAAGAATTGGTCTCGCCAATTAACACTTACCAGATCGCAATGCCAGATCATTATTTGTTTATTCCGTTTTTTCCAACCCTTGATATAATCGGTAAAAATGAAATTTTGTATGATCAAAATCTTCGCGATGTTTTTGGAGATTACCTGGCGAAACATTACCCACTGAATAGTTGAAAGAAGGGATACTTTGGATCGTAAACAACTTGAAGAGCTGGTTGACCAAAAAAATGAGATGCAAAAACCATTGGCTCGGATTACGCGCGTCAGCGAATCTGAATTACTAATTAATGATCATAAATATGAGTTGGTAGATGATCATGAAAAAGGATTTGATTTTGACGCATTTGTAGCCCGTTATAATCCAGCACTAAGCCAGTTTGACTATATTATCGGTGATTGGGGTTATGGTCAGCTTCGACTTCGCGGCTTTTTCAATGATGATCGAGATGTGCATGGCGGACCATTTATTTCTGACTTGAATGACTATATTTTAGAATTTGTGAACCTTGGTGCCCCTTATTTTGTGATCCATAATTTAGAAGCCCGACCAATTATTAGAAAGTCTCGGAATCTTCGAAGTCGGCGCCATACGAGTAAAAACCACAGTCGAAATACGCATCATAGTCGCCGAAACCATTCGTTTACTGAGCAGAAAGTGTCAAATCAGAAACGATCGGCGCCAAAACGTCAAAAAATGGTGGTTAAGGCTGAAGAAAAGTCACATAACCATCACTTTATTATTCGCGAAAGTAAAAAGTGAGAGGAAGAAATTGATGAAGCATTATAAGGGTTACTTTATTGACCTGGATGGGACTGTTTACGCTGGAAAAAAGAAAATTCCGGCTGCTAAGCGGTTTATCAAACGACTCCAAGAACGGCAGATTCCGTTTTTATTTGTCACCAATAATTCAACTCAAATGCCCCGAGATGTTGTTAAAAACTTAGCTGAGAATCACGATATTTTTGTAAAGCCGGAAAATGTCTATACTTCCGGTATGGCAACGTTAGACTTTATGAATGACGATCACAAAGGTCAGCCAGCGACGGTCTATATCGTTGGTGAGCTGGGATTAAAACAAGTGATTTTAGCTGATCATTATCGACTAGAGGCTGATCATCCCGATTATGTCGTTGTTGGCTTAGACTCTGATCTAACTTATGAGAAACTGGCACAAGCGGTTTTGGCAATTCGAAGTGGTTCTAAGTTCATTGGCACAAATCCAGATACGAATATTCCCAAGGAGCGGGGAATGATGCCGGGCGCAGGAGCAGTTGTTGATTTTGTTCGATACGCAACCCAACAATCACCCATTATGATTGGGAAACCTAAGGCTAGGATCTTGGATAGCGCTGCTAAAAAAATTGGTTTGGCAAAAAATGACGTTGTGATGGTGGGGGATAATTATCACACCGACATCATGGCGGGTATTAATGCCGGTGTTGACACCTTGCTTGTTTACACTGGTTTATCAACAAAGCAACAGGTGGCCGAACAGTCGGTTCAGCCAACATATCAAATTGATAGTTTAGATGATTGGCGGCTTTAGTGTGAGGATGACTTTAAGACAATTTGTAACAGCAACGATGGTTATTTTAGCGTGTTTATCATTGGCGATCTTTTTGACTGTCAACAGCACATGGCTATTTGCCATTAACATTCCATTGTTGCATTTAACTCATGCAACCGGCTTAACGACCACTCAAATGATGCGAGATTATGATCGAATCATTCAATACTTACAGTTGCCTTGGGTCGGATCGCTTAAATTTCACTATTTCTTTAGCTCTGCTAAGGGCCTTCAACATTTTAGCGACGTTCGCCGATTGATTATGGTTAACAATCTAATCGGGATTATTTTGGTGCCAATTAGTAGCTACGTTTTGATTAAACTCAATAAAAAATCATTAACGTGGCTGTTGATCACGCCCATTAAGGTTGTGGTCACGCTGGCGTTAATGATAATTGTGATGATGCTGATTAATTTTGATCAAGTATTTATTGGGTTTCATAAAATTCTATTTCGCAATAACGATTGGTTATTTGATCCTCGAGCCGATCCGGTAATTAACATGTTACCGGATACCTTCTTTTTGGAGTGCTTTGGGTTGTTTTTTGTCTTCTTTTTAGGTACTTTGGGAATTGTTTATTGGCTTGGTCGGCGCTCATTGAAGTAAATTTCCAAAGACTAGCAAGCTGAATGGACGTTGAAGTGTTGGTTGAGCACCAAATCGTAAACGAAGCCTGATATATCAAGCTAGCTTGGATCCTCCATCAATATCCAAAGAACTAAATAAATAATAATACCGGGGACTAGTGGTGTCAGTCCTAGTATCACGAACAAAACGCGGACAAGTGTTGGGCTCCAATTAAAGTGTTCACTTATGCCACCAAGTACGCCGGCAATAATTCTGTCATCGTTGGATCGTTGAATATGAATTTTCATCAAAACCGCTCCCTTTATATGATCAATTATTTGAGTAACTAATTACACCTTAACTGATTAGCATTTGGATTTCAATTATGCTATATTATGATGTTGTACAGACGAAATTGCTAGGAGAATTGTATGTTAATTATAAATGTAAATGGAAACTTAGGAAATCAAGAAGTTGTCCTCTCAGATAACACGACCGGCACGTTTACCGGTGTTCGAGTATTCGGCTCAGCATTGAGTGGGAACCAAGTTGTTCAATGGACTTTTATCTCTACCGGCCACCAACATGAAGGGTTTGTATATGCTGGCAATCTGTCCGAAGGCTTAGAGATCAAATCGATGAATGGCCATGATACTTATAAAATTCATTTTATAAGTGAATGATTTTAATAGTGGTACATAATGGGACCGGGGTGGTGCGTGAAGCACTGCCTGAGTCTCATTCTTTCATAAAGGAGAAAATTTATGACCGTTGGAATTGATAAAATAGCCTTTTTTACTTCACCGTATTATATTGAAACGGCTGACTTAGCCAAGGCTCGGGGAGTCGATCCGAATAAGTATTTAATTGGTATTGGTCAAAAACGTCAGTCGGTCATCCCCCCAACGCAGGACACCGTTACGTTAGCTGCCAACGCCGCTGTTAAAGTTCTAACCCAAGAAGATCGTGATACGATTGATATGGTTATTTTGGGAACTGAAACCGGTATTGACAATTCTAAAGCGGGCGCAATTTACATCCAAGAGCTTCTCGGGATTACGCAGGCAGCTCGAGCATTTGAAATCAAACAAGCTTGTTATGGCGCGACAGCAGGCGTTCAAATGGCCGTTGAGCACGTTACCTTACATCCTCATAGCAAAGTATTGGTCATCGCTTCAGATATTGCGAGATATGGCTTGAAGACTGCTGGTGAAGTGACTCAAGGTGGCGGGGCAGTTGCAATGCTTATTTCGAGTGATCCTGAAATTTTGATTTTAGGCGGTCAAAGTGCTTTTCACTCAGAAAATATAATGGACTTTTGGCGACCGCTTTACCGACGAGAGGCATTAGTTGACGGTCATTATTCGACTGATGTTTATATTGATTTCTTTAACAAAACTTGGCAGCAGTACCAACAAGCAACCGGGCAAAGTTTAAGCGACTTTTCAGCTTTTGTATTTCATTTACCATTTACCAAAATGGGGCTTAAAGCTTTGCGGTCGGTGGTTTCAACTAGTGAGCACGCGGATCGGCTACTTCACGAATTCGATTTTTCAACTCAGTACGGCGAAATTGTTGGCAACCTTTATACCGGATCGCTTTATTTAAGCTTATTATCATTGTTAGCTAATTCTGATCAATTACACATTGGTGATCGGATTGGCTTATTCAGTTATGGATCAGGCGCACAAGGTGAATTCTACAGTGGTCAACTTGCGACTGGTTTTAAGCGACAGTTACTTAAAACATCAGTTGAAGACGTGTTGACTAATCGCCAGCAATTAACGATTCCAGAGTATGAACAGCTGTATTCAACGGATATCTCATTACACGCGGGCGACGTTGATTTTGACACTCAAAAAGATGAGAGTCGATTCCTGCTGGCCGGCCGTCACGGAGGCCAGCTAAAATACGTTGATTCAAGCCTTAAACGTGGCTAGGAGCTTAGCTGAACTCAGAATTAAACAATAAAAAAGCCAGGCGATTTGCCTGACCCATCCTGATTATGAAATATCACTACGGTACAAACTGACCACTTTTCCTAAGATTGTCACTTTGGTAAGAATAATTGGCGCCATCGTATCGTTTTCTGGCTGAAGCCGATAATGGTCACTTTCTTTGAAAAATCGTTTGCAAGTGGCTTCGTTTTCATCCGTCATTGCAATCACGATATCACCATTATCTGCTGAAGATTGTTTGCGTACGACTACGTAGTCTCCGTTGAGAATGCCGGCATTGATCATGCTTTCGCCACGAATCTGCAGCATAAATAATGGTTGATCACTGTGAGAAAGTGCTGGGGGCAGTGGAAAATAATCGGTGGCTTCTTGAACGGCTAAAATTGGTTCACCAGCTGTAACGGTTCCTAACACCGGGATCTGCTTTTGCTCTGGGGCAATGCCTAGAACATCAAGACCGGCAGTCGTGACTTCCAACGCTCGAGGCTTAGAAGGGTCCTTGACGATATAACCTTTGCGCTCTAAGCGGGAAATGTGGCCGTGAACGGTTGAAGTTGAAGATAGGTGGACAGCTTCACCAATTTCACGGACAGTTGGCGGGTATCCTTTTTCGTTAACTTTTTCCCAGATATAATGTAAAATTTGATATTGTTTACTTTCGGGATTCTTAATCATGTTGACACCTCATAAGTTCGTTTAATAGTTGATTTAATCGTATCATAACCCCATCAACTTTTCAAACACACGTTCGCATATTTTTATAAAAGACGTTATAATATTCAGTAATCGAGTTGGGCTGGACAGAAATTTGCGGATGAGCTTCGTATCATCCGTTAAAATTTGAAATCGATAGCTTTTGTTAATCCGTTGACTGCTAGTTGCCAAGTCGTGTTTATTTGGAGGAAATAATATGAACGAAAAAGAGAAAAAAGAATTACAGTCAAAAATTGGTGATCATGTCTTAAAAGAAATCGTCCCTCGAATCAATGAGTTAGCTCATAAAGCAAAACAAGAAGGGCTTACTGAGCTTGAAAAGGTTGAACAAGCCGAACTACGTAAAAAGTATGTCGCCCGGTTCCGGGATAATTTTAAAAAGCAAATTGAAATGATGAAAATTTATGACAAAGATGGCAACGAGGTTACTTCCAAAAAAGTTCGAAAAATTCAGAAGCATAAAGGCCTTCGCGATGACTGAAGACCAAGCCAAAGAGGATTTTGCTGATTAGGCCTTTCATTCTGGCACGTTATTGTGTAGAATTATTAGATGAGATTGTAAAGGAGGCCTTGCTTTGGCAACTTGGATTTGGATATTAATCGTCGTATTGGCCTTGATCTTAGGCCTGATTGGCGGTTTTTATGGTGCCCGGAAGTATATGGAAAAGTACCTAAAAGAAAATCCACCATTCAATGAAGATCAATTACGGCAAATGATGCTGCAAATGGGTCAAAAACCATCACAAAAGAAATTGAATCAAATGATGCATTCAATGCAGAATCAAGCTAACAAAAAGTAATGGTTGACTTGAATTAAAAAAGCCCCGGCAGCGATTTGATGTCAGGGCTTTTTTACTAGAAAAAATATTTGAGTTAATCACTTTTCTTTGAAACGTCAATGTATTTAAAGCTTGGGTCAACAGCATAGTCCAAAGCGTCAAACGCACTTTGCATTTGGGCTTCAATTTGTTTTTGCGCCGCATCATTGAGCTTGGCTTTTCGATCCAAATAGATGGGATCGCCAAATGCAACTTTAACTGGCTTTCGACTAAATAACTGCTTAAATGTCAACGGCCCTTGATAAACGACTGGTACAAGTGGTACGTTGGCAAGCTTGGCAATCAGTGCCGCGCCGCCTTTGAGCTGTTCTGAATGCCTGGTTCCCGATGGAAATAAAATGAGTGATAAATCAGTTTTTCGTAACTTTTGAACAGGTGTTTTGATTGCAGATGGTCCCGGATTTTCTCGATCCACGGGGAATGCATTGGCGTGATCTAAAATGAAGCGTAAAATTGGATTTTTAAATAGTTCTTTTTTCGCCATGAACGTAAATTTTTTCGGGCTGGCTGCAAGGGCAAAATAAATTGGATCAAACCAAGTTCGGTGAGGGCCAACCAGAATAAAATTGCCCTTTGGTAGCCGCTCTTTGTGTAAATAATGTGCATTCCCATTAATTAATAAGACTAGAAAACGGACAATCAGTCTGGCAAATGAATAAAACAATGCCATTTCCTTCTTTCATCATCAGATAGAATTATCTTAACTTAAAAGAGAAGCGTTTGGCAAACTAAAATATAAAGGAATCATCACAATGCAAGTTAAATTAAATCAAGATGAGCGCATTGATCGTCTTTACAGTAAACATATTTCAATTATTCAAAGTGATCAAGTATTTTCGTTTTCCTTGGACGCTGTTTTATTAGCCGATTTTGCCCAGACAAATAAGCGGGTCAAAAAGGTTGTTGATCTTTGCGCCGGGAATGGGGCAATTGGCTTATTTCTAAGTGAAAAGACAGCTGCGCATATTCAGATGATTGAGATTCAGCCGCGATTGGCTGATATGGCGCGGCGCAGTGTGCAATTAAATGGCCTTCAAGGACAAATTGACGTTATTAATGATGACTTGAAGCGTGCTGGCGATTATGTGGATAAAGATTCAGTTGATGTCGTCGTCTGCAATCCGCCGTATTTTGTTAATTACGAAACAAGTGAAAAAAATCCCAATCATTATTTGGCCATTGCACGCCATGAGTTGACAACCAATTTAGCCCAAATCATTGACGTGGCTGCTGGACTTTTAAAAATGAATGCGAAATTATTTATGGTCTATCGGCCTGATCGATTGAGCGACCTCATCACTAACTTACGGGCGCATCGATTAGAACCCAAAAGTGTTCAGTTCGTTCGTCCCCGGTCAAATAGCGATGCGAATATGGTCCTAGTAGCAGCCATTAAGGATGGCAAACCAAACGGGCTTAAAGTTAAGCCAGATTTGGTCACTTATGATGGCGATGATTATACTCCCAAAATTAAGAAGATGCTTTATGGACATGAATAAAAACTTCTTTATGTACGTGCTGTTGTGCGATGATGGGAGTCTGTATACCGGATTTAGTACGGACGTTGAACGGCGTTTCCAGCAACACCAGGCGGGATTAGGCGCTAAGTACACCCGTTCGCACCATCCAAAGACAATCTTATTTAAGCAGCCATTTTTAACGCAACATGATGCGCTGAGTGCTGAGTATCATTTTAAGCATCTCACCAGAAAACAAAAGCTTGCTTATTTGCGAATGCAAGGGGTCAGATTGCCCTGATACCAAGAATGGCAGCCGTAAAACCAAATCGGGAATGTGGTATAATGAACCTTTAAAGGAGGTAATAGTCGTGAGAATTATTGCATATGGGATTCGGGCAGACGAAAAACCATTTTTAGATAAGTGGTCAGAAGAAAATGCTGACGTCGAAGTTATTTCAACTGATCAATTATTAGATGACTCAACGGTTAATCAAGCTAAAGGGGCAGATGGCGTCGTTACATACCAGCAGAAGCCTTATACCGCCGATGTTTTGGACCAATTAGGCAAGTTTGGGATTAAATATCTCTCACTTCGAAACGTGGGGGTTGACAATATTGATGTTGCCGCTGCTAAACGAAATGGTATTCAAGTGACTAATGTGCCGGCTTATTCACCACAAGCCATTGCGGAATTTACAGTTACGCAATTGATGCGGTTATTGCGGCGAACGAACACGTTTGATCGGAAAATGGCGAATGGTGATTTACGCTGGGCACCAGATATTGCTGAAGAGTTGAATCAAAAGACAGTCGGTGTTTATGCAACCGGTCGAATTGGCCGTGCGGCTATTCAAATTTATAAAGGATTTGGCGCTAAAGTCATTGCTTACGATATTTATCATAATCCAGAACTGGAAAAAGAAGGGCTTTACGTTGAGACCCCGGATGAACTTTATGCCAAAGCAGATGTCATTTCTCTTCATGCACCAGCAACTAAAGAAAATGAGCATATGTTAAATGATGCGGCTTTTAACAAGATGAAAAACGGGGTTTATATTCTAAATCCGGCACGTGGCGCTTTAGTAGATACTGATGCCTTAATTCGGGCCCTTGATTCTGGCAAAGTTGCTGGCGCGGCAATTGATACTTATGAAGACGAAGTTGGCATTTTCAATACGGACTTTGGTAGCTTTGACCAAATTCCCGACGACCGATTAAAAAACTTGATGAAACGAGATAACGTCTTGGTTAGCCCCCACATCGCATTTTATACTAAGCGAGCGGTTCGTAACATGGTTTACTTTGCGATGGATGCCAATAAATCATTGATTGAAACTGGCAAATCCGATAAGTTAGTACAGTTATAATAAACTTATTGGAAGAGTGGTTCTTTTTTCGAACTAAAACAAAAAAAGCGCCAGAAGTTAGTACTTTTGAGGCATTCCTCTTGAAATACTAACTTCTGGCGCTTTTGTGTGTCAATACGTTAATCAACCTGAGCCGCTAAGTCTAAGAGTAAGTCGCGGAGCTCACCGGGATTTCGAACGGTTTGATCGGGAATAATATTGGGATCGCTGATTGAACTATTATGGTTGTTATACCAAACTGTCTGCCAGCCGGCCTTTTTAGCTGGGACGATATCATCTAAATAAGAACTACCAACGTAAATCATTTCGTTGCCACGCAAATTGAATTTTCGATTCATGAGTGTAAAGATCATTGGGTCTGGCTTTTTAACCTTTGCATCCTCAGATGTAATAATCTGATCCCGACTAAACCAATGATGTAATTTTAATTTCATAATTTTGGCAAGCTGAAATTCATTGGTTCCATTTGTGATGATTCCTAGCTTAAATTTGGTTACTAGTGTGTTTAAAACGGTGGTAAAACCATCAGAAAGTTGGATTGATTGGCTGAACTCTTCAAACGTCCCTAAGAATTTATGAGCGTTTGACTGAGTTAATCCGGGTAATTGAAATTTTTTAAACGTGTGATGTAGACAATGAAAATTAATCTCATCTTTTGAAAGCACGATTGTTGAATCTGCGTTCATTTTAGCGATGACTAATTGTTCTTGCTGGGTATAGTTAGAAAAGACGTTAGATAGTTCATCGGCTGGTAAATTGAAATGAAAAGTTTGCTCGAAAGCTCTTTCAAAGGGCGGTTGTTTGTCATATAGCGTATCGTCAATGTCAAAAACGATGGCTTTTATCATGTATGCTCCTCCTTGTCACGAATTTAAATTGTAACACGTTTTACAGAGTTTTAACAATTTATGTCACAAAACACAGTTAATGCTTGCGCTAAGAAGGGATATCGGATATACTTTTAAAGGTGTTTTAAATACACACCTAGCGTGATAGTCTGAGCAGTGCCAGTTAATGGTTCTCAGATTAACGGAGCGTTGGGGAGGAAAAAACTATATGGAGGCTATATTATGTCTGTAATTTCTATGAAGCAATTATTGGAGGCCGGTGTTCATTTTGGTCATCAAACTCGTCGTTGGAATCCAAAGATGAAGCAGTATATCTTTACTGAACGAAACGGGATTTACATTATTGACTTACAAAAGACCGTTAAGTTAATTGATGTTGCTTACAATTTCATGAAGGAACAAGCTGCTAAGGGTGCTGTGGTTCTGTTTGTCGGAACTAAAAAACAAGCACAGGATTCAATTGCCGAAGAAGCAAAGCGCGCCGGTCAGTACTACGTCAATAACCGTTGGCTTGGTGGAACTTTGACTAACTGGGAAACCATTCAATCACGTGTTAAGCGCCTAAAGGATCTTAAGAAGATGGCGACTGACGGTACGTTTGATGTTTTACCAAAGAAAGAAGTTTCATTATTAATCAAGCAACAAGATAAATTGGAACGCTTCTTAGGTGGGATTGAAGACATGCCGAAGATCCCTGATGTTTTGTTCATCGTGGATCCTCGCAAAGAGCAAATTGCTGTTCACGAAGCCCAAAAGTTGAATATTCCGATCGTTGCGATGGTTGATACGAACACCGACCCAGATCAAATTGATGTCGTGATTCCATCAAACGACGACGCCATTCGGGCCGTTCGTTTGATTACATCAACGATGGCTGATGCAATCATTGAAGGTCGTCAGGGCGAAGATGATGTGAATGAACAAACCTTTGAAGGTCAAACAGCCGATAAGCAGGACAAAAAAGAAGATTCAATCGAAGATATCGCTAACGCTGTTGAAAGCAACGACAGTTCAAAGAAATAATTAAGTAGAAGCACTAGGCTGACCCTATCGCTACGGACCAATTTGGCCTTGGTGTGGGTCAGCTTTTATTAACAATTAGAGGAGGCCATTAGAATGGCAAAGATTTCCGCATCTCAAGTTATGCAGTTACGAAAAAAGACAGGCGTTGGTATGATGGACGCAAAAAAGGCTTTAGTTGCAACTGAAGGTGACTTTGACAAAGCCATTGAGGTATTACGCGAAAAGGGCGTTGCCAAGGCGGAGAAGAAGAGTGACCGAGTTGCTGCCAATGGATTGACTACGATTGCAGTTGATGGTAATACGGCAGCAATCGTTGAAATTAATTCTGAAACCGACTTTGTCGCAACTAGCGACCCGTTTAAACAATTAGTTAGTCGCGTGAGCCAAGCAATTGTTGCTAACAAGCCAGCTGATGTCGATGCAGCCCTTGCTTTAACCACTGATAAGGGAACGATTAAGGATGATTTGATCGAAACAACTCAAGTAACGGGTGAAAAAGTTACTTTAAGACGGTTTGCGATTATTGAGAAAAACGATGGTGACATATTCGGCGAGTACTTGCATAATGGTGGCTTAATTGGTGCCCTTGTACAATTAAAAGGCGCAGATGAACAGACTGCTAAGGACGTCGCAATGCACGTTGCCGCTACTAACCCCGAATACTTGAACAAAGACGAGGTGCCAGCTGATCGTTTAGCTCACGAAAAAGAAGTATTGACTCAAGAAGCTTTGAATGAAGGCAAGCCTGAAAAGATCGTTGAAAAAATGGTTGAGGGTCGTCTCCATAAGTTCCTGGCAGAAATCTGCTTAGAAGATCAAGAATTTGTGAAGGATCCGGATCAGACCGTTTCTCAATATGTTGCATCGAAAAACGGTTCAATTGTTAAGTTCATTCGTTACGAAGTTGGCGAAGGAATTGAAAAGAAACAAGAGAGTTTTGAAGACGAGGTTCGTGATCAATTAAATAATTAATAATTTTGAAAGCTGGGGCAAGATATTGTATTAACCTCAGCTTTTTTGTTAGGCTAAGGGGTATCGATCAATCAAAGAAGCTGGTGATCCTCGAAATAAATGCTAAGAATTATTGAAAATACTAGTTTTCTTGTTGCTGCCTTCCTTAGTATGCTAAAATTGATTGTAATGATTAACTATGGGAGGCACCTAGATGTCTAAAGTAAAGTATAACCGAATTATTTTGAAATTAAGCGGAGAGGCATTAGCGGGTAAACGCGGATTTGGAATTAATCCCCCGGTTATCAAAAATGTCGCCCAAGAGATTAAAGATATCTTTGATCTTGGTGTCCAGATTGGTATCGTTGTTGGCGGTGGTAATATGTGGCGGGGCGAAGCTGGTGCCGAAATGGGAATGGAAAGAGCCCAAGCTGATTACATTGGAATGCTAGGAACAACCATGAATGGGCTAGCCCTCCAAGACAACCTTGAATCATTGGGGGTACCAACTAGAGTTCAGACGTCAATTGAAATGCGCCAAATCGCTGAACCTTATATTCGTAGAAAAGCCATCCGCCACCTTGAGAAAGGCCGAGTTGTCATTTTTGCTGCGGGAACCGGTAACCCATATTTCTCGACCGACACAACCGCTGCACTACGGGCCGCAGAAATTGGTGCCGATGCGATTCTAATGGCTAAAAACGGGGTTGACGGGATCTATTCCGCTGATCCTCGGACTGATAAAGACGCAGTTAAATTCCAGACATTGACATACATGGATATACTTGAAAAAGGACTTAAAGTAATGGATTCAACTGCGAGTTCCCTTTCAATGGACAACCATATCCCATTGGTTGTGTTCAATCTTAATAATCCTGGAAATATTCGCAAAGTAGTGATTGGCGAAAATATTGGGACAACTGTTAAGGAGAAATAACTATGGCAGATTCAAAAGCAGTGTTAGCTGAAGCAAAACAAAAAATGAAAAAAGCGCAAGATGTACTTGAACGTGAACTGGGAAAAATCCGGGCAGGCCACGCAAATGCGAGCTTATTAAATGGCGTAATGGTTAATTATTATGGTGCCCCAACGCCGTTGAATCAAATTGCGTCAATTACCATCCCAGAAGCTCGGGTGATCCTAATTACCCCGTATGATAAATCAGCGCTAGAAGATATTGAAAAGGGAATCTATGAAGCTGACTTGGGAATTAGTCCTGCCAATGATGGCAGTGCCATTCGTTTAGCGGTTCCGGCTTTAACTGAAGAACGGCGAAAAGAAGTGGCTAAGCAAGTAAAGGCTACTGGTGAAGACAGTAAAGTTGCCGTTCGAAACGTTCGTCGAGAAGCAATGGATGCTTTAAAACGCAGCCATAAGAATGAAGAAATTACCGATGATGACTTACACCGACTTGAAGACCAAGTCCAAAAGTTAACTGATGATGCGATTAAGACAGTTGATAAAATTGTTGCTGATAAAGAAGACGAAGTTATTAACGGATAGAAAGAAGGACCCTAAATTGGCAGATAAGAATTCAGATCAAAATAATGATGAAATTGCCGTTGTACCAGGAACTGACGAGTTTGAGAAAATGTTGTTTAAGCTGAATAAGCCCGTCGACGCTGATAACCTTTCAGTACTTGATTATAATGGTGGGCACCTACAGCCAGTCCAAGATGGCCTGTACGCAATGCCAGCATATGTAACGGATGATTTTAACTTGTTTTTCATTGTTTCTCAATTGGTGGAAAATGATTGGGTAATTGCCTTTTCTAACGCAACCATTGAAAATGGCAATGAAATTACTGACCTTTCTGAACCAATGACGACAGGTAAGGGGCTCAATTTACTTGGTCAAAAGAGTCCTGACGATGCAAATAAATTGTTGAAATATTTTAACACGTTAGGTGAAGCCAACCGCGGTGAGTGGCGAATGGTCGAACGACCAGAAGGTTCCGATAACAACTAATTAAGCATGGTTCAAATATTGACTAAATTTGTTTCATTTTAACGTTTAATTTTGAGAGGGAGCTTGGAACAAGAAGCGGCTTTAGGCCATTTTTAACGCCAGCGTTGCTAAACGGATCACTCAGCTGGACAGTTAATACCTTGGCAATCGTCATTTCATCCCGCCCTCTTTATTTTTGCCTGAATAGTTTAGGAGCGTGTCATGTTCAATCACACAAATAATCGGCCAGAAATTGACCCTAATCGAATTCCCAACCATATCGCCATTATCATGGATGGCAATGGTCGTTGGGCCCAAAAGCGGCATTTACCAAGAATTGCTGGTCACCGACAGGGAATGGAAACTGTCAAAATAGTCACCAAGGCTGCCAGCCAATTGGGCGTTAAAGTATTGACTTTATATGCATTTTCAACTGAAAATTGGAAGCGGCCTAACGACGAAGTTAATTTCTTGATGGGATTGCCAGTTAAGTTTTTTAACAACTTTGTTCCTGAACTCATTGAAAATAACGTTCAGGTCAAAGTGATGGGCATTATTGATCAACTCCCCCCAAAAACTCAGGTAGCAGTTCGAGACGCCATTGCTGACACTCACGATTGCACTGGCATGATTTTAAATTTTGCCTTAAACTATGGTAGTCGATTAGATATTCGCATAGCCGCGCAGCAACTTGCCCAAGAAGCAAAAGCGGGGCTAATTGACCCTCAAAAAATTGATGATCAAGCTATTTCTGATCACTTGATGACGCATTTTCTTGGTCGGTTTGCTGATCCAGATCTACTCATTCGAACGAGTGGGGAAGAGCGAATATCCAACTTTTTGCTATGGCAAATTGCCTATAGTGAACTAGTTTTTACGGATGTTTTATGGCCTGACTTCGATGGGCAGACTTTAGTGCAAATGATTGATGAGTATCAACAGCGCGATCGTCGGTTCGGTGGGCTTAAGAAATAGTAAATAGGAGAGAGCAGTCGTGAGACAACGGGTAATAACAGCAGTAGTCGCATTGATGATTTTTATTCCCATCATTATTTTGGGACATATTTGGATAGATATTGCCGCAATGGCGTTAGGAATTGTCGCGGTATCTGAAATTTTAATTATGAAGAAACGGATATTGGTATCGGCCGAGTCGATCATCGCTTATCTAGGGGTAAGTGTTCTGGTATTGCCAGATACTTGGACGGCTATTTTGCCAGGAAAGGTAGAACAAAATTTCGTTTTCTTTCTTTTCGTTTTGATGCTGTTGCTACTGACGGTATTTAGCCGCAACTTGTTTACCTTTGACGATGCAGGCGTGATTGCGCTGGGGATGTTGTATGTCGGCATGGGTTTTCATTACTTTATTCTGGCACGAGCAGAATCTTTAGTGGTCCTTCTATACGCTTTGTTCATTGTATGGTCGACAGACAGTGGGGCCTATATTTTTGGTCGACTATTTGGTAAGCACAAGTTGGCGCCACGAATTAGTCCTAATAAGACTTGGGAAGGCTCAATCTACGGGTCACTGGCGGCAACAATCATTTGTTCAACGTTTGTTTTCTTTTTCCCAATTACAGGCTACTCGCTAGTCCAAATGATTTTAATTACGATTATTTTATCGATTGCCGGCCAATTTGGTGATTTAATCGAATCCGCGCTTAAACGCTATTATGGTGTAAAAGATTCTGGTAAAATATTACCTGGTCATGGCGGGATTTTAGATCGATTTGACAGTTTGCTGTTTGTACTGCCAATGCTGCATCTTGTTGGCATCGTTTAGTTTGTAGGAGGAAAGGTTCCCTTGATAAGGACAATTGTTGTATTCATTATCGTTTTTGGTATTCTGGTGATCTTTCACGAGTTTGGCCACTATATCATCGCAAAGCGCTCAGGGATTCTTGTGCGCGAATTTTCTGTTGGCATGGGGCCAAAGGTTTTTTATTATCGAAAAAATAGCACGACGTTTACTTTGCGGCTGTTACCACTCGGTGGGTATGTTCGAATGGCTGGTGAAGCTGATGACGGTGAAGAAGAATTAAAGCCAGGAACGCCCGTTACCCTCCAACTAAATGATCAAGGAACGGTTACGTCAATTAATACCAGTAACAAGCATTCACTGTTTCAAGGAATTCCCTTAACGGTAACCGACACGGACTTGGATACGGGACTATACATCAAAGGTTACGAAAATGGCGACGAATCTCAAGTCAAATCATATCCGGTTGACCATGATGCAACGATCATTGAAACCGATGGGACTGAATTACAAATTGCGCCCCGAGACGTTCAATTTCAATCAGCAACGTTACCCAAACGAATGTTAACAAATGTTGCCGGGGTATTTAATAACTTTATTCTTGCAATTTTGGTATATACAATTTTAGGTTTTGTTCAAGGCGGCGTTGTTTCAAATAGTAACCAAATCAACGTTACGCCAAGTAACTCGGTTGCCCGGGATGCTGGAATTAAATCTGGTGATCGTATTTTATCAATTGATGGGCACCGAACAACTAACTGGCAGGAAATGGCCGTTCAAATTCAGTCAAAACCAAACGAGAAAATCTCGGTAGTCATTGATCGGGATGGTCAAAAAAAGACTTTTTCAATGAAGCCCAAGGTTCAAACGGCTAATGGCAAAAAAATGGGCGTTATTGGCATTACGCAATCAATGGATACGAGTTTTAAGGCCAAAATTTTGTCTGGACTCACAATGACGTGGTCAATGGGTAAAACCTTATTAGGCGCGCTCTGGTCGATGGTCAGTGGGCACTTTAGTTTAAATGACCTGGGGGGACCAGTTGCTATTTTTGCGACAACTTCGCAGGCAACCCAGATGGGAATTGCTGGTATCCTAAACTTTTTGGCGTTTCTATCGCTTAATTTAGCAATCATTAACCTCGTACCAATTCCAGGCCTTGACGGCGGTAAGCTTGTTTTAAACATTATTGAAGCAGTTCGGAGAAAACCCGTTTCACAAACAACAGAAACAGTTGTAACGCTCATTGGCTTTGCGTTCCTGATGCTTTTAATGATTCTGGTTACTTGGAACGATATTGAACGTTATTTCCTACATTAATCCATTACTTAGAAGTTAAAGGAGACCATTTTTATAATGAAGCAATCACAGATTTTAGTTCCGACACTTAAAGAAACCCCTAGTGGCGCTGAAGCCTTAAGCCACCGAATGCTCGTTCGCGCGGGCTATATTCGCCAAATTTCTGCTGGGATGTATGCCTATTTACCGTTAGCCTACCGGGTTTTAACCAAGATTGAAAATATTGTGCGTGAAGAAATGGTCAAAACGTCGGCACATGAAATGTTGATGCCAGATATTTTACCAGCCGATCTTTGGAAAGAATCGGGCCGTTATGATACATATGGCCCAGAGCTATTTAAGTTCAAAAATCGGCATGATACCGATTTCATCTTGGGTCCAACCCATGAAGAGACATTTACCACTCTCATTCGCGATTCAATCAAGTCATATAAACAACTACCACTGATTTTGTATCAAATCCAAAATAAATATCGTGATGAAAATCGGCCGCGTTATGGTCTGTTACGTAGTCGCGAATTTATTATGAAGGATGCTTATTCGTTTGCAACCAATGAGGCCGACTTGGACAAAGCCTATCAGGCAATGGAGCAAGCTTATCGGAATATTTTTGACCGCATTGGGTTGAATTATCGCGTTATTATTGGTGACGGCGGTGCAATGGGCGGATCTGATTCAAAAGAATTTTCTGCTATGGCGGCTGTTGGCGAAGATACGATCGTCTATTCTGACGAGAGTGATTATTATGCCAACCTTGAAATGGCCAAGGCTAAAGTAGTCGATACACCGGATGCCGATGATGAAGCTGAACTAAAGAAAGTTGCCACACCAGATGCTAAGACCATTCAAGAAGTTGCGCAATTCTTAAAGGTTCCAGTTGAGAAGACTATTAAATCAATGCTCTATATCGCAGATGAACAACCTGTCTTGGTTTTAGTTCGCGGTGACTATGATGTGAACGATGTCAAGGTGAAGAACTATCTCAAAGCCGACTTCTTAGATTTAGCAACTGATGAACAAGCTCAGAAATACTTAGGAGCTGACTTTGGTTCCCTTGGCCCCGTGGGGGTTTCCGAAGATGTCAGAATCTTAGCGGACCTTCGAGTGGCCCACTTGAAAAATGCAATTGTTGGCGCCGACCAAGATGGTTATCACTTTGTGAATGCCAACGCCGGTCGTGATTTTAGGACTGATGAAATTGATGACTTTGTGGTCGTAAAGCAAGGCGAGTTGTCGCCAGATGGTAAAGGTCAATTAAAATTTACCCGAGGGATTGAAATTGGTCATATCTTTAAGCTGGGAACGAGATATTCAAAGAGCTTAAAGGCAAATGTACTGGATGAAAATGGTCGCTCAGTTCCAGTGATTATGGGATCGTATGGGATTGGGATTAGTCGATTACTCTCGGCGATTTCAGAACAAAATGCGGATGAAAATGGGTTGGTTTGGCCAACCTCAGTGGCGCCCTTTATGGTTCACGTGATTCCAGTTAACGTCAAAAAACAAGTTCAAAGCGATTTAGCTAATCAAATTGAGGATCAGCTAACCAAGGATGGCTTAGAAGTGCTGGTTGATGATCGAAAAGAACGCGCCGGGGTTAAATTTGCTGATTCGGACTTGATGGGCATCCCACTAAGAATTACAATTGGCAAAAGAGCTGACGAAGGGATTGTTGAACTGAAAGTTCGAAAGACCGGTAAAACCCTCGAAAGCAAAGTTGATGAATTAAGCGACACCGTTAAGGAATTATTAAAGAATTTGGATTAATTTTGACAGTAGTGAAACTAAGTAGCCCATCGGCTTCTTGGACGTTAATAACTTATCGCTTGCATCTTTGCAGTTGGTGAGTTATTAAGCCAAGAAATTGATGGGCTGCCATGCTAAGAATATGATTGAATTATTGTCGAAGCGTTTTGCGTTAAGGATGTATTAAGGAGGACTTGCCGTGAGTTTAGATCGGAATGAATTATTTGAAAAGCTACTGGAGCAACTTCAATGGCAGCAGGCGGGCCAGATGCCTTATTTTCAAGATGCTAAAATCGATCGATTAGAAGTCCATCAACAAAGTAATCGTTGGCAGTTTGATATCACAACCCCCAGAATCTTGCCATTTGAGGTGTTTACTGATTTTAATGCGCGCCTCAAATCTGCCTTCAATGAGATTGCGCAAGTTTCGTTGAAGATTACGGCTGCTAATCATAACTTTACCGAACAATTATTGCGGCAATACTGGCAGTGGGTGGTT
Organism: Lentilactobacillus fungorum; assembly: GCF_016860605.1. Taxonomy (GTDB): domain Bacteria; phylum Bacillota; class Bacilli; order Lactobacillales; family Lactobacillaceae; genus Lentilactobacillus; species Lentilactobacillus fungorum. The sequence goes on from NZ_BNJR01000004.1 coordinate 86,650, forward strand.
GTCAATAGTGGCGTCACTTCGCCGCTTGTCAAAGAGCTTTGTGAGGATCGAGCGCCGTCAATTGTGGACTCACGAATCGAATTTGTAGCTGAAAATGACATTGTAAAAGATTTCATGACGGATACGGCTCTCGGCCCCATTGAAGAAATGTACCAACAAGCTGGCTTTCCAGTATTTACAATTCACACGATTGTTGATGAAAGTTCCTCACAACAAAACATTCAGGCACTCAAGCAAAAAAATGAAGCAGCTAATGCAGAGCTCGTTAAAAAGGCAAATGAAGCGATTAAAAAAACAAGCGTTGAAAAAAGCAAACATAACGGGACAGCTAAAGGACTCATTGGCCGCAAAATAAAAGATGACTTGCCGGTTACCCAAATGGCAGATATCACGGAAGAGGAACGTTCAATCGTGGTTTCTGGGTATGTTTTTAACAAGGAAATTCGCGAATTACGGTCCGGCCGGCAATTATTAATGTTAAAAGTGACGGATTATACGTCCTCTATTCAAGTTAAAAAGTTTTCTAACAAAGGCGAAGAAGCATTGTTTGCCGGCGTAAACGAAGGTGACTGGGTAAAAGTTCGGGGAAATGTTCAAGAGGATAATTATTCTCACGAATTAACGCTGAATGCCTATGATATTAATCCGGTTAAAACGGTTGCCAGAATGGACGATGCGCCAGCTGATGAAAAGCGGGTGGAATTACACTTGCATACGTCGATGAGTCAAATGGATGCGACTAACAATATTGCCGATTTTGCCAAGCAGGCCAAAAAATGGGGGCATAAAGCCCTGGCAATTACTGACCATGCCGGCGTTCAAGGCTTTCCGGATGCGTTTCATGCAGGCCAAAAGAATGACCTCAAGATGCTGTATGGCGTCGAAATTAATTTGGTAGATGACGGCGTGCCAATTACCTATAACGATAAGCACGTTCCCTTGTTGGATGCAACCTATGTCATTTTTGATACTGAAACGACTGGCTTATCGGCGATGTACGATCGGGTGATCGAATTGTCAGCGGTCAAAATGAAGAACAGTAACGTCATTGACCAATTTGAGGAATTTATTGACCCCGGTTTTCATCTTTCAGAACAGACGACAAATTTAACCTCCATTACCGACGAAATGGTTCATGGTTCGAAATCCGAAGAAGAGGTTTTTAAACTTTTTAGAGATTTTTGTGGGGATGCAATCGTGGTTGGCCACAACGTGACTTTTGATATGGGATTTATGAATAAAGGTTACGTCAGACACGGTATGCATGAAATGGCCAACCCAATCATTGATACCTTAACGTTGGCTAGATTCTTGTATCCAAACTTACGTGGTTATCGGTTAAACACGCTTGCTAAGAAATTTGACGTTAATTTGGAACATCATCACCGAGCAATTTATGATGCCGAAACCACTGGCCATCTGAATTATTTATTTCTAAAGGATGCCGAAAAGCGTTATGGGATTGCTTATCATGATCAGCTTAACGCACATATGACCGATAATGATGCTTATAAGCACGCTCGGCCATCGCACGCGATTCTGCTTGCCAAAACCCAAGCTGGTCTCAAGAATATGTTTAAGATTGTGTCATTATCGAATGTGAAATATTTTCACCGTGTTCCAAGGGTTCCAAGAAGTCAACTAGAAAAATATCGTGACGGCATTCTTGTTGGCTCGGCTTGTTCTTCTGGAGAAGTTTTTACAGCCATGATGCAAAAAGGCATGGACGAAGCAGAACAAAAGGCTCGATTTTATGATTATTTGGAAATCCAGCCACGGAGTGCTTATGCCCCACTCATCGAATCCAGGCTCATTGCGGATGAAGATAATCTGAAAGAAATTATGACCAACATTGTCAAATTAGGAGAAGAACTTAAAAAACCGGTCGTGGCAACTGGTGATGTTCATTACTTGAACCCGCAGGATTATATTTATCGGAAAATTTTAATTAATTCTCAGGGTGGCGCTAATCCATTAAATCGACAGGTCTTACCAGATTTACATTTCTTAACGACCGACGAAATGCTGGCCGATTTTGCCTTTTTAGGGACGGATAAGGCCAAAGAAATTGTGGTGACAAATACAAATAAAATTGCAGCTGAAATTGATGATGTCCATCCATTAAAGGACAAGCTATATACACCTCGAATGCAAGGAGCCGAAGATGAGATTAAAACCCGGGCAATGGATACGGCTCACAAATGGTATGGCGATCCGCTGCCTAAGATTGTCGACGACCGGTTAAAAAAGGAATTAAAGAGTATCATTGGCAACGGTTTTTCAGTGATTTATTTAATTGCTCAACGACTGGTTGCCAAAAGTAACAAAGATGGTTATTTAGTAGGATCCCGAGGGTCAGTTGGCTCCAGTTTGGTGGCAACGCTGACGGGGATCACCGAAGTTAATCCATTGCAGCCACACTATCGCTGTCCAAAATGTCAGCACACGGAGTTCTTTACTAAAGGAGAATATAGTTCGGGTTACGATTTACCGAAAAAGAGATGTCCTAAATGTGGCACATTAATGATCGGTGACGGCCATAATATTCCCTTTGAAACTTTTTTAGGCTTCACAGGAAATAAGGTGCCGGATATTGATTTAAACTTCTCTGGTGACTACCAGCCAATTGCTCATAACTACACCAAAGTATTGTTTGGCGAAAAGAATGTTTTTCGAGCTGGAACAATTGGAACAGTGGCTGATAAAACGGCTTATGGATATGTGAAGGCATATGAGCGTGATAAGGGTAAAACTTATCGTCAAGCGGAAGAAGACCGATTAGCGAAGGGCGCAACGGGCGTTAAGCGAACGACCGGCCAACATCCGGCTGGTATCATCGTTGTGCCGGATTATATGGATATTTATGATTTTACCCCAATCCAATATCCCGCTGACGATCAAGATGCGGCCTGGCAAACGACCCATTTTGATTTCCATTCAATTCATGATAATATTTTGAAAATTGATATTCTGGGCCATGATGATCCAACGATGATTCGAATGCTTCAAGACTTGTCAGGCATTAATCCAAAAACAATTCCAATGGATGATCCGGGCGTGATGTCGATTTTTTCGAGCCCCAAAATTCTTGGCGTTTCTGAAGAACAAATTCAATCTAAAACTGGAACACTAGGGGTACCTGAGTTTGGAACCCGGTTTGTACGGGGGATGCTCGAACAAACGCACCCAAGTAATTACTCTGAGTTGCTGCAAATTTCCGGATTGTCCCATGGCACCGATGTTTGGATGGGAAACGCGGATGAGCTAATTAAGAATGGGACGGCCACAATCGCGAATGTGATCGGTTGTCGGGATAACATTATGACTGATTTAATCAACTGGGGATTGGATTCTGAACTCTCTTTTCAAATTATGGAGAGTGTTCGTCACGGCCGTGGCATCCCCGATGACTGGCAAGCAGAGATGAAAAAAGCTAAGATTCCGGATTGGTACATTCAGTCTTGCTTAAAAATTAAGTATATGTTCCCACGGGCTCATGCGGCAGCCTATATCTTAATGGCCCTTCGAATTGCCTACTTCAAGGTTTATTTCCCGATGATTTACTATGCTGCTTATTTTTCGGTTCGGGCGGACGACTTTGACATTGTTTCGATGTGTCGAGGCAAAGAAGCTGTCAAAAATGCAATGCATCAAATCAATGATAAAGGAATGGAAGCTTCTACCAAGGAAAAGAATTTGCTGACAGTCTTAGAACTCGCTAACGAAATGCTTGAGCGCGGCTACAATTTTCAGATGGTTGACTTAGCCAAATCTGATGCCAGTCAGTGGTTAATTGATGGCAATCATTTGATTGCACCGTTTAATTCGGTCCCAGGCCTTGGTCTTAACGTGGCGAAGCAAATTGTGGCGGCCAGAGAAGATAAACCATTCTTGTCAAAAGAAGATCTTGCTAAACGTGGTAAGGTATCAAAATCGTTGATTGACTTTATGACGGAGAACCACGTTTTAGACGGGTTGCCTGATGAAAATCAACTGAGTTTATTCGACATGATGTAGTCAGTCATTAGATGACTTAGCTGATACTTGGTTGTGGCAGTTGCACTTGTGAATTGTGTATGGTATACTATACTCATTAAATAACTTGCAAGGAGTGAGCAGAAATGCTCGCTCTTTTTAATGGGAAATTTTTAGAATGGCTGCGTAAAGCGAAAACCTGCGGGTCAGTTCTTAATAATCAGTCTATAAAAATGATCGATTGGTTATTGAAAATTCGATCTGAGGATTTCCAAGTGCTTTTCGCCGCTCAGGTTACTTTAGGAGGCCTTTTTTTGAGCAAAGTTGTTGAAACGGTCAAGCAGGTTGTCAAGCCAATTTTAGCGAAGCACTCATTTTATTTGTTTGATGTGGCGTTTGTGAAAGAAAAGGGCGGCTGGTATCTGCGGGTATATATTGATAAAGACGGTGGTGTGACCATCGATGACTGTGTTTTAGTCAGTGATGAATTAGGTGAGAAGCTGGATGAAATGGAACCAGACCCGATTCCTCAAGCCTACTTCTTGGAAGTTTCATCCCCAGGCGCTGAACGGCCTCTCAGAAATGATGAGGAATTACGACAGGCGGTTGGTGAGTACGTTAACCTATCGCTTTATAAGAATTTGAATGGTAATAAATCTTTTGAGGGCACGTTAAAGTCGGTGACCGAAGATCAGGTTGTTTTAGAAAATGATCAATGGGGTAAGCACCCAACTGTTGCCATACCACGAGATTTAATTGCCAAAGCACGGCTTGCGATCAAATTTTAGATAAAGGAGACAATCAAGAATGAGTAAAGAACTTTTGGGCGCCCTTTCAGCATTAGAAGAAGAAAAGGGCATCAAAAAAGAAGTAGTTATCGAAGCCTTGCAGGCGGCACTAGTTTCAGCTTATAAACGAAACTATGGCCAAGCACAAAATGTTGAAGTTAATTTTGACGAAACGAAGGGTGAAATGCACGTCTACTCCGTGAAAACGGTTGTTGACGATGTTGTTAACGACCAACTTCAAGTGTCACTAAGCGATGCCCTTCAAATTAATAAGGGTTATGAGTTAGGCGACGAGATTAAGTTTGAGGTAACCCCTAAAAACTTTGGCCGAATCGCTGCCCAAACAGCTAAGCAAGTTATTATGCAGCGGGTACGAGAAGCCGAACGGGAAAATGTTTACGACGAATATTCCAAATATTTGGATGAGTTGGTTACTGGAACCGTTGAACGGCAAGACACCCGTTTTGTTTATGTAAATTTGGGGAAAGTTGAGGCGGTCATGGGAATTAAAGACCAAATGCCTAACGAAGTTTATCGTCCCCAAGATCGGATTAAGGTTTACGTGACTAAAGTTGAAAACGCCACAAAGGGACCACAGGTATTTGTTAGCCGAACAGCCGCCGGCATGCTTAAACGCTTGTTTGAACAAGAGGTGCCGGAGATTTATGATGGAACTGTTGAGATTGTCTCGATTGCTAGAGAAGCTGGTGATCGAGCAAAAGTTGCGGTTCGTTCAAATAGCAAGGATATCGATCCGGTGGGAACCGCAGTTGGGCCAAGGGGTCAGCGAGTTCAAACAATTGTGAATGAGCTTCATGGCGAAAATATGGATATTGTTGAATGGGACGAAGATGATGCAGTGTACATTGCCAACGCCTTAAATCCCGCTGAAGTGATTGACGTCATTTTCGATGATGACAATGATCGGGCTTGCACCGTTATCGTACCGGATTATCAACTGTCATTAGCAATTGGTAAGAAGGGCCAAAATGCAAGGCTGGCGGCAAAGTTAACCGGTTTTAAGATTGATATTAAGTCGGAAACCGATGCCAAGGAATTTTTGGCCAATCGCCAAGCTGCAACGAACGATTCTGGTAACCAGCCAGCCGATTCGGCGGATCAACCCGTTGACTCAGATGAATCAGTTAAACCTAGTGAAGCCGCTCAAGCAAACGACTCGGCTGAAACGACGCCATCTGATGCATCGGTTAACCAGACATCCGTCACCAATCCCAACGACACCGATCAATCTGATCAGGATTAATTTTTAGGAGGCGAGTGTATGAAAAAGAGAAAAATCCCAATGCGCAAAGATATCGTCACTGGAGAAATGGCTCCTAAAAAGGAATTAGTTCGAATCGTCCGTGACGCTGATGGCAATGTTTCGATTGATGAAACGGGCAAAAAATCCGGTCGGGGTGCCTACATTTCAATCAATGTCGATATCGCTAGGAAAGCCAAGGCCCAGCATACCTTTGAAAAGGTTTTTGCGACTAAGCTAACTGACGACTTCTATGATGACTTGATTGCTTATGTTGATCACAAGCAAGCTCGAAAAGAGTTGTTTGAGAATGGCAAATGACCAAGCAATTTTAAACTTTATCGGTATCGCAAGAAGAGCAAGTAAAATCGTCTCTGGACAGGAGAAATTGCTTTCCGAAATCAGAAGTGGTAGAATTCATTTCTTATTTATTGCTTCGGATTCGGGTCAAGCGACTCAAAAAAAGTTTACTGATAAGTCTAATTACTACCATATTCCAATAAATAACGGGTACACTAAAGAAGTGCTTAGTAATGCAATCGGCATCAAGCGAACGATTATTGGTATTTCTGATCAGGGTATGGCGAAGAAATTAATTGAACTAACTGATAATAACAAGGGAGAGTGATGATATGGGGAAAAAGCGAATTTACGAATTGGCTAAAGAACTCAATGTCTCCAGTAAACAAATCGTTGATCGCGCTGATCAAGCTGGCTTTTCAATTAAGAACCACATGTCAACGGTCGATGATAACCAAGAAAGGCAAATTAGAAAGCTGTTTAGTAAGGGTAAAACCAGCTCGGCAAACCACCAAGCACGGCCAAAACAAACGAATGGCCAACATCCGGTAAATCATAATAATCAAAAAGCGGCAGCGACTCATTCAACCACTAACCGCAATTCAGCAAGTGGCCAATCAAATCATGCAAGTAGTAATCGGCCTGGCAACCATTCTTTGAATCGATCCAGGACGCAGCAGTCAACGAATCGTGCCGAAAGTCGCCCGAGTCGTGACAATCACGCGGGTAATACTAATCAATCCCGTAATGGCAATAGCAATCGAAATGCTAATGGTAATCATTCTGCTAGAAATGATCGCAGCCAGAACCAAAGTGATAGTCGAAATCGTTCACGGAATAACAATCAAAACCATAACCAAAATAACAGTCAAAACCATAGCCAAAACAATAATCATTCCGGCAACACAACGCGGCCAACGACGAATGCGTCAAGTAATCGGCCGAGTGAAAATCATGGTAACAGTCATTCAAATGCGGCTCATCGGAATACGGGTAGCGGCCGGTTTGGCGGTAGTTTGAATCGAAATAATAATCGTGGCGGTTCCAGAAAATCAAATAAAAAGCGTAATAAGAAGCAACGCAAGCAAAAGAACCAACGCTTACGTCAAGTTGAACATCATGGAGCACCTGAGCGTAAAGAGCGGCCATTACCAAAAGTACTTGAGTACGAAGATGGTATGAATGCTCAAGACCTCGGAAAAATTTTGCACAGAGAGCCAGCAGAAATTGTAAAGAAGCTCTTTATGCTTGGCGTGATGGTTAACCAAAACCAATCGCTTGATAAAGACACGATTGAAATTTTAGCCGCCGATTATGGCATTGAGGCTAAAGAAAAGGTTCATCAAGATTTATCTAATTTGGATAAGATTTTTGAAAAAGAAGAAGCCAACGCGGATCATTTAGTATCCAGGCCACCAGTTGTAACAATTATGGGACACGTTGACCATGGTAAAACAACCCTGTTGGATCATCTACGGCACTCACACATTACGGCTGGTGAAGCTGGTGGGATTACCCAAGCAATCGGGGCTTACCAAGTGCGCCATGGCGACAATTTAATTACCTTCTTGGATACGCCTGGACACGCGGCCTTTACTGAAATGCGGGCTCGTGGGGCTAATATTACTGATATTACGGTCCTTGTGGTTGCGGCTGATGATGGGGTGATGCCACAAACAATCGAAGCTATCAACCATGCCAAGGCTGCTAAGACGCCAATCATTGTAGCGATTAATAAGATTGACAAGCCGGATGCTAATCCACAACACGTGACTGATCAGTTAATGCAGTATGGATTAATCCCAGAAGATAATGGTGGCGACACCATCTTTGTTAATATTTCTGCTAAGTTTGGCAAAAATATCGACGAGTTACTTGATATGATTATTCTTGAAGCTGAGATGTTAGAATTAAAGGCTAACCCTGAACAACCGGGAGCTGGTTCAGTCATTGAAGCTCGTTTGGACCAAGGCCAAGGACCCGTGGCAACGTTGCTGGTTCAACAAGGAACGTTACGAGTAGGCGATCCAATTGTCGTGGGTAATACTTTTGGTCGAGTTCGAACAATGACCAATGAACGAGGCCGTGATTTGAAGAAAGCCACGCCTGCAATGCCGGTATCAATTACTGGCTTAAATGACGTACCGGAAGCCGGTGATCGATTTGTTGTCTTTGATGATGAAAAGACCGCTCGCTCGGTTGGTGAAGAACGGGCTAAAGAAGCCCAAGTTGAAGAACGTCGCAAGACAACCCGAGTAACGCTGGATAGCTTGTTTGATTCCCTAAAAGAAGGGGAAATGAAGGAAGTTGACATTGTCATTAAGGCTGACGTTCAAGGTTCCGTTGAGGCGCTTTCAAATAGCCTGCAAAAGATCGATGTTAAGGGCGTCAAGGTTAACATTATTCATGCCGCTGTTGGTGCTATCAATGAAAGTGATGTTGCTTTAGCAGAAGCAAGTAATGCCATCATCATTGGTTTTAATGTCCGCCCAACCCCACAGGCTAAATCTCAAGCTGAAAGCGATCATGTCGACATTCGATTGCATCAAGTAATCTATAATGCAATTGATGAAGTTGAGTCGGCCATGAAAGGAATGCTGGCACCAACTTATCAAGAACAAGTAACTGGCCAAGTTGAGGTTCGAGATATCTTTAAAGCTTCTAAAGTTGGGACGATTGCTGGCGGTATGGTTGTGGATGGCTACATTCAAAAGAACAGCAAAGTTCGCCTGATTAGAGATGGCGTTGTTGTTTACACGGGTGAGTTAAATAGCTTGAAGCGATTTAAAGATGATGTTAATGAGGTTAAACAAGGCTTCGAACTTGGTTTGACCATTAAAGATTATAATGATATCAAGGTCGGTGATGTGATTGAAGCCTATATCATGAAAGAAGTCCCAGTTAAGTAATCGGAGGTATTTCTTATGGCACACTATCGCGTTGGTCGATTAGAACAAGAAATCCAAAAAGAAGTCAATGATATTCTGCTAAAGCGAATTCGCGACCCACGGGTTGAAGGCGTCACGTTAACTGGCGTAGAAGTCACTGGCGACTTACAACAAGCAACGATTTATTATAGTATCTTGTCAGACAAAAAAGAAGATGAACAGCGAACAGCTGAGGGACTTGAAAAAGCCAGTGGATTGATTCGTGGTGAGCTGGGGCATCGACTAAGCATCTACAAGACACCTGAAATCAAGTTTGAATTGGACACGTCTGTCCAATATGGTGATAAGATTGATCGATTGATTAATAAACTTAAGCGGCAGGGAGATTAATCTTTCAGCTGTTAAATTAAAATAGCGTGGCCAAAAAGGCGGTTTTGATGATGGTACTCTGGCGGTTAATGAGTTTCGATGAAATTCATTAACTTTTCGGAGCTGATCAAGAAAACGGCGGCTTTTCTGGGCCACGTTATTTTTGTGATATACTTTTATTACATGACAATACTAGGAGAATGAGAATGGATGGCGTAATTGCTTTGTATAAAGAGCGGGGGATGACCAGCCATGAATGTGTCAGTTCCCTGCGAAAAATTTTGCATACGAAAAAGATTGGTCATACAGGGACTTTAGACCCCAATGTAGACGGTGTGCTGCCAATTTGTATTGGTAAGGCAACTAAAATTAGTGAACTGATGATGGCTTCTGGCAAAGTGTATCGGGGTGCCATTACGTTAGGGGTTGCTTATGATACTGAGGACTTGGATGGACAATTGATTGCTCAGCAGCCAATTAAAACACCTCTAACGGCAGCAAAGATTGATCAAACATTGGCCAAACTTACCGGCGATCTGATGCAGACGCCACCGATGTACTCGGCTGTTAAAGTGAACGGCCATAAGTTGTATGAGTATGCTAGAAAAGGATTAACGGTTGAGCGGGCTTCTAGGCCAATTCACATTGATTATTTTAAGCAGCTTAAGCCGGCTAGTTATGATCCCACACGGCAGCAACAGACAATTTATTTTGAAGTTGGTTGCTCAAAAGGGACTTATGTGCGAACGTTGGCGGTTGATTTTGGCCGATTAATTAACGTGCCTTCGGTGATGAGTCAATTAACGCGAATTCAAAGTGGTGGCTTTTATATTTCACAGTGTGTCACTTTGGAACAAGTGCAGGCAGCAATGGATGCCGACGATGTCATTCAAGTGCTGCAGCCGCTAAAAGAAGCGCTCAAGCAGTATCCAACCTATGCATTGGATGAGAGCCGGTGGCAAATCGTGTCCCATGGTGGCTTTTTGGATGAGTCCATCAATTCAGATCACGCACCGGTTGTCTGCTTGGACTATTTGGGTGAAGTTAAAGCACTGTATCGATTTGAGCCAGCAAATTCGCAGTATCGGCCGTTTAAAATGTTTATTGCTTAAATAAGGAATGTGATTGATGATGAAAATAACAAAGCTTCATTACCCATTGGCAGATTCGTTTCATGTCGATGGGCAAACGGTAGTTGCGATGGGCTTTTTCGATGGGTTTCATAAGGGACATCAAGAAGTGCTGAGACGGGCAAAGCAGGAAGCTGAAAAAACAGGCGCGACGTTTGCTGTGTTGACGTATGATCACCATCCAGCTGTTGTTTATAAAAAAATGTCGATGCATGAACGGCGCTATTTGACCTTGTTAGATTATAAAATGGCGTTATTTGAGAAGTTTGGGGTCCAACAAGTCTTTTTGGTCAACTACTCGTATGCGTTTCAAAGCCAGACCCCAGCCCAATTTATTGATCATTTTATCCAACGATTTAACGCCGTCGCGGTGGTGGCTGGCTTTGACCATACATATGGGGATAAGCAAACCGCAACGATGCAGAAGCTGCCAGAATATGCAAATGGTCGGTTCAACGTCATAACCGTTCCACCAGTTGAAAGTGGTGGGCAAAAAGTGAGTTCAACTCGGATCCGAATTGGCTTAGACTCTGGTGATGTTGACCAAGTAAACCAACTACTAGGCCGTTCATTTCAAACAACCGGGCTGATTGTCCACGGTGAAGAACGCGGCAGACTACTGGGTTATCCAACGGCTAACGTTGAACACTCCGAGTACCAATGGTTGCCGAAAATCGGCATTTATGTTGTGACCGTCGATGTTTGCGGTCAACAATATTTAGGCATGGCCTCAATTGGCAAAAACGTCACGTTCTCCGCCACTCACCCAATGACGGTCGAAATCAACCTATTAGATTTTAATCAAAACATCTACGGTGAAGTTGTCAAGGTCAACTGGCTGCACTACTTACGCGATGAAATTAAATTTGAAACCCCAGAGCAATTAATCAACCAGCTTGGTAGTGATGCCAAAGCGACTCGCCAATATCTAATGGCTCATCCAGAAATTTTGGCTTAGCACAATTAGCACTCAAAACAAATTATTGCTAAAAAGATGCTAGTTTTCCTTGACTAATGCGGAGGGGTTTGTTAAATTATAAATGTGCCTTAGCACTCGGATATATTGAGTGCTAAAAAGAGGTGATTCTGGTGCTAACGGATAGGCAAAAAAATATTCTTCAAATAATCATTCGTGATTATACAAGGACAGGGATGCCAGTTGGTTCCAAGGCATTAGCTTCGGAGTTTCCAACCCACGTCAGTTCCGCAACGGTTAGAAACGATATGGCTGCACTGGAATCAAAGGGCTTAATCACCAAGACGCATTTTTCTTCCGGACGGATACCGTCAATTGAAGGTTATCGTTATTACGTTGATAACTTAGTTGAACCGGATCCCTTGGATGATAGTGCAGAGGATTTAATCAAGAATTCCTTTAACAGTGAGTTCAATCGGATTGATGAGATTATCCAAGAATCTGCTAAGGTATTGTCTGATTTAACGAATTATATGGCATTAACGTTTAATCCCGAGTCAAGTGATAAGGTGACGCTTGGTGGCTTTAGGCTGGTCAAGCTAGATGATCGTCAAGTGATGGCGATTATTGTGACGAATACAGGCCACGTGGTTAATAAAATTTTCCGTTTGGCAAACGTTTCTTCTGAGCAGCTTGAGACCATCGTTAATATCATTAATTCAGAGTTGGTTGGCAAACCACTGCAACAGGTGATGGTCAAACTTCAATCTGATATTCCCATGTTAATGACAAGATACATCCAGACACCGGAAGGATTTTTAAAGATCTTTGGTGAGATGCTCGATGAAGCTGGCAAAGACAAAGTTCACGTTGATGGTGAGCTGAATTTATTGCGGTTTGTTGAACGTCAAGATATTGATCGTCTCAAACCGTTGTATAATTTGTTGGGAACTGAAGATACGGTTCAAAAGATCATCAACCCAAATTCTAACGATGTTCAGGTTCGAATTGGCGGTGAATTGCGTAATGATCTGCTAAAGGATTATAGTATCATTACTGGAACCTATGATTTAAACGAATACGGGCACGGCGTAATTGCAGTGATTGGCCCAACTCGAATGCCTTATTCAAAGGTGATCGGCATCGTTGGTGCTTTGAGAGAAGAGTTAACCAAGAAGCTTCTCGGTTACTATGATGATGACTAAGCTGGTATTTATGATTGACAATTTAAGGAGGCGATTGTTTGGCAGACAACAAAAAAGATGATTCATTGAATCAGAATCAAGAACAGTCAAAAGAGCGCGACGTAAAGAAGCCCGTTGACGATGCTAAGGCCACTCAAGTTGATCATCAAAACAGTTCAGCTAGTCATTCTGAAAAATCGTCAGAAGAAGTTACTAAGTTGAAGAAGACGGTTGTTGAACTGCAGCAAAAGCTTGACAAAATGGAAGATCGTTACCTGCGGGCTGAGGCTGATATGAAGAATATTCAAAATCATGCCAAAAAAGAGCAAGCAGATTTGATTAAGTATGACGGTCAACAATTAGCACACGACATCCTACCAATTGTTGATAACTTAAAACGGGCGCTTGAAGTTGAAGTCGTTGACGACAACGGCAAGCAGCTTAAAAAAGGTGTGTCGATGGTGTATGAGCATCTTAATAAAGCCCTCACAGATAACGGGGTGGAGCTTGTGGATGCGTTAAACAAGCCATTTGACCCTAAATTCGAACAAGCGATCCAGACTGCCGAAGCTGATGATGACCATCCAGCAGAAACGGTCGTTAAAGTTTTGCAGGATGGCTATCGTTTAAAGGATCGGGTATTGCGACCAGCAATGGTTGTTGTAGCAAAATAAATCTTTAAAGAAAAAGAGGATTATTTATGGCAAGTAATAAAATAATTGGTATTGATTTAGGAACCACCAACTCAGCCGTTGCCGTACTTGAAGGCAACGAACCTAAGATTATTGCAAACCCTGAAGGCTCACGGACAACACCATCTGTTGTTGCGTTCAAAGATGGCAAGCCTCAGGTAGGTGAAGTTGCTAAGCGACAAGAAATTACGAATCCAAATACGGTTCGTTCAATTAAGAGTCACATGGGTGAGCAAAATTACACCGTTGATATTGATGGTAAGAAATATACGCCACAACAAATTTCGGCAATGATTCTCCAATATATCAAGGAATTTGCGGAAGACTATCTGGGCGACAAAGTTACTCAAGCGGTTATTACTGTCCCAGCTTACTTTAACGATGCCCAACGACAAGCAACCAAAGATGCCGGAAAAATTGCTGGCTTAGAAGTTAAGCGAATCATTAACGAACCAACCGCTGCGGCTTTGGCATACGGTCTTGATAAGCAAGATAAAGACGAAAAAATCTTGGTTTATGATTTAGGTGGTGGGACTTTTGATGTTTCCATCCTTGAATTAGGTGACGGTGTCTTCCAAGTTCTATCGACTAATGGTGATACCCACCTTGGTGGTGATGACTTTGACCAACGTATTATTGACTGGTTGGTTGACAACTTTAAGAAAGAAAATGGCGTTGATTTGTCAAAAGACAAGATGGCACTTCAACGTTTAAAGGACGCGGCTGAAAAAGCTAAGAAAGATCTTTCGGGTGTGACTGAATCAGAAATCAGTTTACCGTTTATCTCTGCGGGCGAAAATGGACCTTTGCATTTGCAAACAACGTTGACCCGGGCAAAGTTTAACGAACTCACTTCTGACTTGGTTGCAAAGACCAAGGTACCGTTTGATAACGCATTAAAAGATGCTGGTTTGCAAACATCAGACATTGACCAAGTGATCTTAAACGGTGGTTCAACTCGAATCCCAGCCGTCCAAGATGCTGTTAAGTCATGGACTGGTAAAGACTCTAACCATTCAATTAACCCTGATGAAGCGGTTGCTTTGGGCGCTGCTATTCAAGGTGGTGTGATTACTGGTGATGTAAAGGACGTTGTTTTGCTTGATGTAACGCCATTGTCACTTGGAATTGAAACCATGGGTGGTGTCTTCACTAAGTTAATTGACCGTAACACAACCATTCCAACTAGTAAGTCACAAGTCTTCTCAACTGCAGCAGATAATCAGCCTGCCGTAGACATTCATGTCTTACAAGGTGAACGCCCAATGGCTGCTGATGATAAAACGCTTGGCCAATTCCAGTTAACGGACATTCCGCCTGCACCACGTGGTGTTCCTCAAATTGAAGTCACCTTTGATATTGACAAGAACGGGATTGTTAACGTTTCTGCCAAGGATAAAGGAACTGGTAAAGAGCAAAAGATCACCATCAAGGATTCATCAGGCCTTTCAGATGATGAAATCAAGAAGATGATGAAGGAAGCTAAGGAAAACGAGGAAGCAGATAAGCAACGCAAGGAAACTGCTGACTTGAATAACGAAGTTGACCAATTACTCTTCCAGACCGACAAGACGCTTAAAGAAGTTAAGGGTAAAGTTTCAGATGATGAAATTAAGAAGGCTGAAGATGCCCGAGACGCCCTTAAGAAAGCCAAGGAAGATAACAACGTTGATGATATGAAAGCTAAGAAAGATGATCTCAACAAGATTGTTCAAGACTTGGCAGTTAAGCTGTATCAACAACAAGCACCAAAAGACGGTAACGGTGCCGGTGCGCAATCAGGCGCTTCTGACAATAAAGACGATGGTAAAGGTGGCGACGGTACTGTCGATGGCGACTTCCATGAAGTTCACGATGATAAAAAATAATCTTTAAGATTGTTATTTTAACGAGAAGTCAAGGCCGGCCGGCTTTGGCTTTTTGTTAAAATATGGTATTCTATCTAAGATAACGAATTGATTGAAGATGGGAGTTTCTAATGGCAAGTAAAGATTATTATGACATCTTGGGCGTCTCTAAGGACGCTTCCGACGATGAAATCAAACACGCCTATCGTAAATTATCCAAAAAGTGGCATCCAGATATTAACAAGGCACCAGATGCCGAGGAGAAATTTAAGGAAATTAACGAAGCTTACGAGACGTTAAGCGATCCGCAAAAGCGGGCTAATTATGACCAATATGGTTCAGCTGAAGGTGCTGGTGCCGGCTTTGGCGGTGCTAATGGCGCTGGTGGCTTTGGTAACTTCGATGGCGGCGGTTTTGGCTTCGATGATATTTTCAGCCAATTTTTTGGTGGCGGTCAGCGAACGGTTGATCCATCGGCACCACGTCAGGGACGAGATTTGCAATACCAGATGACTTTGGAATTTGAAGAAGCCATTTTTGGTAAGAAGACGGTCATTAAGTATAATCGTGAAGCCCAATGTAAGACTTGCGGTGGAACTGGTGCCAAGCCTGGGACGTCGCCGACAACGTGTTCACGTTGTGGTGGCCGGGGCTATATCGTTACCGAAACTAACACGCCACTTGGGCGGATGCAATCTCGACAAACTTGTCCTGTCTGCCACGGAACTGGTAAAGAAATTAAAGAAAAGTGCCCAACTTGTGGCGGTCGTGGCCGAGTTGACGAACGTCATGAACTTGAAGTCAACGTTCCCGCTGGTATTGACGACGGTCAACAAATGCGGCTTCAAGGACAGGGTGAGGCCGGCGAAAACGGTGGTCCTTATGGCGATTTATACATTGTCTTTAAGGTTAAACCAAGCAAGGACTTTACCCGAGATGGGTCAACAATTTACGTTGATGAAAGCATTAGTTTCGCCCGGGCAGCGCTTGGTGGTAAGGTTAAGGTCAAGACGGTTCACGGTGATGTGGAGCTTAAGATTCCGGCAGGGACCCAGACCGGTACAACCTTTAGATTAAAGGGTAAAGGCGCTCCGCGATTACGAGGTAATGGCAATGGGGATGAACGGGTAACTGTGACAGTTACGACGCCTAAATCCCTTAATAAGGAACAAAAAGTCGCCTTGGAAGCATTTGCTAAAGCCAGTGGTGAAAGCATTGACGGCAAGGGCGGTAGTAATTTTTTTGACAAGATGAAGGATGCTTTTGACCCAAAGAAATAGGTTTGAAGGTTCTTAACTAAAATCAGAATCTGGAGCGATGATCGATTACTAATCCCTAGATTCGTGTCAGTAGCGTGATTATTTCTAATTTGGAAATGGTTGCGCTATTTGTTTGATTTGAATTATCGAAGCTTGTACTGGGTGAAGGTGACTAGTGGTTGTACCAATTAAGTTGCTAGTTGGTTAATCTTCATTTACACTGGAATGGTTGGTATAATAAAGTGTAACTATGAATGAAAGTGAGAGCACAACATGGATTTACAGAAAATGAAGGAACATCAAAAATATATTCGCAATTTTTCCATCGTTGCTCACATCGACCATGGGAAATCGACGCTTGCAGATCGAATTCTCGAAATGACAGATACGGTTGCTAAGCGGGACATGAAAGATCAGTTGTTGGATAATATGGATTTGGAGCGTGAGCGAGGGATTACGATTAAATTAAATGCCGTTGAACTCACGTATCATGCCAAAGACGGGCATGACTATGAATTTCATCTAATTGATACCCCAGGCCACGTTGACTTTTCTTATGAGGTTTCTCGAAGCCTGGCCGCTTGTGAGGGGGCTGTCTTAGTCGTCGATGCCGCTCAAGGGGTCGAGGCCCAAACGTTAGCTAACGTTTACTTGGCGATTGACGACAATTTGGAGATTGTGCCGGTCATTAATAAGATTGATTTGCCATCTGCCGAACCCGAAAAAGTCCGAACCGAAATTGAAAATGTGATTGGCATTGATGCGTCCGACGCGGTGCTGGCCAGTGCTAAAAAGGGAATTGGTATTGACAAGTTGTTGGAACAGATTGTCCACAAGGTACCTGCACCGGCTGGAGACGTGACCGGGCCACTTAAAGCGCTAGTTTTTGATTCGGTTTACGATGATTATCGAGGCGTTGTTTTAAGCGTGCGGTTATTTGAAGGCACTGTCCAACCTGGTGACAAGATCCGCATGATGAATAGCGGCAGTGAATATGAGGTCACAGAAGTTGGTGTTAACTCGCCTAAACCGGTTAGAAGAGGTTATCTCATGTCTGGCGATGTGGGCTACATTACGGCTAGTATTAAAGATATTACGCAAACTCGAGTGGGGGATACGGTGACAAATGCGGACGATCCGGCAGACGAAGCCTTACCAGGTTATCGCGTGATGAATCCGATGGTTTATGCTGGCTTGTACCCAACCGACAATGCAAAGTTTGATGACTTGAGAGAAGCCCTTGAAAAGCTCAAGTTAAACGATGCTGCCTTGGAATTTGAGCCAGAAGTTTCTCAAGCTTTGGGATTTGGTTTCCGGTGCGGCTTTTTGGGCTTGCTTCACATGGATGTTGTCCAAGAACGGCTTGAGCGAGAGTTCAACCTTGAGCTGATCACCACGGCCCCTTCTGTGACGTATAAGGTGGCGATGACGGATGGGCAAGTCAAAGACGTGGAAAATCCTTCCGAGATGCCGGAAGTTTCTGCGATTAAGGAAATCTCTGAACCATATGTGAAGGCGACCATCATGGTGCCTAACGATTATGTAGGGCCAGTCATGGAGTTATGCCAAAGACGGCGCGGGGAATTTGAGACCATGGAATACTTGGATGAGTACCGGGTGAACGTGGTCTACCATATGCCATTATCAGAAATCATTTTTGACTTCTTTGATAAATTAAAATCCAGTACCAAAGGCTATGCCTCATTGGATTACGACTTAGAAGATTATCGTCCGAGTGATTTGGTAAAGATTGATATTTTATTGAATGGTGAACAAGTAGATGCGCTGAGCTTTATTTCTCACCGGCAGTTCGCGGCAACAAGGGCTCGTGATATTGTTGGTCGTTTAAAGAATATTATCCCCCGGCAAAACTTTGAAATCCCAGTGCAAGCAGCAATTGGCGCTAAGATTATTGCTCGAACCAATATCAAGGCTTACCGAAAGGACGTGACCGCCAAATTATATGGTGGCGATCGAACTCGAAGAATGAAGCTCCTCGAAAAGCAAAAAGCTGGTAAGAAACGAATGAAAGCCGTTGGCAAGGTCGATATTCCCCAAGAAGCCTTCATGGCCGTTTTGCAGACGGATGAGGAGGAGAAGGGCGATAAATAAGGATTTGGGGGTTGCGGCTACTTACTAAAAGATACCAAATTCCTACCATTTTCCTACCTAAGGTTTGAATGTCGGAAGTTTTAGCCGTTCTCTTTAGATTGCTTCAACATCTTTTCGAAGATATTAACAGTCTGGTTTTGCATCTTTCGGGTGACGTGAGAATAGGTATCCATCGTCGTGGTAATCTTTGCGTGGCCTAAACGGTGTCGAACTTCCTTCATCTTGGCACCATTTTCCAGTAACATAGTGGCATGAGTATGTCGCAACGAGTGAAAACTAAACGGAAAACCAAGCTTTTTCTGAATTTCTGTACAGTAGTATTTTGATGGAATTCGGGGAGAACTGGTTTCCCGTTTTCTTTTGTGCACACAAAATTTGATTCGAAATAAAATTCGCCATATCGCAACCGCTGTTCCGTCTGGTGTTTCTTTTACTCTTTCAAAATACCGGTAAGGGTCAGATCAATCACAATCGTTTGATAGCCTGCCTGGCTTTTGGCGTCTTCAGTTTCCAGTCGGCTTTGCCATACTGCTGCATATTTCGCTTAACTTGAATGGTTTGCTTATCGAAGTTGACACAATCCCACTGTAGCCCGCAAATTTCACCGCGTCGCATACCAGTATTGAAAGCAACTTGAATCGGCACATAGATTGGATTAGCTTTAGAGGTAATTGACAGGATCTGTTCATACTGCTCCATTGAGATTATCTTCAGTTTTCCCGGGTATAGGTTCGATCTTCAATGTATTGAGGGAATTGGGTGTAGATGGTGGGATTTTGCTTGATCAGCTGATATGGAAACACCGCTATCTTAGAGGCTTTTCGTAAGACCGTCTGAATAATCTCATAGGTGTGCTTAAATAAGGATGAGTCTCCAAGCTCATTCAAATACGCCTGGATCATGGTCGGATTGATACTTTTGATTTTGTGGATCCTAAATTTAGGGATGAGATGGTTATCCAAAATACCCAGATAATTCTTCTGATTATTTTCTTTGAGGTTAGTCACCACGTAATTTTCATACAAGAAGTCAAGAAGTGAAAATATTCCTCTAAGCTCATATTGCTTTCAACTGGGACTTGACCACCACTTTCATATTTACTGAGAGCTTGTCTAAGCAACTTCTCGGCTGTTTGCTTTGAAAGTTGCCAGCCGAGCGCTCGACACGGCGGCGCTTGCCATCTTTGCGGCCTATTTCAAATGAATAGTAATAATAGCCATCACGAGACATAATAATCTTCCTTTCTTCATACATAGAGTATAGAATATTGAATATAAATAGAACGTATGCTCTTTTATCTTGTTAAATAAAAGCCCTGTGAAGGGCTGGCTAAGTTGGCCTCGAAATGGTTTTTGCTGTAGAACGAGATGAATAAGCTAATTTCGACACTTTATAGGCCACATTATTTTTTAAATGAATTTTGGAAGCTGGTTTATAAACTTTTCTCCATTTTCGATCAGTGGTATGGGAAGGTGGAAAATACTTTCAAAAATAAATTTAGCTTCATCATCAGTAGTCAATAAATCCATGGTTTGTTTCAACTCATTAATAAAAATTTGAGCTTGTACAAAGTCCTCTGATAAAACCAAGATACTTAAAAAACATGCCACTAAGTTATGAGAGTTAGATAAATTATTTGGAATATTATATACGAGATTGATTTCGTCTTCATGAGGCCGTATAAATAATGTTAAATCTAGCTCCGTTTTACTCTGCATGTGGCTTAATACAGAATTGTGAGCAAAAAAATTTCTGAATTCACGAAGAACGTTCATTGAATCTAGGAAAAGGTTGGCTATCTGATCCTGAGATAAACCGCTGGGAAGATGAAGGAGCTCATCATCGAGTGTCTTTTTGCCATTAGCTTTAAGACATTTATACCAATAAATTGTTTGCCCTAATGTTAGTTCTTCTATTAGGATCCATGGTGGGATGTGGTTATGGTGTTCTCTGTAATAAATTATGGGGTTCCCTTGACGGCTTTGAACCTTCCCATCACGAATGTTTCTCAGCTTTTTCATGGTTTTAGAAACGATATCTCCTCTAGCATTGCTATAATGCCTCTTAGTGAGATATCCTCCGGAATGGCTATCGACTCCAAAGTTCTTTGAAATATAGTAAGACAAGCTAGTCTTAAAAGATTTTTCAATCATTAATATTTGTTTCAAAAAGATTGATTTAATTCTGTCTTCAGTAACGCGGATTTTGACCAAATCCTGAATGGATATGCCATCTTGGAATTTATCTGGGTGTCTGTGTACCATGAGTTTGTCCAGGTTACCATTTACAAGATCATAATAAGAGTAAGTTTTAAGCAGATGCTCAGCATATTCTGTATCATCGATGATAAGATTGCGCTTCTTTAAAATTTCAATTTGCTGAGAATAGGTTTTGAATGGTTTATCAGGTAGAAACACATTCAATGAAACTTCGAATAAAGGATAGAGAAAAGGCACTTCTTCAACTATGCTTGAAGAAATGCCCTTTGCTCTAGTCGGCTTACCGTTTCGGGTTACCAACCATCTCATTTCCTCAAGTTTACTGTAAACGAATAAATAAGTCAATATTACACACTTCTTACCGGATCGCCGATTTGTATCTCTTTATTTTTTACATTCCGGGGTTTTATTTGGTCAGTTTTGATGGGCAAAGAATGAACAGTTCGCGTTGTAACCTTACGAGATGACTGAGCAAACGCAGCTAATCCACCCTTAGAAATTGTTTCTGTATCGGTTGTAATGTGACTTACAACTGAGAACGCTTCATGAACCTCTGTAGCCTCAACTTTTGCTTTTATGTAATCTAAGGTTCCAAGAGATTCGTGAGTTGAAGGGTCTTTGACCGCTTCTCCCGGTTCGTAAATCTCAAATTCTTGACCATAACGTACCTCATCATTGCTTCCTAGATTTATTAATAATTCTGTATCACTTAAAATTCTAATGACTTTTCCTTCCATGAGTTCCTCCTTAATAGCTATGACCTTTCTTTCAGTCAAATTAGTGTATCCCTTGCCTAAACCACGAGTGCCCACTTCTTTCAATTACATAAGCATAGTGGGTTCCGGAATTAAATCTGCCACTTTCAGCCACCCAAGGAAAGACCCACGATTGACGAACTTTTACGTGGTAGCCTGGGTGCATTTTATATTTTGCTACTGTATAACTATTGGACATTGGTTTTTCAATTTTAGTCTTGTATACGTAAGTAGTTCGTCGGATTGTTACCCAGTGTGCATATCCCCAATTAGCCGCTGCTACGTTAGTTATAAAAACACTAATGCCAAGAGACAGTGCCGTGATCCCCAATAAAATACTATTTTTTACTTTCATGATTTCCTCCCAATTAAACACAAAATCGATGTTAAATTTATCCTGTTACTCCATGATTTGCATACCAGTAATAGTGGCTCTTACTTACCTTGTGGAGAATCGGCATTCCTTTAAATTTGAGCTTGTTTTTCGAAACATGACGAATTTTAAGCGTGAAATATGTGGTATTTCCTAATGTAAACTTACTGTGGATGCGATAATTATGTCCGCTTTGATTGACACGTAAAACTTTGTACGAGTATATATCAGCTTGGGGGCCACCTTCTGAGACATATCCACGAGTAATCTTAGCCATGTATCAGTTGCCAATGTAGTATCCGCGTATAGCCCTTGGAACAGTTTGGTAAGTAGTATAGGCATGTGCGGCTAAAGGTACTGATGATGTAGTAGCACCAAGTGATAATGCAGCAACTCCCAACAATAGCGACTTCTTAAATTTCATAATTCCCTCCAATAATTAACAAATGTCTTTAAAATGATATCCGTACATAACCCCAACCATGTGAAGATAATCAGTTTGAACGCCTAAGTCATTAGCGAGTTCATAATCATTATCTACACCAAATCTTGCAAGACTGTCTAACCGTTTCCTTGATCCGTGATGCTCCATTCCCCAGTATCGAGTTCGCTTCTCCTGCACCATGTTATCAGCTATGTGGTATAACTGATGCAAATACATGGCCAATTTTCTCATAAAGCCATTCTGTTTTTAATATATCCGAACTAATAGTGGTCTGATTGCCAATGGTTAACCCTCGTAGTCCATATGGTATGTGTTCGAATTGATAACTGAGCTGGCTGCGAGCTGTTGAGACATCAACCGTTCAATATCATCTATTCACATTAGTCTTTTTTCGTGCTCTTTCCGATATTATGTCTGTTTAATCTGATACCTTTTTGTCGCTTGGGTGCTAAATTAGATCCTTATGAGCAGCTACTCTTAGACCGTCATCCACTTTGTGATCCAAGGGATAATCTGTTGCAACCATAAAGTAGTTAGCAATTGTTAATAACATTTCAGTATCCGGCTCTGATCTTCCAACTTCCTAACTACCAATAATTTATCGAAATACAGAAAGAGCTTTTACGAAATAACTTTGACTCATTGCTTGCAGTTTCTAAGGTCGCTTAAACACGTGATCGCCTCAGTTCTGTTATCTTGATATTACCACGTTTTGTAGTTTAAAAAGACATGTATAATACAAAATAGTAAAAAGTCGACATATTATTACAATTTATGGTTTGGGTTAATCGTGTAAAATTATTAAAAGGGATGCAAGTGAAAGACTATGTTTTAACTGATCAAGAAAGATCTATTGATCCAAGTAGTCGAGATATTAGTTTTATCGAACGCTTTCCCAATGAAACTTTCAAAGAAGTTTTGAAGCTTGTACTAATGACTTATGAATAATAAAAAAGCCAGCAACTTAAGTTACTAACTATATATTATGTATTTGAATGTCTGATGCACTTTAACTTGACGACTAAAGCATATGAGGCATTTTTATTTTTTAAGAGAACCGTGTGTTTTGATAATTATCAAAGATAGATATTTTTGTTGCAAAGTTAAGGATTACTGATCTAAGGAATTCAAGACATAGTGATATTCAGGGCATGGAAAGAGGGGAAAGGATGTTAAGATGTTAAAAACAGCAAAAGAAATCCCCGATATATTCATAGATTCTTGGCAATCTACACGTTGATAAGGTTCATGATCGAGGATTTCAAAAAGAAAAATAAGAAATAGGATTTAGGGGCTTTACCCTTTTTCCTGTAACCATATTTTAACACCTTATAATATGAAAAATCTTAAATATCTGTTGATTGTAATTGCCTTAATATTGAGCTGGCTGTTTTTAGGGTAGTACAAGCAATTGGCGACAGCAATTTTAACAATCTATATAGTTTGGAGTTTAAATCATGATGAAAAATGATCGAACAGAGTGGAACAAAAACTGGCAGAAAAAGAATCCTGAACATGCACGGTATTTGCGTTATCGAAGTACGGCAAGAAACTTCATTAAAAAACATGCCATGTTTGAAGATGTTGGAGAACTTGAAGAACTGCTTGAACAACGAAGGAAGGAGTTATCGGAAAATTAAGGCTTTCAAAACAGATCTGGAGGTGTTTAGGCACCTCGATATCTCAGGATCTTCGAGGATTATGATGTTTACCACCGTACTGTTTGATTAAACTTTGGCGTTAATAATTTTTTGTTCCTACCACAGCTATCATCATTACCCTTCATATTTTACATATTTCATTTAAGAGGTACTGTTTAATAATAAAAAAAGCAGGAAACTGATCAGCTGACCACATCCCGTTTTTCTTTACCTACCATTATGACTTTGCGGTGGGCTTCTTGTTTAGTTTTTGATGATAAATTTTCTCTAGCTTTTCAATCTCTAATTGGTCTGCTAAGATGTCATTAAATAGTTGTTCAATCGTGGAAGCTATCGCGGGTTCGTCGGCAGGGGCATCTAGTTTTTCGACCTTTTCTTGTTCAAACTCATATAACTCTTGTAACACGTTAATGAGTCGATGACGAAAATGCGATAATTGAACACTCGTTGAAACACCCTTCATTGGGGCAAGATGGTAATCATAATATTGTTCTAATTTCTCGACGGTGCGCAGCGATAAATTATCAATTGAACGGTTATTATTCCGCAGTCTAATAATCACTGAAGAATTAACGCCGGTTAACTGCTGAATCTGATAAGCACTGTCATCACTGTCAATAATCACTTGAATTTTATCCCTAACGTTCATATTCCTTACCCGGAACCGGTTATATTTTGATAATTAAATTATCAATTCCCCGACCGATTACCTATATTGTATAAAAGTCACTTTTCTCATAACCAGTATATGTCAGTTGACACATACTGTCAATCTTTTAAAATTCATTAAGTAAAAGTGAGCTATTTTAGATTTTGAAACGATTAGGGTAAAATAAAAAATAGGCCGGATACGTTAAAACGAGTTAACCTAACGACTTATTCTCAACCAATACGTAATTCGGTAATTAACTTGGTTTCAATTAGGCTTTGATCATCATCGGTTGTTTTTCGAATGACTCGATCCAGCTGGTGATTTTGAATAATATATTGATCAAAGAACGGTTTGGTGGGTACTTGTAAAATGCTCTTATCATGAGATTGTTCAAAACTAACTTTATCGAGGACAAAATCTTTTGGGACTGCGGAAAAAATATTTGTAATGGCGCGTAAGGCGACTTCGCCGTTTTTGAGGATCGTGTAGTCTAGATGATGACGATTAAAGCACTGGTGCCCCTCAAAGATTGTGTCGCTAGAAGGGGCTTCAAGCACTGCTCGATAACGGATCTCAATGGTATCCGGCCTAATTTTATTGATGAAACGAATGCGAAATAATTCCATGGATCTTCAACTCCTTTCTTTCATCATATGCTAGTTAGATTGGTTAACGCAAGCAAGATTATCAACAAAATGTTTGCGTTTTCGATTGCATTCAATTATTATATATATTAATTCGTTTTTTATTCGATTTGAGATTAATTATAAAATTATTAGGCGAGGAGGTGTTTATGATTGTTAAGTAGAACAAAACAATATCTCAGAAAAAATGGTTATTTTTACAAAAAAGAGTATATTCGCCCCTTGCTCACACCGGATAACATTTATATTTTTCGTTTTGGCCGGGATCGGTTGGATAACCGACTGATTATTCGTTATAGTCATAAATGGACTGGTCGGCAGCGAATCAATGAAATCGACTTGCGGCTTCATAAACAAAAACACCCCCGGATTTTTCAAACCGAATCCGAACTACTTCAATACTTAGAAGGGCATCTTCTAAAACATGAAGCCAAAGTGCGCGCTCGGGAAGCTAAAGCCAAACAAGAACATCAAGTACCTGATGGGGCATCCAAGTAGGGTGCTCTTTTTGTATCGAATATCAACAAAGGGGATTGCAAATGGATTGGACAGAAGTTTCAGTAATGACGAGTAGTGAAGCTGTTGAGGCAGTTTCAAATATTTTAATGACAAGAGGTGCAACTGGGGTCTCAATTGAAGATGCCAAAGACTTTGATAAACTCAAAGCCGGCCGATATGGAGATCATGGTGAAATCGTGGATCCAGCCGATTTAGTGCATATTACTCAGGGCGCGGTTGTTTCGGCTTACTATCCAAATAGTCAAGACATTCAATCGCAAGTAACCGAAATTGCCGCGCAGGTTCGGCAGTTGAAATCATACGGCTTGAATCCAGGGCCGGCTGAGGTGAACGTTAATGCTGTCAAAGACGAGAATTGGCGAACAGCTTGGGAAAAGTACTATCATCCAGTCTCAATTACCAGAATGTTAACCGTTGTGCCTAGTTGGGAAGACTATCAGCCAAAAAATAAGGCAGAACAACTTATTCGACTAGACCCTGGAATGGCCTTCGGTACTGGTACTCACCCAACCACTCAACTGTCATTGCAAGCCCTCGAAACGGTGATGCGTGGTGGTGAGTCAGTGATTGATGTTGGCACTGGCTCAGGCGTTTTGAGTATTGCCGCCAAATTGATGGGGGCTTTTGATGTCCAAGCATTTGACGTTGATGAAGTAGCCGTCCAGTCGGCCCAGAAGAACTTTGAACTGAATCCAATTGCTAAGGACGTGCAAGTTGCTGCAAATGATTTGTTAAGTGGCATCCATGAGCAAGTCGACATCGTGATCGCAAATATTTTAGCAGAAATTATTGTGCCTTTAGTGCCGCAAGCGTTTGAAAATTTGAAGCCCGGTGGTTATTTCTTGACTTCTGGTATTATTAAAGCTAAATATGAGCTTGTCAAAAAGGCATTAGTCAATGGCGGCTTTGGTGTGGTCGAGTCACTGAAGATGAAAGATTGGTACGCCGTGATTGCTCAAAAACCAAAGGAAGATAATTAGCATGCAGCATTATTTTTTAAATCGAACATTGACCCCTGGCGATCAGATTGGATTACCAGCCGAAATTAGCCACCATTTAGACCGAGTTTTACGTAGTCAAGTGGGTGATGAAGTCGAGTTGGTTTCGTCACAACAGGTCGTTTTCAAAGCCCAAATTGATCGCATTGCTGATCGAACCGTTTTTGTATCGATCATTGAAAAATTAGCGGTCAACGTTGAATTGCCAGTATCAGTAACCGTGGTAAGCGGTTTGTCCAAGCGTAATAAGCCGGAGTTGATTGTTCAAAAAGCAACGGAGATGGGGGCCAGCAAGCTTATTTTTGTACCAATGGCGTGGTCGGTTGTTAAGTGGGCGCAAAAAAGCGACAAGAAAATCAAGCGGCTTCAAGAAGTTGCGCTAAGTGCTGCTGAACAGTCCCACCGAAACGTTGTGCCAACGGTTCAGTATTTGGACAACCTGGCCGCGTTATTTAACGACCCGTTTGACCTAAAATTGGTTGCGTATGAGGAATCGGCTAAAGCCGGTGAAGCTGCCAACTTGGTTAAATTAGTGGCAGGAAGTCAACCCGGTGCATCAATTGTGGCCGTGTTTGGACCTGAAGGGGGAATTTCGCCGACAGAAATTGACCAATTAAGCCAAAATGGTTTCATTCCGATGGGGCTGGGACCGCGAATCATGCGAACCGAAACGGCGCCACTCTATTTTCTGGCTGCCTGTTCGGTGTTGACGGAATTAGCCGGTAAGCTGAACAAACCCGCGAATCATGATAAAATATGAGTAATTGCATTTATAATCCCTTTGGTGGGAAGATTTAGAGAAGAGTTGATATGATTGGCAACTAAAATATGGACTGCAGATGACGTCATTAACAAAGTAGCTGAGTACATGAATGACGACCACGTGAAGCAGGTCAAAAAAGCCTATGAATTTGCAAAAATTGCCCATCGCGACCAAAAGCGTCAGTCAGGAGAACCCTATATTACGCACCCAATTCAGGTGGCCGGGATTTTAGCAGATCTTCATATGGATCCTGAGACGGTCTCAGCTGGCTTTTTACATGATGTCGTTGAAGATACTGGGGCAGAACTGAGTGACATCAGGGAGCTTTTTGGTGATGATGTCGCTTTAATTGTCGATGGTGTCACCAAATTATCCAAAATCAAATATAAATCAAGCCAGGAACGTTTAGCTGAAAACCATCGAAAACTTTTGTTGGCAATGTGTAAAGATATTCGGGTAATGATTGTCAAACTAGCAGATCGGCTTCACAATATGCGGACATTAAAATCATTGCGACCAGATAAGCGTCGGCGGATTGCCAAAGAAACCCTGGAAATTTATGCCCCGATTGCTGATCGACTTGGAATTGGGACTATCAAATGGGAATTAGAAGATATTTCGTTGAGGTATTTAAATCCACAGCAGTACTACCGCATTGTGCATTTAATGAATTCGCGGCGAGACCAGCGGGTGGATTATATCCAAAAGGCCATCAAAGAGGTTCGCAGCGCCATTGCTGATTTAGATATTCAAAGCGAAATTTATGGTCGGCCGAAGCACATTTACTCGGTTTACCGCAAAATGGTTGAGAAGCACAAACAATTTAGTCAAATATACGATTTACTTGCGATTCGGGTGATTGTTCAGTCAATTAAAGATTGTTATGCCGTGTTAGGAGCGATTCATTCCAAATGGAAACCAATGCCCGGCCGGTTTAAGGATTATATTGCAATGCCAAAAGCCAATATGTATCAATCCCTGCATACGACCGTTATCGGCCCGGAAGGCAAGCCCTTGGAAGTCCAAATTCGAACTGAAGAAATGCACTGGGTAGCTGAATTTGGTATTGCTGCTCACTGGGCTTACAAAGAGGGAATTCGAAGTGAAGTTAAAGCCTCTCAGGATAACAATAAACTCAATTGGTTCAAACAGATTATCGAACTGCAGGAAGATACTGATGACGCGGCCGACTTTATGGACAGCGTCAAAGGGGAACTATTTGGCGATCATGTATACGTCTTTACACCTAAAGGAGATGTTTACGAACTACCAAAGGGCGCTGGACCGCTTGACATGGCTTACATGATTCACACGGAAGTTGGTAATCATACGACGGGGGCTCGGGTAAACGGCAAGATTGTGCCGTTAGACCATCAAGTTAAAAACGGTGATATTGTCGATATTATTACTTCGACTAGTTCGGCTGGCCCAAGCAGAGACTGGTTGCCGCTCGTTCATACAAGGCGGGCCCGAAATAAAATTAAACAGTACTTTAGAAAAGAAGATCGGGCCAAAAACATTGAAGATGGTCGTGGACTGATCACCCGTAAACTGCGAGAAGAAGGCTTTGATTCTCACGCTGTGATGACACCTGCTAAATTAGAAACGACCGCGACAAACATGCATTATCAACATGCTGATGATTTGTTGGCAGCCATTGGCTTTGGCGATGTTCAGCCGACCGGCGTTGTTAACCGACTCACTGAAGACGTTCGGGCACAACAAAAACGTGAGCGGCAAGATCAAGCCGAAAAAGAAGTCTTGGAAGGCCATCAAACTATTACGGAAAATAGTGAGACTAGTAAGAAAAAGGCCAAGAAGTCTTCCAATGGCATCGTCATTGAAGGCGTCGACAACTTATTGGTTCGACTCAGCCACTGCTGCACGCCAGTTCCAGGCGATCAAATTGTCGGCTACATCACAAAGGGCCGCGGCGTTTCCATTCATCGGGTTGATTGTCCTAATATTGTTAAGGCAGAAGAAAATGGTGAACGGTTAATTGAAGTTTCTTGGGCTAATGATCCGGCTGAACGAACCACTTATGAGGCAAGTTTATCAGTTCAAGGCTATAATCGAGCTGGCCTATTGACGAACGTTTTAACAGCTGTTAATAACGTTACCAAAACAGTTTCATCGGTCAATGGTCAAGTGGATCACAATAAAATGGCGACGATTAGCTTGCTCGTTGGTGTCCGAAATTTAGAACAGCTTGAACGGTTAATCAACGCGATTAAGAATGTCCGGGACGTTTATTTGGTTGAGCGTAAATTTAGATAAGGAGTCGGCAAAATGCGAATTGTGTTGCAAAAGGTCAATCGGGCCTCAGTTTCAGTTGACGGGGTTCTTCATGGCAAAATTGGCAGGGGCTTTATGCTGCTGGTAGGCGTTAAAGATAGTGACGGCACAGATGAAATTAACTACTTGGCTCATAAAATTCATAAGTTGCGGGTCTTTGAAGATGACAACGACAAGCTCAATCTTGATATTGACACGGTCGGTGGATCGATTCTCTCAATTTCACAGTTTACCCTATACGCGGATACTAAAAAGGGAAATCGACCGAGCTTTGTGAATGCTGGTGAACCTGAGCATGCCCAGAAAGTTTATGAACAGTTTAATCAAGCGTTACGGGATGCGGGCTTGGAAGTTCAAACCGGTGTTTTTGGAGCAGATATGCAGGTTGACTTGGAAAACGACGGTCCGGTCACCATCCTATTTGATACTGAAAATCAATAATGCAAAATCGCATTTAATAAAGGCTTATCCATAAGCCAGCTTTATATGTTGGCAATTAAAATTTGATGGATAGGCCTTTTTATTGAGCCAAGCGTAAGGGGTTATGTACGCCAACTGTTCACAAAGCAAAAGTGGCTCTGTCAGCCTGATTTTTTTAAGCTGAAATGATACAGTTCGGATATTTAATAAATACTTGAAGTTTCGGCCTATTTTGCCCGGCTCATTTAAAAAGGAGGACACTATTTTTATGATCAATCAATTATTTTGGGACTTCGATGGGACACTATTCAACACGTACCCAAAAATGGTTCAGGCTTTCAAACAAGCATTAACGGACTTAAACATTGATGAAGTTGAAATTGATGAACACGACATTTACTTGACCATGCGGCAACACGATGTTGGCACGGCAATTCGAAAAAGTGCGGCTTTTTATGGAATTAATGAAGCGAGTTTGCGGCGGTTAAATAAAAAACACCAGACAAAGTTAGTGGCGGCTGCCCAACCCTTTGCTGATGTTAACGAAGTTTTAAAATTAGCTAAACAATTAGGTGGTGATAACTACCTGTTAACCCATCGTGATGACCAAGCCAAAGCTTTGCTC
The DNA here is from genome assembly GCF_016860605.1 of Lentilactobacillus fungorum. Lineage (GTDB taxonomy): Bacteria > Bacillota > Bacilli > Lactobacillales > Lactobacillaceae > Lentilactobacillus > Lentilactobacillus fungorum. The sequence continues at coordinate 117,740 of NZ_BNJR01000004.1, forward strand.
GAGCAATTTAAATTAACCCAGTACTTTTCCGACTATGTGACGTCTGATTTGAATTTGCCGAGAAAGCCCGACCCCAAATCAATCAACTATTTAATTCAGAAACATCACGTAGATAGGAAGGCAGCGATGATGATTGGAGATCGCAAATTAGACATTGCTGCCGGCCATAATGCCAATATTGCTGCCTGTTTGTTTGACCCAGACGGCATCATTGGGGATTCCGGCAATCCAGATATTCGGATTACCGCAATGGCTGATTTGATATCATGGTTAACTAAGCACTAATAAGCCCTTAGAATTTGATCGACCATGGGGCCATAGGTTTCGCCAAACAAGTTTAGGTGTGCAAGTAAATAATTAAGCTGGTACCAGCCAAGTCGTTTGTCAACGCCAATCGTGAGTGGGTAGACTGAATTATAGCCTTGGTAAAATTCTTGGGAGAAACCGCCAAAAAGTGTCGTCATGGCAATATCCAGTTCTCGATCACCATAAAAGACGTCCGGGTCGATTAACATGGGTTCCCCGTCCGCTGTAAATAAGTAGTTGCCTGACCAAAGATCGCCATGTAGTAAGCTTGGGACGACTTGGTGAGTTGAATAATATTTTTTGAACTGGTCGCTCATTGATTGGAATTGAGATTGTCGCCAATCATTCCAGCGGCTTTTTTTCGTTGCCAGTTTAACGAGGGGGTTAAGCCGTTGGTCAAGATAAAAAGTGATCCAGTCGGTTTGCCAAGTGTTATCCTTAGGCAGCTTACCAGCCATAAAGTCATGATCAAGGCCGAATTTTTCAGCATGCTGTTGATGAACTTTGGCAACCATTTTACCAAGTTCAAATTGGCTGCCTTGCCCCGTATCAATCCAGTTTAAAAGTAAAAAACCATCATTGCCGACTTCGCCGCTAGCGACCACTTGGGGCACATTGGCAACTTGGCCCAACAAATGGAGGCCTTCAACTTCGTGAGCAAAAAAAGCTTTGCCGCGATTGGGCTGAACTTTCATAAAATATTGAGTAGTTGGTGTTTCTAGTTTATATGACTCATTAATGTCGCCGCCAGAAACGGATTTAACTTTTTCGACTTGATTAATTGGCAATTGTTGAAGCCAAGCTTTACTAAGTGACATAGATTAGGTTTCCTTTCTTAACGTTGTTGTTTAAAGTAAGCCGATAAGCCGGCAACGACGTTATTGGCGTATTTTTCTTGGTAAGTTTTGCTTTGAATGAGCTTGAAATCTTTCTCAGTATTAAGATAGCCACCTTCGATTAGAATTGCCGGCACCGAATTATCGCGAATAACCAGAAAATTACCAAATAAAACCCCGCGATTAGTGAGTGGCAAACTAGTCATTTGAGAATCGACTGCCTTGGCTAAGCGTTTGGAGTCACCAGCATGATAATAGTAACAAGTATAACCAGATGCCGTATTGGTTTCATCCGACGAATCAAAATGAAAACTGATAAATGCGTTCGCAGAAGCGGTCATAGCGGTTTGTGGACGGGCAGACAGTGAAACGGTTTTGTCCTGATCACGGGTCATGATAACTTTAGCGCCCTTTTCCCGCAACTTTTGGGCGACCAGTTTGGCAACGGCTAAAGTATACCGCTTTTCGGGCTGGCCACTAGCAGCTAGTGCGCCAGTATCACTACCGCCATGACCAGGATCCAAGACAATTGTCGCTTCTGACAGGCGAGTGACGTTTTTAATATCTGGATTGGTTACCAGCCAAGAAGCAACCCAGCCGATGACACGATGCTTATAGATGACTTTTAGCCAGTCATCTTTTTTACTAATGACTTGAAGGTGCTCTCCTTGGGCAACTTTTGCTTTGACCGAATAGGTGACAGCCGGTCCGCTTCGAATATTGAGTTGGTTGACCTTGACGATGACAGAATTGGAATAAAGTGCGACTAAAAGCACCGCGAACGTGATGATAATCACCAAGGTCGTCATAAGCCAACTTTGATTATCTTTGAGTCGTTTCATTGGGATTCTTTCCTTCATTCTTAAGGCAAATAGACGAAACAAAAGCTAATTTCAGAAAGTAGTATTGACCAGGTGTTTCAGTCCTTGTGGTCAAATAATGAGGTGCAGTTGTTTCGTTGATTCAAATAAGATTATTATAGTTGAAAATTGGTAGGTAATCTAGCCTAGAAAGGGGTTGGTTATAATCTGGTCTTGACTTTTGTGCCTGGGTCAACTAATCTTAATTACAGTTAAATATTCAACCGGACAAAAAGAACAGTAAAAATGATTGTCAAACAGAGAACATTTGCTTGCTGAGAGAATGTGAGAATCATTTTGAAGTGACACTTTTTGAGTAAAATTGGTTAATAGTGTATGCTATTCGCGCGAGCGTTATCCTTGAGTTTAATAAAGGTGGTACCGTGCAAATGCACCCTTGTCTTAGGACAGGGGTCTTTTTTTTCGGAAATGTAAACGGGAGGCAGCGGTTAATGAAATATCAACGACCAAAGGGAACGGCTGACATTTTGCCAGATGAAGCAAAAAAATGGAACTATGTTGAAGAAACGGCCCGAATGTTGTTTGAGGACTATCGATATCATGAGATTCGAACCCCAATGTTTGAAAGCTTCGATGTTTTTTCCAGAACGTCTGGAGATACGTCGGATGTTGTAACCAAGGAAATGTATGATTTTGACGATAAAGGCGGGCGACACATGAGTCTGCGGCCGGAAGGAACTGCCGGCGTTGTTCGGGCATTTGTTGAAAACAAACTTTACGGTCCTGAACATATTCGGCCAGTTAAAGTCTTTTATATGGGGCCGATGTTTCGTTATGAACGACCACAATCAGGGCGTCAACGCGAATTTCACCAAATCGGAGTCGAGGCTTTTGGGAGTAACGAACCGGAGTTAGATGTTGAAGTAATCGCAATGGGGATGAATTTACTCAAGCAGTTTGGTCTGTCCGACTTGCGGTTGGAAATTAATACGTTGGGTGACAAGGAATCTCGGGCTGCTTATCGGCAGGCCTTAATTGATTACTTGGACCCACACTTTGACGAGTTAAGCGAAGATTCAAAGGTCCGCCTTCATAAAAATCCATTGCGGGTATTAGATAGCAAGGATAAGCGTGATCAAGAAATTGTCAAAGGGGCCCCTTCAATCCTGGATTATCTCAACGAGGATTCAAAGCGTCACTTTGATCGGGTCAAGAATTTGCTGGATGCCCTACACATTTCATACGTCATTGACCCTGATATGGTGCGTGGCCTCGATTATTACAACCACACGATTTTTGAAATCATGGTTAATTCAAAAACACTGGGAGAAGGCTATACAACGATTTGTGCCGGTGGCCGCTATAATGGTCTCGTTGAACAGCTTGGCGGCCCAGAAATGCCAGGAATTGGCTTTGGCATGGGGATGGAGCGACTGATGATACTGATGGAAGCCCAAAAAGTTAAGTTCCCTGTTTTAGACCAATTGGACGCTTACGTTGTTGGGATTGGTGAACAAACCAGCGTCGAAACCCTGCAAATTGTGCAAGCTTTACGAGCGGGCGGCTTTTCCGCTGATCGGGATTATTTAGATCGCAAGCCTAAAGCCCAATTCAAATCGGCTAACCGCTTGAACGCCCAGTACACGATTACAGTGGGCCAAAGTGAATTGGCAGCCAAAACGGCAAACGTTAAGCAGATGACAACAGGCAAAGAAGTTTCAGTTCCGCTAGCAGATATTACCAATGATTTTGATGTGGTAATCAATAAATATTTTAATGACGGCGAGGAGATTGATTAGGATGAAACGAACCACGTATGCTGGCTTAGTTAACGAAAAGTTAATCGGCCAAGAAGTTGTGTTAAAAGGTTGGGTGCAAAAGCGTCGGGATCTTGGCGGCTTGATTTTTATCGAATTGCGCGACCGTGAAGGTATCGTGCAACTGGTTTTTAGTGAAGAATTTGGTCAAGATGCTTTGGCAGTTGCTGACAAGCTTCGAAGTGAATACGTTGTTGAAGCAAGGGGCAAAGTTGTTGCCAGGGCTGACAAGGAAATTAACCCGAAGATGAAGACTGGCAAGATCGAAGTCGATATTGTTGAAGCCAAAATTTTAGCGACTGCTAAGACGCCGCCATTTTATATTCAAGATAATATTAATGTTTCAGAAGATTTAAAATTAAAATATCGATATTTGGATTTGCGGCGGCCGGAAATGCAAAAAAATATTTTGCTCCGAAACCGGATTATTCAATCGATTCATAGCTACTTCGATAAGGAAGGCTTTATCGATATCGAAACGCCAACCTTAACTAAATCGACGCCAGAAGGGGCGCGTGATTATTTAGTTCCTTCCAGAGTTTATCCAGGTTCCTTTTATGCATTACCTCAGTCACCCCAACAGTTTAAACAATTATTAATGGGCGCCGGGTTTGATAAATACTATCAAATTGCGCGTTGCTATCGGGATGAAGACTTGCGAGGTGATCGTCAACCTGAGTTTACTCAGATTGATATGGAAATGTCTTTTGCGGATCAAGAAGAGATTGAAGACGTTACTGAAGGCTTTATTGCCAAGGTGATGAAAGATGCGATGGGCATCGACGTCAAGCTGCCATTTAAGCGAATGGATTGGGACGAATCGATGGCTCGATTTGGAACGGACCAGCCTGACGTGCGATTTGGCATGGAATTAAAAGATCTTTCAGCTATTATGAAAGACGTTGATTTTAAAGTCTTCTCAGGTGCTGTTAAAGACGGTGGCCAAGTTAAAGCAATCGCGGTACCAGGTGGCGCTGATAAATATTCAAGAAAAGATTTGGATCAATTTGCAAGCTATGTTGAAAGATTTGGTGCAAAAGGATTAGCTTGGTTGAAAGTGACTGATGATGGTTTCAACGGTCCAATTGCAAAGTTCTTCAAAGATGCTGATTTACGTGAAAAAATTCTTGAAAAAGCTGAAGCTAAGCCGGGTGATTTGTTATTATTTGCGGCTGATAATCGCCGGGTGGTTGCCAACACTTTGGCCTATTTGCGAGTTGAAATCGCCAAGGAACAGAACATGATCGATGAATCTAAGTTTGCATTCCTATGGGTCGTTAACTGGCCATTGTTTGAGTGGGACGTTGACTTAAAGCGTTACGTGGCTGCCCACCATCCATTTACGATGCCTAATGAAGATGATGTTCACTATCTGATGAACGACGGTGAAGATCCTCACAAAGCCTATGCGCAAAGTTATGATATCATCTTGAACGGCCTTGAACTTGGCGGCGGTTCAATTCGTATTCATACCCGGGCACTTCAAGAAAAAATGTTTGAAGCCCTTGGATTTACTAAGGAAAGCGCCGAAGCCCAGTTTGGCTACTTCTTAAATGCATTGGACTATGGTTTTCCGCCTCATGGTGGTTTGGCAATCGGCTTGGATCGATTTGTTCGTTTGCTGGCTGATCGGGAGAACATTCGAGACGTCATTGCCTTTCCAAAGAATTCTAAAGCCGTTGAGCCGTTGACAAGCGCACCACAACCCGTTGCTAACAAACAACTTGAAGACTTGGGATTGTTTGTAGCGGAACAAGATCAAAATGAAAAGCAATAATTTTTTTGGTTGTTATTTTAGTCAAGTAAGCGATCATAATTGCTAAATCCAAATCAAATCCTGTAGTCTAATTGATGATTACAGGATTTTTGATGTTGCGCGCTTCTTTATGATTTAAAATAGAGGTGTTTGAAGAACTCACTGTTTTTAAGGTAGTGGACGGACTAAGTGACTATCATGAGAGGAATTTAACTATGGATGACGTTTCGAAACTAATGCGGCGACATACTTATGTTACCAGGACTTCTACCTCGCTGATCTACGCAATTTTGGTATCGATTGCCGTTAACTTCTTTTGGACTCCTGGCCACATTTATTCATCAGGGATTACTGGATTTGCCCAGTTACTAACGACAATTACGTCGCGAACTTTGCCAATTACAATTTCAACTGGGTTAGGATTATTTTTGCTGAATATCCCGCTGTTTTTTCTGTCTTGGCGGGCAATTGGCAAACAATTTACTATTTTTACGGTTATTACCGTGTTTCTTTCAAGTTTTATGATCCAGTTACTTAAACCAATCCCACTTACTCATGATCCGATTATTTGTGCGATCTTTGGTGGGGCAGTTAACGGTTTTGGCACTGGATTAGCACTAAAAAATGGGATTTCAACTGGCGGCTTGGATATTTTAGGAATTGTGATCCGCCAGCGAACCGGGCGCACGATCGGGACAATTAATATCGCTTTTAATACATTAATTATTATTGCTGCAGCTTTTATGTATGGATGGCCATATGCTTTTTATTCTGCTTTGAGTTTAGTTGTTAACGCCAAAGTAATGGATATGACCTATACGAAACAGCAGCGCCTGCAAGTTATGATCATTACGAATCGGCCCAATACCGTTATTGATAGCGTTCAAAATCACCTGCGAAGGGGCATTACGATTGTACACAATGCCGAAGGCGCGTATCGGCACGATGCCAAGACCATTTTATTTACGGTTATCTCTCGTTATGAAATGAATGAGCTGGAAGAGGCCTTATTGGAATCTGACCCGAATGCGTTTGCTAGTATTGCCGACTCGGTTAAGATCTTAGGGAGATTTTATGAACCCAAACCGTAACTTTCTAAAGATTTTTTAAGAAAATAGTTCTGCAAATTGTTTATGTTATAATGTTTCAGTGTGTGATAACTAAATACTGAAAACGGTGAAAATATTGAAAGTTTTATACTTATGGCTGATTAAGGTTATTTCTGTGCTAAACGTTTTTCGACCCAAAAATAAGGCCATTTATATCATGAGTTTTGATGATAACGTTGACTTCATTAAAACATTTGCGCAGACGGTTCCTAGCAAGATTGACTTGGTTGTCCTATACCGTCCTGATACAGAAGCAGCCGCGACTGATTTAGCTGCGTTTGGGATTGTTACCAAGCCATTTAAGGACGGACTAAAATTCGCCTTGGAAGCAATTCCCTTGCTGATGGCGGCTAAACTCATTATTTGTGATAATTATTACGCTTTTTTAGGCGGACTCATTCATCGTCGCGGGACAAAAATTGTCCAAATTTGGCATGCTGATGGTGCCATCAAGAAGTTTGGTTGGCAAGATCCGACGACGCAATCCCGCAGTCAATCAGATAAGCGGCGGTTTCAATCAGTTTACGATCATTTTGATGAATACATCGTGGCTTCAAAAGCAATGGGGAACGTCTTTGTTACCAGTTATCATGAAGACTTCACTAAAATTCGACTGCTGGGTTATCCTAGATCAGATCAGTATTTAGATACTAATTGGCAGCAGGTTGCTCGGCAGCGAATCTTTCGAGCAGCACCAGAGCTTAAAAACAAGCGGGTGATTCTATACGCGCCTACTTATCGGCCACAGCAAAGTTTTAAATTACCGAGTGGGTTAAGTGATGCGCTGGCGGCAGATCCAAATGCGATTGTCGTGGTCAAATTACACCCGGTTTTACGCGATAGGGAAACCGCAGTTAGAGAAATTGGCAATCCCCGCATTAAGTTTTACCACGAATTAACAACGAGTGATTTGTTAACAGTTGCGGATACCTTGGTGACAGATTATTCTTCGGTGGCCTTTGACTTTAGCTTGTTGCCGAATGCTAAGTCAATGATCTTTTTTATGTTTGACCTTGAACAGTATCAACAAAATCCTGGTATCCAGGATGATTATCTAGATTGGCTGCCATCAAAGCCGCTGTCGACGGTTCGTGAGCTTCGACAAGCAATTATTGAAGCCCAGCCAATGGATTTCGGTGAGTTTAATGAACACTGGAACACATTTAACGATGGCAAAGCAACCAAACGGGTGGTCGCGCGTTACGCCCAGTTTCTAAAATCGCATTAAGGGGTGCCTGAAAGTGAAAGAAGTTTTTACGCTACTAAAGGAACAGTTTGAAAATATTGGGATTATTTTTCGAATTTCAAAATATGAAGATAAGGCGGAATATCAAAGCCATTATTTAGGGTTGGTTTGGGAATACTTGTATCCGCTGATCCAAATTGCAATTTATTGGCTGGTCTTTGGAATTGGTCTCAAACATGGCAGCACGACCCATGGAATTGATTATTTACCTTGGATGGTCATTGGGATTACCCCTTGGTTTTTCATGAATCGGGCAAGCTTGGATGCTTCAAAGAGTATTTACCAACGTGTTGGCATGGTTTCAAAAATGAAGTTTCCGGTTAGTGTCTTGCCGACGATCAAAATCGTTAGTAACTTAAGTGCCTTTTGGACAATGTTAGTCTTCTCAATCGTAGTAGGGTTTCTTTATGGCGTGATGCCATCGATTTATTGGATTCAATGGCTCTATTACTTTATTTGTATGATTGCTTGGCTCATTGCATTTGGGATTTTTAATTCAACGATTTCCGTATTGGTTCGAGATTATCGAATCTTACTCCAATCGGTTATGCGGATGTTGTTCTATATGTCTGGTGTGCTGTTTAATTTTGAGACAAATTCATTTCCGGCACCGTTTGTCCATATCCTGCAATTGAATCCATTTTTCTACGTGGTTTCCGGCTTTCGAGATTCGATGCTATCGACGAATTGGTTCTGGCAAAAGCCAACGCTTACGATTGTCTTTTGGGGAATGATTTTATTCTTCTTGTTGGTTGGTTCGCATCTGCACTACAAATTCCGTTCAAGATTTGTAGACCTGATCTAGCGGGGAGGTCGAATGATTGAAAAGTGCTTTAATTAGATTGATTAAATTAATTGCGCGCTGGGTACTCATCGTGATGAACGATGGGTTTCTTTGTATGCGAGTAAAAAAGCAAACGATCGTGTTTGAGAGCTTTAATGGTCGAGATATTAGCGACAACCCGCTGGCAATATACAATCAGTTAGTTAAATTGGCACCTGAGAGGCGCGCTACGTGTTATTTTAGTGTGAAACCAGCCGAATATCGGCGGCTGGCGGCTGCTTTTCCAGATGTTCAATTAATTAAACGGTTTACGCCGGGTTGGGTGAGCGTGATTGCCCGCGCCAATTTTTGGGTGATGAATTCACGAATGCCAACTTGGTGGCGAAAAAATCGCGGGACCATTTATATTCAAACCTGGCATGGCACGCCGCTAAAAAAATTAGGCGTTGATATTGACAACGTCGAAATTCCCGGCAGTTCCACCGCCAAGTATCATCGTAGTTTCGTGGCCGAGGCGAGCCGCTGGGATTATTTGATTGCGCCTAATCAATATTCTGAAGATATTTTTAGATCTGCTTTTAAGTTTAAAAACCAGTTTTTAGAGGTCGGCTATCCTAGAAACGACACACTTTATAACGATAATAATTCAGCACATATCGCTAAAATTAAGCAGGCCTTATTTGGGTATCAACCAAAACAAGTCATCATGTATGCGCCAACTTGGCGGGATGATGACTTCAAGCGGCAGGGGACCTATAATTTTGAGTTGCCGTTTTCATTAGCCGCGTTTTTTAATACCGTTTCTCAAGATACGGTGTTGATTATTCGCCCCCATTATTTGGTTAAAGATCATATCGATATCTCCGGATTTGAAGATCGGGTTAAGATTTTTGCCAATGAGGATATTAACGAACTTTATTTGATCACCGATCTTTTGATCACCGATTATTCTTCGGTCATGTTTGACTATGCGAATTTAAAACGGCCAATCCTGTTTTTCCCATATGATTTGAAGCATTATCGGGATGAATTACGCGGCTTTTATTTTGATTATCGGCAATCTAACTTACCAGGGCCGATGGCAACGACTCAGACCGAATTTTTAAGCTATCTTAGACAATATTACTTGAGTGGTCGATTTATTGATTTTGACGGCAATTTAAATCGGTTTAACCAAAAGTTTTGTGCATGGGAAACTGGTCAGGCGGCTCAAAAAGTCGTACAGGTTATTTTAGGAGGACAATCATGAGTGAAGCAACATTCTTAATTGGATCACATGTTAGTATGAATGGCAAAGACATGTTTTTAGGATCTGCCGAACAAGCAGCCAGTCTTGGTGAAAATGTGTTTATGGTTTACACCGGTGCACCACAAAATACCGTCAGAAAACCAATTGACAAGCTTAATGGTGATGCTGGCAAAGCCTATATGAAAGACCACGGCTTAAAAAAAGTCGTGGTCCATGCGCCATACATTATTAATCTGGGTAATACATTGAAGCCACAAAACTTTGCCTTTGGCATTCAGTTTCTTCAACAAGAAATTCGACGGGCCGAAGCAATTGGTGCCAAGCAAATTGTTTTACACCCAGGGGCCCATGTAGGTGCGGGTCCGCAAAAAGCAATTCAGCAAATTGCCGAAGGCTTAAACGAGGTAATTACTAACGACCAACACGTCCAAATTGCTTTGGAAACGATGGCGGGCAAAGGAACCGAAGTGGGGACATCATTTGAACAGTTAGCTGAAATTATCAATCAGGTGGTTGATAACGATAAGTTGTCAGTGACGTTTGATACTTGTCATACTAACGATGCCGGCTATGATGTCAAAAATGATTTTGACGGCGTCTTAAACGAATTTGACCACGTTTTGGGCATTGATCGGTTGAAAGTTATTCATTTAAACGATTCTAAAAATGAGCGGGGCAGCCGCAAAGATCGCCATCAAATAATTGGCTTAGGAACGATTGGCTTTGACGCGTTAAATTATATTGCCCATCACCAACAATTAACGGCGATTCCAAAGATTATGGAAACGCCGATTTTAAAAGACGAGCATGACAAAAAAATCAAGTATAATCCTCATGGCTATGAAGTCGCCATGTTAAAGCGCCAGCAGTTTAACCCAAAGATTATTGCGGATATGAAGGCAAATAAGCCTTATGATACGTTGTAAGTTGAATTAATCCTCAAAGGTCGTTGTGTCCAAGTTGAGACTTTCCAAGATAATTGTTGCCGTTTCTTCGATTGATTTGTTGGCGACATTGATTGTCAAACAGCCCAATCGTCGGTAAAGTTCCTTAGCATATTGAAGTTCTTTTTTGATATTTTCCGTATCTGAATAAGGGGTGTCACCAGCCATCCCGTATGATAGCATTCGCTGACGCCGAATCTTATGAAGCTTTTCGGGAGTATTAAGCAACCCAAAAATCCGGTTTCGATCAACCTGATCTAATTCTTCTGGGATTTTTAAACTGGGACCAATGGGGAGATTTGCGACTTTTTGATTTTGATTGGCCAAATAAAGCGATAACGGTGTTTTGGACGTCCGCGAAACCCCTAGAAGGACAATGTCGGCTTCTAAAAGCCCCTTGACGTTTTTGCCATCGTCATTTTCAACTGCAAATTCAATTGCAGAAATTCTGGCAAAGTAGTTCTGGTTAAGATCATGAATAAGCCCTGGAATATGGGCCGGGCTTTCGCCGATTGATTGAGAGATCATTGCCATGGGCTGTTGGACACAATCAAAATTAAAAATCTGGTTTTCTTTACAGAAGTCTTCAACCAGCTGGCTGAGATCGGGACTGACGAGGGTATGGAAGATGATAGCGTGGTTACTTTTGGCTAATTTTAAAATGCCCCTTAGAATTGAATCCGTTTGAATAAATGGAAATCGTCTCATTTCTGCTTTTAGGTCAGGAAATTGGGAGACAGCAGTTTGTGCGATCGTTTGAGCCGTTGCACCGCTTGAGTCTGAGATAATAAAAATGTTTTGCGTTTTCATGGTGGGAGCGCTCCTCTAAATTAATTTTCTAAATAAATAGTAACATGTACCAGCGTTTTTAGTTTAAATCATTGACGATACTGACAATCATATGTATAATTTATTTCGAACCGTTTTAGGATGCACACTTGGAGTGCTTTTTAAACAGTTACATTCAAGCTCGGAGGGAGGGAATTTCACATGGCAAAGACAGTCGTTCGTAAAAACGAGTCTCTTGATGATGCTCTTCGACGCTTCAAACGTACAGTTTCAAAAAGCGGTACATTACAGGAATATCGTAAACGTGAGTTTTATGAAAAACCAAGTGTAAAGCGTAAATTAAAGTCCGAAGCAGCACGTAAGCGTAACAACAAGAAGAAACGTCGTTATTAAGACACTATTAAAGGGTCGGAGCCTAATTTTTATTAGTCTCTGATCTTTTTTAATGGTAAAATTTAAGTATTAATCGAAAAGAGGCCACTTTGATGAGTGTTTATGATCAATTAAATTCAGACTTAAAAGATGCAATGAAAGCCCACGATAAGGTAAGGTTGGGGGTTATTCGCGGCATTAAGTCTCAAATAATGAATGCAAAAGTAGAAAGTGCGGATCATGATTTATCTGACGTTCAGATGATGTCGATTGTCATGAAAGAAATCAAGCAGCAAAAAGAATCCTTGGAAGAATTTAAAAAGGCCAATCGACAAGACTTGGTTGAAGACCAAACCGCCAAGCTAAAAATCGCTGAGACTTATGCACCGAAACAGTTGTCGGCGGATGAGGTTCACCAAATTGTTAAACAGACAATTGATCAAGTTGGTGCCGAATCAATGGCTGACTTCGGTAAGGTGATGGGGGTAGTCATGCCGAAGGTAAAAGGAAAAGCTGATGGCAGTGTCATTAATCAACTTGTTAAAAAACAGCTGCAAAGTTAATTAATTACCAAAACGTTTTGGAAATAGCTTGATTTATGCTAGTATCACACTAATCATACTAATTAAAAAGGAGTTTGTGTATTTGGCTGATACTGAACAGATAACAAAGGAATTTATCGTATCTGACCCAAATCAATTGCTACAAATTGTTGGGACTCAAAACGAGTTTGTGACGATCCTTGAAGAAGGTATGGCAACTTCAATTAACGTCTTTGGTAATTCAATTCGAATTACGGGAGATGCCGCAACTGTTGATTTAACTGTCCAGATTTTAGAAAACATCTTAACGTTGATTCAAAAGGGCATCAACATCAACAGCAGTGACTTTATTTCTGCTGTGAATATGGCTAAAAAAGGGACGTTGGAATATTTTCAAGACCTTTATAACCAAGTCCTGATAAAAGACGCTAAGGGAAGAGCTGTCCGGGTTAAAACGTTTGGTCAGCGCCAATATGTTCAAGCCATTCGCCATCACGACGTTGCGTTTGGGATTGGGCCGGCTGGCACGGGCAAAACATATTTAGCAGTCGTTATGGCGCTTGCTGCCTTAAAACAAGGAACTGTGGACAAGATTGTCTTAACTCGGCCCGCTGTTGAAGCAGGTGAGAGCCTTGGCTTTTTGCCTGGTGACCTTAAGGAAAAGGTGGATCCTTACTTGCGGCCAATTTACGATGCTTTGCATTCGATTCTGGGCGCAGAACACACAGAGCGGCTAATGGATCGGGGTGTCATTGAAATTGCCCCACTAGCTTACATGCGTGGTAGAACGTTGGATAATGCATTTGTCATTTTAGATGAAGCTCAAAATACGACAAACATGCAGATGAAGATGTTTTTAACTCGCTTGGGGTTTGGTTCCAAGATGATCGTCAACGGAGACATCTCACAAATTGATTTGCCAAAGCGAACGGCCAGTGGACTGGTGGCTGCACAGCAAATCTTGAAAAATATTGATCAAATCGAATTTGTGACCTTTACTGCAGAAGATGTCGTTCGTCACCCAGTCGTTGCCAAAATTATCACTGCTTATGAAAATAGCGGTCACTAAACGAATTGAGGAAGAGTTTGAATGGATTTAGAGATATACGATAAAACGACGGATGGGGTTGTTGAACAAGACCAAAAACTCATCCGGGACGTACTTGATTTTGCTGGGCATTATCTTAAGTTGGCAGATAATACGGAAATGTCTGTGACTTTAGTGAATAATGACGAGATTCAGCGAATTAATAAAAAATATCGAGGAGTAGATCGGGCAACGGATGTCATTAGTTTTGCGATTGAAGATAACGCTGATGATGAGTTCCCAATTGTCATGGACGAAGCCCTCAAAGAAAGTATTCCAGAAAACATCGGTGATATTTTTGTTTCCGTTGATAAGGTGGCTGAACAAGCGGATTATTTAGGCCATTCATTCCAACGAGAACTAGGGTTCCTAGTTGTGCACGGCTTTTTGCATCTCAACGGGTATGATCATATGAAAAAGGCCGATGCTGACGTGATGTTTCCGTTGCAAAAAGAGATTTTGAATAGATATGGCCTTAAAAGATAAAGATAACAGACAGATTGACAAAAATAAAACCTTTATCCAATCCCTTGGGCACGCCTTGGATGGGATTAAGCGATTAATTTTAGAAGAACGTAATTTTCGTTTTGATTTAATCATCGCTTTTTTGGCAATTTGTTTGGGCGTTATTTGCCAAATTAAAATTAATGAGTGGGTTTGGTTGTTTGCAGCGTTTTTTTCTGTAATTGGTTCGGAAGTGCTTAATTCAATTATTGAAAATGTCGTTGATTTAATTGTCGGCCATCATTACGATTTTTTGGCTAAACGAGCTAAGGATATTGCCGCTGGGGGAGTTTTAATGTCAGCGCTATTTGCCGTTATTATCGGTTCGCTGATTTTTATCCCCAGATTTATTCAACTACTAAAATAAGTGAGGTAAAAAATGGATAATCCAAATTTTCATTCCGGATTTGTTGCAATTGTTGGCCGGCCCAATGTTGGGAAGTCGACTTTTTTGAACAGAGTTGTCGGGCAAAAGATTGCAATTATGAGCGACAAGCCTCAAACGACTCGAAATAAAATTCAAGGCGTCTATACGACCAAGGAGTCTCAAATTGTCTTTATCGATACACCGGGAATTCATAAGCCTAAAGATAAGCTGGGCGATTTTATGATGGAGTCGGCTTTATCGGCCCTCAAAGAGGTTGACGCAGTTTTGTTTATGGTTAATGCCACTCAACGGCGGGGTGCGGGTGATAACTTTATTATTGACCAGCTTAAAAAACTTGATCGTCCCGTTTACTTGGTTATTAACAAAATTGACGAAATTTCACCTGATGATATTATGGCCATTATTGATCAATACAAAGATGCCTTACAATTCAAAGATGTTTATCCAATTTCTGCTCTTCAAGGTAATAATGTTAATGAACTCATCAATACCCTCGTTCAAGAACTTCCTGCCGGTCCGCAATACTACCCGGCTGACCAAGTAACTGATCACCCAGAGCGGTTTGTTATTTCGGAACTGATTCGAGAAAAGGTGATGCAGCTAACCCGCCAAGAAATTCCAACTTCAACGGCGGTGTATGTTGAAAGTATTAAGGATGATAATGGGCTGCTTAGGATTCAGGCAACCGTTATTGTTGAGCGGGATGGTCAAAAAGGCATTGTGATTGGTAAGGGCGGATCGATGCTCAAAAAAATTGGCACCCTCGCCAGAAAAGACATTGAAAATATGATGGGCAATAAAGTCTTTTTGGAATTGTGGGTAAAGGTTCAACCCCGTTGGAAAGATAAGCAAAGCTTACTTGATACCTATGGTTACAAAAAAGATTAATCGCTAACAAAAGACTTTCGGATTTATTGATGTTTATAATTTCTGCAATATTTTTTGTATCCGGGGTGGTAATACTTGGCAAAGGGGCAGTTAACTGATTTTAACGGCATTTTGTTGTATACAAAGCCTTATCGTGAGCGAGATCTTTTGATTAAATTTCTGACAAGGGAATTCGGTAAAAAGATGTTTCTTGTCCGAGGTGCCAAACGGCCACGATTTAAGATGCGAGCGGCGATTTTGCCATTTACTTTTGGGTTATATGGCGGCGATATCAAAGAAGACGGACTATCGTACGTTAACGATGGCAAGCAAGTAAATCACTTTAATGAAATTGCCGATGACATTACTAAGAATGCCTATGCAACTTATGTCATGTCATTAATCGACTTGGCCTTTCATGATGGCGAACCGATTCCAGCTTGGTATGATCGATTACTCATTGGCCTCCGGTTAATTAACGAGGGGTTTGATGCCCAAATTATTACCAATATTTTTGAAGTTCAATTGTTACAGGCCTTTGGGGTTGCCCCTAATTGGGTGGATTGTGCGGTTTGCCATCGACGCGATTTGCCATTTGATTACTCAGAAGCTTATGGAGGCCTACTTTGTCAAAACCACTGGCATCTTGATCCTTACCGATTGCATTTAGATGCCAGAACGATCTATTATCTGCGACTTTTTTCTGTCGTTGATCTGGCCAAGTTGACACATATTGCCGTGAGCGATAAAACTAAAAAAGCGCTTCGGCAGGTTTTGGATCAGATATATCAGCGCAGCGTTGGAGTGGTGCCTAAGAGTAAACGATTTATTGATCAATTAGGCAAATTTAAGCTTTAATGACATGGCATCATAATGCTACGTTGACATTCAAGCTAATCTCAACTATGATTATTTTTGGAATAAATATGTTTCAGCAATGAGAAAAGAAACGGTTTGTTTTGGTTGATAAAGCGAAGTCGGATAGGTGCGAGCCGGCTGAAGTCAGGCATTCACGTGGCGCTTTTTGAGCTGAATAATTAAGTGCTGGCAGAATTGTCAGAAGTAGGGTGGAACCGCGATTTATTCGTCCCTATGTTTAAGTGGCTGAGTGTAGCCATTAAACATAGGGACTTTTTTTGATTAAATCAGATAGCTATGTAACGCACAAAGCTGCATCTAAATCTGCTTGGCACTTTTTACCGCTTTGCTTCGCTCACTTTATGAGGAGGAATATTAATGACTGAAAAATTATCAGTTCAAGAAATTATTTTACGATTGCAAAAATATTGGGCAGCTCAAGGCTGTATGCTGATGCAGGCCTACGACACGGAGAAGGGTGCCGGGACGATGAGCCCTTACACCTTTTTGCGGGCAATTGGTCCAGAACCATGGAACGCGGCTTATGTAGAGCCATCTAGAAGACCGGCTGACGGCCGTTACGGTGAAAACCCTAATCGGCTTTACCAACATCATCAATTTCAAGTAATTATGAAACCCTCCCCGGAAAACATTCAAGATTTGTATCTGAATAGTTTGAAAGAGCTTGGCATCAACCCACTTGAACACGATATCCGGTTTGTTGAAGATAACTGGGAAAACCCTTCAATGGGTTGTGCTGGTGTTGGTTGGGAAGTTTGGCTTGACGGAATGGAAATTACTCAATTTACGTATTTTCAAATTGTTGGTGGCCTGGAAATGGATCCGGTTGCTTCTGAAATTACCTATGGCTTGGAACGGTTATCTTCCTACATCCAAGATGTTAATTCTGTTTTTGACTTGGAATGGTCAGACGATGTCTTGTACGGAGATATTTTTAAGGAACCCGAATACGAGCATTCCAAATACAGTTTTGAAGTAAGCGATCAAGAAATGTTACTCAAACATTTCAATGAATACGAACATGAAGCTAAACGATTATTAAAATTAAGCTTAGTTCACCCAGCTTATGACTATATTCTAAAGTGCAGCCATACCTTTAACCTGCTAGATGCACGCGGCGCGGTGTCAGTCACCGAACGAGCCGGCTACCTGTCAAGAATTCGAAATTTAGCTCGTTGGGTTGCCAAAGAGTTTGTTGCTGCCAGAAAACGGCGGGGCTTTCCATTAATTAAGGATGAAAAAAAGCGCCAAGCCTTACTTAAAGATGAAACGGAGGAAAAATAATGGCTAACAATTTCTTACTTGAAATCGGCTTGGAAGAAATTCCTGCCCACGTCGTGACACCAAGTATTCATCAGCTTAAAAAACGGGCTGAAGATTACCTTAAACAGCAACGGATTGCATTTGATCATATTAAAACGTTTAGCACGCCAAGGCGCTTAACGCTATTCATTGCTGGATTAGCTGATAAGCAGCCAGATATTGATCAATCGGTCAAAGGCCCGGCCAAAAAAATCGCGCAAGATGCCGATGGTAACTGGACCAAAGCGGCGATTGGCTTCTCCAAGGGTCAAGGGGCCACAACTGATGACATTACGTTTAAAGAAGTCAAAGGCACTCAATATGTGTTTGTGGAAAAACATATTGCTGGCAAGCCGGTGGCTGAAATTTTGACAGGCATGAAGGACGTCGTTACGTCAATGACTTTTCCAACGATGATGAAGTGGGGAAGCTATTCGTTTGAATATGTTCGACCAATTAAGTGGTTGATTGCTTTGCTCAACGATGAAGTGATCCCGTTTAAGATTTTAGACGTCGCAACTGATCGGATAACTTCCGGGCACCGTTTTTTGGGCCAAGATATCGAGTTGGCGAATGCTGATGAGTATGAGGAAAAGCTTACAGAACAATTTGTGGTTGCCGATGCTCAAAAGCGCCAAGAAATGATTACGAAACAAATTCAACAAATTGCCCAGGACCATAATTGGCAAATCAACTTAGACCCGGATTTGCTTGAGGAGGTTAATAATCTGGTCGAATGGCCAACTGCCTTTGCCGGCAATTTCGATGATAAATATTTGGCCATTCCAGATGAAGTGTTGATTACTTCAATGAAGGATCACCAACGTTTCTTTTACGTTACCGATCAAGACGGCAAGCTCCTGCCGCATTTTGTTTCGGTTAGAAATGGCAATGATTATGATTTGCAAAACGTGGTTCAAGGAAACGAAAAAGTCCTGACGGCACGATTGGAAGATGCCATGTTCTTCTATCAAGAAGATCAAAAGAAGACTATTAGTGATTACGTTGAGCGATTAAAAAAGGTCAGTTTTCATGACAAGATTTCGACAATGTATGAAAAAATGCAACGAACTCAAGTCATTGCCGATTATTTAGGTAATTTAGTTGGTCTGTCTACTAATGAGTTAAAGGATTTAAAACGGGCCGCCGAGATTTATAAGTTTGACCTGGTTACCGGCATGGTGGGTGAATTTGCTGAACTGCAGGGGGTCATGGGTGAGAAATATGCCTTGCTGGCAGGCGAGTCTCCGGCCGTTGCCAAAGCAATTGCAGAACATTACATGCCGATTTCGGCGAGCGGCAAACTACCGACTTCAACGATTGGAGCTGTTTTGGCGGTTGCCGATAAATTAGACAGTATTTTGACTTTCTTTGCTGCTGATATGATTCCAAGCGGTTCCAATGACCCGTATGCACTACGTCGTCAGGCAACTGGCATTGTCCGGATTGTTTCGGCTCAAAATTGGCGGTTTGATTTAGACGACTTGCTAGCTAACGTGATTGACCGCCAGGAACAAGCAAAAGTTGCCCCCAAGCTGAATATGCGCGCCCAGATTAGTGCTGTCAGCGATTTTGTTAAGGATCGGATCAAGCAGTTCTTAGACGATTTGGGAATTCGCTACGATATTTCTGATGCCGTGACATCTGGTTCCCATACCAACATCGTTTATAATATTGCGAGTGGAAAAGTGCTTCAGGACCACAAAGCTGACCCTGACTTCAAGGAAGTCATTGAATCACTCACTCGGGTTCAACGAATTTCAAAGAAGGGGCAGTTTGCTGATGATGATTTGGCCGTTGAACCGGCTTTATTTGAAAATGAGTCTGAAAGCACCCTTTATCAAGCTGTCACTCAGGCACTTGACCAGTATACAAGTCAATCCGCTGAAAATGCCTTCCAGCGATTGGCTCAACTGAAGGATCCAATCAACGACTACTTTGATAAAACAATGGTGATGGCAAAGGATGACAAACTGAAAAATAACCGGCTTCGTTTGTTAACCGTGATTTCACGAATGATTATGTTCTTGGGGGACCTTGATAAATTAGTCGTAAAAGGTGAGTAAGGGTTTATAATTGTACAAATCAAAATTATATGATAGTATATGATTACGTATCGCTAGGACAATAAGTCGCACTTTTAGGTGCGACTTTTTGCCGGTATTTGGACATGTAAAGATGGGAGGCGAAAGACGATTAAGATCCCAGAAGATGTGATTGAACAGATCAGATCGCAAGTTAACATTGTTGATGTGGTTTCCCAATTCGTTCAGTTGAAGCAATCTGGTAAGAATTTATTTGGTCTTTGTCCGTTTCATGAAGAACGAACCCCATCTTTTTCAGTTTCAGAAGAGAAACAGATTTTTCATTGTTTTAGTTGTGGCCGTGGGGGTAATGTTTTCAAGTTTTTAATGGAACTGCAGAATATTTCGTTTCCAGAAGCAGTTAAAAAAGTTGCTGAGATGGCAAACATCCCCCTCGATAAAAAGTATTTAGAAGTCGGCCATTCAAATGGCGCTAGCGAAGAGAACTCGCGACAAAAGCAGTTGGTTGAACTCCACGAGCAGGCAGTCAAGCTTTATCACCATATTTTGACAAACACTAAAATGGGTGAGGCCGCCCTTGCTTATCTTCACAAGCGTGGGGTTTCTGATGAGACCATTACAACTTATCAGTTGGGATATGCACCTGCTCAACGATTGTTGAAGCCATTCTTTGACGAACGTCACGTTGATTATCAATTGTTGCGAAAGTCAGGGCTCTTTTCTGAAGACGAAGCCGGTAATCTACGGGATCGGTTCGTTGACCGGGTGATGTACCCAATTCGAAACGGTAGCGGGCAAACGGTTGCGTTTTCGGGCCGATTGCTTACAACCAATCCGGAGATGCCGAAGTATTTAAATAGTCCGGAAACAGAAACGTTTAATAAGCGTAAGATCCTTTTCAATTTAGACTTAGCCCGTACAAATATTCGCAACCAACAGCCAGCCATTTTATTTGAAGGTTTTATGGATGTCATATCTGCCTATCAAGCAGGGATTAAGTCTGGGATCGCGTCGATGGGAACCAGTCTAACTGAACAACAAATTTATGATATTAAACGGATTACTCGTGACGTGGTTATTTGCTACGATGGTGATACGCCAGGGCAAAAAGCGATCAAGCGGGCAATTGATGAGTTTAGTCATCACGATACCAACTTGAACGTCAAAGTTGTGTCGATACCAAATGGAATGGATCCGGATGAATTTATCAGATCCAAGGGTGCCGATGATTTTAATAAGTTATTGACTCACGCCCAGGCGCCAGTTGAGTTTGAGCTGAACTATCTAAAAAAACAGTACAATTTGAATTCTGAGGTTGATCAAAGCCGCTATATTGCAGAGGCAATTAAATTGATCAGCCAAGTTAATTCCGGCATTTCGCGTGATCTTTATTTAAACCGGTTAGCCGACGAATTTTCAGTTGATAAGTCGCTTTTACAGCAACAATTAACGCCGCTGCTCAAGAAAACGCCGCCGACTCGTCGGACACCCTATCAAGCGTCGGGTATTCAACCACCGGCACAAGCCCCTAAGAAACAGTTAACACTGGTCCAAACCGCTGAAATGCAATTGCTTAACCGGATGCTGCATTATCACGATGTTTGGTTGAAGGTCAGTAACATTCCGGGATTTGCGTTTGTCGATGACCAATTTCAGATGTTATATCTTTTAGCTGAAGGGTATTTTACAAAAGCAAGTGAGTATAACGTGGCCGCGTTTAGCAACTTAATTTCTGAGAATTCCTTACAGAGCTTATTAATTGATATTGAGATGTTGGAATTACCGGATTCGCCCAGTGAACAAGAAATTGATAATTGTGTTAATATCTTAATGCATCGGGCGCCAGTGGATTCCAAGCTCAAAAAAAAGCGGGCAGAACTAAAACAGGCGACTAAAATTGGCGATGTTGATAAGCAAAAAGAATTAATGGTTGAAATCATTAAGCTTGAGCAACAAAAAAGATTAGAGCAACAAGTCTAACTTCAGGAGGCATTTTGATGGCTAATAAGAAAACAAGCAAGGTAAATGTAACAAAGGAAACCCAAAGCAAGAAAGCAACAACTGCTAAGAAAGCCGAAAAGCCTTACAAGAAGGTATTTGATGCGATTGTTAAAGAAAACAAGCAGATCGGCCACATTACCTATGATGAACTCCAGAAGAAGATTCAAGAACCATATTCTTTGAATGATAAAGACATGGAAAGCTTGCTTGAAGCGATTGAAGATTCAGGAATCAGCGTTGTTGATGAAAATGGTGATCCTGATCCACGGGCAATTGGCGCTGCTAAGAAAGTGACTAAAAAGGAACTTTCCGACGTTTCGGCCCCAACTGGTGTCAAAATTAATGACCCCGTTCGAATGTATCTTAAGGAAATTGGTCGTGTTTCATTGCTGAGCGCCGATGAAGAAATTTCACTGGCTAAACGAATTGAGGCCGGCGATGAAGAAGCCAAACAGGAATTGGCCGAGGCCAACTTGCGATTAGTGGTTTCGATTGCCAAAAGATATGTTGGCCGGGGAATGCAATTCCTTGATCTTATCCAAGAAGGTAACATGGGCTTAATGAAAGCTGTTGAAAAATTTGATTACCGAAAGGGCTTCAAATTCTCAACTTACGCTACTTGGTGGATTCGCCAGGCCATTACCCGAGCAATTGCTGATCAGGCTCGAACTATTCGAATTCCGGTTCATATGGTTGAAACGATTAATAAACTTATCCGAATTCAGCGTCAATTGCTTCAAGATCTTGGCCGAGAGCCGTTGCCTGAAGAAATTGGGGCCGAAATGGATATGCCGACTGAAAAAGTCCGAGAGATTTTGAAAATTGCTCAAGAGCCGGTTTCATTAGAGACACCAATTGGTGAAGAGGATGATTCGCATCTGGGTGATTTTATTGAAGATCAAGATGCTACTTCACCAGCTGATCATGCCGCTTACGAGTTGTTGAAGGAACAGTTGGAAAGTGTTTTGGATACGTTAACTGACCGAGAAGAAAACGTCTTACGCTTACGTTTCGGCTTGGATGACGGTCGAACCCGAACACTTGAAGAAGTTGGCAAAGTATTCGGTGTTACCCGCGAACGAATTCGTCAAATCGAAGCCAAGGCGTTACGCAAATTACGTCATCCTTCACGAAGTAAACAACTTAAAGACTTTTTAGAGTAGTCAAAACAATTGATAGGAGTCCTGAACAAAATGAAATTTTGTTTATGGGCTCCTGTTTTTTTGCTCAGTTATAATTTATAATGAATTTAACATTTAATTTACAATAGGTGCGCAAAGCCGCATGGTGGACACAAGCCTTGTTCTGTTCGTTTTATTAGAATGCGTCAAGCAGAAACTTCCGCATAAAACATCTTGGCCAAAAATCCAAGCCGGGGATTTCTGTCTGAGGAGCCTTACGCTCCGACGGCCGTGAAACGCCTAGCCTACTTGGCGCTTTCTAACCGCTTTGCTCCGCTCACTTTCTTAGGACAGCTGCGCCAGGCAGAAAGCTACACGTAAGCACCTCTAACAAAAATTCCAAACCCGGGAATTTTCGTTAGAGGAGCCTTACGCTCCGCTTTCTAAGCGCCTGGCTCCGCTCACTTTAACATAAGGAGTCATGAATGAATAGTCTGCATTTATCAAATCGTTTACAAACTGTCAGTGACCACGTTGAACCCGGTAGTCGGCTGGCAGACATTGGATCCGATCATGGTTATTTACCCATTTATCTAGCCAAAAAGCAAATCATTTCCTATGGTGTCGTTGGTGAAGTAGCCAAAGGGCCGCTTTCAAACGCCACGTCTGAGATTAAAAAAGAAGGGCTGCTAACGGTTTTGCATCCCCGCTTAGCTGACGGTTTGGCTGCGATTAAACCCGATGACCATATCAATACAATTACCATTGCTGGCATGGGCGGGATTTTGATCACCCATATTTTAGAAGCCGGCCAGTCAAAGTTAACGGGAAATGAAAAGCTTATTTTACAGCCAAATGTTGGCGAGAAAGTGGTTCGGAAATGGCTGATGACCCATTCATATCGGATTTCTGCCGAGCAAATTTTGGCTGAAGATGGTCATATTTATGAAGTGATTACCGCAGCCAAGACTGCCCAAAAAGTCAGGTATAGTCAACGGGAAATCACCTTTGGGCCATTGTTGATTAAGGAGAAATCACCTGTTTTTATTGCCAAATGGCAAGAAGAACAGCAAGCTTTAGAACGGGTCGTTAAAAATATGCAAAAAGCAACTCACGAAGATGTCGCAAAAATTAAGTCAATTCAAGCAAAAATCCAGACCATTGAGGAAGTGATGACCAATGAAAGCAAGTGAGTTGGTAACACGGTTTGAGCAGTTTGCCCCTAAAAAATTGGCAATGAAAAATGATCCAATTGGGTTACAAATTGGCTCACTTGATCACGATATTCATAAAGTGATGACCACATTAGATGTAAGGCCGGAAGTCGTTGATGAAGCAATTGCCAATCACGTGGACTTTATTTTTGCTCATCATCCGGTGATGTTTCATCCCGCACGGAATCTGGATCTAAGTGTCCCTCAAAACGCGATGTATGCCAACATCATTGCACATGGGATTACGGTTTACGCTGCTCATACGAATTTGGATTCAGCGGATGGTGGTATGAACGATTGGTTAGCTGAACAAATTGGCCTTCAAAACGTTGACGGGTTCGTCCCAGAATATACTGGTTCGGTTTTTCGGTTAACTGTTCAGGTGCCTAAAGTGTACGCAACCGCTGTTAGGATGTCGCTAGTGGATGCTGGCGCGGAGGTGTCCGGTGATCAGTTTGAGGGGTATACTTACGAAATTGACGGTACCGTTTATTACGTTCCTAAAGCCGGAGCTGACCCCACAATTGGGGTTGCGGGTGAGCCGCGGGAAGTTGAAGATTCCCGGCTTGAATTTGAAGTGCCGGAAGAAGCGCTTAGTCAAGTCCTCAAAACCCTGGCGGATGTTCATCCACTTAGCAAGCCGCTTTATAATTTAATTCGACTTGAAGATAAACGGCACCATTACACAATGGGGCGAATTGGTGAATTGGCTAACTCGGTATCATTAAGAGATTTCGTTGCTGCCTGCAAAACGGATTTCCACGTTCCTGCACTACGAGTGATTGCCCGTGATTTAGATCGGCCCGTCAAGCGAGTGGCGATCCTCGGCGGTGACGGCGGTAAATTCTTTAACCTGGCGCAGCAAAAGGGCGCCGATGTTTATGTGACTGGCGATGTGTACTACCATACAGGCCATGATATGTTGGCGGCCGATTTGCCGGTTATTGATCCTGGCCACCATATCGAAAGTATTTGTATTAAAAAGCTAGCTGCCTTGTTTTTGAAATGGGCAACTGAAAACAATTGGCACTTACAAGTAATTGAATCAAAAATTAATACCGATCCGTTTACATTTATGTAATTAACTAATAGGAGTGAAGCATGATGTCAAAGTATCCCGAATTAATAACGAATTTTTTAAGCTTTGTAAAGGTTAATACCCGCTCGGATCCAAATTCAACCACGATTCCGTCTGCAGAACGGGAAACCCATTTTTTGAACATGCTAAAAGAAAAGCTCGAAAAAATGGGGTTAGCCGACGTGCATACCAATGAGCAAAGTGCCTATGTCTTTGCGACCCTACCGGCTAATACAGAGCAAGCAGTTCCAACGGTCGGTTTGATCTCCCATATTGATACGGCAGATTTTAATGCTGAAAACGTCACCCCCAAAATTGTTAAGAATTATGACGGTCAATCGGTCATTCCCTTAGATAAAGCTGGGAAGTATACGTTGGACCCAGCTGTTTTTAAAAGCCTCAAGAAGTACAAAGGCGACACGTTGATTACAACGGATGGGGCGACTTTATTGGGAGCCGACGATAAATCTGGAGTTGCTGAAATTATTGCCGCAATTGCTTATTTACAGGCTAACCCAACAATCAAACACGGGACAATCAAGATTGGTTTTGGCCCTGATGAAGAAATCGGTACTGGCGCCGATCATTTTGATGTGAACGACTTTGGCGCCGACGTGGCTTATACCGTTGATGGTGGGCCGTTGGGCGACTTGAACTACGAAACGTTTAACGCGGCCGAGGCTAAAGTGACAATTCAAGGAACTGACGTTCATCCGGCAGAAGCTAAGGGCGTAATGGTTAATGCCATTCAATTGGGTATTGACTTTCATGAAGCATTGCCTGAATTTGACCGGCCAGAGCGAACGGCAGGCCGGCAAGGATTCTTTCATATCTATGATTTTCAAGGCAGCGTCGACCACACCAGCTTAACTTACATTATCCGCGATCATGACCGCGAGCGATTCGAAGCACGTAAACGGTTATTTAAAGGGATTGCGGATCAGATGAACGCTGAATTGGGCACTGAGCGGATTAAAGTGACCCTAAAAGACCAGTATTATAACATGGGCGAAATCATTCAAAAGGACCCTGCCGTCGTCGAGGTTGCTGAACAGGCGATGAAGAACGTTGGGGTTCAGCCACACATTTTTCCGGTCCGTGGCGGGACTGACGGCTCTAAAATTTCTTTTATGGGCCTGCCAACGCCTAACCTATTTGCTGGCGGTGAAAACATGCATGGTCGTTTTGAGTATGTCTCCGAACAAACGATGGAAAAGGCCGTGGATGTGATCATTGAAATCGTCAAATTATTTGCTGAAAAATAATTGGTCAAAAAAGGTCAAATTAGTGTGTTTGACTCGAAAAATTTGATAACATAGCAATAGATGGTTTGAAATGAAAGCGAACATTTTTATTTCAAACCTTTTTAATAGGTTAAATAAGACAATCAAAACAGATAAGGTGATAATTGAATGAATCCAGATAATTTAACTGAAGCAGTCACTCAAGCAATTTCGCAGGCGCAACAAATTGCCACGACTAGAAAACAACAAAACATTACCGTTGCGCATTTGTTTAAATTTCTAGTTCAACCAGGCGAACTTGCTCGCGAGATTTATTCTCAACTCGGGTTAAACCTCGAGGATTTAAATACCGAACTAGACAATGAAATTGACCAGATTGCGACGGTTGAAGGCAACAACGTTAATTATGGTCAATCACTTTCTTCCAACCTGTATGAATTGCTACAAAATGCTGAACAGGTTAAAAATGAATTTGGCGATTCGTTTATCGCTGTCGATACATTGACAATTGCCGTTATGCAGCTGCATGGTGATAAGTTTGCCGATTATCTAGTTGCTAAGGGAATCACTGAGCAAAAGGTTCGCAACGTGGTTGAAAAAATCCGGGGTGGCCAAAAAGTCACAACTAAGAATCAAGAGGATCAGTATCAGTCCCTAGAAAAATATGGGACGGACCTGGTTCAAGCAGCTCGTGATAATAAATTGGGCCCAATTATTGGCCGCGATGAAGAAATTCTAGATGTTATTCGTATCCTTTCTCGCAAGACGAAAAATAATCCAGTGTTAATTGGTGCCCCTGGGGTTGGGAAAACGGCCGTAGTTGAAGGATTAGCCTTACGGATTGCCTCTGGCGACGTTCCTGAAAATTTAAAGGACAAGACGATTTTTCAATTAGACATGGGATCATTAATTGCCGGGGCAAAATACCGGGGTGAATTTGAAGAACGCCTGCAAGCCGTCTTAAAAGAGGTAAAAAAAGCCGAGGGCCAGATCATCATGTTCATCGATGAAATTCATAACATTGTCGGTGCTGGCAAGGCAGAAGGCAGCATGGATGCTGGTAATATTTTAAAACCGATGCTGGCACGCGGTGAACTCCACTTAATTGGGGCCACGACGATTGATGAATATCGCAAGTACATGGAAAAAGATAAGGCCCTAGAACGTCGCTTCCAGCGAGTCATGGTGCATGAGCCTTCCGTAGAAGACACGATTACCATCCTCCGGGGGTTATCTGAAGGCTTAGAGATTCACCACGGCGTTCGGATCCATGATAGCGCCCTGGTAGCCGCAGCTAAGCTATCCGATCGATATATCACAGATCGTAATTTGCCTGATAAGGCGATTGACTTGGTTGATGAGGCTTCGGCCGAGATTCGGGTTGAAATGAATTCGAGCCCAACTGAACTGGATCAAACCAGAAGGCAATTAATGCGTCAAGAAGTTGAAGAAGCCGCCCTCAAACAAGAGTCCGATGATGCTTCAAAGAAACGGCTGCAGCAACTGCAAGGCGAACTGGCTAACACTAAAGAAAAAGTCAATGCACTCAATGCACGTTGGAAACAGGAAAAAGACGCAATTAAGAAGATTGGTGATAAAAAGAAACAGTTGGATCAGGCTAAAAATGACTTGAAGCAGGCTGAAAACACCTACGATCTCAACAAAGCTGCCGTCCTGCAGCACGGGACGATTCCTCAATTAACAAGCGAATTAAAACAGCTGGAGCAAACCGACCAGCATGCCGATTGGTTAGTTTCAGAGTCTGTCACTGCTAACGAAATTGCGGCCGTTGTTAGTCGAGAGACTGGCATTCCGGTTACTAAGTTGGTTGAAGGCGAACGTCAAAAATTATTGCACTTGGCTGATAATCTCCACAAGCGTGTGATTGGCCAAGATGCGGCGGTTACCGCGGTTTCTGATGCGGTTATCAGATCGCGGGCTGGGTTACAAGACCCTAGCCGACCGCTTGGTTCATTCCTATTTCTTGGTCCGACCGGGGTTGGTAAAACAGAATTAGCCAAGGCATTGGCCGAAGACTTGTTTGATTCCGAAAATCATATGGTTCGAATTGATATGTCCGAATATATGGAAAAAGAGTCGGTTTCTCGATTAGTCGGCGCGGCTCCTGGGTACGTTGGCTATGAAGAAGGCGGTCAATTGACCGAAGCGGTTCGCCGCAATCCTTACACAATTGTGTTATTTGACGAAATTGAAAAAGCTCACCCAGACGTTTTCAATATTTTGCTTCAAGTCTTGGATGACGGCCGACTAACCGACAGTCAAGGCCGAACAATTGATTTTAAGAATACAATTTTGATTATGACCTCTAACTTAGGATCGGATATTTTACTCGAAGGAACCAATGAGGCGGGCGTTATTTCTAATGAAGCCAAGCAACAGGTTGAGCGACTATTAAAGACATCGTTCAAACCAGAATTCTTAAATCGAATTGATGACGTGATTATGTTCACGCCATTATCGCGGGCAGACATTGAAAAAATTGTTCAAAAATTAGTGGATCAATTGTCTGAGCGAACTCACGCTCAAGAAATTAAGTTGTCAATTTCTGATGAGGCTAAGCGTTGGATTGCCAAGAATGGCTACGAACCACAGTATGGGGCGCGACCATTGCAGCGTTATGTTACTAACGTGGTTGAAACGCCGCTGGCCAAGATGATCGTTGGCAATCAAATACAACCTCACAGTATCGTTCATATTAATCTCGACGGTGATCACTTAACCTTTGTTCCTGAAAAATTAACTGAAAGCCAAGTGGTCTAATTGATGATTGAAACTGTTCAACAACCGGTCATGAGCCAATTACCGACTCAAAATCATACCAAACTGTCGGTTGTATTATTAACCGCTAAACAACCACGGGGGATTGTTCAAATTATTCACGGCGCCCTTGAGCATAAGGAGCGTTATTTTGATTTTGCCCGCTTTTTAGCGGCTCATGGGTACCATGTCATCATTTCCGATAATCGTGGTCATGGCGCCTCAATCTCTAAAGATGATCCATTTGGGGTGATGAAGGATCTCTCGCAATTAATTAATGACCAGGTACAAATTACGCACTTAGCTCAAAGAAAATGGCCAAATCAGCCGGTTCACTTATTTGGTCATTCTTTTGGTTCAATTTTGGCCCGGCTTTATTTACAGCGGCACGATCAAAATTTGACGAGCCTATGCTTAACCGGAACGGCTAATTATATCCCAATCGTGTCAGTAGGCTTGCGATTAGCCAAGTGGTTCTTAAGACACCATTCGCCATTGGCGCGTAGTCGCATCCTTTCTAACCTGTCTGGATTGAATCCCAACCACCATCAATGGTTGAGCAATAATCAAGAAAATATTGCCAAGGTAATCGCTGATCCCCTGATGATTCATGAATATCCCGTGATCAGCTTACAAACGCTTTGGACAGGTGATGATGAATTGAAACGATTTGATCACTATCACTGTCAACATCCCGATTTACCTATATTGAGTATCGTGGGTGACCATGATAAATTTAGTGGTGGCAGGCGGGGGTTGGCTGATACAATGGCCACGTTAAAAAGAATTGGCTACCACGATGTAACAAGTATTGTGATGCCTAAGATGAAGCATGAGGTCTTAAATGAAGTTCACCACCAAGAAGTTTATCACTTGATTTTAAGCTTTTTGGCGGCCGCCCATCGTGCTTAGAAAAAAAGAGTTGAAGACGAAAAACATCTTCAGCTCTTTTTTATCAAATTGGTTAATTTTACGAATCTTTACTAATCAAGTAAATTCCGTTAACGGCAACAAAGGCCACTACTGCAGCAGCAATTCCAACTTGCCACATGTTATAAGGCATTACTTCAAGCTTGGAACCTATGTATCCGACAATTTCGCCAAAAATAAAGGCCCAAAAGATTGCCACTAGATTTGAACTAATGAGTTTCATGACAACAGCCACCTCTCTACATTTACAATCAAAAGTATTCTAGCACAAATTACCTTAAAAATCACGGGAACATTTTACAACCATTAGCAACTTTCAGACTGAATTTTGGTATAATTTCACATAGAAAGCGGGGTAATAAAGTGAGTTACGTGCCATTACAAATCATCAGTTCCTACAGTTTATTACAAAGCCCCATCCGAATTTCCGACTTAATTGCCAAAGCCAAGCAGCGTGGGTATCAAGCATTAGCCCTTACCGACGTTAACGTCATGTATGGGGCCGTGGCTTTTTACGATGCCTGTTTGCAGGCCAATTTGAAGCCAATTATTGGACTGACGTTAAAAGTGCCAGGAATTGTTCTGGCAGACAGGCAATACCCGCTCGTACTAATTGCTAAGGATCAGGTTGGTTACGCAAATTTAATGCAGATTTCAACGCTCAAAATGACTAAGGATGACCTTGAATTGGCTGATCTCAAGGGATTTTTAAATCACTTATTTATCATTTTGCCGCCACTAGCCGAGGTTAATGATTTACTTTTACAAGGCCGTCAAACAGACATTGCCCAGCTGATGACGGCAATTAGACAATTAAAAGTTGATGAGGATGCATTAAACCTTGGCGTCGATTACCATTCAACTGATAACGTCATCGATATGCTAAGTAAGCTGGCAGCGGATAATCAAGTGGACCTTGTTGCCGATAGCCCAGTTGATTATTTGGACGCGACCGATTATTTTCCAATGCAGGTGTTAAAAGCGATTGCGGCTGGGACAAAGATCGAAAACGTTGCCCAGCTTGCCAAACAAGTGGGCCCATATTGGTTGCGGCCAGCAGCTGAAATGGCTGGTGAGTATCGGAATAGTCATTTACAAGCTGCTTTGGATCAAACCAATGTCATTGCTGAGAAATGCCATGTTGAAATTAAAAAACAGCAACCAAAATTGCCGGCGTTTGCAACACCTGATGGCAGCGACTCTGGAACGTTTTTACGCCACTTGTGTGAACAGGGATTAAAGTCTCGGCTCAAACAAAACGGAATTGATGACGCGAAGGCTTATGAAGCACGCTTGGATCGAGAATTGTCGGTTATTCATTCAATGGGCTTTGATAATTATTTCCTGATTGTCTGGGATGTGATTAATTTTGCCCATCAAACCAATATCGTCACCGGCCCCGGTCGTGGATCAGCGGCCGGTTCATTGGTCGCTTATGTGCTATTCATCACCGATGTTGACCCCATTAAATATGATTTACTGTTTGAACGTTTCTTAAATCCAGAACGAGTTCAAATGCCCGACATTGATTTGGATATTCCCGATAACAAACGTGATGAAGTGATTCAATATGTGCATCAAAAATACGGTCATGAGCGGGTAGCCCAAATTATTACGTTTGGGACGTTGGCAGCCAAACAGTCTATTCGAGATGTTGGCCGGGTATTTGGTTTAACAACCGCCCAACAAGATCAGTGGAGCAAGGCAATTCCCAACGCCTTTCACGTCTCGCTTAGTGATGCCTACGCCAATTCACAAAAGTTAAAGAATCTGGTTGCAGATAGTCCACTTAACCAAGCTTTATTCGAGACTGCCGCCGCCTTGGAAGGTTTGCCAAGACATTATTCAACCCATGCGGCCGGCTTAGTCTTAAGTGATAATTCATTGGTGAAGTTAGTCCCGTTACAGGATGGTAACGATGGGCTGTTAATGACGCAGTATTCTAAAGATTACGTTGAATCAGTTGGCCTTTTGAAAATGGATTTTTTGGGGTTGCGTAATTTGTCAATCCTCGCTGATGCCCTTGAAGAGATTCGGCGCGCTACTGGCCAAGTCATTGATATTTCAACCATTCCGCTGAATGACCCAAAGACCATTCACTTATTTGCGAAGGGTGAAACGACTGGGGTCTTTCAATTTGAATCAACGGGCATTCGAAACGTGCTTCGCCGACTCAAGCCGGAACGGTTTGAAGACGTGGCGCTGGTCAACGCGTTATACCGGCCTGGACCGATGCAAAACATTGACGAAGTGGTTGCTAGAAAAAACGCTCACGAAAAGTTAACTTATCCAGATGACTCACTGGAGGAGATCTTAAAGCCCACCTATGGCGTCATTGTCTACCAAGAACAAGTAATGTTGGTTGCATCGAAATTGGCTGGTTTTTCACTTGGTCAAGCCGACATTTTACGCCGGGCGATGAGCAAGAAAAAGCTTGCCGTTATGGAACAAATGAAGTCCTTGTTTTTGGCAGGGGCTAAGAAACGCGGTCATTCTGAAGCTGTTGCGAATAAAGTATTCGACTATATTGAGAAGTTTGCTAATTATGGATTCAATAAATCGCATGCCGTGGCATACAGCAAAATGGCCTATGAGCTGGCCTATTTAAAGGTTTACTATCCTGGCGAGTTTCACGTTGCCCTTTTAAATTCGGTTCAAAGCAATCCCGTAAAGATAAAAGAGTACCTATTAGATGCTAAAGCAATGAACGTGGCCGTTATTGGCCCGGCCATCAATCAAAGTTTAGCTGGCTTTTCGTATCAGGATAACCAGATCATCTTTGGCCTCGATGCGATTAAGGGCCTTCGCCATGATATGGTCGCTGATTTGCTTGCTGATCGGAAACAAAATGGCCCGTACCGGACATTTTCAGAATTCTTAACACGGTTGGCAAGCAAATACCGAAAAACGCCGCTAATTGAAGCGCTGATTTACGCTGGCGCGTTGGATACATTTTCTTTTAATCGCGCAGAATTAATCGCAGCGACGCCCGAATTTATTAGTTCCGTCGAATTAAGTGGTCATTCAATGAGCTTGTTTAAAGCCTTGGAGCCAAAGATGCCTCATAAAGAAGAGCTGCCGTTGATGACGCGTTTAGATAAAGAAAATGAGTACTTGGGGGCTTATTTATCTGGACATCCCACCGAGCGTTTCTCCCGGCTTGCCAAACAATTGGATGCAAAAGCGACAAATGAGCTGACGGTGGGGATGAACCATGTTTTCGTTATTTTATACGTGACTAAGGTGAAAGTGATTCGAACTAAAACTGGCAAACAAATGGCCTTTGTTGATGGGAGTGATCAAGTTGGGGAAACGTCAGTCACCGTTTTTCCGAATATTTTTTCCCGCAACCAATCGTGGCTTCATAAGGACATGGTTATTTTAGTCCAAGGAAACGTTGAAAAAACGACCGATATCCAAATTGTTGCCAATCAAATTGAGCCAGCCGATAATGCGATGAGAAAACTTGGTGCAGCCCAAAGCCAAAGCAAATGGTTCCTTCGAATTGATGCCAGTCATAATAAAAATGCAATTTTTCAAAGTCTGGCTCAACTCGCAAAAGAAGTCCATGGTAACGTGCCCGTCGTTGTGTATGAGGCAGAAACGAAGCGGACTTGGAGATTAGACCAAAAGTTTAACTTAAAGTCAGGCAGGCAAATCGAGGAGCGGCTTATCACGATTTTTGGTCCTCAAAACGTGGTTTACCAGTAACTTTAAAAAAGTTAAGCAAACAATTCAGTAAAGGCTTACATTTCGGTCAGGTTAACTTTTATCTTTGTAAAATACTTTCATAACGGCATTCAAACGGTAAAATGTGGGCGACAAGCCGGCTGAAAAGTGATAAAATACGATTGAAATCTAAAAGGATACCAATTGTTTGGTTGTGACGTTAATCACGTTACAAAAAAGTGTTTGGTGCCCAAAAACCGAAGGAGAGATTTTACTTATGAAGAAAACTAAGATCGTAAGTACATTAGGACCGGCTAGTACCGATGTCGATACAATTACTAAGCTTATAGAAGCTGGTGCTAATGTTTTCCGATTTAACTTTTCACATGGTGACCACCCTGAACATCTAGATCGTATGAACAAGGTTCACGAAGCTGAAAAGAAAACTGGTAAGACCGTTGGAATCATGCTTGATACGAAGGGTGCCGAAATTCGAACGACTGTTCAAAAGGATGGTAAGATCGAATATCACACTGGTGACAAATTCCGAATTTCAATGGATGACAGCCTTGAAGGAACCAAAGATAAGATTGCTGTTACTTACCCAGGACTTTACGATGATGTTCACGTTGGCGGCCACGTTCTTTTTGACGATGGTTTATTGGACACTGTAATTGATGAAAAAGATGATGCAAACAAGGAATTGCTTGTAACTGTTCAAAACGATGGTGTTTTGGGTTCCCGTAAAGGGGTTAACGCACCAGGCGTTTCAATCAATTTGCCAGGAATCACTGAAAAGGATTCAGACGATATTCGGTTTGGTCTGGATCACGAAATTGATTTCATTTCCGCTTCGTTTGTTCGAAAGCCTCAAGATGTTTTGGACATTCGTGAATTATTGGAAGAAAAGCACATGGAACATGTTCAAATCTTCCCAAAGATTGAATCTCAAGAAGGCATCAACAACTTCGAAGATATTATCAAAGTTTCTGATGGCTTGATGGTTGCCCGTGGTGACATGGGGGTTGAAATTCCGGCTGAAAACGTGCCGTTGGTACAAAAAACATTGATCAAGCGTTGTAACCAATTAGGCAAGCCAGTTATTACGGCTACTCAAATGCTTGACTCCATGCAAGAAAACCCACGACCAACTCGTGCCGAAGCTTCTGATGTGGCTAATGCCGTTTTTGATGGGACAGATGCAACCATGCTTTCTGGTGAAAGTGCTAATGGTGACTATCCAGTTCAATCTGTCCAAACGATGGCTCGAATTGACGTTAAGGCTGAAAACGCCTTTAGTGAATTTGGAACCCCTCGTCCTAAGTTTGATTCCAGTGACGTGACTGAATCAATTGGTGAGTCTGTTGCGCGAGTTGCCAAAGAATTAGGTGTTCACACGATCGTAGCTGCAACCCGTTCTGGTTATACGGCTCGAATGATCTCAAAATATCATCCAGACGCTGATATTTTGGCGATTACTTTTGATGAACGGACTCGTCGCGGCTTAATGATTAATTGGGGTGTTCACCCAATCTTAGTTGACGAAGTGAAGAGTACCGATGAAATCTTTGAATTAGCTTCCAAGAAAGCCTTAGAAACCGGCTTGGCTAAGGAAGGTGATTTGATTATTGTAACTGCTGGTGTCCCAGTTGGTGAAAGTGGTACAACGAACTTAATGCGAGTT
The DNA here is from genome assembly GCF_016860605.1 of Lentilactobacillus fungorum. GTDB lineage: Bacteria > Bacillota > Bacilli > Lactobacillales > Lactobacillaceae > Lentilactobacillus > Lentilactobacillus fungorum. The sequence continues at coordinate 153,102 of NZ_BNJR01000004.1, forward strand.
CAATTGATTGGCTCAAAGTTAGTTCAAGGCCAAGGGGTTGGCGATAAGACGGTGATTGGTAAAGCCGTAATTGCCAAGAATGCTGCTGATGCCAAGAGCAAAGTAACTGAAGGCAGTATCTTGGTTACCAAGTCAACTGACAAGGAATACTTGCCAGCCATTGAAAAGGCCAGTGCCGTTGTTGTTGAAAATGGCGGTTTGACTTCACACGCTGCGGTTGTCGGTATTTCAATGGGCATCCCAGTTGTTGTGGGCGCTGCTGATGCAACCAGCAAGATCTCTGATGGTGAATTAATTACGGTTGATTCTCATCGCGGCGTCATTTACCATGGTGCTTCAAGTTCTATCTAACACTTAACGATAAAGTTATCATTATAAAGGTTGGGACAAGATTAGTTGTCCTAGCCTTTTTTGGTTGAAAGCTGCTGATGCTAATTGACCGGCATTTTACGAAGCGTTTCTAGTAAAGGGGTCATAAAACGTGTAAAATGGCATTAAGAAGTTTTAGATCGGAGATTAATATGAATAATATAATTGCTCAAGTTGTGACTGGTAAGGTCATCGATGAAAATGATGATGACTATTTTGTCCAAATTGAAGGTGAAACCTTTTTGCTTGATAAGGCAGAAATTAAGAAGCCACTGAAACTCGAAGCGGCCTTTACTGGTTTCACATATGAAAATGAACATCATAAAATGCAAATCACCCGAAATATCCCTAAAGTCCGGCGAGATCATTATGCATTTGCGACCGTTGTGAAGGAAAAGTTTGGGTTGGGGGTCTTTTTGGATATTGGACTCCCTAACAAAGATATGGTCCTGTCGATTGACGAATTGCCGACGATCAGATCTCTTTGGCCGCAAGCTGGCGATCAATTGTTGGTTTGTTTAACTGTCGATAATAAGAACCGGGTTTGGGCCCACTTGGCCGACGAAGAGATTTTTGCAGCAATTGCTCGACCGGTAGTTGGCGATATCAAGAATAAAAATCTGAAAGCCCGGGTTTATCGATTGAAGCTGGCTGGCACTCGATTATTAACCGAAGACTATCACTTGGCATTCTTGCATCCAGATGAGCGCCAAATCGAACCGCGATTAGGTGAAGAAGTGAATGCGCGGGTAATTGGGACACTGCGGGATGGGTCAATTAACCTATCAACTAAGCCGCGGGCCTACCAAGAAATTGGTGAGGACGCCAAAATGATTTTGGCAGCAATTGAGCATACTGAAGACCACCAATTGCCTTATAGTGATAAAAGTACGCCAGATGCAATTAAAGCCTACTTTGGCATCAGCAAGGGGGCCTTTAAGCGAGCATTGGGTCATTTATTAAAGGAGCAGCTGATCATCCAAGAAGATGGTCATATTGAACTAAAAAAGTAGGGATACCATGATTGATGAAGTAATGGACTATATTCACTATTTAAGAGTTGAACGGGGATTGGCAGAAAACACTTTAACGAGTTATCGACAGGATTTGATGGCAGCTGTGACGTATTTTCAGAAATCAACGGTTAACTTCAATCAAGTCGATCAGTTTTTAATTTTAAATTATCTGGAACTGTTGCAAAATCAAAACAAATCCCGAAATACCGTAATCAGGACGGTTTCAAGCTTAAGAAGATTTTTTCAATATTTAGTCCAATTTGGCATCATTCAAGAAGACCCAATGCTCAAGGTGGATTCGCCTAAAAAAGCCCAAAGTTTACCAGATGTGTTATCTGAACAACAGGTAAATCAGTTATTAACCGCGCCAGATACGACAAAGCAGCTTGGTATCCGTGATCGGGCGATTTTAGAGACTTTGTATGCGACCGGTTTGCGAGTAAGCGAGTTGATTAACCTCAAACTCGTTGACCTGCATCTATCAATGCACTTATTGCAGACGATTGGTAAGGGAGATCGGGAACGAATTGTGCCAATTAGCGATGTTGCCATTGAGTGGCTGACGCGTTATCTACAAACTACCCGGGTTAAGTTATTAGTGAAGCGGCCCAATACCGACTTTGTTTTCTTAAATGCTCATGGCAAACAGTTGACGAGACAGGCAATCTGGCAACTAATCAAAAAATATGTTAACCAAGTTGGCATTCGAACGCACGTTACCCCGCACACCCTGCGGCATTCCTTTGCGACCCATTTATTAGAAAATGGGGCTGATTTGAGAATTGTTCAGGAATTATTAGGCCACGCCGATATTTCAACGACTCAAATTTACACCCACATTTCACACCGACACTTAAAAGAAGTCTACGACAAGTTTCATCCCAGAGCTTAGCGAGGTCAAAAAATGTTATATCAGTATCGAAAAGATTATGAAAAAATTGCCATGGGGCTGTTTTCGCTTGTTTCCGAACTGCAAAACATGGATTTAGTCACCCAAGAAATGAATTGGTATGATGATCAAGACAACCGGATGATTTACCTTTGGCGGGATCAAAATGATAACTGGTCTGGATTGGTTGGGATTGAACTACGGGGCCGTCAATTATTAATTCATCAACTGGTGTTAACGCCGCAAAGCGTTGACCAGCGAAATTATAATCAGTTATTAAACGAGCTGCAGGCGTTATATCCAAAATATACAATCATTGGCGGCTTTGATAACAAAACAATTTGCGCCAAATGGGAGCAGTCAAAAAATCATGCTAGATAATAAGCAGCCGGAACTTCATTTAACGGACTTTGACGGGCCATTGGAAGTCCTTTTGCATTTAATTCAGGAATCAAAGATGGATATTTATGATATCCAGATTTCTCAGATTACGGCTCAGTACATGCAGTATATTTATGATGCGCAACAGCTCAATTTAGAGATTGTTGGTGAATACTTTGTGATGGCTGCCAAATTAATGGTGATCAAATCAAAAATGCTATTGCCAAGTGACGAAGCAAGCAATGCTGAAGAGCCAATTGAAGACCCGCGAGAAGCACTAGTCACTCAACTGTTGAATTATCAACGATATAAACTAGTAGCCGGCCAATTAAAACAACTTGAAAAAAAGCGGCGCCAAAGTTTTACTCGGGCTGAATTGTCGATGGCCCCTTCAAAGGAGGAACTTTTGCGGCCATCGCCCTTTAATGCTTTGGACTTGATGGCCAGTTATGTGGATGCTTTGAAACGCTTTGGATATAACCAGCCGATGTCAACGACGATTCATGAATGGGAGTTTACGATTGAAAGCCAGTCTGAATTGGTGAGAAAGCTGCTACATCGATCAAAGACCCCTGTTTCATTCGATCGATTAATTCGGCGAGCCCATAAAGCAGAGGAAGTGGTGACCGACTTTTTAGCTATTTTGGAAATGGCTAAGTACCGTGAAATTACGTTAAAACAAGATCAACTCGATCAATCAATTCAAATTGGGAAGGGGCCAGCATATGACCGTGAGTAATTTAGCAAAAATTGAAGCCTTACTATACGCTGCTGGTGACCAAGGAATTACGCTCAGAGAAGTTGCCCAACGAACCGCGCTTAGTACGGCCGCGTGCCGGCAGTTGATTGAACGGATTACAGAACAGTTTGCTAGTAACGGCGATTGTGGCCTCCAAGTGCTTGTAAGTGACGACGTTTATCGGCTTGGAACTAAAGATTCCTTGGCGGACTTGGTCAATGATTATGTCAACGATGCCAAGCCCCGGGTTCTTTCCCAAGCGGCCTTGGAAACAATTGCCATTATTATGTATAACCAACCAGTTACTCGAATTGAGATTGATGATATTCGCGGTGTTAATAGCTCAGCCATCATCCATCGATTAATTAATCAAGGGCTTGTTGAAGTGGCCGGGATTCGCCAAGAAGTTGGCAACCCCAAAGAGTACCGGGCAACCAATTTTGCATTAGACTATTTTGGTTTACACTCGATCAAGGAATTACCAGTATTGCCAAGCGATGAAAAATTAGATGATAATACAAGTGATGCCTTATTGACTCGATTTAATAAGGAAATTAACCATGATAAGGAGGACTAAATGAACGAACGTTTACAAAAAGTGATTGCCCACGCGGGAGTCGCATCCCGGCGGAAGGCAGAAAAATTAATTACGGCGGGACATGTCAAAGTGAATGACGAGGTCGTCAAAGAACTCGGAACCAAAGTTAGCGCCAAAGACATCGTCAAAGTTGACGAAGTGCCGATTTCAAAGGAAGCCCCAGTTTATTATTTATTATATAAACCTCGTGGCGTGATTACAGCAGTGAGTGATGACAAGCATCGAAAAACAGTGGTGGACATTCTAAAAGAGGTCCCTCAACGAATCTATCCAGTTGGCCGACTTGATTACGATACTTCCGGCTTGTTGCTGCTTACTAATGACGGTGACTTGGACAATCGATTGACCCACCCCAGATATGAAGTTGAAAAAACATACGTTGCCAAAGTAAAGGGGATCGTTTCAAACGATGATTTAAAACAATTGCGAACCGGAGTGGTGATTGATCATCGGAAAACGGCCAAAGCGAAAACCAAATTGATTCGAACTAACCAAGAATCGTCAATTGTCTCACTTACGATTCATGAAGGTCGTAATCATCAGGTTAAAAATATGTTTGAAAAAATTGGTCATCCCGTTGAGAAGTTGAGCAGAGAAACGTATGGATTCTTGGATCTGCATGGCCTCCAGCCTGGTGAATACCGAAAGTTGCGACCGCATGAGGTCGAGGAATTAAAGACATTAGCGATAACCGATACAAAGCGTTGACAATTTGTAAGTTTCTGATATATTGTAGGTAAATAAATAATTGGTTTATCTTCAGGGCAGGGTGTAATTCCCGACCGGCGGTAAAAGTCCGCGACCGTGAGCAATCACGTTGAACTGGTGTGATTCCAGTACCGACAGTAAAGTCTGGTATGCAGAAGATTAATTTTGCTACATTTAGAATGCCCTGATAAGTTATTATCAGGGCATTCTTTTTGAAGATTGACCATTGAGGAGAGGTCTTTTTCAATGGAAAATAGTGGTCGTAATCACCAACTCATCACAACCCGGCTTGTTGAGATGTCGGTGTTAGCTGGTTGCTCATATGTTTTGATGTTCTTTTCGTTTCCAATTATTCCGATTGTGCCATATATGAAAATTGATTTTAGCGATATGCCAATCCTGATTGGAGCCGTTTTGTTTGGCCCGGTCGGAGGGATGACGATCGCAGGGTTGAAATCCATTTTGTATTGGGTCACAACGGGCGCGTCAATTCCCGGTCTGATCGGGGTTGGGTCTTCGTTTATTTCGTCGGTCGTACTCATCTGGGCTTTTTATCTGGTTAATCAAGTTGCTTCAAAGCTTGGTGGGGTTAAAAAGGTGATACTTGTTATTGCGACGATGGCGATTAGTTTGGCAATTGTAATGTCGGCATTGAATTGGGCGGCGGTAATTCCGCTTTACATGAACGTGATTGGGTTGAAGCTTAGTTTGCCGCTCGCAACCGTTATTATGGCTGGAGTTGTGCCGTTTAACTTAATTAAAGGCATTGTCGTTGGTGGCTTGTTTTATGCCATTAAAGGCAAATTTTTGCCACGTTTGCGAATTAAGTAATTTCAAAACGTCAATCGATAAAATCGTATATAATAATTATATTGAATTATCAATGAGCTGTTTCAAAACAATTGTTTTGGTTCAGCTTCTTTTTTAGGAGAAAAAATGGAATTATCAACGTTATATATACTATTTGGCGATTTGACCCAAACAAGGCGGGCTAAAGCACTCAAAAATATTTTAGCGGGTAGGCGAACCGTCTCTAATTTATATTGGGCACTGGAATACGATTTGCTGCCTTACTTCGGGGCGCTCCGTGATTTCAAGCTCGGCGATGAGAAAAACGCGCTTGATCGATTAGCTCATCTCGGCTTGATCGTTTTGACTGATCGTTTTTCGTTTCAATTGACCAATCAAGGTCGCGACCAACAGGTCAATCTGCTGAAATTATTGCCCCCAATTAAAAAGCTCACAATTGCCGCCCAAAATGACGTCGTCAGATTTTCTAGTCGGTTTATTTTTGCGACCCAAATCGTTTCAGAGTATAGTTATTCGAATAAAAGGTATTATCCACAGACAATTGGCTTTTTTGACGACCAACTCATTAAACGGTGGTTTATTCAAAATAAACAGCGACAGTTGCCGAATTATTTTCAGGAATTGCTAGATCGTTTCTTAACCCAGCTACATGACGATCTGCTCGCCGAAATTTTTATCCAGAGTCTAACGGGGCACCACTTCTCCGGCGAAACTGAAGACCAATTAAGCGCTAAAATGGGGGTGCCGCCGACGATCATTCAGTTGCAGTGGTTAATGCTTTATGCCGATTTGCTGACACGGGTGCAACAAATCCCGACGAGCCCTCTCAAACTCTTGCTAGTCGGATTGGCAAGGTCGCCAATGGCCAATAGTACCAACAAAACATTGATAATGTATCGAAATACTGATTACACGCCTGAGCAAATTGCGTCACGTAGACGAATCAAACTAACCACGGTTTATGAGCATCTCTTAGAAGCGGCGATTGTGTTGCCGGTAAATCAATTTCCGTTTTCGCGATTATTAGCCGAGCCAACCAAGCAAGCCTTGGAATCCCATCAGCCGTCAATTATTGGTGAATGGGCGTTCAAGGAGGCTAAAGCGGCGATTCCTGATTTATCATTCTTTGAATTTAGGCTGTTTCAAGTTTTAGATAAGAAGAGGAAAAATGATGATTGACCTTGAAGAACAATTGCATCGGTATTCGGATTTTAAATCATTTAGGCCTGGTCAAAAAGCCGTTTTAACTCAATTACTCAATCATCATGACACCCTGGCAGTGTTGCCGACTGGTGGTGGTAAAACCTTGCTATACCAGCTATATGGCGCGATCACTAAGCAGCGCGTGATCATTGTGTCACCGTTAATTTCACTCATGCAAGATCAGGTTAGCCGGCTTCAGTACTTGGGATCAAAACGCGTGATTGCGATCACTTCGGCAATGGCGTTTGAAGAACGCGTCGCCATTTTGGCGCATCTTAACCAGTATCAATTTATTTATGTGTCGCCGGAAATGCTCGCTAATGCGACTGTGTTAGCCGCTATTTCTCGACAAGAGACGGGGTTACTAGTAGTCGACGAAGCGCACTGCATTTCAGAGTGGGGACCGGATTTTCGCCCGGATTATTTGAAGCTGCGAACGATTCGGAAGCAATTGGGCAATCCGCTGATTTTGATGATGACCGCGACGGCTACGAAAGCAACTCGAACAGATATTTTGGTTAAAATGGGCTTTTCACCGGAAAATGTTGAACAAGTCATTATGCCGACTAACCGGGCAAATATTTTTTTGAGTGCCAAAATTTGCCTTAACCAAAAAGAAAAAAATCAGGTACTTGTTGATTTGGTCAGTCAGCTAAATGGAGCTGGAATTATTTATTTCTCCAGTAAAAGTCAAGCGGAACAAATGGCTGCAACCTTAACCCAGCAAACTGGCAAGCGGGTCATGGCCTATCATGGTGGCATGGCTAATCAGCGACGATTCCGAATTCAACAGCAGTTTATGAATGATGCAATCGAGATTGTCTGTGCTACCAGCGCGTTTGGGATGGGAATTGATAAAGCTAACGTTCGTTATGTGATCCATTACCATCTGCCGGCAAACATCCAAAGTTATGTACAAGAGATTGGCAGATGCGGTCGCGACGGCCACCAAAGCTTGGCAATTTTACTCTATGAACCAAACGATCAGTACTTACAGCTGAACTTAATGGCCGCAACCATTCCGGAAAATCAATTATTAGCGCATTTGTACCAACATCCCAACCAGCTAAGTCAAAACGATGCGTTTCGAGTGATCAAGTATTATTATGATAATGGCAAATCATTCGAACAGGCGACTCAAATCTTTAATCAGGCCAAATTAAGGCGCCAGCGTGAATTAAATACGATGATTCGCTATATTTATACGACTGGTTGTCGTCGTAAGCTGTTATTGCAATATTTCGATGAAACCATCCACGATTTAAACCCGGATTTGTGCTGTGATTTTCATACAGATTTTTGGGGGCATTGGCAATCATTCAATCAACAATATTTGATGCAGACGCAATCAGTCGAAAAAAAACCGTTAAATGACTGGCGGGCAATCCTTGATCGATTGTTTTTATTAAAAAATTAAGGGAAGTTTGCCGTAAATGATGATAAAATGGGAATGTCTATATTCCAGATGAGGGAGGGGATCATATGAATACAAACGACCCACATAAACGATCAGATGATGATCAGCCATGGAATCAAACATTCTCTGAAGATCGTGATGAAAATGGTCATTTATCTCGAGTTCAGTTGCGTAAAGAAAGCCAAAGTCATCATCTAATTACGATTATTTTAGTTGCATTGATTAGTATTGTCGCATTGGCTGCCCTAGCATATGGCCTGATCCGTCAAAGTGCGACTAAAAGTGATTCAAAACAATCAGCAGCTCCCAGGGTCGTACGCCAGGAAAGTGCAAAAAAAAAATCCTCAACAGATCAATCTAAGGTAACCCAGAAAAAGGCGAAGCGTTCATCAACAACTGCCAAGCAATCAGATGATGATCAGCAAGCGTCAGTGACTACCGCCAAGCACGCGGCAAAAACGGCTACAGCAAATAAACAGTCGGCGGCGGCCAGTTCAACAAGTCGACCGCAAACTGCAAAGCAAGCGTCACAACAGTCATCATCACAAGTGACAACTGGCCATAAGTACGCAACCGTCAAAGCTGGTCAGGGATTATATCGAGTTGCGGTCAATCACGGAATCAGTTTGAATGAGTTGTTACAGCTGAATGGGTTGACCACAAACTCTGCAATTCATCCTGGTCAGCGGTTAAGGGTCAAATAACGTCAGCGATCATCAGGTCGTTACGAAAATTAATGTTAAGTTAGGAATGTTATCATGCATAAAAATGGATTACAAGTTGCAATTGATGGACCGGCATCCGCTGGTAAAAGTACCGTTGCCAAATTAGTCGCTAAACAGTTTGGCTATATCTATTGCGATACAGGCGCAATGTATCGGGCAATTACTTTAAAGGCGTTAAAAGAAGGCATTTCGCTGGATGACGCGGCGACAATTGCGCAATTAACTCAAGCAACTCAAATTTCGTTTACCCCTGATGAAGGTGGTCAGCGGGTCTTTATTGATGATAAGGAAGTGACGGAAGCTATCCGTCAAGAAGACGTCACTAATTCGGTTTCGGCAGTCGCCGCCATTCCAGCAGTTAGGGCCGAATTAAGCGATCGCCAAAAAGTGATTGCAAAAGACGGTGGCATTGTCATGGATGGTCGAGATATTGGCACGGCTGTTTTACCCAATGCAGAGGTTAAAATCTTTTTGGTTGCCAGCGTTAAAGAACGGGCTCAACGGCGTTATAAAGAAAATATTCAAAAAGGAATTAATACGCCGCTTGATGAATTGCAACTTGAAATCGAAGCCAGGGACTACAAAGATTCCCATCGAAAGGTTTCTCCACTTACTAAGGCTAAGGATGCTGAGGAAATTGATACGACGTCGCTTTCGATTCAAGAAGTTGTCTCCAAGATTGCAAATGTCATTAATAATAAATTGAATGATAAGTAATTGGTCAATTGACTGGTAATCTTAGCGATTTTAAGATAAAATTATGATTAGAGTTGTTTCAAGGAGGAATTGTTTGATGAGTGAAAATGCAAATAATGATAAAAACGATCTATTAAACGCTTTAAATAGCGTTAATGAAGTAAAAGTAGGCGACGTTGTCACCGGTGAAGTTTTGGCTACAGATGATAATCGACAATTAATTGTTGGTATCGAAGGTTCCGGTGTCGAAGGCGTTGTTCCTGAACGTGAGCTCGCATCTTCACAAAAGTTTGATGATATCAAGCAAGGTGACAAGCTTAAGTTAGTTGTAACATCAAGAATTGGTAGCGATAAAGAGGGTGGCAGCTTTGTCCTTTCCTCTCGTCAATTAGAAACACGCAAAGTTTGGGATGAATTAGCTGAAAAATCCAAGAATGATGAAACCATTACTGCCAAGGTGTCTCAAGCCGTCAAAGGCGGTTTGGTTGTAGACGCTGGTGTTCGTGGCTTTATTCCAGCTTCCATGATCTCCGACCATTTTGTGGATGATCTTAATCAATTTAAGGGCCAAGAACTTGAATTGAAGATTATTGAAATTGATCCAGTTGAAAATCGTTTGATCCTTTCACACAAGGCAATTGTCCAAGCAGAAAAAGCTCAAGAACGTGAAAAGTTAATGGAAACCTTACACGAGGGTGACGTTGTTGAAGGAACCGTTGCTCGGTTAACCAGTTTTGGTGCCTTTGTTGACCTTGGGGGCATGGATGGCTTGGTTCACGTTTCTCAAATTGCTTATGAACGGGTTGATAAGCCTTCAGACGTTCTTAAAGTTGGCCAAAAAGTTAAGGTTAAAGTTCTTTCTGTTGATTTTGACCGTAATCGAATTTCACTTTCAATTAAACAAACTCTTCCAGAACCTTGGGACGGAATCGAAGAAAAAGCACCTGTTGGCAGTGTCCTTGAAGGAACAGTTAAGCGATTAGTTGATTTTGGGGCCTTCGTTGAAGTATTTCCAGGCGTCGAGGGACTGGTTCACATTTCCCAAATTTCACATGAACATATTGCAACTCCTGGGGATGTGTTAAAAGTCGGTGAAAAGATTCAAGTGAAAGTTTTGGATGTTGATCCTGAAAGAAAGCGATTGGCACTTTCCATTAAAGCTTTAACTGATGCACCTGCAGAAGAAAAGCCAAAAAATGATGCACCAAAACGTGCCGCACGCAAGCCACGTCAAAGTTCTAACAATAATAATGCGCCTGAAGAAGAAACTGGGTTTACATTAGGCGATATCATTGGTGACGAACTCAAAAAGCACACCGATGACGATAACAAATAAGCTTATCGGCTAAATTAAATTAATTTTATATCAAGGAACAATAAAAGTGGATGGTGACAAAACCAAGCGTTTGTCCCAGCCACTTTTCTTTCTGAATACCCAAGTAAGGGAGGTTATTTAATATGGCAATGCCAACAGTGGCATTTATCGGCCGACCTAATGTCGGTAAGTCAACCATCTTTAACCGGATTGCTGGTGATCGGATTTCAATTGTTGAAGACACCCCGGGAGTTACGCGTGACCGAATTTATTCACATGGTGAATGGCTAACAACGAAGTTTGCAATGATCGATACGGGCGGAATCCAAATTAGTGATGCTCCGTTTAGTACCCAAATTAAAAGTCAAGCTGAAATTGCCATTGATGAGGCTGATGTGATTGTCTTTATTGTGAGCGGTAAAGAAGGGGTGACCAGAGATGATGAACAAGTCGCCAAAATCCTTTATCGTAGCAATAAGCCAGTTGTCTTGGCAGTTAACAAGGTCGATAACCCTGAAAACCGTGAAAATATCTATGACTTTTATTCGCTAGGATTTGGTGACCCGATGCCAATCTCTGGTGTCCATGGTTTGGGAATCGGTGACTTACTGGATAAGGTCGTTGAGGCGTTTCCTAAAGTAGACGACCAAATCGATAATGATGATATCCGATTTAGCATTATTGGCCGGCCCAACGTTGGTAAGTCATCGTTAGTCAATGCAATTTTAGGTGAGGATCGCGTTATTGTCTCAGACATTGCTGGGACGACTCGTGACGCAATTGATACGCGCTTTGAAGCTGATGGGATTAAATTTACCATGGTGGATACGGCCGGCATTCGAAAGCGCGGCAAAGTCTATGAAAATACAGAGCGCTATAGCGTCATGCGAGCTATGAAAGCAATTGATCAAAGCAGCGTTATTTTGTTTGTTATCAATGCCGAAGAGGGCATTCGTGAGCAGGATAAAAAGGTTGCCGGATATGCCCATGAAGCTGGAAAAGCGATTATTACCGTGGTGAATAAATGGGATACTTTAAAAAAGACCAATCATACGCAGCAAGATTTTGAAACGCTTATTCGAAATGAATTCCAGTACATGGCTTATTCACCGATTATTTTTGTCTCGGCGGTTACTAAGCAACGAATTGAAAAATTACCGCAGCTGATTAAGCAGGTTTATGACAACCACGAAAAGCGCGTTCAATCTTCGGCGTTAAACGATGTGATTATGGACGCCGTGGCCGTTCACCCAACGCCGACTGTCAATGGCAAACGGCTGAGAATCTATTATGCAACTCAAGTCAAGGCCGGGCCGCCAACGTTTGTCGTTTTTGTGAATAATCCGGATTTGATGCATTTTTCATATGTTCGGTTTTTGGAAAACCAAATTCGTGAAAATTTTGACTTTTCTGGGACCCCAATTAAAATCATCAAAAGAAGCCGAAAGTAAAGCATTTAGCTCAATTATGACAATCTTGTGTTAATTAGGCGTTTTTGACCACTAAATTCTAATAAAACATTGCAATGACGGCGTTCTTATGCTATCTTGGAACAAGAAATGATACAAAATGTATTATTTTAGCAATTCTGATTCCAGCGAATCAAGTTTGTGATGTTTTACATACCTATCTTCGAGGGAGGTGAATACACTCATGGCAAATAAAGCAGAATTGGTAAGCAGCGTTGCTTCTGCAACCGGCTTGACTAAAAAAGATGCTACAGCAGCTGTGGATGCCGTATTTGATTCAATCCAAAGCAGTTTGGCAAATGGTGACAAGGTTCAATTGATCGGCTTCGGTAACTTTGAAGTACGTCAACGTGCTGCTCGTAAAGGCCGCAACCCACAAACAGGTCAAGAAATTCAAATTCCTGCAAGCAAAGTACCAGCTTTCAAACCTGGTAAGGCGCTTAAGGATGCTGTTAAATAATATTCATCTGTTAAGCCAGAACGGCATTTGTCGGGCTGGCTTTTTTGATACCTTAATGGAGGACTGCTATGACTTATTCACAAACGGCCTTGGATCAGCTTGAAGGCGGCCAATTAGAAGCATTCAAGCAATCGTTTCAATTGGCTTTAAATCATGACGACGATGATATGCTGTACTCACTGGCAGAAGAACTTTATTCGTTGGGATTTTCAACCTACTCAAAGACTATTTACGAAAAACTGCTCAAGAAATTTCCATCAGATGATAATTTAAAAATTAATCTTGCAGAAATTGCAATTGATGATGACCACGACGATCAAGCACTTAACTATTTATCTCAGGTTACAAAAGATTCCCCCGAATATGTGCGTTCCTTGCTTGTCTCAGCAGATTTATACCAGACTCAAGAGCTATTTGAGATTAGCGAGCAAAAGCTCTTAGAAGCGCGAAATTTGGCGCCTGATGAACCAGTTATTTTATTTGCGCTGGCTGAATTTTATTTTACGACTCGAAATTATCGCAAGGCAATTAATCTTTATTTGACGCTTATCAAGTCTGGTACTCTTGAAATGTCTCAAGTAAACTTAGTCGAACGGTTAGGGGTTTCGTATGCCGAAATTGGTAAATTTGAACAAGCAATTGGTTATTTAGAGCAAATTAAACCAGTGAATATGAATAGCGATGTCAAGTTCGAGTTAGCCTTTACTTACTTTAACTTAAAGGATGACCAAAAAGCCGTGAAAGCCTTCGAAGACTTGCGCGATTCTGATCCCCAATACAGCTCGTTATATCCTTATTTAGCCGATGCTTTGGTTCGCTTAAAGCGGGTTGATGAGGCATTGAAGGTGATTCAAGAAGGGATTGCCATCGACCAATATAATGAAAAAATTTGGCAGAAGGCTGGCCAAATTGCTCAAATGGCCGGCCAAGAGGACCTATCTCTAAAATACCTTCTAAAAGGCCGAGAAATCGCTCCTGATGACATGGAAATCTTAACTTTAATATCTGACTGGTATATTGCTCATGAACGTTACAGCGACAATTTGACGCTTTTAGAACCAGTTGTCGAAGATCAGGTGTTTGATGCTCATTTAGCCTTTAATTTAGCTAGGTCGTATCAGGCAGTTGGTAAGACCAAATTAGCCGCTAATAATTATGAAACGGCTGCCCATGAATTGGGAGACAATCCGAACTTCTTGAAACATGCGGCTTTATTTTACCGAGAAGCTGGCAACATCACTAAAGAAAAAACTTATTTGAAAAAATATATTGACTTGGTGCCGGATGATCTCGAAATGGCGTCGATGTACGATGAAGACATGAATATCTAAAAAAAATAAATAATAAGCGTTATAAAATTCGGAATTTCTTTGGCCGTTTATAAGTAAAGCCTTCACCAATTGCTTCGTTAACGTTGATGATTGAAATAAAGGCTTCTTGATCGATGGATTCTACTAGTTGTTTTAAACTGTGGAGTTCACTGGGCGAAACAACACAGTAAATGACTTGCTTGGCATTATGCGAGTAGCCACCCTCAGCATTTAGGAAAGTTACCCCGCGACTTAATTCGTCTTGGATTGCGGTGGAAATAGCGTTGGATTCATTACTAATAATTATAATCCCGCGAGCTGTATAAGCTCCTTGCTGGGTGAAATTGACAATAACGGAAAAAATCCATACGTAAATCAACGTGTAAGCCATTTGCCGAACATCCAAGTAAATTAACGAAGATAGCAAAACAATGACGTCAATGGTTAATAAAGTTTGCCCCATTTGAATACCTTTAAATCGCTCGAATAAACGGGCAACAATGTCAACACCACCGGTAGTTCCCCCAAAGCGATAGACAATCCCACAGCCAAAGCCGCCAAAAAGTCCGGCGCCAATTGCCGATAGAAGTAAGTCGTGTTGAATATTAATCACAATTGGAACCCGCTGCCAAACCCACAAAAAGATTGCCAGCATGATCGTACCATACAGCGTGTAAAACATATCTTTTTTGCCAAGAAAACGATAGCCGATAATAAACAGCGGAATGTTAACCAAAATAGTCGAGTAGGCAGGATCGAGGTGAAATAAGGCCCTTAGTATCAAGGTGATCCCCGTTACGCCGCCGTCTGCTAGGTGGTTGTAAATGTTAAAGAAGACAATACCAAATGAATAAATTGCAGTTCCCAGCGCAATGATGATTAAATCGATTAGCGAAATGTTTAAATGAAATTGTTTTTGTGCCATCGTTTTTCCTCCTAAATAAAGTGAGCGGAGCCAGGCGCTTAGAAAGCGGAGCGTAAGTCTCCTCTAACGAAAATTCCCGGTTTTGGAATTTTTGTTAGAGGTGCTTACGTGTAGCTTTCTGCCTGGCGTAGCTGTCCTACAAAGTGAGCGAAGCAAAGCGCTTAGAAACTGGAGCATAAGGCATCTTGACCAGAAATCCCGGGTTTGGATTTTTGGCCAAAATGTTTTATGCGGAAGTTTCTGCTTTGCGCAGCTGTCCTAAAAAAAGTGAGCGAAGCAAAGCGGTTAGAAGTCGGAGTGTAAGTCTCCTTGGCGGGAAATTCCCGGGCCTGGAATTTTTCGCCAAGGTGCTTACGTGCAGCCTTCTGCTTTGCACAGCTGTCCTAATAAAGTGAACGGAACAAAGCGATTAGAAATGGCATCTAAGCTGGTCTACCGGGCTTAGGTTTGGGGATAAGTCAGCTTAGATGCAGTTTTCTGTTTTGCGCAGTTATCCTAAAAAATGACCGAAACAAAGTAATTAAAAAGCAGTGCATAAAGTCCCCCAGCCGGAATTTCCGGGCTAGAAATTTTTAGCGGAGGTGCTTTCATGCAGCTTTCTGTTCTGCAGCGTCATCCTAAAAGTCCCGAGTTATCATATCAATTTTACGTCTAAATTGGCAATCTTGGCGACCCCTTTTTCATCTGGTGATAATTCTGGTAAAATTGATTACGGACTAAATACAAAATGGATGGCGATTATCGTGAAAATAAGCAAGATTCCAAACGAATTTCAAGAAGCCCTGCCAATTCTTCGAAAGATTGAACAGGCCGGCTTTGAAGCATACTTTGTCGGCGGTTCAGTTCGAGATACACTCTTGGGACGGCCTATTCATGATGTCGACATTGCTACCAGTGCTTATCCAAGCGAAGTCAAAAGTCTGTTTCGGCGGACTGTCGATACCGGCATTGAGCATGGAACGGTGATGATTTTGGATCACGGGACTGGATATGAAGTAACAACTTTTCGAACGGAATCCGGTTATCAAGATTATCGGCGGCCGGATCATGTCAAATTTGTTAGATCACTTAAGGAAGATCTTAAACGCCGAGATTTTACGATCAACGCGCTGGCAATGAGCGAAAACGGTCAAATTACCGACCTATTCGGTGGCTTGGCAGACATGGCTGCCCACGTTATTAAAGCCGTTGGTGACCCTAATGAACGCTTTAACGAGGATGCGCTGCGAATGATGCGAGCAGTCCGGTTTGCAAGCCAATTGGATTTTAAAATCGAAGCCAACACTTTAGCCGGTATTTCGCGGCATAGCCAACTACTGGAAAAAATTGCCGTTGAACGAATTCATGCTGAATTTGTCAAAATGATGATGGGAAAAGATGCCAAGCGCGGACTGGATCTAACCCTAATCACGAATTTGTATCGCCATATGCCCGGTTTTGCTTCAAAAAAAGCCCAACTGCAGGCGATTGCCACGACTGGATTTTCGGTTCAAAATGAGGTACAGGTTTGGGCCCTGCTAGCCTTTTATTTCAATGATCATTCAGAACAAATTAAACGATTTTTAAAAGCATGGAAATCTGCGAATCAGGTGATTGAAGATGTTATACTAACTACTGAGTTACTGTTTAAGATGACGGCAGATGACGTTTCAAATTGGGATTTATATCGAGCCGGTCAAAGGAATGTTCAAAATGCCGTTACAATTTTAAATGCTGGTGGCACAACATCGTTTTCCGATTATTTAAACGATTACGATCAACTACCAATTACCAACAAAAAACAACTTCAGATTACTGGCGGCGAACTCATCAAAGCTGGGATTTTATCGCCCAGCCCACTTTTGGGTCAAACACTCAATTATCTGGAAAAAGCCGTCGTGCAGGCAGAAGTTACCAACGAAAAACAAGCACTGATCGCGGCAGTCAGCCATTTTGTAAATGGAGATGATTAATTAATGGAAACAATGCGGGTTGAAGGACTTACCAAGACGTATGGCGAAAAGACCCTGTTTGATCAGTTAAACTTTATGATTAATGAGCACGATCGGATTGGCTTAATTGGTACAAATGGCAGCGGTAAAACATCATTATTAAACGCCATTTCTGGGGTTGACCATGATTCAAGCGGCCAAATTATCACGTCCAAAGCATATACGATTGGTTATCTAACCCAGGATCCCGAATTAAATAATGATTTATCGATTATGGATGCAGTTTTTTCAGGTTCTCAGAAGGTTTATCAGACCATCCGCAACTACGAACAGGCACTTAACGCTTATTCGATTCATCCAAACGACCCGGCTGCTTTGAAACGCTACACAAAGGCTGAGGCGCGAATGAATGAGGAAGATGCTTGGAATGCTCAAAGTGATGTTAAAACAATTTTAACCCAGCTAAAGATTGATGATGACCAACAAAAAGTAGGTGACTTATCTGGTGGTCAACGGCGGCGAGTTGGTCTTGCTCAAGTGTTGATTCAATCGCCTGACTTATTATTACTTGATGAGCCAACTAACCATTTGGATTTTGACTCAATTGATTGGCTGCAAAATTATTTGGCTGGTTACAAAGGTTCTTTGATTGTCGTCACCCATGATCGCTACTTCTTGGATCAAGTGGCTAATAAGATTTGGGAACTTTCCTTTGGCAAACTCTATGAATACGAAGGCAACTACCAGGACTACGTTGCCCAAAAAGCAACTCGGGTTCAAGGGGCCATTGAAGCCCAACATAAAACGCAGCAATTGTATAAAGCTGAATTGGCATGGATGAAAACGGGGGCTAAAGCGCGATCCACTAAACAGCAAGCCCGCATTAACCGGTTTAATGATTTAAAGAAAAATGTGAACACCTTGCAGCTAGACCAAGATGTTGATATTTCACTTGGCCAGACGCGGCTGGGCAAAGAAGTTATCAATATCAAAAACGCTAACTTAACGATCGCCAATCAAACGATCCTAAAGAATTTTGACTTATTGGTTCAGCCAAATGAACGAATTGGCATTAGCGGTGAAAATGGAGCTGGCAAGACCAGTCTTTTAAACGTCATTGCGGGTCGCCTTAAATTGGATTCTGGTATCATAAAGATTGGCGAAACTGTTAAAATGGCGTATTATACTCAGTTAACTGAACCCATTCCAGAAGATAAGCGGGTGATTAACTACCTAAGTGAAATCGGCCAGCAGGTGACTGATAAAGAGGGTCAAAAGATCAGTGTGACAGAATTATTGGAACAATTTTTATTCCCACGGTTCATGCATGGAACCCTGATTCGTAAATTGTCTGGTGGCGAAAAGCGACGGCTGTATTTATTGAAACTTTTGATGCAGCAGCCAAACGTTTTGTTACTGGATGAGCCGACTAATGATTTAGACATCGCCACGCTAACGGTTTTAGAAGATTATATTTCTAAATTTCAAGGAACGGTTATCACGGTCTCTCATGACCGGTATTTTTTGGATAAGGTGGCCGATCGGTTATTAATTTTTGATGGCGATGGGGTGATTGAAGAACATCGTGGCCGATTTAGTGATTATTTGACTAAAAAGCGTCAGTTAAACAAACAAAAAAGTCGAAATGCTAAGCCCAAGCCAGCTAAACAACCAACCACCAATGATGCCGCTTCCCAAAAACCGCAAAAGAAAAAGCTAACCTATGCCGAGCAGTTAGAGTACAGTCACATTGAATCGGATATTGATAAACTTGAAACACAGCAAAGTGATATTGACAAGCAAATGCAGTCAAATGGCAGCGATTATGATAAATTAGCTGACTTGCAGGCTCAAAAAGATCAATTAGAATCAGAAATTGACCAGAAAATTAAACGTTGGGAATATTTGAGTGAGTACGCTGAGTAATAAAGTAAAAGGAGAATTGCCATGTTAGAAGATGCCTATTTAACCCTTGAAAAGTACGTTTTGGAACACGGCCACCAAAAGTCAGACCGCACCCACACAGGAACATTAAGTACGTTTGGCTACCAAATGCGATTTGATCTTTCAAAAGGGTTCCCCTTGTTAACAACTAAAAAAATCCCATTCGGACTTATTAAAAGCGAATTACTATGGTTCTTAAAGGGCGATACCAACATTCGTTTCTTGCTACAACATAAAAATCATATTTGGGATGAATGGGCCTTTGAAAAGTTTGTAAATTCATCGGATTACACCGGTCCTGATATGACTGACTTTTCACATCGAGCACTCAAAGATCCCGCCTTTAATCAAGTGTATCAAGAACAAAAGCAGTTATTTTGTCAACGAATCCTAGACGATGAAGACTTTGCTAACAAATATGGCGATTTAGGTTTGGTTTATGGTAGTCAGTGGCGAGCTTGGAAAACTTCAACGGGACAAACTATTGACCAGATTCAAAACGTGATTGAACTTATTAAACACCATCCGGATTCTAGGCGAATGATTGTATCCGCTTGGAATCCAGAGGACGTGCCAACAATGGCATTGCCACCGTGTCATACGCTATTTCAATTCTATGTGGTGGATGGTAAGTTAAGCTGCCAGTTGTATCAACGGTCAGGGGATATTTTTCTTGGCGTGCCTTATAACATTGCTAGTTATTCATTGCTCACTTCCTTGATTGCCAGGGAATGTGGCTTGGAGGTTGGCGAGTTTGTTCATACCTTGGGCGATGCTCATATTTATGATAACCATATTGAACAAGTCAAAGAACAGTTAACCAGAAAGCCAAAGGATGCTCCTCAATTATGGTTAAATCCAGATAAAAAGCAGCTGGCTGATTTTACGATGAAAGATATCAAAGTCAAAAATTACGATCCTTATCCGGTTATCAAAGCACCGGTTGCAGTATAGGGGGTCGTTGCATGATTTCATTTATTTGGGCAGAAGATCAAAATGGTCTCATTGGGGCTAATGGTCAGCTGCCTTGGCATTTGGCTGATGACATGAAGTATTTTAAACAAACGACGATGGGCCATCCAATTGTGTCTGGTGCCCGAACTTTTAGAAGTTACAATCGGCCATTGCCAGGAAGGGAAAACATTGTGGTTTCTAGGCAGCATGACTTTCCTGAAGGCGTGGTCGTTGTATCCTCGATAGCTGATCTAAACCGATTAATCACAGCCAATCCAGGGCAAAATTATTTTGTTACGGGCGGCGCCAATTTATTTTCACAATTATTAACCCAAGTTGATCGGCTTTATCGGACTAAAATTGCGCATTCATTTACTGGGGATACTTATATGCCCACAATTGATTACACCAACTTCGAATTGGTTAGCAGCATCGACGGTGTTGTAAATGAACAAAACCCCTACCCCCATGTTTTTGAAGTTTTTGAACGAAACTGACCCTTCAAAATGAATATGTCAGTTAATCGCAAACTCTGATATAATAATGTTTGGGTTAAAATAATTATTAATTTTGTAAAGAAACGAGTGGCTTAAATGGCAAAAGTAAAAATTGTGACGGATTCATCAGTGCAACTTTCTGACGAAGAAGTTAAGCAATATGATATTACCGTAGTGCCTTTGACTGTCATGATTGATGGCACTGTTTATGTTGAGCGTGATACGATCAATAATGAACAATTTGTGCCCAAAATGTTGGCAGCAAAGGATCTACCAAAGACTAGCCAACCACCTGTTGGTAAGTTCATCGAGGCGTTTGACGAAGCGGGAAAAGACGGCAGTCAAGTGCTGTGTATTAATATGCTTCAAGCGATTAGTGGAACCGTTCATGCAGCCGAACAAGCCGCAACTCTCAGTAAAAGCGATGTAGAAGTTGTTGATAGCGAATTTACGGATCGTGGTTTGTCTTTTCAAGTCCTTGCGGCTGCTAAATTAGCTCAAGAAGGGGCCGATCGCCAGACTATTTTGAATACAATTGCTAAGATCCGGCAAAACACAAAGCTTTATCTTTGCGTGATGACGCTTGATAACATTGTAAAAGGCGGCCGTCTTCATCCGATTGCCGGGGCAATTACCAACTTTTTGAATTTGAAATTAGGGCTCCAAGTTGCTGACGGCAAGTTGAAGGTTATTTCAAAGGGTCGCGGTGATAAATCACTACGGAAATTCTTTGGTAAAATCATTGATGACATGAAGAACACAAAGGCCATCAAGATGATTGGGGTTTCGTATGTAACCGAAACAGATGTTTTAAAGGACACTGTTCAACAACTCAAGGAACTCTTCCCAGATGTGCCGCTATATTATCGGACAACGTCTCCCATTATTGCGACACACGTTGGTCGGGGTGGTTTTGCTTTGATTTATTACAGTGATCCAGATTAAAATAAACTGACTATTACAAAAGGGCTGAGACAATTTTGCTATGTCGATGCTCTCTTTTATATTTTAATCAATGATAGGTGACCGACTAAAGCGGCCTTCAGGAGCGTTCATAAGTGAAAAGAACTCATAAAAAAACTCACAAAATCAGATTTTGGTTGATGATATTGGCGACGTTCATGGTTGCCGGGATTGCGTTTGTTATATACAATCAATATCAAAATCGACCACCAAGGGCCGTCAAATTAACGGCTGTCGGTGATTCGTTGACCCAAGGCGTTGGTGATCCTAAGGGACGGGGAGGCTACACTTACTTAATTAGAAAAAAGGTTAACGATCAAAATCCTCATGTTAAAATGTCAACTGCTAATTTTGGAATTTCTGGTGAAACGACTAACCAAATTAATAATCGAGTCGTTCACTCGGCCAAATTACGACGCAGTTTGCGAACCGCGGATGTTATTACGGTTACAACGGGTGGTAACGATTTACTACATTTTTTAAAAAATAACGTTGTCGATAATAATCGAACCCAATTGAACGGACGACTGACTCACTACCAAACTAGTTATCGTCAGCGAGTTAATCGCCTATTTACAGATATCCGCAAGGTCAATTCCCATTCCCCAATTTTTGTGTTTGGCATTTATAATCCAGTCTATGTTTATTTCCCCCAAGTTTCATTCATTAGTCGCGCGGTTGCCGCCAACAATACGGTGACAAAATCAGTTGCGCAAAAGCATTCCCAGATTTACTTTATTCCAATTAATAAACCCTTATCGGATGGTCAATATCGAACGGCCAAATCTCGCCAACACTTGCGTCAGCGGGCAGCCGCTATTGGCAATCAAAGCAATGACGCTAATGAAATTGAAGCTTTACTAAACGGAAATGCTACCCAATCAAATCGATATTTATCAACCGAGGATCACTTTCACCCAAATCAAATTGGGTATCAAATCATGACAAACTTG
Organism: Lentilactobacillus fungorum; assembly: GCF_016860605.1. GTDB lineage: Bacteria > Bacillota > Bacilli > Lactobacillales > Lactobacillaceae > Lentilactobacillus > Lentilactobacillus fungorum. The sequence goes on from NZ_BNJR01000004.1 coordinate 175,374, forward strand.
TTATACAAACAACTCAGTCAGCACTTGGACTGGGTGAAGGGATGATGGTAATTAATGCAACGAAGCTCATCAAAAATGACAAAACAACGAAATCCGTGGAAAATTGCCTTTTTAACGTTGATTGGCTTAATTGTATTGATTTTTTTAGCGCTACTATTGGTCGTTCAATTACCTTCGAATAGCGATAATCAATTTGGCGAATCATCAAATACCCAGCGTACGACACCAATTTCTGCCGAGCTTAACAAAAAGCAACTCAATACATTATCGGAATATTATCTTGACAAGCTGCAAAATGGCAGTGATAATGCCAAGTATCACTTCAAAGTGGCTGACCAAGGAATCGTCTATGGTTCAATGAAGTTGCTGGGGGCAAACGTTGACTATACCGTCTTCTTTGACCCGAAGGTATTATCGAATGGTAATATCGAGTTACACGCAACCAAGCTTTCACTAGGTCAATTTCCCGTCCCAATTAGCTTTGTTTTAACTTACGTTGAAAAGAGTTACCGACTGCCCAAATGGGTACAATTAGTGCCAAAGCAAAAATTAATTAAGCTTGATATTAACCACATGAGTCGGCATGGTGTTAATTACCGTGCTAAGACGATCGATATGACTGGCAAGGGCAAATTTGCCTTTGATATTTTGTTACCGCAATAACGAGGTTGCTATAACAATGAAGCCTTTAGGCGACATATCAGTAAAAAACTTCAGTTTAGGATTCTTGACGGTTATAAGCGCTTTGCTTCGCTCACTTTAGTAGGACAGCTGCGCAAAGCAGAGAGCTGCACCTAAGTCCACTTGTCCAAAAATCCAAGCCCGGGATTTCCGGCTAAGTGGACTTAGGCTCCGCTTTCTAACCGCTTTGCTTCGCTTACTTTTTTAGGAGGCAACAATTAATGAATAAAACCTTTTATCAATTTTTAATGACTCAACGAAATCCGGGAAGTGCTGATCCAATTGCTGAGTTTGCAAATAATGCATTTTATGATCAATCCTTTCCAAAACAGGTGGACCAGTTTGACCAGATTTCAAAATACTTGGAAGAAAATGCTTCGTATCTTCCAAATATGGAAATATTTGATGATGCATGGAAATTGTATCAAGAAAGCATGTAGGAAGTGACAAAATGGCAGTAACAATTCAATGGTTCCCGGGCCACATGGCAAAAGCCATTCGCCAATTTGAAGAAAATCTTTCGTTAGTCGACATTGTGTTCGAAATTATCGATGCGCGGATACCCTATACCTCCCAAAATCCTGAGATTCGACGCATTAGTGCGGGGAAACCTCATTTGTTTATTATCACTAAGCGGGATCTAGCTGATCCGTTAATAACCACGCAATGGCTAACGTATTTTCAACAAATTCAGCAGCCAGCAATTGCCATTGATGCTAAAACTAATTTTGGCATTAACAATGTTCTCTCAACTATTTTGCCGATTTTAAAAGATAAACTGCAAAGAGAGCAAGCTAAGGGAATGAAAAAACGGCCGATTCGAGCCATTAGTGTTGGCGTGCCCAATGTTGGTAAGTCAACTGTTTTAAATCGTTTGGTTAACCGTAGAGCTGCTCAAGTTGGTAATCGTCCGGGGGTTACAAAGGGCCAGCAGTGGCTCAAATCTGGCGATCGCCTTGAATTACTTGACACTCCCGGCATCCTTTGGCCTAAGTTTTCAAATCAAGAAGTTGCTAACAAGTTAGCGCTGACCGGTGCCGTCAAGGACAGCGTTTTTCACAGTGATGATATTGCATTGTTTGGGCTTCATTATTTTAAAGCGTCCCATCCTGAAGCTTTGTGTCAGCGATATCACTTAGAACAAGTGGATCTTGGTTTATCAGATGTCGATTTATTGCTCAAAATTACGGCCAAAATTGGTATGCGTGATGATTATGAGCGGGCTTCTAACCGAATTATTCAAGACATCCGTTCTGGAAAGGTCGGTCGATATACTTTGGATGATCCAAAATCCTTAGTGGGTGAAGGTTGATATGACAATTTCAGAGATTAAACAGTTATTGTTAAGCGTTAAGAAACCAACTGATCCGCGGCTGGCTCAGCTGGCCCAAGATCCGCGTAAGGGCGTTCAAGTAGCCGTTCGGGCGACCCAAAAACGGTTAGCTAACCAAAGCGCCCGTTTAGCTGCTTTTGAGCAACGCTTTAAATATGAGCGCCAATTTTGGCAGCGTGGGCTTCAATACGTAGCCGGTGTTGATGAAGTTGGTAGGGGACCATTAGCCGGCCCAGTTGTGGCTTGTGCGGCCATTTTGCCGCCTGACTTTGATTTGATCGATGTGAATGATTCTAAACAACTCACTCGAAAGGCGCGGGAAAAACTTTACCCGTTAATTAAGCAAGAAGCGTTGAGCCTTGGAGTGGGGGTTGTTGACAACCAACAAATTGATCAACTCAATATCTATGAAGCAACACGGGTAGCAATGAAACAGGCCGTGGCCAAACTTATTCCCCAACCTAATGAGATTATTGTCGATGCCATGCAGATTGACACGCCAATTCACCAAACAAGGCTGATTAAAGGAGATGCAAAGAGTATTAGCGTCTCTGCTGCCAGTATCATTGCCAAAGTTTATCGGGATCATTTAATGACTGACTTTTCCCGCCAATATCCCGAGTACGATTTTGAACATAATGCCGGTTACGGCACCGCAAAGCATTTAGCAGCTTTAAAAAAATTTGGGCCGACACCAATTCATCGAATGAGTTTTGCGCCAGTTCAAAAAAATAGCAGATAATCAGCTCTTTTTTCCGTAACTACTCTTAAAAGGAAGAACGAAAATGCTTTTAAGAGATTTTTTGCTGAGAATTCATTTATGTCGGGGAATTGGGATTGTTGGTAAATCAAAAATTTATGATTGGCTAGCTACTCGGGGCTTTAATGATCGCAAACTGCCTGAACTGTCGACATTAATGGCGGTTGCTGAAATTAAGCCGCACAATCAAGCCGCTTTTTCAGCTGCTTACCTTCAACTCATGAATAATGATCACTTGGTTGCCCAACTTGTCGACGGCGAAAAATGGGTAAGCATTGCTGACCCGAGCTATCCAGCTAACCTTAAAGAAGCTTACGCGGCGCCGATTGTTTTGTTTTACCGGGGCAATCTTGCTTTAGTCACTGGTCAACTATTGGGAATTGTTGGGGCAAGAGAAGCGACAAATTACTCGACCATCGCATTAAAATATTTGATTCCCGGAACGATTTCCAATAGAATGACAATTGTGTCTGGTCTGGCCAAAGGTGTTGATACACTTGCTCATCAATGTGCAATTGCCAATGACGGCCAAACAATCGCGGTGATTGGGACCGGATTAGACATTGCTTATCCACGAACAAATCGATATTTGCAAGACCAAATTGCTACTCGCTACTTACTAATCAGCGAGTATCCAAACAAAACCCGAGGATATCGTAGCCATTTTCCGGAGCGCAACCGAATTATCGCCGGCTTGGTGCAAAGTATTCTGGTGACTGAAGCGAAGCATCACTCAGGTAGTTTGATTACGGCTAATCTTGCCCTTCAAAACAATCGAAATGTGTTGGCAATTCCGGGACCGATTCACAGCCCATTATCGGTTGGCACGAACGAATTAATTGCGGCCGGAGCCAAACCCGTTTTAAGGGCCGAAGATATTCTCGAAGAATTCATTAGTTGACACTTAAAAATACTTGCCATATGATATGGTAGATTTGTGCAGATAAATAAATGCTTAACTAATAAATAACTAGTAACGTTGAAAGGAGAAATCATGGCTACTACAACCAAACCCAGATCCAAAGCCAAAAGCAAGACCAAACGCCGGTCTTCTCCAAAGAAAAATCTGGTTATTGTCGAATCGCCTGCAAAAGCAAAGACCATTGAAAAGTACCTTGGCCGTTCCTATAAAGTTGTTGCCAGCAAGGGCCACGTTCGGGACTTGCCAAAAAGTAAGATGGGCGTCGACATTGATCATGATTACGAACCCCATTATATTTCAATTCGAGGTAAGGGGGACACGATCAAAGAATTAAGGTCGGCTGCAAAAAAGGCAAAAAAAGTCTATTTGGCAGCCGATCCGGATCGAGAAGGCGAATCAATTGCCTGGCACTTGTCCCACATTTTAGACTTAGACCCCAAAGCGGATAATCGAGTGGTCTTTAATGAAATTACGAAGGACGCTGTTAAGGAATCCTTTAAACATCCCCGAAACATTGATATGAACTTAGTAGACGCCCAACAAGCTCGCCGAGTGCTTGATCGACTAGTCGGCTATTCAATTTCACCGCTATTATGGCAAAAGGTTAAAAAAGGGCTGAGTGCTGGTCGGGTCCAATCGATTGCACTGTGGCTGATTATTCAGCGGGAAAACGAAATTAAAAATTTTGTGCCTGAAGAATATTGGTCAATTGATTCGGAATTTAAGAAGGGCCGCAGTAAAAAGTTTAAAGCGAGTTTCTATGGTTTAAATGGTAAGAAAAAGGCGTTACCGAATAATGACGCTGTCCAGGATGTTTTAAAGCGATTGGATCCAAAGGGTGACTTTGAAATCACCAAAGTGACTCGAAAGGAACGCAAACGCCAGCCGCAGCCGCCATTTACAACTAGTACGATGCAGCAAGAAGCAAACCGGAAACTTAACTTTCGAACGCGAAAAACAATGATGGCAGCCCAGCAGTTGTATGAAGGCATCAATATTGGCAAGGAAGGCAGCCAAGGCTTAATCACATATATGCGGACCGATTCAACAAGAATTTCGGCAATCGCCAAGCACGAAGCCTCGACATTTTTGCATGAAAAATACGGAGCTGAATACGCCGCTACCAAACCCATCAAAGGAAAGTTGCCAGAAGGTGCGCAAGATGCCCATGAGGCGATTCGGCCAACTTCGGTTTTCCGAACGCCCGCCAGTTTGAAGCAATACTTGAATAAAGACCAGTTTAAATTATATCAATTGGTTTGGTCGCGGTTTGTGGCTAGTCAAATGACACCTGCCATTATGGATACCATGGCAGTCACTATCGAACAAAACCAAGTTGTTTTTAAAGCGAATGGGTCGAAACTTAAGTTTGATGGTTTCTTAAAGATTTATGGCGATGGTAAGGAAAAAGATAATCTATTACCAGACCTCGAAACTGGCGATACCGTTAAACTTGTCAAAAACAATCCTGACCAACATTTTACTCAACCGCCAGCTCGCTATAGTGAAGCTAATTTAATCAAGGCGCTGGAAGAAAAGGGCGTTGGTCGACCATCAACTTATTCACCGACCATTGATACGATTCAGCGACGGTACTATGTCAAAGAAGTTGGCCGTCGGTTTGAACCAACGGAACTTGGTGAAATTGTCAATAAAATTATCGTTGAGTATTTCCCAGATATCGTGAATATTGATTTTACTGCCAATTTAGAAGGCAAGTTGGATCAAGTCGAAGAGGGAAAAGAAAACTGGATCAAATTAGTTGATAAATTTTATCGACCGTTTTCTGACGAAGTTGAATCAGCAACTAAAAATATGGAGAAGGTTCAGATCAAAGATGAACCAGCTGGTTTTAACTGCGACATCTGTGGCGCACCAATGGTTGTTAAAATGGGCCGTTACGGTAAGTTCTATGCATGTTCTCGCTTTCCAGATTGTCGAAACACAAAAGCCATTGTTAAAGAAATTGGCGTGATTTGTCCGAAGTGTCACCAAGGCCAAGTCATTGAACGTAAGTCAAAACGGAATCGCGTTTTTTATGGTTGCTCCCGTTTTCCAGATTGTGACTTCGTCTCCTGGGATAAGCCCATCGGCAGAAATTGTCCAAAAGATGGTCATTTCTTGGTCGAAAAAAAGGTCAAGGGCGGCACCCAAGTGGTTTGTCCAAACGGCGATTACGAAGAACCGCCTCAAAAATAGTGATATGGTATTAACCAAAAAAGATTGTTACAAGTGGCCTTGTAAACAATCTTTTTTGTTTGGTAACAGTTTATCTAATTGGCTAAAAGATCCCAAAAGATGGCTCACAATACCGGCAAACTGGTGTAAAATCAAGCTAGATGATATCTAGGAGGGTTAAAATTATGTCTGCGTCAAACCATAGTAGTTGTACCACTTTATTAGTTGGTAAGAATGCCAGTTATGATGGGGCTACTTTAATCGCTAGAAATGAGGATGCTGGCGAAGCAGTCCATCCTAAAAAATTTGTTGTAGTCCATCACGAAGATCAGCCAGTTGACTATCACGCAAAGCTCAGTCAATTTTCAATTACTTTGCCTGACCAGCCGGTTCGTTACACATCAATGCCAGATGCGGCCACGGATGAGGGCATTTGGGGCGAAGCTGGGGTTAATCTGGATAACGTGGCGATGAGTGCCACCGAAACAATTACAACTAATGCTAGAATCTTGGGAGCTGATCCGTTTGTTAAAAATGGTTTTGGTGAAGAAGACCTCCTCACAATTACCTTGCCATATATTAAAACAGCTAGACAAGGGGTTCAACGAGTGGGGCAACTACTCAAAAAGTATGGTACTTACGAATCAAATGGAATTATTTTTTCGGATATTAATGAAATTTGGTATATGGAAACTGCCGGCGGCCATCATTGGGTCGCTCAGCGAATTCCCGATGATGCATATGTCATTGCGCCAAATCAGACGGGGATTCAAGAAGTTAAATTTGATGACCCGGATAACTTTATGTATTCAGCTGACCTGCTCAAATTTGTTGAAAAAAATCATTTAAATTTAGGTGAAGGCTTTAATTTCCGAAAAATTTTTGGTTCCGACACCCAGTTAGATCATCACTATAACACGCCGCGAGCTTGGTTTGGTCAGCGCTACTTTAATCCTAAACGGGTGGCTAATCAATCACCTGAGAGTGCTGATCTGCCATTTATTAATTATGCGGATCGAAAAATCACGATTGAAGATATTAAATACGTCCTTAGTTCTCACTATCAAGATACGCCTTATGACCCCTTCGCTCCAAGCGCTGATTATCATACCAATCCATATCGGCCAATTGGCTTTAACCGTAATCAGGAATTGTCGATTCTCCAAATTCGGCCGTATGTGCCAAAGGCATTTGCCGCAATTCAGTGGATTGCGTTTGCTGCCAACCCGTTTAACACGCTGGCGCCCTTTTATACGAACATTTTGGATACGCCCGACTGCTATCGCGACACAACAACACTGGTGGATAGTCATAATGCCTACTGGGCGAATCGGTTAATCTCACTAATCGCTGCTGATCACTACTCAGAAGTAATGGCAGACATCGAAGCCTATCAACAGGCAACTTTGGCATACGGTCATCAGCGAATTTCTAGAATTGACAAAACGGTGGCCGATAAAACTGGCGGCGACTTAATGCAGGCCTTAAGTCAAGCTAATGAGCGAACTGCCGATCGAATCATGAAAGATACTGAAGACTTATTAACAAAATTAGTGACGAAAGTGAGTGATCATAGCCGCGGCGCGTTTACCCGTGATCATTATTAATCAGCAAAACTGAAACAGTTTAAGTTCATTTAAGCCAAAAGCGCCATCATTTCAAAACGATTTTGAAATGGTGGCGCTTTTGGCTTAGTAACTATCAAGATCGGATTGCTGATTGGCTGGAACCAATGCGGCAAAGGGCAGCAGTGCCAATTAGTGCGCGGCGCTCTTCGGTTCTATACTTATAAGTTAACGTCCTGCTTAAAATTCAGGGGTGATAAGTCCGTTGAATGAGTGATGATATTAGAAATTAGCTGTTGATAAGCAGTTAATCCCCTTTGAGCGTTAGCAAAGTTAATTTTGGTCAGATAATTTGCTTGTTCGACGTTGGAAAGGCTGTTCACAACCTGATCTGCATTTGAAATAGCTTGTTGAAAGCTAATTCGCAATTGCTTTTGTGTATCGGCCAGTTTGGAGCCAAATTTAACATAATGCGGATCAACTAAAACGCCAGCTAGTTTGTACGTCCAGTAAGCCTGGTCCGGTGAATACGAGCCAGTTGCATGTTGGTATTGGCTAGGGGTGTCGCTGGCGCCGGCATAAAAGGGAACGAATGAACTTTGCGCAGCGACTCCCATAGCTAACCATTGAATCCCGGCAGCGGGGGTAGGCATAGAAGGGCGAATTTGGAGGATATGAGCCTCTTGAGTCTTGGCAAGACTAATTGGTCGGAAACGATGCTTGTCGGCCTCTGAGCCCTCACCAATTGGATCATAGGGGGTGCCTTGATAATGTGAGCTTAAAAAATCTTGGACGTCAAAGACACTTAATTTACGGTTACTATGATTAATGAATGGCATTTCCTGATCGGTTGGGTCATAGGTTTGCTCCGGTGAAAAAAGCCTGAGGCCGTACCAAACTCGCGGTGTATTGTAATAAGTGTCCGCCAATGTCGCTGTCCCAAAGATTTTGCGGAAGTTAAACGTTTGACCCGCTAAATCAGGATTTAGATGATGAGTTGCCACGAACTCACGGATATGAGTCGCCCACATGAAATGATCGAAATCGTCAAAATCAATTTCTTGAATGGCCGATTGATTTGCGATGACAACGTAGCTATCGTCTGGGATCCGCTGGGCAACCCATTGATGGCCACCGGCAGTTTCCATGTACCAGGCTTCATTCTTATCAGCAAATAAAATGCCGTTTGATTCTGAAGTTCCATAATGTTCAATAATTTGGCCTAGTCGAGCTACTCCTTGACGGGCCGTTTTCACATAAGGTAATACCACCGTAATCATGGCTTCTTCGCCAATCCCATCTTTTACGAGGGGATCAGCTCCCAACGCCAGCTCGTTAGTGTAGGTGCTTTCAGTGGCACTCATTGCGACGCCGTATTCATTGAAGCCATCTTCTTCAAATAATCCGTATTGAGAGGTCCATTCAGGGGTTGCTGAATATTTGGCCCGAATCTTAGGCAATGGCATTTTAAAGCCATTGTCCGTGGAGGAAAAAAGCTGATCGTCAGAGAATTCCTGATGTTCGTGGATCACGTAGTTTTTTGGCCAAGACGATTTACTATCTTCGTTGCGGGCAATCATAATTGAGCCGTCAACGCTGGCGTTTTTGCCGACGATCATGCTGGTGCAAGCAGAATAATTAGTTGTTGGAATCATATGCATATCTCCTATCGAAAGTGACTTCTATCTGAATTATTGTATCATCTTTTAGATAAAATCGGGCGGTTGACTGTTCAAGTTGGTAAATTCATATTGCGACAGAAAATGAAAGAGCGTATACTTTTTTCAAACTCATAGTTTGGAGGGACTGTTATGCCAATTGTGGATATTCATTTGATTGCCGGCCGATCGCAAGCTCAATTAAAAGGGCTTGTTGAAGATGTTACGGCTGCCGTGGTTAAAAACACCGGGGCGCCAGCTGAGCACGTTCACGTTATTTTGAGTGAAATGCAAAAGGATCGCTACAGTGTCGGTGGCGTTTTAAAGAGCGATGAAGAGTCAAATTAAAATAGCTTGTTTGATGAATTAATTGAGGGCTGCCAAATTGAAATCCCAATCCGATTTCAATTTGGCAGCTCTTTATTTGTGTTTCTGTAATCGGCTTAAGCTCATACTTATATTTCTTTTAGTTTTCTAAAGTTTAATGATGGATTGGTTTGTCTGATTAGAATATTGTATACTAATGGAGATGTATAGAAGCGACAAACGCACTAATAATAAGAATGGAGACCTTTACATGAATGATCAACAATACATAATGTCAATTGACGAGGGAACGACCAGTACTCGGGCAATCCTTTTCAATCATGATGGCGATATCGTTGGTAAATCACAGCGGGAATTTCATCAGTACTTCCCCAAATCCGGTTGGGTAGAGCATGATGCAAACGAAATCTGGAATGCGGTTCAATCAGTTATCTCAGAAAGCTTGATTAATGCGGACGTCCCGCCATACAAAGTACGGGGGATTGGCGTGACTAATCAACGTGAAACGACCGTTATTTGGGATAAAAATACCGGCGAGCCGATCTATCACGCAATTGTTTGGCAGTCAAAGCAAACGGCCGCACTAGCTGATCAACTCAAGCAAGCCGGCAAAAGCGACTTCATTCATGATAAAACGGGCTTAATCATCGATTCCTATTTTTCTGCTACTAAGATTAAGTGGATTTTAGATAACGTTGACGGTGCCCGCCAAAAAGCGGATAACGGCGACTTGTTATTTGGCACCATTGATACTTGGATTCTATGGAAAATGACTGGTGGCAAAGTTCATGCGACTGACTACACGAACGCCAGTCGGACAATGCTTTTTAACATTCATACACTTCAGTGGGATCAAGATATTTTGAAGCTATTGGATATTCCAGCAACGATGCTACCAGAAGTTCATTCTTCTTCTGAGATTTATGGTTACACCTCTGGTTACTCGTTTGCTGGCGTTCAAGTGCCAATTGCTGGCATTGCCGGTGATCAACAGGCTGCTTTGTTTGGCCAAATGGCGCTGCAGCGGGGGATGATTAAGAATACCTATGGCACTGGGGCTTTTATCGTTATGAATACAGGAGAAGAACCCACTCTTTCCAAACGAGGCCTGTTGACAACGATTGCATATGGCCTTGATGGAAAGGTGAATTATGCACTTGAAGGGAGTATTTTCGTGGCGGGTTCGGCAATCCAATGGCTAAGAGATGCCATGGAAATGGTTAAAACATCGCCTGAATCTGAGCAAATGGCCATTGATGCCAAAAGCAGCGATGGCGTCTACGTAGTGCCGGCATTTACCGGCCTGGGGGCGCCATACTGGGATCAAGATGCCAGAGGGGCCGTTTTTGGGCTTACTCGCGGCACCACTAAGAATCAATTTGTTCGGGCGACATTAGAGTCCCTGGCATACCAAACAAGGGATGTTGTTGATACGATGGTCAAAGAAACCGGCATTGATTTAAAAGAATTAGCCGTCGATGGTGGCGCAGCTAATAACAATTATTTGATGCAATTCCAGGCTGATATTTTAGGCACACCAATCCAGCGGGCTTCAATTGCAGAGACCACCGCGCTTGGCGCCGCTTATTTAGCCGGTTTGGCGGTTGGCTTTTGGCAGTCGGTTGATGAAATCAAAGAAACTATTAAGGCCCGGGATGAATTCAAGCCACAAATGACCGTAAAGACCCGTGAACACCTTTACGCCGGTTGGCAGCGGGCAGTGAAAGCGACGATTGAATTTCACCCAGAAGCCGATTAGGTACGACTGGTTAAGTGAGTAATGCTTAGTTAAATAAACCACTTGATAGATAATCCTTCGATTAAAAGTGTTATTTACCAAGTGGTTTTTTAATGCGACATAAAGGTCAAAAATGATAATGGTTCACGGATATTATGATGAATTTTGGGCCACATAGAATAAATAGTGAGCTTTTTAGGCATATCAGCTGGTGGTTATGCTTGTTTTGTTTTAAGCTAATAAGCGCATTGTTCCAATAATTTTAGCAGTACCTATTGGTGCCTTAATTTGTTAGCTTGTTTAACGGGTTTCACAATTATGCAACTTTTATTATCATGAAAATTAGTGAATAAAATAATGAGTTTCATTGCTTGAAATGGAATAATATTCATTATATGATTTCATCGTGGAAGGGCTTACAAGGTACTTTGAAGGGGAGATCAAGTTATCTTTGAGGGGAGTTTGAAATATGTCAAGAAAAATTACTGGCGCAGTGGTCGAAGAACTCAACGCACCGTTTAAGTTGGAAACGTTAGAAATTGATGATCAGCCGAAAGCTCACGAAGTTTTGGTTCACATTGTTGCAAGCGGGATCTGTCATTCAGATGAAGCCGTTCGAACTGGAGCAGCTGGCGACTATCCATATCCGGGGGTGCTTGGTCATGAAGGCGCCGGCATTGTTGAAAAAGTGGGTAATCAAGTTACAACGGTTAAACCAGGCGATCATGTTATTTTGTCGTATGATTATGATGGAACTTGTCGTCAATGTTTAACCGGGCATCCGTCTTCATGTGTTAATTGGGATCAATTAAATTTCAAGGGTGTTCGGCCAGATGGTTCGGTTGCGTTTACGCGTCCGGATGGGTCACCCATTCACAATTTCTTTAATCAATCATCAATGACTACTGAAACGCTAGTCCAAGAGCGTAATGTAACAGTCATTGACCAAGCAATTGATCTAAGAAAAGTTGGTCCGTTGGGCTGTGGCTTTGTAACCGGTTCCGGAACTGTTTTTAATGGGTTAAATCCTAAAGAAGGTTCATCAATTGTAATCGTTGGAACAGGTGCTGTTGGTTCGGCTGCGCTAATGGCGGCCAAAATTAAAGGCTGCACAACCATTATTTGCGTCGATATTCATGATTCACGCTTGGAAATGGCAAAGGAGCTGGGCGCAACCGATACCATTAATAGTCTCAATGAAGATTGGGTTGCCAAGGTCAAAGAATTGACTAACGGCCAAGGCGTCGATTTCGCCATTGATACAACTGGAATTTCTGCAATTATGCATCAGGCAATTTCCGCGTTGGCTTCCGGCGGTCACTTAGCGCCAATTGCCGTCACCCAAAAGACCCTTGAATTCATGCCTTGGAATGAAGTAACAGCTCTTCAAAAACATGTCGATGGGGTATTGATGGGAGATGCTATTCCCCAATTGGCGATTCCAACGTTGATTCGTTTTTGGCAAGCGGGTCAATTCCCATTTGATAAATTAGAAAAGTTTTATACCCTTGAACAGGTCAACGAAGCTAACCAAGCTTCAAACAATGGATCAGTTATCAAACCAGTGATGATCATTGACCAGGACTATGTTCCCGGGGAATAGTGACTGACGAAAATAGTCGCCTTTTGAATAATGCGCCTTGACAAACCACTTGGCGGCCAACAATTCATATCGGAATTGTTGGCCGCCAGGTGGTTTGTTGTTTCAGTTCCCCTTAATTTGGGGGAGTCATACGGACAATCGGTTGAAAAGTAAGTTGATCACGGGATCATAGGAAAAACTTGTGGCAATTTCACTCAGCTTACTTGATGGTCAATCGCTATTTTTATTCAGTAATTGTTTCTCTGGCAAATCCCTTAATTTCTGCTCGTTGACGTTGATTGATGTTGCCAAGCTTTGGCATAAGCCCATGAAGATATAAGTGATCAGGGGCAACCTTGATTTGCCGTTGATCTAAGATTTTGGTGAGCTGCTTGCCGACTGTAAAGACACTGCCAGATGTTCCAAATAAAAAGACTTCTTTTACATCATGCGGGTCCAATTGGCTAGCAAAGGCTTTCAGATGTTTATCAACACTCATATTATAAATGCCACCGCCTAAGTAAAGCCGATCAACTGGCCCGACTAGTGGAACTGTAATGGGGTGTGGTTCTAATTTTAATAGCTCGCCTAATATGGTTGCTAATTTTTGAGTATTTCCGGTTCGTGAATAGTATCTAATTGCATCCATATTCTGCATCTCCTTTTATAAATGGATAAGGACCCTTCTCAATTTCGATTATAATTCTGAATCCGCTTTCTTTCAATTAAAAGCAGCTTTTTTTGTTGATTAAAGTTATCGAAACAATTACTAAAAACGATTTTATAAAGCGTTTACATTTTTCAAATTACGCACTATACTCGAATGAGTAGGAGTTCATATGAATTCAATTTTCAAAGGGGGATGTTGATTGATGGTTGAAAAGATTAGTGGCTCCGATGCTGTATTAAAGGTTTTAGAGCAATGGGGTGTTAAACACATCTACGGGCTGCCTGGCGGCTCGTTTGACTCAACCATGAATGCAATTTATCATCAGAAAGGTAAAATTAAGTACATTCAGGTTCGCCATGAAGAAGCTGGGGCAATTGCTGCTTCAGCAACTGCAAAGTTAACCGGTAAGGTAGGGGTTTGCTTTGGTTCGGCAGGCCCGGGTGCCGTTCACCTGCTAAATGGCTTGTATGACGCCAAGAGTGACGGTGTGCCAGTGGTTGCGTTAGTGGCGCAAGTGCCGACTAACCGGATGAATATGGATTTCTTTCAAGCAATGGATGAGGAACCGATTTTTGATGATGTTGCCGTTTGGAATCGAACCGCAATGACTGCCGAAGCTTTACCGAGAATGACTGACGAAGCAATCCGGCAAGCTTATATGAAACATGGTGTTGCCGTTTTGACAATTCCTAAAGACCTTGGCTGGACAGAAATTGATGATACTTACCAGCCGAACGTTAAATCACAGCAAATACCAGTTGAAGTACCAGATAAAGCGGCGATTTCAAAAGCGGTTCAACTGATTAAAACCGCCAAGGCGCCAATGATTTACTTTGGCATTGGTGCTCGTGACGCCGCTGATGAATTAAAGCAAGCGGCTGAAAAATTCAAGATGCCGCTGGTTTCATCTGTCTTGGCAAAGGGAATTTTACCAGACGATTATCCGGCTTATTTGGGCTCCACTGGACGTGTGGCACCAAAGCCTGGCGTAGAAGTTGGCTTTAGCACTGACTTAATCCTATGGGTCGGCAACGATGTCCCATTTAGCATTTTCTTGTTTAATAAACATGCTAAGGTCATCCAAATTGATATTGAAAGTGAAAAGCTAGGCAAACGGCGTCACAACGATGTTTCGATTCTTGCTGATTCTAAAGCAGCTTTGACCGCAATCATAAAAGCAGGTGATGCACGCCAACCATCCGCATTCTATCAAGCGGCGTTGGCAGACAAGCAAAACTGGAACGATTGGCAGGATAGCTTTAAAAACGCCGATGAATTGCCCATCCGACCAGAACCAATTTTTGATGTATTAAATAAGACGGCATCGGACCAAGCTATCTTCGCAGTTGACGTTGGCAACGTTGATATTAATTTTGAACGTTTGTTGAATATGCGTGGCCATCAAAAATGGGCAACATCTGGGATATATGCCACGATGGGTTTTGCTTTGCCAGCTTCAATTGCTGCTAAGTTGGAATTCCCTGATCGGGATGTTTATAGCTTGAGCGGTGATGGTGGTTTTGCCATGTTAATGGAAGAAGTGATGGTCCAAGTAAAGTATGGCTTGCCAATTACGAATATCATCTTTAGTAATGAAACCTTAGGCTATATTCAAGCTGAACAAACCGATGATACGCACCAGCCGTTATCGGGGGTTGAGTTGCCTGATACGAATTGGGCCGAAGTGACCAAAGGAATGGGGGCCATCAGTTACACTGTTCGCACCAAAGATGATATGCAAAGGGCACTGAATGCCGCTAAGGGGACTGATAAGCCAGTGGTGATCGACGTTAAATTGACACATAAGATGCCATTAACCACGCAGCATATGTTTATTGATCCAACTTGGCAGGATCAAGATAAGGTGGCGGAATTTATCCAGAAATACGATGCGCAGGCTTTGAAGCCATTCAGCTATTTTTTAGATGAAGCTAAGCATCGTCAGCCGCAGTTGAATGCCTGACATTAAAACAATCCACTACACCCGGATAAAAATTGGTAGTTATCAATTTTTATCCGGGTGTAGTGGATTATTAGTAAGGATTAACGGCGTCATCAGCTTCTTAATCTGTATTCAAACCAAAGACGATCTTCGTATGGCTTAAGGGCTTTTTCAAGTTGGCTGCGCACAATGTTGACGCGAAAATCAGCGGCTAAAATAAAGCCGCAAATCACTAACATCATGATTTCAATGGTAATCAACCCCCAATTTTGCTTGGCAAAGATCACCAATCCCTGTTGAAGAGCTAAGATGAAGATCATTGTCCCAGTTTTATTCGCTAAGAAATACCAACGGTTAATAATCCTAATCTTCTTAGCAGCCAGTACCTGAGCCTCTGCAGTTAAATTAGGCGTGTTTTCAAGGGCAAGCTTGAGTGCGCGGGCATCTTTTTTGAGTAGTTTAGAGATGGTAGCCGACGATTTGCCGACCTTTCGGATGGCAAAAAAATCGCCGATCCACAAATTAATGAGAAAATAGATTAAAATAAAATCTGCCACTTTTAAAATATCGTTCATCGTAATCCCTCCAATCCGGCAATCGTTGAGGCTAAATTCAATGAGTTAGCTAGGTCAAAAAGTTGATAGCGGCTTTAGTAACTGACAATGACGTTTCTTAATATGAGCAGTATATATCGATTATCACAGTTTTGGTATTAATGTGCTTGAGATAACCCACATAACATTTTAATTAGCGAATAATTGGAATTCAAAAAATTGGTTTGATAATCGTCAACTTAACTATGATATTTGAATCGAGGTAAATAATCCCTTTGATCCCAGAAGTTAATCAAAAAGTGTCAATCATTCCAAAAGCAGAAATGATTGACACTTTTTGATTCGTTAACATTAATGATTTGAGAAGTAGGTGAAAAGTGGGCCACGGCTGCCTTAACTTACATCTTAATTGTCACAATCATCTAACTGATAGTTAATGACAACTCGATCTTTGAATAAGTGCTGTTACCAAATTGAATGGCTATAATCCCTAAAAGCGTTGAATTAGCCTGGCAGCATGGCCGCCCGCTGATTTTCGGTCACGCAATGTTTATTGACTCACGGCTAAGTCTAAGTGCTCTTGTAGATAACGGGCGACGCCATCTTCTTCATTGGTGTATGAAGTAACGTCGTCAGCCAGCGCCTTGATGCTTGGAATGGCATTTTTCATTGCAACGCCCGTACCAGCGTATGCCATCATCGTTGCGTCATTGCCTTCGTCGCCGAATGCAATGATGTCTTTTTGGAGAATGCCGTAATAATCAGCCAAGAATTTTAAACCGGTCGACTTATGAACGCCTTTCGTTGCAATTTCAACGATCGGATGGGGGCCACCCCAAGGCGAAACTTCAACTTGATCGCCAAACTGGGTTTCAACAAATTCGATTAAACCCGCTTTCAACTCCGGCTTGACTTCCACGGTGATACTGATTGGATTATCACGTAAACTTTTCTGGCTGAGAATTTGATTTGTCTTGAGCGTACTTGGGAAAAAGCCAAAACCACTTTTAATCCCTTTATTAGCTAAAAATAAATCTCTGCCTTCCACGGCAATTAGCGACAACCCTAATTGCTTACTCTTGGCAAGCAATTCCATCACGATTTGTTTATCAATTGTGTACTGATACTCGCGGGACCATTCTTGATGTGGTAAAATGCCAAGGTTACCGTTAAAATTAATCATTGGTGTTTTTAGATGTAAGTCATCGTAGAAATTTTCAGAAAGACGGTTAGGCCGACCAGTCACGAGGCTGACGATACAGCCGGCTTCAGCTGCTTGTTTGATTGTTGCTCGAGTTTGGGGGCTTATCTGACCATTATCATTTAACGTTGTCCCGTCTAAATCAAGCGCTATTAATTTTTTAGTAATGATTATCACTCCCTTAATCAGCATATTGCTTAATACTAGCTAATAAATAATGTTTCGTCAATCATTGTTATCGAAAAGGAAGAATCAAAATGAATTTACCAGCTGCATTTGTGACTAAATATCAAAATCTAATGGGCAAATCAGAAGCTGCCGATTTTATCCAAAGCTTCTCGAAACCCGCTAACCATGGCTTTAGACTTAACCCGCTCAAAGATGTTCAAAGGACAGATTTGGATCTTAACCAACCGCTTGAACACTGTCAATTTGGCTACCGCGGTCAGGTAAATGGCAAAAGCATTGCTCACCAAGCCGGTGCCGTTTATAGTCAAGAACCCAGCGCAATGTACGTTGGTGAAGTTGCCCGGCCCAATCCAGGTGAGCGGGTTTTGGATTTATGCGCTGCCCCTGGTGGCAAAACAACCCATCTGGGCAGTTACCTACAAAATACGGGGCTTTTGATTGCCAATGAAATCGATGCCAAACGGGCCAAAGTACTTGTTGAAAATGTTGAGCGATTTTCATTAACCAATACCATTGTAACTAACACTGATCCAGACACCCTAGCGGCCAAGTTACCTGACTTTTTTGATCGAATTCTCGTCGACGCACCGTGTTCTGGCGAGGGAATGTTTAGAAAAGATCCGGATGCGATGACTTATTGGGACATCGATTATCCAAAAGTATGTGCTAATCGTCAACGGACAATTTTAAAAGCAGCTGTCCAAAATCTTCGTCCAGGTGGGGAATTGATTTATTCCACCTGCACGTTTGCGCCTGAAGAAGATGAACAAATCATTGCCTGGTTAGTTACAACTTACGGATTTGAGATCCAACCAATTAAAAAATTTGCCGGCATGGATGATGGCGTTCCAGAGTGGGCAGACGGCAATCAATCATTAAGTCGTTGTGTCCGGATCTTCCCACACCATTTTGATGGTGAGGGGCATTTCATCGCCAAATTAAAAAAGCCAGCCAGTGGCCAAATTAAGCGCACTAGCCAAAGAAGCAGCCGGATTAGTCGCCACATTCAAAAGATGACCAAGGACCAACAGGCTTTATGGGACGCCTTTGAAACGACTACACTTGCTCGACCGGTTTCAGGGCGGCTGGTATGCTTTTTTGACGATCTTTATTCAGTACCGATGGAAACACCCCAACTTGATGGGATTAAAATTATGCGACTGGGACTTCAGTTAGGAACTTTTAAAAAGAAGCGCTTTGAACCCAGTTATGCGTTAGCGCTGGCTTTGCGCCCTGATGACACTAAGCGCCACTTTGAGATTACCCCGACAGAGTGGGCGGCTTATGTTCACGGCGATACTTTCCAAGTTAGCCGGCAACTTCAGAAGGGCTGGTACCAAATCAGCTGTCAAGGCCTGCCGGTGGGCTTTGTAAAAGTGGTTAATGGGGTCGCTAAGAACTTCTTTCCTAAGGGACTGCGCTTTAATCTGTAGCTTAAAATGACGCTCTTAGAAAACCAGCAAGCCGGCTCAAGATTCATTCAAGTTAACCAATGATATTATCGGATTAGTTGAAAAAATTACTAACCCAAAAATCCCGTAAAGACGGCCAACTAAGGTCTGATCTTACGGGATTTTTGAGTTTAAAAGATGGTTTAATTAATTTGTGACACAAGTTAGTTGAGAACCGCGTTAATACGTAATTTGTCGTTGGTGAATAAACGTCATCAACTCTGGAGACAAAATGAGCTTTTGGGATTGTAAAGCGGTTATGTTTTGGCAGCCCAGCATTAACATGATGGCTTTTAACCCATACTGCCATTGATGAATCGTTTCGATAATCTCATCATCATCATGCTTGATAAGCTGATTTAAAAAGAAGCCGGCAACCCCAACCGCGGAACTGCCTAAAGCAAGACATTTTGCAACATCCAACGGGGACTTGACGCCGCCTGAAGCAATGAAAGTAGCTTGTTTTTGAAAGGGCCGACTCTCTAATAACGATTCAATTGTCGTGAGACCCCAGTTTTGCAAATAAGGCATCTCTTTTTGGGGACGACGAAAATTTTCGATCTTTGCAAAATTTGTGCCGCCGCGGCCACTTAAATTAATGTATTGAACGCCAAGGTTAATTAACTGTTGAATCGTTTTTTGACTCATTCCAAAGCCAACTTCTTTGACGATGACTGGGACGGCTAGTTGAGAAACAATTTCGCCAATTCGATCAACGAAGGCAAACGTTCGATCACCTTCTGGCATAATTAACTCTTGGGCAACATTGACGTGGATTTCTAATGCGTTTGCATCAATCATGCGAACAGCAGCGACGGCGTCTTTAACTGAATGATTGGCGCCGATATTAGCAATTACAATGCCATTTGGGTTTAATTGTCTTACAACCCTGAACGTTTCAACCAGACTTGGGTCGCTCAATGCCACGCTTTGAGAGCCGACAGCCATTGCTAGATTTGTTTGTTCGGCAATTTTAGCCAATCGCGCGTTGAGCTGCTTGGTACGCTCACTGCCGCCAGAAATCGCTTCAAAATAAAACGGGGTTGTTAAGTGTAAAGTGCCTAGGGTGGCATTGAGCGTAATCTCATTGATGGCCATGTTCGGCAGGCTTTGATTGACGAAGCGAACTTGGTCAAAGGAATCTGTATCCGCTTGGTAAAACTTTTCCGCTAATGAAACGTGTTCATCTTTTCGATGGGAATGTTTTGAGGTCATGCCTTACTCCTTGTTTAAATCAATCACCGGATGAACGCGCAATGATAGGCGGGTAATACCATTTTGCTTCCACCGTTCGATCATGCTGTCGACATTGGTATGCTTGTCAATAATCACAATCCCACAGTCGCCGCCGCCAGCTCCTGAAGACTTTGCTGCAGCTGTATGTTCGACAGCAATATCACACATCTTCTTTAAGGTTGGCGTTTCAATTGGTACGTGGGTAAAATCGGCTAAGCCTTGCAAAATTTCCCGATTTTTTTTAATGCCCGCTTTAATGGCATCCAAGCTACCATCTTTGAACCCACGAATCAAGCCTTCCAAGCAATTCTTGCTATCCTGCAAAAATTGAGCGTAAACTTGATGCTGGCGGCTCTTTTGGATAGCAACTTTATCAACCAAATGAGACGTGGAGGCCGGCGATCCGGTCCAGCCAATAATCAACTGTAAGTTCTTTGGTGGAGTTAACTGGGTAATTTTCAAATGCGGCCAGGGTTGGTTCACCAATTGCGTTAATGTCTGCTGATTTCTAGCAGCAATCAACCAGTTGCGATCAAATGACCGATAGGCAATCCAGCCACCATAAACACTTGCAGCAATATCACCCAACGAGCCGTTACCTTGAACATCCAAATGGGCAATTGCAGCGAGTTTAAAAAGCTGACTTTTTGTTAATGGCAGCTGATAAAACTGACAAAGTGCTTTGACGGTTGCAACGGTGACCGCTGCTGAAGATCCCAAGCCATATTTCTTGCCGTTTGGGCTATCAAGATCACTATTGACTTTTAAATCATATAGCTCCATTGGCCGACCAAGTGACTGAGCGTATTGTTCCGTTAGTCGAATCGCAGAGATTATGTAATTAAAGGTATTATCACGGTTGTCCAAAATCATTTGATCGCCTTGCCGCCGCCAAAGGACTGAATCATCGCGGTATTGTTTGGAAACAATACTGCCGTACGATTTGCTCCGAGAGATTTCAACCGTTACGAACTGATCTAAAGCAACGATGATGGATGGGTAGCCGGTTTCAACCACCGCGTATTCCCCTGCAATATACAATTTTCCTGGAGCTTTGACCGTAATCAACCGATCATTTCCTTTCTGATTATAGATAATGAACACCTGGCCCGGCAGATAGGGTCGTCACCCGATTTTGGCCAAGTAATTTGGTAAACGTATCCGCAATTTTAGTCGCATTTGCCGATTGAACAATCACTTTGACGTTTGGGCCGGCGTCAATCGTGTAATAACATTCAATCCCTGCATGCCGCAAACGTTTTACTTCATTCATAATTGCCAGCGTTTCACTGTTAAAATAAGTGAAGTCCGGATCTGCACTCAACGTTAACGCGTGCATGCGCATAGCGTTTAATTCGCTAATACTGCCAAATTTAGTAAAGTCTCCAGCGGCAATGGCAACTTTGATGTCAATTAAATCGTGCTGAGCCACTTTAATCCAGGTTGGATAGTAAGGCGACGTTGCTACTGAACGATTCATTCCTTGGCGGCTTGAGATCGGCTTGGGGCCACTTTCAGTCGTTAGTGCGATAACCTTAACGTCATTGAGACCAACTTGGGAGAGGGGCTGTGCATACGAATCAGCATCGCTAGTACCCCGTTGCCATTCGACGAAGCCGCCAAAAATAGACCGGCAGGCTGAACCGGAACCCCGGCGGGCAAGTCTGGATAAGTCGGTTTTCGATAACTTAAGGCCAGCTGCTTTGCTGGCAGCGGCTGCCAAAGCGGCAAACGCTGAAGCAGAAGAAGCTAATCCGGCAGCTGTTGGGACAAAGTTGGTAGAGGACACTTCGGCGGCAAGATGAATCCCAGCCAAGTCCCTGACAATTGTCAAGAAATCGTGCACTCGTTGCCAAGCTTTGCCGGAAATGAATTGGCCGTTGATTTGAACGCTATCACGGTCGTTGTCAGAATTGAAGCGCACCGTCGTTTGGGTATAAAAACGATCAAGGGTTAGCGATAAACTGCTTGTATATGGAATAATGAGTTGCTCGTCTTTTTTGCCCCAATACTTAATTAACGCAATATTAGTATGGGCTTGGGCCTTGGCTGAATTATTTGACAAGGTTGTCATGCTGTTCTCCTGTTGTAAACTCGTAATTTTTGAATGATTGAATCCATGTCTGGGTGGCTCCGGCCTGTCGAAGCTTGGTGGCGATGATTTGGGCATCCCGCTGGTTTTTTGCCAACGCAATCATGCAACCGCCCAAGCCGCTCCCTGTGAGTTTAGCCCCCAGGGCATTATAGGTAATGGCAATTTGGCAAAACTGGTCAAGGGCTTTGGTGCTAACGCCTAATTTAGCCAAATCGGTTTGGCTTTGGCTCATCAAACGACCAAGGGTCACCTGATCCGAATCGGCTAATGCTTGTCTGGCAGTGGTTGCGATTTGACCCAATTGGTCAATTAATGGCATGGCCATATCAGGTTCGTCAATCAAGTTGTTATGAACAAGTGAAACCGCCTCACTGGTTTTTCCCTTGATACCACTATCGGCAATGACTAAGCACAAGTTCGACCGGTGAAATTCAATTTGTTCGTTAACTTGGTTTTTAATAAACCAAATCGGGGCCTCAGAACTGGCTGTTGCGGCATCTAGGCCACTAGGGTTGCCATGAGTAATCTTTTCTTCAATATCAGCCAATGTCAATAGTTCAAGGCGACTCAACGGTTTTTCAAATAAATTGAAAAAAGCGCGGACTAAAGCAATTGCCGTTGCTGCCGAAGATCCCATTCCCCGTTCTGCGGGAACTTTGCTTTCAATTGTTAGGCGAAAAGAAAGCTCATTTGCCTCAAATAAATTAAGTAGTCGATCAATCAATACCCGCACACCCTGTAAATTATCATTCATTTGACTAATTGGACCATCAAAATAACGACAATGGATGGTTTGACCAATGACAGTCCGTTCAAGGGTGGCTGAAACATCAACTGAATATAGAGGAATCGCGACAGCCGGTTTGCCGTACACCACACTGTGCTCACCAAAGAAAATAATTTTTGCGTAGCTCGTTCCTGTTGCTTTTTCTTTCAATCTTTATCCGCTCACTTTCAAACATTCCAATTTTATCATAATTTAAAGGGTGCAGAAGCCTTTCAGCCGATTTTTAGATATTTATAAACATTCGTCAATAGATTACATGGTAGATTATCACATTCCGCTTGTAGTATGATTAAAGATAGTAAACTCTTAATAAAGTTATTTAAAATGAGATTGGTGAACAAAATGAATTCGAAAACAACTTACGCGGTTGTGGATATCGAAACGACGGGAACCGATATTGCTGCCGATAATCGCGCCATCCAGTTTAGCTGCTGCTTGGTTTCTAATAACCAGATTACAGAGACGTATGTCGTTGACATAAACCCGCAATGTGTCGTGCCTAATCGGATTGTTCAATTAACGGGTCTTACCAACGAACGCTTGCAACACGCCAAAACGTTCGATCAGTTGGCAGCCAAATTATACGCCTTATTAAGCGGAACTGTCTTTGTTGCCCATAACGTCAACTTCGATTTTCCGTTTTTAAATGCTGAGTTTCAGCGAGTTGGCTACCCAGAGCTGCAAATTGAGGCAATCGATACGGTAACGCTAAGCCAAATCCTGTTACCAACTCTTTCCAGCTATCGTTTGCAGGACTTGAGTACTTACTTTAACATCCGCCACGACCATCCGCATACGGCTGATAGTGATGCCTTGGCAACGGCCAAGCTTCTCATCATACTATTAGGCCAAATTAAAGAGCTCCCAGCGATCACCCTGCGCCAAATCGTGACTATCAATCCACCATTGCCACAGGATACACTCAAAGTATTCTTGGAGGCAAATGAAGCGAACCAAAAAGCGGTTCATCAACAATCACTACCGGAATATTTGGAATTTGTTTCAGGATTGGTGCTGAGGCGGCGACCAAATATCGAACCAGTCCCCGAACAACCAAAAACATTGGCTCAGTACCCCAAAACCAAAAAAGCTAAAGCTAAAATCCTGCCCAAGCAACTAGAATCACGGCTCGAACAAAATAAAATGATGAACCTGATCTATCGCAACTATGCCGACCCCAAAGCACATCCCGCCAAGATAATGGTCGTAGAAGCGCCAACGGGCATTGGTAAAAGCTTGGGGTATTGTCTACCATTTGCCTACTTAGCAACTGCTAAAAAGCCGGTGGTCATTAGTACCGCAACTACTTATCTTCAGTTTCAATTGCAAAACCAAACGATTCCGATGCTTAATGAAGAACTGCCCTTTAAGATTAATAGTGTCATTCTCAAAGGAACCCGACATTACATTGATCTAGACAAATTTCGAAATTTATTGTTCGTGCCGGACAATTCCCACCAAACGCCCTTTATTAAAGCGCAAATTTTAGTCTGGCTCACCAAAACAACTACGGGTGACTTGGACGAATTACATTTAAATGTCGAGCAAACCCCATTTGTATGGAAAATTCAGCATACCGGTGTTAACTGGTTAGATCCAAACGAACCATTTTATCAAGATGACTTCCTGCGCTACAATCTTAAACGGGCTGAGACGGCAGACTTCATTATCGTCAATCATAGTTATTTAATCAGAAACTGGCAGCAATTTAAAAAGACGACACCAAAGCCCTATCTCTTAATTGATGAAACGCAACAGTTTGCCGAAACGGCCATTAAGAATAATCAAGTAAAGCTTAATCCGCTTTCACTGATAACGTCCATTAATAAGATTTTGGCTAACCTCAATCAATCGCATGAAGCTAATATTCGCGAGATTGTCGCCAACAATGCCATTCTCAGCAATTTAGCCGATCAACTAGAGACCCGGCTAAATGCCGCAAAGGCTTTAACACATGCGCTTATTTCGGCTTTGTTTGACCAATTGATCAAGGGCAAGAAGCTCCATCAAAACGCTGCTTTTTTTGAACGGTTAATTCCAATTAACGAAATGAAAAAGGTAACTCGGGCTAATTCGAAACTCATTCAGCAATTACGATCGGTTAACGATCAAACGGATAGGCTGTTAGTCAAACTCAATCAAGAAATTGACCATAACGCGGATTCGTTTATTAACCAAGATTTTCTGGGGATTTATACGTTCTTTGAAAATAATCATGATTTTAATGATCAACTGCGTCAGTTGTTAGAAATGGTTGATACCGATGACCAATCAATTGAGCAACATGTTACCTGGATAACGATCAATCATGCCAAAGATGTTAACAGTTTAACGATTAATCAAGGGATTTTAAAACCCAAAGACTATTTAAACGCGTACATTTATAGTGCCTTTGAGCCGGCTACCTTTACCGGGGCAACTATTTTTTCGTCTAAGCGGTCACAGTTTATCTATGATTTACTGGGAATTGATCGCCAAGAAGCGATTGTAAAACGGCTTAAAAGTGATTTTAATCCAAGCGAGCAAGCCCGCTTATACTTGGTGACGAGTCAAGCTGATCCAAAATTTGCCACTAATTCCGACGCGTATTTACAGCGGGTGGCTGAAAATATTGAAGCGATTTATGAAAAGGGTCCCCGACAGACTTTAGTCCTCTTTAATTCGCTTAATGCGATTGAACGTACCTATCGACTGATGCAGGAAAGTGGTTTTACAGCAACGCATTTTGTTTTGGCTCAAGGGGTTCACGGCACGGCAACTAAAATCAGCAAACAGTTTATTCATCATGAACCAGCTATCTTGCTTGGCGCCAACACCTTTTGGCAGGGAGTAGACTTTCCACACCATTTATTAGAAAATTTGATTATCGCGCAATTACCGTTTGATACACCGGTTGATCCATATAATCATGCGCTATACTCAATTGAGCGCAGCAAGAACAAAAATCCATTTTATAGCCTGACATTACCTAAGGCAACTTTGCGCCTCAGGCAAGGGATGGGACGATTGTTGCGGACAAAAGATGATTACGGAACGGTCTTTGTTTTGGATCCAAGATTATTAACCAAACAATATGGCAAAACGATCCTAGCAAACCTGCGAAATGATATTCCGGTGGTAAAAGGAGAAATCAATGAGTGTCTTGAAGACATGGTTAAGTTTTTTGAAAGCAAGACCTAGAATTCTTTGGGCAGGACGGTTATTTGCTATAATGAATACGACTAATAGTGCGAAAGGACACAATTATGCAAAGACAGCGACGTATCAAGAAACAGCCAACCGTTAAATTTTGGTGGATTGGATTAGCAGTTATCTTGGTTTTGCTTTTTTCCGTGTGGATCATTTTTCATCAGGCAACTCAGCCAATGAGTACTGCAAGAAGTCAAACGATTTCAATGGCTAAAAAGTATGCTGGTCTAAAAACCGTTAGTTCCTTTTACGCGTCTGATTTAGGTAAAACTTATTATTCAGTCGCAGGAAAGGACAACAAGGGGCAAAAGATTTACGTGATCATTGCCAAAAAAGGCGGTAATTTAACGGTAATTAACCAAAGCAGTGGGATGACGGAAGCCGAAATTAGAAATATTATCAATGAAAAAAAATCGCCTAAAAAAATTAATAGCATTAGTTTAACCTTAATTAAGGGTGATCCTTATTGGGTGGTTAGCTACCTCAATCGTGATAATCAGCTCTGCTTTACAACTTTGAATTTTAAGACAGGCAATATTTATAAGTCGATTGAAAATATTTAAGCCAGCTATGTGATGATGGGCTGTTAAAGCGCCTCTGGAAAAAAGTTTAGGTGCTTTAACATTCCTACAAGCTTACTTGGTAATTCTCAGCTATCTTACAATGTGAACGAAAGGAAAATTATGGAACTTTCAAAACGCACAATGAAGCTGACGCCATCCGCCACGGTGGGGGCGTCCAACAAAGCTAAACAATTGATTCAATCAGGTATCGATGTGATTAATCTCAGTATTGGTGAGCCTGATTTTACAACGCCCAAAGAAATTACTGATGCGACAATTCAGGCAATTGAGTCAGGAAAAACGAGCTTTTACACACCGGCTAGCGGGCTCACCGGATTGAAGCAAGCGATCAAAGAGCGAATTAAGGCAGATTACCAGGTAGATTATGGGCTGGACCAGATTAGCGTTACTACGGGAGCAAAAATGGCCCTTTACGCTTTGATGCAGGTCCTGGTCGATCCAAGTGATGAAGTTTTATTGCCAAGGCCTAGTTGGGTCAGCTACCAACAGCAGGTCGTATTAGCTGGTGGGGTACCGGTAATGGTTGAAACCAACCCACAATTTAAGCTGACAGTTGCTGCTCTTGAGCAGGCCCGGACTTCACAAAGTAAAGTCTTAATTTTGAATAGTCCCCAAAACCCAACGGGAATTATCTATTCCCAAGCTGAATTAATGGCAATTGGCAATTGGGCGGTGGCGCATGACATCATCATCATTGCGGATGATATTTACGGCAAATTAATTTATAATGGTAATCGGTTTTGCTCGCCAATTCAGTTAACGAACCGAATTGCCCAAGCAACCATCATGGTGAATGGCGTGTCAAAAGCGTATTCAATGACGGGCTGGCGAATTGGATACATTGCCGGGAATCGTGACGTGATTCAAAAAGTGAATTCACTGCTGTCGCATACAACTGGTAATCCAGCGGCGGCAAGTCAATACGCCGCGATTGCAGCATTAAAATCCGATCAAGCCGAAGTGGCGTTGATGCGCCAAGCATTTGAAGAACGGCTTAATACGATTTATCCGTTAGTAAAGCAAATCCCTGGGTTTGAAATGAATCAAAAACCTCAAGGGGCCTTTTATTTGTTTCCGAAAGTAACGGCAGCATTGCAACTGATCGGCATCAATTCATCAAAAGAATTGGCCGATCGGCTGTTAACGCAAGCCCACGTTGCGGTCGTCGATGGCGGCGCTTTTGGCATGCCTGGATATCTTCGGTTAAGTTATGCCACTGACTTGGCTGATTTAAAGGTTGCCGTAACCAGAATTGCTGGCTTCATGAATCAATATCTAGAAAAAGAGTTGTCTGGAGGAATTGGGATTGGAACAGATTAGTATGATCGATGCACCTAAATATGTAAATGAAAAAGTTAAGATTGGCGTTTGGCTTACGAATAAGCGCTCAAGCGGCAAGATTGCTTTTTTGCAGTTGCGGGATGGCACCGCTTTTTTCCAAGGAGTCGTTGTTAAGAATAATGTGACCCCGGAAACATTTGAGTTAGCCAAAGAAGTTAAGCAAGAGACCAGTATGTGGGTCACTGGCATCATTCATGAGGATAGCCGTTCAAAGTTTGGCTATGAGATTGAAGTCGAAACGATTGAAGTGGTTGCCGAATCCCATGATTATCCGATTACGCCCAAAGAACACGGGGTTGATTTCTTAATGGATCATCGTCATTTGTGGCTGCGGTCGAGTCGTCCCCATGCGGTTATGCGCATTAGAAATGAAGTTATTAAAGCTAGTTATGACTTCTTCTACGATGAAGGGTTTGTCAAAATTGATGCGCCCATTTTGACTGGTAGTGCGCCAGAAGGAACCACGACGCTTTTTCATACGGAATATTTTGACCGGGATGCCTATTTATCCCAAAGTGGTCAATTATATGAAGAGGCCGGAGCAGAAGCTTTTGGGAAGGTCTTTTCATTTGGGCCAACTTTTCGGGCAGAAAAGTCTAAGACTCGTCGCCATTTAATTGAATTTTGGATGATTGAACCGGAAATGGCTTTTATGCACCAAGAAGAAAGTTTAGATATTCAGGAACGATATATTGCTTACTTAGTTTCACGGGTGATTAAGAACTGCCAGCACGAGTTAAAGACATTGGGACGAGATATTGAAACGCTTCAAAAATATACGGTCTTACCATACCCGCGGATTAGTTATGACGAAGCCATTGACATGCTTAAAAAGGGTGGATTTGACTTGGACTGGGGCGTTGATTTTGGTTCACCAGAAGAAACTTACTTAGCTGACCAATTTAATCAACCAGTGTTTGTTTTGAATTATCCAAAGGCAATTAAGCCGTTTTACATGAAGCCACACCCAACTCGCGATGATGTGGTTATCTGCGCAGACTTGCTCGCGCCGGAAGGCTACGGTGAAATCATTGGCGGTTCTGAACGGGCGGTTGATTATGATTACCTTTATGAGCAAATCGTAAAACATGGATTAGATCCTAAAGAGTATTCATGGTACTTGGATTTGCGTAAATACGGTAGTGTACCACATGCAGGCTTTGGTTTGGGGCTTGAGCGGGCATTAACTTGGTTGACGGGTGAAGATCATGTTCGAGAAGCCATTCCGTTCCCAAGACTGCTTAACCGGATTTATCCTTAATTAAAACAGGCTTTAAATTGAGAGGAGGCAGTGTTATTGGAACGATTTGCACAAGAACTTCTCAAACAGGGGCAGACAACTGTTAGTAATTATTTGCTCAAGAATTATCATCGGATCGGTTTGGATAATGAAGAATTACTCATCTATTTGCTGATTAAGGGCGAATATGATTTGGTTGTACCGATGCCGGAGATTGACGACTTACAGCGTCAAAGTGGTTTTGATAAGCAAAAATTATTTAATATTTTTCATCAGTTAATCGAAAAAAAACTAGCGGCGATTACGCAGGTAACATTACTAGGGCAACAAGTTGATGCCTACGACTTTAGTCAACTTTATGATAAGCTTTCGCGATTGCAGTCAGAAGAAGTTGAATCAAAAATTGATGATCAAAAAACAGCCAATGTCTCTGAACGTCAAGCCGTCTTTGAAAGTATTGAAAAAGAATTTGGCCGAACGTTATCGTCAATTGAAATGGAAACAATCAGCCAGTGGCTAGATATCGATCATTATGATCCACGAATTATTCAGTTAGCCTTAAAAGAGGCCGTTTTAAGTCAAGTCTATAATTTAAAATATATGGATCGTATTTTAATTAATTGGGAGAAAAAGAACTTAAAATCACCTCAGCAAGTAGAAAATTATCGGCGTCAGCGGCAATCTGCTCGTACAGATCAAAATGAATTAGTGAGGTATCACGGCCCGCAAATTCCTTTCATTAATTTATCTGGAGATCCAGAGCGCAAAGGCCACTAATCCAGTAGTACGAAACATTTAGCGTAGTGTACTATAGGCTCCAAAAACAAACGACCCACCAAATCGGTATCACACACTGATTTGGTGGGTCGTTTAATTAGGTCATTATCGAAATGGTTATGCTTAAGGATTATTGGTTGTGTCATTCCCTGTATCGGTACCGGTATTTGTATTGGTATCAGGACTGGTTGTTGAACTATCTGAATTGTTATCTGTGGTATTACCACCGGTGCTGTCAGTTGTTGAAGAAGATGCCGAACTGGAACTGCTGCTATCGCCGCCATTCCCACTTGGTTCTTGGGTTGTTGGGGTTTGGGAAGACTCAGTGGTTCGATCACTACTTTCAGAGCTTTCATTACTCCGTGGTTGAGTAACGGTTGTATCGCTTGAACTAGAACCGCTATCAACAGTATAGCCGCTGGTCGTTTGGCTGGAGCTATTATCAGAAACGGTGTTAGGGTAGCCAGCAACATAATATTCAGTGGTGCCGCCACGATCGGTTGCAACAACGTCATCCGGCTTAGTCCAGTCAACATTAGGCTTATTTGTTGAAATATAACCCATCACTGACTTGTAAATTTCTTGAGCAATCGTCGTTTCTGGTTGGGAAATGTACGAATTAGCTTGGAATTGGTGATCATAGCCGGTCCAGATTGCGAGTGAATAGTTCTTGGTATAACCAGAGAACCAAGAATCCATTGAAGAATCTGCTGGCACTTTATTCAAATAGTCATCAGGATATTGGGTAGTTCCAGTTTTTCCAGCCTCATAAAGGCCAGCAACTTTAGCGGCCGTTCCAGATCCGTTTGAATCAGTCATGACACCTTTTAACATATTAGTAATCATAAACGCAGTGGCTGGAGACATTGCACGCTTTCCTTGAGACTGATACTGGTGGGTCTCACCGTTTGGTTGAACAATTTTTCGAATTAAATAAGGCTTATAGTAAATCCCACCATTTGAAAAGGCGGCATAAGAAGCTGCTAATTGTTCAGTCGAGATGTACAGCCCAATACCGTTCTGGAGTTCAAGCGGTTTACTAAATGACATTCCCAGCTTCTTGAGAAAAGTCGTTGCCTGATTTATGCCAACGTTTTCCAACGTTCTGATCGCTGGAATGTTTCGAGATTCTACCAGTGCTTTTCGCATGGTAATGGTGCCCTGATACTTATTGTCAAAATCCATCACGGACTTATCCGAACCAGCATAAGTGTATGGTGTGTCCTTGACGGGCTGATAAGTGGGGTATTTTAGGTATTGGATGGCTGGACCATAATCCATAATGGGCTTAGCGGTCGAACCAGAAGACCGTCCTGTTTGGACAGCCCGGTTAAGACCAAAGGCAACCTTTACATTCCGGCCGCCTTGCATTGCCAAGACCTGACCGTTATTAGGATCAACCAACGTGGCTCCCATCTGGAATCGCTTGCTTGGATATGCAATCCCGGAGTCGGTTCCGTTAGCCACTTGATACAGCTTTTTTTGAGCGTTTAGATCCAAATTTGTATAAACCTTCAAACCACTATTTTGTTTATAACCTTTTTTCCGGAGCTCTTGGAGCGTTTGCTTTAAGTAGGCGTCAATGTACTTAGACGTCTTTAAAGACGTCTGAGCTTTGGCGTGGGTAGTTGATAAGCCCGTCTTAACACTCACGTTCTTTGCGGATTGGGATTGCGCTTGTGTAATGACCTTGTTCTTTACCATTGCGTTTAAAACTTCATTGCGACGTTCCGTTGCATACTTAGGATATTTGTAAGGATTATACAACGTTGGTGATTGTGGCATGCCGGCTAATAAGGCAAACTCTGGTAAGGTTAAATTCTTTAAGGTTTTATTATAATAATACTCAGCGGCCGTTTGCATTCCGTAAACCCCGTTGCCCATATAAACCTTGTTAATATAAAATTCTAGGATTTGGCTTTTAGAATACTGCCGCTCAATTTTTAGTGCTAACCACGCTTCTTGAGCCTTCCGTTTGAGGGTTCGATCACTAGCAGCCGTTGAAAATACGGATAATTTAACTAACTGTTGGGTTAAGGTACTCCCACCTTGTAACCCGAGTGAAGAGCCGGTAACGTTTGAAATTGTTGCGCCAATGATTCGAATTGGATCGACACCATGATGCTTATAAAAACGACGATCTTCAATGGAGACTACCGCTTGCTTAAGTGTCTTAGGAATGTTTTTCGACTTGACATAATCGCGATTTTGACTGCCAAGTCGAGAGATTACCTGACCGTTTGCATCATAAAATTTAGTTGAATTATCACTGGAAAGGGCAGAGCGGGTAATCTGGGGGGCACTTGAAGCGTAAAACGTAAATAATCCCGCACCAAATAAGATAACTAAGCCAAACAAAATCAACAAGTATTTGATGATTCGTTTAAAGGGGCTCTTTTGCTTCTTAGCAAATTGATGCCCCCGGCGAATTTTGGTACGAGACTTAGGACTATTCTGTGACATAGAGTTCTCCTTTGTAACTTACTTAATCAATGATTGAATCAACGGCTTGTAAATATGGCAAGCGGGGGTTGATTCGGTAAGGCACTAAAAAGCCAGCTTTTTCAATAAACTTTCGGGGAATGGACTTTCGACCACCAAGCGCTTGCTTGTCCCAGTAGTCGATAAGATCGCTGGCCTTTAGAACAAAAACTGACTGATCGCTGACAAACTTAATAACCGCAAAACAAATACCTTGCTGTCTTAGACATTGTCTCATATGTTCAACTTGATGTTTATGAAAATTTTTTAAAGGAAACGAAGTCTTATTCTTGGTTTCCTTGGCATCAAAGTCAATGTAGCGGCCTCGATAGACACCATTATAGTCCGTTGTTGACGATCGCCTAAAATAAGCTTCATTAATTCTAGCAGCACTTCTTTTAGGGTAGTCAACCGAAACAATTTGAATGGGAGTCGGCTTCTTATGGATGACTGCGGTGCCGTGATTTAAATAGTACAAGTTGCTTTT
This sequence comes from Lentilactobacillus fungorum, assembly GCF_016860605.1. Taxonomy (GTDB): domain Bacteria; phylum Bacillota; class Bacilli; order Lactobacillales; family Lactobacillaceae; genus Lentilactobacillus; species Lentilactobacillus fungorum. The sequence goes on from NZ_BNJR01000004.1 coordinate 208,342, forward strand.
ATTAAGTTCTTCTTCTAACGTCATCCCCCGGTTTGAAAAGTCGATAGAACGACTGGATTGCTTTGAAGAGGCTGGCTGTTCGTAAAATTGGTTGCCGTTTGGGTATCTAATAGTCATGAACTGAAAGCTTCCTTTTCTAGGTATGAATAGTTACATTGTACTGCAGTTTTTTTAAAATAGACCCCTAATAATGGTATTATATCAAGTGGAATAGCTATTGAAAATATTTTATCTGGCAGGGTGGTATCTTGAGCCGATTATGGATAACGGGTTATCGAAGTTATGAGTTAGGTATCTTTAAAGATGATGACCCCAAGAAAAAAGTTATTGACATGGTCTTAAAGTCAGAACTCATACAAGCAATTATTGACGGTACTGATTGGATTATCTCCGGCGGCCAATTAGGGGTTGAACAATGGGCATTAACGGTCGCCAATCAATTAAAGTCAAATTACCCAGGCGAATTTCAAACCGCCCTCATGTTACCATTTGTGGCTTTTGGATCCAATTGGAATCCAGATAATCAAGCACGGCTTTCGAAGGTCAGCCAGGCCGTTGATTTTTCGGCAGAGGTGAGCAAAAAGCCTTATACCTCACCGGAACAATTAAGAAATTACCAAGAATTTATGTTAAGTCACACTGATCAAGCTATCTTGATATATGATTTAGATAATCCGGGAAAAACGCAATACGATTTCAATAAAATTAAACAATTCGCTGAAAATCATCCTTATCCATACCGGCTGATTACGTTTGATGACCTCCAAGCGGCGGCGGATGAATATCAAGAAAACTTAAATAACGGTTCCCAAGACGACTAATTTATGATACTATTTTAGTGGTTTGTTGCAAATTGAAGATGAGGTGTACCCAATAAATGGAAAACATTAATTATACGCCAAAGGATATTCTACAAAAGGAATTCCGGCAAAAGATGCGGGGCTATGATCCTAACGATGTTGATAGCTTCTTGGACAATATAATCAAAGATTACGAGACCTTTAACAAGCAATTGCAAACATTGAGCGATGAAAATGAGCGGCTCAAAGTTCAAGTTGATGAATTAAACAAGCAAATTGCCGTTTCTGGTACACAATCAATGCCAACTGCAGGAACGAGCCCGAGTCGGGTGACGACTGCAAGCCAACCAATGTCCAGTGCAACCAACATGGATATTTTAAAGCGATTATCCAATTTGGAGCGGCGGGTATTTGGTTCTCAATTGGATAACAATACCAATGATTCTCATCGGCTGTAATTCAAAGCAATGATAATAACCGGTGTAAATCCTGAGTAATTGCGGTCGTATTACTACGGCTGAGGAAAGTCCATTCTCGCACAGGCTGAGATGCCTGTAGTGTTCGTGCTCGGTGAAAAAATAAGCCGGGGGACTCTTTTTAGAGTTACGGCGGAACCAATCGCTAAGGCTTTGCTATGTGATTGGTTCCCTAAGGTGCCACAGTGACGAACAGTATCGGAAACGGTGCTGATGGAACGCGGTAAACCCCTCGAGCGGGAAACCCAAACTTTGGTAGGGGAGCTTCACACACGGTAAATGAACCAAGTGTGGGGGAGAAATTCTTGTGATTTCTCAGATAGATGATTACTACTTGCTTGATCGCCCTGGGATAAAGCAAGCACAAAACATGGCTTATAGGGATTTACACCAAACAGGTTGGGAGGATGGACAAAAGTAATTTTGTTCCATCCTCCTTTTTTATTAACCGTTACCTTGACTGTTGTCGAGCGAGCAGATAAGCAGTCGTTACTTTAAGCTTTGGAGAACCATTCCTTATTAAGAGGATGGCTAGGACTATTAATTGCAACATAAATCCAAGAAATGAGATGAAAAAAATGAAATTCAATTTAATGGCTACCTGTGCGGCTGGGATTGAAGCCTTGGTTGGCAAAGAATTAAGAGATCTTGGCTACGATGTTCAAGTTGAAAACGGTCGGGCAAGATTTCAGGGAACACCCGTAGATATTATTAAAACCAATTTGTGGTTAAGAACGGCTGATAAAATTAAAATTGTCATCGACGAATTTGACGCAACAACTTTTGATGATTTGTTTGAACAAACGACGGCGATTGCGTGGGATAAATTTCTACCCATGGATGCCGCTTTTCCGGTTGAAGGCCGGTCGAAAAACTCAAAGCTCCACAGTGTGCCGGATTCTCAAGCCATTGTTAAAAAGGCAATTGTGAATGAGCTAAGTAATGCTTATCATCGCCACACCAGGTTACCAGAAACCGGCGCTTCCTTTCCACTAGAAGTCACCATCAACAAGGATCACGTCATGCTGTTACTAAATACAACCGGGGCAAGTCTATTCAAACGTGGTTATCGGGTTGAAAAGGGCGAAGCGCCGTTAAAAGAAAATATGGCGGCGGCTTTAGTGATGCTGACAAACTGGTATCCAGATATGCCGTTTTTGGACCCATTTTGCGGTTCTGGGACCATTCCCATCGAAGCAGCGATGATTGGTCGAAATATCGCTCCCGGCTTTAATCGGGACTTTATTTGTGAACAGTGGCCGATGGTTGATGATGAGATGGTTCAACAAGTTCGAGACGAAGCCGATGCGCAAGCTGACTATGATACGGAATTAGACATTACCGCTAGTGACGTTGACGGTAATATGATCGAAATTGCTAAGCGCAATGCCGAAGAAGTGGGGCTGTTAGCTGATATTCAGTTCAAACAATTAGCAGTTGCCGATTTTAAAACAAATAAAGTTAACGGCGTCATTGTTGGTAATCCACCATACGGGCAACGAATGAGTGATGCAGCGCGTGCCCATGACCTTTATCGACAAATGGGAAGGGTATTTAATCCATTGACAAGTTGGTCGAAATACTTTTTAACCTCTGATTTAGACTTCGAAAAATATTATGGCCAACCAGCAACGAAGCGCCGAAAGCTTTATAACGGTTCACTAAGAACGGACTATTTCCAGTTTTGGGGTAAAAAAGTTCGTGATTTGAGGGTTTTGAACGAAGTAAAATAAAATTTCTTCAAAATATATGGTAAAATAAGAACAACTTGGTTAAAAGAGGCGGTTATCATTTGAAACATGTGGCAATTATTGGCGGTGGGATTATCGGGGCCACCGCTGCTTTTTATTTAAGCCATCTACCCGGCAGCAGTTCAATCGCAACAACTTTATTTGACGACGAAAACGGCCAGGCAACCAAAGCAGCCGCTGGTATTATTTCACCATGGCTATCCAAGCGACGGAATCGGCGCTGGTATGAGCTAGCCAAGCGAGGCGCCGAATTGATGCCTCAATTAGCTGAGGCCGCTCATTTGGGGCCTGACGTTTATCAGCAGACGGGGACCATCGTAACTCGAAAAAATCATTCGGATTTAATAGCCCTCTTTCATCGCGCTGAAATCAAACGGCAAACGACGCCGGCAATGGGAAAAGTAGCCTTGCTTTCGTCTAGTCAAGTTGGCGAAAAATTGCCATTTTTGACTCATCCGCCAGCAGGGGTATTTGTGAGTGGTGGGGCCAAAGTTGAAGGGGCTCAGTTGGTTAATCGGCTTTTAGCAGCCGCCCAGCGACAAAATCTAACCATTATCCATCACCGAGGTGTGCTGCGGGATAACAATCGTGTGGATGACCACTCGACGAGCCGTTCATTCGATGATATCATCATTGCAAGCGGCGCGTGGATGAAAGAAACTTTGGCGCCATTGCACTTGTCAGTTGATATTCGGCCACAAAAGGGACAATTAATCGATTTGTCCCTTAAAAATTGGCAAACAACAACTGACCTGCCAGTCATGATGCCTGATGCAAGTAGCGATATAATTCCATTTGCAGATGGCCGCCTGGTTATCGGCGCAACCCATGAGGATGATGGCGGCTTTGATTTAAAACCGACTGCTGGTGCTCGTAAAGCTTTATTACACAATGCCAGTCAATTTATGAGCAACTTAAATGAATTGGCCGTGCTGGATTCACGAGTGGGCACCCGGGCGTATACGTCTGATTATGGTCCGTTTTTTGGAGGATTGCCTACCAACCCGCATATTTTAGTCGGCGGCGGCCTCGGTTCATCGGGGTTAACCACGGGACCGATGATTGGCTATTTCTTAGCCAATCAAGTTCTCGGCAGCTTGGCTGAACCACTAAATCGTTACACCAAGCCGGTTGGCTACTATATTCACTAGTTCACATCGTATGAAGTGCTTGGCTAGCCAAGTAATGGGCCCCGTGATTTTGGCTGTCTGGAATCCAGGTATTGATGACGGTTGAAAATTGATCTTGTAAAGCTAAGAGCTGATTAACTTCTGGTTGGAAATGTTTGGCATAGCCTTTATTAAGACTGTCAATTACGATTTTACTGTCGGTATAGTAAAAGACAAATTCATCAGGATCGTCTGCCACGGCAATTAATTTTTTAAAGGCGTTAATCGCGGCAATAAATTCGGCTTCATGATTATCGACTGCCTTAATGGGAGATTTAACTTGCAGTTGCTGGCCATTGTGGATAATTAAAATACCAATTGCCGCTTTTTGGCTCTTTTGATTAACGGCTGCATCACTATAAACTTTAAACATTGAATGATTGTCACTTTCTAAGGAGTTTTGTTAATGATAACGCAAAAACGTCATTTTTTTTACCAACCAAGTCCATTAGGGAGCATTATTTGTTGGAGCTGGACATTCGTCATTTTCTTTATTGGTGTCATTATCTGGTTAGAGATCACTCATTTCCAGTGGATCACCCTATTTTTCTTCGTGTTGTTTGCTTTTATCGCGTGGGCGGAGATTCATTTCCGCAGTATTAAAATTTTTGAAAATCATTTAGTGGTCAGCCGGATTACAAATCCCCACTGGCTCATGATCGATTTAGATAAAATTTCTCACGTGCAAACATCTAAGTATCAACTTGGTTTTGTTGCCAACACAAAGATCTATAGTTTTATTCTACCCGCAAATTCAGTGATTGAGATTAAAGAATTAATTACGACTCATTAGCTGGCTTTAATAATGGCTCCTGTACCGTTGTAACGTTAATTCATAGGAGGTTGTTTGCACGATGAAAAGCGATGTTGAAATTTCTCAAGAATCAAGGATGGATCCCATTGTTAAAATTGCCGCAAAGCTTGGTATCAAAGAAGATCAGCTTGAACAGTATGGTCATTATAAAGCCAAGGTTCAATTTGATCCTAAAGTTGAAAAGCCCGCTGGTAAGCTGATCTTAGTAACTTCTATTAACCCAACGGCTGCAGGTGAAGGTAAGACAACCGTCACAATCGGGTTAGGTGATGGATTAAGTGAACTACATAAAAAGGTTGCCTTGGCGCTGCGTGAACCGTCCCTTGGCCCAGTGATGGGCATGAAAGGTGGCGCAACTGGCGGTGGTTACGCACAAGTGGTGCCAATGGATGATATTAATTTACACTTTACAGGCGATTTTGACGCCCTGACAGAAGCTCACAATACATTAGCCGCGTTAATTGATAATCATATTCAACACGGCAATCAATTAAACATTGATCCTCGCCAAATTACTTGGAAACGCGTCCTTGACGTTAATGACCGTGAGTTAAGACAAGTAGTTGTTGGCCTGGGTGGCAGAACCTCTGGTGTTCCAAGGCAAGATGGTTTTGATATTACCGTTGCCAGTGAATTAATGGCGATCTTATGCCTGGCCACTGATTTGGTCGATTTAAAGAAACGAATTGGTCAAATGTTGATTGGCTATACATACGATCGTAAGCCAATTTTAGTTTCCGACCTACATGTGCAAGGCGCTTTGACACTCTTATTGAAAGATGCGATTAAACCCAATCTGGTTCAAACAATTGAGCACACCCCGGCGTTTATTCATGGTGGTCCTTTTGCCAACATTGCGCATGGGTGCAACAGCATTTTAGCAACGCAAGCGGCCCTGCATTTTGCTGATTACGCAATTACTGAAGCTGGTTTTGGTTCTGATCTGGGTGGCGAGAAATTTATGGATATTGTTTCACCCAAACTCAACAAAACACCAGACTGTGTGGTTGTTGTCGCAACCGCTCGCGCCCTCAAGCTTAACGGCGGTGTCAATAAAAATGAATTGAATCAAGAAAATTTGGCCGCGTTAGCTGATGGGGTTGCCAACTTGAAACGCCACGTTGCTAATATGCGGCAGTACGGCAAGCCGGTAGTGGTTGCCATCAATCGTTTCTCAAGCGACAGCGAGGCTGAAATTAACTTTTTAACTCAGTATGTTACCAATGAACTACAAGTTAAGAGTGCTGTGATTAATAGTTGGGCTCAAGGTGGTAAGGGCGCCATTGAGCTTGCCAAAGAAGTGGTAGCTGCTTGCGAGCAACCGGCTGATTTCAAACCTTTATACGCCGCTGGTACGCCTTTACTGGATAAAATTAAAGCCATTGTCACTAAAACCTATGGCGGCAGTGACGTGGTATTATCGACCAAGGCGCAAACCGCGCTTAAACAGATTGAAAAAATGGGATATAGTCAATTACCTGTCTGCATGGCTAAAACGCAGTATTCCTTGACTGATAACGCCAAGCAATTGGGCGCACCAACGAACTTTATCATCCATGTTTCGGATCTGCAATTAAAACTTGGGGCTGGCTTTATTGTCGCGCTTACTGGTAAAATATTAACAATGCCCGGGTTACCCAGCCATCCAGCTGCCCTTGACATGGATATCGATGAAAACGGCCGAATTACTGGGCTGTTCTAAAGGAGTTTTTAAGTTGCCTGTCATTTACGTGATTATTATTGGCTTATTGGTCGGCCTCGATCAGCTTGTCAAACATTGGATTGTAATCAGTTTGGGAATGGGCCAATCGGTTCAAGTAATTCCCGGTTTGTTATCATTGACGCGAATTAATAACACTGGTGCAGCATGGAGCATTTTATCCGGCCATCAGATGATTTTTGTCGTGATTGCTTTAGCAGCCAGTGGGTTAATTGCTTATTTTTTGGTCCATTACTGGGAAAATGTTACTTATCGGATTGGCTTAAGCTTATTGCTGGCCGGAACGATTGGCAACGTCATTGACCGGATCTTTTATGGGCATGTTGTCGACATGTTTCAATTAGATTTCATCAATTTTCCAATTTTTAATTGTGCTGATCTGTTTTTAACGGTGGGCATTATTGTGTTGGGCTTGGCAATTCTACGCGAACGATAGTTGGGGATTAATGATAGTGAAAACAATTATTTTAAATGAACATACAGGCAGACTGGATAAAGTCATTTCAGAAATTGATTCGACAATTAGCCGCTCGCACGCTAAAAAATTAATTGAAGACGGCCAGATCACCGTTAATGGTGACGTCAAAAAGCCAAAATATCAAACAGTAGTTGGCGATCAAGTCGTTATCAAAGATGTTATCCCTCAGTCAATCGATTTGGCGCCAGAAGCAATTCCGCTAGATATTGTTTATGAGGATAATGATGTCATTGTCGTCAACAAACCCCAAGGAATGGTCGTTCACCCATCTGCTGGTCATCCCAATCATACCTTGGTAAATGGATTGTTGCATCATAGTCCGCTTTCAACGATTAACGGTGAATTTCGGCCGGGAATTGTTCACCGAATTGATAAGGATACCTCAGGCGTACTCATGGTCGCCAAAAACGACGCTGCCCACCAAGCGTTATCAGATCAACTTAAAAAACAAAAGAACTTAAGAAGCTACGTTGCGTTAGTTCATGGGCGAATTAATGAAGATGCTGGGGTGGTGAACGCACCAATCGGCCGCTCACTGAAGGATCGAAAAAAACAAGCAGTTGTCGCCGACGGCCGAGCTGCAGTGACCCATTTCAATGTGTTGGAACGATTTGAGGATTACACGTTGATTACCTGTCGGCTAGAAACGGGGCGGACTCACCAAATTCGGGTTCACATGAAATATGTTGGTCATCCAATCGTTGGTGATCCGTTATATGGCCCCCGTAAAACAATTAAAGGTCATGGTCAATTCTTGCACGCACAGACTTTGGGCTTTGAGCATCCAGTTAGCCACAAATTGATGATTTTTTCAGCACCGGTTCCACCGATTTTCGAAAAAACAGTGAACCGTTTGCGAAGGGCTGCCACATTGAAATCTTGACAAGTTGGCTTCACGCACATATTCTGAAGTTAACTGTTTTTGATTTCTCAATCCGATACTAATCTAAGGAGTACTTGATGATGGGAAAGATAATTTTAGACAAAATGGCAATGCAACGCGCCTTAACACGAATTACCTATGAAATTGTAGAAAAAAATAAAGGGGTAGAAGACCTCGTCTTAATTGGCATTAAAACGCGTGGCATTTTTCTTGCTAATCGAATTGCTGATCGATTGCAACAGTTGGAGAACGTTACGATTCCGGTTGGCGAGTTGGATATTACTAATTATCGAGATGATATTGAGCATGATTCAATGAGTATTGATGTTAAAATGTCCAATAATAAAATCGACTTTTCAATTGAAGGCAAGCGCGTGATTCTAGTCGACGATGTGCTATATACTGGGCGAACGGTGCGAGCCGCTTTATCTGCTGTCATGGACTTAGGACGGCCAAAATCCATCAATTTGGCAGTTCTCGTCGATCGTGGCCACCGTGAATTACCAATTCGCGCTGACTTTGTTGGTAAGAACATTCCGAGTTCTCAAAAAGAAAAAATCAAAGTTTACGTATCAGAAATTGATGATAAGGATGCCGTTGAGCTCATCAAATGATACCTAACGAGGAGTCAACATGACGCAAAGATACTTGATATTAGCAGATGGCTCGGCATACCCTGGAAAAGCGTTTGGTTCACTAGCGACAACGACCGGTGAATTGGTCGCCAATTCAACGATGAACGGCTATCAAGAAATCATCTCTAACCAAATTTATCATAATCAAATTATTGTTTTTACCCAATCATCAATCGGTAATACAGGACTCGACCAAAATGCGTACGAGTCCGTTTTGCCGTCCGCAAAGGGCGTAATTGTTCGCGAATATGAAAACTTAGCAACGGATCACTTTAAGCGAATTTCATTGGATCGATACTTAAAGCAACACCGAATTCCTGGCATTTATGATGTCGACACCCGGGAAATTCGGCACCGCCTGCAAAAATATGGCAATATGATGGCCAGCATTGTCGATGTTGCTGACGATCATGCTTTTGATCAATTACACGCTACAGTTTTGACAAATCAACAAGTTGCCCAGGTTGCAACCCCCAAACCGTATCCGAACCCTGATGAGGGCGATAACGTGGTTGTCGTCGACTTCGGATTAAAAAGTGGTATTTTACGGGAGCTTTCAAGGAGAAATTGCAATGTAACCGTGGTTCCTTGGAATTCAACCAGTGAGATGATCTTAGACCTTGATCCAGATGGTATTGTATTATCAACTGGTCCTGGGGCACCGTCTAATTTACCTGAATCGGTGTTAAAAATGATTACAGAAATCCAAAGTCAAGCGCCGTTATTTGCAATTGGGTTAGGCCATGAATTATTTGCGTTGGCGAATCAAGCAAAAGTGTCCAAGCTGCGAGTTGAACACCATGGGGCTAATCATCCAATCAGAGAAATTATTACCAACGAAATTTTCTTTTCAGGTCAAGAACAGGGATACGCGGTTGATCCTAAGTCAATTGATCACGCAAAGTTATTCATTACTCATGTCGATTTAGTCAATGGAACGGTTCAAGGTTTACGTCACAGAGATTTTCCAGCCTTTTCAGTTCAGTTCTCTCCTGATGGTGCCCCTGGGCCAAAGGATAGCGTCGACTTATTTGATGATTTCATGGAAATAATGGAAAGGAGAAGGGACGAAAATGGCAGTCGATATTAATAAAGTCCTCCTCTTAGGCGGCGGCCCTACCAGCATCGGTCATGAAAATGAACTTGATGCAGCAGCTTATGAACGGCTAATCGCTTTAAAAAAGACCGGTGCTCAAATCATCTACGTAGATGACAATCCTTTCTCAGTTACCAGCGAAGAGGTACAACCAGCCAATGTCTATGTCCAACAAGTGAATTTTAAAAATGTGGTTAACATTATTGAAAAAGAACATCCCGACGCCATTATGGCAACGACTGGTGGTTTAAACGCCATGCAAATTGCCTGGCAGCTTTCCGAGAGCGGTGTTCTAACATCTAACAACATCAATTTGTTAGGGATTAAGCCAGCCGATCTTCGCAAAGTGATTGACAATGAAAAGCTACGGGACTTATTAACCGAAATTAATGAACGGGTAATTGCTTCTCGAATTGTTGCCGACGACACTGAGGCAATGGATTTTGTCCGAGAAGTTGGTTTCCCTGTGATCGTTAAACCAATCTCGGCTAGTCATGATACCAGCCGGTTTATCTGTAACAATACGGATGAACTTGAAGATGCTTTAGATGTGAGTTTTAAGCGTGCGTATATTAAGCGCTGCTCCATTGAGCAAAGTATCGTTGGTTACAAAGAGATTGAAATGGTTGGTATTCGTGATGCAAATGGCAATAAACTTTTAATCTCCGGCTTGGAAGATATGGATCCCATTGGTATTCACTCGGGTGATTCAATTATCTTTGCGCCGACCCAGACATTGATTAATGAAGAATATCAAGCGTTGCGGACCGCGACATTTAGAATTATGGATTCTCTTAACGTGACGGGAACTTGTCATGTACAATTTGCTCAAAGCAGAACCGATTCTAATTATTTTGTAACCAAGGTTAGCCCATTTTTTACGCGAAACACCTTATTGGCCGCTAAAGCAACTGGTTATCCGTTAACGTATGTGGCGAGTTTTTTAGAACTAGGATACGGCTTTACCGAAATTAAATTACCCGCTAAATATAGTAAATACACGCCCTTCATGGAGCCGACAATGGATCACGTTCTAGTACGAATTCCACTCTGGCCGTTTAGAGATATCAATGACGTGGACCAACATCTAAACACCCTAATGAAGTCAGTCGGATCAACCATCGGGGTGGGGCGGACTGTTGAGGAAGCCATTATTAAGTCGATGCATAGCTCGCAATTTTCTCCTCGAGACATTTTACCAAGCGTTTCAAAAGTGGATGACGATGACGTGATTAACCAACTGATTCATCCATTGGCAAGCCGAATTTTAATTTTGATGGAAGCTTTGCGGCGCGGCTTTTCGATTGATGAACTTTCTGAGTTGACAAGGATTGATCGCTTTTATTTTTACAAATTAAATCAGCTGCTGCGAGCTCAAGACTTTGTTATTAACCATCCGCTTTCGCCACAATCAGTTCAGGTCGGTCATAAGTACGGTTTCGGCGACGGCATGTTGGCAGAATTATGGAACGTTAACATTGCCCAAATTACAAGAATGAATCAAAACGTCAACCATCAAGTGACTTACAAAGAAATTGAGCCGAGTGCCGGGGAATTCTTGGAAGCCACTAACATTTTTTATAGCAGTTATGAGCTTGAAAACGAAAGCAAACCGTTTGCGGAAAAAACAGCGTTGGTTATTGGCCGTGGTGGCAACCAATTAGGCCCTAATTCAGCAGCTGATTACTATACAGCTCAAATTTTAATTTCACTTAAAAAAGTTGGTTATAAAACACTGATTATGAACACCAATCCCAATGTCGTCTCGCTCACGCCGCAGTTAAGCGATAAGCAGTATATCGAGCCAATTCAACTTGGTAATATTTTGAACATCATTAATTTGGATCGTCCAGACGTTATTTTTTTACCTGGGAACCGGCACTATCTGTCCAAGCAGTTAAAGCAATTTGCTGACCTGAATATCATTGTGTTGCCGCCAGACCAAAAAGTTGCTCATTACAAGCGTCATTCTGCAACCACAGCTGTTGACTTGTTTATCCAAGGAAAAGAAATTATTCCTGTCACATCATTGTCGTTTTTTAATCATCATAATCGAAATGATTTACATCACCTAAACGATTATCAAGAACCGATGATTGACTGGCAAAAAGATGAATCGCTGATCATGCAGCAAGCAATTAAGACGACCAATCCGAGCGAATGGCAAGGCTTAGTCCAAGTTTTGTTTAACAAAACCAACTCTGGCGACTATATTTGTACGGGAATTCGACCAGTTAGAATCACTGAAACCGCATTTTTAACTAAAACGACTGGTATTAATTGGATTAACGTCCTAGTTAAAAAATATTTAGGAATTTTAGATATGGCTTCACTGCGAGAACAACTTAAACCGATTGCCCACAAGCGCTATTCGATTATGACCGCCCATTTTCCTTTTAAACAGCTCCAATCAAACCGGAAAGAGGGCACGACAAGACAAGAAGTCGGTGCCGCATTATCATTCGAAAATTTTATAAATTAACGCAAAAAAGCAATGGCGACAAATCGACTTTGGGTCAAGGATTTGCTGTCATTGCTTTGTTTTTGGCGGTTACTTTCTTAACTGATTAACGAGTGATTCGGATGGGTCGACCAATAACGTTTGCTGGTGGTCATAAATGACAAAACCAGGCTTGGTTCCGTTAGGCTTGCGGATATGTCTGACTCTCGTATAATCAACTGGCACTTTAGAAGATTCCCGTGCCTTTGAAAAATAGGCTGCTAAATTAGCTGCTTCGGTTAGGGTATTGTCTGATGGATCAAAACTTCTAATGATAACGTGAGATCCAGGAATATTTTTTGTATGAAGCCAAATTTCGCGTTTATCGGCTGTATGCATGGTGAGCCGTTCATTTTGTAAGTTATTCTTACCAACTAAAATTTCTGTCCCATCCGAAGAAATAAACGTTTCGGGTTTGTTAATTTTTTGCCGCTTGGCTTTTTTCTTTTTACGTCCCTGTTCATGATCCTTGAGATAGTGACCTTGTTCTAATTCAAAGCGGATATCAATTAAATCTTCTGGTTGGGCAATTTCAATTTGGGATTGAATATTTTCGAAATAATCAATTTCTTGTTCCGTTAGTTGAATCTGTTCATTAAGATATTTAACCGCGTTTTTGAGCTTTTGATATCGTTTAAAATAACGCTGCGCATTTTCTGAGGGAGATAATTGAGTTGAAAGTTTAATCTTAAGTGGGGTATTATTTGCATAGTAGTTTGGCAATTCGATTGTGGCCATTCCCCGTTGAAGCTGGTTGAGATAGGTTGTCAAGATTTCACCCTTAATTCGATACTCATCGGCATTCTCCGTTTCTGCCATATCTCGTTTCAGTCGCTTTAGTTTTGTGCGGTTTTTCTTTAGCTGTTTTTTAACGACTTGAATTAAAACGGCTCCTTGTTCACGAACCCGGTCATGCTGGGCCCGTTTTGCATAATAATGGTCCAGAAGTTCACTCAAGGTTGGATAAAGTTGATTTTTAATTGCACCTGGATAAGGAAATGCGGTAAAATTAATCTTGTTATTAGCAAGATTGCTTAACGTTGGCTTTGGTGTATTAAATTGATCAAAGAATCGTTTAAAATTGGCTGCTGGCTTGCCACTTTGATGTAAATAACTTGCTAGTGCCAAAGATGTATCTTTGCCCAATCCTTGGAGCCCTTTTCGAAGGTTAGTGGCAAGAACGTCAACGTTTGGAAATTCGGTCATCAAGTTGGTAATATCTTCAAAGGTCGTTTTCTTGAACGGGTCTTGCACATCTTGCTTGGGTGGCTCGATGTAAGTTGCCCCTGGAAGCAAAAGGCGGTACCGGTTAACATCTGCCCCAACATGTTTGATTGCATCAATAATCTTACCGTTCTTTTGGTCAATCAAAATAATATTACTGTGTCGAGCCATCATTTCAATGCTTAGGCATAACGCTGTTTGATCGCCCAGTTCATTTCGAGAAGTGAACAAGAAATTCAGTACCCGGTCATTATCTAGTTGTTGTACGTCAACTAAAATTGCACCGCTTAGATGTTTTCGCATAATCATGGTAAAGTTGCTAGGGACGCTTGGGTTAACATAGGGGATCTTTGTTAATTGAACCCGGGCGTAAGTGGGGTTCGCTGACAGAAGTAATTGTTGATTTTTACTTTGGGCGCGAATGGTTACGATTAACTCATTAGGATAGGGTTGATTGATCTTGCTTACTCGCCCAGTTTTTAAAGTTGAAGCTAATTCATTTCTCATGGAATGGGTAAAAGAACCATCGAATGACATCTTATCACTCACTTTCATCTAAAATCGCATCTACTAGTATAGCGCACTTCAGCTGCTGATGCGAAGCCTGTTGTTCATTTGTATGTCATTATCATTTAGCGTATACTATTTTTTCGGAGGTCTTTTCAGAATGAAGGATATTCTGCCAGCACTTAATTCTGCTGCTAAAAATCATAAAGCACAATTATTTGCGATTACTAAATCATATGGATTAACCATTTCGGAGTGGAAATTATTGTGTCAGGTGATTGCGGGCAATACGACCCAAGAAGTTTTATCACAAAAAACCAAATTAGACATTTCCACTCTGTCTCGACAATTGAAACGATTAGTTGAAAAAGAGATGTTAAAAAAGACCGCCGTTGGCAAAGATAAGCGTCAATTGATTTATAATGTCACTCAAAAGGGAATCGATTCGAGTACATATGTTCAAGAAAGACTTGATAAGTTGACTGAACAAATCTTTAGCCATTGGACTGATGAAGAAAAGAATCTCTTAAAAATTTTAATTAACAGACTCGAACAAAGCCTCAGCAGAATATAAGAACGAGCAGGTGGATTTAATGAAGATTGCGATTGTAACGGATAGCACAGCGTATTTAACTGACGAAGAGCGACAGAAGTATCACATTACAGTGGTACCAATCCCGGTCATTATCGATGGCAAAGAATACAAAGAGGGGATTGATTTAACGACAACCGAATTTTATCAGAAATTAAAAACGGCCAATTCTTTTCCCAGCACTTCCCAACCACCAGTAGGTGAAATGATTGAATTATACAATTCACTAGCTGACAAGGGTTATGACACTGTAATCAGCATTCACTTGGCAAGTACAATTTCTGGTTTCTATAATTCATTAGAGCAGATTGCGCCATCAATTCAAAATATCAAAGTCATTCCATATGATTCCAAAATTACGGTTAAATTAATGGGATACTTAGCTATTCAAGCTAGTAAGATGGCCAGCTTGAATCGAACAGCCGAACAAATTATTGCCTATTTAGACGACTTACGCTCAACGATTGATGAACTATTCGTTGTCGATGACCTTCAAAATTTAGTTCGGGGCGGTCGATTATCTAATGCGTCGGCTTTTATTGGCGGCATCCTTAAAATTAAGCCGTTGTTGACTTTCGATGATCAAAGTAACGAAATTGTTGCCTTTGAAAAGATTCGTTCTCGAAAAAAGGCTTTAAAACGGGTCGAAACGCTTTTTGCGAATGCTGAACAAAAGGCAACTTATCCCCTCAGAGCACTGGTCATTAATGGCAATGACCCTAAGGCCGGTAACGAGTGGGCAAGCAAAATACACGAACTTTATCCACAAATGAAAATTGAGCAAAGTTACTTTGGCCCAACGATTGGAACGCATTTGGGCGACAAGGCTCTAGCCCTTGCCTGGCTTCGGGACTTTGATCAGGACAAACTATAAAACATAACGATTATTAAAAGCAATCACTTAATGTTCGGAAAAAGACCGGCAAAACGATTGCTTTTTTTGTTTAATATGGTAAACTTTAGGGGTTGTATCATTTAAATTATGGGGTAGGATTCAATGCGTTAAGTGTCGAAGGAACGGAATGTGAACTTCGGACGAAAAATGACGAGCTTCGACTTGTTCGCCATTTGCGGTATTGTTTCCGCATTCGCCATTTTATTTAGAACCTCTAAATATTGGTGAGCTCCTTTAGAGGAGATGTCGGGATCATGAAGTCAGTATCATTAGGTTTTCGGAAGTTACGAACGGTTGACGTCGTTGTTTTAGGTGTTTTGATGGCGTTAGCGTTAATTTTAGGTCGACTAACAGTTGGCACACAATTTTTAAGGTTAAGCTTTGGCTTTATCATGATTGCCATCACCAGTTATCTATACGGTCCGCTATGGTCTGCCACAACGGCTGCGTTAGGGGATATTATTGGAACCCTTATTTCGGGTAGTCCGTATTTCCCAGGGTTTACCGTTTCTGCAATTTTAGGAGCAGCTATCTATGGCGTTTTCTTTTATGATAAGCAGATTAGCTGGCAACGGGTTATTTTTTCTCAGTTACTCATTGCTGTCTTGGTAAACACAGTTTTGAATACGCTCTGGTTAACCGTTATGTATCAAACCCCGTTCTTCGGGTTATTGCCGGTTCGTTTGTTAAAGGAAATTATCATGACGCCGATCCAAATTGCGATCCTTTATTTTGTCTTGAATTCAAAAACATTTCAAACGATTAAGGACCGGCTTTTAAATTAGTTAACAAAAGCGACACGCTGGATATGATCAATATCTAAACGGGCCGCTTTTTGTCGTATACTTTTTTCAAAGGAAGATGACCAAATGTACACAATTAAATTAAACAACATGCAATTTCACAGCCATATTGGGGTGTTACCGGCAGAAAAAGTCGTTGGCCAAGCACTGCAGATTGACCTGATTACGGTCATTAATGCGGACCCTCAAAATGATCAGTTAGAAAGTACCGTTTCATATGGGGATTTTTATCAGCAAGTTGCGCAAATCGTTTCAAGTAAGCAGGTTGATTTACTTGAAACTTTGGCGCAAACCATTTTGGAACGAATTAAGTCATTGGACCCACGGATTGGCAAGACAACCGTTCGAATCAGGAAATTAGCCCTTCCAATCGATGGGGTCATTGATAATGTGGAAATAGAAATGGAGCGTTCGTAATGGAAACTGTTTACTTGAGTTTGGGAAGCAATATTGGCAATCGCCAGCAGTATATCAAAACTGCTATTAAACGATTAGGAGCGGATCCACAAATCATGATCGAGCAGGTGGCCGCGTTTTACGAAACTGCTCCAGTGGGAAACGTTTCACAACGAGCCTTTTTGAATACGGCCGTTCGTCTTTTAACAACCCTTAGTCCACAAAAGTTACTGAAGTTAATTCATCAAATTGAACAACAACTGCATCGAACCCGCAAGATCCATTGGGGGCCACGGACATTAGATATTGACATTATTTTTTATGGGGATCAGACAATTAAAAGTGCTGATCTGCAAGTTCCCCATCCAGAAACATTTAACCGGCGATTTGTCTTGGTGCCACTAATGGAATTAATCGATCAATCGTTTCCATATTATCATCAACTCGCTTCAGCAATTAACCAAATTGACGCCAATGAGCAGCCCCTAAAGAAGGTGCCAGCGACTGATGGGCATGATCAAGATCCAGTTGCCGAATCAGTTAAGACTATATTGACAGCGATTGGTGATGATCCAACCCGCTCCGGACTGGTCGAAACACCAGATCGAGTCAGTCGGATGTATCAGGAAATTTTTTCATCAATCGGATTGGAAGATTTCACTGATTACAAACTATTTCATTCAGCGGACTTAGATCAATCAAAAATGGTTATGATGAAGCAAATTCCATTTTATTCAATGTGCGAACATCATATGATGCCTTTTTGGGGAACGGTTAGTGTAGCCTATCTGCCCAATAACGGAACAATTATTGGGCTAAGCAAGATCCCGCGATTAGTTGATTTTGTTTCCCATAAATTAACGTTACAAGAAGCATTAACTGACGAAATCAGTGACCAATTAAATAAAATTTTGACACCAAAAGGAGTCGCGGTTGTGGTTGATGCGCGTCATATGTGTGTTGAAATGAGGGGGGTCAAAAAGACAGGGTCGACAACTAGAACCGTTCGCTTCTCTGGCAAATTTAGTGACAGTGTGGCTTACCAGAATGAATTTTTAAGCGCATTAAGGTGATTTAACAATGAAAACACAACCATTTTCAACTTTTCTATACGATCAAGGTGATCGAATTGCTTTATTAAAGAAGTTGTTACGCCACTTAGATGATCCCGACCGGGCATTTCTAATTATTCACGTTTGTGGGACTAATGGTAAGGGATCGACCGCCATGATGATCAATGCTTGTTTAACAACCCTCGGTTTTCGAGTTGGTTTATTTACAAGTCCTTTCATTGGCAATCTAACCAATAGCATTCAAATCAATAACCAGCCAATAAAATCAGCCGATCTACAAGCCGCTTTAGCGCAACTTGAACAGCTGATGAAAACTCCTGAATTTGCGCATCAACAACTATCTGAGTTTGAAGCTCAATTTCTAGCAGCGATGAATTACTTTGCGACACAACAAGTTGACTGGGTCGTTTTAGAATGCGGCTTAGGCGGTGAACTTGATGCGACGAATGCAGTGACCACAACGGCATATTCAGTTTTTACTGAGATTGGTATGGATCACGTGGGAATTTTAGGCAATACCCTCGAAGAAATTGTGACAACCAAATCAAAAATTATTCGTCCTGGTAATACGACCATTATTGGACGCCAACACACCAAGGTTGTGAACCAAATTATCGAGAATGAAGCCGACCGCAAAAAAGCAACGATCATTGACGTTGCGAGTTCTGTTCAAGTCAGCCCATTTCACCTGAGTGATTCCGTAATTCATTTTCAAGTTGGTCAAGATAAAGGCCAATTTAGATTTGGACTGACAGCCAGTTATCAACTTGAAAATGTGCAAACAGTGATCGCATGGTTGGCTCATTTCTTAAAAGCTCAGCGGTTATCAATTAAACCTGATTACATTCTCAATCAGGCACTCTCAAACTTGACCATTCCAGGCCGATTTGAAACAGTTAACCATGATCCACTAGTTATCGTTGACGGCGCGCATAATCTCGACGGCATAACCGCGTTTGTTGAAACGGTTAATCAAATTTTTCCTCTCCAGGATAAATTGATTGTCGTTGGCTTCTTGAAGGATAAGAATTATTCAGGAGCCGTTCGAGAATTAACGACCATTCCGCACGCTAATTTTATTGTGACCGAACCGCAACATCCTACCAGAAAATTGGCCGCTAGCGAACTACAACGCTCAATTAAAGAAGTGGCCGGGATCGATTCAACCATCATCAATCATCCAATCACGGCAATTAATACCGCAATGAACCAATTGCAATCAGCTAAACACGCACTCGTGTTGGTGGTTGGCTCCTTTTATTTACTGAATCCTATCAGAAATTATCTTAACAAACAGGAGGGCACTCATCATGAATAACCAAGCAAGTAGCCAAGCAAGCAACCACTTTACCGGCCCCAATTTTGATTTTGACCTTAACCAATCGCCAATTATTTATTCGATTCTTAATCTGACACCGGATTCGTTTTACGATGGCGGGGTCAATTCTAGTATTGATAAAGTGCTCAATCGAATCGAAGTGGAAAGGAGCTACGGTGCATCCGTTTTTGAGCTCGGAGGGAAATCTTCCAAACCACATTTTGATGATATTAGTGCCGAGGCCGAATGGGCAAGAATCGCCCCTTATTTAAACGCAATTCAAAAGCGATTCCCCGATATTGTTTTAGCCTTGGATTCCAATACCAACGAAGTAATCGAACGGGCATTAAAATCCGGCATTCAAATCATTAACGATATTGACGGCTTTAATTCGCAAACTAAGTTAGAATTAGTTGCCAAATACAAGCCTGCGGTGGTCAGCATGTTCAATGGCCGAAATTTTAATGAAAAACCGGAAACCTTAAATCAGATAATGGCCGATTTCTTTACCCATACAATAAGTGATCTAACAGCATCAGGGCTTCAAAAAACAAACATTGTTCTTGATCCGGGGGTAGGCTTTTCCAACCACAACACATTAGCCCTCGACATTATTAAAATGCAGTTTACCAAGCAGATGACCCGTTACCAGACACCGATCATGATTGCAATTTCGCGGAAGAGTTTTTCTAAACAATTATTTAATTTGGAATCGGCCGATGACCGACTCATCCCAACACTACTTTTTGAATCACTGATGACGGTTTTGGGCGGCCGCGTTATTCGAGTGCACGATGTCAAGGAAACTGAGTGGCTAATTAAGACATTTAACTTATTAAAAACACAATTAGTAAACTAATTCAAAGGACACGCCAATCCAGAGGAGGTTTAAAATGGCTGAATCGACAGTATTGCTTCATACAATCATGACCAAACTCATTGAATTGGAGCAGGCAAATTTTCCTTGGGCATCTTGTGATAAAATTGACAGGTTGAAACACCTACTATTAGTCCATGCACCTGAATTGCGAAACCGTCGTTCGCAGCTTCATCTTTCCGCAAGTGCTTTAGTTTTTTGTCATCAAACCGCCTTTTTTATTCGCCATCCGTATTTAAAGACGACCTTATTACCAGCAGGTCACGTTGAACCAAATGAATTGCCGGCAGCATGTGCTCAGCGGGAATTTCACGAAGAAACCGGTTATCAATTGCAGCCTAACGGTGGTCGGTTAATTGACCTGAATTTAATCTCAATTCCGGCTAATCCAATTAAAGGTGAGGGGGCGCACCAGCATATTGATTTTAGATTTAACTTTAACTTGTTGAACGATCTTCAAGACAAACCCGAATTGCCAGTATTTTGCTTACCAAAAACGCAAGCGCCTAAGGAATTTGCCCGCTACTTTGACCTAATTTTAAGGTGAATAATGATGAAGAATTACCGAGTATACAATGCGACCAGTCATCAATTTCCGATTGTCATTGACCTGCCACACAGTGGAACGTTTGTTACCGAGTCAATGACCAATCAATTGCTGCCAACCGCTGTTTTGGCCAATACGGATTGGTTTTTAAGGGAGTTATACGATTTCTTACCACAAATGGGACTGACCGTTATAGAAAACAATTTAAGTCGTTATGTGATTGATCCTAATCGAGATTCAAAGGCTGAAGTGAGCGGCAATTATTATCACTTGATTTATGAACAAAATACGTTTGGCCACCAACTATACCAAACGCCATTGACAAGCCAGGAGATCAATCATCGAATTGTGCACTTTTATCAACCTTATCATCAACAGCTTCAACAATTATTAGCAGATAAATTAGCGGTTTTTGATCAAGTGCTATTAATTGATTTGCACAGTTTTGCTGAATATACCCATCCGTCAGTTGGGAAAACAGCGGATGTTGTTTTAGGAAATAACTGGGGGCAAACGAGTTCGTCAGCGCTATTTTGTTATTTCCAAACGCTTTTTCAGAGTCAATCTTATCGTGTTGACAACAATTTTCCATTTCGAGGAGGCTATATCACCCGGTATTATGGCGATCAACCCGGTATTCAGGCCCTTCAAATTGAATTACGTTATAATCAATATATTCAAAAGCGCTATTTTGGTGAAGAAATGATTGATTCCTGGGAACCCAGTGTTTTCAACGATGCTAAACAACGACTTGAGTTTATTTTTCAAAAATTAGCAGCAGACCTCATTACGAAACGTTTGAGGTTAACTTGATTGCTTCGTTAGTGTTAGCGAATGTAAAATTAAAGAAGGGTGATTAAATGATCAAAAAGGCCAATGAACTTGTTGGTATTCGCAAAATGACAGTGACAGACTATCCTGATGCTTATGCACTTTGGAAAGTAACACCTGGCATGAACTTGCGTGAGTTTGATGATAGCTTCAAAGAAATTAGTCGATTAATTCAGTTCAATCCTGATTTTTGCTTTGTTGCAGAACAGAATCATCAACTAATTGGCACAATTTTAGGGGCTACGGATGGTCGTCGCGGTCGAATTTATCACTTAGCAGTTGCTAAAACAGCTCAGCGTCAAGGAATCGGGACCAAGCTCGTAAACTTAGTGATTGAGCGTTTACGGGAAGTAGGAATTTCCAAAATATCAGCGACAGTCATGAAACATAATCACGCTGGCGCGGCATTCTGGCAAAAATTAAAATTTAGTGAACGTTTAGAAATTGAAACCTTCACTAAAATTATTTAAAGTGCATTAAATTCTTGCATTTAAGTCGCAACCATGATTAAATGGCGGTGTTCAAACGGATTTTAAAAATGTGATAAAAAGAGGTTACTTACTTATGAAAGCTGCCGTTTTAACCGAATATGGTAAGACCCCAGAATACCGAGATTTCCCTGAACCCGAAGTCGCCAATGACCAGCAACTATTGGTTTCACCAAGGGCTTCTTCGATTAAGCAATTAGATATTAGCAAGGCCGCTGGTAACCATTACACAAATTTTGATCCATTACCAGCTGTAATGGGCATGGACGGGGTGGCTGAACTGGATGATGGTACCCGGGTGTATGCGATGGGAATAACTGGTATGATGGCCGAAAAAGCGATCATTGATAAGCGTCATTTTCTAAAGTTACCGGCTGGGTTGGACAATGCTCGAGCGGCAGCTTTGCCGAATGCTTTGATGGGTTCTGATCTTGCTTTAATTGAAAAAGGAAAGATTAAAGAAGGCGACGTGGTCTTTGTTAACGGTGCAACTGGGGCAACTGGCATGATGGCCGTTCAATTGGCAAAGTTTCATGGAGCCGCAACAGTTATTGCAACTGGACGCAATCAGCAAACGCTTAATCGCCTTAAATCAATTGGTGCGGATATGACAATCTCACTTAGTCAACCAGATGACCAAGTGATTAAGATGGTCATTTCTGCTTATGAGAAAGCGCCATTTGATACAATTATTGATTATCTTTGGGGCCATCCGGCAGAATTAGTTTTGGAAGCAATTCGAAGACTAACGTTGGCAAGGCGGTTAACTTATATTACAGTTGGTGGCATGGCAAGCGCAGCAATATCTTTGCCGTCGCAAATTTTGCGTAGTAAAAACATTGTACTAATTGGTTCAGGAATTGGTAGTTTTTCAGCTAAGGTTTTTCAAAGTTACTTAAGCAACAACTTACCGGTGTTGTTTGAATACGCTGCAAATGATCACTTATATATGAATTTAAATGTTTTTCCATTATCGCAAGTTGCAACTGCTTGGTCATCGACAGGACGCTCAGTTATTATGATTTAATGAATGTAATTAAAAAGTCACTAACTGAAAAAATTCAGTGGTGACTTTTTAATAGGTTGGACCAACGTTCAAAGAAGTAGAGTAGTAGACTAAATTGGATTAAAGGATCAGTTTTAAATTTTACTTTACATAATATATATTATGCGAAGAATGCAAAAAATCCAAAAAAGCAATGCGCGTTGACGTTCAATCATAATCATCAACGCGCATTGCTTAAATTAAAACCAGCATATTCGAATTTAATACTAATCAATCCAATCTTTTGGTTTAACCGGCTTCAGCTTTAAACCCGGTTATGGCTGATGGCAAATCTTTAGAATCATCCGTTTCGCTTATTGTTTGGGGATTATCCAGCTTAGCAATCAAAATATGACGCTGAACGCGTTTTTCAACTGGTGGCAGCTTCATGTAGTTGCCATAAAGCCGTTTCAAGTACGAATCATATCCTGCTAATACTGGTACCTGCAAATTCTCAAATGGTAACTTAATCAAACGATGGATTTCATTTGGCATAATGAGTTCCTTGCCATATGCATACGGTGAAGATAAATTCACATACGGCAAACCCGGTTGATCATTGTATTGGGTCATGACACGTAACCGTAGTTTGTAAAGCTGTTGTAGACTCATTTGGGTATATGGGCGCTCGGCAACACCATTACTTGTGGCTTCTGGATAAAATCGACGTCGAATTTCGTTTAAAATATTTTGCAAAATATGACGCTGTTTAAATTGTTGCTGCTTTTTTGCTGGTAATTTATCAAACGGAAAAACATCAATAAAAATACCATTGTGGGCTTTCGCTTCTTCACGGCCGCGTTCTAGAATTTGAGAATCACGTGTCATTACTTTAGCAAAATCATATTCATAGCGCGGGTTTAATCGGTTTTGTTCCACGATATAGTTTGTTGTCGCTAATTCAGTTGGTGCAACTCGCAAAAACTTCTCAAAATCCTGACGCGTTAAACCAATATCAATATCATCGTCCCATGGAATAAACCCATGATGACGAACGGCACCAATTGCGGAGCCGCCAGTCATAAAATAGTTGATCCGGTATTTTAAACTCAGCTGGGTCACTTTTTGTAAAATATCCAACTGGATGCCATGAATTTGTTTCATATCAATCATCATAGGAAAGCCCCCTTAAATCAGTATTAATTCAATCTCATCTGAAAACCTCTTTTAACTATTTTTTATTCGTCAAACCTAGTCTATTAAGTTTAAAGAAACAGGTCAAATATTTAGTCTTTATTTATACAAATTTATGTCAATTTTTGATATAATATAACTTAATAAAATTAGTGTTTTATCTAGTTATCAGCGAATTAAAATAGGGTTCCCTCGTTTTTTCTATCAATTCAGCTAACCATTATTCTTACAAATCTTAAACTTTAAGGTGATTATTAATGCGAAAAACAGCTTATATTTCTAATAACGAACAACTTGTCCAGCAGATGCCCACCTACGTTCACGACTATTATCTGGAAAAATCAACTGTCCCACTATCGCCGGCGACGCTGTACCAGTACCTAAGTGAATTTAAACGATTCTTCACTTGGATGATCGAGACTAAAATTACCACCGCCACGACAATTAAGCAAATTTCACTTGATGAACTTGCTCACTTTTCAAAGCAGGACATGGAGCTTTATAAGTCATTTCTTCTCAATCGTGGTAAACAAACGGCTAAAGCCCCTCAAGGAACGCTCGCTCACCAAACTGTCAATCGTTCGTTGAACGCCCTAAGTGCGCTTTTTCGATATTTAACTGAAGAATCTGAAAACGAGAATGGTGAACCCTATTTTTATCGAAACGTGATGAAAAAAATTGCGTTGGTTCCCGATAGTGAAACCTATCAAACACGAGCTCATAACATTAAAGATCAACTCATGCTTGGTGAGTCGGACGTTGACTACTTAAACTTCATTTTGAATAATTATCCAAAGCAGTTGCGTGGTAAACGGCTGCTTAAAATGTATCAGCGGGATCGGGAACGGGACGTTGCCATCAATGCCTTAATGCTGGGGACTGGCATTCGGGTTTCTGAGTTGACTAACGCCAACCTTGCCGACTTAAGCATTAAAAAAGCGACCATTTCGGTTCTTAGAAAAGGCGGCAAACGAGATTCAGTCCCAATTGCTGACTGGGTTTTACCTTACATCAAACCCTACTTAGCGATTCGGCACAGTCGCTACCTTGCAAATAAAACCACCCCTGCCCTTTTTCTTACGAAAGGGGCAAGGCTGCCGCGGCGAATTTCAACCGCAACCGTCGAATTACTAGTTGCTAAATATTCTCAAGCCTTTAATCACGTTCGAATTACTCCGCACAAGCTGCGGCATACCCTCGCGTCCAAATTATATCTGGAAACCAATAATGAGCACTTGGTAGCAACTCAGCTTGGGCAAACTTCGACGAAAGCAACTGGCCTCTATACGCACATCGTCGATACTCGGCAAAAGGAAGCCTTAGACGAACTTCATAAAAACCATGATCAAAGTTAGACCGAAGCTACTTCATAACCGTTATCTATAATTGCCCAGCAGGCAAGCCGCAGTCTACCCCTCAATCGTTTTGCCAGTTTAACGTTTCACTTTATTTTATTTATTGCTGGCATTGCTATACGCCAACCACATTTTTGACTGCACTTTTGAAAACGGCGTGTTTTCAAATTCACTTGTTGGAATCCAGTTACCGGAAAAGAAACTCAAATCAGCATCCGCAGACAAACGGCTGCTTAATAACGTAATTTGCCATTTTTGATGCGTAAACGTATGGCTAACTGGTTTACTAGGAACTTTTGTTAAGTGAAGCGATAACCCGCTTTCGGAGTGAAATTGTTTCTCCAAAGCTTGAATTAACGAAGTTTCTGTCATTGATTCATCAGCAGCAAGTGCTGATTTATTGAATAACGGAAACATCCAAAATCCCGCCAGGATTCCCTTAGCTGGGCGTTTTTCAAATAAATATCCTTGGTTAGAGTGGATCACTAAACCAAAATAATCGACTGGAACGGGACGCTTCTTTTTAGTTTTTACCGGATAATGAGCTTCAACACCATCTAAATAGGATTGATTAAACGCTTTTACTGGTGACTTGGCCGTTTCATAGTTTGTTGCCGTCATATAGCTAGCGCCTAGGTCCATAATTGCTTGGTTAAAATCGCCCGGGCGCTCCTTAGAAATAATCCGATTAATCACCTTCTCAAAAACTTTTCGAGTTTGAGGCTTGGCAATATCATCGTCAATTTCTAATAGGCGTGAAAAGACTCGAAACGCATTCCCATCGACAGCGGCTACCGGTTGATTAAAGGCAATGCTAGCAATAGCGCCAGCTGTGTATGGGCCGATTCCGCTTAATTGCTGAAGTTCATGGACGTCTGTTGGCCAATGCCCCTGATAATCATCCACAAGTTGTTGAGCAGCTCTTTGCAAATTTCGGGCCCTTGAATAGTAGCCCAGGCCTTCCCAAGCCTTCATGAGTTCAGTTTCCTCAGCGTTAGCTAAAGATTGAACCGTGGGAAATTGCTTCATGAATCGCTGATAATAAGGAATAACCGTCTGGACTTGGGTTTGCTGCAGCATGATTTCTGATATCCAGACGTGGTATGGATCGTGATCCTGTCGCCATGGAAGATCGCGTTTGTTCTGGTCATACCAGTTAAGTAATGTTTTTTGAAATGCGCGAACCTTTTCTTCGGACCAGTTAATCATGTAAGTTACCTCCTGTGTGTCTAAAAATGATCAAGGCCCAAAGTCGAATTCGATTTAACCAATCTGTAAGTTTTGATTAAATCGAGTTCGCTTGACCCACTATCCTAAAAATTAGTTGAGTCACTTAGAAAGGGTTAAATAAGTTTAATATCGTTGCCAAAACGGTTTGGATTTTAAATTCCCAACTCACCGACCTAATTAAGTTACGATTATGTAATAAAAAACAGCAGCTCATCACCATAAGTGGTCTGCTGTTTTAGTGTATCTTATCTATCTTTATTTCTGCCAATTTTGCTTGATAAAAGCTTCTCGACCACCCATTTCTTCCATTTGATAACGCAATGGATTCTTTTTATAGAATTCTTGATGTTCTTCTTCCGCAGGGTAAAACGGCTTGGCATCCTCAATTTGAGTGACAATTGGGTCATCAAATTGGCCACTAGCAGCCAAAGCTTGCTTTGATGCCTCGGCAATTTGTCGTTGAGCTTCATCTTCCACAAAAATAACCGGCCGATAGTTATCACCACGGTCTTGAAATTGGCCCATTGCATCTGTGGGGTCTGTTTGGTGCCAATAGATTTCTACTAATTGTTTATAACTAATCACCTCAGGGTCAAAAGTGATTTTAACAGCCTCTGTGTGCCCCGTCGTGTGGCTAGCTACTTGTTCATACGTTGGATTGGGAACATGGCCACCCGTATAACCGGAGATCACCTTCTTAATTCCCGGCATCGTATCAAAAGGTTTAACCATACACCAGAAACAACCGCCTGCAAATATTGCTGTATCTTCCATTTTATTCACCTCGTTTAAATAAGTTAAGGTAATCGCCATAACCGGCAGCAGCCATTTGGTCAACTGGAATAAATTTTAATGCTGCCGAATTGATGCAATATCGTTGGCCACCCTGCTCTTTTGGCCCATCAGGGAATACGTGACCTAAGTGTGATTGGGCTTCTTTACTTGTCACTTCTTCTCTAATCATCCCGTGGGAGGTATCCAAGTGACGGGTCACGTTTGCACTAGCAATCGGTTTGGTAAACGAAGGCCAACCACAACCGGCGTCATACTTATCAGTTGAAGAAAAAAGCGGTTCGCCGCTCACAACATCCACGTAGATACCATCCTGATAGAAGTTGTCATACTGACCAGTAAAAGGGGCTTCAGTTGCCCGCTGTTGCGTCACGGCGAATTGTTCTGGCGTCAATTTTGCTTTAAGTTCTTCTTGATCCATTAACGATCCCTCCATCTAATTCCAGGTCAAACCAGCGACTAAATTGAGTTGCACACAACTTAGTTTTTATTATAAAGATCATGGCTGTCCTTGTAAATTAAAAATGACTTTTTAATTGGCAATTGTTCTAAAGTGGTCCTAATGCGGCAAGAAATTACTGCAACTATCGTTTTTTAACTTATGAGACCACCAGTTTTAACCAGCAATTCTTCCCTGACTCAAGTAATGTTTTTAAGAAGTTTTGCTAATTAAGGCGATAAATGAATCATTCCCATTGGAACAATCGATTTATCGCCTTAAAATCTCTTGAAGCTAGTCAAATATGACTATTTATTTTACAATCTAGGTTTTATTAGCTCACAAGTTAGCTTAATGCTTCGTTTAGTGGTGGAACAACTTGCTTCTTTCGAGAAACGACCCCTGGCAATGACATGGTTGCATCTTGGCTGAGCTTATTGTTAAATGCCTTTTCAACGGCTTCAACTGGATCGCCGACAACAATCAGTCTGGAATCGCTATTCAAAACGTTGGTAACTAATACTAAGAATAGGTCATAGTTCTTATCCTGAGCCTCTGTTGCCATTGCGTTCTTAATATCATCTTGACGCTTATCAATGTCTTCAAAATCGACCACATTAATTTGATCGATTCGGACATTTTTGCCGCCCATTGTAAAGGACTTTGCATCCGAATCAATTAATTCTTGATCGCTTTTAGCGGCAACGTTTGTCCCTGCTTTTAGCATTTCGATACCGTATTTCTCGTAATCGATATCGGCAATTTCTGCTAACGTCTTAACTGCAATTCTATCTTTGTCGGTAGTTGTTGGGGATTTCAATAAAAGTGTGTCAGAAATAATAGCCGAAAGCATCAATCCAGCCAATTGTACGGGGATATCAATTTTGTTTTCATCAAACATTTCCGTCAAGATCGTGCTGCAGCAGCCTACCGGTTCGGCCCGATAATAAAGTGGTTGATCAGTTCGGAAATTAGAAATTCGATGATGATCAACAACATGTGTAATTGTTAAATCTTTGATATCACTCACGCTCTGTTGAAATTCATTGTGGTCAACCAGCATAACCGAATCAACCTCATCTTTGGCTGTTTTGATAATCCGAGGAGTCGGCTCATCAAAATAATTTAAAACAAAGGCCGTTTCAGCATTAGGCTCACCCAAGGCAACGGCTTCCGTATCATAGCCTAGTTGGTTTTGCAGATAGGAATAAGCCTTTGCAGCAACGATTGCATCTGTATCAGGACTTTGATGACCAAAAACTAATTCTTTACTCATTAATATGATCTCCTTTGACAATAATTAATTTATTTTGCTAACCGTGATAAATAATCCTTTTTAGCAAGAAAATCATCAAACTTGCTTAAGAATCTGCCAATTCGTGGAATCTCATTCTTGTTCTTACGATAAACAAACTTGAGATCAAAGCGAATCTTCGGGTCAAATTCTGTCACCCAAATATCGTCATCAGTCATTTTATTCAAGTCTAAATTCAACAAGAACGACTTTGGTAAAGCGGTATTTGTATGTGTGTTAATTGCAAACTTTAAAATTTGTTCCGGCATCGTATAACGAGCCGCTGTTTGCGGAAAATCAACCATTTGATTCTTAAAGGTTTCCCGTAAAGTTTGATTTAAATAATAATCTTCGGGGTACATAACCCATGGACGATCCCCTACATATTTAAGCCGAATTTTTTTCTTATCGGCAAATTTTGGATTATGGTGAATAAACAATAAATCGTCAGAAATAATCTTTTTAGAACTATATGGTTTCCAGTTCTTAATCGATTCATCTGGTAGATACATAATTGCCAAGTCAATCCGGTTGTTTTCTAAGCTCTCCCAGATTTCCTTTCTTGTCAGCATATGGAAGTTAACTTCCAAGTCGGGGTTTTCTTTATACAATTCAAGGGCAAAATCTTCAAAAACTTTAGTTTCGATTGAGGCTAAAATTCCTAAATTAATCTGGCCGGTAGTTGAGCTGGTTGCTTGTTGAATTTCATCAGTCGCATTATTCAATAAATCATAAATCTGATGCGTCGTCTTCAACATGATATAGCCAGCATCGGTCAGCCGTAACTTTTTGCCTACTGAGTAAAATAATGGGGTTCCAACAGTCCGCTCAAGCTTCTTGATCTGTTGGGTCAAAGCAGGTTGCGTGATGCCCAAAATTTGGGCAGCTTGAGTATAGTTCATGGTATCGGTTAGTTGGAGGAAGTACGATAATGTTTTTGATGAAAAAATATTTTCCTGAGTGGTTTTCATTCAGTCTCTCCTTAATGGGCCAATACTGACCATTAGATAATTAATTATTAACTATTACCATTAATGATAATTCGAAATGGCAATACATTCAATTATTATCACTTAATATCAATTAAACTTAACTAATTGATAGTAATTTCAGCTGGCTTTTCTCTAATCTGAGTGGGAACGCCTTCGCTATCAACATCGATAACAAACGATCCATTAGAGTAGCGGCCGCCGAGTGAAAATTCTGCTGGTAAAATGTCATGTGTTCGCTTTCGGTCAGTAACGATTTCTAGCGGCTGATGCTCATCGTTAATCAATGCGAAATCAACCACCCGGTGTGGATGGTTTTTAAGTTCACGCAGAATCATAACCCCTTTTCTAGCCCGGGAGGTCACTGGAATTTCTTTGACGGCTAGTTTTTTAAACGCGCCCCGTTGAGTGACAATTGCAAGTTGGCTATCATCGTCAACTAGCTGTAGGTTGACAACTTGATCATCTGCTCGAAGTGCCATTGATTTAACGCCGGTCGTTCGAGCACCATTAACAGAAACTTCCGGTATTGTATATCGTAAGGCCAGCCCATGTTTTGAAATCAGTAAAATCTGTTTGGCTTGGTCGGCTTCCGTTAAATACTTAACTGAAACCACTCTAGCACCCTCATCCTTTAATTTTTCATACGTATAAGCATGCTTTTTATAAGTTCGCCCTGGTGTCAAGTCACTAAACGCAGTTTGCTTAATATGGCCTTCATCGGTCGCAATTAGAAAATAACCAGGTTCTTTGAGAGAACCAAAGGCAAAGGTTCCGATAATTTCCTCATCCCCGTCTAGTCCAATCGTCTGGGATATATGTTCACCCGTATCTTTCCATTTGACATCGGCAATCTCATAAACCGGCCGATAAATTAAATTCCCCTTACTGGTAAACATTAATAAGTGATCCCGCGCATTTAACTGTTTCATAAAAATCGGGTAATCATCATCTTTTAAGCCGCTTTCAGTAACGGATGCCTTGTAAGAACGAATCGAGCTTCGCTTAATATAGCCATCATGACTGACCATGACCACAACATCTTCGTCTGGTACTAACACATCGGTGCTGATCTTGATGTCTTGTACTTGACTTTGAATTTCCGTTCGTCGGGGGTTACGGTATGTTTTAGCTAATTCCCGTAATTCCCTGGCTAAAACCCGGTTAAGCTCTTTCGGGTTATCCAGAATTTTCTCAAACCCGGCAATTTGTTGGGCCAATTGCTTAGATTCTTTTTCAAGTTGCGTCACATCGGTATTGGTTAGCCGGTAGAGCTGCAAGGCAACAATTGCGTCAGCCTGTTTTTCGGAAAAATCATATGTCTTAACTAAATTATCTCTGGCATCCTTGCGATTCTTGCTGGCCCGAATCGTTTTGATGACTTGATCAAGAATTGATAAAGCTTTAATGAGGCCGTCGACAATGTGTTGGCGGTCCTTAGCCTTTTTCAAATTAAATCGGGTTCGTTTCTCAATAACCTCTTGTTGAAACTTGAGGTAGGCTACCAGAATTCTTTTCAGCGAGAGCCGCTCTGGCCGCATATTATCAATGGCAACCATGTTGAAGTTATAGGAAACCTGTAAGTCAGTATTTTTGAACAAATAATTTAAAATCCCAGTTGAATCAACGTCGCGCTTCAACTCAACGACGATACTTAACCCATTACGATCGCTTTGGTCGCGAACTTCAGCGATCCCATCTACCCGCTTATTTAAGCGAATCTCATCAATGCGTTTGACCAATTGTGCTTTGTTAACTTCGTAGGGAATCTCCGTAATAACAATTTGTGATTTATTTCCCTTTAGTGGCTCAATCGCCGTTTTAGACCGGACAATGATTTTGCCATGACCCGTTGCATAAGCTTTTTTAATGCCGTCAATTCCCTGCACAATTGCGCCGGTTGGAAAATCTGGTCCTTTAACAAATTGCATCAAATCATCTAAAGTCGCGTCTGGATGCTTCTGCAAATACAAAATCGCATCGATCACTTCACCTAAATTATGCGGTGGAATGTCAGTCGCATAACCAGCTGAGATTCCCGTTGAGCCATTAACTAATAAATTGGGGAATCGGGACGGTAAAACCGTTGGCTCATATTCGGTATCATCAAAGTTTAAGACCCAATCGACGGTATCTTTATCAATATCCCGCAACATTTCGCCGGAAATCTTACTTAACCGCGCTTCGGTATACCGCATTGCTGCAGGCGGATCCCCATCCATTGACCCATTATTGCCGTGCATTTGGATCAATGGCTCTCTAACCTTCCAGTCCTGGCTCATGCGAACCAAGGCTTCATAAATGGAACTATCGCCATGGGGATGGAAATTTCCCATGACGTTTCCCACGGACTTGGCAGACTTTCGAAAGGCCTTGTCGTAAGTATTGCCATCCTTATTCATTGCATAAAGGATCCGGCGTTGAACCGGTTTTAAGCCGTCGCGGATATCTGGTAATGCCCGTTCTTGAATAATTGAACGGGAATAGCGGCTGAACCGCTCGCCCATGACATCCTCGAGAGTCAAACTTTCAATTTTACTCAAAGCCGCGCCTCCTTAATTAGTTGTATTATCCAAAATGCTGCCCTCTTCTTCGAGGTTAAACTTAACGTTACTTTCAATCCATTTTCGTCGCGGTTCAACTTTATCACCCATCAGAGTGGTAACCCGCCGCTCAGCAAGCGCTGCATCATCAATTCGCACGCGAATCAACGTTCTGGTTTCTGGATTCATCGTCGTTTCCCATAGTTGATCCGCGTTCATTTCGCCGAGACCTTTAAATCGTTGCAAACTGTAGCCCTTGCCAAACTGTTTTGAAACCTTATTCAACTCGTCGTTCGTCCAGGCATACTGAATTTTAGTTTTCTTGCCGGCCCCTTTTTGGAGCTTATATAATGGCGGCAAGGCAATAAATACGCGACCATTGTCGATCATCGGTCGCATATATTTGTAAAAGAACGTTAGAAGTAGAATTTGAATATGAGCGCCGTCATCGTCGGCATCAGTCATAATGATGATCTTATCATAATTGGCATCGTCAATATTAAAGTCGGTACCGACACCGGCACCAATTGTGTAAATCATGGTGTTGATTTCTTCATTCTTCATAATTTCTGGTAATTTTGCCCGTTCGGTGTTAAGCACCTTTCCTCTTAACGGCAGAATGGCTTGATAACGCCGATCCCGGCCCTGCTTGGCAGAACCGCCGGCAGAATCACCTTCGACTAAGAAAAGTTCATTCTTACTATAATCCTTTGATTGGGCCGGTGTTAATTTCCCAGAAAGCAGCCGTTCTTGCTTTTTATGACGCTTGCCATGGCGGGTTTCATCACGCGCTTTTCTGGCGGCCTGGCGAGCTTGTCTGGCACGTAATGCTTTATGTACCAACGTTTGGGCAAATTCGCCGTTCTCCATCAAATAGTACCCGAGTTTTTCAGAAACAATGGCATCGACAATTGAACGTGCTTCGGGGGTGCCCAATTTTTCCTTAGTTTGACCTTCAAATTGGAGAATTTCTTCTGGAATTCTAAGCGATAGGACAACCGAAAGGCCCTCACGAACATCGCTGCCCTCGAGGTTTTTATCCTTATCCTTTAACATCCCAACTTTGCGGGCGTAGTCATTAAATGCTTTGGTCCAAGCATTACGAAACCCGGCTTCGTGGGTGCCACCATCTTTTGTTCGCACGTTGTTCACGAATGACAGCATCGTTTCCGAATAGCCGTCATTGT
Organism: Lentilactobacillus fungorum; assembly: GCF_016860605.1. GTDB lineage: Bacteria > Bacillota > Bacilli > Lactobacillales > Lactobacillaceae > Lentilactobacillus > Lentilactobacillus fungorum. The sequence continues at coordinate 242,223 of NZ_BNJR01000004.1, forward strand.
ACTGCGCAGCGACTTCAACTTCCACCCCTGATTTAAAGCCATCAAAGAACATAACGTCACCCAAGGTGTGTTTGTCTTCGTTTAAATATTGAACGAATTCCTTAATGCCTTCTTCGTAGTGATAAACTTCGGTTTGCTCCTGTCCAGGGCGTTCATCGGTCAGCGTAATCTTAGTGCCCTTCAGTAGGAAAGCAGATTCCCGCAACCGTTCAGAAAGCGTTGAAAAGTGGTAAACGACACTGGTAAAGATTTTAGAATCAGGCTTGAACGTCAACGTCGTCCCACTATGGTCACGCGTTTTACCAATTCTTTTTAGCGTCCCAACTGGATGACCGCCATTTTCAAAATTTTCTTCATAGCGGTAACCATCCCTGACGATCACCACCTTTAACTTTGAAGACAGTGCATTGACGACGCTAGCCCCAACCCCATGCAAGCCACCGGAAGTTTTATAGCCGCCTTGGCCAAATTTACCACCAGCATGTAGCATCGTTAAAATCACCTCAGGGGTTGGTTTGCCAGAGGCGTGCATCCCAACCGGCATGCCACGACCGTAGTCCTTAACGGTAATGCTATTATCTTCGTGAATGGTGACATTAATTTCATCACCATAGCCGGCTAACACCTCATCGACGGCATTATCGACAATTTCATAAACCAGATGATGCAGGCCCCGAGAATCAGTTGAGCCGATGTACATTCCCGGTCGTTTTCTGACCGCGTCGAGTCCCTCAAGTATTTGAATCGAGGAATCATCGTATTTTTGCTTTTGTTTTACCATTCGTTATGACTCCTTTTTTTGCAATCTACTTCATAATAACCTAAATTACCGGCTTTGAAAATAAATTTTGTTGGCGATAACGCATTATCATGCTAAAATTAAAGGCGCTGTAATGGTTATTTACATACTACAATTAAGAGGTTTGCTATGAATTCTCAAGCTATTCAAGTTATGTTAATGTTAGTTATTGCTTATCTACTAGGCTCAATCCCAAGTGGCGTTTGGATTGGCAAAGCATTTTTTCATATCGATATTCGCCAACATGGCTCTGGCAATATCGGTACGACCAATACTTACCGAGTATTAGGTCCGACTGCTGGTACCATTGTGATGGCCATGGACATTTCAAAGGGAGCCTTGGCAACGCTTTTACCCGTTTTTTTTGGTAATGACACCATTAACGCCTTAGTCTTTGGCTTGGCAGCAATTCTTGGCCACACTTTCTCAATTTTTGATCATTTTAAGGGAGGCAAGGCGGTCGCAACGAGTGCGGGGATGATTCTTGCCTATCAACCAATTTTCTTTTTGATTGCAGCTGGGATTTGGATCTTGGTCATTTTATTAACCAGTATGGTCAGTCTTGCCAGTATGGTTGCATTCACCCTTACCACAATCACCACTTTTTTTGCTAATGATTTATTTTTAAGCATCTTAGCCATTGCCTTAACGGTCTTTATCTTTTATCGCCACCGGGCAAATATTAACCGAATCTTGCATGGAAATGAAAGAATGGTTCCCTTCGGATTGGGAAATTACTTGCGCCGAAAAAAGCAGTTCAACTGACACCCATCATTCTCATTACCCCACTAATAAAGCGAGCGATTCAATTTGAATCACCCGCTTTTTGTCACTTCCGTTTTTAATTTAACTAGAAAAAGCTGATGTTATACCCCGCGTCAAAAGTTTTTTGAGGCGCCAAGGTATTAATGGCTAATTTGTCGGCGAGTTGACCATCTGAATCAACCGTATCGGCTATGCCCCACCAAGGCTCAATACAAACAAACGGTGCCTTCTTAGGATATGGGGACCAAATGCCAACGTAAGGCGCATTAAGCGTCGTTAAGGCAACACCATGATCATTAGCCGTACTTGCCAACATCACCGTCGTTTCCTGATGATTTAACGACAAAACCAACGCATCGTTTTCAAATAACTTATGTCTTAATGACAGTGGTTGCGTGAAATCCATTGTTTTAACATCATTGGGATCGCTATACGGCGGTTTCAATGGAATCCGTGGGTAATCCTTTTTAGGAGCGACCCGGACAAATGCATCCTTAAACGTTCCCTTTCCTGGGATGAGTGGAACGTTAAATCCGGGATGAGCCCCCAACGAAAATAGCAAGTTACGCTCATCGCTTGGATTAACAACGCTTAACCGCACCTTTAATTCATGGTCAACTAATTCGTAGGAAACGGTTAGTCGAAATTTAAACGGATAATGCTGAAAGGTTTCGTCAGTTGCTGTCAACGCTAACTCAACCGCAGTGTCACTTTGTGCTTGAACATCAAAGAAATTATCTCTGGCAAATCCATGTTGCGTCATCGAATACGTTTGGCCTAAATACTGATACTGATTGTCCTTTAAGCGACCAACAATCGGAAACAAAATGGGTGCATGGCGTTTCCAGTAGTTAGGATCAGCTTGCCAGATGTATTCAATATGGGCTTCATCTAATCCTTGGACGCTGGTTAACTCAGCGCCAAATTCATTAATCAAGACCGACAAATATTGGTTCTTTAATGTAATCATGGTAGCCCCCGATCGATTCTAAAGAATATATCGTGAAAGATCTTCATTCTCAGCTAACTTACCAACTTTATCATCCACATACTTTTCAGTAATGGTGATATCACCCATCTGCATATCAGGGCCTTCGTATAAAATATCTTCCAGTAATTTTTCGAGAATCGTGTGTAACCGTCGTGCCCCAATGTTATCGGTATGATGGTTCACATTGGTTGCAATTTCAGCAATCCGATTAATCGCTTCAATTGTGAACGTCACCTTGATGTTGTCGGTACCAATTAAGGCAATGTATTGCTTAGTTAATGAGTTGGTTGGCTCAGTGAGAATCCGCACAAAATCTTCTTTGGTTAAATCATTTAGCTCAACGCGAATTGGAAAGCGGCCTTGTAATTCCGGAATTAAATCTGAAGGCTTGCTTTCTGCAAAGGCCCCAGACCCAATGAACAGCATGTGATCGGTACTAACGGGACCATATTTGGTATTCACTTGTGAGCCTTCAACAATTGGCAAGATATCGCGCTGAACGCCTTCTCGAGACACTTCGCCACTATTCTTTGAATTACCGGGAGCAATTTTATCAATTTCGTCGATAAAGATAATGCCGGTGTTTTCAGCCCGAACAATCGCATTATGATAAAGATCAGCTTTATTAATTAACTCTTCGGATGCTTGGCGAGTGAGAATTGAGCGGGCCTCACTTACTGGAACCGTTCGCTTAATCTTTTTCTTTGGCATTAAACCAGAAAGTGTATCGTTTAAATCAATTCCCATCTGATTGAGCATGGTGTTTTGGCCGGAAAGTTGTTGAGTTGGATCATCCATTTCAATTTCAACCTGCTCATTTTCTAATAAGCCGGCACGCAATTTCTCTGCCGTCGACATCCGCTTTTCCCGAACGTCATCAGTCACATCTTCTTGATCTTCCGTGGTTTGGGATGGCATTTGCCCCTGTTGCATCTGAGTAAAAAGACTCATGAGATTTTGCATTTCGTTTTGATTTTTCTTTTTCTTTTGGGCTGGCACCAATAGTTTAACGAGTTGGTTATTGGCTTGCTTTTCAGCTTCCGTGCGCACCTGCTTATATTCATCTTCACGCTCTAGTTGGATGGCATTCTCCACTAAATCCCGAACCATTGATTCAACGTCACCACCAACGTAACCAACCTCGGTAAATTTTGTGGCTTCAACCTTTACAAATGGCGCGTTGACAATCTTAGCCAGCCGGCGGGCAATTTCAGTTTTTCCAACGCCGGTGGGGCCAATCATCAGTAAATTTTTAGGTGAAATTTCATCTTGCATTTCCTTTGAAAGCTGCATTCGCCGATAGCGATTCCGCAAGGCCACCGCAACGGCTTTCTTGGCTTCATTTTGACCAACGATATATTGATCTAAAACTTCAACAATTTCTTTTGGTGTTTGGGTAGATTCTGTCAATTTAACGTCCCTCTCTAGATTTCTTCTGAAATAACATTCTGGTTGGTAAAAATGTCGATGTTGCCAGCAATATGAATGGCAGCCTCGGCAATTTCTCTTGCGTCCATATCAGGAGCGTGATGCTTCATTGCAGTGGCAGCAGCCAAAGCAAAATTGCCACCTGAACCAATAGCTAGAATATCGTCGTCTGGTTCAATCACTTCTCCAGAGCCTGACACGAGCAGTAAATCATGGTCGTTCATCACAATCAATAACGCTTCAAGCTTTTGCAATTGCTGATCGCCTCGCCAATCTTGAGCTAATTCAACGGCTGAGCGTTTAAGATCGCCATCATATTGGTTAAGCTTTTTTTCGAAGCGCTCTTCAAGGTTAAACGCATCGGCAACGCTTCCCGCAAAGCCGACAACAACTTTATTATCGTAGATCCGCCGAACCTTATGGGCGGTTCCTTTCATAATCACTTTTTCTCCCATTGTGACTTGCCCGTCGCCGGCCATTGCTAAATGACCGTTATGACGAACTGCTACAATTGTGGTTGCTTCAAATTTAACTGGCATAATGTCCCTCTTCATTTTTTAGATTTTAGTGATTCCCGATTCCTGGGAAAATACTTTTGGTAATCATTCATTAAATGACTTTTGGTCACGTGAGTGTAGATCTGGGTCGTGGATAAACTGCTGTGTCCCAGCAACTCCTGAACCGATCGCATATCCGCGCCATTATTGAGCATTTCAGTCGCAAAGGTATGCCGTAGCATATGCGGATGAATCCCAGTTGTCAAACTACTTTGTTTGACGATTTGATCCATGATATATTCAATTCCTCGTGGCGTCAACGGTTTACCATAATGATTAATAAACAAATAAGAATGTGTCTGTGAAAATCGCTTCATCAGTGGCTCACGGCTACTTCGTTCATAATTCACGATGGCCCGTTTCGCGTGGTCGCCAAAGGGGATGTATCGCTGTTTATTCCCTTTTCCAGTCACCAGGAGCATCCGATTATCCAGGTCAATGTCTAACAGTTGGATGTTAGCACATTCACTGACCCGGATACCGGTTGCGTAAAGTAATTCTAACACTGCCTGGTTGCGCAAAACCAACTGCCGATCGGATCCTTTTTCTGCTGCGGCAAATAACGCCCGCATTTCGTTTTGATAAAAGAAACGCGGCAAATGACGGTTGCTGCTTTTTAAATGAACGTATTCAAACGGATTGACCGTTAAAAGCTCATTTTTAATTAAAAAATTATAAAAGGATTTCAAGGCAGAAACTTTTTGGGCAACTGAACTGCGGGCGTACTGATGATCATAGAGGTGGGTCAAATAAGCTTCAACGTCATACGCATCGATGGCACAAAGCCCCTTGGCATCTGCTGCCACTGACTGGAGAAAAAGAATGAATTCATCAATCGCGGTTTGGTAGGCGGCAATCGTGTCTGGTGAATAGTTTCGCTCATTTTTTAAATATTTTAAAAACCAGCTGATCAGTTTTTCATCCATCATTGCCACTCACCCCACAATTCTTTTTGATGCAATTACTGCCCATGAGACCAATATGTAATCGGAATCATGCGCTAATACTATGATAGCAAATAAACCGCTAATTTGTCTGGATTTGCTTGAATAATCGTTAAAATAATTTAATTAGTCCTAATATCGATGATCTGGACACGACAAGTCTGTTCAAGCTTATTCCGATTACGGAACCGGATCCGTTAAGAAAATTAGCAGCGACTGACCCAACAAAAAAGGACTGAATCAAGGTTGCTTGATTCAATCCATGGGCCATCTTATGACCGCGTTCTAAGTGAAGCTCGAATTCGAGCAGCCTTACCTTGCAATGCTCGCAAGTAATAAAGTTTAGCACGACGAACGTGACCATGTCGAATAACTTCAATTTTGTCAATTCTTGGTGAATGAAGTGGGAAGATACGTTCAACGCCGACACCATTACTTACTTTACGAACGGTGTATGTAGCTTGAATACCTGAACCCTTGCGCTTAATTACAACGCCTTCAAACAACTGAATTCTCTCCCGGCTACCTTCAACAACTTTTACGTGAACTCGTAGTGAGTCCCCTGCCCGGAATGCAGGAATATCGTCACGCAGTTGCTTTTGATTGATTTTTTCAATCAATTGATTTTGTCGCATAAACAAATCTTCCTTTCACTAACATTCATTATCTTGTTCGACAGCGGAATGTTGTTTTGCGGCTTGCGCCAAATGTTAGTCTATCACAGAACTTAGTCTTGTGTAAAGGACTTTTTCTTGTCAGCAGCTGCTTTGTCTGCCTTTTCTTCTTCCTCAATTCGGACATCGGCTAACAACCGCTTTTGCGTACTGGTGAGCTTTCGGTGATCTATGAGACCTGGTCGACGAAGATAAGTTCGCCGCAAGGCTTCTTTTTGGTTCCAGAGGGCAATTTTTTGATGATCACCATTCATTAACACGGCTGGCACTTTCATTCCCCGAAAGTCAGCTGGCCGAGTATATTGAGGCTCTTCTAGCAACCCGGTTGAAAATGACTCTTCTACTTTGGACTGCTGATTGCCAAGGACTCCTGGAATCAGGCGACTGATGGCATCAATCATCACCATTGCTGGTAATTCGCCTCCGGTTAGCACAAAATCGCCAATCGAGTATTCATCAGTAACAATCGATCGAATTCGCTCGTCGTAGCCCTCGTAGTGGCCACAAATGAACGTTAAATGTTGATCGTGTGCCAGGGCCTCTGCGTCAGCTTGCTTAAAAGGCTTGCCCGCCGGATCAAGTAAAATGACTTTACCATTTGGAATACCAGCTTGTTCAGTCCGTGTCTTAATATCTTGATAAGCATCGATGATCGGTTGGGCCTGCAGCAACATTCCTGCGCCGCCACCAAATGGATAATCATCAACGTGGCGATGTTTATCCTGTGTAAAGTCACGAAAATTGGTTACCTGCAAGTCAATCAGCTTGTTTTCAATTGCCTTACCAATAATTGAATCGTGCATTGGGGTCGCAAACATTTCTGGAAATAAACTTAAAACATCAATTCTCATTCATCTAACCCCTCCGGAACATCTACAGTAATTTGCTGCTGATCAAGGTCAACTCGCTTAATCACTGAATCGATTTTCGGCAGCAATAAGTCATTTTTCCCAGCTCGCTTAACAACCCAAACATCGTTAGCGCCCGGCGATAAAATTTCTTTCACTGTTCCGATTAATTGACCAGTAACGTCGACCACGGTTAAGCCAATAATCTGGTGATAATAATATTCGCCCGGCTTCAAATCATCAGCGGATAATGCTGTTTCATCGATCAGTAAATCAGCCGGTTTGAGAAACAAAACATCGTTAATTGATGAATAATCTTGAAAATGAAGTAATACAAACCCTTTGTGCCTTCTAACCCCATCGATTATCAACGGGATTAGTTCGGTCTTTTTTTGAGTTTTAGCATAAACTGTGTTACCGGTCTTAAAGCGCTTTTCGGGAAAATCAGTAATACTAATAACGCGGACTTCACCCTTGATTCCTTGAGTGTTAACGATCTTACCAATCGTATAATACTTCATCGATCCACCTCCTAATAAAGTGAGTACCCTTAGCAATTAAAAAACCGAAACTTCCTTGAATGTAACTTCATCGACTTGAAAAGTGTTTTCAAGATAAGTAGCCACTAGTCTTTGTCCAGTGGTGTTATCAACAAGGTCAATTTAAACGAGTTAAATAAGAAAAAAGTTCCTAAACAAAACCTTCGTTTCGCTCAAGAACTTACTGTTGGTCATCATCGACGATTAATCGTGCTTTTTTGGGGCCTTCTGTCGGCACGCTATAAACAATTGTTCGAATTGTTTGAATAACGTGACCGTGCTTGCCAATAATTCGCCCTACATCATCTGCGTTTAAACGGAGATGATACTCCATAAACCGATCAGATTCATTATGAGAAATCTCGATCTGATTTGGATAATCAACTAATGGTGACACAATCTTTTTTATTAAGCCATCAATACTCACCATGATGTCTGATCACTCACTTACTTTTTTGCGTATTTAGCTTCGTGATATTTCTTCATGATTCCAGCATCCGATAACAAATTACGAACCGTATCAGATGGTTGAGCACCATTATTTAACCAATTTAAGATGGCTTCTTCTTCAAGGGTCACCTTGGCTGGCTGTGATAATGGGCTATAAGTCCCAACTTTTTCGATGAACCGGCCATCACGCGGGCTGCGTGAGTCGGCAACAACGATTCGATAGTACGGACGCTTCTTTGAACCCATGCGCTTTAAGCGAATCTTAACTGACATGTATTTGACCTCCTATAATCATTTAACGATTAATAATATACCAGCAATTAGAATGCTTGTAAAGGTTTTTTTCTTTACACCATCAAAAGAAGGTATTTTGAACTGGATTAACGCCGCTTTTTCTTCTTTTTGTTTCGGCGTCGCTTATTCTTTTTCATTTTGCGGCTAAACTGTTTCATTGCCAGCTTGGATAACTTACTGCCACCCATGCCGCCAGCATTCATCATGTTTTCCATTCCAGACATATTGCCTTTGGAGACCTTATTCATCATGGTCTTCATTTGGCCAAATTGTTTGATCATCCGATTAACTTCTTGGATTGGTCGACCGGAGCCGCGGGCAATTCGGCGCCTCCTAGATGGATTTAAAACATCTGGATCGACTCGCTCCTGCTCAGTCATGGAATAAATAATGGCTTTTAGATGATCCATGTCTTTAGGATCCATATTTACATTTTGGAGAGCTGGATTATTTGCCATTCCAGGAATCATCTTCATGATTTCATCCATCGGTCCCATTTTTTGAATTTGGGATAACTGATCTAAAAAGTCATTAAAGTCAAATGTGTTTTCCTGAATTTTTTCTTGGAGCTCTTCTGCTTGCTTTTGATCGTATTCTTTTTGGGTTTTTTCAATCAGTGAGAGCATATCGCCCATACCAAGAATTCGAGAGGCCATTCGATCCGGATAAAAGACGTCTAAGTCACTCATCTTTTCACCTTGACCGACAAACTTAATTGGTTTATCGGTAACGGCTCGAATTGATAGGGCAGCCCCGCCCCTGGTGTCACCATCTAACTTGGTTAAGACAACCCCGGTAACGTCCAGCGTATTATTAAACCCTTCCGCGGTTGCTACAGCGTTTTGACCGGTCATTGCATCAATCACTAATAGAATTTCGTTGGGTTCTACTGCTTCTTTGATGTCGCTTAGCTCACCCATTAATTTTTCATCAATTTGCAATCGACCAGCGGTATCAATGATCACATAATCATTATGATTTTCCTTTGCTTGCTCAAGCCCACGTTTGGCAATTTCAACCGGATCAACATCAACGCCCAATTGAAAAACCGGAACGTCAATTTGTTGACCAACGGTTTGGAGTTGTTCGATCGCAGCAGGTCGGTAAACATCATCGGCAATTAATAGCGGCCGGGCATTTTGCTCGTCCTTTAACTTCAATGCCAATTTACCGGCAGTAGTCGTTTTCCCGGCTCCTTGAAGGCCAGCCATCATAATGATAGTCGGAATCTTGTCTGATTTATTCAGGGGAGCTGCTTGCTGCCCCATCATCTTGGTTAATTCTTCATCAACAATTTTAACAATTTGTTGAGAAGGATTGAGTCCTTCTAGAACTTTAGCCCCAGTTGCCCGTTGCTCGACAGTTTTAACAAACTGGCGGACAACTTGAAAGTTAACATCGGCTTCCAGTAAGGCCAACCGGATTTCACGCATGGTTTCGCGAAGATCTGATTGAGAAACTTTCCCTTTGCCCCGTAACTTCTTCATGGCATTTTGCAGCCGTTCCGTTAATCCTTCAAAAGCCATTTTTTCACCACTTTCATTGTTCTTCAGTCGTTTCGAGATTGCTAATCAACTTATTTAAAGTCGTATCCGCGGGGTAATGTGCTAAAACGTATGCTTGAATCTTATCAAGCTTTTGATTGCGGTCGACAAAGCTATGGTACAAATTAAGCTTATCTTCATATTGCTGTAAGATCTTTTCTGAACGCTTGATGTTATCGTATACTGCTTGGCGGCTCACTTCGTATTCCTCAGCAATTTCACCGAGCGAATAATCATCGGCATAGTACAGCTCAATGTAATTAGCCTGTTTTTTGGTGAGCAATGGTTCATAGAACTCAAACAATGAATTAATATAGTTGTTCTTTTCCAGTTCCATTTTGAAGCCCCTTTAGTGTCCTTAACAACATTCTCTAGATTACAGGCTTTTGAGCAGTCCGTCAACACTGTTTACCCGGCTAACATCATTCTGAAATGAGTCCTTTAAACAAGCCGTAGACAAAGTCGTTAGGATCAAATGGTTTTAGATCAGTAACCTTTTCACCAAGGCCAACGTATTTAACAGGCAAGTGAAGTTCACTTCTGATTGCCAGTACAATTCCCCCACGAGCAGTGCCATCAAGTTTAGTTAAGACAATTCCAGTAACATCAGTGGCTTCTTTAAACATTTTAGCTTGGGTCATGGCGTTTTGACCGGTGGTCGCGTCCAAGACAAGCAAGACTTCATGGGGAGCGGCTGGAATCTCTCGCGTTAAGATCTTCTTCATTTTACTTAATTCGTTCATCAGATTCACTTTATTTTGAAGCCGGCCGGCAGTGTCCACCAGTAGTACATCGTAACTTTCATCCCGGGCCTTCTTAACCGCATCAAAAACAACCGATGATGGGTCGCTCTTAGGTTTGCCCTTCACAATATCAACACCGTCACGCTCCGCCCAGACATTTAGTTGCTCAATGGCCCCAGCCCTAAACGTATCGGCTGCAGCTAAAACAACTTTTTTGCCTTGGTTCTTGTACATTTTAGCCATCTTACCAATGGTTGTTGTTTTACCAACGCCATTAACGCCAACAAACAAAAGAACAGTTGGCCCACTCTCGGCCATATTAATTGTAGCATCTTCACCATTTCCGGCTTGATCGTACATGTCAATGAGCTTTTGAACAATGACGTTTTGGACATCCTTTGGCTTTTTGGCGTTTTGCAACTTAACTTCTTCTCTTAGCTCATCCGTAATTCGCATTGACGTTTCAAAGCCTACATCAGATTCGATGAGTAAGTCTTCCAAATCATCAAAAAAGCCTTCATCAACATGTCGAAAGTTGGCTAATAAGGCGTTGAGCTTTTGGCCAAAAGTTGACCGTGATTTGGCAAGTCCCCGCTCATAAGACGCAGTTGTATCAGTTTCTGGTTGTTCCTGGGCTTGTTTGCCACGATCGCTAGTTACAAGTGAATCCCCAGCTTTTGAATTTGCCGGTTCAACAGACGTTATGGGAGTGGCTGGTTCATCACTGCCCGTAAAATTTTCTTGTCCTTGGTCTGAAAGCTGGCCTGCTGGGGTTGATTCTGCCGTAGTGGTTGTCTCATGGTCAGGCTTAGCACTAACGGCCGCTTTGACCGCTTGGCTGCCAACTGGCTGAGCTTCTTCGCTGCCAGCTTGACTGCCAGTCGAATTTTGAGCAGCCTCACTGGCAACTGTCGGTTGTTGGCTGGTAGGCTGACTTGGTGCCACAGCCTCCTTACTAATCTCATCATTACTGGGCTTAGCCGACGTTGTTGCCGCTTTAGCACTCTCAGATTGTGCTTGGGAACCCGGTTGTTTCTCTGCGGCTTGCTGTTTTTCCTGATCCTTTTTTGAGCGTCGTTTAAAAATATCAAATAGTCCCATTAGCTCACCTCCGTTTGTAAGTTATCCAAATTAACCCCAACGACTTTAGAAACACCTGATTCCTGCATCGTAACTCCGTAAAGTTGATCAGCGTAAATCATCGTTTCTTTTCGATGGGTAATCACAATAAACTGAGTTTCATTACCAAATCGCTTTAAATATTGAGCAAACCGATCCGCATTGAAAGGATCTAAGGCCGCTTCGGCTTCATCTAAAATACAAAATGGAACTGGCCGAACCTTAATGATTGCAAATAGCAACGTAATGGCGGTCAATGCCTTTTCACCACCAGATAAAAGACTCAAGCTGCGATAATTCTTACCAGGTGGTTTTACCATAATTTCAATACCAGTTGTCAATGGGTTGGCCGGCTCGGTTAAGACCAGTTTAGCTTCACCGCCGCCAAACATATCAACAAAAACCTTTGAGAATGCTTTGGCAATTGCCCTAAACGTTTTGTCAAACTGGCTGCTGATTGTTTGGTCCATTTCAGCCATTGTCTGCGTTAAATGATTCTTGGCTTTGAGTAAATCTTGCTGCTGTTGGGATAAAAACTCATAGCGGCTAGAAACATCTTTAAACTCCTGAATGGCCCCAATATTAACTGGGCCAATCTCGTCAATTCCGGTTCGAAGTAATTTAATCTGTCGGTCAAGCTGCGTTGCATCAACCGTTAAAGGCTGGTTAGCTAAATCGGCAGGCTTAAGGTGATAAGTTTCATTAAGCTGGCCATAAGTCACTTGAAGCGCTTGGCGGATCTGTTGCAGCTTGGTGGCGACGGTTTGCTGCTCAAATTGGGCATTGCGCAGGTTTAACTGGCTGGTTTGAACCGTTTCGTTGGCAGCGGCCAACTGTTGCTCGGTTCGATCAACGAGTTGCTTGGCTTGCTTCAGTTGGCTACGAAGATCCGCTTGTGTAGCGGTTACTTGTTTGATTTGGCCAGCAATCTTTTCAACGTCCATTGTTTGATTTAATTCAGCCAACAATTGCGCTCGTTGCTTTTTTAACTTTGCCAAGCTGGCTTCGTGGCTCTTAAGCTGGTCTTGTACTTCCATCAAACGCTTGTGAACTTGAACCGATTGCTGCTTGGCAATAACGAGTTGATCATGAACTTTTTGTTTGGCTTGTGAATAGCGATTAGCTAATTGCCTAGCCTTAGTCAATTGCTCTTGTTGATCATCCAGTTGACGATTGATGGCTGCCAATTCCGCTTGAATTGATTGGCTCTGAGCGGCTAGGTCAGCCTGCTTAGTCCTTTGCAAATTGTGTGTCAGGTTCTTTAAAGCCAGTTTTAAGGTTCGGGCTACCCGATTTTGCTGATGAAGTTGATCTTTCAAATCGTTAAGGGCAACAAGCTGATTTTCATAAGTTTGGCTGAGTTCAAAAACGTGTTGCTTACCACGATCATAAGAAGCTTGAAATTTTTCCAGCTTGCCCTTAGCTGTTTTTAAAGCAGCTTCTTTAACAGCTAACTTTTGAGCCATTTCCTTGGTCGCTTTTTCCAGTGAAGCCAATTCAGTCTTTTGAATTAGCACCCCTTGATGATCATTTCGATTCGCGCCACCGGTTAAAGAGCCGCCAGCATTAACAACTTGCCCGTCTAACGTTACAATTCTGGTTCGATGATGAATCGCTTGACTAATGGCAATTGCATTGGCTAAGCGATCTGCAATCACGGTCGTTCCCAGCAAAAAACGTTTGATAGCTGTTAATTGATCTGGCATGACTACCAAATCCGCTGCAACGCCAATGTAGCCTTGATGACCTTCAGCTTTTTGGATTAACCCTGGATTGAGCTGTCGGCCTTCAATTGTTGAGATTGGTAGTAAAGTAACCCGACCAAGTCGATTTCGAGTGAGAAAATCAATGGCAACAGATGCTGCTTGGTTATCTTGGACGATAACGTGTTGAACTTGACTGCCAAGTGCCGTATTGATTGCTTTAACATATTTTGAGTCAATTTTTAAATAATCGGCAACCGGGCCTAAAATACCACTTAATTGATCCTTATGGCGCAGTAAATTTGAAACGCCCCGATAAAAGCCACGGTATGAATCGTGCAGTTGTTTCAATGAATTGGCCTTGGCCTTAGCCTCTTCTGCAATTTTTAATGCTGCGAGCCAATCGGCTTGGGTTTGATCAACAATTGCTTGACAATGCTTATGGGACTGTTTTAGGGCGGCTAATTGCTGTTGGGCGGCCTCAAGCTCGGCTTTACTAGAAGCAACGGTAGCCGTAAGTCCTTGATACTTCGCTGATAAGATATCAACTTGATTATCCGCTTCTTCTACCCGTTTTTTTTGAGCAGCTAGTTGGGCTGCTCCCTGCTGATCTTCGTGAGCTTTTTGAGTCATTAAATTTTTGACCGTCGTTTGTTCCTGCAGAAGATCGACATATTGATTGCGCAAGTCATTAATTTTTTGTTCAACTACAGCAACTGAAGTTTGTTTTTGCTTGGCTGTAATGGTTGATAACTCGGTTGTGTTTTGTTTTAACTTTGCCGCTAAATTTTCCTGCTCATTAATCAATTGGGCTTCTTTTTTTCGATCGTCAGCCAATCGGGTTTGACCCGTTTGAAGTTGGTCGACCAGTCGATTGAGTTCAGCAGTTTTGAATCCTTTTTCTTGCGTTGTCAATTGATGCTGACTTTTGAGGGACTGAATCTGGTTGGCCGCTTTTAGCAGTCGGTCATTCAGGTCATCGACTGTTTTTCGACCGTCGGTTAATTTCACTTGTAGTGAATCGCGTTGCTGTTTGGCTGCTGTTAACCGCTGCGTTAAAGACTTAACAACCGCCTGCTTTTGAGAAACTGATTCTTCTAACTGAGCCCCTTCAGCCGCCGATTGAGTTGCTTTAAAAATTAATTGCTGCTTGAGTAAGCCGTCTAAGCGCTTTTTTTGGTCCAAATAATCCGTTGCTAAGCTGCTTTGCTCTTCTAGCGGTTGCAAGCGACGTTTCAATTCACGAAGAATGTCTTCCACTCGGTTCAAATTATCATTTGTCTCATCGATTTCCTTTTGGGCAGTCAGCTTATGCTGCTTATATTTGTAAACACCGGCAACATTTTCAATGATCGATCGCCGTTCAATTGGTTTGCTGTTAATAATTTCTTCAACATTTCCCTGAGAAATAATTGACAAAGATCCCTGACCAATACCAGTATCCATAAAAAGGTTGTTAACATCCTTTAAACGACACTGCTTATCGTTAATAAAATAAGCACTGTCGCCATTTCGAAAAAGTTTGCGAGCAACCAAAAGCTCATCAAACGGCGAGTCAACATAGTGATCGTGGTTGTCTAACCGCAATATGACTGAAGCCATCCCTAACGAATGACGGTCAGCCGAACCGGAAAAAATAACGTCCGGCATTTTAGTACCGCGAAGATTTTTGGCAGATTGCTCACCCATCACCCAACGGATTGCCTCGGCAATATTACTTTTACCACTACCATTTGGGCCGACAATGCCCGTCATACCACGAGGAAAGTTAATTCTAGTTTTATCAGCAAAGGATTTAAACCCAATGATTTCAATGGACTTAAGTTGCACGGTGTTTCTCCATTCTAAACAAGATTATCGCCTTCAGTGTTAAAGTGCGTGAGGGCTTGTTGAGCAGCCCGTTGTTCAGCAGCTTTCTTGGAATGCCCAACACCAACACCAAAGACCTTGCCACCAATTGAGACGTTAACTTTAAAGGAGCGGTCGTTATCCGGACCAAATTCATCAATTAATTCATAATCAATGTCAACGGGACCATCTACTTGAGCAAGTTCTTGAAGCTCAGTCTTATGATCGAAGAATTCTGCAAACATCCCTTCATCAAGCTTGGGAAAGATTACTTGTTCTACAAATTTTTCAACGGCTGCTTGCCCTTGGTCCAAATAAAGCGCGCCAACAAACGATTCAAAGATATCGCATAATAACGAGTCACGATCGCGAGCACCGGCCTTTTCTTCGCCGCGCCCAAGCCGAATGTACTGATTAAAATGACATTCTCTAGCAAAAGTACTAAAACTTTTTTCATTGACCATCGCTGCCCTCAGTCGAGTAAGTCTTCCTTGCGGCATTTTGGGATAGCGCTTAAAGATATAGGCTGACACAATTAATTGTAAAACGGCGTCACCTAAGAATTCCAATCGTTCGTAAAATTTCAGATTTTGATCTCGATGCTCATTAACGTAAGATGCCTGCGTAAACGCTTCATCTAATAAATCCTGATTGTTAATATGAATGTCAAAATCTTGATTTAACATTTCATTTAAACCTTTTATCAATCCATTGCCTCCAAAATTTTCAATTAAACAGTAAAAAGTTGAAATTATCACCGATTCGAAATAATTTCAACCATGCTTTTCACGTTGTTAGAGTCAGCCTCTGTTAATTACCGGTACTTCATCGAGATTAGTTATTTTGATGACTCATCACATAATCAACCGCTTCGTCAATTGTGTTTAATTTTTCGGCGTCTTCATCTGAAATCTCAGCGTTAAACGTATCTTCCAAATCAAGAACAAATTCCACAAAGTCAATTGAATCAGCGTCGAGATCCTGTTTAAAGTTTAAACTACCAGTGATTTTACTTCGATCAATGTCGAATTGATCGGCGACTAAATCCGCAATCTGATTAAAAACTTCTTGTTTATCCAAAATTGTCCACCTGTCTCATTTAATAGTTTACCTGACCATCATTATATCAAACTATTTACCGCTTTTGATACTATCTTTAATTTGTTTTAAGTCGTCGGCGTGATCCGTCAAATACGTGTTGAGGTCAGCGATCATATGAGAATCAATTATCTCTCTAATCTGGCCGATTGTATTCTTAACCGTTGGTGCCTTACTGCTGCCATGGGTTTTGACAACCGGTGCTTTAACGCCCAGCAAAACGGCGCCACCGTATTTTGAATAATCCATTGAACTGGCAATATCACCGAACGTGTTTTTAAGCATCAATGCACCAAATTTGGCTTTGGTGCCACCAGACAAAATGCTACTTTTAATGAGCTTCAGCATTGAAAGGGCCGTGCCTTCAATGCTCTTTAAAACGGCGTTGCCGGTAAAGCCATCGGTTACAACAACGTCAGCGGCACCATTAAGTAATTCCCTTGATTCAACGTTGCCAATAAAGTTGATATCTTTGTCCGCGGCTAATAAATCATGGACTTTTCGATGGTTCATATCCCCCTTGTCGGCTTCGGTCCCATTATTCAATAAACCGACTTTAGGATTGGCGACTTTATGGACATTTTGGGCGTAGTACTTGCCCATCAAGGCATATTGATAAACATTCAAGACCTTAGTATCCGCGTTCGCGCCAACGTCGATCATCACAAATTTGCCGGCGTCTTTTCCGGTAACTACTGGCAGCGTGGTTGTCAACCCGGGACGGTCAATCCCCTTAATGCGGCCGATGATAAACAATCCGGCAGCTAAAATTGCCCCCGTATTGCCAGCAGAAAAGAAGGCATCCGCTTCGCCTTCTTTAACAGCCGTTGCTGCCAAAACAATACTGGATTGCTTTTTAGTCCGAACAGCCTTAACCGGCTCGTCACCCATTTCAATCACTTCATCGGCTTGGATGATTTGAATCCGAGAATCATTTTGCAGGAATTGTTTGATTTCATCAGTCTTGCCAAATAGTTGGAATTCAACGTTTGAATAGGCGTCTCTTGCCAATTCGATTCCTTTGATAATTTCCTTGGGCGCGTAATCGCCGCCCATTGCATCAACTGCAATTTTCATTTTTAAAAGCCCCTTTAATCAGTTGTAATCGTTTGATGATATTTTAAATACTTAGCTAATTGTACATTTTCTGGCTTTTTTTGCCAATCAGAATTCTGGGCAATTTCTTGAGCTTCCTGATTGGCGACCGTTAAAATATTAAGGTCACCAACTGGATCGGCAACTTTAAAATCAGGCATTCCAGATTGCTTGTAACCAGTAATATCGCCTTGGCCACGTAGTTCAAGATCCTTTTGTGAGAGGAAAAAGCCATCGGTACTACCCGCGATTGCTTTCATCCGTTTTTTACCAATTGTATTTTTAGGATCGGCGATCAAAATGCAATATGATTGCTTAGATCCTCTGCCGACCCGCCCGCGTAATTGGTGCAATTGAGCCAAGCCAAAATGATCGGCATCAAAAATGACCATGGTATTTGCATTGGCAACATCAACGCCAACTTCAATTACGGTCGTTGCAACCAATACCTGAAAGGCATTATTTTTAAAGTCAGCCATTGCGGCATCCTTTTGTTGGTCCGACATTTGACCATGAAGCAAGCCAACGCTAAATGCCGGTTCAAAAATGGCCTTAAACCGTTCAAAAATGGCCAACGCATTTTTCATATCCACGGCCTCAGATTCTTCGATTAATGGCGTAACCACGTAGACTTGGCTGCCTGCTTCTAATTGTTTTTTGACAAACGCTAACGCTGAGTTGGTTTTAGCCGATGGAATCCAAGTGGTTTTGATGGGTTTTCTTCCTTGTGGCAATTCATCGATAACGGATACATCCATATCACCATACATCGTAATTGCGAGCGTTCGCGGAATTGGGGTTGCGGTCATTGCCAGCATATTCGTACTGGTTCCTTTTTGGTGAAGCGCTTGGCGTTGATTAACCCCAAAGCGATGTTGCTCGTCAATAACGGCTAACCCCAAGTCATCATAATCAACTTGATCTTGAAAAAGCGCGTGAGTGCCGACAATGAGGTTAACTTCACCGTTTTTAATACTTGGCAGCATCGCCCTTCTAGCCAGTGCAGAAGTTGCCCCGGTTAACAACGCAATATTAACCGGTTGATCCGCAAACATTTTTGCAAAACTGTTGGCGTGCTGTTCGGCTAAGATTTCGGTTGGCGCCATAATGGCAGCCTGTTTGCCAGCACTAATCGTTGCCAGAATTGCAATTGCCGCCACTACCGTCTTACCACTGCCGACATCGCCTTGGAGCAATCGATTCATCTCAATTGGGCGGCGAAGATCCGCCAAGATTTCTGTGACCACTTTTTGCTGAGCGGCCGTTAGCTTAAAGGACAGCTGTTGTTTAAACGCTTTAATCCGGTTAGTATCGTAAGCGATCTGGGCAGCTGGCTCAATTTGGCGCTGGGTGGCTTTCAATAGTTGAAGCTTCATCGCAAATAAAAAAAATTCCATAAATTTGGCTGTCCGAAAAGCTTTTTGCGCTGCCATCGGTGAAGTTGGAAAGTGAATATTTTGAATTGTATCGTGAAAGCTCTCCAGCCGATATTTTTTACGAAGCCAATCAGGAATAATGTCGATCAACAGGTTCTCGTATTGCGTAAATGCCAGCTGGATGAGTTGCTTAATGGTTGCTTGCTTCACTTCTTTATTACTTGGATAAATGGAATCGTAGGTATCACTTTTATCACCATTTAAAATCTTCATCCCTTGAATTTGATTATGATTACGATCAAAGGTTCCAAAAATAATGATCGGCTTTTCTAATTCAAGTTGTTTTTTTAGCCAAGGCTGATTAAAAAACGTGACGTTATAGATATTGTCATTAATAATGATTCGAAAGCTTAAGCGACTTTTTTTTCGACCAAAAAAACTTAACGTCGGCGCAGTAATTACTTGTCCTTTAACCGTCACTTTTTGACCATCGACAGCAGTCGTTAAATCCTTTAATGACAAATCATCGTAGCGTCTTGGAAAATATGTGAGCAAATCGTTTATCGTATTGATGCCAAGTTTATTTAAAGCCGTCAGTCGTTTTTGACCAACACCCTTTAAGACTGCAACTGAATCACCTAAACTACGCAATATACTTCCCTCGCTTCAAAATATAAAAAGTTTGGCCAACTTGATGACCAAACTTTTAATCATAACTTATTCAACGGAAATCAAGAATGGGTAAACTGGCTGGTCGCCTTCGTGAACTTCAACTTCGAGGTCATCAGCCATTGTCGAAACAGCCGCTTCAACTTGATCTGCCAGCCCTTTATTGGCACCAGCTCCCCAGATAACCGTGATGGCTTCACTGTCGTCATCAAGCATCTTTTTAACCATTTCTGTTGCGGTGGTGACTAAATCATCGCCAATGGTAACAATTTTACCGTCAACAATCCCCATGTATTGATCTTTTTTAATTGAAAAACCATTAATCTGGGTATCTCGGATTGCAGTGGTGACTTGGCCTGATTTAACAGTTGGCAAGTTATCTTCCATCGCTTTTTGATTATCCAACAAAGAATCTTCTGGATTAAAGCCCAACATTGCGGTAATCCCCTGCGAAATTGTTTTAGAATGAACGATAACCGTTTCAATCTCGGCAACTTTAGCTGCTTGTTCGGCTGCTAAGAAAATATTTTTATTATTTGGTAAAATGATTGCCCGTTTAGCATGCGTTTGATTAATCGCATTCACAATATCTTCTGTACTAGGATTCATGGTTTGGCCGCCATTCACAATGTAAGTAACCCCAAGGCTCTTAAACAGTTTATTTAACCCTTCACCCGACGAAACAGAAATGACGGCTGTATCTGAAACCGGCTTATTCTCGGTTGCTGCGGTGACGGGTGTTTCAGCCTGGCTATCGGCGGCTTCTTCGTCATTTTCAATGATGGTCTCTTGCTGAAGCCGCATATTATCAACTTTAACGGTTGCAAGATCACCAAATTCCTGTCCCCAAGCCAAAACCTTACCAGGATGCTCTGTATGGACATGGACTTTGACAATGTCTTCATCGTTAACAACTAGTAGCGAGTCACCTAGTTTTGCCAGGTAATCATAAAATGTTTGGTAGTCAAATTTACGATCAACTTCTCGGCCCTTCCCAATTCGAACCATTATTTGCGTACAGTAGCCGTAAATGATATCTTCTGGATTTAATTTGCTTTGGACGCTTTGATCAGCGGCATTGATGAGTTGATTTAGCTCAGCATCATTAGGCTGACGTTCATCGCTTTGCGCTTCTGTTCGGCCATTTAATACATCATCGAACGCTTCTAAAACAAAAACTAATCCTTGACCGCCAGAATCCACTACCCCAACCTGCTTTAAAACGGGTAATAGATCCGGCGTTTTCTTTAATGCCCTTTCAGCATTTTGATAAATTGCGTCCATTACGGCAATCACATCATTAGTAGTGGCGGCGGTTTTCTTACCAGCTTGAGCTGCCATTCGCACAACCGTTAAAATAGTGCCCTCAGTAGGTTTCATAACTGACTTATAAGCCGTTTCAGTCCCAGCAACAAACGCATCGGCCAAATCTTGGGCACTCAACGTTTGTTTGCCTTCAGTTGATTTTGAGACCCCTCGGAATATTTGAGAAAGAATCACGCCAGAATTTCCCCGGGCACCCATTAGTAACCCCTTAGCTAACGCGTTTGCCAGATTACCGACATTGTCGCTAACATCTTTATTAACGTATTTGTAACCACTTGCCATTGACAGGCTCATATTGGTGCCGGTATCACCGTCAGGAACTGGAAAAACATTTAAGGAATTAATAAAATCAGCATTTTTATTCAATTTATTAGCGGCCGCTTGAACCATTGCCGTAAATTCGGTATTGGTAATTTTTGCTACTTTCAACTACTTGTCCTCCTTGGTCAATTTCAATCATCAAATTAGTCGTTTAATACTTGAACACCTTGGACAATGACATTGACCGAATTTGCAGTTACCCCAAGCATGCTTTGTAAGTTATATTTCACTTTTGCTTGCACATTTTTTGAAACTTCGGAAATTTTGTTTCCGTATGCCACAATAATATAAACGTTAATCTCAATTTCGTTATGATGTTGGTTAACTTCAACACCTTTAAAATAATTTTCGCGATTTAAAATCACATTCATGTTATCCCGTAGCTGGTTGCGACTTGCCATCCCAACGACACCATAATTATCAGTTGCAGCACCACCCACAACATTAGCAATCACGTCGTTGTCGATATCAACTGTACCAAACTTTGTTTTTATTTTGACGGCCATCAACTGCAGCCTCCTTGATTTTAATCTATTACCTATAACGATAATTAATATTACCACAATCACGGCAAAAACCAAAGTAAACTTAACTGGTGTGCTGAGTCCTGTCAAGTATAATTACTTGAAAGAAAAGTATTGCAATGTCTAGGCAACTATGATAAATTGTTCTAGTGTAATGAATCAGAAGGTAACACGAAAATTGCAGAGAAGGGAGATTTATTACCCATGGCTAAAGATTTTATTACTGGCAAGCGGACTCACTTTGGCAATAAGCGTTCTCACGCTTTGAACTCAAGCAGACGTAGCTGGAAGCCAAACTTGCAAAAGGTTCGAATCTTAGTTGACGGCAAGCCTAAGAAAGTATGGATTTCTGCTCGAACACTTAAATCAGGTAAGGTAACTCGTGTCTAGTACACAGCGGATCGATTAATAGTCGGTCTTTTTTTGTGGCTATCAACTAAAAATCAGCTCAGGAGACAACTTGTAAGTTGTCCCTTGGGCTGATTTTTAGTTTAACGGCAACAAACCGTTTATCATAAATGGGTTTGACCCACCGATAAGCCATGCAGATTAGTTAATTATATCGATTAATATCCTTACTTTGAATGACACACATCACCCCGCTGGCAAACTTAAACCGAGCTTCATTACCCACAAACTCGTTACTGGCCAACGAAATTGGTCGTTTGACTTGATAATCGTTTAATTGGTACTTTTCGTCAAACAAGGTTAAATGAGCCATCGGTGTTAACGCAACGAACGCCAAGTACTTCTTATCTGGTTCTTTTTTGATTGTATACTCTCCTGGTAAAAAGAATGTGAGGGTATTTTGCTGATCGATCATCCTGATTTTGGGTGCGTATTTTTGAAACCGAGGTTCTAAAACCATCCACAAATTAGCTAAAAAGTGATCCAGGCGACCACCAGTAGCACCATAAATATCTAGTCGATCCGCGTGATACTCATCCAAAGCTACCTTTAAGCCCAATTGGGTATCGGTATCATCCTTTTCTGGAATTGACTGCCGAATATCTTGCACGTGAGCTTTCATTAATTGATATTCGTTCGGCTGCAAAGAATCAAAATCACCAATAGCCACTAACGGGTCAATTCCCATTTCGATTAGATGAAGATTTCCCCGATCGACACCAATCCAATCACCAGATACGTTACCATCTTTTAATTGTTGGGGCCAAAGCTCAATTGGCCCGCCCACTAATAAATTCAAGATTTTCATTTATTTAGTAGCATCCTTTAAAGCCTGAATTCTAGAAACCGGGTCATCGTTGTCAAAAACATAGGAACCGGCCACGGCAACAGTGGCCCCAGCTTGATATGCGGGAACAACGGTTGAATCATTAACGCCGCCATCAATTTCAATATCAAAGGTCAAGTTTTGAGACTTTTTAATTTCATTTAAGGCTGCAATCTTTTTGACAGTCTCCGGCAGGAATTTCTGGCCGCCAAAGCCAGGATTAACCGTCATAACGAGAACTTGATCCACCATATAAAGAACTGGCGTAATGGCTGCGACTGGCGTTCCCGGGTTAATAACGACCTCGGCTTTAACGCCCTTGTTCTTAATCATTTGCAATGCCCGATGAATATGGGGGGTCGCTTCCGTATGAACGCCAATAATATCGGCTCCCGCATCCGCAAAGGTATCGATGTAGCGTTCAGGTGATTGAACCATCATGTGGACATCTAAGGTCAAGTCCGTGATTGGTCGAATCGCCTTGACCCAGCCGGGACCATATGAAAGCGCCGGTACAAACGCACCGTCCATAATATCGATATGTAAGAGTTCAGCGCCCCCCTTATCGACCATTTCAATATCTCTTTGAAGATTAACGTAATCCGCGCTTAAAATTGAAGGTGCAACTTTAATCATAATTAACTTCCTCACTTTTTATAATTTGGTTTGCGATTCTTAATGTCGGTATACAACTGTAAATAATTTGTATAACGAGAGGTCATAATCTGACCATCATGAACTTGACGCTTGACTTCACAATCCGGCTCATTAACATGGACGCAACCTCTAAATCGGCATTTAACGGCTGCTCGCTTAAATTCCGGAAAATAGGCTGCGAGTTGCCGATAATCGATCGTTAAAGTATCATATGATGAAAAACCGGGTGTGTCGGCAATGAGGCCATCGTTCACTTTGAGCAGGGCAACTTTTCTAGTTGTGTGTTTACCTCGATTCAGAGCTGTTGATATCTCGCCAGTCGCAAGCGCTAACTCTGGTGCTAAATGATTTAATAACGTTGACTTGCCAGCACCAGTTTGCCCCATAATGACATTTTCCTTGTTGGCAAACAGCTGGCGTAATTTAGCAAGTGATGCAGATCCAAACGCCTGTTCCGGGAGAATCACCTCATAGGGAATTTGAC
Organism: Lentilactobacillus fungorum; assembly: GCF_016860605.1. Classification (GTDB taxonomy): domain Bacteria; phylum Bacillota; class Bacilli; order Lactobacillales; family Lactobacillaceae; genus Lentilactobacillus; species Lentilactobacillus fungorum. The sequence goes on from NZ_BNJR01000004.1 coordinate 266,253, forward strand.
GATAGCCCGCTGCGATTTTTTGAAGCGATTGCCACTGATCGTTGGATAATAAATCTGTTTTTGTAAAATAAATAATTGGTGTAATCCCACTGATCTCTAAGGCAATGAGCTGCCGGTCCAGCAGGTTACTCGAAAATTCGGGCTGAGTCGCGGCGGTTGCAACAATCGCTTGATCAATATTTGCGATTGGTGGTCTTGTTAACTCATTTCTTCTGGGCAAAACAGTTAAAATATACCCTTTGTCACCATCTTCAATCTGAAAATCAACGTCGTCGCCGACTAACGGCGTAATTTTACGCTTGCGAAAATTCCCCCGCGCTCGGGTTCGATAAATTTTGCCAGCCGAGTGCACATCGTAAAAACCGCTAAGAGATTGAAAGATTTTACCTGTTGCCAATTAATCACCTCGATAAAAAAATTACTTCACCTATCATTATAGGAGAAGTAATCTTAGTTTGCAGTAATTATTATTGGGAATTTTGGGTGACGTTGTTGTCCCGCAAAATTGTCTTGCCATCACGAACGACTTTATAGCGACCAACTTCGTTTTTAGTTAACTTAAATGGTAGCATGACCGTTGTATCTTTTGTGATAACCATTTGTTTATAAATGGTCGAAAAATCGTGATCATGATCTTTTAAGTAAATGAAGACCACATTTTCAGTATTGGCTGTTGGCGTAGACTGTGTATCAGCATCACTTGAGCCGGATACGGTTGTCTCACTACTATTGCTGCCAGCTAGCGGCGTTGAGCTGCTTTGATCGTTCAGATAAGGAATCGTCACCCGAACATTAAAGCTTTTGAGCGTATCCTGTTGCTTGGTCTTGGCCCCTCTAGACAGCCAAACTGCAACGTTACCACCCTGTTGAATCACTTCATTAGCGCCAGGCGATTGACGGACAACTCTCCCCTTTGGTTGATCATTTGAATAAACGTAATCAAAGGTTGGGTTGATTTCTTCCTTGTTAGCGTAATTAACCACTTGACTCTTTGTCATTCCGGTAAGGTCTTTTAACGTAATCTGCTTAATGCCTGTCGAAACGACAAAAGTCAGTGTCTGCTTAGCTGGATTAAGTTTGGTTCCAGCTCGAAAATCCTGTTGTAAAATTCGGCCAGCATTAAACGTCCCAGAAGGTGCGTTTCGCTTTTTGACTTTAAAGCCCTCCCGTTCAAGTTTTTGTCTAACAGTTTGATAATTTTGACCAACATAGTTCCCAACAAGGACTTTTCGTGGGCCAGAACTCACAACCAACGATATTTTGGTATTCTTTTTAACTTTGGTATTTTCCTTTGGATTAGAAGAAATGACGCGGTTGCGGTCGACTTGATCACTGCTGTGATACCGGATCTTACCAACTTGTAAATCGGCAGCCTGAATTTTTCTGGACGCTTCATTTTCAGTCGTACCACTAATGACAGGAACCACCGTTTTACCACTTGCTGTAGCAATCAAAATAAACGCTACTACAAGTACCAATAAGCCGAAAATAGCGGTAATTATGATGCGCCGGCGCCGCTTTTTCTTTCGATCTGGCGGCTTTTTCTTGGGATTCTTGGTGGCTGCATTCGTTGGGCCAGTTCTTTTTTCGACCTGATCGGCAGCAGCCTTTTCATCTGAAAGTGGTGAAAATGGCATCACTCGGGTAGCTTCATTCAAATCGGGATGATGGTTCGGGACAACAAATTTTGATTCATTGGCGCGTGAACGATCCAACGACGTATTCAAATCATCCGCAAGTCGTTCAACCGTTGGATAACGGTCATTTGGGTCTTTAGCTGTTGCCTTTAGAACAACGTTTTCCATCGCCTGAGGGATTCGGGGGTCAAAGTCTCTGACTGACGGGATCGCCTGTTGGGAATGTTTAATCGCAATTGACACCGCTGTGTCACCCGTAAAGGGGACTTTCCCAGTTAACAATTCATACAGGATAATTCCCAATGAATAGATATCAGATTGCTGCGTGGCCATCTCGCCTTTAATTTGTTCTGGGGATAGATAGTGAATCGACCCAATAATTGACCTAGTTTGGGTCATCGTATCCTCAGTGCCAGCCCGAGAAATCCCAAAGTCAGTAATTTTGATATAACCGTTTTGATCAACCAAAATATTTTGCGGTTTTAAGTCTCGGTGAATAATGTGATGCCGATGAGCCTCACTAACCGCTGAACAAATTTGTTCCATGATGTTGACAACTTCAGCATACGGGATCGGGAAATGATCACTGATATATTTCTTTAAGTCTTCGCCATCGATGTACTCCATGACTAAGTACTGCATCCCCTCAACTTCGTCAACATCATAGATGCCAACAATATGGGGGTTGTCTAATTGGGTAGCGGCCATTGCTTCATGTTGAAATCGTTTTTTGGCTTTAGGATTGTCACGGAAGTCAAGCCGCAACAGTTTTACAGCCACTTTTCGCTTTAAGATGAGGTCTTCAGCAAGATAAACATCCGCCATTCCTCCCTCTCCTAGCCGGCTGATAATTTCATAGCGGCCGTTGAGGACGTACCCCTTATTCATCGGCTTTCACCTCCGAATCATATTGCGCAATCAAAACGGTAATATTATCTAAACCGCCGTTTTGATTCGCAATTGATACCAGTAAGTTGCATTTTGCTTGCAGTGGCTCATCCATTGCCAACACTTTTTCAATATCTGAATCATCAACCATATTAGTCAAGCCATCGGTGCAAAGTAAAATCTGATCATTTAAAGCGGCCGTATGCGGCTTAAAATCCGCAACCGAATCATCGTTAATGCCTAAACTTTTTGTGATGATATTTTTGTATGGATTGTTTTTTGCCTGATCAGGGGTCAAATCCCCGTGTTTCACGAGTTCATTGACATAAGAATGATCTTCTGTAATTTGGGTGAGCTTTCCGTTTGAGTAAATATAGCCGCGACTGTCGCCAATGTTAGCGATTAAACTTTGTTGACCATCAATTAAGGCCGCGACAATGGTCGTTCCCATTCCATGCAACCGGCTATCCGTATTGGACTCTTTAATAATTGTCGTATTTTCTTCCGTCAGTTTGTTTTCAAACCAGGTTTCGAGTTCATCCAAACTGTCGATGTCGGTTTTTTGAAAACTGTCGCCAAAATGGCTAACGACCATTTGAGAAGCAACTTCACCGGCATTATTGCCGCCAATACCATCGGTAATAATAGCTAATACCAAGCCCTTTTTGTTTGAAAACGAACCGACGGCATCTTCGTTTTTATCACGAACTTTGCCCGTCGATGATTGATACGCAATTTGCATGTAAACCAACTCCGTTATGATTTCCTTACTAAGGAACTAACAAAGAAGCCATCAGAACCATAGTCATCGGGATAAATTTTGAGCTCTTTTTCACTGCGCTGGCTGTGTAATTGTAAATCAGTTGGGGTGAACGCAACCTCAAAATTGGGATGCTTTTGGATAAATTGATCAATAACGTCCTGATTCTCCTGATCGACAATCGTACAAGTACTATACGTAATCATACCACCAGTCTTAACTTTTGGCGCGACTGCCTCTAAAATCTGCAGCTGAATGTCACTTAGATGATCAATATCTGCCGGGGTTTTATCGTACCGAATTTCCGGTTTTCGTCGCAATAAGCCTAATCCCGAACAGGGTGCATCCACTAGGATTTGATCGAATAACTGATCAGGGAACTTTTCATCGACCTTTCGCGCGTCAAGCTCAAAGGTGTCAATTTTTTGGTTAACTCCTAACCGAGTCGCGTTCTTCATCACCGTTTTAAGCTTGTTTTTGTGGATGTCTAACGCGAAAACTTTTCCGGTAGTCAATCGAGTGGCAATCTGAGTTGTTTTGCCGCCAGGGGCACTACAAGCATCTAAAACCATGTCATCGGCTTTGAGGGTCATTGCCTCAACTGGTAACATCGCACTTTCGTCTTGAATTGTTAACAAGCCAGCCGCAAAAAATGGGCTGTGAACAATTTGACCGTTTTCAATTATAAGGCCTTCTTCGGCAACCGCGCTTTGATGAACGTCGAAGCCGGCCGCTTTTAGCTTCGTAATTAAAGCTGGCTTACTAATTTTGCTAGTATTGACTCGAACGGATTGTTTCGGCGCTTTATTAAGTGATTGTAAAATTGCTTTGGCTTTTGGCTTGCCCAACTGTTCCTGCAGCATCACTACCAGCCAAGTTGGAACACTATAAGTAATGGAGAGACGTTCTACCTCATCTTTAATCGCATCCACGCTAGGAGTCCCTTTTCGGTCCATTTGATGCAAAATCCCGGTGACAAATCGTCTGGTCCCATCGTGGCCCATCGTTTTGGCAATTTTGATCGTTTCGTCAAAAATTGCCCGCTTAGGAACCCGATCAAGATAAGTCTGCTGATACATCGCCGTGTACAGCAGCTCTTTAACCCAAGGTTCTGTATTCTTGGGTTCTCGCAAAAACGGCCGCAATTGGTAAGCCAACGTTAACCGGTGTTGAATAACACCGTATACAATATTGGTAAACAACGCTTTATCGGCGTCATTCATCGACGTCGACTGGATCACCGCATTGATTTGTAAGTTAGAATATGAACCAGTACTTGTTTTGACAAGGGTTTCGACTGCAAGTTGCCTAGGGTTATTCGTTTTAAATTTCATTTAGTTTATCACCTGTTGGCCGACCTTAATTGATTGGCCGCTACCATTTAAATAATCTGTAATTGCTTGTTTGGGTTTGCCCGCCGGTTGAACTTCCAATAATGACAAAACCGTTTGCTGGCCGGCAGCCAAATATAAGTGATGCTTATCTTTTTTAACCACGACACCGGGGGCTTGCTCAACCTTTTCATTAATGACTTCGGTTTGCCAAATCTTTGTTCGCTTACCGTTTAAAATCGTGTAGGCGCCTGGGTCTGGCCGTAATGCCCGAACCTTAGCATCGACTAAAAAGGCCGATTTTTCAAAGGCTAGCTTTTCTTCTTCCGGTTTAATATTCGGCGAAAAAACAACCTGAGCTTCATCCTGTTTAATGGGCTGCACATCGCCAGCAATAATTTTAGGAAGAGTTTCCAGCAAGACATCGCGACCCACCAAACTTAATTTAGCAAAGAGTGATTCGGTATCATCGCCCTTTTTAATGGGAATTGCTCGTTGGGCTAAAATATCGCCAGCGTCCATTTTCTTTACCATATAAATTAAGCTAATTCCGGTTTGCTGGTCACCATTCATAATTGCATACTGAACTGGCGCGCCGCCACGGTACTTTGGCAACAACGACCCATGGACGTTAATCGCCGCCACTTTAACGGCATTTAACATCTTGGTTGGCAAAAACTGACCATAGGCGGCCGTTACAATCAAATCCGGATGCAAATCAATCACCCGCTGCATTTCTGGGCTACCACTTAACTTAGTTGGCTGATAGACCGGAATATTCAGCTTTTCGGCCAATACCTTAACCGGTGTCTGTTGAATCTTGTGCTTACGGCCGACTGGGCGATCAGGCTGCGTAACGGCCGCGACCACTTCGTAATCATGATCAACCAGCCCCTGTAGAATTGGCACTGCAAACTTTGGTGTGCCCATAAAAACAATCGTTGTCAATTTCATCAATCCTTTCGTTTACATAAAATCCAGTGGTTCATTATCAATCGCAACCTGGAGGCCTGCTCGCTGTTTTTTTTGAGAATCCATCAGTATCTGATCGAGGGCGGACCGCAGTTGCGGTTCTTTTCGGTATTTAATGATAATTTGATAATAATAACGATTATTAATTCGTGTAATTGCCTTTGGGGTAGGTCCCAAAATAATCGCTTGTGAAGATAACCGATCCTTTAAAAAGTTTAGGATACCAAACATTTCCGCGGCCGTTTGATTCTCATTAGCCGCACTACCAGTTACCTTAACCGTAAAGTAATATGGCGGATATTTGCCATCATGGCGAACCCGCATCTCAGTTGCGTAAAAGCGTTCGTAATCTTGCGTTTGGGCAAGTTGAATTGCGTAATGATCCGGATTAAACGTTTGGATAATCACTTCGCCAACCTTATCTGCGCGACCAGAGCGCCCCGAGACTTGGGTTAGTAGTTGGAATGTTCGCTCACTTGAACGAAAATCTGGAAATTGCAATGCTGAATCGGCGTTTAACACGCCAACCAACGTTACTTCTGGAAAATCCAACCCCTTTGCGATCATCTGAGTGCCGAGCAAAATATCGGCTTGATGGGCACCAAATTGATTAATAATTGCCTCATGGGCCCCCTTTCGCCTTGTCGTATCAACGTCCATTCTTAAAACCCGCGCAGTTGGGAATAATTGCTTGACCTGCTCTTCTAATTGCTGGCTGCCAACACCATAAAAGCGAATTCGATTACTATGACAGTTTGGACAAACCATTGGAATTGGTTCTTTATGCCCGCAGTAGTGGCAATTTAGTGTATGTGTATCCTTATGTACCGTTAATGAGATATCACAATTAGGACACTTAGGCACGTAACCGCAGTCTCGACACATCAAAAAAGATGAGTAGCCCCGCCGATTCAATAATAAAATAATTTGTTCACGACGTTTAAGCCGACTCGAAATCGCGTCAATGAGTTGATCTGATAAAATACCTTGTCGTTTGGTAGCAACTTCCTTCATATCAACAATTGAAACATGCGGTAAAGCCTGTCGGTTGATGCGATGTGGCAGTGTGAGCAACTGATAGACCCCTTTCATTGCCCTGGCCCGCGATTCTAATGAAGGCGTCGCACTACCTAAAACAACTGGGCAATGATGGTAGCCGGCACGCCATTTAGCAACATCACGGGTTTGGTAACGAGGGTTATCACTTTGTTTGTAGCTGCTGTCATGTTCTTCATCGATAATAATTAAACCGATATTTTTAAGGGGGGCAAAAATAGCTGATCGAACCCCTACCACGACTTTAGCTTGACCGCTGTTAATTCGCTGCCACTCATCGTGCCGTTCGCCATTTGACAACGCACTGTGCAGCATGGCCACTTGATCACCAAACCGGCTGCGGATTCTGGCAACGATTTGGGGCGTTAACGTAATTTCCGGAACTAGCATCAGCGCTGTTCGCCCGAGTGCCAACGCATGGGCAATTGATTGAAGATAAACTTCAGTTTTACCCGAGCCCGTCACGCCTTCTAGTAAGAAAACTTGATCAGCACGTTGGGTCGTTGCCGTATTAATCTGATCAACTGCCCGTTTTTGATCGGCATTCAGCTGCAGCGGCGCGGTAGGTTTGGTCGGCCGCAAAAATGGGTTACGTACCCGTTGGACGGCGGTTTTTTTAAGCCAACCCCGCTGTTGGGCAGTTTTTAAAGTGGTGGCCGTGATGCCGTCAGCCGTTAATTTGCTTTGAAGAAAGGTCTGGTTGGGGTGCTTCATTAATAAATCCAATAACTTAATTTGGCAGGTTGCGTTTTTTCGAACCTTTGCTAATGCTGATTGGGCTGTCGCTGGAGAAATTTCGCCTCGATAAGCTTTTAACATCATTGGATGCGTATGATGCGTTAAGTTTTCCACCACTTGAATCTGACCGGCCCGTTGAAGTTTAAGCACAGTCGCAACGGTTTTATCGTCGGCCCGTTTTTGATTATAATCAATTTCTTGATGACCATGAAAAATCTCGGGGTGCTGTTGGACAATGACGTCATCTTTGGCGATTAATCGTTTTTGATTCCGCGTTCGCATCCCCCCCGGCAACATTGTTTGCAAACAACTAATTTTAAATGAATAGGTTTGATCAGCCAACCAAGACGACAATTTTAGTAGTTCCGGGTTAATGACTGGCGCTAAGTCGATCAATGAATCAATTGGCTTAAGTTTGCCGTCAAACTCGGACTTATTCGTAACAGCCACGACAAAACCAGTCACCTTACGATTACCAAATGAGACTTCAACCCGCATTCCGACCATAACTTGGTCCTTTAAGGTATCCGGGATGAGGTAGCTGTAGGGATTATTAGTTTGTCGCGTTGGAACATCAACGATTACTTGAGCGATCTGCAACGGTGACTGCTCCTTTCAGTTTAATTCATTCATCAGTTTAAAAAGTGGTCGGTAATTAATTGAATCAACCGCTCCGCAATGGCTGCCTTACTTTCAAGTGGTGACTTAATTTGCTGTCCATCCGCAAACAAAAATGTCACTTGATTTTGATCGGCATTAAACCCAATTTGTTTGTTGGCAACATCATTGGCAACGATTAAGTCTAACTTTTTGGCCTTAATCTTTTTGGCTGCATTCGCAATTAAATCATTTGTCTCAGCAGCAAATCCCACTACGACTTGCCCGGGACGTTTGCTAGTTGAAATGGTTTGAAGAATGTCCGGATTGCGAACAAGTTCTAAAGTCATCGTCTGATTAGCAGCAGTCTTTTTAATCTTCTGATTGGCAACAACTGCTGGACGATAATCAGCGACCGCAGCGGCCATTATTAGCCCATCAGCAACTGGGAAGGCCTTCTTAACAGCGGCCAGTAACTCGTTGGCAGATTCAACGCGGATCAGGCGAACATGATTGGGCACCGGCAGTGCCGAATTTGCTGAAATTAAAGTGACCTCAGCTCCTGCTCCTTGGGCCGCCGCTGCAATCGCATAGCCCATTTTACCAGATGAGCGATTTGTCAAATACCGAACTGGATCAAGGGCTTCGCGGGTACCACCGGCCGTGACGATCAGTTTTTTACCTGAGAGGCGATCTGAAGCATCTGTGTATGTATGATTGACCCAGTCAAAAATTGCTTCGGGTTCTGGCATTCGACCGCGACCAGAATAGCCCTCCGCCAGAAAGCCTTCAACAGCAGGCATCATGTGAATCCCGTGATCGGCTAATTCTTGCATATTCTGTTGGGTAGCAAAGTTAGCCAGCATTTTATTATTCATCGCCGGCACGACAAAAATGGGCTGATCAATTGCCAGCAGTGCAGCTGACGCAACGTTATCAGCGATCCCGTTGGCTAGCTTAGCAATGGTGTTAGCGGTTGCCGGCGCTATAATCGCAAGATCAGCATCATCAGCAATTTTAACGTGGGGAATGCTGGTTGGATCATCTCCAGAAAAGTCATCAACAATCACCGGGTTTTTGCTCAAGGTTTGAAACGTCAATGGCTTAACAAACTGTTGGGCAGCTTTGGTCATAATAACGTGAACATCGTTGCCAGCTTTAACTAAAAGTCGGGTCAACGTTAACGATTTGTACACAGCAATACTACCAGTTACAAATAAAGCGACATTTTGATTCGAAAGCAAGTCAATCACCACCATTTCATTGTTCGTCAATCATTGTAACAAATATTTTCTTGAAAAAGAAAGAAGCTGGTTCAAAACAAATGATTGTTTTGTCCCAGCCTTTCGTAAATCGTTTAGTTAAAATCTTGTTGCTTTGGATCAATTTTTAAAACGCCAGCAGCAATTTCTTCCAATGCTTTTCCAACTGACTTTTGGGATTCATAATGATCCAATAATGGTTTGGCACCCGCATCCAATTCATGGGCGCGCTTGCTGGCTAACATGATCAACGAATAACGCGAATCGATTTGATCCAGCAACTTATCGACTGATGGATAAAGTAACATAATTAGTCTTCTCCTAACATTGATTCATAATCGGGCATCACCCGAGCAACTCGTAATCGTTCACTTCTGATAATTGACTTGATTCGATCAACGGCTAGCGGTACCTTATCATTTAGAACCGCATAATCGTAATTACGCATCATACTGATTTCGCCGACCGCCTTTTTAATTCGCCGATTGATAACATCCATCTTATCAGTTCCCCGGCCAATTAGCCGATGCTTTAATTCCATCAAATCTGGCGGTGTTAAGAAAACAAAAACGGCATCTGGACAATTGGCGCGAACTTGCATGGCCCCATTGACTTCGATTTCTAGAAATACGTCTCGACCGGAGTCCAAGGTCTCATTTACATATTTTAATGGCGTTCCATAGTAATTGTCAACGTATTTTGCGTATTCAAGCATCTCACCATTTTGGATATTTTTTTCAAACTGTTCTTTAGAGACAAAATAGTAATCCACGCCATTTTTTTCACCCGGGCGGGGCTTTCGAGTAGTCATCGAAGTTGAATATTCAAAATCAACGTCTGGCTCTTCAAATAGCGCTTTTCGAACCGTCCCCTTGCCAACTCCTGATGGGCCTGACAAAACAATCAACATTCCTCTTTTAGCCATTGAAAAAATCCCTTCAAATATTTATAGTACCCACAATTATCGCCCTTTTTTGCTGATTTGACAAGTCTTATCGCCAGCGAATTCAAATCGGTCGGTATTTCGAAAATTGGGCTTGCAATTTCGAACGGTTGTTCGTATAATGAAATCACAAACAAACGTTCGGGGTGAATAACATGCAGAACAACCAATCCTATCTATCAGAAATTACAAAATCGGTTAAGGATAACTATAACCGCTTCTTTGAACTCGTAACGACTACCAATCGTGTTAAACAGATGCCAACTTTTCAGCTAAAGCTATTTATTAATCAAGCTTTGACTCAAAACTTCCCAGTCGTTATCCAATTTAATGATCAGACACCAGATATTGCCGGCCATCTGAAACAAATCAACGAGCAACGATTTGTTGTCACCTCAGCTAGTAACCGACTGAGCCGACTCTTTTCATTAGGTGAAGTCCAAGCAATCAAAAAGTTTTAACGATAACTGCCGATGGTCTGGCTCACAGATTAGTTAAACTATCTTTAGTAGATGATTACCAGTCCACTTTTATTCAACAGATAACAATTCAAAATCGTTTTATGACTATCAACGGGTTAGCCAAACATGCAAGGTTCAAAATGTTTGGTTAACCCGTTGATATTTTAATTAGTCACTCTCAAACTAACCGTTACTAATTTTAACTTTTTCGTCGTCCGCTAAATGCAGTAATTCTTCGGCGTGTTCCTTGGTCAGTTTAGTAACTGCAGTACCAGCTAACATTCGAGAAATTTCATTAATACTCTGTTTAGCAGTTAATTCTGTAATTGTCGTTGTGGTTCGATTTTGAGTGATTCGTTTTTCAATAAAGTCATGATGGTCACTCATTGCCGCTACCTGTGGCAAATGCGTAATACATAATACCTGTGATTTTTTCGAAATTGTATAGATCTTATTACCAATTGCTTGGGCGACTCTTCCAGAGACGCCTGTATCAACTTCATCAAAAATAATTGAAGTTACCCCAGCTGCCCGCGCAAACATTGTTTTTAGCGCCAGCATAATTCTGGAAAGCTCGCCACCGGAAGCCGATTTAACCAATGGCAGCATCTTTTCACCTGGGTTTGTCTGAATATAAAATTCAACGTGATCAGCCCCCAGCCGGTTTAATACACGATTTTGTTTAAACCTAACCTCAAAGACAGCTTTATCCATATAAAGGTCAGCTAATTGCTGATGAACGGCTTTTTCCAACGCTTTAGCTGATTTTTTACGAATATTGCTGATTTGGTCGGCATCTTTAATTAAGGATGCCTTAATGGTCGCGAGCTGCTTATCAAGATCCTCATCTTCATTCACAGTACCCACCATGTCGTTTAATTCCTTTTGAATTTTTTGCAAATAATCCAAAATCTGATCAACCGAATCCCCATATTTATGTTTTAGTTGATAAATTGTGTTCAGCCGCTGCTCAACCTGATCCAGTCTTTCCTGATCAAATTCGAGGCTGCTTAATTGATCCGAAATTTGACTGGCCACATCTTGCAAAGTAAAAAAAGCTCCCGATAGATTATCCGAAATTTGTTTATAATCCGTATCTAAATCTTCAATTTCTTGCATGGCACTCATTGCAGAGCCGATTGAATCCAGCGGCCCCACATCATCGCCGTTAATACCGTTATAGCTCGTCAACAATGCATCATGAATTTTTTGAAAATTGGTCAGTCGATCACGTTCAGTCGTTAATTCAGTATCTTCATTTTGATGAAGGTCAGCAGCTTCAATTTCCTTAATTTGAAATTTAAGCATATCAACTCGCTGGGCCCATTGTTTTTCGTTTTGCCGTTTCTTCTCGTTTAACTCACTCAGCTTGATAAATTGATCATATTTTTTTTGATAAGAAATTAAGACCGGGGTTAATTGGGCTTCAGCAAAATCATCCAACAGGTGGATATGCCGCTCTGGTTTCATTAATTCCTGATGTTCGTTTTGCCCCTGAATATCAACGATAATTTCTCCAATTCGCTTTAGTGAGGCAATATTGACCATGATGCCGTTGACCCGGCTGCTGTTTCGACCGTTAGCGAAGATCTCTCGTTCAATAATCACGTTACCGTCAGGATGATCGATGCCAAGATCATCTAAAACAGCATATGTAGGATTATCATCGTGGAGGATAAAATTACCTTGAATCACCGACTTCTTAGCGCCAGTTCGAATTAAGTCGTGAGATCCTCTACCGCCAACAAGCAATCCGACTGCGTCAATAATAATTGATTTCCCGGCACCAGTTTCACCAGTTAAAACGGTCATTCCTGATTGAAATTCAATGTCTAAGTGTTCAATTATTGCAAAATCAGTAATTGATAGTTCAAGTAACATAATTTAACCCTTTCAATGATTACTATTCCGTGCTCAGCATGTGGTTAATCTGATCGCGGAAACTAAGTGTAGCTGCTTCAGTTTTACAAATAATTAAAACCGTATTATCATCGCCAAGCGTGCCAAATATTTCACTGTAATTCATTTGGTAAAGTAGACTCGAAATAATGGGGCCGCTTCCCGGGAGAACCTTTAAAAAAACAAATTTATCCTGTGAATCGACCGACACAAAAGAATCCCGAATCGTTTGGACCAGTTTCTTTTCGGTATCAATATTCTTTTGGGTTGGTAAACTATAACGATAGCCACCAGTCACGGACGGGACCTTCACCAATTGCATGTCCTTAATGTCTCTGGAAACTGTCGCTTGGGTAACTTTGACGCCTTTTTGGTCAAGTAAAGACACAAAATCCTCTTGACGTTGAATATTATTACTGGTTAGTAATTGTTTGATTAATCGTTGGCGCTCTTTTTTGCGCATACTTTCACCCCCGGAATGATATTGAAAGGATAAAAGATTATCCCTTTAATTCAGAATAAGCGTTTTCAAGTACTTTTTCAATCGAAACGTTGTCCGCCATGACGGGATTCTTAACCGATTTGAGTTGTGCTAAGAACTCAATATTGCCAGCGCCGCCCTTAATAGGTGAAAAATCCAAATTTTCAACAGTATAGCCACTATTAACGGCAAAAGTTAAGATTTTTTCTAAAACCATGCGGTGAACTGCTGGATCTCGAACAATTCCATGTTTGCCAACGTTTGCTTTACCCGCTTCAAATTGAGGCTTAATTAACGCGACCACCTCGCCATCAGGGACCAAGATCGTTTTTAGGACTGGCAAAATAAGTTCCAACGAAATAAAGGAGACGTCAATTGAAGCAAATTGTGGTTGACCGTGAGTAAAATCGCTTGGCTGACTGTATCTAAAATTAGTGTGTTCCATCACAATGACCCGCGGATCTTGTCGGAGTTTCCAAACCAGCTGATTACTGCCAACATCCAGCGCGTAACTTAATTTCGCACCATTTTGAAGCATCACGTCGGTAAAGCCGCCCGTTGATGAACCAATGTCCAAAACCACTAAATCTTTGACGTTGATTTTAAACGTTTTAAGTGCCTTGGCTAGTTTTAGGCCACCTCGGCTGACGTATGGCATTGGCTTTCCCTTTAGATGCAACTCGGTATCGACAGGAATTTTGGTTCCAGGCTTATCAAGTCGTTCTTCGTTATTCCCCAACACTTCACCGGCCATTACAGCCCGTTTGGCTTTCTCTCGAGTATCAAATAATCCCTGGGTTACCAATAACACGTCAACTCGTTGCTTTTCCATTGTTTTTTTCATCCTTCAATTTAAAGTAATTACAAAAGTCTGCTAATAAGGAAACGTCAACCCTCAGATCTTGGCCAGCGGATTTAAGCGCTTGTCGTGCGTGTTGAACAACCTGGTTTAACGCTTGATAAGCGCCATTAAGGCCCAAAAGGTTTGGATAAGTGTTCTTATCGGCATCTTGGTGAACTGGCTTGCCAATTTGTTTTTCGGTCCCAACGACATCTAAAATATCGTCATAAATTTGAAACGCTGCGCCATAATCATCAGCAAACGTTAATAAATCTCGTTGTTTTGCTGGCGGCACTTGAGCCATAATCAAGCCGGCAGCAATCGAATAATGGATCAAGGCACCGGTTTTATTTCGATCCAATTTCTTAAGCTGTGGTAATGATAACCGGGTGCCTTCAAACTCAATGTCATCAGCTTGGCCAGCAACCATTCCACTTGGCCCTGCCGCTTTAGCTAACGCCAATACCAATTGAGTCTTAATGGCATCGCTCAGATGATTATCAACCAACCATTGAAACGCCAACGTTTGTAATCCATCCCCGGCTAAGGTCGCCATCCCAGCACCGTAAACGATGTGGTTGGTGGCTTTTCCCCGCCGTAGGTCATCATTATCCATTGCTGGTAAATCATCGTGAATCAGTGAATAAGCATGCATGAGTTCCAACGCACAACTGGCTTTTAGCAGATCGTCATCAATCGGCTGACCCAGGGTCGTTAAAGTAGCCAGCGTAAACAATGGCCGCAGGCGTTTGCCGCCAGCATTGACGGAATAAGCCATTGACTCACCCAACATTTTTTGGTCGGCGTCTTGTTGAATCCCATCGGCCAACCAAGCGTCAATTTTAGGTAACCACTTCAAACGAAAAGCGTTAAGATTGTTGATCATCGCTACCATCCTCTGATTGCTTATCCGAGCCTTCAAACGGTACTTCACTGCCGTCTTTGGCCATCATTTTAGCCATGGTATGTTCCGCATTCGTCAGCGTTGTTTGGAGCTGTTCGCTCAATTGGATACCGGTTTTAAATTTTTCCATGGAGTCCTCTAACGAAACGTTTCCCTGTTCTAATTGCGTGACAATTTTTTCCAGTTCAGCCATTTTCTGCTCGAAAGTTTGATTGTCTTGTTGATCGGCCATGTTAGTGACCCTCTTTCTTAGTTATTTTGGTAACGGTTGCCTTGATAACACCGTCTGTAAAATGGACCTTAATTGAATGGGTCTGTAATCGGGCAACTTTTCCAATCAAATGATCCTGTTCATCGGTTGTGTACGTATAACCTCGGCTTAAAATTTTAAGCGGGCTTAAATGATCCAGTGAACCGACGAGTACCTGATATTGTTGGCGCTGATTTTTTAAATTTTGAGCCATTCCTTGATTCAAGCGATTACGCAGCGTTGCCAAGCGCTGTTGCTGCTCTTTGATTAGATAAGTTGGTGCCACTAGTCGCAAACGCATTTTTAAGTCAGTGAATTGTTCTTTGCGCTTGCTGGTAATCTTATCGGCCTGATTAACGAGCCGTTGGTTTAATAAATCAAGATGTTGAGAAAAAGTCTCGTAAATCCGTTGAGGGGTTGAGAAAACTGGCGAGGTTTGCAGTCGCTTTAGCTTGAGTTTTTCTTGTTCAATTTGTTGGTAAGTAGCGTTAATAATCCGATTTTGGGTGGTCTTTAAATCGACAAGTACCTGATCTAATTGCGGCACTGCTAACTCAGCGGCAGCCGTTGGGGTCGCGGCACGAACATCGGCTACGAGATCTGCAATCGTTGTATCCGTTTCATGACCAACCGAAGAAATCACTGGAATTTTACTACCAACAATTGCTCTGGCAACATTTTCTTCATTAAATGGCCAGAGGTCCTCAATAGAACCACCACCACGGCCAACAATGAGCGTGTCAAAGCGGCCCAGCGCGTTAACCCGATGGATTTGATCCACAATGTCAGCGCTCGCCTCGTTTCCTTGAACGAGAGCGGGAAACAGGACAATTTGGGCAATCGGATATCGCCTGCGAACCGTGGTGATGATGTCGCGAATTACTGCCCCACTGGGTGATGTCACCACGGCAATTCGTTTGGGAAATTTCGGTAGTGGCTTTTTGGGTAGGGCAAATAATCCCTCGCCGGCTAATTTTTTCTTTAACTGTTCGTACGCCTGATAAAGTTGGCCAACCCCATCCGGTTCCATTTGTTCAACGTAAATCTGATAGCTACCACTTGGCTCATAAACGGAAATGTGGCCGACAACTAAAACCTTCATCCCTTCTTCGGGAGTGAACTTGATTCGATTGAACGCCGATTTAAACATGATTGCACTAATTTTAGCATGATCATCTTTTAAACTAAAGTATTGATGCGCATTGGGCCGTAATCGAAAGTTAGAAATTTCGCCGGTCAGATACACCTTAGATAGATACGGATCCACATCGAACTTTCTTTTAATATATTTAGTTAATGCGCTAACCGTTAAATAACTGGTCGCGAAACGATCATTTGTCACTTTGAATACTCCATTCTGCTAAATCAACACTTTGCTGCATCAAAGTTGCGATCGTCATCGGTCCGACGCCACCTGGTACCGGCGTGATATAGGCAACTTTATTAACTAGATCATCATAATCGGTATCACCTACCAAGTGCCCAGCCTCATTGATATTTTGACCAACGTCAATGACTACTGCTCCTTCTTTGACAGCCTCTTTAGTTAACGTGTGTAAGTGCCCAGTAGCCGATACAATAATGTCGGCTTGCTTAGTATACTCGGTAATATCTTTGGTGTATCGATGCAGGATTGAGACACTTGCGCCCTGGTTGAGCATCAAGGCAGCCATTGGTTTGCCGACAATTGCACTTCGCCCAATCATAACCGCATTTTTACCCTTGAGCGAAATCCCGTATTCTGAAAACATCGTCATAATTCCTTTAGGCGTACATGATACAGGATATTGAGTCGTATCGTTTAAGTACAACTTCCCAACATTGATTGGGTGAAATCCGTCCACATCTTTTTCGGGTAAAATCGCTCTGGTGATATCTTTTTCGTTAATTTGGTCAGGCAAGGGATCTTGAACCAAAATACCATGAATCGCCGGATCTGCATTATAATGCTCAATCAACGCCAGAAGCGCTTCTTCGGTCGTGTCTTTTGGTAACTGTTTGACGGTGGAGTTGATTCCCAAACGCGTAGCAGTTCGGTTCTTATTACGCACATATCTTTGACTTGCCGGATCATCGCCGACAATTATGACAACTAACCCAGGTGTGATCCCAAAACGCTCTTGGAGGGTTTTAACCCGATTACTAGTAGTTTGATTTAACTGTTTAGCAAGTGCCCTGCCGTCAATAACTGTTGCCATTTAAAATCTCTTCCTCTCTAAAGTCAATTCATATCGTTGTAAGCGTATGTACAAAAAAATAGACTTACAGATGTGTAAATCTATTTTACCAGTTCTTCAAGTGCATGTGACAATATCCCGTTAACAAATTTTCGGGAACGATCATCACTATATTTTTTTGCCAGTTCGATTGCTTCGTTAATTGAAACCTTAGCAGGTAAATCGTCAACATAAATCATTTCATAAAGCGCGATTTCTAAGATAATCAAATCGGTCTTAGCAATTCGGTTAAGTGACCAGCCGGCAATTAAGTACTTTTGAATTAGTTGATCGATCGCCGGTTTATGATCTAAAACCCCCGCAATCAATTGATGAAGATACTTTGGGTACTCATCACCGTACTGACCGTCAGTCAATACCTGAAAAAAATCTTGCCAATCGGTTTGCTCGTTGGTATTTAAAGCAAACAAGGTTTGAAATGCAATTTCTCTAATGTGATGCCTGGTTAGTTCCACTAGTTCTCACCGTCTTCTTCATCATCAGTTGCAAAGGGATTATTGGGGTCAACCGTACTGGTCGTCTTTTCTGGAATCACGCCTTGAACGTGGACGTTTACTTCATGAGCCTTGAGATCTGTCATAAAGTAAAGCTGTTGTTCCACTTGGCTTTGAATCTGCAAAGCAACTTTTGGTACGGAGACACCGTAATTGAGATAAACATAAATATCAACGACAAGTTCTTCGTTGGCGTAGGTTAATTTAACACCCTTGCTATGTTCCTTTCTGCGGCCCAATAGTTCATTAACGCTGCTGGAAAACGACCCGCGCATCCGATTAACACCGTCAACTTCTGTTGAAGCAACCCCAGCAATAATTTCCAAAACATTGGGGGCAATCTCAATTTTTCCTAATTCAGGATCATTTGTATGAAGTGTAATATTCGTATCTTCAGCCATTTCAAAGCCTCCGTTTTCAATCAAATCAGCCAGTTCTATTGATTAGGCCCGGGAAATATAAGTACCATCGGTTGTATTAATCACCAACTTGTCCCCTTGATTAACAAAGAATGGTACTTGAAGGGTTAGGCCGGTCGTCATTGTAGCCGGTTTAGAACCGCCAGAAGCCGTATCGCCTTTAATTCCAGGTTCAGTTGACGCAACTTCAAGGGTAACCGTATTTGGCAATTCAACTCCTAAAGTTTCAGTTCCATACTGGATAACGTTGACTTCCATATTTTCTTGCAAGTAATTCAACTCATCCTTAATTTGTTCAGCTGGAATTGAAATTTGGTCATAAGTATCCATGTCCATAAAGACATGTTGATCACCGTCTGCGTATAAGTATTGCATCTTCCGGGTATCAATTTGGGCTTGTTCCATCTTTGCACCGGAACGGAAAGTCTTTTCTTGAACGGCGCCAGTCCGCAAATTTTTAAGCTTTGAACGCACGAACGCGCCACCTTTACCGGGTTTTACGTGTTGAAAACTTAAAATTCTCCAAATTGCACCATCAACTTCGATGGTCAAACCGTTCTTAAAATCAGCAGTTGAAATTGCCATTCTAGTTCCTCCTAATAAAAATAGTAAGCAAAACCAGGCGCTTAAAAAGCAAACGTTCTTTGAACACATAATTCAAGCTTTAACAATTATGTTCAAGGTACTGATCAAGTTCCCGCCTGGTGGCGCTATTCTAAATGTAAAGTAACATACCTAATTATATAATACTTTTTGGTGAAATATCCAACTTTAATCGATTAAGTTCAAACACCTGATAAAAAAGCTGGGAAGCAAAACAGGTGTTTTGTCCCAGCTTTTCATTCAAAATTTCTAACGATTACTTAGCAGCTTCAGCAACTGGATATACCGAAACCTGACGTTTGTCGCGACCTTTTCTTTCAAAACGGACAACCCCGTCAACTAATGCAAATAACGTATCGTCATTACCACGCTTAACGTTATTGCCCGGGTAAATATGGGTTCCACGTTGTCGGTAAATAATTGAACCGCTATGAACTGATGATCCATCAGCTGCTTTAGTTCCTAAACGACGACCAGCAGAGTTTCGGCCGTTGGCAGTTGATCCACCACCTTTATGGTGAGAGAAAAATTGTAAATTCATTGCTAACATGATGACACCTCCGAATCCAATTTGTTATTTTGTCATTGTTAAATTAATATATTGACTATAACTTGATGCAATATCAGCCATTCCGTTTTGAAAAGTCTTCAAAATTGCATCTGCTTGAATGCTTTTCTTTGAATCGGTAATGACTGGGATGCTCACTGATAAATAACCACCCTCATCATCGTGGCTGTCGACTTCAATGTCCAAGCCAGCCACCTCTTGAAGGCCATTAACGGTCGCAATACTCAGAACTGACACGGCTGAACAAACAATATCTTGTCCGTACTCTCCGGCATCCGCGTGACCGGTAATGATAAAGCCACTAATATATTGATGATAATGATTAATGGTTGCTTGTATCATCGGTTGAACACCTCGTGTATCAATTAGGCCTTAATTGAGTCAATAACAACCTTTGTATATGGTTGACGATGACCCTTCTTTGAACGTGAACCTTTCTTTGGCTTGTAACGGAAAATGATGATCTTCTTTTGCCGACCCTGCTTTTCAACAGTACCAGTAACAGATGCGCCATCAACTAACGGCGTACCAACCTTCACTGTATCGCCGCCAACCATCACAACTTGGTCGAAAGTAACTTTGTCACCTTCATTTGCGTCTAACTTTTCAACGTAAATAGCGTCACCTTCAGAAACTTTGTATTGCTTTCCGCCTGTAGTAATCACTGCGTACATATTGTGCACCTCCTTATATTTTTGCTTAGACTCGCCGAAACAGAGCGGCCGAATCTCGACACTTTAGCTCGAATCGAGCGGTTGTAGCTGTGGAAGCCACAATTACAACGTTACTAGTATACATAACCATCATTGTTTCGTCAACTCATAATTCCTAAAACAAAAAAACAACCGTTTCGCCGGTTGATTTTTCTACTTTCTTTGAGCTAAATGTTTGCCATTCCCCCGAATGGATGTTGAAGAGTCGGCAAAATATTGAAAAATTCCACAAATAATGAAAATAAGAACAATAAATATAACGAATCCCACAACTTCCACCTCCTAAAAACAATAGTGCAACTGCACTACAAGTTCATTATGAACCAATTACTAACTGGTCATCAAATCATTAGGGATAAACAAACGAAAATTTAATAAAAACTAAATATTCTCACTTGAATCACAATAATTATTCAGCTTAATCCGTCACTTAGACATTGACTCCCCCTGAAATATCCCATATAATTGTTATTGTTGATTTGTCGCAATAGCTCAGCTGGATAGAGCAACGGTCTTCTAAACCGTAGGTCGAGAGTTCGAATCTCTCTTGCGACATTGTCAGCACTTTTTACTAAGTGTTGATGTAACGCGTTCAATCCTGACGGGCTATGGGTTGAGCGCGTTTTTTTGTTGTCTTTAAGTTCCCTCTTTTATAAAACTCGGGTCAAAAGAGGGTCAACGACCACTATTCTCTCATATTTGTTTCTTTATTAGTCAACTATCAGGAATTATTTTGGGACCACAAAACGCTCATGCCCCAATTAATATAGAAGAACAAGTGCAAATGCTATTATCCATCTCTTCTCCCGGCAAGAAAGGCAGAAAATGGTCTTACAGATAACCAACCTATTTACGTCGATGTTGACATTTTGATCTTCACCATCACCAATAAGATATATACTTAATATATAAAGTATATATCTTATTGGGGTTTCGTGCATTTATGTTCGAAATTGATTGGGGGTTATCGTGATGCTCATGATTTTGGCAGTTTTGTTCATTGTCTTTTGCTATAAATTCTTTACGTCTTGGCTTTGGTGGATCATCGCTTTGCTGCTGTTGATGGACATTTGGAGCTTCATAGATACATGGCAAGTAATGTTTTTAATCGGTTTTACTGCTCTAGCTATTGGAGTTCACGGGATTATCAAAAAGAAGCATCTAAAATCACCAACTGATCAGCAAAAATAAAATTATGAATTATGTAATGGAGGCTGGGACAAAAGTCCCAGCCTCACCCTCCCTGAAGGGGATGGCGAAGTAATCATCACATTCTAGTCTGAATTGTATACATAAAGGCCAGTACCTTGAGACGCTGACAGGTAACACGAGCTTATAACCCTGAGCAAGCCCCCATTGGACGGTGATTATGACTGTCTTTAAGTTTCCTCTTTTATAGAACTCAGGTCAAAAAACGGTCAACGAGAATTTCGAAACAACCATTCTCTCATATTTGTTTCTTTGTTGGTCAACTATCAGGAATTATTTTAGGCCTGAAAAATGCTCATGCCCAATTAATATAGAAAAATAAGTATAAATGCTATTATTTACCCCTCTTCTCCCGGCAAAAAAGGCAGAAAATGGTCTTACAGATAATCAACCTATTTACGTCGATGTTGACATTTTAATCTTCACCATCACCAATAAGATATATACTGAACATATAAAGTAATATCGACTTGGAGTTTTGTACATTTATATTCGAAGCTGATTGGGGGTTATCGTGATGGTTTCACTACTTCTATTTTTAATTGTTGTCTTTTGCTATAAGTTCTTTACTTCTTGGCTCTGGTGGATCATCGCTTTGCTGCTGTTAATAAATTTTTGGAATTTTATTACTTCTTGGCAAGTAATTGTACTTGCTTTGTTTAGTGCATCAGCTTTTCTAATTTACGAAGCTATCAAGGGCATACATTCTAAATCACAACCTAACAAGCAAAAATAAAAATATGAATGACAGTAATTGCCCTGTTGGGAGACTTTTATTTAACGCGAAATTAAAAGCCAAGTGGGCTTCAAGGAAAATAATTTGCATGAATGATCGGAAAAAATTCGAAAATATTCTTAGGAACGTTAATTTTAAATATTTTGATACTTTGTAGTTCTCGATAATCCAAAAACGGCGAATTCTGTCATTACCCATAGAATTCGTCGTTTTTGATTCGTTAAATTGATTAATAATTATTATCTTGGCGTCGTTCATTAATCTGATTTTTATCTTTAAACGCTGACTCAATTTCGTCCTCAGAATAGCCAAAATCGACTAGCCCAAATTTTAAAAATAAGCGCCAAGAATGGTTAAAACTATCGCCGCTATGATTAAAGTAAGCATCAAACAGCATTCGCTTCATTGCGAGGTACTGCTTATCCAAGCGTTCTTCTTTTTTTAATGAAGTAACCTTATCAAGATCCTTTTCGGAATTTAATATGAAATGATTCCAATTTTTTAAATTAGCAATCAATAAATAAAAATCAAGCGCATCTACATACTCATATAAAAGCGTTTCACGAGGGGTCTTGTCGGGATCGCTTTTCCCGCGATGAATTTTCCAGACTTTAAACCATTCGGAAGTATTGGCCATTTCTGCAAGCTCTACATCCAAGGCAACAAACGCATTTTTAATTCGAGCATCGTTAGACCAATGAAGTTGCTTTTTTTCTTCAATTTGTCGATTTAAGAACACTGAAGCTGAAATGAGTGATTGCAAGTCCATTTAATAACTCCTATCCAAATATTAGTTGATTTGAGAGAATCCCTAATTGCTTTTTATTATCTAAATACCACTCTTGGATGAATGGATAATCTAACAGTAAATACACAAAACTTTCCTTTTGATCAGGATCGTGAATTGAAGCACCCCATTGCGGTCGATCCGCGCTGCCCATGTTATACACCTTTAATTGAATATCATGATCA
Source organism: Lentilactobacillus fungorum (assembly GCF_016860605.1). GTDB lineage: Bacteria > Bacillota > Bacilli > Lactobacillales > Lactobacillaceae > Lentilactobacillus > Lentilactobacillus fungorum. Next base: position 289,224 of record NZ_BNJR01000004.1, read on the forward strand.
AGATTGAGCGAAGCGCCGCCATTTTGATCTGCCATTAGAATAAACTGATTATCGGCAGATTTAACGAATAATTCATCCATAATGGACTCGGAGACGTCACCAGCCGCGAATTTGTAAAATTCATTATTGATACCATCTAAAACGTTAAAATCAATCTTGAAGCCAAAGTGCTCTTTTAAAATTTCGGCGACTTTAAGTAATACTTGTAGTGTGGCTTTTAAGTCAGCAACATCAGTCCCCTGCAGGTCAACAACAAAATAATCAATTAAAGAGGCCCCGTGGAATAGCAATTCTTTGGTTGCAAGGTTCAGGTAAAACAATGGTCGATTATAATCAGTCGGCCCAAAGAAAAAGCCAGTTGTATTCTTAGTTGACTTAGTAAAAGTAAACGTCTGATCACCAAGTGCAGCAAACTTGCAGAGTAATTTTTGAACATGATCTGGATTACTAATCTGCAAACTATTACCGACATTGGCAAGCTGCAAGATTCGTTCCAAAAAAATGAGTTGCACATCTTCATCAGAGAATTGATGCGGAAAAACAACGAAGTCGGCGTTTAGCTGATAATTCGTCAATTGAACGGCAGCTGCCAGCAGTTCAGCTTGATCAGTTGTATCGTTTAACTGATCAAAGGCTTTTACATATTGATAGCCATTGTCCAAGCCGGCCTTAATCGCCTCACCGTAACTCGTTAGCAACTGTCCAGTTGTCATCGTTTTAGTGCTTTCAGATTCATTACTCATCGTCTTTCACCTGCGATTCAGCTGTTAAGTTTTGGATATATTTGGCATATAAATGATCATTACTATCATTAAACGCATCAAAGCTGCCAAAAGACGCGCGGATATTCTGTTTTTCAAGATTCAAAATGGTTTCTTCCTTAGATAAAGCAAGTATTTTATTCTCATTTTCTTTAATTTTAGGTCGCGCATTAGTCGCTTGTTCATCAATGTTTGTCAGCTCCAGTAACGCATCGGTTAGTTGTTGATGGGCTTCCTTAACTTTACCGGCTTCCCAAGGCATTGGCGATTTTTCTTCATTTTCTTTCAGCTGTTTTCGAACCGCTTCTTTTTTTTGGTCACGCTTATCTTGGTCCTCGATTAATTGCGTTAATTTTTCATTTTCTTCGCCAAGTTGCCGCATTTCGTCATCATTGACCCGCTTATTTTCTAATTCTAGTTGAAATGACTTGGCCAGCATCCCATAAGCCTCTTCAGAAAAATTGAAGCGAACATTAATTGGGTCTAATTCACCAAACAGTCGATGATCCCACCAATTACCAAAATAAATATGAAACTTGCCTAACTCATATTCATGATAATAAAAGAATGGGTACGTTTTACCTAAATAATCAATCAATTGATCACTTAAATGGTGACTAAGCTGGGCATTTAAATCAGACGCCAGTCCATAATGATCAGGTTTAGTCTCCGTTAGAGTCTCCCCATTTGCTTCTGTCGCAAATCGATTTGGATCGATTAATTCGTATACTTTAAGATCATTCCCTTTAGTGATTGATTCACTAAGATCATTTAAATACGCCATCTTCTGCTTGAGTGCCGAAGACAAAATGGCATCATTTTGACTGAATTGATCTTCTTCAGTTTTTCTATCCATAATATTGCCTCATTTTCCCCGTTATTTATACATTAATGTTATCTGAAAAACGTACATAAATAAAGAGCTAATCACATTATTTATGAAAGATTTGTCAAAGTGATGAGAAAATAAGCCATTCTTTTGAAAATTAAATGACAACAGCGGGCAGGCCATCATGATGAGTTCGTGATGACCTGCCCGCTTGAATATTCAACTGGTTGCTAACATAATCGCCAGCTGAAAGTCTGAGAAACTTTTTTCGATCTGCCTAGATTTTGGTATCCAATAGTCTCGTGGCTTGCTTTGATGGCCTTATTTAACAATGTAGACATTCTTATAGTTGTATGTTGCCCCGGCAGTATTATAAATAATCCCTTTCACCTTGCTGCTCAACAAGTTTTTACTTGCTGATTGATATAGTGGGGTAATGCCTTGGTTCTCCAATAAGATATTTTGAGCCTTGGTCATGTCCTCAAATCGTTTGTCAGTGTTGCCGGCATCAGTCGTTGAAGATGCCTTGATCAACTTGTCGTACTGCTTATTTGACCATTGAGGAACATTGCTTGGGTTGCCTGTCGTTAGGATGTTTAAGAAAGTAATGGGATCGGCAAAGTCAGCGTACCAATCGCCCATTGTGACTTCGTAATTATGTGATTTCTGCCGTGAAAGTAACGTTTGAAACGGGATATTTCTTAAATTGACTGTTAATCCAGGCAGGTTCTTTTCTAATTGCGATTGCAGATATTCACTGACTTGTTTTTGTGCAAATTCGTCTGAACTGAGCAGCGTAAAACTCATTTTGGTGATTCCCAGCTCTTTGAGGCCGGCTTTCCATAACGCCTTTGCCTTGGTTGGATTATAGTTTAACGCATCCGGTTTGGCGGTTGTAGCTGTGAAATCTTTACCAGTCTTAGGGTTAATTGATAATCCTTTGGAAACAAAACTTTGTGAGTTAAATGAACCGTCTCCCAGAATCTTCTTGGTCAACTGGCCGCGATCGATTGCCATTGAAATAGCTTCTCTAATCTTTAAGTTTTTGAACAATTTTTTCTTTTGATTGAATGCCAAGTAGTAGCAGCTCGAAGTTTCTCGAGTCACCAAATTCTTATTATTCTTCAAATTTTTGGCCAAAACACCTGACAAACCAACATATTGCAGCTTATTGATCTTGAATTGATTATAGCCGGTCGAAGGGTCCTTGGTCACTTGATAATGGAGCTTATCCAATTTGACTGCTCTCTTATCCCAATAGTTCTGATTCTTGACGAGCGTCCAAGTCATACCGGTTCCGTTCCAACTGGTCAGTTTAAACGGCCCATTGTAGACCATATCAGCACTCTTTGTCCCGTAATTGTCGCCAAATTTCTCAACGACTTTTTGATTCTGTGGGAAGTATAACGGAAAGCCCATTAGCAGTTTAAAGTAGGGAATTTTCTTTTCCAAAGTTACTACTAGTTTATAATTGCCAACCGCTTTAATCCCAAGCGAATTTGGTGACTTTTTATTGGCCTGAATTGCATCGGCATTTTGAATTCCTGAGAAAAGATATCCATACTGGGACGCCGTTTTTGGATTGACAGTTCTTCGCCAGGAATACACGAAATCCTTGGCAGTCACGGGATCACCATTGCTCCATTTGGTTCCTTTGCGCAGATTAAACGTATATTTTAACCCATCATTTGAAATGCTGGTTTTGGTGGCCAGTGCATTCTCAATTTTGCTATTCTTACCCAAACGATAAAGCCCTTCATCGATATTGTTTAAAACTTCAAACGTTTGAACAGACGTCGTTTTGGAAAGATCAACGGTCGAAAGTTCTGAATCTACTGCGGTGGTAAATTCCTGCTTAGCAGCCAGTTTCCCCGAACCGCTCTTTTGCGATGAGCAGCCGGTTAAAATTAAGGCCGCTGTGACAACTAACCCCACTTTTAAACCAAATTGACTATTTGCCATAATGAGACACCCCTTAAAAAGTTGCATGAGAGTAAAAATCATCTAGTTATAATTACATGATATTTTAATGAGAACTAATCGGTATAAAAAAGAGTCCATAGAAGTACACCATTGTGCACCACCATGAGCTCTTTGAATAGTCGATTACGCTCTTATTAAGTGCGGTAGCGTTATTTTAGCACACTAATACTTTTCAAGGTATTGATCTCGTTCCCAACCGGAAACTTGTGTGCGATATGAATCATATTCCAAGTTCTTAGCTTCAATAAAGCTGTGGTAAAGTCGGCTGCCCAACGCTTTTTTCATCGTTTCGTCAGCTGAAAGGTCTTTCAGAGCATTATGCAAAGTGTCTGGCAAGTTTTGGATGTGGCTCTCAGCTAATTCATCACTATTCATACGATAAATATTGCGATCAACACTGTGTTCTGGTTCGATCTTGTTTCGCAAGCCATCCAAACCGGCTTCCAAGACAGTCGCAATTGCCAAATATGGATTGGCAGCTGGATCAACACTTCGAAGTTCCAGACGGGTGGAGTTTCCTCGAGCGCTTGGAATTCGAATTAACGGTGACCGGTTGGAGCCAGACCAAGCGACGTAGACTGGTGCTTCGTAACCAGGCACTAAACGTTTGTATGAGTTAACAATTGGGTTACATACCGCTGTAAATGAACGCGCATGTTTCAACAAGCCACCTAGGAAGTAATAAGCCTCTTGTGAAAGCTCTAATTTACCATCTTTATCGTAGAAAGTATTTCCTGTATCGTTAAACAACGACATGTTAATATGCATGCCAGAACCATTAATACCGCTTAGTGGTTTAGGCATAAACGTTGCGTATAGACCATATTTGCGGGCAACTGTTTTCACAACCAATTTGAAGGTCTGAATATTGTCAGCCGCAGCGAGGGCATCCGCATACTTAAAATCAATTTCATGTTGACCAGGGGCAACCTCGTGGTGGGCCGCTTCAACATCAAAGCCCATCTCTTCCAAAGTCAACACGATTTCACGACGGCAATTTTCACCCAAATCCATTGGTGCCATATCAAAGTAGCTGCCCTTATCATTTAGATGTAAGGTTGGCTCACCGTTTTCGCCCATCTTGAACAGAAAGAATTCAGGTTCAGGGCCGATATTAAAAGCAGTGAACCCAGCTTTTTTCATATCACCCAAAACACGAATTAAGTTATTTCTAGGATCGGCTTCAAATGGATTGCCATCCGGTGTATAAACTTCACAAATAACCCGAGCAATTTTACCACGATCCGTGCTCCACGGAAAAATCATCCAAGTCGACAGATCTGGGTATAAGTACATATCACTTTCTTCAATTCGAACGAATCCTTCAATTGAAGAACCATCAAACATCAATTTATTGTCAAGTAATTTATCTAATTGCCCAATCGGTATTTCAACATTTTTAATGGTGCCGAACAAATCAGTAAACATCAAGCGCAAGAACTTGACATCTTCTTCTTTTACCATCTTACGAATATCATCTTTTGTGTAATTGTGTTTTGTGGCCATCTATACAACGCTCCTATCAGTTATTTGTTAAATTTAGTGAAATTATTCGGATCATCAAACGTCGAAGAAGGTGGCTTCAGCCCGCCGATATTAAGAAATTCGTCTTGAAGAATTTTTCTGACATCACTATCCGTGAGGCCCTTTTCCATATTCTTTTTCCGCTCTTCTTCCAATTGAGATTGCTTTTTATAGACTTCTTTAATTCCAGAAATATTTAAGCCATCATCCAAGTAATCTTTAATCTCCAAAAGCCGATCGACGTCATTCAGTGAATACATTCTCCGATTACCCTCGTTTCTGAGGGGCTTGATCAAATCCTGCTGTTCATAATATCTTATCTGCCTTGCGGACAAGTCAGTCAGCTTCATCACGGTTCCAATCGGCAAAACTGACATTGAGCGCCGTAATTCCTTCTCTCGCATTGTTCACCTCCTAAATCTTGTACTCATCATAACATTCTAAGTGCTAAAGTCAATAGCCAATGTTATGTTTTATGACATCGATTGGTGTTTTGCTTCTGCCAGCCAATTTGCCACATCTGTTAGCAACCGCTCACGATCTTTTGATGAGTTGATCACGTCATACCAATGGGGTTTGGTTTTATTTCTAAACCAAGTAAGTTGGCGTTTAGCATAGTGCCTCGAGTCTTTTTTTACTTGCTCAATCGCTTCTTCAAGGGGTTCTTGACCGGCAAAATAATTGTCAAACTCATGATAGCCAATTCCTTTACCCGCCTGAAGATTCGTACCACCGTGCTCAAATAAATTGCGGGCTTCACTCAACAGCCCATTTTTGACCATAAGATCAACTCGTTGATTGATCCGTTGATAAAGTAGTGACCGCTCAGTGGTTAAGCCAATAATAAAGGCATTGATTTGTCGGGGCTGATTGACCTGATCCGAAAATCGATGCCCCGTTTTGAGTGTCACTTCGATCGCCCGCACAACTCGCCGGACGTTGTTGACAGGAATACGCCTAGCCGCGATCGGATCCAAGGCTGCCAAGCGTTTATGAAGTGCCACGTTACCTTTACTATCGGCAACTTGTAAAAGTTCTTGACGTAAATGGTTATCTGTATAGGGATCACCGCCAAGTTCCAATCCCGAAAGCAATGCCTGTAAATAAAAACCCGTGCCGCCAACGATAATCGGCAATTTATTGCGATCCGTAATATCGTTAATCGCCACTTCCGCATCACGAACAAAGTCGGCAACCGAATAACGCTCATCAATGTTTCGAATATCAATCAAATGATGCGCAATCCCCTGCTTTTCTTTCTCAGTTACCTTAGCCGTTCCAATGTCTAGCGTTCGATAAACCTGCATTGAGTCGCCAGAGATGATCTCGCCATTAAACCGTTTAGCTATCTGAATTGACATTGCTGTCTTACCAACGGCTGTCGGGCCAACAATTGCTAAAACTTTTTTCATTGCTATTCACCTCTCATTTCTGCTCGCAATTGAACTGCTCGGGCCGGAAAATCAGTAATGATCGCAGCCATATTTTTTTTAAAGCAATATTGCATATCCTCAGTTGTATTCACGGTCCAAGGACGCAAATGCTTAGCCGAAGCAAAATAGGGATGTCGTTTCACCCAACGAATATCTGGATGAAAGTCTTCAATGAACCGGCTTCTTTTCAGTCCCTTGGCCTGCTTAGCTGCCGTTTTGAATAACTTAGCCCGATAGGCTTGCGGATCAATATTTGTTAATATTTCCAGTGATCTAGCATTAAAACTTGAATAAATCAATTGAAAAGGATAATGAATTGAGGAAAAATATTCATCAACCGCTTGTTCAATCCCTGGATACTGAATTTTATTCGTCTTTAGTTCCAGATTAAAAATCCCAGCGAACTGATTATCAATTAATAACTGAACCACTTCTTGCAGCGTTGGCACTTGGGTCCCCTTAAACTCCTCTGAAAATCGCATTCCGGCATCCAAATGTTTAATTTCAGCCAGGTTTTTTTCGTAAATTAACCCATGACCATTTGTTGTTCGATCAACCGTCTCATCATGCATGATAATTAATTGGTGATCTTTTGAAAAATGCACATCCGTCTCAATTCCATCGGCGCCATCATTGAGGGCAGCTTGAAATGAGACTAATGTATTTTCAGGTCGGGTGCCTTTACTACCACGGTGCGCAATTACTTTTGTATCAATTTTCATGATTTTCTCCCACAATCTTGGAATAATGAGACAATTAACTAGATATCTGAATCTAAATAACGCATAATAAAGGTATCAAGTTGCATTGGAGGGTTTGCTATGAAGCATTTTACAAGTGGTTTAGTCGTCGGCGTCATCGGAACAGTTGCCGCCGGCTTGGGCGCGTTACTGACTTTTAAGAAAGCCGTCGTTGATCCAATTGAAGATGAGGAACAAAAGTTTGAAGAGAACCGCAAAAAGGCACTCCGAAAGAGCCGTGCTGCCCACCATAATTAACTAATCAAGATTTCTGAGTACTTAACTTAATTACTTGTGGCTGACCAGCGAATAAAGTGATTAAGATACTTGCCTAAAGTTCCAAACTCAAGCAAAATAGCGTAATCATCCCGGTCTTGGAATGGTTACGCTATTTTGCTTGAGTGACCAAGTTCACGTTTATCACAGGTCAAATCAAAATGGTCAATCATACTTAGCACGCCAAAACTTGTTGCCATTTCCGGTTGAGTAATCCTAAGCAACTAATCGTCTAATTAAAGATTGCTCTTCTTTTCTTTACCATTCCAATTTTGATAACCCGTTTTTAAAATATAAATCTCATGATACCCTTTTTTACTTAAATACAAAGCTGCTCGCTTACTAATGGTCTTTCCTTGGTCGTATAAATAAACCGGTAAGTCAGAACGGATTTGCCCATAAAAATTTCGAATTGTTGAAAATGGTACGTTGCGGGCCCCTAAAATATGGCCATCCTTGAAACTTTTTTGTTCTCTTAAATCAATGACCTGGGCTTTTCGCATACCATGTTTGAAATCATCATTAGATAAGTATGTAGCAACCTTTTTGACTCGCGTGTTTTGGATAAGTGTGTAACCAAGCCAACCAATCAAAATAATGATTAAAATAATTGACATGATCATGTTTGCGCTTATTGCTCCTATTATCACTTGTGATATCATCCCTTTGTTTTGTATTTAGTGATTAGTGATTAGTGATTAGTGATTACGAAACTGAAGTGCCAATGAAGCAGCTCCGATGACGCCTGCATCATTACCAAGTTGGGCTAATTTAAGTTTAGTGGAATCTCGAACAGATGGAAAGGCATTTTCTTGGAAATAACGGGTCGTTGGTTGTAAAAGTGTATTTCCAGCGTTTGAAACACCACCACCAATAATAATATTTTCTGGATTTAAAATATTACCAATATCCGATAAAGCTAACCCAAGGTACGAACAAACCCGGTCTACAATCCGGTTGGCTAAAATGTCGCCATTATCGGCTAAATAAAAAACCATCTTCGAGGTGAGGCCTTCATCACTATCTAGTAGCTCTTGAATTCGGGACTTGCCGGTAAATTCCTTTGCTAAGTCCTTTGCTAATCGGACGACACCAGTTGCTGAAGCGTACTGTTCCAAACAACCCCGTTTGCCACAAGTACATAGATAACCGCCTGGCTGAACAGTAATATGACCAATTTCTCCAGCACCATTGTTAATCCCATGAACCAGATGACCATTAGCAACTACGCCGCCGCCGACACCTGTACCTAAGGTGACGAAAACAACATCCTTAGCTTTATCGCCAGCGCCTTTCCAATATTCCCCCAATGCGGCACTATTGGCATCATTATCGATCATAATTGGTAGTTGTAAGTTGGCAGAAATAGTTGCGCCAACCGGTTGCACAATCTTCCAACCTAAGTTGTAGGCGCCGACCACAGTTCCTTTTTTGCGATCAACAGCTCCTGGCGTTCCCATGCCAATTCCGAAGAAATCATTAGCAGTATAGTCTTCCTTGCGCATTTGGTCGCCAATTGACTTAACGATGTTCGGCACAATATTACTACCGGCGTTACTGATATCAGTAGGGATGCGCCACTTTGCTAAGATATTTCCTTCTTGATCAACAAACGCAAACTTAGTAGTCGTTCCTCCCAGATCAATTCCGATTAAATTCTTTGCCAATGTCATTACCCCCGACTTTCATTTTTTTCCTCGACACGATGCTCACGATTCAAAATTAGTTTTGCTTGAAGGAATTCTTTGTGAGAAATTAAATGCGCTTCATGCAAGTGATCCAACTCTAAAGCCATCACCTCAATGTCCCAGAGCCGTTTGCCAACATACACATAAATATCGAACTTCTTAAGTAGTTGTTGAACATCATATAGCGTTTTCATTATCTCACATCCTCATTAAAAATTCTTTCTAATTTGAAAAATATTAAAGATTTCCTTGCATGCCAAGAACGAATAAGCCAACTGCGATTACTAGTAGCATCGCGCCAGCAATTAGCCGTTTAACTGAGCTTACCTTGCCAAAACTGACCCCGACCACGTAGGCCACTAAAAAGCCACCGATTAGCCCGCCAATGTGTCCGGCAATATCAATTCCTTGAACAAAAATGTCAGTGCCAATATTTAATACAATAAACAGTAAAAATGTCCTTGCCATCGAAGAAATCGCTGGGTTATTCGAGAAGCTTTCACCCAGCATCATGAAAGCACCGAATAAGCCAAAAATTGCGGTACTGGCACCGGCAGATAACCCAACGCTAAATGTAAAACTAGCCAGGTTACCAACAATTCCAGACACTAAAAAAATGACTAAGAAACGAAGATGGCCAAATAATTGCTCAACGTACATCCCAATAAAATAGAGGGTAATCCCATTCATTAAGATATGCGTAAACCCAATATGAATAAAGATAGGGGTTACGAGTCGCCAATATTGGCCAGCTCGAATGGCAGGATTATACTTAGCCCCAAAGTTAACGAGTGTCATTGGATCGGTAGTGCCACCCATGATCGACATTATTAAAAAAACAACGATCATCATGGCGAGCAATCCATAAGTGACATAAGGTTGATCTTTTAAACGCGTCATTATATCTCCTTATCCGCAAAGCTTTAATAAATCAGTTTATCAATTAACATATCATGGGCTTCAGTCGGCCAAATCGGGGTCTCATAAAGCTGGGGCGGCAAGGCCAATGAGATACTCTTGCCAGAAAAGCCCGCCAGATATCGATCATAAAAGCCACCGCCAAACCCAACGCGGTAATGGTTTTTAGCAAATGCCAATCCTGGGACAATCAAGGCATCGAGTGATGTTTTATCAACAACGTGGCCACCTTTAGGTTCAGTTGTCCCAAACGGGGTTGTCACAAATTGGGTATCCGCTTCTAATAAAACGAATTCCATTTGCCGTTTAGGCAGCGTTCGCGGCACCGCAATTTGCTTATGCTGCTGTTTTGAATAGCTGATAATTGGTGCAGTATTGAGCTCTCCCGCCATGCTTAAGGTTACCCCAATGAGTTGACTATTCAAATAATCAGGATCCGCAAATAATTGCCGATATAGCTGATTAATGATGGCATCAGCAGTTGATTGCTCAAAAAAGACTTGTAATTTGTGTTGCTGAACCGCTCGTAATTGAGCTTTGGATAATTTGGGTTCACTCATTTGACCACCAACGTTTCTTCAAAATCATTATCCACAGTTAAATAAAAAAGGTTTGGGATAAAATTCCCCAAGCCTTATTTGGTTTCACGATGTAATGTCACTTTACGTTGACGTGGACAATACTTTTTAAGCTCCAAACGGTCGGGATTGTTACGACGGTTTTTGCTAGATAAGTAAGTACGTTCGTGGCATTCTGTACATTCCATTGTAATGTGTACACGCATGGAATAGGACCTCCAAACTTTTTATTAATACAGCTACTCTATTAGCCTTAACTTAAAATAGTTTATCATCAATTGACCTAAATTACTAGGATTAAATCGATAATTGTTAAGTATTTTTACTTAACAGTTGACGTTGACTGGACGTCCTTCCAATAAGCTGCGTAGATTTTCTTAGCGAGCTGCATATTATTGCTTTCAGCATTTACACCCAAATTAGGCATTGCCAGGGCGACAACCACTTGGGGATGGGTGGATGGCGCATAGGAAGCCAAACTTAACGTAACCGTTTCGTTGCCATTATAGAACGTTTGTGCTGTTCCAGTTTTTGCCGAAATTTCTGGTTTAATCGTATCCAATTCGCCACCGGTCTTATACGTGTTTGACCCATGGACAACATCGTACAATCCTTTTTTGACAACTGCTCGTTGAGCCGCGGTCATATCGATATGGTTCAAGACATTCGGCATGACGGTTGACTTCACTTGCCCGAGCTTACCATCCTTGGTTGTCCCGCGGATAGACTGAACAACGTGTGGCGCGATTCGATAGCCGCCATTTGCGACCGTTGAGATATATTGGGCAACTTGCATGGTCGTGTAAGCATCATAGTTTCCAAAAGCTAAATCAAGCGCGCTTCCGATGTGCTTTGACCCACTCTTCCCCTTTAAACCAGTTGATTCTCCAGGAATGTCAATGCCAGTATCAACGCCTAAGCCAAATTGGTTAAAGTAGCCCCGCATTGTATTGAAGACATTTGGACTCATCGTAAGAGCCCCACCCTCAACGTAATTAAAGTGGCCTTCTTTCATTGCCAACTGCATCATATACGAGTTGGAAGAAACCTCAAGCGCGCCACTTGCGTCAACCGCAATATTAGCATTACCACTATGGTTAAACCATGAAGATTTTTTAACGCCACCAGTCGTAATCGGTTGATCGGTTAGCGTACTATTGGTTGGTGTAATGACCCCATCCATAAGTGCGCCGGAAACCATGGCCCCCTTCACAACCGACCCCATTACAATTGAACTATTAATCGTCCCTAAGATGTTGTCGGTAATTTTAGACGTTTTGGGATCCCGGTTAACGCCGCCCATTCCAATGATGGCACCATTATTGGGGTTCATGACCACTGCATAAGTACCGGTAGAATTGCCGCCGGCTCCTTGTTCTGCAGATCGGACCAACGATTGTAAATCTTTTTGGAACTTGGCGTTAATCGTTAATTGAAGGTTGTCTCCTTTTTGACCACCATACTTTTTGATTTCTTTTTTAATTTCGTTATCGCTATTTAACACAACTTGTGTTTGAGATTTGGTCCCCCGAAGAACGGACTCGTATTGCCGCTCCAAATAGCTTTGACCAACGCTGTCGTTTCTAGAATAACCTTGAGCTAACAATTCATTAACCCGATCGCTGGGCAAGCCGGTCTTTTCATTGGAAACCGTTCCGGTAATGCCTTGAATCGCCTGTCCATTAGGGTAATTACGACTCCAGCTGGTACCCACGTTAACTCCCGGCATTTCAGAAAGGTGTTCGCCAACTTCAGCAACTTCTTTTTGCGTCACGCCACTATCCTTAATATTAACCGTCGAAAGTTGGTAAGCGCTACTCATTTTAGCAAAAATGGTTGCCGCAATCTTCATCTGGTGGCTAAACTGAGCGGATCCCATTTTTTCAACGTACTCAACCGCTTTGTTATACCTGGCATCTTCACTATAGCCAGAGGTATTCGGTAACTTCTTTTCAACTGCTGATAACCTTGTTGGATCACTCAAATAGTAATCAGCTAACTGTCGCTTGGTTAAGCTGCCCGTTTTGACCGTAATAAAACTAGCCAGTCTGGTTGCTGTTTTGTACAAATCAGTAGTCAAATCATTGGCGCCCTTAGTGTAAATAATTGCTTGATGAGCTGAATTGCCAACTAAAATATGTCCTGTAGAGTCATAGATCATCCCCCGCTGAACATTGCCATTGACGATTGAAGTATCCGAGCGATTGACTTCGGCTTTAAACTTTGAGCCATACATGACCTGCAGATACGCTAACTGCGTCAAAAGTGCGACAAATAAGATGCCGACAATAATAAAAATAATATTAATCCGAAATGGTAGGGAAGCTGCTTTTCCCTTTTTAATTCGTTTGTTTCTCTTTTTAAAAATTTTCACGATATTTACTCCTTACCATGAAATCAATTCTATCAAATTTTTAGCTTAAAAACTAGAACCGTTCCCCATTCTTTAATTAATTATGATATTCTAAACAATGATATTTATTTTTTGAAAAAGGACGTTGGTTATGAAAGTTAAAAAGACAAAACGAATCATCATCTATACCATGTGTTTTTTGGTACCACTCGCAATTGCGACTTGTTATTTTATTTATCGCCGGTTTGCCCCGTTTGGTAATTCTTCGATCTTAACGGTTGATATGGGACAACAATACATTGATTTTTTTGCCCACTATCGAGATACACTCCTACATAATCCAAACGGCTTTATTTACTCCTTTGCAAACGCTTTGGGCGGTGGCATGATTGGAACCTGGAGTTACTATTTGATGAGCCCGCTTAATCTGTTAATTTTACTGTTTCCGCTGGCAAAAATGCCCAGCGCGATTGCCATTATTTCGTTACTTAAATATGGCTTGAGTGGCTTGAGCTTTGGCTATTTCCTAATTCAATCAAAGAAATATATCAGCTGGTCGATTGTTGGGTTTGCGACTGCTTATGCCTTGATGGGCTGGATGATTGCAAACCAATTCAATACACTTTGGATTGACGCCGCCATTATCTTACCAATTATTTTCTTAGGATTCCAAAAGCTTTTACGGGATCAATCAAGCGTTTTATATGTCGTTGCTTTGACGGCCATGTTCATTATCAACTATTACATGGGCTGGATGATTGCCATGTTCTTAACTGCTTATATGGTTATATATGGAATTGCCAGGGCCTACCCGGTTGAAATAAGTGCTTATGGTCATATCATTTTCAAGTGGATTAAAGCCTCCGTTTTAAGTGCGATGCTATCTGCTTGGTTGCTGATCCCAACCTTCTTTTCATTGCTCGCGGGTAAAACGCATTACACTCGAAATCAATTCCAAATTCGATTTGAATATAATCCATTGGATATGCTCGGTAAGTTTTTTAATGGGTCTGTTGATTTTAAGCAATTGCCGAGTGGAACGGCCAATATCTTTGTTGGCAGCATCGTTGTCGTCCTATTCATTTATTACTTCTTTATTCCAACGATTAAGAAAAATATCCGCTTCGCTAATTTGGGCTTAACCGCATTTATGATTTTCTCCATGGTCTTTCAACCACTGGATTTGCTTTGGCATGGCTGGCAGCTGCCAGTTTGGTACACATTTAGGTTCTCATATCTCTTTTCGTTTTTGATGATTATTACCGCCTTTTCCGCCTTTCTCCATATCTTATCAGAAGGTCTTGATTATAAGCGCTTCTTAATAACTTTAGGCCTCATCATTTTAGGGGTTGCTTACGTCGGCCTCTTTAAGAAACACTTTGAATATCTTAAAGCTGATAACTTTATTTGGGGAAGTGTCTTCTTAGTAATCAGCATTGGTGTGATTATTGCCTGTGCGATTTACAAAAAGAGCTTGTTGTTATCGGTGGCCGTTTTTGCTGTGATGGCTGGAGAAATGGGGCTAAATATGGTCACCTCTTTAAATAATCTAGATTACCTAAAGAGCAGTGACTACACCACCTACGCGCAAATGTTGCGCAAAGAAGTAAATCAGGTCAAGAAACGTGACAAGGGATTCTATCGGATCGGGACAACGTTTGCAAGAACTAAGAACGACGCCTTTACTGCTGACTATAATGGCGGCTCAATTTTCTCGTCAACTCTAGAAGCGGATACGTCTCAATTCTTCAAACATATCGGTCAACCCAATGGTGACTCTTTTGTATTGTATTCAAACGGGACGATGTTTACTGATTCCTTGCTTGGAATGAAATATTATATGAATCAACAGATTCCAGAAAACAATCCGAACAAAAAGCGCCAAAAAGAACCGGTCCCTGCTTTGACTAGAAAACCGGACTTAAATAGTTATGAATTACTTTCGCAGGATAAACTGATTGGGACTTATCAAAATCCATATGCGCTGCCGCTCGGTTTCTTAACGCCCAAGAGTGGCATGAACAATGATAAAATTGCCTCTGATCCAATTGAATATCAAAATGAATTAGCCCACCGCCTGGATCCAAACATCAAGCGTCTTTATGAGCCGACAACCTATTCGCACATTCAATACAACAATATTTACAAGATTTCAAAGCTAAACAACGCGATTTTAAAGAAGAACATGATGGAACTTTCATACATCATTTTAACAATTCCGGTTCAAAAAGATACTTCGTACTACATGACGTTGGGAACTAACTTTAACAAAGGCCAAATTTCGATTTCAGTTGATGGTCAAAACCAAACTCAGTTTACGCCATCAGAACGAACGATTATTGCCAATATTGGTAACGAGCAAATCGATGGCAATATTAATGTTCAAATTTTCGTTAACGCCAGCAGCACGCTGTTGCATGATTTCCGTTTATATAAAGTTCATAATAGTAAAATCGCTAAGTTCTCTAATGATATGAAAAAAAATCCCTATAAGATCACTCAGTGGAACGAACGATCAATGACTGGAACGGTTAACGTCAAATCAAACCAACAGGCTTTAACCACGACTATTCCTTATTCTAAGGGCTGGCACGCAAAAGTCGATGGTAAAGCAGTTACCCCTAAAAAATGGGAGAACATGTTCTTATACGTTCCAATGACAAAAGGTCATCATACGGTTAAATTGAGCTTTTGGCCAGAAGGATTAACTACTGGCATTATTCTTGGATTAATCGGTTGGGCTTTGATTGGATTTGAATTTTATCGAACACGAAGGAAAAAACAAGCCCTACCAACCCAAGCAGCCGATTCTACAGACAAACCATCTTCCAAATAACTAAATTTAAAAAGCAGCTGGTAACCAAACATTTGACGTGTTTGGCTACCGGCTGCTTTTTTAAACCTCAAAATCAATCAAAGTTCACCATTCTCTTGATAAGTATAAACCACGTTTTCTGGATCCTTTTTAGGGTCAAAATCAACTTTTAAATCATACCCCTTAAAAAACCAGCGGTCATCTTCATCCACAAAGTAATGAATCCCATCCTTATCCGTTTGGGTATAAACGTCATTTGGATCATCATCCCTGGTCAAGGCCAATGAAAAGCCATCATGGACAGGTGTTTTTCCATAAACTTTGCCATAAAAACGGACACCATTGCCATTGCCTAAGCCCATTTCTGTTTGGAACCATTTGCTGGCAGCATCAGTCACTATAATTTTCATTATTTGGCCACACCCCTAATTTCGATTGTCATTTCAACATCTTCTATTATATCATCAGGATAATAATTCACAAACTTTTTGAATGATTAGGCAATAAAAAAAGATAAAGGCCTAAGCAGGAACGTTGCCGAGGCCTTTACCACTTAAAACAAATATTTTGTGAAAAAATTGAACGTTACTATTCAACTTTAATAATTTTAACCTTCATGTTTCCAGCGGGAATCTGAATGACCACTTCTTCATTAAGCTTGTGGCCGAGAAGCCCCTTGGCAATTGGTGAATCATTGGAAATCTTACCAGACATTGGGTCAGCCTCGGCAGCCCCAACGATTTGATATGTTTCCGGTTCTTCATCTGGTAGTTCTTTAAACGTCACGTGTTTGCCGACCGTCACTTCATCTTTATCACTATCATTGGAATCAATAATTTCAGCATATTGAAGCATGTGCTCAATTGTATTAATTCGACTTTCTAACATACTTTGCTCATCTTTAGCTGACTCGTACTCGGAATTTTCAGATAGGTCACCGTAACTACGAGCAACTTTAATTCGTTCAACCACTTTTGGTCGTTGATTTAATTTGAGATCTTCCAACTCCGCTTTAAGTTTATCACGGCCATCGGCAGTCATTGGGTATGATTCTTGTTCAGCCATTATATAATTCCCCTTTGTTAATTTAGATTGTTGAATCAAAATTGTCATGAATTTTTTTGTTACCACGTTTCATTAAAATCGACCGCATCTTTGTTGTCAAGAGGTCAATGGCAACTTGATTTTCGCCACCCTCTGGCACAATCAGATCAGCATAGCGCTTAGTCGGTTCCACAAATTGGTGATACATTGGTTTAACGGTTGTCAGGTATTGATTAATCACACTATCTAGTGAACGACCACGCTCCTTGGTATCCCGCTCAATGCGTCGAATCAAGCGAATATCATCATCAGTATCCACAAACACTTTGATATCCATTAAGTCACGTAATCGTTTGTCATCTAAAATCAAAATGCCCTCCAAAATAATCACTTCGCGGGGATCTTGATGAATTGTCTGCGTACTTCTTGTAAATTGATTATAATCATAAACCGGTTTTTCAATCGGCTGATACCTTAAAAGTTGCGTTAACTGTTGAACTAATAAGTCATAATCAAAGGTATTAGGATGATCGTAATTGACCCGTTTTCTTTCAGCCATCGTCATTTCTGATTGATCATTGTAGTAAGAATCTTGCTGTAAAATCATGATCGAATAATTTGATAGTTCATCAAATATTTTTCGACTCACGGTTGTCTTTCCGCTACCTGAGCCACCAGTAACACCAATTACCACGGGACGTTTTTTAGGAGTTGCAGTTGTTGACATGAAATAATCGTCCTTTCAAGCTCATTAGTTTTTATCTTTTTTACTTGCAGAATGTTTTTCGATTTGTGCTTGGTGTTGTGCGTAAGTCTTGGAATAGTAGACTTTTTGGGTTTTGGTATTCGCAAAAAAGTACAGGTAATCTTTCGAGCGGTCAAGTGGATGCAACACCGCACTAATCGAACTCATACTTGGACTGTCAAATGGTCCTGGACCAAAACCAGCATTGACATACAGATTATATGGTGAATCCACTTGTAAATCTTTAGCTGTTAAGGTTTTACTATTTTTGCGAATCGCATACAAAACTGAGATATCGGATTGAATTGGCATGTTAATTCGAATCCGGTTTAAAAAGACACCGGCCATCTTCCGTCGATCAACTTGGTTAACCCCTTCCCGCTCAATCAAAGAAGCGAGGGTCATGAATTCTTGCAGTGTCAATTTTGACTTTTTAATTTCTGGATAATACGGCGTGAGAACCTGATTGGTTTTGGCGACCATTTGTTCGACTAGATTTTTTAAAGAAGTATTTTTCTTTACCTCATAAGTTGCTGGATAAAGATAGCCTTCAAGGCGATACCGAACGCCCTTTGCTTTCATCGCTGAAGCCAGTAATTTCGGGTATTTTTGAGCCAATTGATTGATGAAGCTTTTATCCTTCATTAACGCAATAAAGTCCTTGGCGGTAAAATCAGTTGTAGCTGCAACTTGCTTGGCAATCTGATCAATGTTAATCCCTTCTCGAACCAAAAGTTTCCCCTTGGTACTTTGAATTGGCTGATCAGTACCGCCTCGTTGCAATCGAACCGCAATTTTTTTCAGGCTCATCGCCGGCGTGAGTTGATAATAGCCCGCCCGGAAATTAGCCATATTATTTGACTTAACATAATAATCAAAAACCATCCCGCTCTTAACGATCTTTTGATTTTGCAGAATTGAACCAATTTGTTTGTTGGAAGCACCTAAAGGAATATGAACCTGCTTCACTTGATTATCCTTTGGGTTAAGCGGTTTTAAGGCCTCTTGAAAATAATGATAGCCCATAAAGCCAATGGTTACTGCCAAAACAATAATCAACGTGATCACGGAAATAATGATTCGCCGACCAAGGCTGCGATTGGGTTTTGGACTTCTTCGTTCATCCGGGTTGTTGCGCATCGAAAGCTCCTCCTTTTACACTTACGCTTTCATTATAAAGTCGAAATTACCTAATTTCCGCATTTAAGTCAGCTGTTAACCGTTTTTTAATCTTTTCAAAAGCCGTATTGACTACTTCATCCTTCAAGGTCTCTCGGGGGTTTACATAAGTCAGTGAATAAGCCATTGATTTTTTGCCATCTGGCACGTTTTTACCTTCATAAACATCAAATAACCGAATTCCGTGGAGATAAGCCCCACCACGTTTTTGCATGACTGCCACAACTTGGTCGTTAGTCACGTTACTGTCGACAATCATTGAAATATCCCGTTTAATTGATGGGTATTTGGCGATTGGCTGGTATTGGTCATCATTTTTCGGCAAGTCAATTAGTGCCTGCATGTTTAATTCAAAGGCATAAGTTTCTTTAACCTTAAACTGTTTGGCAATCCGTGGGTGAATTTGGCCAATAAAACCAACTTGATGGCCGTGAATTAAAATATCAGCTGTCCGACCTGGATGCATTTCAGGATAATGATCAGCCGCGACGTACTCAATGTCGCCTTTAATACCCAAATTCACAATGAATTGGTGAACCATTCCCTTCATCACGAAAAAGTCAACCGGCTTTACATGGTTATTCCATGATGGATCCGTTAAATTACCGGTGATCACCCCAGCAACGTGCTCAACTTCTTCTGGCCGTATTTGATCAGCGGAATCTTTATAAAAGACCCGGCCAATCTCATATAGCGCAACGTCGTCCACTTTATGGGCGTGATTATAAGCCACGTCATCTAGTAAGCCGGACAAAAGGTTCATTCGCAATGTCGTATGATCCTGCGTCATTGGCCAAAGCAGCTTGGTTTCCTCACTGGCGCGCATTAAGAACATCCGAGCTTTTTCAGCAGTCGTCAGTGAATAAGAAATGGCTTGGGTCAATCCAATGCCTTCAAGGATTTGTCGGGATGCACGCTCCAAACGTTGAGTGGCAGTCAGAACGCCGATGGTTTGGCGACCGGTTGGCAATGTTGCCGGTAGATTATCGTAGCCATAAATTCTAGCTATTTCTTCAAACAAATCAGCGTCAATGTGAATATCCCAGCGACGAGCAGGAATCGTGACGGCTAATCCTTCTCCCTGTTTAACGCTGGTAAAGCCCAATCTGTCAAAGATACTTTGAATTTCATCAATTGTAAGTGTCGTTCCCAGAACATGGTTTGCCCGATCAGCCGTTATTGCAATAACTGGCAGTGCTGGATGATAATCACTAGCGGTCACTATCCCTTTAGCCACTTTGCCACCAGCCAGCTGATGAATTAAGGCTGCAGCCTCATTAATGGCATCTTCAACGCCATCAGGGTTAATCCCCCGTTCAAATCGTTGCGCGGCTTCTGAATGCAACACATGCCGTTGGGCTGTCTTTCGAATGTGAAACGAATCAAAGATCGCCGATTCAATGACGACATTTTGTGTTTGATCACTAATTTGCGTATTTAAGCCACCCATGACACCTGCAAGGGCGATTGGCTGGGCATCGTCGGCGATTACGATATCTTCTGGTGACAACTCCTGCTCGTCTTCATCTAAGGTGGTCAATTTTTCACCTTGATGCGCATTGCGAACAACAATATTGCCGTTAATCTTATCTTGATCAAATGAATGTAATGGTTGCCCGTACTTTAACAAAATATAATTCGTCACGTCAACTACATTGTTAATAGGTCGAATGCCCGCATTCCACAGCGTTATTTGCAACCAAGATGGGCTCGGCGCCACTTTGACGTCTTTAATAACTCGCAACTTATAAGTTTTGGCCAGCTGTTCGTCTGCAGTCGCTGAAATTTCATTGGCAGCATCAATTGAGTCATCTTCATTCACAACCGGCTGTTTGATCTCAGGGTGCTGATCATAGATGGCCGCCAACTCATGAACTGTTCCAATAATGCTTAGCATATCACCACGATTAGGGGTCACATCCAAGTCAATAATTGGATCATCCATTCCCAAATAATGATAAACAGGTTCACCGACTGGCACGTTGTCATCAAAGACATAAATACCATCAGCCCATTCCTTTGGTACAACATCTTTTGAAAAACCAATTTCATCTAACGCACAAATCATGCCTTCTGACTCTACGCCACGCATTTTGGAGCGCTTAATTTTAACGTTACCGCCAATCCGAGAATTGGGGAGCGCCACAATCACTTTTTGGCCAGCAGCGACATTGGGCGCGCCACACACAATTTGGAGTGGCGTATCTTCGCCAACGTCGACTGAACAAATGTGTAAATGATCAGATTCAGGATGATTACTCATCGTTAGGATGTGACCAACTACCAGCTTCTTTAAACCCGTTTCACCAAGGGTTACTGAATCGACTTCTACAGCCGTCCGTTCAATTTTTTCAGCTAAGTCCTTGGCAGGCATATCCAATTTTAAGTATTGTTTGAGCCAATTGTAAGATACTTTCATTTTTAATTACCCCTCTTGCTGAATTGATTTAAGAAACGAACGTCGTTGAGATAAAAATCACGAATATCATCAACCCCATACTTCAGCATAGCGAACCGATCAGGGCCAACACCAAAGGCAAAGCCGCCGTAAATGCTGGCATCAACCCCAGCCATTTTCAAGACATTTGGATGGACCATTCCGGCACCTAAAACCTCAATCCAACCAGTGTGCTTGCAGACGTCACATCCCTTGCCCATACAATTAAAGCAAGTCACGTCAACCTCAACTGATGGCTCAGTAAACGGAAAATAACTCGGCCGCAAGCGAATATCGAATTTGTCACCAAAAATGTTTTGGGCCATTGTGATTAATGTCCCCTTAAGGTCAGCCATTGTAATATGCTCGTCAATAACCAGTCCTTCGACTTGATGAAATTGATGAGAGTGGGTCGGATCATCCGTATCTCGTCGATAAACGATCCCGGGTGAAATCATTTTGAGCGGTCCCTTTGAAAAGTCGTGCTTTTCGAGAGCTCGGGCCTGCATTGGTGAAGTTTGCGTTCGCATCAAGATTTCTTTGCTCAGATAAAAAGTATCCTGCATATCGCGAGCCGGATGATTTTTCGGTAAATTCATCATTTCAAAGTTATACTTATCTTCCTCAACTTCAGGGCCGGTAAGTACTTCATAGCCCATCCCTAAGAAAAGATCAACGATTTGATCAATAATTTGTTGAATCACGTGGGGCTGGCCTTGAGCGACTGGTTTTCCAGGCAACGTCACGTCAATTTTTTCAGCAGCCAACTGCGCATTAAGCTGCCTTGCTTCTAGTCTATCTCGTTGGGCAGCAACCGCTGTTGTAATCGCATCTCGAATTTTATTGGCATAACTTCCCACTTGTGGTCGCTCTTCTGGCGTCAGTTCCTTAATCCCGCGAAGGGCCGCTGTAATTGGCCCTTTTTTGCCTAACAGATGAACCCTAATTTCATTGAGCGTTTTTAAATCGGCTGCTTGGGAAATATTCGCCAGCCCATTTTCTTTAATCTCGGATAATTGATCCCGTAAAGACATAGTATCCCTCCAAAGTGATTTTTTTGCACAAAAAAAGCTTCGCCCACAAAGGGACGAAGCAACGCGGTACCACCCTAATTTGCCGACTACTGACAGTAGCGGCACACTCAATTTATCTTTAACGGTGATAACCGGAAATTTTTCGTTATGTTTAACTCCCAATTTCAGCTCGAAAAATGAATTCGTGAAGCGTTTTTACCCTGTTCACACCGCCCACAGGGTCTCTGAATAAAACCGCAACCTACTACTTTTTTCTCAAACACTTACCAATGAATAATAAGCTAAAATAAAAAAATGGTCAAGCTACTTTTCCAAGTTAGCGTACCATTTTTCTGACCAAGTATGAATTGAGTGCATAATTGGCGCCAATTCTTGGCCTTGTTCGGTCAATGAATACTCGATCAATGAAGATTCCGGATACTCGCGCCGATCAACAATTCCGTCTTGCTCAAGCTCTCGAAGTCGTTCAACAAGGACCCGATCACTGCATTTAGGAATCTGTCTTGCTAATTCACGAAAGCGCATCGTACCTTCTTGTAATAAGACATCGATAATTAAACCATTCCATTTCTTCCCCAGAAACGAGAATGTTTTTTCAAACTTCGGACAAAGATAGTAATTAACGGCATCTTCTAGTCCAACCATCTGCTTCATAGAATTCCCCCAATCAAAATTTAATGAGTTCAATGACTTACTTGCTCATTGAGATTCGTCGTACCCGATTTTTGAAATCAGCCAGTTTAACCTTCACTGGGCTCATAAATTCGTGAACGGCTTCGTAGTCATCTACTAAAGAAACTATAACACTTTCTTCATACTTTGGTCTAGCAAGTGTTAATCCCCACATATGTTTGAGGATAATATCCTTTTCAATCGGAGAAAGTTCAGTGATCTTTTCAGCGTTTCTTAAGGCAACCCGCGGGTGAATAAATGCATGAGAGCCGAGGTCAAACTTCGTGGTTCTCCAGTCATAGAAAAATAAATCATGAAGGAGTCCTGCCCGTGCAACCGCCCGATAGTCTAAGCCTCTTCTCTTAGCAATCTTATAACTGTCAAAAGAAACTGCTAAAGAGTGTTCTAACCTGGTTGAATGATGGTGTTGTTTATAATTTGCTAATTTTTGGACAGTATCATTCGCTAACAAGTCAGCAACTAATGCGCGATACTCGGAATCATTTTTCCATTCATTCTTTTGCATATAATTCCCCTTTGCCTTTTATTAACTGCTATAATACATGGTATTGCAGTAAATATCAATCAAAAAGATTTTCATTGAACTAAATGAAAAATTAGGATGCCACTGGCCACTGCCACGTTCAACGACTCCGCTTCCCCTTTCATTGGAATATACAGGTTCTGATCGACCGCCGCTAAAATTTCCGGGGCAACCCCATTTCCTTCATTACCCATAACCAATCCAAATGAACTGGTAGGTTTAACTTCTTGATATGAAACGGCTTGATCATTTAATTCAGTTCCATAAGTTGGGATGCTTTGCGCTTTTAGTTTAGACAGCCAGTCAAGAATATTGCCACTAAATAATTTCAGGTGAAACTGGCTTCCCTGCATCGCCCGAACGACCTTTGGATTATAAATGTCTGCCGAACCATTACCAAAGACGATGCCCGAAACACCAGCAGCGTCTGCTGTGCGGACCATCGTGCCAATATTGCCTGGATCTTGAATATTATCTAACAATAGCCAGCTGCCGGCTAAATTTTTTGGAATCGTGTTGTGATAATCGGCAGTTCTTAAAATTGCAAAGACGCCTTGGGGAGTTTCTGTCGCAGAGATGTGTTTAGCAATTTCTGGTGTAATTAAGTATGTTGGGACACGAGTCGAATCAACTGCCAATTTGGTCAAAAAAGCTTCGTCAACGACCATCACTCCCAGAAGCTTTTGGTGGTGGCTAATGGCTTCACCCACAATATGCCAACCTTCAATAATGTACTCCCCGGCCTTAAGGCGTCCTTTTTTTGACTGCATTTTTCGCCATGCTTTGACTTTACTATTTTGATTTGACGTAATTTTTTCCATTTTTATCTCCTATAATCAGTATTTAGGTGGTGTTTCATTTGAAACGACAAAAGCAATCAGTTGAAATGATCGTTACCGGCATCGTCCAAGGCGTTGGCTTTCGCTACGCTACAATTAAACTTGCAGAAGCTTTAAACATTAACGGCTGGGTTAAAAACAAGCCAGACGGGTCAGTTCAAGTTGTGGCCAGCGGCTCGCCGGATAACTTAACCCATTTTGTTAACAAGATTAAGCAGTCGCCCACCCCTTACGGTCGAGTTGACCATATCACAGTTAATTATATAACCAATTTTGATCATAAAGGGTTCGATGTGAAATATTAAATTGAAAAGTTTACTAGAATCTAGTAACATTACTTTTGTTTGTGTACTAAATTAAGAAAGGTCCTACTAATGAAAAAAATTAAACATGTATCGACTCTCGGGCTTCTCGCGGGATTAGCACTATTACTAAGTGGTTGTGTCCAAACGACTAAATCTGGGAAACCATACGGCGTTATCTATGATTACTTGGCCCGACCAGCCCAAGCTATTATGGAAGCAATCGCCCAAATTGTTGGTAGTTATGGCTGGGCAATAATTGTTTTAACGGTCATTGTCCGAATGCTGCTGCTACCAATTATGATTCGCCAACTCAAAGCTTCAACGATTCAACAAGAAAAGATGCAATTAATTAGACCCCAAATGGCTGAGATTCAAAAACGGCAAAAAGCAGCCACAACGCAAGAAGAAAAGGCTGCCGTGAGCCAAGCAATGATGGCACTTTACCAAAAAAATGGGATTTCAATGACTGGCGGGATTGGTTGTTTGCCACTGCTAATTCAAACACCTATTTTTTCGGCCCTGTATTTTGCTATTCGCTACTCACCGGAGCTTTCCCACACAGTCTTCATGGGAATTCAGCTTGGTCAATCTAGTTTACTGCTCGCCATTTTATCCTTTCTATCCTACCTGCTGCAAGGCTATATTGCTTTGCTTGGAACTCCCCAAGCACAAAAGAAGCAAATGGGAATGATGATGCTGTTTAGCCCGGTGATGATTCTTTTTATCACAATGAGCGCACCGGCTGGCCTTGGCATTTACTTCTTCATCGGTGGCCTATTCGCATGCTTGCAAACGTTAATTATTAATCTTTACCGACCGCGAATCAGAAAGAACATTGCCAAAGAAATGGCTGGCAAACCCAAAGTAACTGTTGAAGACTTAATGCCAAAAGCCCCTGCTCCACAGACATCTGCCAGGGAGAACGCTTCATATAACCAACAGCGTAATCGACAACGTAATGCCGGCAAACAACGCCATGCTGGTCAGCCATCTACCAAACAACAGACAGTTCAACCTGAACCGCAGAAGCCAGTTAATCAACCAACCAACCGCAGCCGAAATGCTGGTAAACAGCGAAATGCCGGCAAACAGCACCGTCAACGTTAATCATTAACTGATCACCAGCATTATACCCTTTTAATAACTACATTAAAGAATACCCGTAAACCAACGCTTCTAGACATTGGCTTACGGGTATTTTGATCCTAACCGCCATTATTTGGCTAACAATTCCCTACAACAAAAAAATCCCAAAGACGAGCCGGAATATCAAAAGAATTCAATATTTGGGTTGCCGTTGAGATTACTCACAAACTAAACACCAAATAACGATTGGCATAAAATTTTGAGTTAACAATTAATGATCATTGATCTTGTTTTGATGAATCCCCTGCTCCGTCTGCCGGAGTGGCTTGATCATCAGCACCTTCAATATCTTTTTCAGACATATTAGTAATAATTGGTAAATTCACTTGAAAAATCGAGCCATATCCCAATGAACTTTCAATCGAAATATTACCATGATAAGCCTCGATAAGGCGGTGAGCAATTGATAACCCCAAGCCATTACCGCCCTTGTTTCGACTACGAGCTTTATCAACCCGATAAAAACGATTAAAGACCTTTTCCTTGTCCGCTTGAGAAATGCCTTCCCCAAAATCTTGAACGGCAATATTAACCATCGACATCGACGTCGCCAAGGATAAGTGGACCTCTTTGCGCTTAGTTGAGTATTTAATGGCATTATCAAGTAAAATCACTAAAACCTGCTCTAAGTGATTGCGGTAGATCTTAACATAAACACTCCCCTGGGTATCATCATCAAACGTAAAGGTAAAATCAGGATGGATCATTTTGAAATCATTATAAACTTGTTTGAAGACATCATTAACATTGGTAATTTCTTCGCCATAATTAATCTCAATTTGCTCAGCCCTTGATAAGTCAAGCATTTCAGCAACTAAACTCTTCATTCGTTTAGTTTCTTGAAGGGAGGCGTTTAAAGATTCAGACAAGACTTCCGGGTCATCTTTCCCCCATCTCAATAACATCTCAATGTGCCCTTGAATCACGGCAACCGGCGTTCTGAGTTCATGAGAAACGTCTTCAACAAATTGCTGCTGCTGGTCAATATAGCGCTTGGTTTGATCTAGCATGCCATTTAGCAGCGCTGCCAAATCAGCCAGTTCATCATTGGTTTTAAGCTCAGGTACTCGAGCATCAGAATCCGGGTCACGCTTAACTTGATTGATGGTCCGCTGAATTTCATTAATGGGTCTTAGCAGTTCTGCTGCCAGTAAATAAGCAAAAACCATCGCAATGATAACTGAAATGAGTACCAAAATTATCAGAATCGCCAATAATTTCCCAGTTGTCCGGCGATAATCGCCTAATTGATCCGTTACTTGTGCATAACCAACTAATGATCCGTTTTTCTTAGAAAGCAAGGGTTCTGTTCCAACCAGGGCTTTTTTGCCTTGATACTTTGTAACCGTAATTTTTCGTTTATCCGTCGAACGGAATTTAACCGGCGCATTCCGTGACTCAAATAATTGCTTCCGGTTGACATCATACACATTAACCAAAATGTTATCCCTTGAAAAGTTCACAATCAAAGCGTCCGAATAAATATTATCAGAGCCAGTCTGATTATTTGCAGCAGTTGAACTGCCATTTGAGATATTTGGCTGTAAATAACGATCAACGTCGCGTTTACTTAGTGGTGACTGATAATTAGATAAGCGTGATGAAACCGTTGTTAACGTGTCGTTAATGTGAATTTTTTCTTGCTGCAATAACACATTTGTAAATCGATTAAATAGCAACACAGAAAAAATAACGACAATCGCTAAAACGCCAAGAGATGTAAAAAATGCCCATTTCCATTTAAGTGATACTTTTCGTTTGGTTCGATTATCATTGGACTGGGTCATGAACGCATCACGTACCCAGTCCCCCTAACAGTTTGAATGTAACTGTTCTCGCCAGGACGATCAATTTTGTTTCTAAGGTAACGAATATAAACATCCACAACATTTGTCTCGACTTCGGAATCATAGCCCCAGACCTTGGTGAGTAATACATCACGAGCTAAAACCACATCAACATTTTCCATTAATGTTAACAACAGCTCATATTCACGTTTGGTTAAGTTAATGACTTCATCGCCACGACGAACAATCCGACTTTCCTTTTCGATCGTTAAGTCTTTAAAGGTAACTGATTTTTTACTGTTCTTTTGTTGGTCATTTTCAATTTGAATCCGCCGAAGCAAGGCTCTAATTCGTGCTAATAATTCTTCAATTGCAAATGGTTTAACAATATAATCATCAGCACCATGGTCAAAACCGGAGACCCGATCAATAACAGAATCTCTGGCAGTCATCATGATAATCGGTGTGTTCTTTTTTTCACGAAGCCTCCTAGCAACTTCCATCCCGTTTAATTCTGGTAACATTAAGTCCAACAAAATGACGTCAAAATTTTCATCTAACGCCGCTTGTAGACCAGTTCTACCATTCAATTCAACCTGCGTTTCATACCCCTCATGCTTTAATTCAAGTTCGACGAAGCGCGCTAAGTTCTTTTCATCCTCAATAATCAAAATTCGACTCATAAATGATCAGCTCTCCTAGGTATTCTAATTTAAATTTATTAATATAGCTTGAAATGTTTTAACGTAACTCTCATTTTAACATAATTACGTTAGCCATAGTGGGATACTTTAACGTTTTGGCGGAAATCCAAATAAATTTTTAATAAGCAGACTTTAATTGGAAACTTTTTTCATATTTTTCATTTTTGTGTATTTTTTCACTTGAATCCATCGACCATCTTGCCTATAATATAGGTGTTTGAAAATATATTACAAAAAGGATGATTACTAGATGAAAGCAGCAGTTGTACGTGATCCAGTCGACGGATACGTCGATATTAAAGATGTTAATTTGCGACCAATCCACGAAGGGGAAGCCCTAGTTAAGGTTGAATATTGTGGATTATGTCACACAGATCTCCACGTTGCCGCCGGAGACTTCGGCAAGGTACCCGGTCGCATTATTGGCCATGAAGGAGTCGGCCGTGTCATTCAAGTTGCTGACGACGTTGATAACTTAAAGATTGGCGACCGTGTGTCAATTGCTTGGTTCTATCGAGGCTGTGGCCATTGTGAATATTGTACTACTGGCCGTGAAACCCTTTGCCGAAACGTTCAAAACTCTGGCTACACGGTTGATGGCGCAATGGCTGAACAAGTCATTGTCCCAGCTGATTACGCTGTTAAAGTGCCTGAAGGCCTTGACCCAGTTGAAGCAACTTCACTGACCTGTGCTGGTGTGACGATGTACAAAGCGTTAAAAGTCGGCGAAACACGCCCTGGTCAATGGGTTGAAGTCGTCGGTTGTGGCGGTTTAGGTAACTTAGCCGTTCAATACGCCCACAATGTCTTTGGTGCTCACGTCGTTGCCGTAGATGGTAACGAACAAAAGTTGCAGGCTGCTAAAGAAAATGGCGCCGATATTACCATTAATCGTCATGACCCAGATGTTGCCGAACAGATTCAAAAGAAGGTCGGTGGCGTTCACAACGCCCAGATTACCGCTGTTACTACTGATGCCTTCACCACTTCAGTTAATGCCTTACGTCCAGACGGCAAGTTAGTTGCCGTTGCGCTTCCTAAGGGTGATATGGCGCTTAATATCGATAAGACTGTTCTCGACGGCATCCAAGTTGCCGGCTCACTTGTTGGTACCCGTCAAGACTTAAAAGAAACCTTCCAGTTTGGTGCTGAAGGTAAAGTTAAGCCAATCGTTCATACCCGCCGCCTTGACGAAGTAAACAAGATCATTGACGAAATGAAAGCCAACCAGATTGTTGGTCGGATGGTTGTTGACTTTACTAAATAAATAACCAATTAGCATGAAATAATTTAATGAGAGACCGCGACAAAATGATTTTGTTAGCAGTCTCTTTTTATTTTGCCTAAATTAAAACTACCAACATCACGATTAAAATCATCTAAGCTATGTCATTTCATTTTTAGCCAGAAAAAAACAGCTTAGAATCCATGGCGTTCTAAACCGTTTAATGAAACTACTTGTTATCTTTAATCACTTTACGGCCCTTATAAAAGCCTGATGGTGAAACATGGTGCGGTAAGCTGTATTCGCCGGTCTTAGGATCCAGACTCAAATTAGGAGTCGTTAACTTAATGTGGCCGCGACGCATCCGCTTCCGTGCTTTAGATGTTCTCCGTGCTGGTGTTGCCATCCTTTTTCCCTCCTCGTAAATCAAACTATCCACTAGTGAATTTTTAAGTCCAGCATTAATTAGAATCTTGGTTCTTAAAAAGATCCTTTAACTTTGCTAGACGTGGATCAACAGTTTTTAACTCTGCCTTTTGAGCCTGATAATCATCCGCTAATAAAACTTCCCAGTCCTTGCCACTTGGCATTTTTTTACCAGCCACTTCATCAGGAGACAGAACGTGCATCGGAATATGCAAAATAACGTTATCAACGACAGCGGCTTGCATATCAATTTGGCTATCTTCGTCAACAACAAAAACAACGTCATCTTTATCATATCGTGACTCAGCAGCCTTTGAAGGAATATAGTACTCTTCAACACTGAAATCTAACGGCAAATCAACTGGTTCAAGTGATCTTGATGACGGAACAACCAACTTGCCTACAATATGAGTATCAATGATAACATCGCCACGATCAGAAAACACCCTGCCATCGATATTAAACTCAGTCGCATCGATAACCTCATTGGCATATCGATCTAACAACTCATCTTTAATATCAATTCTTTCATTAAACATGAAAGGATCTGTATCGGAGTACTTTTGAAGATCCTTAAAGTACCATTTCAATATAATTCCTCCAATGCAACAAAACTCATTATACCGGCAACAAATAGGCTTGTCAAGGCGTTTTGCTTGATAGGTGAACCCTCAATTTTGAATAATCGGATGCTGATAAAAGTCTTGAGAAACGTTTGTCACCATTTGATAGAGCATCCCTGCCTTAAAGTCCATCTTAATCCGTTGCTGGACAATATCGTCAGTAATCTTGGTAATCATAGGCAGCGCCAGCGTCTTCTTAATTTGGCTTAAATAGGCCTGCCCCTTCCTAGTGAAGCCTAGCAACCGCAAGTAAGTTGGCTCTACCAGCATGTCTCGCGTATAGGCATGAACCATAACGTAGGCGCATAATCGTTGAATCCTAGTATACGTATAACGTTTTGTTTTTACCAAATGTAAGAAGTTTTCAAATGAAGTCGCTCTCATGGCACACCGTTTTAATCGGTATTCGATTCCTTCCGTCATTTGATAAATTTTGTGAAGTTCAGCGATTGGCGTCTCTACTAATTCAAATCTCAACATTGGCCAAAAATCACGCCAACTCACTATTTTTTGGGATCGGGCCAATCGATAGGTGTTGCTGGGCACGAACCGCTCTATTGATGAGTCCCCGCCATTTACCAATACGTTTCGAATAGCTGAGGCGCTTGAAATGGCGCCACTTTGCTCGAGTTGATCATCATTATGGCCGCTCCCCATTCGTTTAATAGGCAACAATTTTAACGGTGATCCCAAATTAAAATTTGCGTTCGCATAACCAAAGGCTAGAATATCATTTGGCTGATTCAATCGGATCCCAGTTTGATCAAACAAATAATCTTGAAAGATTGAAGCATATGGTCGATCAAATTGTTTAAATCGACTGTCATGATGGGGCTGGTGATCAATCAGCTGCTGATAATCAATAGTGGGATTTTCTGCACCAAACGAAAGCCACTCGCATTGCATGGCGGCGATTAGTTGAACCGCGCCGGCCGCAAATAAATGCGATGGCTGAACGGCTGAATAAAACGGTAATTCAATGACGACGTCCACCCCGTTCGCCAAGGCAATTTGGGCCCGCTGCCATTTATCAAAAATGGCCGGCTCGCCACGCTGCAGCCAATTGCCGCTCATCAAGGCAACGACGACATCAGCTCCTGATAGTGCTTGAGCCTGCCGTAATTGATACAAATGACCATTATGAAACGGATTATATTCAGAAACAATTCCAACTGCTCGAAGCATTAACCACTACTCCTTCACAACGTCAACAAACCACCGTTTCACTCGTTCAACATATGGCTGCTCACCAAAATCAGTCGTAAATATGGGCCTCTTAAACCCATTAACAGCCAATGCCGCAGTCAGCTCATCACGATCATACGCCCGTTCACGATGTAACTCACTATACGCGTCATAAGCATCCTTTTGCGCGTTATATAAAAAGAAGCTTAAGTCATGTTCAACTGATACTGGTGCAAAATCACCTTCATAACTGGTCCACATAAAAGCAGCTGTTTCATCTCGATAATTATACATGAATCCTGGATAAACGACTTTAATTTGATAAGGGGTAATCACATCAAATAAAAAGTGGCCGCCCGAATTCAAATGTTGGTTCACAGAATTAAATGTTTGCCTTAGATCAGCTGAGGTCACTAAATAATTCAGTGAGTCATCAAAGCAAGTAATGATATCGTATTGATCCAAGCCCTCTAAATCACGCATATCAGTTTGGATGAATGGAATACTGACGCCGGCTTTGGTTGCGCGTTGATCGGCCATCGTTAACATGTCAGTGGACAAATCAGCTCCCGTAACTTGATAATTAGCGTCGGCTAACTTAACGGCCAGCCGTCCCGTCCCACAGGCAAGGTCCAAAATCTTGGTAGCTGTGGCTAACTGATGATGCGTCTTGGCCACGTTAGTTGTATACGTTAGCCATCGATCATACAATGACACATCGAATAAATCATCATAAAACTGAGCAAACTTACTGTAAATCATACTTCAACCCATGAATCGATATTAACAACTGGTGCATCCGACCACAACTTTTCAAGATTGTAGAAATCACGAACTTCTTTTTGGAAGATGTGGACGACAACATCGCCCAAGTCAATGAGGATCCAACGAGCAGAGTCTTTGCCGGAAACACTATAAACGTTAACGTTATTCGACTCTACTTGGTCAATTACCTCGTTGGCAATTGCTTTAACCTGTCGATCTGAATTAGCATCTGCAATCACAAAATAGTCAGCCATCAAGCTAACCTTTTGCATGTCTAGAACAACAATATCATTAGCGCGTTTACTATCAGCAGCGCGGACAACAACTTGTGAAATTTCTTTACTATCCATACTTACTCCTTATCTAGTCCTGAATTTGGTACCCAACTATTGTAGGTAACAATGGTTTGCGGGAAAACGGGCTTGTTATGAGCAACTAAGTAACTAAGGGTTTGTTTAGTTTGAAAGGCCACTCCTTGTGCCAAATTGGCAAAGGTGATCTTTCTAGCCTCATCAACTCCCGGAAAATCTCTACCCGGTTCAATATAATCTGCCATATAAACAATCTGTTCCAGCGGGGTCATATATTCATGACCAACTGTATGATAACGAACTGCATTTAATATTTCAATATCATTGATCTGAAGTTCGTTCTTAACAAATAGCCAGCCAACAACGCCGTGCCAAATGGCATTCCCATAATGAAGCAGTTCCGGATCCAAGTGATACTGTTTAATTGCTAAAATAAAATCTTCATCCGGCCGCTGCTTGGCATAGTCGTGAACCAATCCAGCAATGCTGGCGCTTTGAAGATCAACCTTATTTAAGGCAGCGAGCTTCATTGCGGTCTGCTCAACCCGTAAAACATGCTGGAAACGACTATCTGTTAGGGCAGCTTTTAACTTTTCAACCAATTCTTCTCGGCTAAAAGGCATTCCCTTGTACGCTAATTGCCTATTTTCCATACAATTGATGCTCCTTTATATAGTTTTCCACCCCGTTGGGAACCAAATAACGAATTGACTGATGTTGATGGATCTTTGACCTAATAAATGAAGAAGAAATGTCAATATACGGGACATCGACCCAAATAATGGGATATTTAGATGTTGGTGCGTAACCATCGCGCTTAACCCCAACAAAGGACACCAATTTGACTAAATCATCAATTCGATGCCACTTTGGTAGATAATTGACCATGTCACCACCAATAATAAAATAATATTGGTTCTCGGGATGCCTTCTTGTCAGTTCAACCATCGTATCATATGAGTAACTGATACCGCCACGATTCACTTCGGCCAGTTCAATTGAAAAATGAGGGTTGTCCCAAATGGCAATCTGAATCATCGCCACTCGGTCCTTAGCATCAATTGCAAGTTTGCGATCAACATGCGGTGGATTAGCATCGGGCATAAACAAAATCTTATCTAGTCCTAATTGATCAAGCACTTGTTGGGCAACAATCAGATGACCATTGTGGATCGGATTAAAGGTCCCGCCAAGAATACCAATCCGTTTACCATTGTTTCGGACGACTGTTTTCGTTTTTGGAAGTGTCTCTACCGTGCGAACAACATTAACCATTTTAAAATACCCCTAAATTGAGAATACTTTTTTTGATATTTCTTGATGATTCTGATGATTGGAAGGTTTGAACAAAATAAGGGTTTTCCCAATTGTCTGAACCACCACTACATCACTATTAGTTTCGATATATGTCTGAATGTCAGCCAAAGACGTTGCTGAGTTTTGTAAAACGTTCACTTTAATTAATTCTCGACTGGCTAAAGCTCTTTGAATCTCCGTCAGCCAAACCGCAGATGGTCCATTTTTACCAATTTCAAAAATGGGCCGTAATCGATTGGCGCGAGCTCGTAAAAATCGTTTTTGCTTTCCAGTTAATTTCATAGTTACCCCTTAATTCTCTAAATCATCGCGGGCCGAAGCAAAACAGCAACGCCCTTTGGTGCCCATCCCACTATTGAAACACCACTCGGAACAGTAATCCAGCCTAAGCCTTCTATGACCAAGTCACTCTTTTGAGTCGTTTTAAACTCGTGTGCTTCAAGGGCTGGAAAATCAGCGACATGCTCTTGGCTTGGTGGCGTCAATAAATGGCCCACGTGTTTGGTATAGAAACCGTCAGCATTGCTGAGTTTAGTCCGGTGAATATATAAATTGTTTTCGGCATAGACCGTAAAACCATATTTACGATCGCCAGCTCGGTAGTCAAACCTAGCAACGCCGCCAAAGAAGAGTGTCTGCTCAGGATTTAACTGATACTCTTTGGGTTTGATCCGCTTTTGTGGCGTTACCAAGTTAAGTTCTTTACCAACCAGATGATGAGCCATTTGTTCCGGTTGAATAATTCCCGGGGTATCAACCAAATGCTTCCCATCCTTTAATGGGATATCAATCCGATCAAGCGTGGTCCCTGGAAAACGGGACGTGGTAATTAACTCCTGGATGCCAGTTGACTGCTTGACAACGGAATTAATTAACGTTGATTTACCAACGTTAGTAACGCCAACTACGTAAACGTCTTTACCTTTGCGATATTTTTCAATCTGGTCTAGTAAATGATCAACATCCTGGTTAGTTTTAGCAGAAATTAAGTCAACATCAATTGGGCGAATCCCAGCCGCATTGGCTCGCTGCCGCAACCAATCCTTGACCTTATTTTTCTTTAAACTGACTGGCAGCACGTCAAGTTTGTTACCAACCAGTAACACTGGGTTGTCACCGACAAAGCGATGAAGGCCTGGAATCATACTCCCATTAACATCGAAAATATCGACAACATACACAATTAATGAATCCGTATCGGAAATACTGGTCAATAGCTTCAAAAAGTCATCATCGGACAAACTAACTGGGGCGATTTCATTATAGTGGCGCAGCCGAAAACAACGCTGACAATAAACCTCACCACTTGCAAGTCCCTTTTCAAGTGCCGACTTGGGTGTATAGCCAAGCGCCTGTTTATCATTTGTCTGAACCTTTGCGCCACAACCAATACAATGAATAATTTCGCCGTCCACAACAACTTGATTCTCTGCCATAAATACCTCCTAAATAAAGTGAGCGGAGCAAAGCGCTTAGAAACTGGAGCATAAGGCATCTTGGCCGGAAATCCCGGGCTTGGATTTTTGGCCAAGATGTTTTATGCGGAAGTTTCTGCTTTGCGCAGCTGTCCTACAAAAGTGAGCGGAGCAAAGCGCTTTAGAAGTCGAAGTACAAGTCTCCTCGAACGGAAATTCCCAGGCTTGGGATTTTTGTTAGAGGTGCTTGTACGTAGACTTCTGCTTTGCGCAGCTGTCCTACAAAAGTGAGCGAAGCAAAGCGCTTAGAAAGCGGAGCCTAAGTTAACTTGGCCGGAAATCCCGGGCTTGGATTTTTGGGTAAGTTGACTTAGGTGCAGCTTTCTGCCTGGCACAGCTGTCCTACTTCCAATGTAAATCTGGATATTTTTTAATTAACTTATTCCAGACAATCTTTTCAAAATATCGATTAATGGTTGTATTCCATGCATCTGTCCTAACCAGTGGCTTAACCAAAATACTTCGAACCCCACAACTATTTGCGGAAACGACATCGGTCATCAACTGGTCGCCAACCATCACCGTATTTTTCTTGTTTAGATGAAATTCTTTAATTGCGTGCCGAATCCCAATTGATAATGGCTTCATCGCCCTAGGAACAAAAGGTAATTCATAATCTTTCACAGCCGCTTGAATTCGGTGATGGCTATTATTGGAAACAACAATCACTTGAATGCCATATTTTTTAATACTAGCAAGCCACGCTCGCAATTCATCGGAACCAACCTTAGAATTCCACGGCACTAACGTATTATCTAAATCAGTTAAAACACAATTGATTTTGTGTTCCAACAAGAATTGAGGTGAAATACTGTAAATGTTTTCAATCATCCAAGTTGGTTTAAATCGAGACAACATATGTCGCTCCTTAACAAGTTGTTATTTTATTTAAAAAAACTTCCACCAAAGCTATCGGTGAAAGTTATTTTAACCAAATTACTTGAGTGCTTCCTTAGCAGCATCAGTGAGCGCTTTAAAAGCGTCAGTATCACTAACTGCAAGGTCTGCAAGCATTTTACGGTTCATATCAATGTTAGCTAGTTTCAAACCATGCATAAATTGGCTATAGCTAAGATCGTTCAACCGAGCAGCAGCATTAATTCTGGCAATCCATAGTTTACGGAAGTTGCCTTTGTTGGCGCGACGGTCACGGAATGCATAAACCTGTGACTTCATTACTTGATCTTTAGCAGTCTTGAATAAACGGGATTTACCACCGCGATATCCTTTAGCTAATTTTAAAACACGCTTACGACGTGCATGGGTAACTGTTCCACCTTTTACTCGTGGCATTTTGAATTCCTCCTAATATTTAAAGAACGTCATTTTGGACAGATGAGTGATTTTATAGATGTGGTAATAACTTCTTGTAAGTCTTGATGTTCGTCTTGTCCATCATACTAGTACCACGAAGTTGGCGGCGTTGCTTCTTTGTCTTACCGTGAAAACGGTGACTTGTATAAGCATTAGCACTTTTAAACCCACCGTTGGCAGTTCTCTTAAAACGCTTTGCTGCGGCGCGATTTGTTTTTTGTTTAGGCATTGGTAAAAATCCTCCTCAAGTATTTAACAAACTAATTATTTTTTGTCTGCTTCTTTGGGTGACAGCATCAAGAACATGCTTCGACCATCCATTTTTGGCCGCTGAGTAACAGTGGCGACGTCAGACGTTTCTGAAGCCATTCGGTCAAGGACTTTTCGACCAATATCCTTATGGGTAATTGCACGGCCTTTAAATCGAATTGAAACTCTTACTTTTTCGCCCTTTGCTAAGAATTTCTTAGCATTCTTCAATTTGGTGTTAAAATCATTCACATCAATTGTTGGGCTCAAACGGACTTCTTTGACACTGATGACTTTTTGCTTCTTACGAGATTCCCGTTCCTTTTTTTGTTCTTGGAATCGGTATTTCCCATAATCAAGAATCTTTGCAACTGGTGGCTTGGCTTTAGGGGCAACCAAAACTAAGTCTAAATCGGCATCTTCGGCCAGCCGAAGCGCTTCATTCTTAGATTTAACACCCAGTTGATCACCATTAGCACCAATTAAACGAACCTCGCGAGCGCGGATTCCATCATTAACCATCATATCTTTTGCTATGGTACTTCACCTCCGAAATTTTTGGAAAAGCAGAAAGAAAGCGGGCACAGAATTGCGCCCGCTCTCAATTATAGGATCAAAATAACTAGATCCTGACTCGATATCATGCCCAGCAAATTCAAGATTTACTTAGGCGAGAAGCGGGTTGCCTCTGCTTTCATTTAAACAACTATTAAATCATATCATCAATCACAATAAGTGTCAATCAATAATCACTCACCACACGTTAAAGCGATTACTGATTATCTTCACGTGAATAAGATGCGATATCCTTTTGAATTTCATCAACAAATCCGTCAAGCGATTCAGATTGGGTATCCTTTTCACCATACCGCCGAACCGAAACGGAGTTGCCATTTACTTCTTCGTCTCCGACCACTAACGTATATGGGATCTTATGAGTTTGGGCATCCCGAATCAAATAACCCATCTTTTCAGCTCGAGTCTCAACTGAAGAACGAATCTTCAACTTACGAAGCTGCTCATTAATCTTCTTAGCATAATCGCCGTGTTTATCTTGACTAACCGGAATGATCTTAACTTGATGCGGTGCCAGCCAAGTTGGAAAAGCCCCCTTGTAAATTTCAGTCAAGTAAGCAACAAATCGTTCCATGGTTGACACAAGGCCACGGTGAATCATAACTGGCCGGTGCTGTTTGCCGTCTTCACCAACGTAATGAAGGTCAAATCTTTCAGGCAACATAAAGTCCAACTGAATTGTTGACAGTGTTTCTTCGTTGCCGAGTGCCGTCTTCGTTTGAACATCTAGCTTAGGGCCGTAAAAAGCAGCTTCACCTTCTGCTTCAGTGTATTGCAGGCCCATTTCATCCATGGCGCCTTTTAACATCGTTTGTGCTCGCGTCCACATTTCATCATCATCAAAGTACTTTTCAGTATTTTGTGGGTCACGATAACTCAATCGGAACGTATAATCGTTGATATCAAAGTCGTGATAAACATCAACCATCAAATTCAAGATATTCTTGAACTCTTCTTGAATCTGATCTAAAGCC
Organism: Lentilactobacillus fungorum; assembly: GCF_016860605.1. Lineage (GTDB taxonomy): Bacteria > Bacillota > Bacilli > Lactobacillales > Lactobacillaceae > Lentilactobacillus > Lentilactobacillus fungorum. Next base: position 327,998 of record NZ_BNJR01000004.1, read on the forward strand.
ACAAACGTATGACCATCATTCAAGGTCATTTCACGAACCCGCTGTAAGCCAGATAACGCACCTGATTTTTCATAGCGGTGCATCATGCCAAGTTCGGCAATCCGTAGTGGTAATTCACGGTAAGAACGAATGTGATGATTATAAATTTGAATGTGACTTGGGCAGTTCATCGGCCGTAATTCAAGCATTTCACCATCGCCCATATCCATTGGCGGGAACATGTCTTCTCGATAATGAGCCCAGTGACCGGATTGCTTATAAAGATCGAGGTTAGCCAATACCGGTGTATAAACGTGTTCATAGCCGTTAGTTACTTCCTTATCGACAATGTAGCGTTCAATGGTTCTTCGAATCGTTGCACCATTTGGCATCCAGTATGGCAAGCCGGCACCAACCTTGGGATCAACAAAGAACAAATCAAGTTGATTACCAATTACTCGATGATCCCGTTCATGGGCCTCTTGACGTTTTTCCAAATCAGCATCCAACTCTTTTTGCTTGTTAAAAGCAGTTGCGTAGATTCGTTGAAGCATTGGGTTAGATGACTTACCTTGCCAATAAGCACCAGCAACTGACAAAAGTTTGAAGATCTTAACCTTACCAGTGGATGGCAAAACGGCCCCTTCAGCAATTGATTTAAAATCACCAATCTGAAAGAATTTCACTTGACCGTCGACTTCGTTTTGCTTAACCAATTCCTTTTGGTAAGGGTCATCGCCAATTGCTTCATTAGCATCAGCAGCACTTAAGAAAACGACCTTGATTGGCAAATCTTCTTTGATAATCTTATGCATAGACTGACTAAGATCTGCTAATTGATCAACGCTAATTTGTGTATCTGGCTTATCCGTATCAACAAAGAACCCATCGTCATCGGCAGCACTTTCACCAAAATGAATGTTTTTAAACTCATTGGCAATGGCCATCTTTAAAATTTGGGCAGCCGTTTCTCGAAGAACGCTTAGGCCATCGTCACTATCTGCAGTGACGATTTCAATCTTACCGCCTTTATGTAATGGTTCGTCTTTGTTGACAAAATGATCGTCCACCTTGGCAGCCACGGCCTTTTTGCTTAAACTAACTGCAATTGACTTGGCAATGTCTTCTGCCGTGATGCCTTCATCAAACTGTTTAACACTACTATCTGGAAATTCAAATGAAAGTTGTGACATATCTCTTACTCCCTTTTTATTTTGATTAGAACCACAAAAAAATCCCTAGTATACCTAATGTATACTAGGGACGCAATTAGCGCGGTTCCACCCGTATTGGATTCTTGACAGCACAAAGCCGCCAACAAGCTCTCAAGTGGTTGCTAACGGGACCATCCGGGATAGCATTATCCGCAATCCATTTCAAGAAGTGGTAACAATGGCTTTCTAAACAAGCAGCTTTCCAGGCTAGAGCTGCTCTCCCTGCGATGAGAAGTCATTATCATGTCTCCTTGATTCATTGACTCTAAGTATAAAGTCGGCCTTTTGAAAAGTCAATTGTAAATCAACAATTAACCTGGTCGCCGATTGGCCCCAGTCATTTCAACCTCCCGGGATAAGAATCTAATTCGCTGCATCAGCCGTTTAGCCTTAAGAGGTTCATCATCGCCCCGCTGATTGACTCGCAAATGTTCTTGCTCAAGCTGGTTCATCGAAAAGTTAGAAGTAAAGAAGGTCGATAACTGCTGTTGCATGCGATACTCCAAAATAACTCCTAAAACTTCATCGCGAACCCATGACGACATCGAATCGGCCCCAATGTCGTCAATCATCAAAACTGGTGACTTCTTAATTGCATCAATCTTTTCAGCAACGTTGTTAGTCGAAATCGCAGCCTTCATCTCAACTGCAAAGCTTGGAAAATGTACCATGGTTGTCTGGATGTTTCGATCAGCTAATTCATTGGCCAGTGCCCCCGTTAAGTACGTTTTCCCAACACCAAATGGTCCATAAATATACAATCCTGGATGAAAATGGGTAGGATCAGCTTTCATCGCATTGATAAATTCAATTCCCTTAGTTAAGGCATCAAATCTGGATGCATCTTTATCAAAACCATCAATCTTAGCTTGCTTAATATCTTTTGGCATCGAAATAGTTGTAATCCGACGAGCCAACGACTGCGAACGTTGCTTGGCAATTGTTGTTGGCGAAGCAGTATACGCAATATCAATCAAATGATCATTGACGACCAGTTGCGGTAAATATCCGGGCGCAAAAGAGCGTTTGTCTTCTTTTAGCTGACGTTTGACGGTTACGTATTCATATAATTTAGCAGCTGATCGCTCAACCACATCGTCAGCCAGTTCTTTTTGATGCTGTTTCAAGAATCCAGCAATTTCAGGATCGTGTTGAATATCCATCATCATTTTATTGAAGGTTTGGGTAAAGGTGCCACCGTTAATTTTTCGATCTGCCATTATCTTTTTGACGTAATCAGACACTCGCTGCATCCACACTCACCTACTTTCCTACTTTTGATTTTTTAATTGATTTAATTGTTCTGCTAATTGTTTCTTCTGTTCAGCGGTTAAACCAGATTTGCCAACTTTCTTTTGGGTACCTTGAGGCTCTTTTGCCCAGTCAGGCAAAGTCTCTTTCACATTAATCCGCTTGTTGGCCCGTCGGCGAGTGGTTTTATCAGTCTTTTGCTGAACGTGGTTTCTCAACGCCGCAATTGCACCTTGGGCAGTTTGAACCTTTTTTTGTGACCAATCATCGGCAATCGTAGAAATTAAGTTTTGATTCAACGTAGAATGCTGTTCGTCCACCAAAATATGATAAATTAAAATGTTGATCACTTCATTTGGAAATACGCGTAAATTAACTAAATTTCGCAATATCCGCTGCTCACCAGGCGTCACCAGGCCGTGCTTTTGGTCCTTAAGTTGTTGAAGAAATGCCGCTGGAGCTGTCGCTTGACTGATTTTAATCAGTTGCTGCGTTGCACGGTCCAATTCCGCTTCAGGGCCACTTGATTGGCCAGCAACCTGTTGACTATGCTCGACAGGCGGCTTTTGCATTTCGAACTGTTGTGCAATTAGCAGCTTCAATCGGCGCTGATTCAATCGATTTGTATTTAAATCGGTTGCCTTTTGAATCAATTTAACCATCTCAACTTCATCAATACCATAAAGTAAGTGTTCTGATAAAATTAAGTCGTGGGCAACCTTCACACTTGCTTGATCGACGTATGAATTTGTCAACATCTGTAAAATTAAATTGAAATCAAATTTCATCGCTGCTGGTTGTAAACTTTCCGCATTGCTGAAACTAGCCTCTTCATTATTGAGTGCCTGCTTAACTTCATTGACAGTTCCAGGAATATGTTTAACCAAGTTAGTGGGCACTTGAAAAACATCTAAGAGGGAAGCAGAAATATTATTAACCGGCCCAAGATCGGGTAACGGTACCATCAAGCGTGAAACAATTTGCTTATAAGTCTCATCACCCACTTTTCCCAACAGCATCACCGACAAAATGTCTGTTTTCAAGAATTCCTTGGCTGACAATGGCTGCTGCAACGCGTAAATTAACGGTTCCGTGGGTTTCTCGGTTACAAACGTCCCAAGTAAATTGACAGCTTCTAAAGCCTTTCGCTGATTGGCAATCTTTTCAATTCCAAGGTTTAGCATGCTTTGCAGCTCATAGTGCTTATGCAAAACCATCTGATTGTGGTCGTTAACACTTAATGACCACAATAACCGATATAACGACAGTGCATCGCGGCCAATAATTGGCAAATACAAGTTATTTAAAACATTGTCATCAATCATACTATTCACATTTGCGTTAATCATCACAAATTTGGCATCCGGAGTCAATTTGTGAACCGAATTTGGCATTTATTTTCCCTCCGGATTCGTCTTGGCGTGCTTTTTCTTATCCTTTTCCATAATTTCTTTAAGCTCTTTATAAAAAACTGACATATCTTTAAATTGTCTGTAAACGCTAGCAAAACGAATATAGGCGATTTCATCCAGGTTAGCTAAATCTTCCATCACGTACTCGCCAATCTGTTGACTGGACACTTCGTTTTCACCCAATGATCGCAATTTATTTTCAACTCGATCAACCAATTCCGTAATTGAATTCATTGAAACGGGCCGTTTTTCTGCGGACCGGACAATCCCTTTCATCAATTTTTCCCGGTTAAACTCTTCACGGTTGCCATTCTTTTTAATCACCAGAAGCGGTGTCACCTCAACCCGTTCGAAAGTTGTAAACCGAAAACCACAGTGTTCGCACTCTCTTCTACGCCGAATAACCCGGCCGTCATCAGTTGGCCTGCTATCAACAACTTTAGAACCGTTATACCCACAATGAGGACATTGCATGACCTTCACCTCGCTTAATTCGTTTCTGTGGCTAGCCACTTATCAATTTGCGCCCGAGTTTGCATGATCGTTCCAGAATTATAAATAATTGTATCAGCCAAATTGCATTTAGTTTGCAAAGGCCACTGACTATTAATCCGCTGATTTGCGGCACTATATGTCAAGTGATTGCGGTTCATCAACCGTCGTAGCTGCGTAGCCGAGTTGCAATACACAACAACCAATTCATCGACAATATGCGCATACCCATTTTCAAACAAAGTTGGCGCGTCCAAGACAACTAAATGAGCCGTTTCGTATTTCTTGAATTGTTGGCTGATCTGGTCACGAATAAACGGGTCGATTGTCCGAACCAATTGTTTAAGGGCTGGTTGACTGCTAAATACAAGCTGGCCAAGCGCCCGACGATCAATTTCACCATCATCTGCTAAAATGTCGTGGCCAAATGTTTGAATAATTGCTTCATATCCTGCCTGACCCTTTTTCTCAACTTGATGAGTGATCAAATCAGCATCGATAATTGGGATCCCAAGCGTTTTTAAATAACTACTGACTGCGGACTTACCCGTGGCAATTCCACCAGTCAATCCAATTAACTTACTCATTTTCTTCTCCATGTATGACTTGACACTGAGGGCAAAAATGCGTGCCCCGTTGTGCCAACTTAATCTTAACAATTGGCGTTCCACAGCGCAAACATGGTTTGTTTGTTCGACCATAAACGTTTAAATGATTTTGAAAACTGCCAGCTTCACCATACGCATTCGAGTAAGAATGAACCGTTGTTCCATGCCCAGCGATGGCCTTTTGGATTTCAGTAATAATGTTCATTCTTAAACGCTTAATTTCGTCAAGCGTGAGCAAATTAACGGGTTGCTCTGGATGAATTTTACTCAACCACAGAACCTCATCCGCATAAATATTCCCTAGGCCGGCGATTTTACTTTGGTCCAGCAAAAACGGCTTAATCATTTTCTTACTCTTCGCAAAAATGGTCTGCATATAGTCAACTGTCAGGTCACGTTCAGTCGGTTCCGGGCCAATATTTCGCAAACCGGCAACCGACATTTCATCACCCGTATGCACCAAGTTCATTCGGCCAAACTTTCGGGTATCGTTATATCGTAATTGACGGCCATCAGCTAGGTGAAAAATAACATGGGTGTGTTTGCCGATTGGTGCGCCTTCTGGTTCAACGTCATACTTGCCTTCCATTCGTAAATGAGAAACAATCGTCAGCCCGCCACTTATTCGGATAAACAAGTACTTACCCCGGCGGTCGACCGCTTCAATCGTTTTTTCCCTTAAAGCATCTTCAAAGGGCTTCTTGGGTAGATTAATCATTTTTTCATAAATAACGTCAACTTTTTTGATTTGGCTTCCGGCCACCAATTGCGTTAACCCACGGCGAACCGTTTCAACTTCAGGTAATTCTGGCATTCTATCTCCCCATCAATCGTTCGTTTAATCTAATTGTTTGTGGTCAATCTGGTTTCTAAGATCTCATTACTTTGCATCATACCACGTCTTCCCCCAATGACTTTCAACTTTGAGCGGTACATTGAGTTTAATTGCGGAATCCATCACCTTAGGAATCAATTCTTTGACCGTTGCTAATTCATCATCGGGCACCTCAAAAATCAATTCATCGTGAACCTGGAGCAACATTGTCGTTCGCATGTCCTTGATAGCGTCTGCCATATTAATCATCGCAATCTTAATAATATCGGCCGCACTTCCCTGAATTGGCGTGTTCATCGCCGTTCGCTCAGCAAAAGCCCTTAAATTAAAATTCCTAGAATTAATATCTGGTAAGTATCGGCGTCTATGGGCAATCGTTTCCACATACTGATGATTTCTAGCAAACTCCACAATATCTTCCGTGTACTTCTTTACCCCTGGATATTCTTCAAAATATCGTTGGATAAATTGATGGGCCTGTTTTCTAGAAATCCCGGTATTTTTAGAGAGACCATAATCACTGATACCATAAACAATCCCAAAATTAACCGCTTTAGCTTGACGCCGCAATTCAGGTGTCACCTCGTCATTAGAAGCCAGCCCAAAAATTCTGCGGGCAGTTGTGGCATGAATATCTTCGCCTTCACGAAAGGCCTCTTGCATGTTTTGGTCATTCGTAATGGAAGCCAAAACTCTCAGTTCAATTTGAGAATAATCAGATGAAAAGATTTGCCAGCCTGGATGTGATGGCACAAAGGCCTCCCGAATCAATCTACCTTCTTCAGTTCTAACTGGGATGTTTTGCAAATTTGGGTCAACAGATGATAATCGGCCGGTTTGCGTTAACGTCTGTAAATATCGCGTATGCACCTTTGAGTCATCTTGATGAATGACTTTTAATAACCCATCAATATACGTTGATAGCAGTTTAGAAATTTGGCGATAGTCCAAAACGTCCTGCACAATTGGCGCATCAGGGGCTAACTTTTCTAACACATCGACGGACGTCGAATAGCCTGTCTTCGTCTTTTTTAAAACCGGCAAGTGAAGTTTTTCAAAGAGAATTTTACCAAGTTGTTTAGGTGAGCCAATATTGAAAGTTTCGCCTGCTTGTTGATAAATTGCTTGTTCAATTTCACTCAGCCGTTCAGTGAACTTGCTGCCCATTTCTTCAAGCTTTGTTGGATCAACCTTAATCCCGCTGATTTCCATATTAGCAAGCACAAACGCAATTTTGATTTCAATGTCGCGGTAAAGCTTCGTTTGATTGTGCTGATCCAAATCAGCAAACATGTTGTCATGTAAAGCATCAATCGCCTTGGCTTTATGAACCAAATGAGCTAAAAAAGCTGGCGACTGCGTGTCAATCGACCGCTTAGCGCCTTTACCATAAACTTCCTCGTCTGTTTTCACATTGTTAAAGCCATGGAGATGAGCAACCGTGCCAACGTCGTTACTATTATTAGTTGTATTAAGCAAATAAGAAACCAGCAACATATCAAAATCAACGTTTTGAAGAATGATTGACTGGCGATAAAGACCGACGTATGTCCGTTTAGCATCAAAAACGTTTTTCTTAATGGTCGGGCTGGTCAAAAGTTGTTTCACGATATCCGCTTGCAGTAAATCGGGGTTGTTAGTTACAAACCATTGATTACCTTGGCCAATTGCAAACCCAAGGATTGGCGACGTATGATAATTCTCATCGGCCATTTCAAGATGAAACGACACTTCGTCTTGAAATTGCTTTAGAGCTGACAGATTATCGGCAGTGAGCGTTTCATATTTAATTGCCGCAAATTGATTCTTTTCGTCATCAGAATCATCAACTGCCAGATTTGACAAAAATGACTTAAAGTTCATTCGTTCATAAAAGTCGGTTAATTGTTCTAGTTGATCACCCTGATAGCTCAAATCCGAAAGCGAAATTGTAACGGGCGCATCACGATTAATGGTTGCCAGTGTCCTTGCGCGCTCAGCCTTATCCTGATCTTGAATCAAGTGTTCCTTTAACTTCTTGCCAGAAACTTCATCAATGTGATCGTACAAATTTGCGATGGTGCCAAATTGCTGAACCAGCTTGAGGGCCGTTTTATCGCCAACTTTTTCAACGCCAGGATAATTATCGGAATTATCACCCTTTAACCCCTTAATTTCAATGATTTGGCTAGGCTCAACGCCTAATTTTTTTTCGACATGCTCCGGGGTATACTTTTCTAACTCAGTAACGCCCTTTTTAGAAACTTGTACGGTTGTCTTATCAGAAGTTAACTGCGTTAAATCGCGGTCGCCGGTTACAATAACGACTTCATAATTACCTGCTTGTTCAGCTTGCTTAGCCAGTGTGCCAATAATATCATCAGCTTCATAATTTGGCAGCTCATAAGCTTTGATTCCTCGAGCATTCACTAGCTCTCGAATAAACGGAAATTGTTCGGATAATTCACTGGGGGTCTTAGCCCGGCCGCCTTTATAATCCGAATACATCTTCGTTCGAAACGTCACTTTACCAGCATCAAAAGCAACCAAAACATCGGTTGGCTGTTCTTCTTTGAGAACTTTGTCTAACATGCGGTTAAATCCGTAAATGGCGCTCGTATGTAATCCCGAAGTATTTGTAAATCGATCCAGAGATTGATATAACGCGTAAAACGCTTTAAAGGCAATGCTATTTCCATCGATCAATAATAATTTCTTTGTCATGTCTTCTCCTCTGTATTAGTGAACAGCGCAAAGCGATTCTAGAAATTGACAATTACAACTGGTTTCTATCATGAGAACCCGGTCGCTTCAAACTAAAAGTTCCCAATTTTTGAATGCTTGACTATGGCATGTGTCTGGCGCTGCTCTGCGTAACTGTTCTGAAGCACTTAATATAAGTTTACCACGCTGGCCGGCGGTTATGTAGCCAAAAAAGGAAGGCATCAAGCGCTATCCCTCTTTGAGCTTTTCTGGTCATCTAAAAAAGGGTCAGAACAAAATAACTGTCCCAACCCCAAAGTTGATCTTTCAATCGTATTTTAGCGTTCATTACTGTTACCGAAAATTGACAATAACTGCAAGAACAAGTTAACAAAGTCCAAGTATAACTGCAAAGCACCAAATACTGCCAAACCAGTCATCGAAACTTCGCCGCTGCCGGAGTATTGATTGTACATACGCTTCATCTTTTGAGTATCATAAGCTGTCAAAATCGTAAAAATCACAACGGCAATGATTGAAAAGACAAATGCGATAATCGTGCTTCTCAAGAAAATGTTGATAATCATTGCGACGATCAAGGCGATTAGCGCAGCGGTTGCCTGTGCGCCCCATTTATCAAGATTACGTCGCGTTACTAATCCATACGCCGTCATTGAAATGAAAATAGCCGAGGCGGAAACAAACGCTGAGGCAATTGACGCGCCCGTATAAGCAAATGCAATTGTTGAAAAGACAAAACCGCTTAAAACGGCATACAACATTAAAACAACAAAGGCAAACGTTGGCCGCTTAAGTGCTTGAAAAGAAACAATGAAAGGCATGACGAACCAAGCAATCAAAGCAATCCACATCGTGCCGCTATGCGTATTAATGGATGCGCCCGTTTGACCGAGGCCCGTACTAATCAAAAACGCCGTCGCAGCAGAAACCAACACAGCTAAACTCATCCAACCATACATCTTAGTTAAAAACGCATTCAGGCCGGCCGCATTGTTAACCATTTTGCGCTCGTTCGGTCGTTCATTTGGGTAATTATCCATGAAATCCGCTCCTTTTATAAAAAATTCCTACTCTTGTTAGATAATTCTACCAAACAGAAGCTGATAATCAAGTAAAAATACTTCACTATCAGCTTTATAAGAAATCCTTAATTAATTTTCTTGCTTAAATGACTCAATAAATCTTCATATGATTTTTCATATTTTTGAATATCGCCAGCACCCATAAAAATCACAACATCATTATCATAGTCCAACAATGGTGACATATTATCTACCGATAAAATTCGGCCACCTTTGGTAATCTTTTTGGACAGATCCTCACTTGACACTTTGCCGTGGCTTTCCCGTGGCGAACTATAAATTGAAGTCAAGAAAACTTCATCCGCCAAGTTTAAGCTTTTAGCAAAATCATCCATCAAGGCAATTGTCCGGCTAAAAGTATGGGGTTGAAAAACAACGGCAATCTTCTTGCTTGGGTATTCCTGGCGAGCAGCATCAATGGTTGCTTTAATTTCAGTTGGATGGTGCGCATAATCATCAATAATCGTCATCCCAGAAATTTTGCGCTCTGAAAAGCGCCGCTTAACGCCTTGGAAGGTTTTCAACTCTTTACGAATCTCATTAAGATCTACTTCCTCAAAGTAGGCAACGGCAACCACAGCCAAAGAATTAAAGATATTGTGTTCACCAAATAACGGAACTGAAAATTCTCCTAAATCTTTGCCTTTGTACAAAACATGGAAGCTAGAGCCACTTGTGGTTCGTTTAACGTCGACTGCTTGAAAATCATCCGTATCATGCAGGCCGTAATAATAAATGGGTACGGCCGCCTTCAACTGACGCAGCCGTTGATCATCACCCCAGGCAAAAATACCCTTTTTAGTCTGATTAGCAAACGTTTGAAATGCGTCTTGCACGTCATCAATGCTCTTGTAGTAATCTGGATGATCGAAATCAATATTGGTCATAATGGCATAGTCGGGTTTTGTCGCCAGAAAATGACGACGGTACTCATCGGCTTCATAGACAAAAAACCGTGCATTGGGCACTCCTTTACCAGACCCATCACCGATTAGATAGTCCGTCGGCGCAATTCCGGATAACACATGGGCTAGTAAGCCGGTTGTACTCGTCTTACCATGAGCACCGGAAACTCCAATACTGGTTTTGCCTTTAATCATCTTCCCCAGAAATTCATGGTAACGATAGACTGTTAAGCCCATCTCACGAGCTTTCTTAATTTCTGGATGATCATCCGTAAACGAATTGCCGGCAATCACCGTCAAGCCCTCGTGAATATTATCGGCACTAAACGGTAAGATCTTAATGCCAGCTTGTTCCAATCCCCGCTGAGTAAACGTGTACTGTTCAATATCTGAACCCTGAACTTTTTCACCACGGTCATGTAAAATTAATGCCATGGCACTCATTCCGGTTCCTTTAATTCCTACAAAATGAAAAACAGTGTTTGAATTCATATGTCAACCAACCTACCCATCAATCTTAATTTTTAGTATCGTCAGCGGAATCGTCGCCGTTTTGGCGGTCAGAAGGATTATAGTAAACACTTCTGGGTTTTGCTCCTTGCTGCTCAGAAACCAGATGGCGAGCTTGCAAATCATCAATAATGTTTGCAGCTCTATTATAACCGATTGAAAATACACGTTGAAGCTTTGATGTCGAAATTGTCTCTTCTTGTGCAATAAATTTCATGACTTGCGGCATCAATCGGTCATGGGAATTCTGATTTGAGACGGTCTGTTTTAAACTATCTGGTGTAAAAAGATAGTTTGGCGTGCCCTGCTTGCGAACGTAATCAATAACCTCAGTTAATTCTTGGTTCGTTACAAAGGCGCCTTGTAATCGATTAGGTGTGTTTGCGCCGCTTCCAAGGTAGAGCATATCACCTCGTCCAAGCAATTGTTCAGCCCCGCTGGTATCCAAAATTGTCCTTGAATCAACTTGGCTGGCAACCATAAAAGCAATTCGAGTGGGAATGTTGTTCTTAATGGTGCCCGTTACAACATCGACGCTTGGCCGTTGGGTGGCAACAATCAGATGAATTCCTGCTGCCCGGGCCTTTTGGGTAATCCGAACAATTGCATCCTCAACTTCATTTGAAGCCACCATCATTAAATCAGCCAATTCGTCGATGATAACCAAAATATAAGGCATCTTCAAACCAGCGTCGCCCGTTTGGTCAGCTTGCTTATTAAACTGTTCAATATTGCGAACCCCCGCAGCAGATAATTTTTCATAGCGATTATCCATTTCTTGGGTTAACCATTTTAAGGCTGCCGCTGCGCTTTGCGGATCAGAGATAACGGGTGAAAGCAAATGAGGAATGCCATCATAAGGGGCTAATTCAACTGCTTTGGGATCAATCAACAGCAATTTTAACTCGGCCGGGGTGGCTTTAAAAAGCAATGAAACTAACAAACTATTAATGAAAACACTTTTACCAGAGCCGGTTGCCCCTGCAATAAGCCCGTGAGGCATTTTTCTAATATCAGTCAATCTCGGTGTGCCAGCTAAATCAACGCCTAGTGCAGTCGTGAGCGGGGAGTCGGCCTGTTTAAAGTCATCAGCCGTTAAAATCTCTGATAACAGCACTGGGCGCGGATGGGAATTAGGAATTTCGATCCCCACGGTTGACTTTCCGGGGATCGGCGCTTCAATTCTGATATCTTTAGCGGCCAACGCTAATTTTAAATCGTCAGTTAGATTGGTAATTCGGCTCACTTTGACGCCTAAGGCCAACTTAACCTGAAATTGGGTCACCGTCGGGCCATTTGTCCAGTCAACAACCTCAGCATCAACCTTAAAAGCTTTAAACGTTTTATCAAGTACATCAATTTGATGTTCAATCCACTCATCCAATGAATTATCGTTAGCCTTGGTTGGTAGATTGAGCAGCGTTACTGGAGGAAATGAATAGCCCATTTTAGCCGGCGCAGGTGGGCGCCGGACTAAGTCATTATTAGTTTGCGTATCAGAATTGAGTGTCGCTGGCTGTTGTTGATCAGCTGATTCCAAGTGGCGTTCATTTTCTTTTGGTTGCGGATTGTCATCAAATAACGCCAGTGATTTTGACCCACGCTGTTCCTGTGATACAATTGCCGCCAACGATTGGCCAAGCCCTCGTCGTAGCTGGGGATGGTTTTCTTGACTATGGTGCAATAAGTTTGTTCGCTTAGTCTGGTGATCAATTGTTTTAGGCAGCTCATCACTCTTTGCTAATTTCTTAGCCTTAGCAGTTTGGTCGACTTTTTGCAAGTCAGCTGTATGCGTATATGGACTGGGTGTATGTATAGAAGAGGCTGTTTTAGTTGCTTGCCTCTCCGTTGTTTTAGTCTGATCGCTTATCACAATTAGCTCATCTTGATCTACTCGTAATTGATCCGTTAGTCGCTCATAAAGACGTTTTTGCCTTCGCGTTTGATTAACAAAATAGCTTGGCATCACTTGCTTTTTGTGAACAGCATTTTTCGGTCGCCTTTTCGGTTGAAAATTTTTAATTTCCTTCAAAAAGGCGGGAACCTCGTCATCACGAACTGCCGAATTGCTTAGTTTCGACTGGGGCCGACTAACACGCCTGGGTACAGACAAACGATTGGCGTTAGGCTGCCTAGGTTGCTCCTTATTTTGGCTTTTGCTTCTCGTTAACCGACGTCGAAAAAAAGCTGGTCCGTCGTAATTCGTCATGTTATATCACCTAAATTAACTAAATAAATTTTGTGCCCTTTTAAAATCAAATGGTTCTCCCACCTGATAATCATCGGGTAATATCAATGCTCCTGGAACCTGTGGCGCATTCGGTAATCCTAATTCTCTGCCAGAACAAATCATGCCATTGCTTTTCACCCCACGGAGTTCACCCGGCCAAATAATTTGTCCATCTGGCATCATCGCTCCGACTTTGGCAACTACCACTTTGATAGCTGCTTTCATATTTGGCGATCCACTGACAATTTGTAGTTCCTGACCATGATCAACTTCAGTTTGGGTAATTTTTAGATGATCCGAACGGGGGTGAGCGTCAACTTGCTTAACATAACCCACTACAAACCTAGGCTGGTCATCAAATTTGATGTCCCCGGGAAACCCATGAGCGGTTAAATATTGATTTAACAAATCAATTTGATGCTGATCCAAATCAACGCGGCCATTGATATGAACAAGTTCAGGTAAAATGGTGCTCGCCTTTAAAAAGTTGTAACCCAACGTCGTATGATGGGTCGAATCAAAAATTCGTGCCACGTTATCATGAATGGCTACCTGTTGTTCAGCTGTATCTTGATTCATGATCAAAACCATCGTGTCACCAGTACTTTTAGGGTTATAACTTGCAATTAACATTAATTTATCCTTCCAAACTTACTTAATTTTGAGTGAATCGATAAATGATTCGACTTCTTTTTGAGTCTTTCGGTCACCGTTTGAAAAACGGCCAATTTCTTTGCCATCCGAGTAAGCAATAAAGCTTGGGATGCCCATTACATTCATTTCGCCTGCCAAGTCGATGTTTTCATCCCGATCAACCTTTAAAAATTGGTACTCAGGATAATCATTTTCAATCTGAGGCATTGCCGGCTTAATAAAGCGGCAATCCGGGCACCAGTCGGCTGTGAAGAACAACATATATCGACCGGTTTTAAGCTGTTGATTAAGTGATTTTAAATCAGTTTTTGGTAAATCTTTCATTCTAATCATTCCTTTCATCAAATACTACGAACTAAAGTATAGCGCAAAACCCTAAAATTACCGAAGAGTTTGCTCAGACACCATTCCTATATTAAAGTATATTTAATAACTAGAAAAGGATGCCTTTTTATGAAAAAACAAACACTATTTTATACTTTATCTTTAGTTACTGCTACAACTTGTCTCTACATTCAATCCAGAAAAAAGCACCATCAGCAACGCTTTTTAGACCAAATTGTTCAACACGCAAAACGCCAGCGACCGCTTAAACATGAACGCTATCTTGGCAGCTGGCAGCTACCACCAAGGCGTGATTGCGCACCGGCAGATTTTCACTTTGGATTAAACTATCAAGACAATCATGGCCAAATCAGTAGCCAACAGTTTTGGGCAGATAGTCAGACCGGCCAAATTCTTGGCTACCAGCTCATTAAGCTGTGAAGTGAGCAATTAGCTTATAAATCGGCCCGTTTGGACTAAATTTTTGCTCGTATTCAGTTTCAATATTCGCTTCATTTTCGGGGGAATGGTGCAAATCTAATGATACATAATCAAACCTGAGTGGAAAATTATTCATGGTAACCAGCGTGTATTCAAATAGGCCACGATTATCAGTCTTAAATTCAATCTGACCATCTGCACTTAGTACTCGTTGATACGTTTGCAAGAACTTGGGTGACGTCAATCGCCGTTTAGCGTGTCGTTTCTTAGGCCAAGGATCAGAAAAATTCAAAAAGAGTCGTTGAATTTCATCCGCTAAAAAGATTTCATCTAAATTGGCCCCATCCGTTAATACGAATTGTAGATTAGGCAAAGGATCAGCCATGAAGCTTCTCAATGCCGTTGCAATAACTGATTTTTGCAGTTCAACGCCAATATAGTTAATTTCAGGATGAGCCTTGGCCATTTCAATGATAAAGCGCCCTTTACCAGTCCCCACCTCAACATTTAGTGGCTGGGGCTTGATAAACCGTGTCTGCCACTTGCCTAACCAGTTCTTTGGATCAATGACAATATAATCTCCATGGGCTTTGATGTATGAATCAGCCCATGGCTTATTTCGTACCCGCATAAAATTCTCCTAAACGTTTAATCATAACTGAGTTGAAATAACTGATTGCAACCCAGGCTATTGTAATTGTTAACTTCAAACCAATCGCACAACTATTTCAATTTAGCATGGTTGTGCGATTGATTTATTTTGGTAATAGCTTCATCCATCAGATAAATAAGTGACCAGCTCTCTTCTCGTCATTGACACCACTTCTTACTTGAATAAACTTTATCTGCATGAAAGCTAATTGCCTTGCCGCACGTGCTTCTTTTTTATTGGTTAATCTCGACTCCGCTGGCCCCTTGCGATTCGACGGGGAACGTACAAATAAATAAACGCCCAAATTTCGACAGCTTCGCCAATTATCACGCCTAAAATTGTCATCAAATTATTGGCATTTACAGCGATTACCGCAATGCCAAAAATGATTGCGACGATACTTAATAGCCACAACAATACCCGCTGAAAATTCTTTAGTTGAAATTGATGAGTGACTGGGTAAATATGAACAAAAGCATTGTCATCAAAGTGAAAGTAAAATGGGATCATCTGAAAACCAATGAGGTAAACAAACAATAAGCATAAAACGATTGGCAATGCTTCACCTTTGATAAAAACTAATAACAGTGTCCCAATAACCATCAGTCGAACGTATAGGCCACTCATTTCGTTATCCCGGGCAATTCCGTGTGCATAAAGATAAAGATAAGTATTATCTGGAATGAGCTTGATTCGGCCCAGTAATGTATCTAAGTATCGACGACGCTTAACCGAGCCGGAAATTGCCGGCACATCGGTAAACAAATTAAAAAATTGATACACAGTGTGCATCCGACTATTTTCATCATTAATCATCGTTTGCCAATCAACAGACCGATTTGACCATGATCGGCGGCCAACCCAACTAGCCACAACTGCAGCGGCCACCAGTAACAAGGCTGCCACATAGCTAAAGTAAGCTGCAATGGTCAAGGCCAATAACGGAATAATGAACCGCCAAATTAAGCGCTGATAACCCAACCGCCAATTTGGCCGCAACCGATACTTTCTGGCAAACTCCGCATTCAGCCAAGTTGCCTTTAGCCCCAACAGAATCAACAATAACATAACCATTTCCAAGCTATCAATGCGCGTTGTGATCTGAATAAACGGCAGCATGACAAACCAGATGAGAATTTGAATGAACCAAGCCAAAATCAGGCTGTAATTAAACCCCCGCTTGAGGTAATCAATCATTTCAAATTCCTTGGGCAGCAAGAATACGTAGTCTGGATCTTGGACCAAGGTTGCCATGCGCCCCAATTGAAGACCAACAAGGTGGATGCCGATTGATACAAGTGGCGCCCACCACACGCCCACATGAAGCTGCTTTAACGCATTGGAATAGTAATACCCCAATCCGCCGATCATAAATAAAAGCGCCAGCACAAAGTAATCGTTAAACACCAGCCGCAGATAGCTCATCATTTCTTTTAGATGATTAACAAGCCGTCGTTTAAATAACTGCTTCATGACTGCCCGCCTTCCCTTGCTAGGGTCAGGTAAATGTCATTTAATGAATCGCCTGCATCAGGGAATAACTGCCTGAGCTGCTCAATTGTGCCTTCGGTTCGAACCTGACCATCGTGGAGTAATACGAAGCGATCACAATACCGTTGAGCCGTATCTAGAACGTGCGTTGACATTAAAATACTGGCCCCCTGCTTTTTACGATTAGAAATTAAGTTTAGCAAATCGTTAACGGCTAGTGGATCCAATCCCAAAAACGGTTCGTCGATGATGAACAATTTAGCATTAGTTAGAAATGCGCAAACAATCATCACTTTTTGCCGCATCCCTTTGGAAAAATTATCTGGGAACCAATCAAGCTTGTTGTCCAATCGAAACAGCTTGAGTAATTTGCGCGCACGTTGCCAAGCTTGGTCATGATCCAAATTATAAGCTAACATCGTCATTTCCAAATGTTCCTTTAGTGTTAGTTCCTTATAAACAATTGGTGCCTCTGGGATATAGGCAATTTGTTGCTTATATTGTTTAACATCCTGATCCAAGGTCGTTCCGTTAATCTTAATGGTTCCCTTAAACGGGGTTAACAAACCAATGATGTGGTTGATAGTCGTCGATTTACCAGCACCATTTAAGCCAATCAGCCCCACTAACTCGCCATCCTTGACATCAAAGCTGACATCTTTTAAGACAGGTACCTGCGAGTAGCCGCCAACTAGGTTGGAAACTTCTAAAGTCATCTTGTCACTCCACATCCCTAATAAATTTACAGAACAAATTATAACATATAAAATCTGCCCATGAATGAGCCCCAACAGACATTAATGTTATAATACCAAGTAGTATTGGTAGAAAGAAGGTTAATTTAATGAAAGATTGCATTTTTTGTAAGATTGTCGCCAACGAGATCCCAAGTTACACTGTTTATGAAGACGACATCGTCAAGGCTTTTTTGGATATTTCCCAAGGAACACCGGGCCACACACTGGTAATCCCCAAAAAACATATCCCCAATATTTTCGAATATGATGAGGAGCTTGCCAGCCAAGTATTTGCCAGAATTCCTAAAATTGCGAGGGCCGTTAAAGCTTCTAATCCTGATATCAAAGGAATGAATATCTTAAATAATAACGGGCAAGTTGCTTATCAATCCGTTTTTCATTCCCACTTCCATTTAATCCCACGCTACAGTAATCAAGATGACTTTAAAATGATCTTCAAAGATAATTCAAATCGATATGATGCCGATGATTTGAAGAAAATTCAAGAGTCAATCAAGGAACACATGGGTGATTAATGATGAAAACATTTCTTAAGATTGCGGGGGCAACGACATTTGTTGCCGGCGTCTACCTTTATTCGCGTAAACAAACCCCATCTGAGTTTGTTGAACAGGCCAAGCAAACTTTTAATGTCAAAAAAGCAGCCGTGAAAGATTGGCAAACCGCTTATGGTGATTTCAAGAAATCACTTGCTCATTTTCAATCACAACTTCCCAAAGTTATGGAGGTCATCGATGACATACAGCGAGACGTTGATGAAGCCAGCTTCCAGATCCAGCCGCGAATTGAAGAGATTAATCAAATTGTTAATCATTTAGGTGAAAAGGCTTAATCGAATGTTAGACAAATTTGAACATTTGTTTAAATTCAAGCCCAAATTATAAATATTCCAGATATTATGGTATTATTATCTGGAACGTTTGCTTTCCAAACGAATACTATTGTAGAAATGGATGTGTTTTTGTATGAAAAAATGGCTAATCGTTTTAGCCGGTGTCATGATGAGTTTCACCCTTGCAGCTTGTGGCAGTAAATCTGTTGCCACAACAAATGGTGGCAAGATTACCGAAAGTGCTTATTATAGTAGCTTAAAGAGCACTTCAAGTGGTAAACAAGTCTTGCAACAAATGATTTTGAACAAGGTTCTTGAAAAGCAGTATGGCAAAAAAGTTTCCAAGTCACAAGTTAACAGCGAATATAATAAGTATAAGAAGCAGTATGGTTCTTCGTTTAACGCTGTTCTCCAACAAAATGGTATGACTGCTTCCCAATTAAAGGATTCAATCCGTTCAAATCTCTTATTAAAAGCCGCTGTTAAAGACAACGTTAATATTACTGATGCTCAGCTTAAAGATCAGTTCAAGTCATACCAGCCAAAAGTGACGGTTAATCAAATCTTGGTATCCAAGAAATCAACTGCTGAAACCGTTATTAAGCAATTGAAGCAGGGCAAGAGTTTTGCCAGCTTGGCCAAGAAGTACTCAACTGACACTGCGACTAAGAACAAGGGTGGGCGTGTTGCACCATTTGACAACACAAACACTACCTATGATACAAACTTCAAGAACGCCGCCTTCAAGTTGAAGAATGGTGAATATACTAAGACCCCAGTTAAGACGCAATATGGTTACCAAGTTATTCAAATGGTCAACCATCCAGCCAAAGGGACTTACAAAGACCACGAAAGTGAATTAAAGAGTCAGATCGTTGATAAAAAGATGGCTGACAGTAACACCCTTCACTCAGTTGTTTCAAAAGTTCTGAAGAAAGGTAACGTTACAATTCAAGACAAAGACCTTCAAAACGTTTTGTCTGATTACCTCTCATCAAGTTCAAGTTCAAAGAAGTAAGTTCTAATCTTGTAACACAAAAAGATTGAATTTTGGGAATTCTCAAAATTCAATCTTTTTTTCGCTTATTTTAGAGTTCTTTAAAAAAGTTGACTTTGTGAAGGTTTCTGAGTTGGAACTGGTGGCTTGGGCTTATAAAAGCGACGGTTATCTAACCCGAAGATCCGATCTGTATAATCACCTGGCGCGACGTTTTTTAACGCGGATTGAATCATCATAATTGTGGCATCTAGTTCATCCAGATGATGCAAAATCTCTGCTTCCAGAATTTGTGGGCGCTCCGGGGATCCGTATTCTAATAATCCATGATGCGCCAAGATCATATGACGCAGAAGAATCAGATCCTGTGAATCCCTACTAATCCCAAGTTTATCAGCCGCCTCTACAATCTCAGCGTCCATAATACTTAAATGTCCGAGCAGATTACCAGCTAGTGTATATTCAGTTGCAACCGGTCCAGATAATTCAATAGTCTTTCCCAAATCATGTAAAATCGTGCCGGCATATAGCAGCGGCGCATCAATGTCCTGATACTGATTCACAATCGAATGTGCCAGCCTCAGGATCGAAATCGTATGAAACGCTAATCCCCCAGCAAAGTCGTGATGATTTGACTTAGCCGCTGGATACGTAAAGAAAGCATCAGCATGTTTAGCAATCAACGCTCTCACAATTCGGTTGTATGTCGCATTAGTAATTTCAAAAATTGTCTGGTTAATAATATCTTCCATTTGGTTGCGTGTCATTGGTGCTCGCTTGATAAACGCAAGTGGATCATGAGGTTCATCATTTTTCGCCAGCCGCATCGCCATAATCCGAATTTGTGGGGAATTCATATAATTTTCGCGCTTCCCTTTCAATAAAACGACTCGGCCAGAAACAAACTGTTGAATATCTGCCGCCGACGCATCCCAATATTTACCAGGTAATTGCCCCGATGAATCCTGAAATACCAAGGAAATAAAATTCTTACCATTTTTTGCAACCCGCTTTTTGGCTTCTTTAAGTAATACATAAAGTTCAAATTCTTCATCAAGCTGGAGATCCATTAATTGTTTGGCCATAAAACTGCCTCCTAAATAAAGTGAGCGAAGCAAAGCGCTTAGAAAGCGGAGTGTAAGGCTCCTCAGACAGGAATTCCCGGGCTTGGAGTTTCTGTCTGAGGTGCTTACACGGAGCTTTCTGCTTTGCATAGCTGTCCTAATAAAGTGAGCGAAGCAAAGCGCTTAGAAACTGGAGCAAAAGCAGCTTGACCGGAAATCCCGGGCTTGGATTTTTGGTCAAGATGTTTTATGCGGAAGTTTCTGCTTTGCGTAGCTGTCCTAGTAAAGTGAGCACACCCCACATCCATTGCCATAACACCTATAGCTGGCTTAAATCCAGCACGTCAAACTGATCCAGACCACTATCTAAATTAGCTGTAAAATACAGGACTTGCGTTTGCTTGCTAATTTCTTTTAACGTTTCAAAAGCCGCTTGTTTCCGCTGCTTATCAAAATTAACAAACCCATCATCGATGATAATTGGTAATGGGTACTGATCACTAAAGCCAACCGTCATCGAAAAAATTAATGATAGGTACAATTGTTCCAGCGTTCCCTTTGATAATTCATTCAACGCAAACACCATATCGTCCTTACGAACAACGCTGATATCATCCTTAAATAAGATGTCCTTGTAGCGACCAAGTGTCAAGATTGAAAAATAACGTTTAGCCAAGTTTAAAATTTTAGGGACTCGACCGCGCGTGGCGATATTTAAAACGTTTCGAATCCACCTTGTTGCTAATTGTAACGCTAAATAGCGATGAACATCACTTAAAATATCCGTTTCTAAGTTAGCTAATTGTTGTCGCAAGTTATAATAATCACCACTCTTAACCAATTGATCGACTTTAACGTTTAGGCCAGCTCTTTGCTCACTTAAAGTATTAATCGTCTGTTGCAACTGATCGATTTGCTGATCGGTTTGTTGAATGGTTGCTTGTAACTGCGCTTGATCAACGGTCTTAGGAATCGTTACTTGCGCTGCTTGAATCTGTTCAGCCAATTCCTTTTGACGTTTCAAATCCGCCCTTATCCGTGCTTGATCTTTTAATTGCATATAAAAATCATTATCCGTGGCAATTGCGCGCTCCTTAAAAAATGACTGCTTTTTCTGGATAATTTGCTGACGTTTTAGTGTTGCTTGATCAATCATCTTTTGATAAATTGCTAAACTGTTTTGCTTGCTTAATTTGTCAGCACTTTGTTCCCGCCAGCGTGAAATGGTTTGTTCAAGCAGGCTTAAATTATTTAAGGCGTTTTGATTATCAAATCGTAGCCAATCTTGGGCAAACCGCCAGTGATCAAAAAATTGCTCGTAACGCCCCTGCTTTTCTTGTAATTGAGCGTCAATCGTCGCTAGTGACTGTTTCAATGCAGTAAGTTGTCGAAGTTGAGGCTGAATTGCCAGCCACTGTGCTTTGGCAATTCCCTCCAAACGATAACGGGTCTGTACCTGACGAAGGCTTTCTTGAACCTGTTCTAATTGGTTCGTTAAGTTTAGGGAAGTTGCCGGCTGATCGACAGTTGGGGTTGGTTTGTGATTAATTTGTGGTTGCAGTGCCCAAATTAACAGGCCAGCCGCCACTAAGTATCCCAACCATCTCACTCCCCCGCTAAATAAGAACCCAGACATCAACGCAACCAAACCAGCAATGCCGTAATAAATGATGGCCGGGGTTTTAGAAGCAGCTGCTTTTCCCCTTTCTTGTCTCGTGCGTTGGTGCTGCGTCATTTGTTCTTGCAGAACTGCTTCTTGGTTTAACCACTCATTGATGGTCACCACCTCATCTTCTGCAAACGGACTTGGTAATTGGCCGTCATGATTTTTAGGGATGGTGGTCACTAACTGGTTGATTTGGCGTTGCGTTTGCCTTTGCTGATCGGTTAAGTAATGAATCTGGGCTGCAATATTGCGCTGTTCTGGAATTTGCTGGGCGAATTCATCAATTTGCTGCCGGTGGCCCACATAAAATACCTGAGCTGGATTAGTGGTCATTGCCTCACTGGCCGCCTTTTTTTTGGCCTGATTTTCTGCTATCTGTCCCGTTAAAGATTGAATTTGCAAGTTAAAATTTTCAAACATTTGGCGATCTGGTTCAGAAAAGCCCGGCTTAACTTGCTGATCATTTACATGAGCTAATTCTTGTTGTTCCTTGATGAGCGGTAAGTATTGAGCAACCTGATGATTCTGGCGAGCTTGTTTTTGTTTAGCGGTGAGCTTCGTTCGCTCATCTGCAATTTGAGTTGTTAAATCAGCTACTTTTGATGTGAGTGAGAGATACCGGGGATACGCTTCTTTAGCCTGCTGAACCGCTTCTTCAAGTTTTCGGTATTGTTTTAACTTAACGTTAATCGTTTTCGTGCGGCCTCGAGGCTTATACAACTTATCGGCGGTCTTCGCCAACGCTTTTTGCAATTGGGCCCATTGATCGGCATCTGTCACCCCAATTTGTTGAATTCGCAGCCCCAGTTCGGCTTCGTCCGTCCTATAAAAGGCTTTCTCATCAAAATCGCCAAAGTAGAATAACTGCCGATAAGCCGTTCGGTCAATTGGTGAAATCAATTTCTGAAAGTCAGTTTCCAAAAGGTGCTGGTGAGCACTCACGTCAAAGAAATCGACGTCACCACCATTTTTGCCTTCTGTTCGAATAAGTTTATAGTCATTGCCGTTAGCCGAAAATAACAGCTCACCACCATATGCTTGGGATCGTTTGGGATGATACTGTCCGTGAACGGCTTGATTTTTAGTTTGGAAGCCAAATAACATCGATTCAATAAAATCAATAAGGGTACTTTTTCCCGCTTCATTTGGCCCATAAATAACCTGTAGCGGTGCTTTGATTGGAATTTCTTGGTCAAGCCACTTTCCATAACCGTAAATCGTTAGTGCTTTAATGTTCACTTGGAAGAATCCCCCTCATCATCTGAGTGCAAAACCTGCTCTTGTAAAAGCGCACTAGCTTGGTTGAACAAGTCCTGCTGGTTAGCTGGATCAGCCAAATCGGCTTTAATAAAAGGATACTTACTTAAGCCCTGATCCATTAGTTTAATAAGCTGATCTTGGGTCAACGTCATTTCCTTTGCTTCTTCAAAAAAACGTTGATCCAGACTACTTAAAATTACTTGATCAAAAACATGAACTCTAATCGACGTTATCCAACAGTTTAACTGCTGCCAATGGTTGCCCATCAGTTGCTGAACGGCTGCTAACAGATCACCATCAGTGACCGATTCTAAAATAGCTTTTGGTAACGACTGCTTTGAAGTTAACCTGATTCGGATGAAATGCAGGGACGGATATTTTTGCCGTTCAATTTGGCTCATGATGAGACTGGCAAGGCCATTAACGGATTGGGTGGTAACCGGAACCGTCAGAATCTGCCAGATGATCGGCGCAGTGGGACGAAATTCGGCAGCCAGATTGTGCCCCGTACTTTTAACTAACAAATAACCCTTTTCACCAGATTCGTTAATGTGTCTCCCTTGCGAATTTCCTGAGTAATTAATGACGCCGCGATTGTCAAGGGACTGACGCTTATGAATATGCCCTAGCGCCCAATAGTCGTAATTTTTGGACTGCAGCTGCTCTAAAGTAAACGGCGCGTAATTGGCTTCTGGTGACTTGAGGGTAGCTAAACTGCCATGAAGCATCCCAATATTCCAATCAGCGTTCGCTGCCAGCGGGTAGTCGTTGATGATCGGCTGGGTCACCCATTGGCTGCCAAAACTAAAGCCATGAATGGCCACCAGTTGGCCGTCAGGTAAGCGAAGTTCTTTAGTCTCAACCTGATTACCAAAGACCTGTGTATTCTTGGGATAATCCAGATTTTTAAAATCCCCGCGGTAATAATCATGATTACCAAAAATGATAAAGACGCTGATTCGCTGTTCAGACAATCGCTGCAACTGCTTCATCAAAAATACCTGTGCTGACACACTCCGCTCCTGTCTGTCAAATAAATCTCCTGATAATAAAACAAAGTCAACTTGCTGAGAAATGGCGTCATCAACAATTTTTTTAAACGATTTAAAAGTTGAATCTCGAATTATTTCCCACAATTGCGGTGGTAGTGAATCGTTATGTAACCCTAAGAACGGACTATCTAAATGTAAATCCGCGGCGTGAATGAATTTCATCGAAAGCAATTTCCTCCTAAATGATTATGTCTAACTCGCCTAAACGATGCATTTCCGATTGGTGGTTTCCTCAAAAAGCTCGGCAAGTGACCAATTAATGAATGATTAATTTTGGTCGAACCATCAAATAATCCCCTTCGTCTAAAAAGAGTGATCGAAACAAAATAAGTTTTGCCTCAATCACTCCTATAACCAGAATACCATGTCGATTAACTTCGTTGTAAAGCACCCATCATCAATGATCCAATTTTTCAAACCATTGATCGTTTGTCTACCAAGTGTCTATCAAGGCAGCCACAATGAGTGGCCAATTAAATCAACCTAAAAGCACCTTCGAAACACTGGTACCGTCTATTAATTCCGGTACAATTCCATGATTGGTTTAGTCACCAAATCGTTTACATCACCTAAGACCTGATTCAAAGCCTTTTCATTGCTCATTAACTCAGAAATAATTTGGTTCTGTCCCATTTGAGTGGCCATTTGTTGCGCATCATTAATTTCTGCTTCAGTTGGCTGAGTTCCCTGCATCTGCTTGCGTTGCAACTGCATTTGGGTTTGTTGAAACTTTTTAAATAATTGAAAAGTGTCTGAATCTGCTCGCAATTTTTCATAAGTATTCTTTAAATCTTGAAATTCTTTGGTAGCCGTTAATTCTTGTTGCAATTGGGTCGCTAACTCAGTCATTTTGTCATTCATTAAATTATCCACCTTAATTTTCATATTTCCTTTAGTTTACCACAAATGCCTATCAAACTCCGAGGGATCTATTGGCCAAACCAACTCTTAGCATCATTGAACCATTCCTTAGCTTTTTGCTCAACTTTATTTGAATAGTCGTTGGTTTTCTTCTGGATGGTATCCCAAATACTATCATTATTGTTTTCACCTTGGACAATTGTTTGGGCATCCTTAGTATTAAACGCAGAATTTTTTGTATAAGGGAGCATCGTTTGCATTTCGGTTTTAAATAATGGACCAACTCCAGTTCCGCTCAAGTTCTCCAAATGGTGGGCTTGACTAGTACTATCAAAGCCCTCCCAAGTGGCAACCACTAAATCAGGCGTGTAGCCAATAATCCACTTATCCTTAGTCGCATCTTTAGAGCCAGTGTCATCCGCTTCAGTACTCCCTGTTTTGCCGGCAACTTGATAACCATACGGCTTGGCATCAACACCGGTTCCATTATTAAAGACGCCCAGCATCATACTGGTCATTTGCTTGGCAACTGACGAAGACATAATCTGGCGGCCTTGCTGCTTAGCAGTATTGTCAACAATCACTTTCCCAGTTGAATCAACAATTTTTCTAATGTAGAAAGGTTTAAAGACCTTACCGCCGTTTGCAAACGCCGTGTAAGCACCGGCCATTTGCTGGGGAGAAACCCCACCAGACATCCCGCCAAGTGCTAAAGCAAGGTTCTTGTCCTTTTTAGTCACTGGAATATTAAAATCTTTGACTGATTGATAACCGCGATTAACGCCAATCTGATTCAAAAGCCAAACCGCCGGTGCGTTCATGCTTTGGGCTAAGGCCTCATACATCGGCACTTTTCCTTGATACACATTATTATAGTTTTTCGGGGTATAGTGATTACTGCCATACGCCTTTTTTCGATCGACGAGTTCTGAATCAAATTTGTAACCAGCTTCCAAAGCTGGGGTATAAACGGCGAGTGGTTTCATCGTCGAGCCAGGTTGTCTGGTAATCTGGGTTGCCCGATTATAGCCACGAAAAACGTGTTTCCCGCGGCCACCCACAACCGCTGTTACCCCGCCAGTCTTAGGTGAGACACCTATCGAAGCAGCCTGAACTTTAGTGCCATCCGTCGCGTTAGCCGGGAAGTAATAATTATTATCAAAAGTTGTCTGCATTGCTTGTTGCTGAGACTGGTTCAAATTGGTGTATATTCGATAGCCGCGGTTCATAATTTCAGATTCAGTCAGCCCGTATTTACTAATTGCCTCATCAATTACGGCATCAAAGTAGTAAGGATACTTATAGCCATCTTTGCGCACATAAGTATCTCGAAGCACAATTGGCGTCTTTTTATAATAATCAGCCTGGGTTTGTGTTAATTGATGATTTTCAACCATTAATTGTAGCACCACATTTCGCCGCCATTTTGCCGCTTTAGGATGATCAATTGGATTAAAGGCACTCGGCGAAGTCAGCATCCCGGCCAATACGGCTGAATCCGGCACCGAAAGATCCACAGCGTTTTGCCCAAAATACTTCTTAGCAGCATCTTGAACGCCCCAAACGCCGTTGCCAAAGTAAGCATTGTTCAAATACATCGTTAAAATTTCTTTTTTTGTATAAACATTTTCAACCTGAATCGACAAAAAAAGTTCTTTTAACTTCCGCGTCATCGTTTGCTCTTGCGATAAGTAAGCATTCTTCACCAATTGTTGGGTCAGGGTACTACCGCCGCCACTAATATAATTTCGATGTAATAATTTGTTTTTTAATAGTAAAAACATCGCTCGGGCAATTCCCTTAATCGAAAAACCATATTCGTGATAAAAATTGCGATCCTCAGTTGAAAGGACGGCTTTAGGAATATTCTTAGAAACCTGATTTAGTTGGACATAAGTTCCCTTTTGCGCATATAATTCGCCTGCCTTATGGTTACTGGCGTCAAAGATTTCAGTTGTTTTGGCAAGTGAAGATTCCAAATTCTGAACATGCGCCGTTTTGGCTAGAAAAACTAGATAAGTACTCGTTGCTAACCCAATACTCAAGAATAAAACAACAAGCCATTTAACCAAATGATACTTTCGACAAAAGCGGTTAAATCGTCTAAACAAAGGTCCAGCCTTTTTCCTAAATGATTTGGTTGAATTGTTGTTCATACTCATACTCCTTTTATAAATACTTACACATTGTATCACACCTAGTTTTTCTGATTTGGCGGCTTTCAAAAACTTAACGAGGATTTAAAATGTGTCAAATTAGTGATGAGTAACTAATTTCGCTGACAGGCAAGGTTAAAGGCTGAGGCGTTTGACTGAACAACGTTAAAACGAGAGCCATAGGCAACCTGAAAAGGTGTCAATCGACTCTCGCTTTTAATTAATCTAATTATGAAGTTAGTAACGATTACATTGCGTCTGGTGCTTTGACCCCCAATAAATTAAGGGATTCTTTGAGAACAATTGAAACGGCCTTGACCAAGGACAAACGAGCCCCTAATTGGTCGTCGTCCACCAAAATCTTTGAATGAGCATAATACTTGTTAAAGGCTTTAGCTAATCGTAACGAATACTTGGCGATTTCTGATGGTTCGAAGTCTTTGCAAGCACTCACAATAACGTCTGGGAATTCTTTTAAAGCCGTCACCGTTTCCCAAGCTGACGGATCGGCGAGGGCTTTATTAGCCCCGTGAAAATCAATGCTGCCGGCTTTTTTGAGGATACTTTCAGCTCGAGCATGAGAATATTGAACATAAGGACCGGTTTCGCCTTCAAATTTGAGTTGATCCTCCAGCACAAAGTCAATATTATTGGTCCGTTCGTTCTTCAAGTCACCAAAGATGATTGCGCCAACCCCAACTTCTTTGGCAACTTCCTCTTTGTTAGGCAAGTCTGGGTTTTTAGCTTCAATCTGCTCTTTAGCTAAATCAATTGCATCGTCTAGGACTTTATCAAGCAAGATGATTCGACCGGAACGAGTAGATAACTTTTTACCATTAACCGTAATTAAACCAAATGGAATATGATGCAAGTTTTCAGCAGAAGGCAAGCCCATTTCCAACAAGACGGCCTTGAGCTGTTGGAAATAATAAGTTTGCTCAGAACCAACAACGTACAAGTTCATAGCTGGCTTATAGGTCCTATCCCGATAGATTGCCGTGGCAATATCCCGGGTGATGTATAAAGTTGCCCCATCACTCTTGAGGATCAAAGCAGGGTTCAAATTATACTTGTCAAGGTTCACGACTTGAGCGCCACGAGATTCAACCAATAGTCCCTTATCTTTTAAAATCTGGATACCTTCATCCATTTTATCATTATAAAAGGCTTCACCGTTGTAGGTATCAAAGGTAACCCCAAGCTTTTCATAAATCTTGTTAAAGGATTCGAGCGAGACTTTTCGGAACCATTTCCAAAGAAAGACTTCTTCTTCATTGCCTTCCTCTAGCTTTTTGAATGTCTCTCGAGCTTCATCATCCAATTCTGGGTGAGCTTTGTCTTCTTGATGGAACTTAACATAGTACTTAACTAAGTTGTTAATGGGATCTTTTTTAACATCTGCTTCATTACCCCACTTTTTGTAAGCAACAATTAGCTTACCAAATTGGGTTCCCCAATCACCTAAATGGTTATCTTTGATTGGGTGGTAGCCATTTTTAACTAAAATTTTAGCAATAGAATTACCGATAACGGTTGAGCGCAAATGCCCCATTGAAATTGGCTTAGCAATATTGGGTGAAGACATATCAATGGGCACGTTACCACCCTTACCATTGTCATTTTGACCATAGGCGGCGCCTTGCTCTAGAACATCTGTCAATACTTCATTGCTAAACTGACCCTTGTCCAAGAAGAAATTAATATAAGCACCCTTTGCTTCAACCTTTTCATAAGAGGTTTGATCAATCTTGGCAACCAATTCGGCCGCGATCTGATTAGGGGCTTTATGGAAAACTTTTGCCAAAGCAAATGCAGGGAATGCTAAATCCCCCATTGCCAAAGTCTTAGGTTGTTCCAATTTTTCATAGACCTCCGCTGAAGACAGTTCATCATTCAGAACGCTCAAAATTGAGTTTGTCACTTGTGCTTTATAATCCATTGCTTTTTCCCTCCGTCTAAAAATATACAAAAAAACTCTTACAAAAAAATTGTAAGAGACGAGTAAACCCGCGGTACCACTCTAATTGATAAAAATATCCGCTCAACTTATTAAGTTATGATTCTAAAAGCACGCTTCGTTGACTGAAAAATTCGGCTCTCACCATCCCGAATTCGCTTGCTATCCAGCAACCAACTACTACTCTTTTATAATGGAATAACTTGGAACTTAGTGGATTAACAGCCGGTTATTAAAACACTTGGCTAATAAAATCAATCCAATAATCCGTGGTTAAGTTCACCACGAAGCGGGTAACGGGAATCGGACCCGCGACGCAAGCTTGGGAAGCTTGAATTTTACCACTAAACTATACCCGCATAACAAAGACAATTATATCACGGCTTTTCGTCTTTGTCATACTCTTTTGAAATTTATAAAGAATGAAAATAAAGATTGCTTTTTGCCGCTAAACTCCTAATACTTAAAGTAAAGAGGTGATCTGAATGTGGATTTTGCTTAACTACGCTTGCTGGGCAATCTTTTTTATCAATTTTATTTGGGGCCTGACCCGGCCAATTAAGAAACGGGTCATCGACTCCATGATGATCTCAAGGCTATTTTATTGGTTAATTATTATCAGCCAAGTTGTCATCGCCCTGCGTTCATTTCACCGCCATCCAGCCATCGTTATCATTGGAGTTTTAGTGACGCTAGGTACCATTGCCCTTAGCGAAAACGCCTATGGCCGCAAACAAGATACGCACTATACGCCGAGATTGCTTTGGCTGCTAATGATTGCGACGCCAATCGCTGTTGTCTTACAAACCCTTGTCAACTATTAATTAGTTGGCGATTTTTTTTGCTTCCGCAGTTGTTGAGCTAACTCAATACAACGATCTGCTAAGACTGCTTGGGCATCAATGACCGGATAGTTGAGGCTGCCAGCCCGTTGTTGAGCCACCGATAATTCCGTACAGCCAAGGACAACGATATCACAGCCAAAGCCATCAACCATTTCTTCGAGAATTTGATGATATAAATCACCATCAACTTTGTTTTTAGCTTTAACATCATCATAAATCAGGGTCATCGTCTGGTCAGCAATCGCTTCAGTTGGTTTAAACAGTTCATAACCAGCGTCGATGATTTCTTTATCATAGATACCATCGTGAAGCGTTCCTTTAGTCGCAATCAAGCCCACTTTGCGTGCATGTGGCACTTCGGTTTTGATTGCTTTGATCGTTTCATGTGGCATATTTAGAATCGGAATATCAGTTAACGCCTGCAACTCATCAAAGAAATAGTGTGCGGTGTTACATGGAATCGCAAAAAATGCTGGCTTTAATTGACTTTGCTGTTTGATATCTGCTGCCAGCGGCGTTAGTGGATTAGGTTTTCGATGATCCAAAATGTAATCCGTTCGATCCGGGACGGTTGAATGATTCACTAAAATATAATTCAGATAATCTTGATCTCGATGAGCCGGGGTTCGCTCATTCAAAATATGAATAAACGTTTCGGTTGCCTCAGTTCCCATTCCACCAATAATTGTAAAAAAGTCATCCATAGCTATCAGTCCTTACTTGGCAACAAAATACCGGTTGAAATTCTTGGCATAATTATGAAACATCCATTTATATAATGCAAATCGCTTAAAGCTCTTGTCTTTGCCATACCAGAATGTATCACCATAACGGCCTTCATTAATCAACTGTAACGCGGCTTTTTTAGCTTCATTATCTTTAGCATATTTTTCAAAAATTTTCGTTGAAACGCCTAACCAAAGAAAATACTTATTTTTATCCTGGTTCGCATAAACGGTGGCTTTATCCCGCAATGAGTCAAAAACATAATCTTGGACAACCCAATCAGCTAGTTTGTAACCATTCAAGGTGACAAAGAAACTACTGCGGCCTGTTCGCAAATTAATTTCAAACAACTTGTATGACTGATCACGCGTATCAAATTTAATATCAAAATTAGCATAACCAGTAAAATTAATTTCTTCCAAAAACTTTTGAACCCGATTATAAATATCCTGATTATACTCGGGAATAATCGCCACATAGTTGCCAATGGCAGCTGGGGATGGGTCTTCAAGTAATGGATGCCCAAGACACATCAGTTTAACTTGGTGGTTGCGATCAACATAAACGTTTAGTGTCCGCATATTACTGTCATCGCCAGGAATAAAGTCTTGAAGAATAAAGTCTGATGTATAGCCATTATCATAGCTTTTGGCCACAACATCTTTAAACTCGGCTTCATCTTTAATAATGAACGCTTTTTTCCGGCCTTCAAAGTGAATATCCAACCACTCCACGCTATTGGCCGGTTTTAAAGCCACTGGGTAGCCAAATGGCTGTTCAATTGGTTGGCCTGATTCATACATCTGCTTAGAAATAATCTTTGTTTTTGGGTATGGCAAGTCATACTTATCACACATCTTATAGAAGTTTTCTTTGTCATTTAACTGTTTAATCAAATCATAGTCAATATACGGACAAACGAAAACATCTTCTAATTCCGCTTTGTGTTTGGCAATTAATTCCGCATAACCATCACCACAGCCAATTAAAATCACAGGTTCGTGATGATCTGCATATCGCTGCTTAATTCGCTTCATTGAGTTAATCCAAGTTGGATCTTCACTAAACCCTGGAATTAATTCCAAGTCAACGATTTTAGTATACCGAGTTGGCGCCAAACTAACCTGGGCAAACGCCTTTACCGGCTTGCCATAAAGCTCATAAAGGCAACGAGCCATCCCATAAACATTAAAATCACTGCCTAATAAAACTGGTGTGAAATCACTAGTCTGATTATCCATTCACTTATAGTCCTTTCACTAAATTAGCAACAATTGCCGCATCCCCTTCGTAGGGAACGTTTTGGCCATCAATCTTTTGAAATGCGTCGTGCCCCTTGCCGGCTACTAAGACAACGTCCCCGGGCGCACTTTGAAACACGGCCTTCGTAATTGCGGCTTTGCGGTCTGCAATGTACACGACTTTGACCTTACGTTGATCAATATGCTCAGCAATTTCAGCTGCGATTGTCTGGGGATCTTCTGTCGCTGGATCATCGGTCGTCAGAAAAGCTTCGTCGGCAAACTCATTAATGGCTTTGCCCAATCCCTCTCGACGATCAACCCCTTTATCACCCGTGCTGCCAGTAACGACCACAGTCTTGCCAGTTGGTTTTTGTGCTTCCAAAAAATTTAAAACCGAATGCAAGCTGCCATAATTATGCGCATAGTCAACGTAAATTGTGCCATGCGCTTTGGTTGGATAGATTTCCATCCGCCCCGGAACGTGCGTGTGAGCCAATCCATAAGCAATATCTTCGCTACTAGCATTCATCAAAGCGCTAGTAATCGCGGCAGTTACGGCATTGCCTTCGTTGTAATCACCAGGAATACTGATTTCATATGTGCCATCAATTGCTAACCGTTTAGCGTGTTCGGTGTTAGCAACCAATTTAATTTTGTTTTCAGCTAACGAATCAGCAACTGATTCATACTGAAAATCGACTGGGATTCCCAACTCAGCAACTTTTGCCTCTCGTCCGTAAATAAAAATGTTTTCAGGTTGAGTCGTCGCTTTAGCTGCATAGTAGATATCGCTGATGTGGGTCCCATCCGCGTTAAGAATACAAATAGTGGAATTTACTAATAACTGCTCTTTACAGTGCAAATAGTCCGCGAACGTTGGGTGCTCATTTCTCCCAATATGATCTGGGGAAATGTTCAGAAAAACCCCGACATTGTAATGAAGACCATAAACCCGATTCTTTTTATATGCTTGAGAAGAAACTTCCATAATCAAGTGAGACATTCCATTATGCACAGCCGCCGCCATATTGGTAAATAAATCCAAAGACTCTGGTGTCGTTAAATTCGACTTAACACTATCAGCTGGATTAAGGCCAACAATTGTATTAATCGTTGAAAACAGTGCGACTCGCCGACGATAAGTCCGGTCTAAAATGGCTTTGGTAAAGTATGCAGAAGTTGTCTTACCCTTTGTTCCTGTAAAAGCAATTGTCGGCAAACTGTTTTGTGGGTAGCCAAAAAATGCCGCAGATAATAGCGACATGGCTTTTTGGATATTGGTGACAATAATTCCTGGCAGCGCAACTTGATCGTATAACTGTTCAGCAACATAGGCGATTGCCCCGCGATTTTGAGCATCCACCAAGTAATCGGCTTTAAAATTTCCCTTGCAAAAGAACAGACATTTACCAGAAACTAATTTAGAATTGTACGCAATTTGCTTGAAACTCAAACGCAAGTTGTTTAATTGACTATTTACTAGCAAATCATGCTCTTTTAAGATGACTAAAATTTCATCAAGCGTCACTTGTGCCAATCCTTGCACCTTCCATTTCCTTCAAAATGCTAAATTTGTGTCCGATGAACCAAACTCACTGTATTTTCCGTTGTATCTTCAGGGAAGTACACTTGATACCATAAGATAAACGTGTAAATGGTAAAAATCTTTTGCATATTGGACTTTCCTTCGGCATGTTCTTTCAATAACTTATCTAATGCTTCCGTATTGAAGAACTTCTTGCCTGTATCTGAATGAAAAGCATGAACAATTCGATCATGATACTTTGGATCATTAATCCAGCTGGCAATTGGGGATGGGAAACCTAATTTTTCCTTTAATGCCGTCTTCTTAGGCATCTCTCGCTCCGCCGATGTTCTAAGCGCAATTTTGGTTTCTTCAGGCGTGATCCGTGTCTTAACCGGCATCGTCTCGGCGAACTTTGCGACTTCCTTATCGACAAATGGTACCCGGACTTCTAATGAATTACACATGCTCATTCGATCAGCCTTGTGTAAAATATCGTAAGGCAACCAAGTGTTGATATCAAAGTATTCCATTTGCGTCATTTCATCTTTGTCAGCAACATCATCAAAAATGTGCTTTGTATAGGCCCCTGAGTCAAGGTTAATTGAAGGGTCCTTTAGTACCTTGTTACGGTCATCATAGTTAAAAACGTAATTAACCCGATAATACCGTTCGCTTAATGGCTGGGCCCCTCGAATCAAGAAGCGGCGACCATGGAATCTTGGCAGCCGTTTGGCTACTGCAGCTAATCCCTTACGAATCGGCTTGGGCACATACTTTTGGTAACGGTCGAACGGAATAGCTTCTAAGTAAGTGTTATACCCGCCAAAGAATTCGTCGGCGCCTTCACCTGATAACGCAACCTTGACGTGCTTAGAGGTTTCTCGTGAAAGGTAATAAAGTTGAATGGCAGCTGGATTTGAAAGTGGCTCATCCATGTAATACATCATTGTTGGCAGAAAATTAAAATAATCATCACCATCCATGTAGATTGGGGTGTTCTTCTGCTGAATTGTTTTAGCAAATTCAGTTGACCAAGCTAATTCACTATATTTTGAATGATGAAAGCCAATTGAAAACGACTGAATTGGTTTTAACTTAGCTGCCTCGTTTAAAACATAGCTGGAATCAATTCCACTTGATAAAAAGCTTCCCACTTCAACGTCGGCAATCATATGAGCCTTAACGGAATCGTCAATTAACTTACCAATTTTATCCGCATCGCCTTCAATTGTTTGACTATTATCAATGTGATCATAGTTAAACTTAAAGTAACGGTGCGTTTCCGTCTTGCCGTCCTTGTGAAGGAAGTATTGACCAGGCAGCAACTTGTAAACGTTTTTGAACATTGTTTCACGAGATGGAATGAATTCAAAACTCAAGTGAATCGGCAGTAACCTCAAGTTTAATTGCTTCTTGAAATTTGGGTGTTCCAAAAAAGCCTTGATTTCTGATCCCCACATGAAGGTATCACCATCATCATAGTAGTAAAGCGGCTTAATTCCAAAGTGATCACGGGCGCCAAAAACCTCGTTCTTCTTTTTATCGTAAATCACAAACGCAAACATCCCACGAAGTTTGTCAAGAAGCGCAGGGCCCCATTCTTCGTAGCCGTAAACCAAGACTTCAGAGTCAACGTCTGTTTTAAATTCATAACCAAGGTCACGCAATTCTGCACGAACTTCTTTGTAATTATAAATCTCGCCATTAAACGTTAGCACTTTGGTTTGGTCGGCGTTATACATGGGTTGCCGACCATGGGCCAAATCAATGATTGAAAGCCGGCGAAATCCCATTGATACGGCATCATCGGCAAAGTAAGCTTCATCATCGGGGCCTCGGTGCTTAATTCTATCCGCCATATCATTAATTGTATTTTCAGGAACATCTTTTTGGTTAACATAACCAACAAATCCGCACATAATTCAATCCCCTTTTGTTAATTCAATCTTCAGCAAAACATAACGCCTATTATTTTATCAGATAACCGTCCAAGCTACCAGTAGTATAATGTTTTCTTAAAAAAGCCTGCCCGAATCAGATAAAAAATAGTCGAATTTCATTTTATCACGACTTTACGGTATACTTTAGTTAAGAGTCAAATGGCATTGAAAGGAGCGGTATCTATGGATGAAATTGTATTTTTCAACCCTGGCGATTCAATTGGTAACTTTCATGATCATAATGAGGCAGTAAAAACTGCTCAGATATATAAAGAAAAACAGGATCAAAATAAGCGGGTTCTTGTTGTCCATGGCGTTAACAATAAGGGCTTTGATATTTTTTTAGCAGACGACATTGTTTCTCATGATAATGAAAAAGGGGCCGTTCAAAAGCCCTATAAAGTATCGGATCGTTTATAATTATTTCATTAATCACAAAAAGGATTGAGAGCAAATTGAGCTTTCAATCCTTTTTGTGATTAAACTAGTTTCTTATATTGACAATCATTGTGTGACCGCTACTCTTTAGCATTAACGACTAATACTTTAGTCGTTGCATTTCTAACAACGTAAGCCGTTGTTGACCCAATAAGCAAACGGTTCAATGCGTCCACACCAGATTTCCCGATAACAATTAAATCAACATCATGCTGATCAGGATAAATATGGGCAATAATATTCTTAGGATTACCAATATCAACAGCGGTCTCATATTCGACGCCTTGTGAATCAACGTACTTCTTGGCATCCGCAATGATCTGATTTGCCACCGTCTTTTGATCATCATACATGTTTGCCGGCAGCCCCGTGCCACCAGCACCATAATAGAAGTTGGTGTTGTTAATAACCGTGATAAGGCTCAATTTCGACCCAAACTGCTTTGCCAGCTTGACCGCTTCTTCGAGCGCCTGTTGAGAATTTTTACTGCCATCAAGGGGTACTAAAATGTGCTCATACATGCTTATCATCCTTTCTACTTGTGAAAGCGCAATCAACATCACTACACTACTATAATGCAACGTTTATTGATAAAAAGCAATCAATAAGTACTATGATATAATAGAATCATAATTACTTATGAAAGCAGGCCAATCACTATGTTGCTAGCATCATTTTCCACTTAGTTACTATGATAACAATGCCGTATAAGAGAATGATTCTTGTTAGTATCCTAACAAGTTTAATCAATTTCGTCACATTTTCTGCCTACCTGCTTTAATATCAACTCGTTAATTAACGCTTTTATCATCAGCGGTATCATCCAAACCATTATTTTGCCTTTCGATAGCAAGGGTAATTTGCTGAACAGCCACAACGCACATTTTTTCAAAAATAATCGGTTCACTTATTTTGAAACAGTAAAGGAGTTCTTATGAATACTAAAGAAGATTACATCCAATCCCTTAACTTAGTTCCCCATCCAGAAGGCGGTTGGTATCGACAAGTTTACCACAGCGATGATACTTTTTTTGCGCCTGAGAGCAACGGTGATCGTTATCGGTACACATCAATTCTATTTTTATTAACCAGCCAAATCCCCTCCCATTTTCATCGCCTCAATCACGACGAACTTTGGTACTTTCATATAGGCAGCCCAGTAACGATTCATTTAATTAGTCCACTCGGCGTGTATTCAACTGTTCAATTAGGAAATCACTTATTAACTGGTGAACAACTGCAATTTCGAGTACCTAAAAACACAATTTTTGCTTCTGAAATCGCCGACCGGGATGCATTTACCGTTGTCAGCTGTATGGTAGCCCCTGGCTTTGATTACCATGACTTTGAGTTACTTTCCAAAAAGCAACTGTTGCACAATTATCCAAATAATGCCGAGGTAATTGAGCGGTTAGCCAGTGATGCAAAGCAATAAACTACGCGGTTGGACGTACTGTTGGGCTTCATTATTGTTGCCTAAAGCCACTGTAAATTGCTTTCTCCAAAAAATATTACTGTAACTCATAACAATTTGGGGTAAAAGTGGCAAATGATTTTAAACTTATTTAATTCTATTTTCACTTATGTAATCAGTTAAAGATAAAAGATATCCTCAATCTCTTGATTTAAGTGAATTGAGGATAAATAAGATGTAATGAGATAAGCTCCCAAAATGCTGCCAAATGCCCGAGCAAGATTCGAATGTTGCCTAGTTAATGGTGCTGGTAACCACCGGTTGACCATTTTTTGACCATCGAAGAAAAAAAGTGCCTTTTTCGGTGATTTTCGTAAATAAACATAGAGGTGAATAGAGGTGAAAAAATGTGGTTTTTGTTCCATTTTTCCACCTCCCCATGTCTTTCTTCCTGTATTACATCTTTCGTTGATTTTTGTAAACCTTTAATGCACAAAAAGCCCACCCCCGAAGGAGTGAGCAAATAAATTATAATTATATATGTATCCCTTCTTGCACCAGAGCAAGAAAGGAGCTTAACCTAATGGCATATACTAACCACCACAGTTAGTACTTAACGAGATAGCCAGTCCCGTCAGCAAGGTGAACCCCTGTGTCAATCTCTATATATGAAGGATAGAATTTTTTGATTAAAACTTCAAGTTAAAAAAACTTTTCCAGCACATAAATGCCTAATGGCACCACAATGCCAACGACAATTACCCCGATTTCCCAGTATAAAATCGTCTTTAAATTGCTGATGTCACCGGCATTAGCTTTAATGTTATCAGCATTGGTTTGCGATAATTGAAGGGCCTTATCAGCTTTATTATCAGCACTATTTAAGTTATCCATCTTGGTTTCGACTCGTGCCAGGCGTTCGTTAATTTCCATGAGCGTCTCAGTAACGTTAATTTCATTTTGTGGCATGCTTATCCCGCCTTTTTAATAAATTTAATGAACGCTTTATTGGTCGTAAAGTAACCTAGCGGGGTCTTAAGCCGGGTAATTTTGCCATACTTGACCGGTGTCCCATAGATCCGACTGCCTTTACGTAAGCGAACATAGCGTTTGGACTTGGCAGCCAAATCATTATACGCATGGATTTGTCCAATACGCACTTCGTATAACCCTGGAGTTTGATAGTAGCTTGGTTTAGCCACCGTCGTGGTGCCTGACAGTGACCCGTCAAAGTCCAAACTAGCATCAACCCCGTGAAAGTTGTCGGTGTACTGCCAGGCATTCGCATTGGCCACGCCCGGGGCATAGTTATTATAAGCGGCTACCCAGATATGTTTGTCAACCAAAGCGGATCGTTTGATCCGGCCCGTATTAAACCACGAGGCACTCCCGTAGGTGATCACATGTTTGTACCCATGAGCAATCAGATACTTTAAGAACACATTGACTTGTGAAGTCGTCGACGTTGGCAGATCGCTAGCTTCAACATCAATTGCCAATACCGTCGAAGTGTCTAAGCCGAAGGCCTTAATCCCCCCCAAGAAATGTTTAGCTTCGGCTAAGCCATAGCCATGAAAGAAATGGTAAACACCGACACTGTTAAATACTTTTAAACCATTAGTGATTTGAGCACTAGCTTTAGGATTCAGATAACGGGTGCCTTCAGTTAACTTAACGATTGCAAACCTCGCCCCTTGCTGCTTCTTCGTTTGCATGAAAGCTAAGGAGCTGGCTTGATAAGATGAAATATCAATTCCACGTGGGTAGGCCATGACTATCCCTCCTTTGCTTGTGCATCATCAGTGGCCGTTTGGACAGGCTTTTCAGAGGTAGACGTTGAAGCAGATGCAGCCACGCTAGTTGCTGGTTCATCAGGATCTGGGAAAATGGTTGTTTTAGGAGCGTGATTGTCATAGCCTAACTTCTTAAACTGCTGATAGGCGGCTTCAACTAATGAAGTGACAATTGTTGGGGTTACCCACGTGAAGCCTAGCTGTTGAGCAAACTGAGTCACTTCTTGGATGGCCGCTTTTTGGCGATCCGATTTGGATAGTCCCACTAACGTGGCCATTCTAATAACCGTCTGCAACGCATATTGCGTTAACTGGTTTAATTGCTTATCTTTAATGTGGGTTTTTAAGTATGGAGCCAATTGCTTGATAACTAAAGCAACCAGTGTCCCTAAAGCGGCTAAGATACCAGTGCTTTCCAACCAATTAAAAACATCGTTAATTTGATTAAACATCATGATTCCTCCTTAATTTTGAGCAAAATAAAAGCACCCACTGACAATCAGCAGATGCTCAACTTGAATCCAAGTAGATTCAAGCGTTATGAGAACTCAATAGACTGGCAGTTTTTCCGCACTGCCAATCATGATCAATTGTAAACCATTTAAACATCGAACAAACAAAAACGCCTGCTGGGGGGAGCAGACGCTGGATATATATTGAGGGGGGCATATCATGAAAAGAATATGCGATCCATATGAATATCTGGGGAGGATATTCGCACTAATTATAGCACAGAACTACCTATCGTTACAGTTCCACCCGTAATAATAACCGGTACATTGGTTTGATTGCCCAAATCAATTTCATTGTTAGTAACTGTTACTGTACCACCAACAACTTGATTACCACTTGTACCACCGGTATACCAAAATTCTTCTGTATAAAAGCTACCAGAAACCGTTTTATTCGGTATAGAAATACTAAGAGTTACAGCGCCATCCATGGTATTGGTTATCATGTAACCTCCTACTACATAACCATAGCTAGGATTTTCTTTTGGGATATAGATACCAATGGTTCCATCCATAGAGCTTGAATTGACCTCAAAAGGAATATAGTCGTAGGCAGAATCCTGTTCATACACCTTCTGAGTACCCTTATAAATTCGGATAACCTCTTTACCATTAAAACTTGCACTCATTTAATTGCCCCCTAGTTCGTATTGCCTTCTAAAATATAATAGTAGGTATTATCATCTTTGGTAGTAATGTTATTGAACTCAGCTTGAGTACCATTCCAAAACTGTGGTACACCATCTTTGGTGATATAGGGATTACCTTGCGAATTTGTTGGATCCTTCTTAAATTGGTACTGACCATTAATAAATTGGGCTGTATTTGTAATAGCATTATTAAGGTCATTGGAGTTCTGATATGAATAGCCATCAGGGCTTGAAGGGGTCATCTCAAACTTTTTAGGCCCATGGATCACCTCTTGCGTGGTATCACCAGTAACACTGTGCACAACTTTACTATCATCAGCCGGCGTGTAAGTCTTCCCGTTGACTGTGATCGTGCCGTCACCGTTGTCCGTTACTTTTTTATTAACGTCATCTAAGGTGGCAATATTCGAAGGAATTCCCTTACCCGTAATGTATGCATCACCATTTTTGTCAATTGGTGCGGTGTCAAACGTTTTAGTACCTGCTATCTCTTCGTCGCCTGTTTTGTGGACAACCTTATTGGCATAGGACTGCAAAGCTGCATCGAGATCTGTTTCAGATACATAGACATCATCAGAATTAGTAAAAGTAACGTTATCTGTATTATTAAGCGCCACTTTGTAAGAATAGGTAACGGCTTGTGGTGTTACCCCATCATACTCGGGTAAGTAGTTAGGCTTGGGTGCAATTGTAACTCCATAAAGAATTTCATTGTCTCCGTCGTCCTTAGCAAAGACCGCATACGTTTTTACATAAACACCGCTAGTTAGTGATTCATTTGTCCCGGTAGCTCGAATACGAGTTTCTCCGGTATTATCATCCAAAGTTACTTCAGGACTATTAACTACAACCTCTTGTGGTGTAATAGCCGTTAATGCTTTTATTTGATCATCACTTAGTTGACTATTATCCATACTTGAAAAAACAATTTTACTGAATGTAATCTTTGCTTGACCGGCATTAATCTTATCAATCAATGCTTTTCCGGCGGTTGTTAAAATACCAACATTTGGTGTAGCCAATTAAACCATCTCCTCTACGGTAATTTGTGGATACGTTTGTGCGTGGACGCCGACAAAGATTTGATTGCTAACAGTTGTGGCATATTGCAGATCTTTTAATAAATATTCCGGTGGCAACATTGATTGAATGGCATTGGTCAGAATCTTTCGCTTAACCTCAGCTTTGTCACCTGAATTAAAATCAAAAGGAATATTGGTAACTTCAATCTCTTCTGGATTGTCCGTTCCATTAATATCAAATACATCTGTACCAATGTCTAACACCGTGGCAATCAATTGCTTGATATCATCAGTGGTAACACCCATATGATTTTTAAGTAGTTGGAGTTTAACTTGAAATCTCAAAAAATCGTCATCATCGTCTAACCGACTAATTCCGTAATCTAGAGCAATCTCTGTTAACGTTTGCCCACTGGCATTATCTAATAAAACTTGATCCGAAATGCTAAGCAAATTGTTCTTATGCATGTTAAGCAAAGCAGCAATGATATTGAGTACATTTTGATTATTGGATTGATCCTCTTGATTCATATAAGCTGGGAACATTGACGTGATCCAATCATGTAAAGAATCGTCAGTCAGATCTTTTTCTGTTTGATACATCTTTATCCCCCTTAGCTGTTATCAATATTAATGGTAATATTGTCGGCACTAGTGACAGCGAGTTGAAAATCACTAACCGAAACATCGGCTTCACTTAAACTGTCACCATTAACCGTAATAATTCCTCCATCCGTAGTTGGAGTTACGTCAACCTCTGGAGTAGTTCCAAGCTTAACCGAAACATCAATAACTCCGGCCGGGGAATATGCTGGCCCATATAATTTGGAATACAAGACTTTGCTGCCCATTGTTAAAGTATCAAAGTAGTTTAAAATGTTCGTTTTAATTTGCTGAGGGCCATTGTCAGTATCGAATACGGTATCATCAATGGTTAAATCAACTTCAACATAAACCGGCACCGTTTCAGCACGATCAAACGAAACTGCTGTTTGACGGCCACCAATATCAGTGGCTGTTCCAATAACTGAACCAATCGTATTAGTCTGTGGTGGCAAAACGTCAAAGAACTTTTGAGAAATATCCGCATCACTACCACCGATAACATATAGATGAACTGACTTCGCCGGATTCCCGTAAGCATCAGTTGTCATCGTATTGTTGTTGACTAGCCGAACATCTGTAACGCCAGTTAAATTCTTGATAGCAGTTTGAATACCATTTACAGTACTATTTTCAGTGCTTTGCCGATTGGCCAATATTCGTTGACGCAAAGCATCATCAGTTTCAGCATCTGTACCACCATTAGCAGCGGCTAAGTTGGTAACCGCATAGAAACCATCAATTGAATTAATTGGATTAACAACCGTGCCGGGCATGACATTGGAATCCGTCCCCGTCTCCATAGCTGCTGCCTGAACAGTTTGCCGTCCAAGCGCATTACCATCGTCATCAACTAAAGGCTGACTGTTGCCACCATCATCCTTGTAAGTAGCTTGTTGCGTAATGGTGACGGCAGCTTGAGTAGCAAAGGTTTGCCCATCAGGAGTAGCAAACTGGGTTCCCTCTGGAATAACCGTTGGTGAATCTGGATCAACATAACCGTCAATCTGCAACTCGACATATGCATAAGTGGCTGCTTTCCGATAGACATTCAGTTCGGCTCCCAAATCATCCAAATTTGCGCCTGAACTCTTTAGAACAAAAAAGGAATTGTAAACACCTTGAGCTAATTGTTCCAAGGAATCATCGACTTCTGATAAAATCCCCGCAAGCATCCCAGGGGTTTGCTCGTCATCCAGATCAATTCCGTCACCAAAATACTTAATAAAGAGCGCATTTATATTATCCCGAAGATCATCCAGTTCAGGCCGATCATACCCACTACTCGTTAGTGGCATTTTCACCATCTCCTTCATCTGAATTAACATCAGTTGTAATTGTCTGACCAGTTGTTAAAGTAACTGTAGCTTCCAAAGCTGTGATTCGCTGCTGATAGTCAACACTGAAATTAGTAATCTCAACTGAATCAAATAAGTCTGGCCACTGATCCTCTAGATAATCGGATAGGATGGCTTGAATTACTCCTTTATCATCGCCACTAGCCAATAACTCGTTATGGTTTAACCCAATATCCTCATTCCAAGGAAGTTCAGCAATATTGATATTAAGCAATGAACTTAGCTTTTGAGAAATTTCATCGTCATCAGTAACCATATTAAAAACACCAGCATTGGGATCAAAGTCCAAATCACGGGTGCTGTCTAATCCAAATGCAATCATGGCTTAATCACCGCCTCGACTACTGGATCCTGCTTACTGTGCATCCGTTTCGTATCAATTTTGTAATTACTTGTGCCGGTCCAATTGTCCATTTCACGGTCACAAAAGCCAACCCACACAACCGAGCCAACTTTGATAGTAAGTTTATCAATCAGATACAAAGATGCCGGCACAACGCACTCAGTTAATGTGGCCCGTTTGTCGCCATCGGATTGAAGTGGCAGTGGCTGCACATCGCAACGATGGTTACTACGATCATAAGAGATAATCCGTCCAACCATGTGACAATCAAGGTTCACACCAATATAGTCCAGTAAATCTCCTTTGAGAAAATTAAGCTGTTTATTTTTGGGATCAATTGCCACTTTACGTTTTTTAGGCATACACAACCACCTCCATTTGGTAAGTGTCCTGATCATGAGTATGATCAACACTCTTCACTTTTTTTAATCCGGTAACATTGTCTGATTTCACATAAACAGCGGAGCCAGCGGCAATTCTGGGATCGTCAAAGCATTCCAGTGTCCAAGTCGGTTCGCCATCGTCATCACTATTATAAGTGGGCTGTTGAGTTAATCCCGTTGTCGTTGTTAAATAGATATGCTCATTATAAGGGTTGGGCTTTGATCCATCATCAATATAAAGCGCACCCTTGCGATAATATACTTTGCTTCCACAGTCTTTCACAATGGACTGAATAGCCGCCAAGGGCTTGGCAGAAAGCGTATAACCTTTTTTATATCGGTGGTTGGTCTTTAAGTGAACGCCAGCAATATCAATTTTGGCATCACGTCGAATGCGATCAATAATTTGGCTGGCTTTGGTTCCCTTTTTAAAGGTAATATTAACTTTCTTTAC
The DNA here is from genome assembly GCF_016860605.1 of Lentilactobacillus fungorum. Taxonomy (GTDB): domain Bacteria; phylum Bacillota; class Bacilli; order Lactobacillales; family Lactobacillaceae; genus Lentilactobacillus; species Lentilactobacillus fungorum. The sequence continues at coordinate 372,637 of NZ_BNJR01000004.1, forward strand.
CTGACGTTTTTTGTAGGATACTTTGGTACCATTACTTTCCTTAACAGTATGCGTAACTAGCTTTGATCCGTTAAACTTGGAATATAATCGTTTTTCCTTAGAATAATCTTTACCTTCCGAAAAAGTAATCTGAGTTTCCTTGTCCATACCGCTAAGTGTTTCTGGAGCAACCTGGGTAATGGTGCCTTCAGTTAATTTTCCGTATAAATCAGTTGGCCCGCTGTACACAACGATATGGTCATTCTGATCAATCTTAGCTAAATGTGACTTTGAAAGATTATAAACGGTAACCGTACAAGTCGCTGGGCTGCCACCATCATCAGAAGGAACATCATAGTTAATCCCGACTCCATCTCTCTCAGCAAGCTTTAGTTGATACCCATTATGGGTAATCACAATAGTTGTCGTATATCCCCAATAATAGCCTTTATTATTAATTGTTTCCGTCATTAATCCTCACCATCCGGAATATCATCAATACATAGTTGAATCGTGTCACCTAGATTCCCGGGATCAAGTTCAGTTTCATTCCCCGATTCGTCTAATGGTGTAATTGTCTCCAACGGCAATCCATCTACATTAATGTTCCGCCAAAGCGGTTGATTAAGAACCAACACTTCACCGCCTCGAATCAGGTTGCCTTCCAAGTCACTAACGTCAACGGTAAAAACTCGATCGGTTTCGTTCCATTGAAATGTAAACAAGTAATTTCCGGAATCCAAATCAATTTCTTGTTCGTAAGGCATATCATCTGGAAGCACCGGAATATAATCATGAACTGGCATTATTGATACCTCACTTTCGCACCAACTGGGATATCCGTTGCAGGCCATTTATTGAGTTTCTCTAATGTTGAAACACTTACCCCGTTTTTTTGTGAGACATACCAATAAGTCATCCCGGATTTCATGGTGATAGTTTTCTTGGTTGTCTTTTTACTCCCACTACTTTTGGTAGTTGAGGATTTGGCCTTTTTCTTGGTCTTCTTTTTAGAAGAAGCAATTTTGGCTTTCATGGAATAAGTGAAGGTAATTGAAAGTTGCATTGAGCTTTTATTGCCTGCCGGATAGCCTGTTTTACCAACTGAAGACAGGTAACAGTGGGCCCACTTAGCAAAGCCCCGGACAACCACTTCAACGCCCTTACGTGCCCATCCCTGAAGAATCTCATAAGCCGTATCACAGTCTTCTAAACTGTTGCCAAATAAATAGTACGTTCCCGACAACTGTTTGGAGGAACGTACACTGTAATTAGTTCGGGTGTCGCCTTTGTCAACGGCATAAACCGGAACATCTTGATCATTAGTTTCACTTGGATCAGCCTCTCCCAATAGGTAAACCCGACTGGTTTTTAAATCAGCACGATAAACAGCGGTTTGACCCCCCATATACGTGTGATCATTTATTCGGCCAGCTTTCTTGGCAGCAGCAATTGTCTTCTTGATCTTAGCGCTGTTAGCTTTTTGCTGCTTCTTAACCTTGGCGGCATTACGAGCAGCTTTTTCTTTAGCATAAGCACTGTACTTCTTACTGTCTTTAGACTTCTTGGCCATTAAATCGCTAATCTTTTTCTTCTCAGTTTTAATGTTGGCTTCTGCTTTAGTCTTAGCAGTCATTTCTTTGTTATATCCGGCACTGGAAGCAATCTTCTTCATCGTTGTAGCTACTGCCGCTTTTTGCTTCTTTAAATCTTTAATCTTGGATTCGATTGATTTCTTTTTCGAAGAACTCTTAGTTTTGGCTAAGGCTTTCTCCTGATCCTCAATTTGACTTTCCAGAGCATCATAAGCTTGGCTTTGGGTTTGGTAGCCATTAGCCTTATTTAAGTAATCGCTAGCTGTTTCGATTTTGTCCTTAGCAGTATCGATTGCCTTTTTGGCTGCATCGATTTTGTCAGCATCACCGGATACCACTTTTTTCCAAGTCTCTGTATCTTTAGCAATTGTCTGATCACTTTTGCCTTTTAAATTAAGTTTCTTTAGTTTGGTTGTCATACCGTTATGCCCCCATCATCATTAAAGCCAAGTTGTTGATGAAATTTGGCAATCTTTTCATCATTCGCTTTATTAAGCACTTCATAAAGCTTGTTGAGCGTACTATCGCTCATATCTTCGCCACCTTGGATAGTGACATTAGTGCGGGCATCGATGGTCGCAGTTTTCTTGCCATTAATAATTTTTTCAGAAGCCTCATGTGGAATCATCAGGCCGCCCGTATCAGGTTTGAATAGCTCCCAGCCGTCTTCATTGACTTTAGCCAGTTGATTCTTTTGAATTCTGCCGCCTTTGGCATATCCTTCAGGGCCTGAAACACGGGCAAAGGCTGATGCACCTTTACCATAGATGTGCTTCATGTAATTAATGCCAGCTAATAAATCATCATAACCATTAAAAATATTTCCATGTCCTTTAAATTTATATGCATTAAAGGTAGGCCCAATAGTTTGGACAAGCCCTTCAGACGGATGGCCAGCCTTCGCGTTAGAATCCCAATGGTTAACAGCTTTAGGATTACCATTAGACTCACGTTGGATAACTCTCATCCAAGCTGCCACTTGCGAAGCAGAAGCACTAAAACCGTTAGCTTTCAAAGCTTTAATGACATACGGCTTCCAACGAGAAACCGAATCTCCCGCCGGATTACCATACGATCCACCAGCATTGTCGCCAAACATGCTGGCTAACTTGTCCATAAATTTGAAAAAGCCACCGCCAACTTGTTTTTTAATCAGTGATTGCATTCCACTTCCAGCGGACTTTTTCTCATTCTTTCCTTTTCCATCTCCATCTGTTAAACCTGGAACTCTGAACAAGCCTCTAAAGCCACTCATAAATCCTTTAATTGGGGCAAACTTAATTCCATCACTTGGATTTTCGGCATTGTACATCCGACCATTTCCAGATGTAGAAGTTACTACACCAACATGCCCATTCCAAAATGCCAAATCACCTGGTTTGCCAGAGCCCCACGAAATATGGTGAGAGGCTGCTTGCTCAGGCCCGGTAGTTGATCCAGGAAGAGTAATACCAATATGTTTCAAAGCTTCATAAACCAATCCAGAACAGTCATAGTAATTAGGGCCTAAACGTTTACCTGCTACCTCTGAATAACCAGAAGCTGCTTTGCCTAACTTGATGGCTTCACGAACAAAATCTCCGCGTGAACCTGATCCATAACCGGCACTGCCATCTAGATCAACCATTCCCCAAAGAGATTTCCACCAATCAGAAGCTTGTGACTTCATTTTGTTGTAGAAACCACCAGCAAAGTCCGACAGCACTTCACCACTGCCTTTGGGTTTGGTTAACATCCCAGTTAGGTACTTAATTGGATGTCCAATAATCTTTTTGACTGTCTTGAATACTTTTTCAGTAGCCTTTAAAACGCCGCCAGCAACGTTACCAATAGCTCCGATCCCTTTTTCAACGCCACCGACAACCGATGATCCAACACTCTTGGCACCGTTCCAAATGCTGCTTAACAATCCGGTCCCTTTAGCAAAATGCTGAATGCCATTCAGTGACAATGCAAACTTAGTTTCAGAAGCGTTCAACACTTCGGCGCCTGGTTCAAGCAATCGTTTAACGTTAGTTCCTTTGATCAATTCACTCATTCCGTTAGGATGAATCAACATTTCACGGTTGCCAGTTTCAGGTGAGTCATGACCATCATTTAGCATAGCTAAAGTTGGCCGAGTAATCTCTTGACGTTGGTTGCTAAGCATTCCCGTACCAGAAGCAAAATGGACATAGCCAATCTTACCAATGGCGTTGCTCTTGCCACCAAACATGTGGATAACCGAATCAATACCACCAATTCCAGAATTCAGAACTTTAATCACATCATTAATTCCGTTCTGAACATGCTTGACAATCCCTTTCCATAAGTCGCCAAACCAGTCAGAAATACCATTCCAAAATGACTTCCAGCCTTTACCAATATCATGCCAAGCATTGCTAAATAGTTTAATTGTGTCGTTTAATCTGCCGCCGGTTAGATCATTAATCCAGTCAAGACCAGACTTAAAGATATTCTTTAATAATTTCCAAAGTGATTCTCCTACCCTAGAAATATCTTTTCGTAAGTTTTTCCAATTTCCAGTTAGTATATCTATCCAAGTATTCGTCACCCGTTCAATGACTTTAAAACCTGTTTTAAATATTCTTTGAGCGTCTTTCCAAAGGTTCCCAAACTGTTTAGTAACGTCTTTTGCTAATTTTCGAGCTTCTTTTACAATACCGTTTACAAACGTTCGGAATTTTTTATCATGTTTGTACAACTTTGTAAGAATAGCTATAACTCCAACAATTGCAGTTATCCAAATAGCCCAAGGTGCCGCTTTAATAGCAGCATCCATTATTCGAGTGGCTCCTGTAAATTCAAGTATTCTTTTTCTTAAATTAAACATTCCCAAAGTCATTTCTAATAGCTTTTTCCCTGCAAACGCCGCTACCATTGCTGATCCAATTCCTCTGATTGCATTCTTCTGCTCAGCAACATTTTTTATACCATTAGCAATTCCCCGTATACCTTTGGATGCTTTACCACTATTGCCGCCAATTGAACGAATGATTGCTGAAATAGGCTTCCATGCACCAACTGCAAGATTCTTCCCAATGCTAAATACTGATTTAGCAATCTCCGTTAACGGTTTGCGGTTTTTAACAAGAAATTTAATCGCGTCTCCAAGATAATTCCCTACTTTAGCACCCAAGGCCTTGGCAATCCCTTGTAGTTGTTTCTTTACGTCTCCTAAACCGCCCTTCTTTCCATCAACGGATTCAAGCGCTTTAGCAACACCTTCAGTCAAAGGAGCCGCAAACGCTGATTTAACATTCTGCCAAGTACCCACAATACTTGCTAACTGTCCTTTAGTTGTCTTACCAAACGCCGCCCATTCTTTACTACTCATTTTAGCGGCGGTAGTCATATATTGTTGTAACTTAGCGCCAGTAATCTTGCTATTCTTTAATTGATCATTGAATGCCTTGGTGGTCATACCACTCGCAGAAATAATTGCTTTTTGGAATGCAGGAAGTTGTCCAATTGAACGCTGAAAGAATCCAGCAGACACATTTTTAGACCCGCCAAGTTTAGCTACGCCCATTGCGATTTGTTGTATTTGTTGACCTGATTTACCGGCTGCTGATCCAAACGCCGAAATTTCATTAGTGAACTTCTTTGCTTGAGAGTCGCTATTAGTTAACGCATAAAATTTCTTTTGCATAGCATCAATCGCGGTTCCAGCGATGTTAGATTGTCCTCGAATAACTCCGATTTCATCAGTCATACCTTTTGCCTGTTTTTTAGACAAACCGATATTTTCCCATTGTGCACGAATTTGTTCACCGCCTTCGGCCAACTCATAACCAGATTTAACGACACCCTCAATTCCAGAAGCCATAGTCTGTAGCCCATTTGATACTGCCGTCCCAACGAAACTACCAAAAATAATATCGTGTAGTCGTTTCATTCTTTGATGAGCTTTATCAACATGATTAGAGTAGTTCTTAATGGCATCTGATCCCTTGTTGGTTGATTTGGTTATATTATCAGTAGATTGATTAATTTCAGTTAAAACGTGCTTAGGCATTCGCTGCATTTCATCGGACGCTGCTTTAACTGAATCTTTCATTCTTCTCATTTCAGAATTTTGCTGATGAATAGCATCTGTTGTTCGAGTAGTAGCTTTGTTAAAGTATCCCATACCTTCAATAGTGCCTTTAATGGAGTCTTGTATTTGATTAAACTCTCGACTGCTCTTACCGCCAAAGCCACTAAATGAGTTTCGGAATTGCTCCGTCACATGGTCAAAATCTTTAAATGCCGCTTTAAGGTCATCAACCATTGAGCTAGCTTTACGGAGATCTTCCAGCCCATTCATATTCAGATCAACACCAATACCGGCATGTTTAAGTTCCTTAGATTCAGCCATTATTCTTACCTCCTTTCTAATTAATCTGTTTATGTTGAACCCCTTAGTGGGATAATGAAAATAATTCCATTAAGGGTGGTGATAAAAATGGCTTTTGTAAATCCGGATTCGTTTGCTAACGCAGTTCTTGCTTCAAGAAAGGATAAAGTTTCTCTGGAAGATGCTTTAGAATTCTACGAGCAAGCTGTCAAAATTGCTCAAGTGCATAACGCAAAAGAACCAAAGGGCAATTCTGAGGATGCTGACTTATCATTTGAAGAGCAAGATCAGCTATTGCGCGATAAGGGAATTATCGATTAGTCATTGTGGAAAGGAGTGGGGCCTAATTCTGCTCCTTTTTGCTCTCAAAAAGAGTTTGGGCACTGTAATTATTGTCTAGGAGCTTGATACTATTCATGATATTTCTATCTAGAACACTGTTTTCGTTTCCGTATACGTTTATCAGAATCAGTAACCTAAGCAGTCGATTAGTCCGTTTAAGTTCCATAATCACATCATCCTTGGCACTCATTCCCTCACCTCCTTTCAGCTACAATGTCTATCGTCGAGTTCTCTAATGCATACTCCCACGAAGCTCGTTCAAAATCCTTGTTGGCTGACTTTGGATTCTAACCAGAGCATCGTGCAACATATTCTTGGTAATGACGTTCATACTCTTGTCTGGAAACGGGACCACCTTTGAACGTTAATCCAGTAAAAATAGATTTATATTTGTGGTTTTGGGAATCCTTACTTTCCGGAATCACATTTTTGTTATGCATCATTCTCTGCCTCCTTACATTCTTGCCTCACGGTTTAACGATAGCATTACCAAAAAGAAGCTTACAAAGTCGCAGTTTAGTCAAAAGATTAAACGTGGTGGCTCCATTCATTTTCCCTTCTTTTTCCCAAACAAATCATTTGCAAATTTAATCAGTGCTTCATAGACACCACTTGCAACAATTTCTCTTTGTTGTTCTGCAATCTTTTGCGCCTTGGAATTTGCCAAAATGAATTCATCTTGTGTCATCTTTTTAAGCTCTGTTTCAGGAATCCCCAGCATCCAAGATGTATTAAGATAACTGATGTTTTGTTGAATCTCTTTGGCTACTTTCTGATGATCAATTTGTCCGAATTCATTAGCATACTTGGATCTACTTCGGTCGTACCGTTCCCGCAACGAATCGAAATGATTTCATCAGAATAGCCAAAACACCATTTCGATTTAAAATATCACCCAGATAATTGGTAGCCTCACTCATTGCCGTGCCACCTAAGCCATAGCCGTGACCGGCTGGATCCCAATACTTCATTTTGACAATTTGAGGCGTTTTTTCATCAGTCCGCAGGACCTCATGATTAAGTGACTCTAAGGTGTCATGCATATTCAAAGCTCCAGATGGCCGCTCACCACTCATAAACAGCTGTAATGCTGTTCGATATCTTGGAAAGACCAGGTTAATTTTGACATCTTCACCGCGATTGTTTTTCTTAATAATTGTCTTTTTGTTCAGTTTTTCTGGTAAGTCATTGTTAAGCTGACCATAGTTAAGACGTGGATTTACCAAAACATTCGTCATGATCAGGTCGAACGCTGACCCATAGTCGGATGTATCATCGCCAACATTGATAAGGTCCATAATCTGTGTAGCAATCCCGATTCCAGGATCCTGTAAAGTGATCGTTTTAGTATGCTTTTTATTGTTATCGTCAGTCCATTCAACAGTTTCATGAAATTCATTACCCATTAAGGCTTTAAGCTTTGTTTCATCATTTTCGGACATTTTAATTTCTCCTTACAAAAAGAGCTGCCATTTAGGCAACTCCAATTTCCTTATTTAATTTAATCAGAAAACAGTGAGTCTTCTGGTTGATTACCATCATTGTGATAGTAACCAACTAAGACTGACCATGCCAATGCGTATGCTGCCTCATTACCTTGGTTGTTTGGATAACCAGCCAATCGGCAACCTTCAGCAGTAATAACTTCGCCTGTTGAATCGTTAACGATATTTAAGCCAAAAAGATCATCAGCCGTTAATTTGCCTGCTGTCATCTTATCATGTTGAGCATGGAACAAATAGAATAGAATGTCAGTCGTAGTTGTCCCAGGATACGTGTTAAGCGTGATGCTACCCGTTTCATCTTCAGTATCAAAGAACATCACATTTGAGTGAAAATCACCCTGCATAGTTGTCTGGGCTCCAGTAGCTTGAGAACTAAAAGCTTCACCATTTTGGAAGCCTCCAAGTTCCTTTGACTGACTCTTCCAGAGTAAATAAATGTGAAGGAAACGAGCTGAATATAGGTTAACTTCTTTGCCATTTGATAATGTAATTGTCATAAGTTATTCACTCCTTTATAAAGTCAAATCAATCTTGGCATTAATGGTATTAATATCGTCAGCAATCTGTGCTTGGATACTAAAACCGTTATATTCACGCGAAGCAACTTCACTGTTAAGAACCTGTGCCCGCGGAACACTGTTGATGACAATCGGTGAAGCCAATACGCCTAACTGAACCAAACTGGTGCTAGCCGCATTCAGAGTTTGCGTCATCTCTTTGATTGTGTTGTCATTGTAAATTGGAAATTTAGTTCGATTCAAATACTTCTGCAATGCCGTTTGCAAAGTATCAATAACCAACTGTGTGTGGACAAACTGGTCAGTGTAGTTACCAGCCAAGGCTTTGCCGTTGAGCAGCATATAATCGCCGGCCTTGTTAACAACTGTCGAAGCGTTTAAACCAGCAATGGTATCATAATCGTCAGTCGATAAGTCACTGTCGGGTTCAAACTGTGACTGATTGCCAATGTGCTGGAAGTCAACTGGTAAGTTAGCAGCGGCATAGGCAGCAGCCTGAGCAGCTGGAAAGCGATCCGTTGCTGTCTCAACAATTGCTGTCGTATTTCCAAGCTTATTTTCTTCATTCTGCACACCAGTAACGTGAGTTGCTAGCGTCTGCAAATCAGCAATTGAAGTCGGCTGAGTAACTAACATAATTCGTTGATTCTCATACAAGAAATCAGACAAAGCTTCAATCTCATCTTCACTTGCTCCATCAAGAACTAAATATTTGAAGCCATCAAATAAATGTTCAGTTAATCCGGCAACAATCCCAGGAGTGGTAGTTGCGGTTACAGTAGCTCCGTCCTCTGTTGGCGTTGTTTGAACATTATCCGGTGTTGGTACATCAGCATTCGGATAACTAATAACTTCAATTGGGCCTTGAAAATTGTCCGCATCAAACATGGCTTCCGCAAGCGAATAAACACCAGTGTTCTCTGGATAATCATTTGATAAATCTTCTAAAGCATAGTAAAGCGCCGATTTGGTTGTCGCATCTGTGTTCTTGGCGCCAATGGCTACCGAAGGGGTAACTGCCCCATTCGTAAGCGCGTGGATGGCAACGATAAAATGAACATCAGTGGTTTGCTTAATAATCACTATGATGCATCTCCTTTTTTAATATTAAACTGCGGTTTGATCGTCGAAATGGTTCCAGTTTGAGTTTGATCAGTGAAGTTATCTTGAACCTCAAACGCATAATCTGCTCCAGCCGTAAACTGCCAGTCAACATCCAGATACTGGTCAACCGGTGGAATAGCATCACAAGACTGAGCAATGATGTGTTGTTGATAAAGCTCGTAAGCGGGTTGTTGTAAGAAAAAAAGCTTCCGCAACTCTTGCCCGAGTGTTTTAGCTTCGCTTTCACTATTTGAAATTGCCTTAAATTGAATATGAACATCAAACGTTTCGTTTTCAACGTCATTAAATAAAACTCGATCATAATCGTCATAAATTTTATAAGTGATATATGGTGGTGCTGGCGGGGACTTCTTAATACTTTGTGGTCTTACCGGAACACCTGGAAAGTATTGTTTGATTTGCTTAACCAAGGCGGCTGAGATTGCATCGTATAAATTGTAATCACTCATCAATTCCCACCTCTTTAATTTGGTAATAGACTAAGCCCGCCTGAATATCGTCAGCGTGGTTAATCACTTCGTATTGAGAACCATTAGTACGCTTAACTTTGGTTCCTTTTGGACAACCAGAAAGATGAGACAGCCAGTAAAGCGTTCCAACAGGTAGTTGGCCACCCTCTTCCATGCTATAAGTCATATTGGGATTAACGGTATTGGTAATCGGTTCGCTAACCTGTTTTACAATCGGATCATCTGTGATTGGCCGACCCAAATCATCTGTTTTGCCAGTGTCAGATCCTGGGATTGTAACTGTGAGGTCCTCAGCTAATTGATCATTCATAAAAGCAAAGCTGTTGAAGTTTTCAAACATACTATCCCTCCGCTGTTACGGTAGCTCCGCTAGTTGTTGAGACCACTTTGATATTTTTAGGCTTTGGTATCCCTGGAATTGTATACCCAGACACGGACATAAATTGGCCTAAAAAGCTTTTAGTGGTGGGATCATAAAAGGTTACATAGTATTTACCATTAGGAATTGTATCCCCAGGTCCATAGCCGGAAAGCTTAACCACATTTGGTTCGCCATTTTCTGGATAGAAAGCAATCTCGTCAGGAGTTTCACTTGCCCGCTGAGGCCTAATGTAGTTGCCCTGGCTATCCTGCTTAGCAGCAACAATCACTAATTCTCTACTCATCTTTTTATCTCCTTTCAGCAATCCAGTTAATCGAATCACGTAATTCTCCTCTCTCAATTAGTGGATCATCAAAGCCTTTGTTAGCAATTGTTAAAGGAGCATTCTTGGGACTGCTGAATTCCTTAATGGTTTGCTTCAGATCTTCAACAATCGCGTTACCTAGAATCGGGTAGACATCCTGATAATCCATTTCGCGAATTAACACTTTGTATGCCAAATCACGAGCTAATTCAGTCCAACGATTCAAATTATGGTCAAAGGTAAATCTGATGAATGGGCGTGGTGGAATATGCACTTCATCTTTAAGAATGAACATTACGCGCATACCATGCGGCTGAGACTTATCAGCAACTGCTAGCACGTGATTGTGTGGCGGCTTTGGTCGAAACAGGCCTTGAATTTGGCCGGGCTTTCGGCCTTTAGCTTCTTTAGTTGGAATAATTAGATAAGCTCGATTCTTCGGCTTAATATCGGCTCCGTATTCATTAACAAGCGCAATCATGTTCAGATAATGGTTAGTCCACGGAACACCGATTGACAGCCAATTTGACTGTAACTTTTCTAGTTGTTCTAAAGCTGCCGGAATGTTGTCAAAATCTTCAGTCATTCTGTCCACACAGCTCCCATATCGTCAGACACACCATGTTCTTCAACAATTTGATTATATTCGAGCAGATCTAAATCCACACCATTGTAGTTAATCATGGTCTGCGTATTGCCAAAGGTGCCAGCAGACTGGACCCCACCATAATTCATAACAAAGTCTGAATACAACAAGTGTCTGGCAAAAGCCCTAATAGCTCTAGCTTGCTGGTCATCAGGAAGCTGGTCATGGTTAACTTGACTGACAGCATCATCAATTCGTTCTGTAATGTGATCATCACTAAAGTTCTGAAAAATCTTAATGTCACTTTTAACATCTGCCACAGTTGGGGTATCCATACCTAGTTCCCCTTTCTAAATAAATGTTTTAACCAATTAATTAGTTTTGCGACCCAGCTTTGCCTCGCACTTGCTTTTACCGAAGTGGAACTACTGGCTGACGTTGATGCTGAGGCCCCATTTCCTAGCTTTAAAAGGGCTTCACTAGTGGCTTGGATAATGTAAAAGCCCTCCCGGATGCGTTGCGAGAAGGGCTGAATATGATCCAAATAACCTTGGTATTGTCGTTGAGTCACTTTAGCCAATGCCGGTGCTAGTTCATTGAGATTGTCAATTGCTAACCCCAGGCCGTTACTTGTGACAAACTTAGCTGCGTGGGATTGACGCCAAACAATGACCGGAATACCAGCCGCTAAATAAGCACTCAGCTTATGTGACCAGTTATACGCTAGATAGGTCCCATATTTGTTTGCCGATAAGGGATTGATCTCACCGTCCCATACCAGACCAAAACCATCATTTAATCGACTTGGCAAGTGATCCGGCTGCGCCGTTCCTAGCCATTCGAGATTAGGCTTAAAAGACCGTTCCGCTGGTTTATCGCCGTAAACTTTAAGCTGAACGTTGCTTGGTAATTCATCCAGGAAATGTGACTTTTTAACCGTTAAGTTGCCGGTATAGTAAACATTCTTAGTGAATAGTTTAGTGCCGGTAACCGGGCCTTTAACCAAATAGTCCCACGGACCACGCGTAACCATTGGTACATTGACGCCCCATTCAGCTAACAGCTTGTTAAGCCGACTGGATAGATTAATTAAGCAATCAAATTGGTTTAAAAATTCGGGTAAGCTCCCAACTTCTGCTCCCAAACCGCGTAAGACATCGACGTCATGCACCAAAGCAATCACTTTCACACCATAGGTGTGTGCAGCTTTAACAAATTCGCTTTCATACGGCCAGTAACTGTTATAAGTTGGCGTTTGCCAAAGGACGACATCTCCTGGCTTAAACTGACTAACTGCTTGGCGAATGTATTGGCGAGCTTCTGCTTGACTGAGCCGATAAAACATTGGCAACTTTAACCGTCGCCAGCCAACCGATACTAAAAAAGCCGCGACATCATAGCGCGGTTTAACGGTGGCATCCCAAGCAAAGTTGTTAATTGGTTCCACTACATAATTCAATTTTTCACCTTCTTAATCGCTTCAACGTACTTGCTAGAGCACAGCTTGGGATTGACCCAGGAAAGATCATCATTAAACGGCTCTTTGAAATTATAGTCAAGCTTGCAGAACATCCCATGCCGACTGTCAGTGGCACCACTATCGTGGTAAATCTTGGTTTCATAATAGCGATGCAACGGATCCGTTGCCCAGGCAAAGTCCAGTTCCATTGTCGGAATGGTTTGAATACCGGCACCCCACATGTTATAGAGAGTTGCCCACATTTCGGCTGCCCACCACCGTGTTTTTAATTGACTGTGCATGGATTCCATCACATGATTCATCTTGACTGAATCCAAAAAAACTTTATGCCAGAACTCTGGCTGAGAATCGGCTATCAAGAACTGCGCCCCAATGCATTCGTGATTATGCTGTCTGACATCTTTCAAAGTAATCCCGGCAACGTTAGCCATTTTTTCAATATCGTGATCATCATGCGTAAAGATATGCAGATAATCTAAATCCAGCGTGTACCACAAGTAAGTGCCATACCATTTATGTGCGTTCGGTGTAAATAAATCAAACTCGGGAATTTCTCGAAAGATGATATCTGAATCCATATAGAAATAGGTCTGCTTAGCGGCCTGTGGATCCCTAGTAAAATATTGCCAGAGCAAATACGGCTTGATGGCTGGTAAATAGGCTTTATCAGGCCTTAGATCATCACTAAATGTTTCTACCTGAACACCAAATTTATGTTGAATAAATGGTGGAATATCTGCTTGTGTGCCTGGCGACATGTCAAATAATACAATAATATCCTGTGACTTAATCCCTAAGCTCAACATGTTTGTAATGATCACTTGTAGTTGCCAGCGAAAACGTACAATTGCTGGCTGACACATAATATATTTCATGTGCCGACCTCACTATTTCTCTGAGGTGCTGGTGGAAGCTGATTCACTCGCGCTGACTGATTCTGAAGCCGAAACTGATTCACTTTCACTAGTAGACGTTGAAGCTGGGGCAACCGGAGTAACGTGAACTTCCAATGAATCATCACGTTCAGCTTCATTACCATCAACAATGCCAACTGCCTCAACCGTATATTCAGTGCCGTTGTCCAAACCAGTAACCGTTCCACTAGGGTGCATTTTATCCACATCAACGGATTCAGCATTATCCCAGTCATCTGACTGTTTCTTATAATAGATCTTATAATCATTCGAGCCGTTGCCCTTAACGGTATACTCAAAGCCACCATTAATTGGAGTAACTTCCACCGTTGTTGCTTGAGGTACCTTAGTTGACGTTGATTGAGAAGCACTGGTGGAAGCTGAAACCGACTGAGACTCAGAAACACTTACTGACGCAGATTCCGAAACACTCACTGACCCACTAGTTGAAGCACTAACACTAGTAGAGCCGCCTAAAACAGTCCATCCCGGCACATCATATTTTGTACTTGTAGTAGTTCCATCTGAAAAAGCAACTTGATATTGGCCATCAGGGACAACGGTTCCGGCCGACAACCCGGAAATTGCAACTGTCCCAGAACCCTTCTCTCCAGATGCAACTTGTTGGCCATTACTAAAAGCTAACAGCGTTAAATTACTAATATCTGCCATTATAGATAATCTCCTTTTTATTAATTAGCACTGATTATTGCCCCGTCAGCAGTCGGAGTCACATTAACCCCGGACGGGGGTGTTATTTTGACGACGTGCTGTCGCTTGCTGAAGTGCTTGTACTGGTACTCCCTTTTGGTGCATTGATAGTTGGGACAACATAATCTGTGCCAACTTTAAATCCATACTTCACCAATTGGATTTGACGAGGATCATAAGATACTGCAAACAATGGCTTAGTACCATCTTTCAGGTCAGCTTGATAAGTGTCAGGATTAGTTTGTGTAAGATCAACGTTTGTTCCGGCAACATGACAAGTTACAACCCGCTTTTGGATAACGGCAACCATGCCGCCCTTTTGAAATTCGTCACGTTGAACAACTAGTCCATTGGTTGGGGTAGCTGCTGCATAATCAATTGCACCAGGTCCAAAGATAAGAGCATAAGTGGTACCATCAGATGCTACCGGAATACTGTCATCTTGGATAATGCTCATGCCTTGGTATGTCGCAATTGGTGTCCCAGCACCAGCCGGTTGCAAGTATTGAATAAGTTGTTGCTCACGCATCTCTGAATATGCAGCAGAATTGACAACCAAAGTTGACAACGTGTTATCCATCACATCACCCATACGGGCAAGCGCTTTGACAAAGTTTCCAGCTGATAATTCTTCCTCAGCACCAACGCCATAAGTCTTAGCTGTTGCAATATCAGCATTGTTAAACGTTGCTTTAACAGTATTAAGCAAGAGCTGAGTATCCTGACGAGTCCACCAGTTGCCAAAACGGTTGGCAATTTGTTGCTGTGTGCTGGCTCCGGAAATCAAGTCACCCCAATCAGTATTACCAAATGACTTGTCTTGATACATTTTAATGCCATATTCCATAGCAGAATCAACACCATTGGTTTGGATATCGTGACTATCATTCCACTCATCGGCATCGCCATACAAATCATTCATTGCTGGAATCTCAACTGTTCGACCCGGTTGTAGCAGGCGACCGCCTAACACCGGATCATTTTTTAACACGCCAGATTGTACGAAACGATTAGTCTGTGTGTTCTGCCGATAGATCCAATCAAGAAAGACAGTGGGTTCAATTAAATTGCTAAAATTAGTAGGATTGCCGTTAATTACAGCCATAACCTACACCTCCTATTTAAGTTTGTTATATAGATCCGGATTTTGACGATAAAGATTGGTCTGCTCTTCAAGACTCATCTTTGCAAAGTCTGCCTGTGTTAGTGCTGTGCTAAATTGCTGGCCACCATTCTGGGGCGACTGCTTACCAGTCACTCTCTTTTCAACTGCTTCTTGGACTGCCTTATTAAATAAGCCTGTAAACTTGTCCAAATTGTTGTTGCGAACCTCTTCCTTAACATCACTAATGAATTCCGCAAATTCAGCCGGAATGTGTTGGTCAGTTAGAGCCGTTTTGGTTGCTGCCAAGGCGTCTTTACGATCGGCTTCATCTAACTTTTTTTGAAGTCGGTCTTGTTGATCCTTGAGGGCTTGGCGTTGTTCGTCCAAATCAGCTTGAGCCTTTTCATTAGCATTCATGCCGGCTCGTTTCTCACCCTTTTCAAGCCATTCCTGCTTTTTTTGCTCAAGTTCTTTTTGAAAGTCATCCTTTAGATTGCTTTCGACTTCCTTAGCTTTAGCAGCCATCATTTTCCCAATATCATCCTGTGTATAGGTCTTGCCAGATGGCTTGGGATCTTTAGGATCTTGAGCAGGATCGTTAGGTGTTGGCTTTGGATCAGTTGGTTCAGGGTCATTACTTGGATCAGCAAAGAATTGCAAATTAGTTTTCATTGTCAAAACTCCTTTTTTAAGTCCGTAGACTGAATTGTTTGTAAGTGCAATAACTAAATCAATCATTCTTTAACGCCTGTAATTGAGAGAAAGGCAATTATACAAACATTCGGATTTACCCTATAGAGAGAAAGCAAATAGCTTGTTCAAACATAGCCGATTGTTTATAATTTGTTCTGAAGGATGTGTCATAGTTAATGGAGGAATTCGTATGAAAAAAATTGGATTTTGGTCAAAAGTATCTGTTATCGTTTCTATATTTCAACTTTTGTTAGCCATTTTTAAAGAAATTCAAAATTATAACGAATCCAGAAAACGTCCTTCACAAAAATAAGAAAGGATGATGTTTTATGCATTGGTTATGGGTTTTAATCATTGGTGCTATTATTGGTGCTATTGCAGGAGCAATTACCAGTAAAGGGAAATCTATGGGGTGGATTGCTAATATTGTTGCTGGGTTAATTGGATCCTCAATTGGAGAAGCAATACTGGGATCTTGGGGTCCACAATTAGCAGGTATGGCAATCATCCCTTCAATCATTGGAGCAATAATTGTGGTCGCTGTAGTTTCTTTCTTCATTGGAAAATCAAACGACTAATTTTTCGAAAAGCCACTTAGTTTTATTAAGCTAAGCGGCTTTTTCAATCTTGCAATACTTCGTCAGTCTGTCCTTTAAGTAAAATACCATTCTCGTCACAAGCAACTAATTGGCAACGGCATCTTGGATGTGTATCAGCAATAGGAATTGGTGCTTCACCATATGGGAATATCTGTCGATCAAGTGGTTCACAAATGTCACATACATGATCATCCTCTTGGGTCAACCACATAACATACTTAACATTCTGTTCTTCATATGCTTTACTTTTACCTTTATTGCTATTATTGGCGCCTTCATCAATGGTTAGCGTGTGAATCCTAGATAACATCTGGTTCATTGGAGTAGCCAAATTGCCATCAATTCGATCACCGCTTTGGGGAATACTACGGGTCATCTTGTTGATATCTGCTTGACCCATTCCACGACTTAATCCCTTGTTCAGGGTTTCTTTCATTCGTGTTGTCATAACGTCGCCATGAACCCAAACTCGTTGAGAATATTCAGTCTGTTTAGCCACTTTAGCTGGAACCGTCGCTAACTTGCGGGGGCTAAAGTCTTCATAGCCATCAATATACTGTTGTTTGAGCTCATTAACTGCAAATGACTCACTTCTAGCCGTGGCAATGCTCATACCAGCACCAATCAATGCACCAAGCATATCGCGTCGAGAAATGGATGCTTGAGCATAAATTGCCTGCAGACGCTGAGACAACTTATCGTCTGGGCTAACATCAGCTAGCATTTCATTAATAGCCTGATAGAATTCCTGAATATCCCAAGAATTGACATTTTGGGATACTTGGTTAAGTGTCAAACCGTTTTCATCAGCATATTCATTGTAAAATTCATGGAGATGGTTCCCAATAATACTTAAAGCTTGCTGATAGAATCTATCAATCGTCTGATTGTTGCGGTTGTCCCGTTTGATCAGTTTGTTGATCTTCTTACGTTCCTGCTTGATCGTTGCCATCATCATCACCCGATCCATTATTCATCTTCTGTGCATTAGCTTGTGCATTAGCAATCAGTGTAGCGGTCCGATCATCCTGTTGAGATCCTTCATCATCAGATCGCTCTTTTTCCTGATCAGCAGGAATTCCCGTAATCGGTTCAGCTAATTCGCGTAACGTTTGCGCAGAGAACTTGCCAGTTTGATTTAACCCTTGGATTAAAGTCATCGTTTCTTGATTATTCTTGGGTAAGTTTGGCGTAAATGTGATTGTGACGTTATCGGCTGGGTTGCTATCATCAGTTACCTTAACTCCTGTATTTGATAGGTAGCTCCAGTAAATGGCTAATAGCTCCAAGCGCCGTCTAATGCCACGCTGATAGAGTGTTTCCGACATTGCCATTTCCTGATCGGATCCCCAGAGCTTATAAGCCATGGCAACCCCAGACGCATTGGCCGCAAAGTTCTGATCAGTTGTATCTGGGGTGTTTGTGTCCTTATGAATATCTGACAATAGCTGCTGAATATAAATTTGCCACTCATTGGCATCAAGTGACTTGGTCAGGTAACCAGCGGATGTATTACTAATAGATGGTGTTCCATTCGGGTTCTGATGAATGTAGGGCTTCAAATAAAGCACGTTGGCTTTGGTATCCAAAACTTTCTGAACCATAACCGGTGCATTAGGTTTGCCATTTGTAGTTGACTGATTAGTATAACCACCATGCGTATTGTCAAGATAAACCGGCTGTCCTTTTGGATCTAGCATCTGCTCAGTTTTACCAGAATTATTAGCAACTTTCCCATTAACCATCAGCGTAGCGTTGCTAAAATCTTCTTGAGAATTAGCCATTTCAGATAATGCCTGATCGTATGCATCCAGCTCATCAAGCTTGGTCTCCCATGCACCCACACGTTCCTCATTTAATCGATATTCGATCAACGGTACTTCTTTGAAGAAATGTTCATCTGAATGATCTAAGGTCCAATCGGAATCGGGGTTATCCTTACAGTTGAAATAATAAATGTGGTTGTCAGTATAGACTTCAACTTGATAGTAAGTTTCGTCAGCAACATTCACGACATAATAGCGAACAGCAAATAACTCAACTGGCTCAACATCTGTTGACCAAACAACGAACGCACTATTAGGATCAATTGCTGTAATCTTAGGCTGTTTACTGTTCTGGGGAACATATAATAACTCATATGCCCGGCCAACATTTGCCAAGTTCTTACCCATTATTTTTTCGTGATATGGTTCATCATTGCTTTGGTTAAAATCATCTAAAACTTGCATGATATTGTCGCCGGTGTCATTGTCATTATCTTTATTCTGATAACCAAATGTCAGTGGAGTTCCAAACTCGTAGCCAACTTGAATGTTGGTAATATATCGGGCAAGCGCACTGGATATTCGATTGTCTGCTCGATTCGATTTTTTATGTGACAACCAGTAATGAATATTGTTATCTGCTAAATAATAACGTTCCAGTTCAAGAATTCGGGGCAGCTGATTGTCAAAATGATCGCTGACATACCACTTAACCAACTTTTGAAATTTATCAGGGCTGTCTTTAACCGCTTCCCATTTAGAAGACGGAATGTTGTATGCCTGGTTAGTCTGGAAAGAATAGCGGTTCCCATAACGTCGACCATTTAGTAAACTTATTGAGTTTGGTTGAGGATTGATTGACCGATAGTGAGCGGATAAATCATTGGTTTCTGCCACTTGTATTTACCTCACTTTCCTGCTTGTGCAGTTTGCAATATTCGTGAGCAAATTTAACAGCTAATAATTTGTGACCATCATCAACTGCCTTATCTTTCTCAGTAAGGTTGTCATTAACCAGTTGTATCAAACCTTCAAAAATCATTTTGACATCCTGACCAATCGGGACGGAGTAAGTAATACCCCGATCCTCAAATTCCAGTGGATGCCCATTTAACATTGGTTCAAACACCGGCATATCCATTGGAGCTGTTTCTTTAGTAGTTCGTTGCTTCTCCCATTCTTCCATTGTCATTAACTTTGACATTTATATCACCCCTAAAATAAATCATCCGGATAATCAATTAGACCTTTGTCAGCCAATAGTTGTTCTTGTTGCTCGTAATTATCATGTGGCTGGTTATAATCATGATTCCATTGACGGGTTGCAATTGCGTAACGAACAGCATCCATGACGTGGTCATGCTCTTTAACTGGTTCACCAGTTTTGTCATCCCACACATATTGATAGATCTCATCGAGAAATTTTTGAATGCCCTCTTGAATCGCCATAAACTTCCGTTTCTTAATTAGACCAGCCACTGTTTCGATACCTTTTAAAACAGCCTTATATCCATACAGTGCATTAATATGATTTTCCTTGAACTTATCTATATGTTCCGTTCGTGCGGTATCACAATAGAAAGGAATATTGAAGCCATATTCTTGCTGGATCTGCTTAGCTATATCAACCCAATAATCGATTTGCTGTAGATTGCCTGTATGTTCTTCAACCAGGTATGTGTTGCCATTATTATCATCAGCCAATACGACGATTGAAGTATCGTGTTCATATCCCCAATCAACACCAGCGTAATAAGTAAGCTGCTGATTAACAGTACGTTTATTAAATTCATCACGAGAAATCAAGTTTTTTTGCTTATCAAAGTCTTGATAAACTAGTCCTTCTCCAGCAACCCATAAGCCAAGTATTTTTCGATCATAGAACATGCCGGAAGGGGTCGTTGCTTTCTGGCCAGCCACATATTCCGGATCCAATGCAGTATTATCATCCATCGTAAAATGGTTACTAATGATTTCACTAGAATGCTTAGGATTATCAATATAATCCGTTTTTAGCCAATGTGTGGGCACATCAGGGTTGGTGTCACAGACAACTCTTGCGCCGTGCTTAGAGCATCGTGAGCGGATTTCTTCGAAGACCTCTTTATTGGCCAGTGAAGCTTCGTTAATATAAGCTCCATATGACGTCATTCCACGAATGGCACCCAATCCTGATATAGATCCTGTAAACGTCTGGACAATTTTGACAGCCGGTAAGCCAGGAAATTTAATTTTGAATGAATTATGCTTATCAAATTTAAAAGTCAACCCAAATGTATTGGCTATTTCATTCAGGATGTTATTGGCAATTGCTTTACTTGAAACTCCAGCCAGAATGTACATCGGATATTTAATGCCCTCTGACTTGGCAGTCCGGGCCGCATGCTTGACTTCATATAAAAAAACGAAGTTGTCCACGAACGTTTTGCCCGCTCTGGCAGCTCCATAATTGATCATCAATTTCCAACGGTGGTTGTTCAGCTCTTGGTTTAACACTTGCTGTTGCTTCTTAGTAAATAGATCGTCAACTGTCATTCTTATCATCCTTTGGCACATTCTTAGCAAGTTTGCCCAACATATCAGTTAATGCGTCCATCTGATCATCTTTATCATCTTCAAGATCTGCCAACTTGGCTTCAGCAATTTTAGCCTCAGCGTTAGCTTTACGGATCTTAGCATTCGTTAACTCCCCATCATCGGCTTTGAGCTTACCAGCCATCTGCAAAACTAGTTGGGCTGCCGCTACCTGATCTTTAACTGTTGGTGGACCAGTGTATGTTTTGTCACTAGTCAGCTCTTCCTTCAAGTGGTCATAAGTTGTCGAACGATGTTTTGATGGCATACCAGAAGCTGTTTTTAAGAGATTGGCAATCACCATATCTGTTGTTATTTCAGTTTCTGCTTCGGCCTTACCAGTCTTTCTGTGAATGAATTGTTGGATTCCAGTATTTTCCAGTAATTGTTTAGTTGCGTTACGAGCTGTACCCTTTGCGTAGCCTGCATTTATGGCTGATTGATAGGCGTTATTAGTTTTAATATATTCGTTGGCAAATTTTCGCTGTTTCGGTGTTAATTTACGTTTAGACATTACATATCACCACACCTCCGTATTGTTTAACTTTATGCATCAAAAAAGCACCGCCGTTAAGCGATGCCATTAATCTTTTCTTGTTTGGATTTTAGTTCATTCAATCGCCACACTGCTAAATTCTTCTGTTTGCGATCTTTAACTTTAAATTTTTGTGTGCTTATTGTGTTTACTCATCGATATTCAAGGCCTCCAATTTTCCTATACGTCTAAATACTTGCAATTGGGTTATTTCCCTAAGATAATATAGATGTACCATTTAATAAATAAAGGAGATGTTCTTTATGAGTTTAAAAGATAAAGCTGACAGTACTAAGGATAAGGTAAGCGGAAAAGCTAAAGAAGTTGAAGGCAAAGTTACCGATGACAAGGCTCGTGAAGCTGAAGGTAAAGGCCAAAACATCTTAGGCAAAGCTAAAGAGAAACTTTCTGACGTAAAGGAAACGGCCAAAGATACCGTTGATGAGATCAAGAAAAATGTTAAAAAAGATGAACAGTAATTAGTTAGCAGGCAGACTATTCAGCCTGCCTTTTTAATTGCCTAGGTATGAGATAGTTTACCTTTCAGCTTCAGCTCATTCAATCGTCGGGTCTGTAGAGCTTTTCGCTTGCGATCTTTGATTTTTGACTTCTTATGACTCTTCGTATGCTTAATGTGTTTGCTCATTTATTGTTTCAAACTCCCTTCTGGCAAATATAAGAAATGTAATTTAGGATTATCTGCTAACACTTCATTAAGTACATTGCCAAGCGGATTAACTAACTTTTCATCATTACAAACATCATCTAATCCAGCTTCATGAAGCATGACATGAACCATTTCATGAATCAACGTCTGACGCCTCTTTTGCCAAGATAATCCGTCACGTAGAAAAATCGTAGCCTTCTCATACTCAGTCAATCCCCAGCATGGTTGATTAGTATCCTCTAAGTTCTTTACAAATTTTATTTGATAATTTATTCCACCAATACATACTTTAGAAATTTTCTTCATCGGTTTATCCTCCAGAGAATATAATTAGATCATGGGAGGTGATTCCATGGCTATTCCTGAACATCGTAATTTTCCGGCTCATCCACATAAGTTGGGACCAAAAACTGTTATTGTTCATCCATCCAAAAGGCAGCCAGGATATAAGCGTTCTGCACCACGACACATTAAGAAATAGAAAATAAGTGAAAATGGTTAGGAATCCTTCCTGTTCGTTTTCACTTTTTGAGTGTTTAAGCTGTGCTTGCCATGAAGAAGTTCCCTCTTTTTCTTCAAATTAACAGTATCCTCTTTGCGAAGATACTGCTTTAAATCCTTATCTAGTTGCTTATCAATCTGCTGTTCTGTTTTACATACATAGCCGTAAGCGGTTTGCTTCATCGGCGTGTGTGGATGTTTACGATCACTCATCAGTACCACCAGCCCTTATAACGACCATATTCAGCAAGACCAGCCGGCAGCAACATAACCAAGATTAAAATAATTAACGTGGCCACATTGCCACCTCCTTAACGATACTCATTGTAAGCGTTTCCCTTTGTGCTATAATAGTAACCGGGGAGTGAATAAAGTTTCATCTGCAGGCGACTTAAATGCCTGCAGTTTTTGTGTACTAAAAAAGCCCACGTTTTCCGCCGCAGGCATCACGTAACTCACTACAACTCAAGTCTAGACAACACAACACATACGTTTTGTATTTGCGTGAGCTACATGTTTGTTGACTGGCCAGGTACTACTCATTGCATTTGGGAAGAATTCATTTTTATACAAGACCAGTCAACAATGTGGCTGGCAGGGAATCGAACCCTGCAGCGGCTATTCTATGCCGTACCCTTCCGCAATTCTACGTAATCAGCCACGCTCTAAGGAAAGAAAGTGAAACCTCATCACAAATTCCACAATACCATTCTAGGGCGTTTAGGCCCCTCAAAAATCCACGATTAGTCCACGTCTGATAAATCATAGATATCAAGCCCTTCAGCAACCTCATTAATAAAATTACTTTGAAGTTCATATGCTTTTGACCTACTAACATGGATCCTGCCATTAGTAATCAGACCATCTATTGTATATTGAGGATGCCGCTTGAAGTAAAGCTCCCTGATAATTGTTTCTGTATCTTGTCCAGCGTCGTCCAAGCAATCATCAATGACATCTCGGTGATGCTTTAATGTATTAAGAATTTTATCTTCTGCAAGACTAATCGCCGTGTAAACAACTGACTGATCATATTTATATTGAGCACGCCCACCGCCAACATTTTCGTCAGATTGTTTAGCTGGATAGATAATTTGTAGCGTTCGCTCCTTGATATATCGATTGGTTTCCGGATATTCGCGCAAGTATTCTTCGATCATACGTTTAGTACGTGTCTTCATCTGCTCAATCCCCTTTGCTCTAACCATAATTGATGCTATACTGAAGTTGCCTATTAATTAGCACCAACTAGCTTCCGGAAACGGGAGCTTTTTTATTTACTCATTTTTCTGCCTCCAGTAATTCTGGATTTTCGTGGATATTGCCAACCACAGCAGACTTGGGAACAACTTTCCAAAATTGAAAATTACCAATAATAAACCCAGCGTCTGAGTTTGACCATTTAACCTCACCTATTTCATAATTATCACTAAAAGGGTACTTAATTTTTAATAAATCCCCCTCGTAAACATCTTTGCCATTCTTATCTTTTAAACAGGTAAACTGCTCAAGAACAAAGTTATTAGTCATTTTTTTATGATAAGTATCCACATTTTGGATATCTCCTCCATCACCCCAGCTAATTTCAGTTGGAAAATCCATAACTTGATCATCTTTATCCCATGCTCTAAATTTAATTTCTCTGCTCATTTGTCTGCCTCCTTAATTGCTCCGATATTTGTGTAGCTCAGCTTTTAGTTCAGCTTCTCGTCGCACCACACTCTTGGACTCTATCCGAATGATCATCATCGCTTCAGGCAACACCGGAGTATTGGCAATACCGTGTTTGTCAGTCCACTTGGTGGGTTTCTGAAAGGATGGGTAATCATGCTGAACCTGGCGTAACAAGTCGGCCTTCGTTGGTCCCTTGGCATAGAGCTTGTGGCTCTTAATTCCAATTAACTTGATATTATTTCTCCCTTTCTTCAAAAACATGATGCTGGTAGTCGTACGTGGCGATAATGACCGGAGCTTTGTATTGATGTTCAAAGAACTTCATTCGCAAGCTCGACGCATCAGTTAACGTTACCCAACTGCCCTTGGTATCAACAACGCTGTTCAACTTGCCATCACTGTATATGCTGAAATCTGGTGTATAAACACAGTGCCTAATGTGATGGCCGTCTGGCAAATCAAAAGCTTCCTGGATCTCGAATTTCTCATGCACCTTGAAGTCAAGCTTCAAATTCTTCAGTTGCTGGTAATAGGCAGCTTCAATTTTGCTATCAAACTTATGTCCATCAACGATATTTTTGTGGTTGTTGAACTTAGCTTTTGGCGGACTAAGTTCTTTTGATGATTGGGTCACTGATTTCATCCCCTTGTATGGAAATCTGATAGTAATACCACTTGGATAGCTAATCATTTAGCTACCATATCCATTTCATCAGCAATTCGTTTCGTATCCCTAACAACGTTTTCGTCTCCAAAACGCTCTACGTGATTATCGTCAAACCCAACAATCCAGAAGTAAGCTTGACCGTCAGTAAGCTTTTTTATCTCATTTAGATATGATGGTTTGATAAAATCAAAGCAATCTTGTAATGTGTATTCCTTTTGAAGATTTTCAAAATCCGGCTTAGGCGCCATGATTAGGCGCTCCCCATATCGGATGACCGATGGATAAATAACACCAATAAACGTTGGCCCACACCAAAAGTTAAACTGATCATAAAATTTATCGTCATAGTTATGGGGCATGTCTTTATCAATTTGGATATATCCATCAAGGAATGGTGGAAACATAGCATTTCCGGACATCTGATGTGTAAAATATTTACGATGAC
Source organism: Lentilactobacillus fungorum (assembly GCF_016860605.1). Taxonomy (GTDB): domain Bacteria; phylum Bacillota; class Bacilli; order Lactobacillales; family Lactobacillaceae; genus Lentilactobacillus; species Lentilactobacillus fungorum. The sequence continues at coordinate 398,113 of NZ_BNJR01000004.1, forward strand.
GTTGCGTTTCTTTAATTTCAATCAATTAAATCATCTCCTCATCAATTTCGTTCATTCGTTTACGAGTCATAATGTGCAAGTCAATTAGGTCTTGTTCACTCAGCTTCACGGGTTTGATGTGATATTTCTCGATGAAACTCTTAGCTCCTAGTACGTGGCGCTCTTGATGATGCTCGCGACAGAGGCACTCAAAATACAATTTGCGGTGATCAACTAACTGCCGACTGCGATTACCTACGGGGGTAAAGTGATCGATGTCACTGTGTAACTTGCCGCAGATAATGCACTGACGGTGACGCAAGCACTGCATGGCCTTTGGATAAGTGTCAGGAATGCTGTCCCAGGTCTTTGTTTTGAACGGAATGCCGTTATCAAAGCAAAAGTCTAAGATAAATGTCAAAAACTTGTTCGCCGTGTCAACACTACAATCACTCATTGAGAACGTTTCTGTGCCCGTTTTGGCGTAGTAGAAGTATTTCATCCACTGCTCCATATCACGGACGTCATAACCGGTAAATCCAGCCATATCGCGCAGCATGGCGAAGATCTTCTTGCGTTGATCCGGCGAGATTTGGCGGCCATCAGCAATAGCAAGTTCAACCGTTGGTTGCTTACTGTCGGCAAACCGCTTCAACCGATACATGTTCAGTTCGTCATCAAGCTGGATCGTAATTTGATCACCCTTGATTGCTTTGAGCTTGCCAAACATCTAATCACCTCGAATTTAGAATGGTAGCTGGTCATCCGTGACATCGATTTGATCGCCTGAACCAGCAAACGGATCCCCTTGACTATGATCGCTCTGTTGATTTGACTGCCGTTGTCGATGCGGCAAATCAAAGTCGTTAACATTTAGCTCCAAGCCAAATTGATCCTTGCCACGATTATCTGTCCACCGGTTGATTGACCATTGACCGGAAACCGCCACGTTATCGCCTCGGTGAAAATACTTCATGACGGTATTGGATCGCTTACCGAAGACCGAGCACCGAACCCAATCGGCTCCGTAGTTGCCATCTCGATTGGGTCGATTACGCCTAACCGCTATTGAGAAGTCGGCAACCTGATTGTTTCCGACCTGTCGACTAGTCGGGTCTTGTCCCACGTTCCCCGTAATTGACATGTTTCGCATCCTTGTCACTCCTAACTAACGCGCTCCAAAGCACGCTTTTTATTTTGATTATTTTCCATTTCTTGCAACTCATAAATCAAAACCAATCGCTTCAAATCTTTCAGGCTGTTGATAAAGTCCAAGTCGCCATATTTATCGACTAGCTGGCTCTTGTAGTAGTGCTGGTCTTCCAAGAAGCGCCAATGCTGCTGTTTTTCCTCGCTGGCAACCTCAATAGCTTTGTAGATGTACTTGGCGCGCTGTTCATCACAAGCCTTAATCTTGTCGGCAAACAGCTTTTCACCCGATTGCTTAAAGACATGGATTCGCTCAGTGTACAACGCTGCCTGTTTCAACAGAATCTTCACTGCTTGTGTAACGTGCAAATCATTATCGACAAAGGTCTGCTTGATTTCGTCCTTATTCATGTACGGCTGCATGGTGACTCACCTCAGCAATCTTTTGAATATTCTTCTGGAAGTAGAATTCAATCTTTCCTAGTGCCCCATCACGGTTTTTCTTGATCGATAAATTTAGATTGGCATCGTCTGGGTTATCACTTGGCCGCCAAAGAAATCCAACAATATTGGCGTCCTGTTCAATCGCCCCTGTTTCCCGCAAATCGCTAAGAAATGGCTCATTGCTATTACGAGATTCAACACCTCGGTTAAGTTGACTTAAAGCAATTAGCGGAATCTTCAACGTCTGGGTTAGCATTTTCAGCCGTCGAGAAACTTCTTCGAGAGCTTGGCGAGTATCTTGCTTAGGATTATCAGTAGCAACTAGCCCGATATGATCCACAATTGGCAGGTAGTTGCCTGATCCCAAGCGTTGAGCATGTTGTTTGATAACACTGGCAATATCATCAATCGTAATCAGCCGGTCATTTGACCAGAAGTTAGTTTGGGCAACTTGCTTAATTGTCTCTGCCGCAGTCTTCTTTTGGTCAGCAGACATCCGTACCGCTGGATTCTTCCAGAAATTCAACGGAATATTTGACATCGCTGAATAGACTCGATGCATGTTCTGTTTAGAACTCATCTCGAGTGAAAAAATTTCAATTGTCAGATTTGGATTTTGCAGGATCGCATTCATTCCCAAATTCAATGCAAATGCCGTCTTACCAACGGATGGCCGGGCACCTATAATCATCAATTGATTAGCGGTTAATCCCCCACCCAGCAAGCTGTCTAAACTCGGATAAGTTTTTACAAAATGCGTTTGGGGATCGTCCAATTCCCGGAGTGCTTCATCCGCCATCTTGTAAGCCTCGTTGTCAGTGGCATCGTCTTTTTGATCTGCTTGTTTGCGCAATTCTTCAAGATGATCAATGTTGAATCCTGATGGATCTTTAAACACATTCATAGCGGCTGATTTCATTTCGTTGTGATAAAACGCTTGGCGCAGTTGCAAGAAAGTCGCATGAGCATCCGTCGGCATCTCAACCGATTGGATTGACTGGATAGCCTTCTGCACGTCATATTTTTTGCCGAACGGAGTTTCACCAAAGGCGGCCGCTATCTGATCAGCATTTTCGTACTGACCGGCCCACATGTTGATATAGCTGGTTAGAATCCGGAAGCTGTTGTTGGTAAACCATTTTTCATCAACCGTCTCAGAATTTAGAATTTGTGGTTGGTTAATTAAGAACCACATCGATTTACGCTCAATCTCTGGAACTGCTTTATTTGTCTGCATTATTTGACACCTCTTAACTCTGGCGGATTAACCACACGGTCAGCATCTTCGTACGTAATATCTGGATAGATCGCTTGGATTTCTGGCAACGCCCGATCAAGGTCATTGCCAAACTCTGAATATTTGTTATAGATCAAGTCATTACGCTGTTGCTTGGCAACTGCCTGGTCAAAATCCGAAGAACCAGAACCCTGTGGCTCAGGGGTAGAACCATTGGCAGCCTTCGACTTGATATATAGCTGTCCAAACTGTTTACGGAGTTTAGCTGCTGACAAGATATTAGTTGACCAGAAAGAGTCTTGCTGACACCACTTGATCACTAAAGCAACGTCATGCTTACTACGATGATCCAGTTCAACCAGCTTACGCATGTCATCAGCCCACTTCTGCAAGTTAGGCTTTTTGGCATCCGGATCGTTTTGTAAGATTTGCTTTTGCAAGAACTTAGCCAATTTCATGTAATCAGAACCTTGGTCGTAAACGTGTTTACGACGAGAAGTTTTTTTATGTTTCTGTTTAAGTTTATTTAATGTCACACTACTGTCTACACTATTGCCCACACCATTGCCTACACTACTGTCTACACCATTGCCCACACTATATGTGGGCAAATCGCTGTATAGCTTGGTAATAGTGTATTCAGCGGCTTGGTTTCCTTTGCGTGATTTCCATGTAATCAACCCAGCTTGTGTAAGCCCGTTGCGTGCTTTGAAGAAATTGGAGGATTTAGAAATGTTCTTCATTCCAGCTTTGTTGCATAACACCGATGCAGCTACCGTAAATTTATCTGACCATGCTGTCTTATTGTTTATGGACATTAAGGCGTTCCATAAAGCAATTTCAGATGAGTTCAGCGGATTTAGTTCGAGCCGATCATAGAATGCATTCAGCTGGCTAATGTAGTTCATCTTGCAACCCCCTTTCTTTGATCAGACATATTTAGACGTCTACGTCTAAGTGATCCAAGAAGTCGTCGCCAGCTTCGGAAACTTTGCCGGTATCTTTCCGCTGAGCCTGACGGAATTCCATCAGTTCCGTGGATAACTCGTGATCCAGTGCATTAATATCTTCCCTGGTCATGTGGCTTAAATCCTTAACTTTGGCTTTACCAGCAGCATTGACTAGCAGTTTCTTTTCAGTCATCTTCATTTCGGCACTGATTGACTTTAGTCGTACTTTTAAGTCTTGTTTGGCCTTCGCATTCGGATCAGCTGACTGGCTTGCACGAGAATTAGTTGATCGATTAATAGGCTTACGTTGGCTAGCTGGTTTGCTTTCAGCAACTTTTTCGGCTTCTTGACCGTCATCATCAGCTTCTGAATTAACACCAAAGGTTGTCCCAAGCGAATAGCGCTTAGCGTAGGTAATAGCAGAACCAACATCTTGCGGCATTCCATTAGTTCGTAAAGTTAGCCACGGTGATTTGTATTCATAGCCCGTGTCACAATCAATAATTGTGCGAACACTAACGCCGCTATCCTGATTAGTTGTTTCTTGTCGCCAGCTAAGTTGGGTGCCTTTAAGCGCTTTGTCAATCGCCTTGATTAGGTCATCAAGCAAGATATAGTCGTACTTGGTGCGGCCTTTCTTGCCGGTAAAATCAACATGACCATTTTTCTTAGGTGCTTCAATTTGACTACGAAATTTGGACATCCCTTTGAAAAAGTCCGACCGTAATTTAATATCTTCTTTAGTTGGTAAGGCTTGGGTTACTGCTGTATTTTCAGTCATTTGATTACCGCCTTTCTGTTAGGAACTAACCGGGCACCAGGAACTTCTTCGCCAGCTTTAAGCTGATCGTAAATTTCTTTCTTCTTGGGCTTATCGGTGACAACCCGCTCAATATAGTCAATCGGCAAGTCATGGACATCGTCGATCACTGTCGAAGCTCGGTAATTTCGAGTAGTGACGATGTGGTTATCCGTCTTGATCTTCTTCATGTTGGCTTGGTCAAGCGAATCAACGATGTACTGATTCAATGACTTGTTCTTATTTTCTAGTGACTTCTTAGCTTGCTGGAGTAACTTAATTTTCTTGGCGTAGAAGTCAATGTCGGCGTTGTTAGAATCAATCCATGAAGCAATGTTGTCGATCTTGTTGCCCATTGAATCATTAATTGAATCCAAGGTGTCTTTGATGGCCTCTGGGTCTAAGTCATCCCGGTTCTGAAGTTCTTGATACGTTGAAGCTAAGTTATATAAGCTATTTGGATTTTGCATAATCAGATACCTCCTTAGATTTTTCGGCTGAAATCTCTTTACTACGATTTACAAGCCGCTGCATTGACTTGAGATCGTGGTGTTTAAAAGCTACGTCGAATACGCGACCAATCACTATCTTTTTATCGATGTAGTCAATTAATTTATCAATATCCACTGTTCAACATCCCCTTTAGACGTTGCCAAATTGATGGCTTTTTGCTACGATAGACATGTAAATTAATTAGATATGTTCTTAACTGTGTAGCGTTTGGCAATCCTACTTGTCGAGCGCTTTTTTTGTTGTCGTTATTCATAGCTTTCATCTCCATTTCTTAATCAAACCATTCTTTCATCCAGGCCTGGGGATCATCCCGATATTTGCGGTATTCGTTACCCGCAAAGAAGCCAACAGCAACTAAGACAACCCACCATACCCAATCTGGTAATACAAGTACCATGTTCTCATCTCCTTAAAATCCATATTTTGTATGATCGTCAATCCATTTCTGAACTTTTGCTTTTTGATAAAGCGGACGTTTCTTACCTGGAATAAAAGTTTGTGGGAAATCTTTTGTATAGAAGATTGGGTTAACCGTGTTGTAAGAATGTCCCGAAAAGAATTCGTCGATAACCTCCATCTTGCTAAGTAGTGACTTTCCCGCAGATTCACTCTTTGACTCATCATCCATAACTGTTAACCTCCTAACCGTTTGTTGAATTGGGCAATTAATTGCTTAGGATCGTTATCGGTGTATCGACACCATTCAAGAAGCTCCGTAATATCAGCGCCGATTTCTTCGGGAAACTCCTTGCTGAAAGTGTCCAGGTTATTCCAGTCCTGCTCGGTTCGCTTTGCTGGTGGCACCGCCGCACTTTCAAAAGCGGCATCTTGGATCTTTTGACGATCAGCTTCCTGCTGCTTTTGATTTACCACTGCTGCAAACAGTCCCTCACGCAATCGGTTGCTTTTAAAAAATGATAAAGTACCGTAATCAGCTCGAGCAGCGGAATACTTGTAGAACCAGTCATCAACGAATTTTGCAGTCCGCTTTAACGTGTCACTATCCATCTTGCGTAAGCCCTTACGCCAACGGCTAATTGAGGCTTTACTGGCGGGAACATCATGTGCCAATTTGGTTAATGGTGATTTAATTCCAGAATGCTTTAACGCTGAATCTAATTGCATTGCTTCTTTATACATAAAAATCATCTCCAATCGGTAAATGGCCGATAATTAATTTCCAACTTATCAAAGTACAATATAAGTAAGGCTAGAAGTTAGCCTTCGTTACTAGCAACTGGTTCGCTTAACTGCTTGATAATCAGGATGGTTGCTGTTGACGGTACCCAGTTACGAATGTACCTATCAACGTTCTCAAAATCCTTTTCGCGGAGCTGAGCTCGTGTTTGGATTCCTGCAATCTGTTTAATGCCACCATTGATATCTTTCCTCGTTGCTTAGCGGTCAAGATTAAGTGATGTGTTTGAACATAGGTGTTAACGGCACCACTGACCGCATGAGAAATATAGTTGTACTCTCCAGGAGCTAAGGGTTTATTGTGCTCCAAGTCCTTAACTCGATTGTCAATTTGGTTGATCTTCTTGTTGCCTTCGTTGGCGTTTTGAAGTAGCAACGTAATCTTTTCTTCTGGCGTTTGTGGTAAAGCCATTTGCTTAGCTTGCTTTTCCATCGCAATAAAGTATTGTCGAGCCTGTTTACCTTTTTCCGTTCTTTGAATCATGGATAATTCTTTCGCCATGTCCAAAGTTAAGGCATGATTTACCTGTGGACGACCACCTTGAGGTTTTACGCTTTTTCCAGTAAAACTGATGAAATCAACGTTTTCAGTAAATCCATACTTTTGCATATCTTTGAACCAGTCGTTATATCGTTCCTTTACTTCTAAGAAGTCATGCAAGTCACGACCGTCAACAGCAACGGAACCGTTGCTTCGCTTAATCGTTTTAATTAGTTCATTCATTCGAATCATCCTTTCGTCCTTTGAAAACTAAATAATCTTCTTCAACGCTTCGAAAGTCTTTCGTGCTTCATCAATGTTGGTTTCGTTAATTTGGTTGACATTGCGAATATTGACGTGAAGTCGAATCACTGTGCTAATTGCGCCAGGTAACGATGTCAAATGGCCAACCTTCGTTCCAGCAAGGGTATTAACATATTCATTGATCTCTTTCCAAAGCTTTTGCCATTCACCACTTCGGCGTGATTTAGGGGCGTTCTGTTTAACTTCGTCCAGCTCACGTCGTGTATCGGCCAACTCGGATTGTGTTTGGTGAAGTTCGTTAGTTAGAGCTGCAAACTTCTGGTCAATCGTTACGTCCATTACTTGGTCACCTCCTTTTCCTTTAATAAATCGTCTGCGGTTACGTTTAACGCATCTGCGAGCTTCGATAAATTAGTTGAAGTTGGGTCCCCGCCTCTTTCAATAGAACTAATCGTTGTCTGTAAAATTCCACTTCTAATCGCTAGATCTGTTTGGGAATAACCTCTTGCTTTTCTAAGACGTCTAACATTGATGCCTACAGTCATTTAATTTGCCTCCTTCTAGGTAACATTTTTTTGTTAACCTATACCTATATAATGCCAAAACTTTGCAGAATGTCAACATTTCTTTGGTAAAATACATTATTTTTTTGCTTAAGTTGTTACAATTAATAGCAAAAGATTGTTAGGAGCTATTTCCATGAAAGCTGATTCCGAATTAATAGCCGACAGGTTAACAAAACTTATTAAAGATAGAGATATCACAATCAACAGACTTGCAACCTTATCTTCTTTGGGACAATCTTCTGTAAATGCCATTTTTAGAGGTGATAGTGCAAGCCCCAAGCTTAAAACACTCGTTAAGATTGCCAATGGTCTCAATATGTCCCTCACGGAGCTTTTAGACTTCCCACCGTATAATCAGCGACCAGATGGATCATCTCCTGACCAGGAAGCTGATAGGTGGCAAGAATTGGGTCAAGCACTAACGCCTGACGAAAAAGAACGTGTTTGGAAGATTCTTACCGGTCACGACTTCCCGCCCTACAACGAGGTGGAAAAATGAACGCGGTAGTTGAATGGATTTTGCACCAAATATCAACTCAATGGATTGCGATCCTCACAGCCATTGCTGGTTTTATAGCTTGGAAAAATGATCATGCGAAGCTACTGGTAGAATGCGATAAAATTGCCAAGCCAACCGCTGGAATACTTTTAAGCGATGGTGGATCAATCATCAATCAAGAAACCAGCATGCAGCACTTAACCATGTGGTTAATTAATCCTTCAACAAATGATATAAGCTACTTTGATTTGCGAATGCTTTCAGATACTGATGAAATCAATTACTATACATCGGTTCAATTCAGCTATTTAAATAATTTGGCGGGTAAAACTGCTGAAGCTTTAATCCCATTTAAAGATGGCAAACCATCTGATGAATCAATTGCAATAGAATTACCAAAAACAAACTATGGAACCGTACCAGCACATGGCTTCGTTCAACTTGATTTAGTTTTTCATGCTGACACAACCTATAGTGATGGCATGATCGTATTGAAGCTTGCCCAATCTCATAACTTATGGGGTCGCATTCGACACTCGAAATGGGCTCCAAAATGGTTGCGTCCGAAGTCGGGGTACCTTTGGTCTGAAACCCAAGAGACTTCTTTGTTATTTCAGGTGACAGATATTCAAAAATTGGAGATACCGAATTAATCTTTTGACGATACTTCACCGCCTCCGCAAATGAATCAAACGTCTTTGACGAACCCAGAATATATACTTTTCGAACCGCAGCGTTTTGACTTATATGCCGTGCCATTCAATTACCTCCTCTGTTGTTCTATCTGCGCTGCTTCCGAAAGAAGTTCCACAGTCGTCGGACATAGTGCCGGACAAAGCTCCCAAAGAAAGTACTGGAACGGAAGTAAAAAACGATTCCACTCCAGATGAAGACGCAGTAAGCAATAAAGCCACTCAAAATGATGAAACTAATGCTCAATTGGATGAAGGTTACGAAAATATCGTGCAACCTAATAGCTCCTCTCTTTGGTCAATCAGTAGTTTACGCAACAATATGCCAAACGAAATACGTTCATATCTTATCGGCAATTTCATCACCTTCATTGTCTGGGTCACGATGAACTATGGATCAGACCTTGCTGAGCAAACAGTCTCCGTTTTAGTTAAGTGGATTACTTATTTGGAACAGCAAGGCTAGATTGTGTTTGGTGAAGTCCCCAGAGTAACTTTTCGTCATACCTTTCACTCTCTAAAGGAAACCTGTCAGCCTCTGAAGATTTTCGTATTCAAATTCAAATTCAAAAGTTAGACCGGCTTCTTGGAACTGATATTGGTCCCCGAAGTATCCAACAAATTAAGTCTTTAAGACTTGTGACCAAACAAAAATTTACTAAAGAACTTCTTTCGAGCATCGACAAGGTTTCTCCTGACACCAGGATCGAAGAAAATATAGACATCCAGCACCAGAGCAGTGATTTGAGCGAAGCTGCAAATCTTGTCAATTGGGAAGATATCATTGAAGAAGCAAAAGCCTACGCCGAAGAAAGTGGTTCCCAAAATCAGGAAGACATCACAGAAAGAGACAATATTGTTGTACCAAGTCTTGATTTGTTAGCACCTCGAATCTTTGATTATTTGGCTTTCATTTTTAACACCCTTAAATACATCTACACGCAAACTAAAGGTCCAGCCGAATATTTTGCGAATATCGCCACAATATTAACGGCACTCGGTTTGCTAATTAAATACTTGAATGAGTAACCATTTTTATCTACGATTCCCACCTTACAAGGAGGTGAATAGTATGGAGCATAAAATTGTAAAAGTTCATACAGAGAATGATTCTGCAACCAAAGAAAGTGAAATTGTCTCCGTAGAATTAGCCAATGGCGACGTTGAAACTAAGGAACAAGTCGTTGCTTGGCTTGACCTGGGCAACGACTACTTCTTCACAAACTCTGCTCATTCCAAAGTAGACGTAAAAGTAGTTCACCCTCACTTACCTAAGAAGCCCTATATTCAAACAGACCCCAATGCAACAACATCTGACAACTTACTAAGCCTTCCAAGGTTCTAAACGACTAATCTCTCACTCCTTTGTGGGGGATTTTCTAATAACTACTTGATAGAGTTCTGTGACGGTTGCGATCATTGCAGGACTTTCGTTATTAATATTTTTTTGCTTGATTGAGAAAAAAAGTATTAATAACCCTGTAAATCTTGTTCGGTCATTTATTCACCTCCTTTCGTTTCTTTAGTGGGATAATTGAGTTATTCCATTAAAGGTGGTGACATAAATGGCTGATCAACATGTCGTTCCTGATGGTAAAGGCGGTTGGAATGTAAAGGGCGCTGGTAATTCACGAGCAACTGCTAACTTTGATAACAAAAAAGAAGCTGAGAAAGTGGCTCGTAAAATTGCTGACAATCAGCATTCCGAATTAGTAGTTCATAATCGTGACGGAAAAATCTCTCGCAAAGATAGTCATGGTCATGATCCACATCCTCCTAAGGGTTAGTCCTTATTTGGATACGCCTTAATCAAATATCCAGTAGCAGGGGTCGCATCGTCAGTATTGATCTCTGCTACTTTTTTACCTTCTGTCGTAGTGACCACGATTCGGTCCCAAAACTTACTGTTCAGCATTGAACCGCCAAAATCAGGATCATTAGCCGGATGAACAATTACTACTGGTACTTCTTCTTTTTTACTCATTCTTTCACCTCCTTTCTTGGTGGTATGGGCAGTGTTGCATGTTTATGTCGTTCATGTCGTACATCATCAGTAAAAAAAATACTTTCAACAGTTTCGCCAAGCGATTGTGCAATCCGTCCGCCAAGATCGACAGAAGGATCATTCTTACCATTCTCTAGATTGCTCAAGTAAGCCCTATTTGTGTGTAATGCTTGAGCAAGCTGTTCTTGCGTAATATGCTTTGCCTTACGCACTTCTGCAATTCGATTCTTCATTTTTTCACCTCCTCTAATCAACAACCTTATTGTATGACATATCGCACATGTTGTCAATGTATTACAGTAAATTATTTTATTTTTATTTTATTATTGTGTGACATATCTTACAATTAACCTAAGGAGTGGATCTTATGAGTAACGAACTTGGTAAATATTTGAAACAACTTCGTGGCAAAGAATCGCTTCGAGACGTTTCCCATCGAATTAATGGGAAACTGAGCTTTTCTTACATTGGCGATTTGGAAAAGGGAGTAAATCGTCGCGGTAATCCTATAAATCCCAGTCCTGAAACTTTGAAGATACTTGCAGATGCATATCACATTGACTATCTAAAACTCATGGAGTTGGCTGGATACACCCCTTCAGTGGACAAACTAACTGTTGAGCCAACAAGTGATGGTGCAACAATTTCGGCAACCACAAAATGGGAAACATCACATGAACCATTAGACGTTTATGGGAAAATTACCGCTGGTATCCCTACCTTCGCTGATGAACACATCATTGGTCAAACAATCATTCCCGATGAACTAATAGATAGGTATGGTCGTGACAACTTGTTTGCATTACAGGTTAATGGAGATTCAATGAGCAAGGTTATTGCACCAGGGTTTATTGCCGTATTTGTTAAAGATTGTGGGATAGATAATGGCGACATATGCGCCGTTCTGGTAGATGGAGAAAATGCTACACTAAAGAGGTTCAAAGAAACATCAAAGGCTGTTATCTTTGAACCAGAATCATTTAATCCTATTTATAAGCCGCTGATCTTTCCTAAGAACATCGAACAAGACTTTAGGATATTAGGTAAGTATGTTTTTGCAACAAGCTTATTAAAGTAAGGGGCTGATAGATCAAATATTCTCGTTTAGAGCAGTATCGATATTTTATTAGGGGGTTGAGTTAAATGGATAATCAGAAGAAACAGCCAAAGCCATGGTATAAAGTTTGGTGGTTTTGGATATTAGTTATTATCATCGTGCTTGTGCTTGGGGGTATGATGAATGATTCCAGTAGTTCATCCAGCTCATCAGATAGAAAACCGAAGGCTCACAAAGTTTCGCCGTTTAAGCGAACCTATAAAGTGGGGCAAGTTGTAAACTATAAAGGATATAAGTTCAAGGTTAACCGAGTTAAATACTTTAGTGGAAACAGTATGGACACACCCAAGAGTGGTAATCAATATGTTATCTGCAACGTTACCATTAAAAATGATAGTCATGAAAAGCAAGATTACAACGAGATGGATTTTCAACTGAGCGCTAATGGTAATACAACTGATTTTGGAGAAATCTTAACATCTGGTAATTATGAAAACAACACCTTAGACAGTGGATCACTTGATAAGGGTGCTACTGTCTCGGGAAATTTAATTGGTCAAGCAAAAAAAGATGCGAAACTGAAGCTAGAATATCAACCGTCATTTTTGGACGATAAAACAATTAATGTCAATTTGAATTGATTGCTACGTCCAAATACTGACGACGTTAAAAGCTGAATTCATCATGGGGGTTTTATTTATGAAGCGATTAAAGATCAACACATGGACGGGAATTCTTGATATTGTCAATTGTGTTCTGTTCGCAGCTTCGTGGTTTGTTGTGTTTGGAGCGGCCTTATCATCAGGATCCGGTGCCGCAGATTCTTCTGGGACTTTTTTCTATGTGATGGCTTGGATTGGGGTAATCCTTAACATCATTGCATTGTTGCAATCTAGGCGGCATGGAATCTCTCTTGTTGGGTCAGTGTTAGGCATTATTGGTAGTGCATTATTTGGAGTTACTGCAGCGATGGCTTTCCCTGCGATGGTTGTTTTGATTGTAGCTGCTGTTTTTATTATGCTTCAACATCCAAGTAAATCATATTTACAAAGTCATAACTCAAACTTAAATAATCAATAATTGGTTAATTTTCCCCACTCGGAACTAATACCTGTTCAACTCAGGCATGGGGAATTACAGTCCAAATCCTGATGACTTTAAAAGCTGAAAAAACTAGAGGCGAGTTATTGTGAAAGCGTTGAAGAGAACGGCCGTTATGCTTTCCGTTATGTTTACTTTAGTGCTAGGTGGTGCTGCACCAACCATCCCAGCTAATGTAGACGCCCACGCTAAGACTACATATGTGTGGATTGCACCCAACCATGGTAAAAAGTGGCATCATTCTAAACATTGCCGTGGGCTGAGTAATGCTAAGTCTAAGAAACATGTCACCTTAAAGTGGGCACGCCATCATGGCTACAGAATGTGTAAATGGTGTTATTGATTCACCTTCCCCACCGGTGCCAGCGATAGGTCCAACTCCTACCGGGGAAATTGGTCCAAATGCTGATGACGCTAAAAGCGGAAACTTTTTATTAAAAGCCCTCTGTAATGCATTGGCTCCCCCACAGGGGATATTATGAAACATGCTTATGGTTTCTACTGATATGCTGGATTGATTAAGGATATGATGAGTCAAAAATTGCTCAGAGTTTTATGCAGGATAAAGGTGGGTGACAGCTTTCAAACCGTCACACCACAATAAAACATTCTAGGGAAAGAGGCAATTTAAAAATGGTTGAACAAAATCAACACTACCATTTAACTCAAGGACAAGTCTATATTTTTGATGAAACCATCAAGAACTTTGACAAAGTAAATGATCACTTTTACGAACAACAACGCGTCATTGATTTACAAACTAAATACATTACAGATCTACAACAAAGTGTCACACATCTATCTGATCAAGTTGGCAAACTTTCTAATACGTTGAACTCGTATAAGCGTCGCGTCCTTTTTAAAAATATAGTACTCCCACTGATAGTCGGAATCATCGGAGCTTTAATTGGTATATATTTTGGATAACTTTAAAAAATACAACAGTGGAGGAATGTTATGTTAAAAGAATTCAAGAATTTTATTGCACGTGGAAATGTTATGGATTTAGCAGTTGGTGTCATTATTGGAGCTGCATTCACTGCTATTGTTAAATCACTGGTCGATAATTTAATTAATCCATTTATAGGAATCTTTTTGGGCCAAATTGATTTTTCCAAATTAGTCTTTAAAGTTGGTAATGCAACATTTAAGTACGGAGCCTTTATTAATTCAATTATTAATTTTTTGATTATTGCATTCGTTGTATTCTTACTGATTAAAGGTGTCAATAAGATCATGCCTAAAAAAGAAAAAGCAGCCGCTCCAATCTCAATCGAAGCTCAATACCTAAAAGAGGTCGTTGAAATATTGAAGAAAACCAACGATTCTCAATAAACCATATTAACCTGCGAAAGAGATGATTATGTGAGACGCCTTAGCCATCCGTAAGATTCGCAGGAATAAACAGAAGGGATTATTGCTATGAGTTATATAGACATATTTAATATCAAACATGAAAACGCAAAAATTGTTAACACGCGAAATGACTTTAATCGTATTTTTATTATTGAAGATACTAATGGTGTCCGCTATGCATGCTTAAAAACCGATGCCCCAGAGGCAACAAAAACAATAAACCATTTTAAACCCCTTAAGCCTGAGTGCGCCCCATTAAACTACCTAACACCTTATTTCACAGGAAAGCGCCACCATTAATTACTTATTCATCAAAGTCAGGAATCTAATTTATTAATGGATAAAAGATTTGACTCAATGAATAGCCGCTTTGATAAAATTGATGATCGCTTGGGCAAGCAAAGCGGTGATATCAGTCAAATAAAACAGGATATGGTAAGTATCAGATCAGATATTAAAAATATTCCGCAACAAATAAAATTAACATTATGGGATTTCTCATTTAAATATCTATTGCTTCCAGCCGTAACCGGTATCCTGGGTTGGTTTTTGCACAGTTGGTTTGGGTAAATATGGATAAAGGGAATTACAAATATACCCCAAGATTAGTAGCCACCCCACTCAGCACCATACCTGTTCGACTCAGGTATGGTAAATCGGTCTCTTAGCTCAACGGGTAGAGCGTGCGGCTGATAACCGTGACATATTGGTTCGAACCCTTTAGAGACCATTTAAAGATCAATAACGGCACACTGGTGAAAGATAATGATGCCGTTAAATTTGGTTTGGTCAGCCCTTAAACAGGGCTTTTATTTAACACGTAACGTGAACGTATGTACGAGGAGATGATGACATGGCATCGATCTATAAGCTCGATAAGTCTTGGGCGGCACGATTATCATACCAAGAAAACGGACGGCGTAAGCGGCTCAACAAGGCTGGTTTTGCCACCAAGTCAGCTGCCCGTGCCTGGGCGACTGCACAAGAAGCTGAGATCCAAAAACGTGGCAGTAGCAATCTTTCTAAAGAGACCGTCACGGATTACTTTCACAACTGGTTTGACACTTACAAGAAGCCGCGACTTGCCCCGGCAACTCAGCGGCGCTATGAGGCCACTAAGACGGTGATTGGTGACTTCTTTGATGAGCGGTCGATCAACTCGATTGACTATGACGACTATCAGAAATTTATCAACGACTACGGTAGCAAGCACACAATCGCTTCAGTCCGCAAAGTACACAGCCAATTTCGAGCCGCAATCAAAAAGGCTTACCAGATGGGTAAAATCAAATTTGACTTTACTGAGGGTGCCGAGCTATCTGGCTTATCTGGCAAAAAGCAAGCTGAAAAATATTTGGACATGGACGACATGAGCAAGCTCCTCGCCTACACAACCGAAAATATTCACGACATCACCAACGTAGTCAACGCCATGATCGCCACGGCTTTACTGACTGGTATGCGCTATGAAGAAGTTATCGGCTTAACTTGGGATTGTGTCGACTTTGATGCTCACACTTTGCAGATCAACAAAGTTTGGTACTATGTCGACAACCAATTTGGGCCAACGAAAAATGATCCGTCCAATCGAACGATCAAAATTGATGACCAGTTGATCGACGTACTCAAGACTTGGAGCAAGATACTGGATGAGTTCTTGCTCAAGCATGGCTACAAAAATCCACACAACTTTGTGTTCTACTCACGTTTTTGCCAAGTCGTCTCAAACACTGACGCCAACACCATGCTTAAAAAGCTGTATGCTCATGATCACATCATCTCCAAGAAGATCACCTTCCACGGCTTACGGCACACCCACGCCAGTTTTCTGATCTCTAATGGCATTTCTATCCAGTACGTCTCAAAACGCTTAGGACACAAAAATACGGTGGTTACCCAGACAACCTACGCACACCTCTTTAAAACTGCTCAGACAAGCGAAGAGAACCGCACGATGGACATACTGAAGAAACTAGATCCAGATGAGCAGCCATCACCCATGCAAGCAGATATCATCTCAATAAAAAAGAAAAACTAGCACCATTTATTTTTTTGACCGACTTCGTTGACCATCTCGTTGACCATTTTTTGACCCGCTTTCTGAAAAAGAGAGAAACTAATAGAAACTAACGACAACTTTTTAGATAACAAAAAAGGCTCTCGATCTTATGTGGTAAAAGATCAAGAGCCTTAGATCAACGTTTGTGCGGAAACGTTGATTTTGACGCCAAATGCCCCGAGCAAGATTCGAACTTGTACTTGATTTCTCAAACAGCGACCTGAACGCTGCGCGTCTGCCAATTCCGCCATCGGGGCATCAACATTTATAATTCTACACTAAAAGTACGAACTTGAAAAGAAGTTTTGCCGTTTTGACTTAAAAACTAAGTATCGACTGGTGCTTGGATCGTTTTTCATTAATAAGTATCCAATTAAAGCCATTAGGAACGCGCCAGCTAAGTCAGCGATCAGGTCTGTCATGGTATCCATTAATGCTGCCCGGCCAACGAGCATTCGGCCGGCTTGCTCATAACGCTGAAGATTTAATCCACCCAAACCATCTGCGGTAAATTCGTAGAGTTCCCAAAACACGCCACAAGCGGTCCCGAAAGCAAAAGCAAACAAACTCATCAAGAACGGGGCCCGTCGAGCATTGTCACGTGAATTCATCAACCCCTGAAAGATCGAAAAACCCAGTCCAGCAAGCATCATTGCAGAAAAGACGTGTTCATATTTATCCCAAAACGGTACCCCGTAGAATTGGAGTCCCGATCCCAAGAAGATTGACATGTATAAAAAGATATAAAAGAAGATTAATTCGATTTGCGGAAAATAAAAATTACCAATCTTTTCAATTATAAATGGTAAAACCGAAATGAGAATGCCAACGACCACCTCAATCAAAAGCAGCACTTGATTGTGAAACTTGGGCTGCCCTTTAAAATACCAAAAGCCATAGTAGCCAATGTAGCCAATCATCGAAACAAGCGTCACGATAAACAACCAAGTACTCAATCTTAAACGACTAATCTTCATACGTCCCATTCCTTTACAACAGATTAAAAAGGTTGTCCACAATTTGATAGTACATGGGCACTCTTCTTGCTTTTATTTTCAAATCCTATACAATGACACTATATAATAACTAAAACTAATAGGAGCTAAGTTCATGGCTAATACACAACCCATCCAATTAGATACGCAATTATGTTTTCAGCTTTACACCGCCAATAAAAAATTTAACCATTTTTATCAAACCGCTCTAAAACCATTTAATTTAACCTATCCCCAGTATATTGCTATGCTGACATTATGGCAATATGCGCCTTTAACAGTGAAAGAATTGGGGCAACATCTCAACTTGGATAGCGGCACTCTTACGCCACTTCTCAAGCGTCTGGAGAGCCGGGGTTGGATTAGTCGGACGCGTAGTTCAAAAGACGAGCGTACGGTTAATATCGAATTAACTGAAATGGCCGCCCAAGAGCGGGACAAAGTCTTTGATCACGTAAGTCACTGTTTTGACGTGTTAGGGTTACAGGACACTGATAAGCAAGATTGTTCAAAAGCAATCCAACTAATTGAAGACAAATTAGATGCTTACAATCAAAACGAAGCTGAATAATTGCTATGTACAAAGAGATGGCGTTCAAGGTTATAACAACCTGGACGCCATCTCTTTGGCTTCTTTACAAAACAGCCGCTTAGTCACTTATTGCATCAGCCAACAATTGACCAATTTGGTTAAATCGCTGAATGACCGCCATCCGTTGCGACCGACTAATTGTCAATAACGCAACATCCATCAAATGATTGCCATATACAAATCTCGCAACATCATGATCAATTTGGTTACCCTCACCAGTTTTATTAAATACTTGAATCCGGCTGCCAGCTTCATCGAAGTTTCCCGGTAACTTGTATCGGAATTGCTGATGACTAAACCAGCTCATCACCATTGGCCCATGAGCCAAGGCCATTTCTAATAACTGGAGCGCTTCTGAAGCGTTGATTTGGTTATCGATCCCCTGTTTTAAAGCTGCTGAATCCATCAAATAGCGATTTAATCGAGTCCCTTCAAAGCCTAACTGATCCAAGTAACGGTTAATCGATCCCATGCCAAAGTGCGCAATTAAAACATTACTGGCAAAGTTATCCGATACGCTGATCATTAACGCCAATAAGTCCCGCAGCTGCCATTGCTTTTGAGACAATAATTGAAGAACACCAGCCCCACCAACCGGCTTCTTGTCTGCTACAAGAATTTTCTCATCTAAGTCAAAATCTCCATCTAAGACGTAATTTAGAACGGCCAGTTTGATAAGTGATGCTGACGGGAAAATTTCTCTACTGTGCTGTTCGATGATGGTTTGATTATCTAGTTTGACAATCATTCCCGCTGTTAGCCAATCAACCGCTAGCAGATTTTCAATTTTACTTTCCCAATCAGCACTCATCGCCAGTATCTCCTAAAGCCAGCAAACTCAGAAGCAAATTTAGGCTCCGTTAAACTGGCAATATCGACTTTGGCACCAGGGGTTCGTGACTCAATCATTTGGCCGTTTCCAATATACATGCCAACATGGTGAACATAGCCGGTGCCATGGTCATAAGCAAAAAAGACCAAGTCTCCTGGCAGAACTTCTTCTGGCGAAAGCGGCAAACCGCTTTCCTGCTGGTCATCAGCGTCCCGAGGAATATCAAATCCTAAAACCCGATGAAGCGTATAAGCAAAACCAGAGCAATCGAAACCATACGAACTAATGCCGCCCCACAGATAGCGCATCCCTAAAAATTGCTTACCCATTTGAACCATCGTTTCACCGGCATTTTGGCCGACAAACGGCAGAACGGCCGCCTGTTTGTCAATATACCCCGAACCCAATGGTGAAACAACTTTAAGATAATCTCCTTCAGTACCTGTTTGAGGTAAAACAGTCCCTAGGCTTAATTCTAAAATCGGTTTTTTGTTTGCATCATACAAATTTGTGGTTTTAACAGCAATTCGAACCGTTGTCGTAACGGGCGGGTAAGTGATTTGTTGCTGACTCAATAGCTTGGTTGGCACCCATCCCGGATAACCACGTGAATCTGAATCATCCCGTTGGTTAGCCACAAACACTTTAGCCCAGTCACCATCAAAGTGATCAATAATTAATTCATCGTTAAACAGCGCCTGAGTTTCTAATAGATCGTCTTCTGATAAGTCCATCGATTGTTGATCACTCATCTGGGCCACCCATTTCTTAACATCCCCGTCCAAAGCCGGCTGATCCACTTTTCTTGGTGAATCTTTTGTTTTCCAGATCGTTGCAACCGGAACTACTACTCTTCTTGTTTCCATATGGGCACCTCCAGTCTTTTTTCAATCACATTAATAAATCGTGATCGTAATTCCTACACCATCATATCACATCCAAAATGGTCCATCCCGCAAAGCGACGCATTACGAGATGAACCATCATCATGACTATGCATTAGTTGTAAATCCTAATCCTGCAGTTTGAGGTAACTTGATTCGATTACCCTCATTAACAAGGCCACCCGTTACCGGATTACTTGAAAACATCATTGAAGCATCTAAATCAACATACTTAATGTTTCGCTTAGCAGCCGCCAAATGCGCAGCAGCAGTGACTGAAACGGAGGATTCAATCATACTACCAACCATACAAGGAATTCCTGCCGCTTGCGCTAACGTATTAATCTTTAGCGCATTATCGATGCCTCCAGCTTTCATTAACTTTAAATTGATTATATCACAACCATTCATTTTGATAATTCTAAGGGCATCCGCGACCGAAAAAATACTTTCATCGGCCATAATCATTGTAGTTGTATTAGCCGTTACATAAGCCATGCCCTCAAAATCAGTCGCTACAACCGGCTGTTCAACCAACTGAATTTGCAGCCCCAAGTCAGCCATTCGATTAATCGCCGCAACGGCCTGTTTAGGATGCCAGCCTTGATTTGCATCCAGTCTCAGTTGAATTGTTGGCCCTACCGCCCGTCTAATCGCGACGACTTTTTCCAAATCGGCTTCTTCTGACTCACTGCCAACTTTAATTTTAAGCGTCGTAAAGCCAGCTGCAATCAACGCTTTTGCTTGGGCAATCATGTCATCAACCGGGCCAACGCTGACGGTGTAATCCGTCAAAATCGAATCAGTATGGCCGCCAAGTAATTGGAAAAGTGGTACGCCATAATGTTGGGCAAGCAAGTCGTTAATTGCGATATTAACAGCGGCCTTGGGGCTGGTGTTATGAACCATTGACTGCTCAATCGTGGCTTTGAGGTCTTCAGAATTAACCAGCGACTTGCCAATTAATTTGGGGCCAATTACGTTTGTAATGGCTTCTTTAATACTTGCCATGGTATCGCCGGTAATCACTGGTGTCGGAGCCGCTTCGCCAAATCCTATCCGACCAGTGCTATCAATGACGCGCACAATTAATGTTTGCGCTGTTGTCACCGTCCTCAATGCCGTTTTAAACGGCCGTTTTAGCGGTACCGCGGCGCTGTTTACTTCAATCCGTTCAATCATCGGCTCCAAGAACGTTACCCCCTACTTAATCGATGCGTTTTTAAAGTTATAATTAGCGCCGGCAGTGTTATAGATGACACCTTTGACATTGCTATTAACCAGCCATTTCTCACCAGATTGGTAAAGTGGAATGATCGCTTGATCTTTCAATGCCAAATTTTGTGCTTTGACCATATCGATCCAACGAGCTTCTGCGTTATTACCGTCATCGTTGTTACTTGCTTTAATCAATTGATCATAGGTCGAATTCTTCCACTGTGAGATGTTACTTGGGTTGTTGGAAGTTAAAATGTTCAAGAAGGTAATCGGGTCTGAAAAGTCAGCAAACCAGTTAGCAACCGTTGCCGTAAACTGATGATCAGCTTGCCTTGACAAGATGACTCTGCCAGGAATATTGTTCAATGTTACCTTTAATCCTGGTAATTTTTGCAAAGCACTTTGTAGGTACTCACTTAATTGCTTTTGATCATAAGTATCTGAATTCATTAACGTAAAGTGAAGCGAATTTAAACCAACCTCTTGTAACCCTTCTTTAAACAGTTGCTTTGCTTTAGTTGGATTATAGCTCATCGAAGCCGGTGCGGTAACATCTTGAGTAAAGTCTGTCCCGTTCTTAGGTGATACGGCCAACCCTTTTGAAACAAAACTATCAGTATCCATTGCACCGCCGCCAACTACTTTATTAGCCAATACCTTTCGATTAATAATCATTGACATTGCTTGTCTAATCTTCAAATTCTTAAAAGCCCGGTTCTTTTGATTTAGCGCAATGTAGTAGCAAGAAGACTGTTTTCGAGAAATCATATTCTTATTATTGCTCATTTGTTTAGCCTGAGTAGCCGATAATTGTGCCATGTCGAGCTTCTTTTGATTAAACAAGTTTAGACCCGTTGAAGGATCCTTAACCACGCTAAACTTAATGTTATCGACCTTGACCGCCTTTTTATCCCAGTAATTTGGGTTCTTCTTTAATGTCCAGTTCAGATTGGTCCCTGTCCACTTAGTTAATGTAAATGGGCCATTATAAACTTGGGTTTTAGACGACGTGCCATAATCGTTTCCATATTTTTTAACCGTTTTTGAATCTTGTGGGAAGAACACTGGAAAGCCCATTAGCAATTTAAAGTACGGGATTCTTTGTTCCAATGTCACAACTAGCTTGTACTTACCGTCAGCTTTAATTCCCAGAGAAGAAACCGCTGCTTTTCGGTTCTGAATCTTATCAGCATTTTTAATTCCAGAGAATAAGTAACCATATTGTGAAGCTGTCTTTGGGTTCAACGTCCGGCGCCAAGAGTAGACAAAATCCTGAGCAGTAACTGGATCGCCGTTGCTCCACTTGGCATTTTTCCGCAAGTTAAACGTATAAGTCTTGCCATCCTTCGAGATAGTCGATGAAGTCGCAATGCCTGGCTCAACTTTGCTATCTTTTCCTAACCGGAACAGGCCCTCGTCAACGTTATTTAAAACGTTAAAAGTCCCAACAGCCGTTGTCTTTGAAAGATCCACCGTTGTTAACTCAGAATCAGTGGATGTTGTAATTGTCTTCTTTTTCTGACTGGAATTGGATCCACAACCGGCTAAAATCACCGAAATACTTGCTACCCCCGCTAACATGGCCATACTTCGCGATAACTTCATAATAAAATCACTCCTCAATGATTTGTTTAATGATTAACAAAGCTTAGTTCCTAATTTAGCATAAAATTGTAAAAAAAACAGGCCTTTTCTAATATTAATTTAGTAAGACCCGAATGTTTTATAAATTCATTTCAAAATTGTTATCGCCATTTTTCGTGATTGATAAATTGTCTCGAAGCGATTCTTAGATAACCAGTAACGGCCATCAATTGGGTCACTAACATGAACCTGTTGATCACAAACCCCATCAAGTAAAACTGCATGATTATTAGCTGGAACTTTACCGAACGGATAAATTTCAAATTCCGGCGCTTCAAAATGCACGGTTACATATGTTAAAACCGGATTACCCTGTTTAACCGATTCATACAACCAATGCGGCGTTGCGCCACTGAGGTTTTGGACGTTGCCATACTGCTTAGCCCAATCAATCAACGGTCGAACAAAAATCGCCTCAAACTTTCCGGCTTGATTCTTAAACGGTGAGCCGCCAAAGCCATGATACGGATTCCCATCGGCACTGATCGGCATTGCCAATAAAAACTGGCCGTAGTTCATTGTTAAGGCGCTTTGCTGATAATGAAGACCCTCCAATAGGCTGGCTGCTTCACACCCGTTGATGGCGCCCCAAGCCATCTGGTTAATATTTTCAGCGTTCAATAAAATCTGATGCGTCATTTAATCACCCCAAGTTCCGTAAACACTTGATTCACCATGTCGCTATACTCAGGTTGCCGACGAACTAACTCTTTTGCGGCATCGACGAAACTAAACCGAAGCCGCCCCTTTCGGTCAACAATTGATTCTGCGTGGACCAACGAGCTTAAAACAGATTCATCAACCACCGCTGCAGTCGCCCTAAAGAATGTGTCAATCACGTTATCATTAAGTCTTTGAACCGTTTCCACGTTCTGTTTGGCAAAATGCTGAACCAGATTAGTCGTTGAAAAGGCGAAAACGATCTCACCACTACCATTGCCAATAAAGCCACCCGTTCGATTGATCCCAACTGTTGCCCGTTTGGCAATGCGCTTAAGTTGCCGTGAATTAAGGGGCGCATCCGTTGCTAAAACCGTAATAATTGACCCCTTTTCTTCTTTGTGTTTATCTGCGGCTAGCAGTGCAGCTAGTGGCTTGCCAATTGGCTGGCCGTTAACAACTAAATCTTGAAGGAAGCCATAGTTGCTCATTACTAAAGCACCGATTGTATATGAGTGATCATCAATCCGCACGATTCGCGAAGCTGAACCGATGCCGCCCTTTAGGTCATAGCACATCATGCCCCGCCCAGCGCCAATTGCTCCTTCAGCAAAGTGGTCACTGGCAGAATTCAGTGCCGCATTCACATCGGCTTCAGTGAGCCGCATTTTTCGAATATTAGAAACGTCACCGTCATTACATTCAGCAACAATTGGGTTAACCGTACTGGTCGTATCACCGATCTCCGGATTGGATGCAAGCATCAGCTTAGTAAGCGCATTGGTAGCGGTCCCAACACCAAACGTATTGGTTAGTACCAACGGCGTTTCAATCGTTCCCAATTCATCGATTTGAACTAAGCCCACACTTTTGCCAAATCCATTAATCACATATGAGGCGGCAGGCACCTTATTCTTAAACAATCCCCGTTGATGCGGCCAAATTGCCGTCACCCCAGAGTGAACATCACCATCATCAACCGTCGTTTGGCCAACCAGCACCCCGTTAACGTCTGTAATTAAGTTTTTAGCTCCCTTTACGCCTTCAGAAACATCGTTGAATAATTTTACTGTCAACCCCATCGTTCATCACCTCATGAAAAAATTGCTTTTAAGCTAGTATGTGGAAGCCCATTCGTCAATCATGGATCATCAGCTCAACGCGTTAATAGCCCTCAACTGTGAAAACCATTTTTAAACTAAGAAACTGAATTCAGCCATTTGTCGTACATTTAATCCAAAATATGGTTAGTGATCTAAGTTGCAATGACGGCTGAAAATGAAGTTTTGTCCTTGCCTTGAACATTAAATCTGACAAATTAATTGCCTTGGTTGGCATTTAACCCAACAGTGACCCCTACTTAATCTAAGCTCAAGAATTAGTTGCCAAAATTTGCGCAATCATCAACCCTACGGCAATTAAATTATTCAAAAAATGCAGGCCAATCGAGACTTTAATATTTCTGGTTTTAACGAATAAATAGGCTAAAATGCCACCTAACAGCGCATACGTCGAAAAACTAATGACGTTGATCGTTTCCATATGCGGAATTGCAAAGAAAATGGCGCTGGTGATAATCGGCGGCCAAAAACTGTTGGCTTTAAAGAAAGCGCCAACTAAAAATCCGCGAAAAACCAATTCTTCTAAGATGGGCGAACAAAACACGGCCGTGAAACCCATTAAAATGAGCGTTAAGTGGCTATTAGTCATCATTGTTTGAATAACTTCATTGTTCGATGTTTGCGTTACATGATAAATTGCTTGATTTAGCAATCCCAGGACCACTTCGATAACGAAGAAACCCAACCAAGAAAAAATAATCCACTTAATATTTTGTGCCGTAATTGGCCGCTTAGCCGGACGCGCATATTTCTTAAACGCATAATTGGCAATCCAAATGGCGATGGCAAAGCCAACCAGATAGCCGCCGCCAATCACATAATTAATCGGTGTCGAAAATCGACCAGAAATGATCAATCCTAACGGCAGCTGAACAATTCCCACAATAATAAATAACCCAACAAATACCATTGCTCGTTCAAAATAATCGCCAAACATCAATTGGCGTGATTGATTGTCCATAAAAACCTCCTAATTTAAAAGTGGGCAGAGCCATTAAGCACTTTCAAAGCCGGCAAGCCATTTTTGGCTATCAAAGTCTAACGTTGCCTAATCGAAACCCCGTTTGAATTTTTGACCCCGTAGACTTACTCTCTGATTTGCGTAACGGTTCTAATTTGATTGACCATTAAACGCTTGATCAAGTTTTGTAAAATCAATCGTTCCTAACCCGGTTGCCTGATTATATAGTTTGCCGGGTTGCCCTGTGTAGAAAAGATTCGTATTATCGGTTCTACTATCCAACGGCGTAAAGGGTGACTGATTGGCAGTTGCAAACCGGTAAATTTGTGGGTTCCAAAATCCAAGTCGACCAACAGCATTATCAGCCATCAGCACACTTGCTGCGGCCATTTGCGGTGCCACAACACTGGTCCCCCCCGTCACTTCCCATTCTCCTTTGGCGCTTGAATTACTTTTTGGGGTAATGAACATACTGTAGCCAGTAAATGGGTCAGCATTGGCGGCAATATCCGGAACATTTCGCCCAGCATGCTTGCCGGAAACATTTTGAGGGTGCTTCAGCAATGTCGGCTCCCCTTTTTTAAATGCCCAAAGCTTCGTTGCATCATAAGTCCCAACACCACTCACCCCCGTTTGGTAACGAGGTACCTTGTTGTAGCGGCTAAAACCGCCGCCGCTCCCAGAAAAATAACTTTGAATCATATCAAGGCGGCTAAAAAATTTTTGATGGCGATAATTAGGATAAAGAAACTCCGAACCCCATGCCCGCTCATCAGTAACCCGAACTTTCTTTTTATTCACAGTATAGGTTTTAGGCAATGTCGTCCCGCCTACTGACGTGACATATGGTGAATTAGAGGGTGTATCAACCGACAAGCCATTCGTTAAGCCCGTTGCAATCCCATCGTAAGCCCCATTGTCACCACTAGCCGTAAAGACACTAATTCCTTGCGCAGCTGCCTGTTCAAATAATAAATTCAAAATTTGATTGTACTTGCTGGGTGTAATTCCTTGCTTAATCTCATACGCAACCTGAGCTTCGCTTTGCCCCCAGCTAATTGACAATGAATCAATTATATTTTGACCATTGGCTGCTGCGATCGAATTGACCATTCCCGTAATGTTTGATTGGGCCAAATATGTTCGAATATTGCTATCGGGGGCAATGGCGCCCGCTTGTTCAACATCCATCGTTGTTTCATCATAGCCATTCCAAGTGCCCTTATACCCATTGGTTCGATAAACGCTTAACCGGTTGTTCTTAACGTTAATCCCTTCCCCATCCCAATAGCGATAAACATCATTCGGATGGAAATTGGCAAATGAAATAATTCCGATCGTTTTGCTTCGACCAGTTGAGCCGTTTGCATAAAGCGAAGACAAGTGGTATCGATTCACAAATTTTTTAGGCGAATATTTTGCCGGTTGGTCAGAGCCGGTTTGAGCCGCCGTATAAAACGAAGTTGGCTTAATTGTTGACTTCGTTGAGGAAAATGGCGAATACGTTGATAATCCAAAAACGGCATAAACAGATTTGGAAATTGTTTTTGGCAGTTTAGGGGCACCTTTTGATTTCTGATAGCTTATGCCGTCTGATTTGACATTTACCAAGTTGACTTTAAACGCTTTTTCAATGTTTCGCGTTGTTCCCTTGACGGTCATTACCAAATTCCCGCGATAAACTGAGGCTTTGAGATGATGACCATGCAAATACTTACGAATTTTAACAATGTTTGCCGACTTTTGTCCAAATCGTTTCGCAAAAGTACCCGCCGTGACAAATCGCCGGTAATTTTTGCTATTTGGATTAACTGATTGGTAAACAAATTTATCCAAATTGGTTTGACTCTTAGGCTTTAACACAATATCGACTAGTTGCTGTTTAGAATCCGAAACTTCAGATGTTTGCTCACTGGCAGCTTGGGTGGGTGATGAAAATAAAAGTGCTGTCGTAAAGATGAGCCCCCCAACCGCCGGTATTAAAAATTTTTTGAGCATATCTGCTTTCATAAGATTCTCCTTAATTTAAAGTATTTGAATCATGATCATTTGCTTGAGGCGACCGATCAGTTGACTGGGTAGCCTCTTTTTTAGCATCCCTGGTTCTAACAAGCCAAACAACGAGTGGCGTTAATATTACCCGAATCAGTACAATCGCAACAATCCAGGTGATCACAAAAAGGGCCATCGAGTGATCAAACATTTTGCTGAGATAAAACGCAAGCCCTAAAATGACGGCCACAATAATTGCTGTGATAATTGTTCGCTTATTCTTCAAAATTAGGCTCCTTTAAAATTACTGACATCATAATATCATATTTTATCAAATGATCTAAAAGACAAATTTAGCGGAGCTGCCATTTGTATTATGACTGATTCCCTTTATATAATGAATATAATTACCATATCACATAAATTGTTAGGAGACTGATTTTTATGTTAAAAGAATTCAGAGAATTTATTGCGAGAGGAAACGTGATTGATCTTGCAGTTGGGGTCATTATTGGTGGTGCATTTACCGCCATTGTCACGTCGCTGACGACTAACCTGATCAATCCGCTCATTGGCATCTTTATCGGCCGCATTGATCTGTCAAGGCTTTCATTCACTATCGGTCAGGCCACTTTTAAATATGGTGCCTTTCTTAATTCGATCATTAACTTTTTAATCATTGCTTTTGTTGTCTTTATTTTGATCAAACTAATTAACAAAGTTGTTAAAAAACAGCCACAAACTGCCAGTGTTGACCGAAAAGAAATTTTATTATCCCAGATTAAAGATCTGCTAGAACAACAGAAAAAATAAGCTTGTTAAATTGGAAAAACCAGCGTCAAACCGCCAATTAATTGCGATTCATAAGTGGTTGGACTAGAATTAACTTGTAAAGCAGTTTTGTCATCGGAAAATATTTGAGAAGAGGTTTTGTTATGAGAACGTTTGCGATAAGGGCTCGTGATGGGGTCATGGAAATCAATTACTCAGAAGATTCCAACAACCCCCCTTTTAGAAAATTTATGATTACCTACAACCCCAAATTTTCAATTGGCGATAATCTTGAGAACATCAAGGCGGCCCTCACTGGGCTACCTGTTGACGCTGCAATTATCGAAAATTCACTCAATTATGAATTTTCAGACACCATCATTGGGATCAACCATCAAAAAATTGATATTGGGTTAGCCATTGCGAACATGATGAACATCCCAGTGGTTAATCTACACAAAGTCCAAGAAGTGGGCTTAAAAAAAGCTGTGGCAGAAAAGCAGGAATACTTAAAGTGGCACCTGGATTATTATGGGGAATACAGCGGCAAACGTAACTATGGTCAAGAAGCCATGTTGACAATTGGCAATGGTTATTTTGGCCTACGAGGCGCTTATGTTGAAGCAAATGCTAATCAGGATAACTATCCTGGAACGTACGTTGCCGGTGTCTATAACCAATTAACGACTAACATCAATGGACGAGATGTTGTGAACGAGGATTTGGTTAATTTACCGAATGCTCAATATATCAGCTTTGGTGTTGATCACCAGCAGCCATTTCAAATCAAAAAAGAAGATATTCAAGATATCTATCGAAGCTTAGATTTACAAACTGGTGTTTTAACGACTACACTGCATATCCAATTATCCACCGGGCACATTCTCCAGGTTCGGGCTACTAAAGTTGCCAACATGACAAACTGGCACCGTTATGCCATTAAATACGAACTTAAACCAATTAATTTTTCAGGTAGCTTACAACTTTACTCAAAGATTGACGGTGACGTTATTAATGGTAACGTTGAACGGTATCAAGACTTCAATCAAAACCATATTGACGTCATTGGCATGGCTGCTCATGATGACCAAATTTCTATTAGTGGCCAAACTAAGACTTCGCATGTTAATTTTGTGATTAATTCAAAATTAACCAGTCAATCTTGTGACACCCAAAAACTACTTACTGCCGAAACCGAAGACAAGCAAATCCAGCAGCGGCTGAGTCTTAAAGTTGAACCAGAAAAAACGTACGAGTTTGAAAAGTGTGTCACCATTTTTACTAGTCAAGACGAGAACCAAAATCTAGAAAGTCTGGCCCAAGACGAACTTAACAACTCATCATTTGACGATACACTAGGTGATAGTCAAAAATTCTGGAGTAACGTTTGGCAGAATGCGGATATCCAGATTGACAATGATATGACTAGCCAGAAACTCACCAGGGTTAATATTTATCATTTGTTGGTAACTGGTGCCGCCCTTTCCTCCGGGAAATTAGATGCATCAGTTGGTGCCCGTGGCCTTCATGGTGAAGCCTATCGTGGCCATATTTTCTGGGATGTTACCTTTGACTTGCCGTTTTATGCACTGCACTATCCAGCCATTGCCAAACAATGTTTGCTATATCGGTATCATCGGCTTGGTGAAGCTCGCAAATATGCGGCTTCCGAAGATAAGCAAGGAGCAATGTATCCATGGCAATCAGGTATGTACGGCGATGAACAATCACAGTTCGTTCACCTTAACCCGGTGAGCGGCGGTTGGGATCCGGACAACAGCCGGCTTCAACGCCACGTGTCGATTTCTGTTGCCTACGACGTTATTAATTATGTTCACCTCACTGGTGATGCCGACTTTATGAAAAACTATGGGTTAGAAATGCTCTTGTCCATTTGTAAATTCTGGGTCAGCATGGCAACTTATGATAAGGACGCCGATCGCTACGATATTCATCACGTAATGGGGCCAGATGAGTTCCATGAAGAATATCCAAATTCTGATGACCAAGGATTAACCAACAACGCCTACACCAATATCATGGTTTCCTGGCTGTTTGATAAGGTTGCCGGCATTATTGCCCAACAAGATGCCGCTGTCGTGAAAGCTGCTAACGAAAAAGCCGGAACTAATGCTGATTTGTTAGCCAAGATGGGTGATATCGACCACAAACTTCGCTTGGATATTAACGAAGAAGGGATTATCGGTCAATTCTCAGGTTACTTTAATCTATCCAAGTTAAACTTTGACGCTTACCGGAAGAAATATGGTGATATTTCAAGAATCGATCGCCTACTAAAGGGTGAAGGTAAATCGCCTGATTCCTATCAAGTGGCCAAGCAAGCTGATACACTGATGGCTTATTACGAACTCCCATTTTCAGAGGTTCAAGCTGTCATTAATCGCTTGGGATACCAATTGCCGGCAAATTACTTTACCACTAACCTCAGATTTTATCTTGACCGGACGACTCATGGTTCCACCCTTTCCCGGATTGTTTACTCCGTCTTAGATGAAATGGACGGCAATATGGATCAATCGTGGCAATTGTTCTCAACCGCCCTATTTTCCGACTACTACGATATCCAAGGTGGTACAACTGCAGAGGGAATTCATCTTGGCGTGATGGGTGCCACCCTACAAATTGAAACCAAATGCTATGGTGGTGTTCGCTTTGACAGCGACGAATTGACGATCAATCCGCATCTTCCAAGCAACTGGCATCAACTTTCGTTTAAAGAGACTTATCAAGGCATTACTTATCGCTTTGAAATTGATCATCATCATATCAAAGTCACCGCTGATACTAACAGTCACGTGAAGGTTGCCGATAAAGCCTACTCACTGTCCAAGAATAAACCAACTAAGATTACCTACAGATAAACAATTTCGTAAAGCAAATCATTAAGGAGTGATGACGATGGCAAAGTTTTCAGACATCAAAGGGTTCGTATTTGATTTAGATGGTGTTATTACGGATACATCCATTTTTCACAGTCAAGCCTGGCACCAAGTAGCCGACAAGGTCGGTGCGCCTTGGTCCAAAGAGCTTGAGGACGGCTTAAAGGGCATCAGTCGAATGGATTCATTGGAAATGATCCTAAAAGCTGGCAATCTTGAGGATCAATATACCGATGATCAAAAAGTCGATTTAGCAACTGAGAAAAATACCAATTACCTAAAATTAGTTGATAAAATGACCCCGGCTAACATTCTGCCGGGAATTAAGGCCTTTCTAGACGAAATCAAAAATGGCGGTTACTTGCTGTCCTTAGCGTCGGCTTCTAAAAACGCCCCAACCGTTTTAAAAAAGCTTGAATTAACTGACTACTTCCCTAAAATTGTTGATCCAAAAACGCTAAGTAAGGGTAAACCCGATCCTGAAATTTACCTGAAAGGTGCAGCGTTAATCGACTTAAAGCCCGAGCAATGCATCGGCGTTGAAGATGCCGCAGCCGGCGTTGAATCAATTAATGCCGCCGGTGAAACATCCATTGGAATTGGTGACAAAACCATCTTAAAGGATGCTGACATTAACTTTGAGACAACTTCTGAAATGACATTAGCTAATATTCAAAAACAAATGGCTTAATGGTCATTGGATCTTAAAAGCCAAACGGGAGATTTGAGCGATAACCGCTCAAGTCTCCCGTTTGGCTTTTAAGAACCCGATAACTTGATAATTAGTGCTTACTTAATGAGCCCATAGTGCTGCAGCCCATAAACAATGCCACCATTGATGTTTGACTTAGTGACAAACGAAGCTTTCGCCTTGGCATCTGGGTGCCCATTTCCCATCGCAATCGGGTAATCGACTTCCGCGAACATCTGTAAATCATTTAGTTGATCACCAAATGCATACGTCGGGATGTCACCTAAGTTAGCCGTTTTAAGAAGTGCTTGGATTCCGGTTTGCTTTGAAACGCCCCACTTCATCGTATCCAAACAGCGGGGGTTATTTCGAACCAAGGATAGCCGACCAGCAAACGCCTCTTGATATAATTTATCCTTGTCATAATTAAAGACGTTTAAGAAATTAACTTCATGGGTCTTATAGAAGTCCGGATCGACATGGGGAGTCAATCTTAACAAGCGATAGTTAACCTTAGTTAAGTCATTTTCAGCAGTTAAAGCAAATTCTTGATTATTATAAAATGAGATGACATCGCCTTGATCCTTTGCAAACGCCAAAATTTCTTCAATGACGTCTTGGCTGATCTGTTCTGCCTTTAACTTTTTGCCCTCATATTGGACATAACTGCCATTTGCGCTTACTAAAGAATCGATGCCGGTGGCGTCTATTACGTACTGAATTTCGAAAATATTTCGGCCAGTTGAAATGACAGGTAAAATATTATTTTGCCGTAATTGGTTGATGGCCGCGATATTATCATCCGAAACATTCTTTTGATTATCGAATAACGTTCCATCTAGATCGAAAAAAACAACCGCTTTATACATGAGATTCCCTCCATTTAACTCGATACATACATTGTACTACTTAATAAGCAGACCCCTTTGATTTTCGCCTGATTTTTTCCAATAAATATCAATATTGTGTGACTGCTTTTTGTGATACACTATATCTTGTAACTTTATTAAAAGAGGGGCTACCATGGTGATAATTACAGCAGGAATGATCGGCGTTGGAAAGACAACGTTAACCGCAAAAATTGCAGCACATCTTGGCACAAAGGCTTTTTTTGAACCCGTTGGCGACAACCCGGTCCTACCGCTTTACTATTCAAATCAGAAACAATATGGCTTTTTATTGCAGATTTACTTCTTAAACAAACGCTTTTCAATGATCAAACAGGCCCTGAGTAATGATAACAACGTCCTAGACCGTTCTATTTACGAAGATGCATTGTTTACTAAGGAAAATAACGCCGAGGGTAATATTAGCGATACCGAATTGGCCGTTTATCTCAAGTTACTTGACAACATGATGAGCGAATTGGACCAATTACCAAAAAAGGCGCCTGACTTGTTAGTTTACGCTGACAGCGACTTTGAAACCATTAAGTATCGCATTAAAAAACGCGGCCGCACATATGAACAATTTGACGGCAATCCGGGATTACAAGACTATTACTTCAAGATGTGGGCAGCTTATAAAAAGTGGTACCAAGATTATGACGTGAGCCCTAAAATGAGAATCGATCTCCAAAAGTACGATCTCAGTGATCCCAAAAATGTTCAAATCGTCCTTGGACAAATTGATGACGCACTGGCAAAGATTCGCCAACCGCAACAAGAAACGCTATAAAAAACGAAGACTGTCTCTGGATAAATTGCAGAGGGTCTTCGTTTTTTAGTCATTTCGTTTAATTTTACCCGGATCCAATTCGTTGACGTGAGGATCAGCTTTTTGAAAATTCAACACGCCTTTAGAAATAAGATAATCAATCCGATGACGGTACCACCAATCGGGCGCACCAACTGGATAGCGACCGAGCGTTTCACCGATTACCCGGACGACATTTCGAAATTGTTTAGAACTCACTTGACTTAACAGAAATTGATCATAAAAATTGATTGGCTGGCTAACCAATTGACCATTGATATTCACCCGAACCGGTGTATTATCAGACCGCAAATCGCGCCAACCATAACGATAGACCTTCCGCTGCTGTCGAGTGAGTGGCTTTTCAAATTTGGTCAATCCCAGTCGTTCAATATCGTCGTAAAGAAGTTCGCCTAAACTTGATAACGTCACCAAGGCCTCACCTCTTACAAACGAAAGCGGCACGTGGATCTCAAAGACTCGCGCTCCCTTGTCGGCCAGTGCTTCACACAGCCATAAGAAACCGCACACGTCTTCACTTAGATCACTCCACCAGATTCGAATTGGTAAGCCTCGCTCAGCGACTTCATCCAGTTGTTTCAACGATTCAGTTAGCTGTTGCATCTTTCTAGAAGTCGTCGAAAACCGATCGTGCGTACTCTGAATTTTAAAGAGCGTTCGTCGATTTTCGATGAAATTTCCCAGCGTGATATCACCCAAATTCAGATGAACCGGTAAAACAATCAACTCGTTGGCAATTTGATGCTGTTGATAAAAATATTTGAGTGAGTTTGCGAAGCTTTCATTGAACAAAACATCGATCATCTGTAATTCCCCATCGCTTAAGATTACTAAATAGTGTACCCAAGAAGTATAAACTTAACTGGTCATATGATGCAACCACCAGCTAGTGATTGCCCGGCTTAACCCCAATTAAAAAGCGCAGCCGCCCCCTCGGATCCTTCCGATTGGTTCAACCACGCAGGTTACTACTATTGACGATCTCGATGAACAACAAACACGTCACATGGTGCTTGGGCAATCACAAACGCTGCCGTTGAGCCCATTGTAACGCGGCCGACAAAATTTGCGCCGGTCGCGCCAATCACAATTGCGTCAATATTTTCTGCTAACACAATCTCACGTGCAAGAACTGTCTTCGGATCACCAGTCGTTACAATTGTTTTAACCTTAACCCCACTATCTTCAGCCTGCTTAGCATATTTATCAACCAACCGTTGATAATGATTCTTCAAGCGATCGATTGTTTCGGGACTGACATTGCCAAACCCTAACCTAGCAGTCTTGGAAACGCCAATGATATCTCGATTGTTAATGACGGTCGCGATCACTAACCTGGCAGCATTCCGGTTGGCAATCGCAATTGCTTTGCTAACAGCTTTATCAGCCGTTTTTGAGCCATCAACGCCGACCAAAATAGTTTGATAATTAAATTCGAGCATATTAGCACCTCAAATCATTTGGCAGCTAACTCATAAATTGACTGACCATAAATGGCCATTGCTTTAAGTAAGTCAGCGACCGGCTGGAACTCGTTTGCTTGATGCATCGTATCGGCGGTTCCTGGGAATAATGCACCAAAGGCAACCCCGCGATCCATCAGCCGTGCATAAGTTCCGCCACCGACAACTTCTGGGGTAGCCGCCTTTTCGCCACTTTGTTCTTGATAGACGTTTAACAGCGTTTTAACAATTGGATCTTGAGGGTTTACGTAGTGGGGACCCATATGATCAATTTCGCTTACTTTGCCATTATGTTTCCCGGCAGCCGCCACCAAACGTGCTAAGATTTCTTGATCATCGGTTCCTTTTGGGTATCTAAAATTCGTGTTGACTAGACCGCCATCGGTAGGGTTAAAGCTCATAATTCCCACATTCATAGTCACATCACCCATTACATCATCAACATAGTTTGCGCCAATCTTAGTGGCCCGCGAATCATCATGAAGATCATCCGCCAGATAATCAATGAATTCTTTGGCTGCCCCACTAAACTCAAACTGCTGTAAGAACTTAGCCAAATATGTCCCAGCATTCACGCCATTCTTCGGTTCCATCGCATGGGCTGCTTTTCCAATCACGTGAACAATAACGCCTTGATCAGTCGCTTTTACATCACCCGCGAGTGGATTGGTATCTAAAAATCGCGTAAACGCGTCGGCAAAGCCCTCGTTATCACCCGTCTCAACCAATGCGGTTGCGTTTCCCGGAACCATATTTGGCCGCAGCCCAGACTCAAAGTTCTTTAAAGTATATTCTTCGCCGTTGGTATGACCAAACGTGGTGATGTAGGTTACATTGCCTTTTTCACCATTAATCAGTGGAAATTCTGCATCCGGCGAAAAGCCAAACGCCGGTTTCGGTTCAACTTCAAAATAATGCTTCATGCCGGTCCAGTGGCTTTCTTCATCAGTACCAATAATTAGGCGAATTTTCATCTTGGGGGTAATGCCATTATCTTTTAGCATCTTCAAGCCGTAGTAAGCGGCAAGTGCCGGCCCCTTATCATCAGAAGTGCCCCGGCCATATACGTTGCCATCTTTTTCAACCATCTCAAACGGTTCGGTCTGCCAACCATCTCCAGCTGGCATCACATCCGCATGCGCCTGGATTGCCATTGTTTGCTCCCCGCTACCATACTCAATATAGCCGACGATGTTGTCGAGATTTTTAGTAACAAACCCATCCCGGTCGCCAAAAGCTAAGAATTGTTGCATCGCCTGTGTGGGTCCTTGGCCTAACGGATATTCATCAGTTGCGTGATCGTCGTCTCGTACACTTTTAATGCTGATAAGTGTGCTTAAGTCCTTCAAATAGCGATCACGATAAGTTTGTGCTTGTTGTTTCCAATCGATTGTCATTGATTTCTCACTCCTGTCATATATCTGTATTTTATCACAGAACGCCATTCGCGTTATGATTGCTTACCATTCGTAATGTTATAATAAAAATAGTAATTAATTTCAGTGAGAGAAGGATTAATGATGAAAAAAATCACGGATAAGATTCTAACAAAGGTGATTCGCCAACGACCCGCTGATAGTTTTAAGGGGACTTATGGTAAAGTTGCCTTAGTTGGCGGCAGTCAAAATTTCGGTGGGGCCATTATTATGGCTTCCTTAGCTGCAGTCTATAGCGGCGCGGGTTTGGTAACAACCGTCAGCGACTCAACTAATCAAACCAGCCTACATGACTGGCTGCCAGAAGCAATGTTTGTCGATAACAACCAGTTTGAAATGGCCGAGCCAATTCTCTCGGCGGCAACCGTGATTGTTATTGGCCCGGGATTGGGAACAGATGAAAAGGCCCGTACTTTGTTAGAACGGACGTTTGCATTGGCCAAGCCCGGTCAAGTTCTTGTCATCGATGGCTCAGCGCTCACATTGCTTGCTAATAGCAAACTCACGTTACCCAGTGGACCGCTAAACGTCCTTACCCCTCACCAAATGGAATGGCAACGCGTTTCAGGGATTAAAATTGCCGACCAAACGCCAGAAGCGAACTTAGCCGTGGCAAATCAACTAAATGCCATTGCCGTCATTAAATCTCACCGGACGCAAGTTTGCCTCAATAACCAAGTTTACGAAAATACCGGTGGTACCCCTGCACAAGCAACTGGCGGCATGGGAGACACCTTGGCAGGGATGATTGGCGGCTTTACAGCTCAATTTGCTGATAAGCCTGCTGCGGTACTTGCAGCCGTTTATGCCCATAGCGCAATTGCCGATCAATTAGCAAAAAAACAATACGTCGTTTTACCTCATCAAATTAGCGAGTCTTTACCTGAGTTCATGCACGCCCATCAGGCGAATTAAAAGCTACGGTTACAACTAAATGCTCCTTAATTTAGTTAAACCCGTGAACCGTGATCCAAATGACCTAACGCTTAGTCAGCCTATTGATTAGGCGTTTTTTACATCTTTCAAAAATTTTCAGCACTTCGCTCATCTCACCACGAAGTGCCAACACCACCATCCCGATTAATGAGCTCGCTGAGCAGGGTTGGCAATGACTGGTTGCATTAGCATTCAGGACAAGATATAGTAAGGACTGCTAAACCCAACTGTTTTTATTGGCTTGTCTCTAAAAACGGTTGTCAGGAGGGTCTAATATGCACTAGAATATTTTTAATAGTGCTTTTAAAAATTGATGAGGTGAAATTGTTGTGAGTAAAAAAAGAATCGAATGGATCGATGTGGCCAAAGCCGTTGGGATTGTTGCCGTTGTCTTGGGTCACGCGATGACCCGTCACGGAACAATGTTTCATTTTCTGTACTGGTGGCATATGCCAATCTTCTTCATTATGGGGGGCTTTTTCTTAAAGCCGATCGTTAATAATCAATGGCTGGCCTTCTTAAAAAAGAGGATTTTCCCGTTATTGATTTCATACTTTATCTGCGGTGGTTTTTTGATTATGGTTTCGCACTTCGTCCGTGGAGAAAGCTGGTCTTATACTCTTTTTTACTTTGTTCGGCTTGTATATGGCGGTCGGACCTTGAATCACTATCTTAGCGTTTTTTGGTATATCAACGTCTACCTGCTTGCTCTTTTATTGACATCAATTGTCATTACATACGTGAAAAATCGAGAAGCACAAATTATCATCGCGTTTATTTCGCTAATTGTTGCCACCAGCTATAAACACATCTACTTTTTGACTTATAAATACCTGCCATGGGATTTTGATGTCGCTTTCATTGCCATGTTCTTCATGTTATTTGGTTATCTTTACTTCCACAAAATTCAAGAAATGGTCAAGGACTTATGGATCATTATTCCAGCGGCACTATTTACTGTGTGGGCGTTTTGGATGCAGCACATGGATCGCTTTAATTTCGGCTTTTATTTAAAATCAAAGATTATTCATGCCTCATATCACCATGTCCCTATTTCGCGAGTTTCTTACATCGTGTTTATCCCGATTATCGTTTGCTTGGTTGTCTTTAGTGCCAGCTATTATTTCTGCAAATTAATGCCTCAATTAGCCATTAAACCAATTCAACTGCTTGGTCAGCAAACTCTGGGCATTATGTATTTGCATAAGGCGGTAATTGACATTGTCGATGAAGCTGGCTACAAGAGCGCTATTTTAGAAACGATCTTGGCACTCATTATCTCGTTTGTTCTTTCTATTCTCTATGCATACGTCAAGTCTAAGGTAAAGAATTCGTTACACAAGGCGGTTAGTTAATGTTTGATGCTCGGCATTCCAACACATTTAGAATACTTTATTTTTTAATCGGTAGCCTAATCATCTTAGGAATCGGGGTTTCAATCTGGCATAGTCAAGAAAAACAACGCCAGTTAACGCAACGGTTTGTCAATTCAAATATCCCAACCTTGTTTGTTCACGGTTGGAGTGGCTCATTGCGATCCGAAAAAGAAATTATTTCCGCTACAGAAATCAGTGGGGCAGCGACTCGTCGAATGATCATCCATGTTCACTCAAATGGCAAAATTTCAGTCACTGGTACTATTAAGCGATGGATGAGAAATCCGATTATTATGGTTCGAATGGATAATAACCGTGCTGGTGAAGTGCAGTATACTCATTGGCTGACTAAGGTTGCTAAGTTGCTCAAGAAAAAATACCACGTTAACCAACTTAACTTCGTTGGTCACTCAATGGGGGCATACGCCGTTATCTACTATAATCTCTTAAACGGCAATCAGCCTAACCTTCCCCGGGTTAACAAAATTTGTGTGATCGCAGGTCCCTACGATGGCATCATGAACAACCATAAATCTAACCAACCAACTTCTGGTCCACTGGTTCAGTTGTGGGACGACGCGCCAAATCAAAATCGGATTTTGCCGACCGGAAAACCGCAGATTATCCATCCAGAATATAAGATGCTCTATCGATTAAGACGAAATTTCCCAAAACAAGCTCGCGTACTCAATATATATGGTAACTTGGGCAACGGCACAAATTCTGACGGAGTCGTCACAAACGCCTCTGCCCTCTCGTTAGGTTATGTACTCCGCGACCACGTAAGTTTTTACCAAACGTTTCAAGCATTTGGCCCCAAGGCACAGCATAGTGAATTACACAATAATAATTTAGCAGTCAATAAAATCTTAACAGAATTTTTATGGGCTAAAAACTATAAAGATAATTCGGCCAGCGAACTGGACCAATAATTAATTATTTTTCAAAGTCCTTAAGCACTTAACCACTTGTTTTATCATTAAAATCTAATTCATCTTAACTATTAGAAAAAGCCAAATAACGAACCCATTTTCATTAAGAAATGAATTCGTTACTTGGCTTTTTAACTTGCTGTTCTGTTACTAACTCACAACAATATTAACAATCTTATTGGGGATCACAACCACTTTGCGAATCGTTTTGCCGGCCGTGTATCGCTGAATATTTTCATCACTCTTTGCAAGTGATTCAACTTTTTCTCGATCTTCATCCCGGGCAATTTTTAGATGAGCGCGAACCTTACCATTTACTTGAACGACCACCTGAACTTGATCTTCAACCAATTGGTCGGGATCATAAGTTGGCCATTTCTCATAAGTAATCGTGCCATCATGGCCTAACAAGCTCCAAAGTTCCTCTGCAATGTGCGGGGCAACCGGTGAGAGCATCTTGACAAATCCTTCCATATAAGCGATTGGTAATGCCTCTGCTTTATACGCATCGTTGATGAACACCATCATCTGGGAGATCCCAACATTAAAGCGCATATGCTCAAAATCATCGGTTACAATCTTGACAGTTTGATTATAGACTTTGTCGAGCTTCCCATCATTAAATGTCGTCACCCGATCCCGCAAGTGATTATTGTCGTCAATCATCAACCGCCAAACCCGGTCCAACCAGTGATGAGCACCATTGATTCCTTCAGTACTCCATGGTTTAGCCGCGTCAATTGGTCCCATAAACATTTCATAGACGCGCAATGTATCGGCACCATAATCTCGAACAATATCATCTGGATTAATGACGTTGCCCTTGGACTTAGACATCTTTTCATGGTTGGTTCCCAGAATCATTCCCTGGTTAACTAATTTTTGGAATGGTTCTTTCGTTGGGACAACCCCCAAATCATAAAGGAACTTATGCCAAAATCTTGCGTACAATAAATGAAGAACCGCATGTTCAGCACCGCCCACGTATAGATCAACTGGTGACCAGTACTTCAATTTTTCAGGGTCAGCAATCACTTGATCGTTATTTG
The DNA here is from genome assembly GCF_016860605.1 of Lentilactobacillus fungorum. Lineage (GTDB taxonomy): Bacteria > Bacillota > Bacilli > Lactobacillales > Lactobacillaceae > Lentilactobacillus > Lentilactobacillus fungorum. The sequence continues at coordinate 438,630 of NZ_BNJR01000004.1, forward strand.
GATCAACATAACGAATGAAGTACCAAGAACTTCCTGCCCACTGTGGCATGGTATTAGTCTCACGTTTACCCTTTCGGCCATTCTGATCCACTACGTTAACCCAATCAGTTAAGTTAGCCAGGGGACTCTCCTTGCCGCCTGAAGTTTGGATATCTTTGGCTTTTGGCAGTTTTAACGGCAATTCATCTTCCGGCACCAATGTAGTTTCACCATCTTCCCAGTGGATAACTGGAATTGGCTCGCCCCAATATCGTTGACGGCTAAAGATCCAATCTCGTAAACGATAATTGACTTTTTCATGGCCAGCCTGGTGATCGGTCAACCAATTAATGGCTGCCTTGATGGCGTCATCTTTAGCCATTCCGTCCATAAAGCCAGAGTTGAAGTGAGGGCCATCGCCCGTATAAGCTGCTTCATCCGTATTGCCGCCCTCAATTACTGGAACAATTGGCAATCCAAATTTCTTTGCAAACTCGTAATCCCGGTCATCATGGGCGGGTACGGCCATAATTGCACCGGTACCATAAGATTCAAGAACATAATCACCGATCCAAATTGGCACTTCTTTACCATTCATTGGATTAATCCCATAAGCGCCCGTGAAAACCCCGCTCTTATCTTTATTTAAATCAGTTCGTTCAAGATCTGATTTCCTTGATACTTCATCCCGATATTGATCAACGGCAGCTTTTTGTTCTGGGGTTGTAATCTTAGAGACCAAATCATGTTCAGGAGCTAAGACCATATAAGTGGCACCAAAGAGCGTGTCTGGCCGAGTCGTAAAGACCTCAATTTGCTCATCGGGGTGGCCTTTGACCTTAAAGAAGACACTAGCCCCACGAGAGCGGCCAATCCAGTTTCGTTGCTGTTCCTTGATACTTTCCGGCCAATCAAGATCATCCAAATCATCAATTAAGCGATCAGCGTATGCCGTGATTCGAAGCACCCATTGTCGCATTGGTACGCGATAGACGGGATAACCGCCACGTTCAGTCTTGCCATCGACAACCTCTTCGTTGGCAACCACCGTCCCGCCCATAAAGTCAGGGGCCCAGTTAACCTCAATATTATCTTCGTAAGCTAAGCCATGTTTGTATAATTGCTCAAAAATCCACTGAGTCCATTTATAATAGCTCGGATCTGTCGTATTAATTTCTCGATCCCAGTCGTAAGAGAAACCAAGCGATTTAATCTGCTTTTTAAATACCTTAATGTTTTTAGCGGTAAAATCACGCGGATTATGGCCTGTTTTTAAAGCATATTGTTCAGCGGGTAACCCAAAGGCATCCCATCCCATTGGGTGTAACACGTTTTTGCCCTGCATCCGCTTCATTCGAGCCATAATATCAGTCGCCGTGTACCCTTCAGGATGCCCCACATGCAGGCCCTGGCCGGATGGGTATGGAAACATATCCATCACATAATATTTATCCTTAGTTTTGTCTTCAGTTACTTTAAAGGTCTTATGTTCATTCCAATAATGCTGCCACTTACGCTCAATTACGTCGTGATTGTATGCCATTTTGCAACTGCCACCTTTCAAAGTTTTTCAATACAAATGAAAAAAAGCCTATAAGAAACCACACTGGGATTCTCATAGGACGAATTATCGCGTTACCACCTATCTTCTCATTCACTGAGCACTCAAAATCGATAACGGCGATAGTCCGGAACAGCCTACTCACTTCAGCCATTCATTCGACGATGAGTTCACCTAAACCTGCTCCAAGTTCACAGCAGCCACTTGGTTTCTGATCAACAAGTTATAAGTTACTAATTCGTCTCTTCATTTTCATTAAATTGAAATGATTGCCTATTATCATACCAAAGGCGCCCGTAAAAAACAACCGCTCTTGCGTGGTATAATTGGAATACTTGCGGACATAGACGCTTACATATGAATATTTCGGCAAAAAGTTTCAACCTAAAATCCGCTAATTCAAAGGATTCTGTCGGGTTATGTTTTTTGCTGACCGCCAAACAGCTATTTTACGATTCTAGTCGTTTAGCTTCACTTCCCAGCCGCTTGCTTTGTTTACTTTATTAGGACAGAAGCTTGCG
>NZ_BNJR01000005.1 GCF_016860605.1 Lentilactobacillus fungorum
AACGGTATGCTCAGCTTAGCCTCCTGCGTCCCTCCATCGCTCAAACATCAATTACTAGTACAGGAATCTCAACCTGTTATCCATCGCCTACGCCTGACGGCCTCGGCTTAGGTCCCGACTAACCCTGGGAGGACGAGCCTTCCCCAGGAAACCTTAGTCATTCGGTGGGCCAGATTCTCACTGGCCTTTCGCTACTCATACCGGCATTCTCACTTCTAAGCGCTCCACCAGTCCTTACGGTCTGGCTTCATTGCCCTTAGAACGCTCTCCTATCACTTGACCGAAGGTCAAGTCCACAGTCTCGGTAATATGCTTAGCCCCGGTAAATTTTCGGCGCGGAATCACTCGACTAGTGAGCTATTACGCACTCTTTAAATGGTGGCTGCTTCTGAGCCAACATCCTAGTTGTCTATGCAACTCCACATCCTTTTCCACTTAGCATATATTTAGGGACCTTAACTGGTGGTCTGGGCTGTTCCCCTTTCGACGATGGATCTTATCACTCACCGTCTGACTCCCGGATAAAAATCAATGGTATTCGGAGTTTATCTGAACTTAGTAACCCATGACGGGCCCCTCATCCAAACAGTGGCTCTACCTCCATGATTCTACGTCCGAGGCTAGCCCTAAAGCTATTTCGGAGAGAACCAGCTATCTCCAAGTTCGTTTGGAATTTCACCGCTACCCACACCTCATCCCAGCACTTTTCAACGTACACGGGTTCGGCCCTCCAGTGCGTTTTACCGCACCTTCAGCCTGGACATGGGTAGATCACCTGGTTTCGGGTCTACAGCAACCTACTAAAGCGCCCATTTCAGACTCGCTTTCGCTGCGGCTCCGGTTTTAATACCTTAACCTGGCAGGTTACCGTAACTCGCCGGTTCATTCTACAAGAGGCACGCTATCACCCATTAACGGGCTCTAACTGCTTGTAGGCACATGGTTTCAGGAACTGTTTCACTCCCCTTCCGGGGTGCTTTTCACCTTTCCCTCACGGTACTGGTTCACTATCGGTCACTAGGGAGTATTTAGCCTTGGGAGATGGTCCTCCCGGATTCCGACGACGTTTCACGTGTGTCGCCGTACTCAGGATCCTGAACTGAGGGTCATTGATTTCATCTACGGGGCTATCACCCGGTCTCGCCAACCTTCCCAGATTGTTCGATTATCAACGACTTTGGTAACTCAAATGTTCAGTCCTACAACCCCAATGAGCAAGCTCATTGGTTTGGGCTGTTCCCCGTTCGCTCGCCGCTACTGAGGGAATCGAAATTTCTTTATCTTCCTGTGGGTACTGAGATGTTTCAGTTCCCCACGTCTACCGCTAACCAGCTATGAATTCACTGATCAGCAACAGCTGATTAAAGCTGCTGGGTTGCCCCATTCGGAAATCTCCGGATCAAAGCTTACGTACAGCTCCCCGAAGCATATCGGTGTTAGTCCCGTCCTTCATCGGCTCCTAGTGCCAAGGCATCCACCATGCGCCCTTGATAACTTAACCTGGCATCACGACGTGATGCAAGTTAATTGAGTATTGCGATTTTTTCTAGTTAACAAACTCAAAATAACGCGGTGTTCTCGGCTGAAATTAAATTGCTTTAATTTCAATCATTACAGAAAATTAATATTATCTAGTTTTCAAAGAACCAAGTTCGGCACGTTCGTGCCAATGGAGAATAGCGGGATCGAACCGCTGACCCCCTGCTTGCAAAGCAGGTGCTCTCCCATCTGAGCTAATTCCCCAAGTTACTCCGGTCGCTGCGGCCGGTGGATGGGCCTAAATGGACTCGAACCATCGACCTCACGCTTATCAGGCGTGCGCTCTAACCAGCTGAGCTATAGGCCCAAAAGCGTAACCATCGTTTGAGAGTAGCCCTCTCAAAACTAAACAAAACTTTCGACATGTGCAGGCTTCCGTTTTTCCTTAGAAAGGAGGTGATCCAGCCGCAGGTTCTCCTACGGCTACCTTGTTACGACTTCACCCTAATCATCTGTCCCACCTTAGACGGCTGGCCCCAAAAGGTTACCTCACCGGCTTTGGGTGTTACAAACTCTCATGGTGTGACGGGCGGTGTGTACAAGGCCCGGGAACGTATTCACCGTGGCATGCTGATCCACGATTACTAGCGATTCCAACTTCATGTAGGCGAGTTGCAGCCTACAATCCGAACTGAGAACGGCTTTAAGAGATTAGCTTGACCTCGCGGTTTCGCGACTCGTTGTACCGTCCATTGTAGCACGTGTGTAGCCCAGGTCATAAGGGGCATGATGATTTGACGTCATCCCCACCTTCCTCCGGTTTGTCACCGGCAGTCTTGCTAGAGTGCCCAACTTAATGCTGGCAACTAACAATAAGGGTTGCGCTCGTTGCGGGACTTAACCCAACATCTCACGACACGAGCTGACGACAACCATGCACCACCTGTCATTCTGTCCCCGAAGGGAACGCCTAATCTCTTAGGTTGGCAGAAGATGTCAAGACCTGGTAAGGTTCTTCGCGTAGCATCGAATTAAACCACATGCTCCACCGCTTGTGCGGGCCCCCGTCAATTCCTTTGAGTTTCAACCTTGCGGTCGTACTCCCCAGGCGGAGTGCTTAATGCGTTAGCTGCAGCACTGAAGGGCGGAAACCCTCCAACACTTAGCACTCATCGTTTACGGCATGGACTACCAGGGTATCTAATCCTGTTCGCTACCCATGCTTTCGAGCCTCAGCGTCAGTTACAGACCAGACAGCCGCCTTCGCCACTGGTGTTCTTCCATATATCTACGCATTTCACCGCTACACATGGAGTTCCACTGTCCTCTTCTGCACTCAAGTCTCCCGGTTTCCGATGCCCTTCTCCGGTTAAGCCGAAGGCTTTCACATCAGACCTAAAAAACCGCCTGCGCTCGCTTTACGCCCAATAAATCCGGACAACGCTTGCCACCTACGTATTACCGCGGCTGCTGGCACGTAGTTAGCCGTGGCTTTCTGGTTGGATACCGTCACGATGTGAACAGTTACTCTCACACCCGTTCTTCTCCAACAACAGAGTTTTACGAGCCGAAACCCTTCATCACTCACGCGGCGTTGCTCCATCAGACTTGCGTCCATTGTGGAAGATTCCCTACTGCTGCCTCCCGTAGGAGTTTGGGCCGTGTCTCAGTCCCAATGTGGCCGATTACCCTCTCAGGTCGGCTACGTATCATCGCCTTGGTGAGCCGTTACCTCACCAACCAGCTAATACGCCGCGGGTCCATCCTAAAGCGACAGCCGAAGCCGTCTTTTAAACTCAAACCATGGGGTTTGAGTTGTGATACGGTATTAGCACCTGTTTCCAAGTGTTATCCCCTACTCTAGGGCAGGTTACCCACGTGTTACTCACCAGTTCGCCACTCGTCAACCATTAAATCAATTCAATGCAAGCACTGAAAATCATTAATAGTGACGCGTTCGACTTGCATGTATTAGGCACGCCGCCAGCGTTCGTCCTGAGCCAGGATCAAACTCTCATCTTAAAATGGTTTTAAAATGATAAGCCTGTTAATAGCTCATGATTGAAAATTTATTCTTGGTTTTTACGAATTGACTTCGCAAATGTTTGGTTCCGAAATGTTTCGGAACGCCCTGCACATTTGTTTGTCGAAAATTTTGTTCAGTTTTCAAAGAGCTACTTCCGTTGTCGGAAGCGCTTGTTCATCGCTTTTGACAACTATTTAATATTATCATGACTGCGAATAAGTGTCAATGACTTTTTTAAATTAGCTAACTTTTGAAAAATGAACTTATCAAAAGCCGCACCAAATAATATACCGGTTTTTGCCAACGATGTCAACAAAAAAAGCAAATCAAATTCGATTTGCTTTCGGAACTTATTTAACTCGGGCCAAATAGTAATGCTTTTTGCCTCGTCTAGCGATCACAAACTTCCCATCAAACTTGGCTGCCGGATCAATTACAAAATCAACGTCTTGAACCTTTTGCCCATTAATTCGAATAGCCCCATTCTTAATATCTTCTCTGGCTTGACGCCTAGACGGTTCGATCTTTGTCGCGTCCACTAACCATTGAACAATATCGAGCGGTGCTGCTGACACTTCAACTGTTGGCATATTTTTAAATCCCTGTTCAATTTCTGCCGTTGTTAACTCTGAAACATCCCCCGAAAAGAGGGCCGCCGAAATATGTTCTGCCTGCTCAACGGCTTGCTTGCCGTGAACAAACTCAGTCACTTCCTCAGCCAACCGACGCTGAGCTTCTCGTTTTTCTGGCTGAGTTTCTACTTTTTTAGCTAATTCAGCGATTTGACTTTGATTCAAGAACGTAAAGTACTTCAAGTAACGAATCACATCCCGATCATCTTGATTAATCCAAAATTGGTAGAATTCATAAGGGGTGGTCTTTTCCGGATCAAGCCAAACATTGCCACCCTCTGATTTACCAAACTTAGTCCCATCAGCCTTAAGTAATAATGGAATTGTCAGCCCATACACCTTTGCGTCGGCCCCTTCCACTTTGTGAATCAAATCAGTACCAGACGTAATATTCCCCCACTGATCGGCACCGCCCAATTGGACCTGAACATCGTGATGGCGATACAAATGCAAGAAATCAATTGATTGCAAAATCTGGTAAGTAAATTCTGTATATGAAATACCAACTTCCAGCCGACTTGCTACAATTTCCTTATTCAACATCGTGTTGACATTAAACAGCTTACCATAATCACGAAGGAACTCTAACAGTGACAATTTAGAAAGCCAATCATAGTTATTAACAATTTCAAATTTGCCATCTTGACCAAACAATTTTTCCATTTGACCCGTTAATGCCTTTTGATTGTGTTTAACCTGATCCATGGTTTGAAGCACCCGCTCTGACTTTTTACCACTAGGGTCGCCAATGGCCCCCGTTCCGCCGCCGATGACAATAACTGGATGATGGCCCGCTAGCTGAAACCGTTTCAGAATCATAAATGGAATTAAATGCCCGATATGCATGCTATCACCAGTGGGATCAATCCCGACATAAATTCCAACTGACTTTTGATCGACCAATTTATTCAATCCCTCATGGTCAGTTTCTTGGTTAATGGCACCACGCCACTTCAATTCGTCCAAAATGTTCATTAAAAATCCTCCTTGTAAAATAAAATAATCAAAACCAGGCGATTAAAATCAAAAACCAAATGGCCCTTTTTTCAATTGACGGCTACTTTGCACAAGCATCGACTTTTACCCAGCCGGCTTTCCAAATAAAAAAGTCCCTGACAATTTAATGCCAGGGACGAAATTTCCGCGTTACCACCCAAGTTATTGCTGCTACAGCAATCTCTCAACTCATTGGTAACGAAATGACTCGCTAAGTATTAATTAGAAGACTCAACAGCTGTAAATTCATTAATTAACCGCTTGGCTCACACCTGCCGCCAAGTCTCTGAATTCCCAAATTAACTAACTACATCGGCTGCTTCAACGTCCAACAACAATAAGTTTATGATAATGTGTCGCTGATTAGTTGTCAATGGCAATTCCGCCAAATTTAAAGCTGACCGCGAAGCATCTGTTGATAATAAAGTCCTTCATTAGACCGATAGTGGCTAAACTCGCTTGGAGACATCGTCCTTGTTTTAGTCAAGGTCCACTTTGCCAATTTGGCATCAAACGACCCAATCCGCGTCGAATAGTTCCCCCCCATAATGGTCTGCTTTTTGAAGACACTTCTAAGCGAGGCATCTGGGTAATTATATAAGTCTTTAGTCCCAAATGCATGCCCTAATTCATGAATCACGACAGCTCGTTGCTTTTGGGTGCCATACCGATTCATCCAGGAAGTGTTTAAAGCAATTACCCCGCTGTTAATTTCTGCCATCCCGGCGACATCGCCGCCAAGCTTATTAGTTCCTGTGAATACTAATCTCGAGCCTGCCAGACTATTTGTCGGCCTGAGTACTTTTTTACCCAGCGCTTTATTCCAGCGATTAGCAGCATAATGAATGTTTGCCTGATACTTCTTGGCGTCAGATTTCACGTAATACTTGATAGTCCCCTTATAAGTCAAATTTTTGTTAGTATGCATCGCACTGGTAAATTTAATGGTCGTAGCGGCAGCTGTTTGCGTCTGAGTCGTTGCAGTCGCACCAATTAATCCAATCAATCCGGCCATCATCACAACAAAAAAATGCTTAAAGTTAAACATTTAATCCCCCCTGAATTAATGTCTTGTTTTCATATCCTCCCAAAGCCAAAGGCCAATTGGTTCACCTTTGCTTCCCCGTAACCATAATATATCATTGCTTCGTCACCTGCCTCAACTTTAAACTCTAAGATTTTTCAAACTTTGTTCACAAAAAGTTCAAAGCCTTGTTTAGTTGAGTTTTCCAAGCTAAAATCCTAGAATAAAATTGAGAAAACAATTCAAGTAAATTTAATCATTATCTTATAGAAAGAAAGCGACTTAAATGCTAACAATTGAATATGAAAACGGTGGTGCCACAGAAACAATTCAGTACCATTCCGCAGAAGACTTTATGGCTAATCAACGACTAGAAGTTCCCGATCTAGAGGATTACTATAAAATCAAACAGGCTACTTTAGACGGCAAGCCAATTGAACTCGACGATAAAACAATTATCGGGTTATATAAACACTTTGATGACGAGGGCGAGTAATCGTTGATTGGTCAAAGAAGCAGCGATTAATATGTTTTATCCGTATTTCCAATCTCTACGGTCCTCGTTAGTTCAAGACGATATCCAAATAAAAGAACAAGTCAGCTTCATTTCTAATACAAATGGTAGCTGAACTTGTTCTTTTTGATTGGTGCTATCTAACAACAACGGCCGGACATCTTCGCTGATTTTTATTTAACATCTCGAATTTCAAAAAATGTCTGCCCGTTTCGATCAATCACGCCATAAACCCGCTTAGTACGCTGTGCATTGAAATAACCAAAGTCGATAACCGTCTGATCATCGCTGATTTCAACGCCTTTTAGCTGTTTTTTCAAAAATTGACGTAGTGCCGGAATTTGAGCATCAAATTCTTTAGCGTGATCCACCGCCGCTTGCAGGGTAAATCCTTGTTGGATAAACCGATTAATATGAAAAATTAAAAACAATGTATGTAATGAATATTGTCGGGACACGCCCTTCTTCTGGTCAATCGGTGAAATGTAGTTCTGGCTTTCCCAATATCGCAGCTGGCGGCCGGAAACACCAGTAATTTGCTGTACTTGGCCGATACCGAAAATCAACTTATTGGTATCAATGAACGGTTCATCCGAATTTAACTCTGCCATCATAACCCACCTAGTTTAAGTTTGACGTTGAACGCTTACATTATTGGCTATTATATCAGACCATCCTTGATCGGCAAATAGCCATCCAAGATCTTCGATAATAGCATTGGCTTTATTAATCAGACCCCATCCAGCTCATTGACATCGACTTATTGCAACTATTTGGTATAATTCATGGAAGAAAGGACTGAGTTTCATGGGATTTTCACCACGGCTAATTGTTGCTGATGTTTCACTCATTTTATCAATCTTAATTGCCTTTTTTGTCCAACGCTCATCATTTCCCGACAACGTCAAAGTTGGTTTTGTCATTCTGGCTGGCATCTTTTTGTTAGTTTCGGTCATTATCAACGTTGTCGAAGCCAATCAGCGGAGAAAAGATAAAAAATAACAAAAATTCCAAGAACTTCCTGGCAAGTCGCCATTAGTTCTTGGAATTTTTAGTTAGTCTTAATTTCTTAATAAGATGCCTAGTTGACAAATCACTAGTCATCGTTTTCTTCGTACAACTTTATCAATCCATGGGTTCCCAGATCCCCCAGATGGTACTCATTAACCATTTGATCATATAATTCTTTGGCTTTTTGAGTAGCCGGCAGGTTAATCTTCATTTCGTCAGCAACGTTCAGCGCAATTCGCAAGTCTTTTAAGAAATGCTTGGCAGCAAACCCCGGCTGAAGGTCCCCAGTCAGGATTCGGGGCGCGTAATTAGCCATACTCCAATTAGCAGCGGCCCCACCATTAATCATTTCAATAACTGCATTCAACTCGAGGCCAGCCTGCTTTGCATAAACAAGTGATTCAATCATTCCCGTCATCGTCCCAGTAATCATAATTTGATTAGCCATCTTGGCATTTTGTCCCTGTCCTGCTTCGCCAAAACGATGGATACTGCTCCCCATCGCTTCAAACAATGGCATCGCTTTTTCATAATCAGCTTGACTGCCACCAACCATAATTGTCAGGGTTCCGCGTTGCGCACCAACATCACCACCAGAAACTGGCGCGTCCAAGGCCCCAACTTGATGCTGTTGGGCATGGTTAGCAATTTTTTTAGCAAGCGTTGGTGAACTTGTGGTCATATCAATGAGAAGTTCACCCGAATGCGTCCCACTAAAGATCCCTTGATCACCAAAGTAAACCGCCTCGACATCCGCTGGGAAACCAACGATGGTAATCACAACATCACTTGTTTGAGCAAGCCGCTGGGGTGTTTCGACCCAAGTTGCACCATCATCTAAAGCAGTTTGGGCATGTGCCTTAGTCCGATTATAAACAGCAACTTGATATCCAGCCGTTAATAGGTTATGGATCATCCCAGTCCCCATAACCCCCGTTCCAATAAACCCAATTTTCATTTCTATCACCTCAAAAAGTATAGTGAGCGGAGCAAAGCGATTAGAAAGCGGAGCCTAAGTTAACTTGGCCGGAAATCCCGGGCTTGGATTTTTGGGCAAGTTGACTTAGGTGCAGCTTTCTGCTTGGCGGAGCTGTCCTAGTATAGTGAGCGGAGCAAAGCGGTTAGAAACTGGAGCATAAGGCATCTTGGCCGGAAATCCCGGGGTTGGATTTTGGGCCGAGATGTTTTATGCGGAAGTTTCTGCTTTGCGCAGCTGTCCTAGTATAGTGAGCGGAGCAAAGCGGTTAGAAAGCGGAGTGTAAGTTTACTTGCCCGGAAATCCCGGGCTTGGATTTTTGGGCAAGTAGGCTTACGCGCAGCTTTCTGCTTTGTGCAGCTGTCCTAAGAGTAAGTGAGCGGAGCCAGGCGTTTAGAAAACGCCAAGTAGGCTAAGCGTTTCACGGCCGTCGGAGCCTAAGCTTACTTGCCCGGAAATCCCGGGTTCGAATTTTTGACCAAGCCAATTTACACCCAACTTTCTACTTTGCATCCCAACTCTAAACTCATCGATTTTTAACGCGGGAAAGCAGCGGTCGCCACCAATCCAAGTGAGCTGCATACCAGTCAACGGTCTCGGCCAGTCCCGTTTTAAAATTAACTTTAGGTGCCCAACCAAGCTGGGTTCGAATTTTATCGTCGTTGATTGCGTAAAGTTGATCATTTGCAGGCCGGTCACGAACAAATGCAATCTGAGTATCTGCCACCCCTAATCGTTTAGCAATGAAAGAGACAATTGCCAAATTCGTGCGGTACTGATGGGCAGCAACATTATACACTTCACCGGCCACGCCATGTCGCAACACCATATCAATTGCCCGACAATTATCCACCACGTTGAGCCAGTCACGTACGTTTTGACCGTTTCCATAAACTGGCAGCTGTTCACCAAGCATCCCCTTGGCGATCATTAACGGAATGAGTTTTTCAGGAAATTGATACCGGCCATAATTATTGGCAGACCGCGTGATACTTACATTTAGACCATAGGTTTTGAATGCCGCTAAGACCAGCAAATCAGCACCCGCTTTAGTCGCGGCGTATGGTGAACTTGGATTTAAGGCCGATGTTTCTAAAAACTGCTCTCGACCTTTGGCACTGCCGTATACTTCATCGGTTGAAACCTGAACGAATTTCGAAATGCCTTTTGCCCGAACGCAGTCAAGAAGGACACTCACCCCCGCAAAATTGCTAGCGACAAATGCCTGTGAATTTAGAATCGAGCGATCAACATGTGACTCGGCCGCAAAATTGACAATTGCATCAATTTGGTATCGATCAATTGCTGCATTGACTGAAGCAGAATCGGTAATATTGCCGTGAACAAATGCATATCGAGCATCATCCTCAATATCGCGATTGTTTTCAAGATTACCAGCATAGGTCAAACAGTCAAAATTAACGATGCGCTCAACTGAACTATGAGTTAACAGATAATGGATAAAATTAGAGCCAATAAACCCAGCCCCACCGGTCACTAATAGGTGCATGTCATCCCTCCATTGCCAAACCAAGTTTCACCATTAATCTAACACACTTTGACCTGCTAGAAAAATATTGTGCGAAAAGTGAGCGAAGCAAAGCGCTTAGAAAGCGGAGTGTAAGTTTACTTGACCGGAAATCCCGGGCTTGGATTTTTGGGCAAGTAGGCTTACGCGCAGCTTTCTGCTTTGCGGAGCTGTCCTAGTAAAGTGAGCGGAGCCAGGCGCTTAGAAAGCGGAGCATAAGTCTCCTCTAACATAAATTCCCGAGCTTGGAATTTGTGTTAGAGGTGCTTATGTGTAGCTTTCTGCCTGGCGTAGCTGTCCTAGTAAGTGAGCGAAGCAAAGCGCTTAGGGATCGGAGTGTAAGACTCCTCGGACAGGAATATTCCCGGGCTTGGAATTTCTGTCTGAGGTGCTTATACGCAGCTTTCTGCTTTGCGCAGCTGTCCTAAAAAAAGTCACCCAGAGATCAAATCTCCAAGTGACATTTACCCCGTTTGAAATTGTCTGAACACCCTAATCATCCACATCAACTGCATCCTCATTAACCCAGTACTTGGTCGCTTTATTCGAGGCAGATGATCGAATTCGATAGAAGTCTTCAGTTTCTGACTCGCCGTCATCATCGCGATAATAAGCTTTTGCCTTCATATCAACATATACCCGTTTGCCAACTTTTGCCTTTAGCTTAGACCAAGCATAGCTTCGGTTGTGCTTCTTAGCACCCGGAACATAACGATAAAGTCGTTCTTCTCGATAATCATCATCCAAACTAGTCCGAAAGTTTACCTTGCTATAACGCACCCGATAAACCCGGTTGGGACTAAAATCCATTGGTTTAATCTCAAGGGCATCATTTGTTGAAGCCGCAACGTATTCCTTATCAGCTGTCGTGGCAATATGATTTGATTTTGCATCCGTGGACGTCCGAACGGAAACTTTATCCTGATTGTCGATACTCATCGAAAATCCCACGATACTAATAGGTATTAGTAATAGCAGACCTGCATCTACCAATAATCGCTTTTTCATTACTATATCACCTTCCACTGTTAACTTTACTGATTGAATCATATCTTATCAATACCATAATCATACCTGAATATTAGCGAAAAGTCATGAATGATGTTTGAATTTTTTAGGACTTTTTTATCATCATGATTAGATTATCCAAAAGCAAACCCCCATCAACTTGTTTGTCAATGGGGATTTCTTAATTTCATAATCGTCAATTGTCATTTATTAAGGATTTGTTGGCGCTAAACGGGCGTTAACTTACTTCATATCATAAGCTTCTTGGAATAATTTAACCAAATCCTCCTTGGTTCCTTTTCGAGGGTTTGAAAAAGCATTCCCATCCTTCAAAGCATTTTCAGCCATTAATTCAAAGTCTTCTGGTTTTGCACCAATTGACTTAATACTTCGTGGAATATTAACGTCGTCACACATTTGACGCATTGCTTTAATCGATAAATCAGCTGCCTCACGAGTTGATAAGCCAGCCGTATTTTCACCCATAATCTTAGCTAATTGGGCAAATCGTTCCGGTGCAGCAATAATGTTGTATTTTTCGACGACTGGCAATAACATTGCGCAACAAACCCCATGCGGCGCGTCATATTGACCGCCAAGCTGGTGGGCCATCGCGTGAACATAGCCTAAATCAGCATTATTAAACGCCATCCCGCCAAGCATTTCGGCTTCGACCATCTTCGTTCGCGCCTCAATATTATGCCCATTTGCGTATGCTTCCCGCAGGCTTTCCTCAACTAATTTGATAGCTTGAATGCACTGTCCGTCGGTAATTTCGTTACGATTGGTTGAAACGTACGGCTCAATCGCCTGGACAAAGGTATCCATTCCGGTTGCCGCAGTGAGCCCCGCTGGTACATCCAGCATTAACATTGGATCATTAAACGAAACTAACGGCACGTTGCGCCAAGAAACAACAACAAATTTTAATTTGGTTTCTTCATTGGTAATCACGCAATGCCGGGTTAATTCAGAAGCCGTTCCAGCTGTAGTATTGACTGCCATCAGAGGTGGTAATGGGTTTTCAAGAGTTTCAATTCCGGCAAGTTGGGTAATATCATCCCCATTGGTCAAAATAATGCCAATGCCCTTACCACAATCATGCGATGAGCCGCCGCCAACCGTGATGATACTGTCGCAGTCGTTACTTAAGTAAACTTTCTTTCCTTCTTGAATATTGCGAATTTTTGGATTAGGTTCAACCCCATCGTAAATAACGTAAGGAACGTTGGCAGCTTCTAGCGAACTAAGGGTTTGAGCAACTGGGCCACTATCCATTGATTCCAACGTTTTATCAGTCACAACCAACGGTTTATTCATATTTAACATTTTAGCCCGGTCGCCAATCTTTTTGATAACCCCACTGCCAAAAAAGTTCACGCTTGGCATTAAAAAGTCAAAATTTTCTTTCATGATAACTTCCTCCCAGAACTAGCTTATAATTTTAAATCCGGCTTCATCGTAACATGATCGCCTCGGCATGTAAACAAATTCACAAATATTTGTCCAACTTTTATTTGCCGTGAAGATCGCTAACAAGCAGTTGATAAATCAAGATATATCACCAGTTAAGCGAATGATTACAAACCAGTTTTAATGGTAATTAACGAGAATGTACGTCGCAATTGTGAAGCAAATAACGACAGTTTTTAATCTCACATTGAACTTCACCAAAAAATAGACTACAATACAGTAAATTAATTTTTGCTAAAACATTGATGAGAAGAGTAGCATCCCTAACCAGTTGATAGAGAGCTTCAGTTGATGAAAAGAAGCCTGGTAAGTCATGTGAAGATGAACTCGGAGTGACGTAGTTGTTAATTGGCAACTACATCGTTAGCACACGTTACCGTGCAGAGTATCCCAATTTGGGGTACTTATTGAGTTCGGCACTGTAAGGTGTCGATGAACTCAGGTGGTATCGTGAAAAGCCTTCACCCTGAACAATGGTTAACATTGTTTTGGGTGAAGGCTTTTTATTAAACTTTTATTTATGGAGGATTTAGATAATGACCAAATCACGTTTTGCTATTGACACTTTGCTCGTACAGGCCGGTAATCGAGGTAACCATGATCAACACCACGCCATTTCAACGCCCATTTACTTAAGTTCTAACTTTCGGCATCAAGACTTGGCAGATGTTGAAAACTTTGATCCTCATAAACAATATTCCTATTCAAGACTTGCCACCCCAACGAGACGGGTACTAGAATCAACCTTGGCACAATTGGAAGGTGGTGCTCACGCCTTTGCGCTAAGTTCCGGAATGGCCGCCATTCAATTGGTCTTTTCTTTGTTTAAAACCGGCGATCAAATCGTAACGTCCGATGATCTTTACGGCGGCTCATTTCGCTTCTTTGATTATTTGACCGATCATTATGGCATCCACTTCACTAAGTGGAACGGTAAAGACTACCAGCAGCTCAGTCAATTAATCACTAAAGACACCAAAGCAATTTGGCTAGAGACGCCTTCTAACCCAACCATGAAAGTCATCGATATTAACCAGGTGGCTCAAATTGCTCATCAAATTAACCCAAAACTACTGGTTTGCGTGGATAACACCTTTTTAACCCCGGTTTATCAACAGCCCATCCAAGAAGGCGCCGATCTGGTGGTTCACAGTGCAACCAAGTATCTGTCTGGTCATAATGATATGTTAGCTGGCGTTGTCGTGGCTAAATCTGCTGAAATTAGCGATACCCTTGCATTTAACTTCAATACGACCGGCTCAACCTTGGATCCCTTTGACTCTTGGCTATTACTGCGAAGTTTAAAAACACTTTCGGTTAGAATGCAGCGGCATACTGAAAATGCAACGCGCGTCTCGGCAGCCCTGGCTAAATTACCGCAAGTCGAAAAAGTGCTTTATCCTGGTGTTGGCGGTATGGTTAGCTTTTATGTCCAAAATCATGACCAAGTCGAGCAACTTTTCAAACGGCTCAAGATTATTTCATTTGCTGAAAGCTTAGGTGGCGTCGAGAGCCTATTAACCATTCCAGCTTTACAGACTCATCACGACATGAGCGAGACCGCTCGATTGAAGTTAGGAATTACCGACAAATTGCTGCGACTATCCGTTGGTTTGGAAAATGCCAACGATCTCATTGCTGATTTAAAGCAAGGGCTCGCAGACTCATAAAAACAGCAAAAGGGATGATCACGATCGATACCTCCCAAGCAAAAGTTTTTACTTTAACTTGGGGAGTATACCTCACAGCGATCATCCCTTTTGTACTGAATGCTTCTCAATTTCATTGCTTCCGATTGAAAATACTTAACAAATCGTCTTCGTCTGGGTGATCAGCTAACTTGACATAGAAATTAGCAAACGCCAGTTGAGTATATGGCTGCACCCAAAGTGACAGGACCCCAAATGAAAATCCTTCTAAGATGTACCATCCCAAGAAGCTTAGAATCAAAATGAAATACTCAAATTTATGACCATTCATCATCTGCCGACTCCGACGAATTGCTTCAAAGTAGCCAATGGGGCTGCCTGCGTCCAATGCGTCTCGATAGATATTCAAAGCCTGAACGTAAGCAAAGCTTTTGATAATTCCAGGAATCACAAACAACAATGACCATAAAAAGGTTAAAAAGGTGGTCAACACGCCCATAATAATTGCGGCAACTAAATATTGGCCGTTATTAAGAATTGTAAACGACTTGGTCACTGGCATCTCAAATTTTGCCCGATTGCGTAATAAATCAATGCTGGCAAAGGCCATTCCCGCTGATAACAATCCAATAATAATCGCTAATCCCGTTAAAATCAGCAACACCTTCATTAAGGCCTCAGTTGCCGGATTAAATTGACCTTGAAGTAACTGGTGATAAGTGGTTAAGAAACTCGCTGATTGAAAATCAAGCGTCGCGTCCGCTAATGAATAACCAAATTGCAGAATGATCACTGGCAAAAACAAGACCACGAAAAACGGGAAATGACTTGCAAGCAGCCGCCGAGCTTCTAATTTCAAACTAATTCGATCCATAAGTCCTCCTTTGAATCTAAAACGCTAAATATGGTTAGTTTACGCTTTTGAGTGTCGAGATTGAACCCATTTATGGGTCATTTTGTTCAAGCCAACCACAAGCAAGAACGCAATCAGTGCGTAAATAGCGCCGCCAGGGCCAACCATTCCTAAGCCGAAGTGAGAAACAATCACGCCGCCAGTCGCCGACCCTAACGCAATGCCAAAGTTTGAAAAAATTGAATTCAAAGAAGAAGCCAACACAATGGATTGAGGATAATCATTCTCGGCAACCTGCAGAAAGAAGAGCTGAATCGGTGAATTAATAAGTGGCATGGTTAAAATGACCAGAAAAAGTAAAATTGCCCCTAGCCAGCTAAATTTAAAGACTGCCGGCATTAACATCATTAACCCAAACTGGGTGGTAAAGACAATCGGCATTGCCCGCAGTCCGGGACCTTCACTCAGTTTTCCACTCGCCAAATTCCCGATGATATTAGAAATACCAAAAACGGCTAAGAGGATTGTCAGCGTCCCAATCGAAAACTGAAGTTGCGTCGTGATAATTGGCCGCAAATAAGTATAAAAGACATATATCGCAGCCAAGTTAAACATTGGCAACAACATGCCAACTCGAATACGTTTATCGGAAAAAAGCGAAATTTGTCCTCGAATACTACTTTCCTTAACCTTCAAATCCCGAGGCAAACTTAAGAAGATGAATGCCATCGTCACTAGGCTAATGAGAATGACGGTTAAGAACGACATCCGCCAGCCAAAATTAGTGGAGATAAAAGTTCCCAGGGGCACGCCGACAACTGAAGCAATGCTAAAGCCGGAAAAGACCCACGACAACAGCCAGCCCCGTTTTGACATCGGTGCAATGTAGCCGGCAAAGGTTAACCCCAGTGAAATGGCCACCCCGGATACGAGCGCGGTTACAATACGAGAAATTGCTAAAAAGATAAAGCTGGTAGCTAAAAAGCTCAGGATGTTACCTAAAGTAAACACGCCCATCATTACCAGTAATCCAGCAAACAGATTGTATTTACTAATTAAAATGGTGATAAACGGCGTACTGACCGCGTAAACAATTGCAAAAATCGTCACTAAGTATCCCACCGTGGCAACCGGTGTATTAAATTGCGCACCTAGATCGTCTAAAATCCCAACGATCAAAAATTCACTGAACCCCAATACAAACGCAATTAGTACCAACACAAAACTTTGGACTTTAAACTGTTTCATCGATTTTCATCTCCTTCAAAGTAATAGTGAGCGGAGCAAAGCTTAGAAGCTGGAGCCTAAGGTTACCCGGCCGGAAATCCCGGGCTTGGATTTTTGGGCGGGTAGCCTTAGGTGCAGCTTTCTGCTTTGCGCAGCTGTTTTTTGATTCACAACTTTTCATATATTACAGGTTTTTCAGCATCCTGACTAGCATGAAGTTTGATAAAAACGCTCCCAAAAGTTATTTTAACTTAACTGTAATATTCTTTTACTCTAATCATTTGAATTGACGCTAACTTCCAATATATCAAAGCATAATAAAAGCTGAGCAACTATTTTTAGTCGTCTCAGCCTTATTTACGCTTATTCAGATTTATCTATCACTTGATCGTTGATTCTGACCAAATACTAATGGCCGCGGGAATCCTGTTTAAATCAACTGGCGACACAGTTCCATTACTTCCCACTCTAACCAGAACCGGCAATAAAGTTGGGAGTGTATATAAGTTCAGCTTAGACAGCACCGTCTGATACTGTTCATTTCCTACCAAATCGACGTCGAGGTAATCAATAATGACTGAATAGCGTGCCGCGGCGGCTACCAGTCCAGGTACAACCGCTCGGCTCAGCTTGTCTTTAGCTGAACCAATAAAGACGATGATCGGCTGATGTTCATAGATACTTTGACTTATTTCTGCCAGCGTAATTGGCTTAATAAATCGTGATGTTCGTAAGCGCCGTTGATATTTTCGCTTCTCAAACGTCAAAAGGACTCGTTCAAATAACTGCCAATGAAATTGCTTTGACAGCAGGAGTAACCCCATTAATGGTAACGCCAAACTATAATTGATTAGGTTAAGGAGAAACGCGCTAACAGATTGAAATAAAATTGAATAAAACCCACCGGGAACAAATATTGTCGCATAATCAGCCCGGCTGGCTGGAAATGAACGCCACCAATTATCATTAAGTATCTTGTCATCATCGTCGGGTTGGTAACCAATTTGAAATATAATTTGTTTTAGCCAGATTGAAGAAACGGGAAATAAGATGAGCGCATTAATCACATTATAGCCATCAAACAAAAGGGAAGGCTGGCCTCTCCCATCGGCCATATTTAATCGATTGGCCAACCAAAAGATCAAAAAACAAATCAGACTCCATTTCAGAGTTACTAGCCATTTAATTGCGATTCTTTTCATGATAATCACCTCAGTGAGCGGAGCAAAGCGCTTAGAAAGCGCCAAGTAGGCTAGGCGTTTCACGGCCGTCGGATCCTAAAGCAACTTGGCCGGAAATCCCGGGCTTAGATTTTTGGACAAGTGGCCTTAGGTGCAACTTTTTGCTTTGCCCAACTATCCCAAAAACTATGTACAAAAAAAGCCGACGATTATTATTTCGCCGGCTCTTTCTCTTGAACATCAACTATTTTAAGTCGTTCTCCACAGCTGATGCTTTATGAGATATTCCACTAGTCAAAAAGCATCACCTCCTTTTTTGATTGTCCATAATATACAACCTTCCAAGAAAAATTGCAACCCATATGATCTACTCAGTCATCCAAGTCATTTTCATGGTCATCTTGTAAGGCATCCTCATTAACCCAATATTTCTGGCCAGTCTTTGATCCCAACTGAATTCGGAAGAATGTCTCGTGTTCAGTCTCATGGTCATCTTCATCTTTGAAAGTCGCAACTGCCCGTTTATCTACATAAGCTTTTGTCTTAGTAGACACATTTTGAGCATCCCATGAGTAAGTCTTATTCCGATCCACTGTTCCAGGTACATATTTGTAAAGATGCTCCTCATAATATTCGTGATCAAGATAAGATGTAAATGAGCGATCTTCATAGCGAACCTTTAATGCCTGCCGTCCAGTTTGATTATCAACGGCCGTTGAACTGCTCTTCGAATTATTTGATGCAGCAGTTTGTGAACTGCTTGAAGAACTGGACTTAGACTGTCCCTGACGACTACTATTTGAACAACCAGCCAAAACAACCGGGATCATCAATAGTGTTAAAACAGTCGTTAATGTCTTTTTCATTCAGATAGCCTCCCTTAATTGGTAAGTTATTAATAACTTTCTATTTTAATTATAGAGGGTTGGGCTATCAATTACGACTAAAAGCCTAAAAAGTTTCTTCTCCAAGCGCTGAACTAGAATTTCAATGAGTTGCGTACCCTTAATCTAGAACGCTGTAAGAATATTTGTGATAAATCTTGCTCGTTGGAAAAACATGGTAAGTCCCAACGCCCTTATACTTAATCAAAACTTTTTTATACGAACCATCAATTAACTTTTTCTTGGTTTTATACTGACCGAGGTCCTTAGTCGAAGACTTAGTTTGATTAAATGAATACCACGATCCCCATTTTGAAACACCTAATTTACGATAACCGCTCTTAGATGGACTGTAAGTTTTACCATTGTATGTGAAACTATGGGGGGTAATCTTGATAACATTAAACTTCTTGTCACCTCGGTACTCATACCAAGTCCCGCGGAGGGCTTTCGGGGTGGTTGTAGAAGCACTCGCTTGGGCCTTAGCTGGATTAGCTGTCAAACCGATTCCAAGAACAATCATTGCTGCAAACAAGAACGAAGCAATTTTTTTCATAAAGACGCCTCCTTGCCAAAAAGTATATCATGGATTAAACTCATTCGATTTAAACATCAGACTACATTTCCTTTACAAAAAAACAGCCATTGTCATAATGTTCAATGGCGTTACACCGGGAATTCACGGAACTCAATGAAAATAGATAAGCAATAAAATGAAAACAGTTAACCCTTCTTTTCATCAGTATTACTGTTTTGCTACAAAAGTAAACGCCGCGAAACAATAATCAGCGCATCATCATTTTTAACACTAACTTCAAATCCAGAAGTCATGCTAGAAGAGACCGCCGCTCCGATTATTAACCACTTAATTTCGTCAGCCTTATACATTCATATATATCGACAAAAACATCGTCAACGTTCCTGCCATCACAAAGAAATGCCAAATTAAGTGAAGCCCCGGAATTTTAGGGAAACTATAAATAACAGCCCCCACCGTGAAAATGACACCGCCAGCCACAAGGAGCCAAAAACCGCTAAGACTTAAATTGGTATACAAGGCCTTCCCCAAAAACATACAAAGCCAACCCATCAACACGTAAATCGTTGTTTCCGTTTTTTGGTACCTGCCATGAAATACAATATGGCTAATAATTCCGCCAATTGCTAATGTCCAAACACTTGCTAATAACACATTGCCCCAAAAATTATTAACAAAAATAACACAATAAGGCGTATAAGTCCCAGCAATCAACAGGAAAATATTACTATGATCTAAAATCTGAAACACACGTTTTGCCCTCGTAAAGACAAAACAATGCAGAAGTGTTGAAGCCAAATAAAGTGATAAGACGGTAACACTGTATATCACAAGGCTAGTAATTGCTAGCATCGATAAGCCATCATGCTCGGCTTTGATAATTAATAACCCTGACAAAATTGCACTAATGACAAAAGAGACGCCATGCGTCACGGCATTTAATACCTCGTAAACAATGCGTTGTCGGGTTATTTGAATCATCTGTTTTTTCATAATGACGCCTCCTAGTAACATTATAGTATGATGTATTGGTCAATAAGTCAAGGTGACATAGATATAATATCTACATACTTTATTTTTAAGTTTTACTATGTCATAATAGCGGTAATTGATTAGGACAGCTACGCAAAGAAAGCTGCGCATAAGTATCTTGGCGAAAAATTCCAGGCCCGGGAATTTCCCGCCAAGGAGTCTTACACTCCGCTTTCTAAGTGCTTTGCTTCGTTCACTTTTTTAGGACAGCTGCACAAAGCAGAAACTTCCGCCTAAAACATCTTGGCCAAAAACCCAAGCCCGGGATTTCCGGCCAAGATGCCTTATGCTCCAGTTTCTAACCGCTTTGCTTCGCTCACTTTTTTTAGGAGGGACTCAATGCTCAAACAAACCGTTAGTCATCAACTTTCAAAAATTGTATTACCACATTATCAAGAATTACCAAATATTGATTTATATATGGACCAAGTCATTGACCAAGTCAATCAATTCTTAGTGCCACTCACCAATACAGCCATCACTAAATCAATGATTAATAGTTACGTCAAAAATGGGTTGGTCGCTCGTCCTGTCAAAAAGCGATATTCTCGCGATCACATTGCGACAATTTTAGTGATTAGTATCTTAAAACAAATTCTTTCACTAGATTCAGTCGCCGGCGCAATTAAAATTGCCCTCACCCTTAAGCCGCTTGCTAAAGCTTATGATCAATTTATAACGGTCGTTAATTCGGAATTAAAGAAAGCAGCAAAGACACCAGTTTCTGCCGAACAGTATCAAACCATTGCGATTCAATCACTACTATATAAGTTAATCGTAGAAGACGTTATCCGCCAAAGCGTTTCGAACTGAAAAAGCTATCTCAAGAAAGAAGGTGCGAGGCAATTCCCCTCCAATTCAAACCGAGGGGTTGCTTGCCTCGATATTTAAATGAAAATAACCATTATCCAACACGTCGCTTTTGAAGTCCCCGGATTAATTGACGAGTGGATTGCGACCAACCATCATCAACGCCAACTCGTCAAGCTATTTGAAACTGATTATCAACTTCCCGAGCCGAATACCATTGATTTTCTGATTGTTCTTGGCGGACCAATGAGTGCCAATGATGACTTAAACTGGATCCGAGCAGAACGCCAACTCATCAAACAAGTTGTCCAAGCTGGCAAACCAATGTTAGGCGTTTGTCTTGGTGCCCAGCAGTTAGCCAAGGCGTTTGGCAGCCAAATTATCCCTACGGCAAAAGAAGTCGGCTTGGGGGCCGTCGAATCGACAAATATAGCCCAACGGATACTAGGTGCTAAGACAAGTTATCAAGTCCTGCATTGGCACGGTGAAGGCTTTGAATTACCTGCCGGCGCCCAACAATTATTTACCAGCCGGTATTGGCAGAATCAGGGCTTTGAATTGGGGTCCGCAATCGGCTTGCAATTTCACTTGGAGTCCACCCCTCAAACGCTTGCTGGCTTGATTGCCGCTGATCAACCGTTTTTGATTGGTTCAGTGCTGGGTGAATCAGCTGATCAACTGCGGCAATTGCCATTTGACCTCAATTGCCGGACACTCTTATTTACGATTTTAAATCACTTGGCTTGCCGCCAATAATTGCTGCTCAAACCCTGTATCAAAGTATTACAGAGTCATTATTCTTTGAAATTATTTTGGCCTATTGTATACTTAATTTGGATTTAAGAAGCCCGCCAATTCAGGATTGTTACGCAAAAAAAGCGTTCAAAGAATTGGCTTTTTTCCTATTTAATTTGTATAAGAAAAAGTGGGCAGTAAATAAGTCATATTAGATGCGATGTTCCTTTTGAGCATCGCTTCTTTTCATTTAAGGAGTTGAGCAATATGGATAGGCCTGCATTAAAAAAAGACGCAAAAAGCATCTTAAATAGTCATTTTTCCTTTTATTTTTTACTTTGGCTACCAGTTTTTATTCTCGAAGCGATTGGAGCGATTCTATTTTACCCAGACGATCCAACAAACGATGCCCTAACAACTTCTGAAGATATCGGATTATTTTTAACGTTCTTAGCTGCCCTCATGGCAATTGGGTTGTTTTTCGTTAGTATTGACGCAATCAGGCAATCGCTGCAATACGATCAACCCCTCCAAAAATCATTTACCCTTTTTTCCCGCGGTGAATATTTCCTAGGAACCTTATTAATTTATATTTTGATCTTTATCTTTTCGTTTCTCTGGAGCTTATTGTTGATTATTCCTGGCATTATTAAATCGATGGCTTACTCTCAAGCTTATTACATCTACCGGGATGCGATCGATAAGGGTGAATCAATTGGCTATCTGGAGGCAATTACCCGTAGTCGGCAATTAATGGATGGCCATAAGTGGGAGTACTTCGTCATGTCACTAAGCTTTATCGGCTGGGGCTTATTGGTTGCCTTTACGGCTGGCATTGCCGCTATTTGGGTTCAGCCTTACATGGTTTTGAGCTTTGCGAACTTTTATAATGAGCTGATTGAGCAACAAACGGCCGCAAATTCTCAACAACCGCCGGTAACCGACCCGCCGTCGACAACCACCCCAGATCAATTATCTAATGACCAAACGCCTAAAGCTTAACCAGTAATCCCTAGTCTTCCACAAATATCGGGCAGCTGTTCAAAGCAGCGGTTTCTGCTAACGCCTTTCCTAAAAATGGGAATTCCCGTTAGCGGAAATTGATGGGCTAGTTTTTAATGCTTTGATTCGCTCACTTCCTGATTGTGGTACCATGATGACAACACTCGAATGTCATTTATGAAGATTGGGGATTTTTTTATGCATATCACGACCTTTGGGGAAATCATGCTCAAATTGACAGCTCCCAAAAAACAACAACTTATCCAATCATCCCATTTTGAAGCAACCTTTGGTGGTGCTGAGGCTAATGTTGCCGTTTCTTTAGCTCGATTGGGTGATCAGGTTCACTTCGTCACTAAACTACCCGTTAATGAACTAGGCGACGCGGGAATTGCCGCTGTTGCCAAATTTGGGGTTAATTCTAACGATATTGTTCGCGGCGGCAACCGAATTGGGATTTACTTTCTCGAACGCGGCAACGGTATTCGGCCCAGCAACGTTATCTATGACCGCTCACATAGTGCCTTCGCTGATTCTGGCGAACTTGATTATGATTGGCCCGCCATTTTAGCTAACACCAATTACTTTTATATTTCTGGAATCACCCCGGCTCTTTCGAGTAAGCTGCAATCGACATTACTAACAGCCGTCAAGATTTGTCGAACCCGTCATATTGAAGTTGTTTACGACGCTAACTTTCGTGGCAAGCTTTGGTCATCCGCAGATGCCATCGCCTTTAATGAGCAACTCATGCCTTATGTGAATCTCTGTTTTGTTCATGATGAAGATATTTACGATTCCTTTGGGATTAAAGACGCCTTTGATGGCAATCGCCGCAATGTCATCGCTCAAAAGCAATCTTTTAAGGAAAGTATGGCATTGATTGCCGATATGTATCCTAGCATTCATACGGTTGCTAGTATCATCCGGGATACCTATTCAGTTGAACACGGTAAATGGGCCGCTTTATTATTTCAAAATGGCCACTTTTATGAAAGTCCGATTTATGATTTAACAGTTAACGCTGAGGTCGCGGCCGGAGATGCTTTTGGCGCTGGCATGATTCACGGCTTGCTTCACCACTTTGCTCCCCAAGATCAACTGGACTACGCCCTTGCGGCTGCCGCTTTGAAATTAACGATTCCCGGTGACTTTAATCTGGCTTCTGATTCTGACATTAAAGCGATTATGAATTCAACTAATCGGTCAATCAATCGATAACTCCTTGGTAAATTAACGAACAACCTGTGTTAATAAATGAAGATGGCAGTTACATTTTAGGCTCCTCTACAATACTATTTTGTGATAATATTAATTCAAAATACCTTTAGGGGGGAGACGGGGATATTTTGCCAAGCTTACAAGATAAAACTTATCAAATTATTTATTCACAAATAATGGCACTCACATTGCGTCCGGGCCAACAAGTCTCTGATCGGCAATTTGAAGAGCAGCTAGGGGTTAGCCGGACACCCGTTAGAGAAGCAATGCTCCGGCTCAAGCGTGACCATTTACTCTACTCAATGCCTCAAAGTGGCACCTACGTGACTAAAATCAACCTAAAGAACGCACTGGACGCCAGGTTTGTCCGGCAGACATTAGAAAAGACTATCGTGAGCACGGTGGCCAACGAGGCAAAAAAGTCACAAATTGAAGCGCTCGTCGAGATTGTCAACCTTCAAAACCAAGCCGCCATTCATCGTGACATTAATCGTTCGTTTAACCTCGACAATGACTTTCACCGCAAATTATATGAATTTGCCGATAAAGCAACCGTTTGGGACTGGCAGCTCACCTTTAGCACGGACTTGAATCGCTATCGCTTATTACGGGTTCACGATAATAATTTGCCGCTGAGTCTTTTAACTCATGAACACGGTGCCATTATCCAAGCGCTTATTAACCACGATGCCCGCCAAGCAGAAAAGCTTATCTATGATCATTTAGATCTGATGTTGAATGAGCAGCAATCGGTCGTTGAGAAGTTTCCAAATTATTTCAAAAATATTAACAATCTGTACCAAAGCCACGCGGTCTGATTTCAGATCGCTTTTTTAGTGCACTTTTTTAACCATTAGCTCATGAATTTAAGTCATACCTTTTTTACAGTTTAGTTAAAAGCCACAGTTGTCATGCTCAACATGTTACAATTTTGATTAGTAATTTATAGAGGAGTGTGTCAATATGAAACTTTATCGTTGGCTGCGGACAACCCTGATGGCCGGCGTGGCAGTCTTAGGATTAGGGATTGGCTTGAACAGCCAGATGGCAAACGCTAACGCCAAATCTTTGAGCCTACAGTACGCAAAGTCAGCAACTGCCCTTAACGTCAATACTAATAAGATTGTTTGGTCAAAAGCTGGTAACACGGCTCGGCCAATCGCGTCAGTTTCCAAGCTCATGACCCTTTACTTAGTTCGTGAAAAGATCGCCAACGGTGGCGGCACATGGAGTTCGAAGGTCAAAACCAGCAATGCCGGGTTAAAGCGACTTGGCCAGTCAAGCGTTTTTGGCGGCTTTAAGTTTACTAAGAATTCTTATACCGTTCGCCAACTCTACTTAGCCGGATTAGTCGAATCATCTAATAACGCAGCAATTGCGTTAGGTCAGTGGGTCGCCGGTGGTTCAACACCAAAATATAATAAAAAGTTCATTTCAATGATGAATGCTCAAGCCAAGGAATGGAAGCTTAAGCATGCGCACTTTGTATCAGCTTCTGGGATGGAGCAAAATAGCCTTTCACCTTATGGCTACAACATCGGCGGTGCCAACGCCAACTTAGTCTCGTCAAATGACGTTGCCCGAATTGCCCGGCACTACATCTTAGATTTTGATGATGTCTTAAACGATGCTTCCATTAAATCGATGACGGTTAGCGGCCAAAAGTTATATAATTATAATAATTTATTGCCCGGCCGTAAATATTACCAAGCTTCCCTTAAAGTGGACGGCCTAAAAACTGGTTACACGGATCCAGCTGGCTATTGCTTCGTTGGAACTGGCCAAAAATCCGGCCATGATCGGATCGTAACGGTGGTGTTGCATGATGAAAATGAATTCACCGAAACCCGCTCAATGATGAACTACGTTTACGATAATAGTTTAGCTTGATTGATTTTCATCAATCATTAAAAACAGGCAGCCACAATGACGAAATTAAATTCGCAATTGTTGGCTGCCTGTTTAAGACTCATTTTAAATGATGTTCATTAGTTAATGTTTTTCCGTGGTCGACCCGTTCCTTGACCCTTATCCAAAATTTCTGGATGCTCATTGCGAGCATAAGCATACGCATTTGGACCTTGAGTGTTCTGATAACGATTGTTCCGCGGCTTGGATTGATTGTTCTTGAAGTAGTAATACCCGGCAATTGCTGCCAATGCTAAAATTAAAAGTGTCATTAAAACCCTCTTTTCATATTTATTTCCTAGCGACTCCTTTAGGAAATTGTCATTAGTTTACCGCGTATCTACCCAGAGTCAAGCATCTTAGACCACAAAACGACCACTGGCCATTTGAATTCCCGTCAAACGGGCGGTTGTTAACTACTTAAGGATTTATTAAACCGGTTTCAAATCAGTACGATTCATTTTTTTATTGACTTCCCCGTTAGAAAATAATAGGGTTGTAATATGCTCGTATAAACTAAAAGTTATTACATAGAGGGAAATTAAAAATGAAAAACGAAAGTAACTATGATTTGTTTCAACGGTTGCACCCCCATTGTTTTGCCGAAGCAATGGTTGCCCGATTTGCCAGAAATGAACTGGAGCGAAGGGCTGCTAACGGCGATGGTGAGGCCAAAATGCTCTTGGCGCTAAACGATTGTGAAAACAATGAAAGCCAATCCCTGCATCTACCAAGTCCAAGGCGAACCCACATTCAAGAACCGCAGCGATTTAAGCTGATTTATCACTTACGGCTCCGATGAATCGATAATCAAAACAGTTATGTATGACTAACCAATTAGCTTAAGTTCGATAGTTAAAGCGGCCAATTAGTTATCCCAATTTGGGGATAATTGATTGGCCGCTTTACGGTAGTGAACAACACCGCGCTTCGATAAACCGTTCAATCCAATTGGCAATCATAAGTAACCCGGCGTCAACGGTAAGCCTTAGCCATCGATTCCGGGCACTAATTTGCGATCACGAAATGCAGTTTCAACATTCATACCCTTATATGTGACGCTATCATTTGATAGAGCAACATATAAATGCATCAATTCAACTGGAACTTAAACTGCTGTTGACCATCAATTGAATCAACCCTTTCAATCCCACCATTAACCGGGGCATGGGGAATTATAAAGCTCGGATGCAAATGACTATAAAAGTCAAATTCATATGCAATGCCACCCTTTTCTTTTTTGGCCTTCATCAAGCCGCGACTACCATCCGATAATTTGACGATTTGTTGCTTCTTTTTTGACGGGTCTACATAAATGGTTGTCATTATTAGCACCTCCACATTCATTATAGCAGTAACTAAACTAAATGATTCAGTAATTGTTAATTACGTACGCCAGTTGGACTTCAATTGCTCATACCAAACAAGACACTACTTTCGTTTCGTCCTTTTGCTTTACAACCAAAAAGCACTCCCAATCAGTCCAGACGTAAACGCCTCAACCTCATAACAGTGCTTACTCATTAGTCAACCTGGTTGACAGGCCATTGCGGTTTGTCGCCGTTTAATACGCGAACGACTTCACTGGCAGCATCAGTCGCCATTCGTGAAAAACTCTCGACCGTGTTTGATCCAATGTGGGGAGTTAGTAACACATTATCCAAATCGAAGAGTTCACTATTGGCAGCCAATGGTTCAGGATCAAAGACATCTAAGGCAGCTGCGGCAATTGTATGTGCCTTTAGGGCCTTAATCAAAGCTGTTTGGTCGATCAAGCTTCCACGGCCTAAATTTATCAACACACTGCTCGATTTCATCAGTGCTAGTTCCTTTTGGCCAATGATGTGGCGCGTCGCCGGAGTTGCCGCCAGGTGCAGGGTCAACACGTCAGCTTCTTTGATGACGGTTGTTAAATCGGCAAACTCGCCATAAGGTGACTTTCGGGGTGTCCGGTTATAAATCAAAATGTTCATATCTAGCGCACTGGCTTTTTTGGCGACCCATTGACCAATCCGGCCATACCCCAAAATCCCCAATGTCTTGCCAGCTAAATCAAAGCCTTGATGAGCCAACGCATAAGCTCCATCACCATCCCGCATGGCCATTGAAATCATCGTTAAGTTTTTAGATAAGTCCAGCATCTCTGCTAAGGTTGTTTCGGCAACCGTAGCCGCGTTGGCGTTTGGCGTAATTGTCACCCAGACACCATGATTTTCGGCGGCAGTTAAGTCAACGTTGTCATAGCCAACCCCGTGGCGGGCAATGATCTTTAAATTTGGCATTTGAGAAATGACATCCTCGCCAATTGGATCCACAAACAGGATCATGCCATCCGCATCCCTGCCAGCCTGTAAAATATTGGCAGCAGACGTACCCGGGACTTCAATTAACGTCATTCCATGCTCAGTCAAATAACGCTTGCCATCAACTGATAAGCTTTTAGGGATAATCACTTTTTTATTCATCACAATCTCCTCCATACTACACCGGTGGTCAGGCCTTCCAACTAGCCGGTTCAGTTGGACCACTCCGTTTATTTAACAATCTTTTTATTTGGATCCAATAAGTTAATCACCAGCACAATCAACAACATGATGACCACGACCAAAAAGACCATGTGCAACGATGTCAATATAATTGGGTCAACGACCGCCCGACTGACCGCAGTGGTCGTTTGCTTGGCGCTAATCACGGCGTTTACTTGTGAAAAGCGCATCCCGTCAGGCAGCTGCAATCGGATTGCCAGTGTCAAAATTGCCCCGTAAATTCCAGACATCACTGTTTGTCCAAGTGATCGGCCCAACGTCAGAATCGACGTTGCCGATCCGACCATGTTCGTTGGGACCAAGTGTTGGCTGAGAACGGTGTTCATGCTAATGATAATGCCCATGCCAACACCATTAATCATTGCAATCACATAAAAGGCCCAAACCGGAAATGATTGGCCCGCGAAAATCAGGCTGACATAGCCGACAAGCAGTACCAGGATTAGGCTGGTCGCAATCCATTTTGGCACGAATTTGGCAATCAACGTTCCCACCGTAAATGAGGCGACCAGCCACATAATTGAGCTGGAGGTCACCACTAAGCCAGCGCCGGTCGCCGAAACCCGGTAAAGCGACTGCAGCCAGATCGGAAAGTATACCTGATAGCCGATAAGCACCCCACTTAAAATCATCGCCGTTACAATTTGAATCGTAAACGTTTTTGATCGAAACATCTTGGGAGACATTAACGGATCAACAAACCGGCGTTCTTGGTGAACTAACCTGGCAAAACTAATTGCGGCGATTATCAAGAGGCCAAGGGCCAGCCATGGCACATTATCCAAGAACTGAATCGCAATTAACAGGGCCACCAAACAAATCGCCAACCAAGCAATTCCCCACCAATCAATCATCAAATGGGGGTTACGGGCAATTTGTTCATGGTAGCCAAGCCAAACCATCAGGGCAACCAAAACGCCAAGCGGTACGTTCACAAAGAAAACCCAATGCCAAGATAAGTGGTCAACTAAAAAGCCGCCAATAAGTGGCCCAACTAGAGCCGATAATCCCCAGGCCGTATTATTAAATGCTAAAATATTCGCCCGTTGCTTAAAGCTAAAGTTATCGGCAATAATCGTAAACGTTAGTGGCATCACGGCGCCAGCGCCAATTCCTTGAATCGCCCGCGAAAGAATCAAAATCAAGATTGATGGTGACAGCCCACTTAAAAGCGAGCCCAGCGTAAACACAATCACGCCCCATTGAAACACATTACGCCGTCCCAAAGTATCCGCTAATTTGCCATAAATTGGTGTCGTAATGGCCGTCGTTAGTAAATAGGCACTCATGATCCAGCTTTGATAAGCCAGCCCATGCAGTTCGCTGATAATTGACGGCAATGCAGTCGTGACAATGGTCACCTCAACTGACGTCATAAACGTTGCGATAAAGACCGCCGTCATAATAATCCAACGGCGGTTATCATTTTGTGTATGCTTGTTTTCTTCGTTCATCAATTGCCATCTCACTTCTAATCAATGTTACTATTATACTATCCACATTGATTCAATCGCAATGTGTTGATCAAAATTACGAATAACGAACTGGAGGAATTTGAGTGCCCATCAGCTACCAACCCGCTAAATTAAGTCAGTTGCCAGAAATTATGGCAATCGAACGATCCGGATTCTCAAGTACTGAAGCCGCGACTGAGGCGGCTATGCGTGACCGAATTCAACTGTACCCAGACACTTTTATCACGGCTGTCAGTGACGGTCAGCTGGCCGGCTACATCGTTGGTCCTTCATTTAATCAGCGCTATTTGACTGACGACTTATTTGAACACGCTCAGCCAAATAATCCGGCTGACCCTTATCAAACCGTCCTCAGTTTAGTCGTTGCCCCAACGTTTCAAGGTCAGGGAATTGCCAGCCAACTTTTAGCTGAACTGGCTAAAGTTGCTAAACATCAGCACCGCCAAGCAATCACCCTTACCTGTCTTAATCAATTAGTGCCCTTTTATGAGCGAAATGGTTACGTGAATGAAGGCATTTCAGCTTCCAACCACGCTGGCGAAGTATGGCTGAATATGGTGCGGCCATTATGATTCTCTCAATAAAATCGGCGCCCTTTGAATTGACACGCCGAACATGCTATGATGCAACTAAGTTAACGCTTACAATGAGGTGATAAACATGCACCATCTTAAAAAAACAATTTTAACCGCTGCATTAGCTGCCCTGTTAACCACGCCAATTGTGACGACAAGCCAGCTCACGCCCTTTGAACCGGTTAGTTCCACGACGGCGGCCGCTAAAACGGTCAGCCGAAAGACCGTTACTAAGGCCATTAAGTCAACTCCAGATCTCAATCCAACTAGTAAAGTTCGCCATTTTGCTACTAAAATTTACGTGGCTTACTATGCTTTGTTTAACAAAAATTACAACGTTGAACGAATGAGCAAACCAGGCGTTTTTAAACATCACCAGGCAACTATTTACATCCCTTCGGACCAACTCAAAAAGAGCGGTTTTGTCACTGCGGCCATGAAGAACTGGAACACCGCGCTGGGAACCACCGTTTTTCGATTAGGAACCGCTAAGAATCACACCATTACGGTAGCCTTAAAGCAAGGCCCTACCTCCGGGAACAATTCATGGGATGGATATTATAAAACCAATAAAGTCTACGTTAACTCACTATTGTCCAGCAACGCCGATTATGTCCCTGCTGTTTACGAAGATTTAACCGGCCAAAAAATGGCTTCAGCAGATGATCCCAGTTCAACCACTTATTATGAGCAGTACCAAAAATATTGGACGGCCGTGATTACCCACGAATTAGGCCATAGCTTAGGACTCGACCATACACCGTACGCGAATGATATGATGGCTTCGGAGTTCGAATCAGCTTCATCAGATTTTAAATATAGCTGGAATAATTACAAAGACAAGCAAGCTTCATTTGCAATTCTAACCGATCAGCTGTCCACCAGAGATATTAATCGGGCTAAGTTAACCAAGATTATTGGCTACTGGTAAACAACGCTGATATTTACGATTTATTCTCTGTGCAATATAGCTAACAATCAAAGAAGACCCGTTCGGGAAACTGAGTTCATCAGTGAATCCGAGCGGGTCTTATTTACCTTCTGCGACTATTTCATTGTTCGATCAAAAAATCGAACCAAATCATCCCACACGTCATCCAAATATCCCTTAGCATGGCGACTGCCAGCGATCATTCTGGTTTGGTATGGAATTTGATGTTCCGTGAGCGCTTTGGCCATATCCAAGACGCCACTGGTTGGAACGAATTCGTTGAGCGAGTTCGCCAAGTACATTTGGCCAGTCTTATCACTAACCCGATGCACCGGTGTCGCTGCTTCATATTGATCGGTCCGGCCATCAAAGTAGTTGGTCACAAACCACTTATAAAACGGGTCATTGGCGCCAGTTTGGTTAATGTTTGCACTGGCCGTAGTGTTAAAGCCACTGGTATCCCCTTCTTGGGCAACAACGTCTTGATGGGCACCCAGCCATTTATCAATATCTAAAATCCCTGATAACGACGCAACGGGAATTCCGTATTTAATCGATAGCTCCACCACCATGTTGCCGCCGGCAGACGATCCAAACGCCCCAATGTGGGCATGATCAAACGGTAAATCTGCTTTGGTTAACCATTCATAAAGCCGGTCCATATCTTCTAAGGGTGCTGGATAAAAGGCTTTTGGCGTAATTCGATAGGCTGGCGTAACCACCAAGTAGCCTTCGTCAACGAATCGCTTTGAAGAATCGGCATCCTTTGATTTATCGCCTCTAAACCAACCACCACCGTGAATGTCAATAATGGCCCCGCGGCTCTGTTGAAGATCGCCATCATAGTAAATGTCCGTTACCTGATGGTTCACCTGGTCATATTCAACGTCTGTTTGAATCACGTAATTTGTCAATTTAACTTCCCCCTTAGTGAGTGGCGCAAAGTGTTTAGAAGCTAGACCCCAAGCCTGTTTGACCAGAAATTCTGCGCCTGGCTTTTTGCTCAAATAGGCTAAGATGCAAGCTGCTGCTTTGCGAATCTTCCTTGATATACAACTGAAGTATCCACCCAGAAATTTACTGCGTCAATTAAATCGACTTGTAAGTAAAACTTAAATACGTTGCTTTTCGGCTTGGTAAGCCAACAGTTCGTTACGAGTAGGATAGCCATCATTATCACCTGGGGCTTGCACGGCTAGCGATCCGATCGCATTCATTCGCCTACTTTTGAACAAAAAGCTCTGTCAGTAACTTCGTAATGACGCTCACGGCGAACCCGAAACCAGCGCCAATCGTGTGTTACTTACCAACGTGATAACCGAGTATAAGAGTTGTCCCCATCAGCTATTTTGACAAAGACTTCCTTTGTGTTAGTCTTGACGATCATTGTATCTGAGAATTCCCCATTGTTTAAATAAATTAGTCTGAATCTTGGTGTCTTTTGAAGTATCAAATTCTTCAGTCAATAATAGCTCCCTTTCGCTCGCGGTGATATAGACCACGATGTGCATTAACTACATCTTTTCCAAGGCTTCCCAAAGGCCAGTTAAATAGGTAATTCCCAGCGCCCGATCGTACAAGCCATAGCCGGGCCGACCATCTTCGCCCCAAATATTTCGTCCATGATCGGGACGAATATAGCCATCGTAATTCGTGTCATGTAATGCTTTCATGATTTCAAACATATCAAGAGAGCCTTGTGATGACGGATGGGCCGATTCATGAAAGTCCCCTTGTTGGTTCACAAATTTAATATTGCGAACGTGCATAAAAGGAACCCGGTCTTTAGGAACAAATTCTCGAATAATCGCTGGCAGGTCATTTGCTGGATTCTCCCCTAAGCTGCCGGTACAAATCGTAAACCCGTTATAACGAGACTCGTGCAGCTTCTCGATACGTTGCATGTCAGCTAGATTCTTGTAGATCCGTGGCAGTCCAAACAACGGCTTTGGCGGGTCGTCTGGATGCATGGCCATTCGAACATCGTATTGTTCACAAACTGGAATAATCGCATCCAAGAAGTACTTGCAGTTCTCAAGTAGTTTTACTTCATCGACATCCTGATAAGCATCAAATAAATCTTGCAAGGCAGCCAGTCTCTCCGGTTCCCACCCCGGCAGTGAAAAGCCACGCGAGCCAGATTTCATCTGAGCCATCAAAGCTTCGGGATCTTTTGGCAATTTGGCTTGTTCATACATCATGGCGTTAGAACCGTCTGCCAGTTGATGATGCAAATCTGTTCGCAGCCAATCAAAGACGGGCATAAAGTTGTAACAAATCACCTTAATACCGGCTTTGGCCAAATTTTTGATGGTTTGGATATAATTTTCGATGTAGCGATCTCGGGTAGGCAAGCCAATCTTAATATCATCGTGAATATTCACCGACTCAATCACTTCCAGCTTTAAGCCAGCAGCCGTTACCTCTTGCTTCAAAGCATCGATTTTTTCTTGGGGCCAAACCTCCCCAACGGGCACGTCAAACAACGCCCCGACAACTTGTTTAGTTCCAGGAATTTGGCGAATTTGCGTCAAAGAAATGTTATCATCTTTAGACCCAAACCAGCGAAATCCCATTTTTAGCTGTGACATGATCTTCCTCCTAAATAAACTGAAATAAGCAAAGCAAAACGTCTAAAGGCTGGAACCAAGCAGTTAGCAATCAGTTCCTAGTCCCCCAATTGAAAGCAGCGCGGCTAGAGTTGGGTTAGCGTACCTTTACTGCTTGGTGGAATCCGTTTTTGCTGGAATACCCGGAGCGAAAATTCTTGAGAATTTTCTCCTGCGGTGTTTGCCCCAGTTTTTGCTTTGCCAATTTTTCAAACTCATATATAAGTTCAGTATGACAGCAACCATTGAATATCTCAAATTAGTTTTTCAACTGAAATTCTAATATATCAATTAATCTAAATTTAGCACTAACTGAAACCGCTGTCAATGATATTTCCTAATTCGGCATTTTCTCCCAATATTAGTATTCCAGGTGGTACAATTAACCAATAGACCTGACGAAATTTATTAATAGATAACGAGGGATTCAAACATGCAAAGTTTAAATGAGGTCGCCTACGAATCAATTTTAAGCGATATTCTCAAGTTAAAATTCTTACCTGGTGAACGGATTCAAGACAAACAATTAATCGATCAACTTGGTATTAGCCGGACGCCCGTTCGAGAAGCTATTTTGCGACTAAAAAATGATGGTTTGATGAACACCGTTCCTCAAAGTGGCACTTACGTTACCAAAATTAGTTTGCGAAGCGCGCTAAATGCCCGCTTTGTTCGTCAAAGCGTTGAACGTAGTGTTGTCACAGAAGCTGCCAATCAAATGAGTAAACTCGACATCCTAGATAGTCGCAATATTATCGAAAAACAGCGACTTGCTTCCCAGGACCATAGCGCGGTTGATTTTTTCTATTTGGATAACGATTTTCACAAGTTATTTTACACTGCCACTAAACGCAGTGAGGTGTGGAATTGGTTAGCCAACCTCTCACTGCAGCTTGACCGCTACCGTTTCTTGCGGATTCGTCAAACTGATATGCCACTAGATAAGCTGATTGACCAACATGAAAAGATTTTGGACGCCGTTGAATCCGGTGATGAAGCCCTAGCCGGTCAGCGTGCCTTTGATCATTTGAATTTGATGTTAGCTGAAAAAGGCGAACTTCTGCAACAATTTCCAGATTATTTTGCAGATGAAGGCAGGTAACAGCTATGAAAAGGCGTCAAGAAACCCACCCGATGTGGCCGTTTCTTGACGCCTTTTCACATTCTAAAAAGCACTTGTTTAATTGGTGACCTCTGTTTGTTCTGTACCGGTCGCTTCCTGTTCTGATTTTCTGGGATTCTGATGACCCGTTACCAAGAAGAAGGCGCCAAAGATTGCAAACGCTGAACAAATCACGCCAATAATCAGATAAGTTGAGTGAAACCCGAGCTGATCGTAGCCGGCGCCAATAATGCCAGAAAAGATAGTTTGGGAAATTTGAACAGCTGCTCCTGTGCTCAATGATTGAATTGTCGCAAACTCATTTTTATTAAAGACTGAGAAGATATACCCCATTGGGCAGACAAACCAGAATGGTGTATAAAAACCAGATAAAATCTGACCAACTGCCACTAATACCCAGTTACGGGCAAAAGCAAAAAGCATCAATCTGATGGCCATAATGACTGCCATCACTACCAATCCATTCCGATAGCCAATCCGTTTAATGACGACCGGGATAACCAACATCCCTAAGAAGGCAATTACTTGACCAATTGTGGTTGCATACGAAAATAGCATTGTGCCGTGAGCCGTATTGAAATATGACTGGAAATAGTTAGATACTTGTTGATCAGCAATTTGAGATAACGGCACCGTTCCCAGCAAAAAGATAACGAAGAAAATGAATGGTTTAGATGCCATACTCTTTAAAATGCCTTTAACATTGACAGTATCATGCTTTTTATCATGAAGAACTGCCAAATTATTACGATCATGTTTGATGAAAAATATAACCATTGCCATATAGATTAGGCCACTAATGGTTAAACTCCAAAAGAACATTTTAGGAACTGTTGAAAGTACGTAACCACAAATCAGCGGCGCAACGAAGCCAGTAATCGTCACACCAGAACGAACCCAACTATACTGAAAATTATTCACAAAGCTCATTCGTTGTTCGTATTGCTCGTTAACATTGGTACCCCCATTCATAACTAGCCCAATCACTAAGCCCATAATAATCGACATCACATAAGTATTGCCATGGGATGGTAAAATAATCCATTCCATAAAGGGACCCATTAAAACCAATAAAACACATGTGATGTAGAGTAAATATTTCTTTTCGAGAACTTTATCACCAATGTAGCCGATCACCGGAGCGGAAATCAGGCCCATCAATGACATCATTGAAAATGCCAGTCCCACGTTGGCATGTGAGTAATTCGCATATTTAACCAGCCAGAGGGCCGAATATGTCTGAACAACTGGCCAAATAAAGTTAAACGACATTTCTGAAATAATATATGACCAAAATTTTCCAAATGAATTATATGGTGCTTTAATTTTTGCCAACATACTTGTCATCGTCACCCTTCCCTATGATAAAGTGAGCACAATCAAGTGCTTGTTTTCTTGACATAATTACCTTAAATTGTTTAGCAACCGTTTACATTTTGCTGCAAACTCAAAATTTCGTAATTCCTTTAAATATGTCAACCCAATCCGCTTACCTGCATTTTAATCTCACCGCATAAATAGGTAGCAAATCACCTGGCAGCAAAACTACTATACTAATCGCCATGGTGCAGTAACATCCTTCGTTCTTAATTATCATTGAAGCAACGCTCTTTATCAGCAAATCGATGATTCATTAATCGTTGCTTAACTTTATGCCAATAAATTTCGGTTCAACAACTTCATTTAGATTATCAAGCGTATTATGGGTATCCATCTTTGTAGCAATAATATACTGAAGCATCCCTGACAACTTATATAGAAGCGCATAAGGGCCAAAACATGAAGTCGTTTCAATCCATTTGTTCTTATCCCATTCAAAGTTGGAATATCCGAATGATTACCCATATAAAGGATAAAGGTGATCATCAGTTTTTCAGTCAAGACGCTTTGAGGATTAACCACAGAGATACTCGCTAATTGAAGAACCCGTTTCCTGATCCAATACTTTAATTGTCATTCAAGCTACCTTTCTGTTTATTAATAAATACATTAACTATCATAGGATTAAATACCGGTATGTTTCCTAACGCTCTTAATATAGCGCTTACAAAATCAGCTGTAAACCTTTTTAAGAAAGATTATCCAGGAATTCAGGTGATTTTTTGTGATAATTAATATTTATGTTAATTAGTTCGCGTGGTTTTACCTCTCAGGCCGTTTGTTGTTAATGTAAGCATTACCAAAATGTGGTTTATTTAAATTATTCCGAATTTCCCAACCCGATTCTTACATTGATGATCAACACAGTCCGTTGACTAGCGGTGTAACCCTCAATGAACCTTTGTGGCGACTTCTTTTTGAGGCGAAAGTCGATGCTAACCAATGTTGGCAATTGTACAATTTTCGGTAGTCACTTTGGCAATTATGATCAGGGACGTTCGATTATAGCGAAACGGACCAATAAATTGGCCTTAACCACTTGGCAGCTGACTTACTTATCTACTGACAAAAAACAGCCATCGTTGAATAGTTTCCTTCATCGATGGCTGTTCTTTTTGACTATCAAATTCGTTTTAACAATTAATGAGAAATTTTAAAACCAAAATCAATATTTTGCTTTGCTGAGATGTGGTAAGGTGCTTCTACGTCGCTGCCCCAACTATCAATGCCCCCAACGCCCCTGACGGCACCGAGAATTGAAACCACGGCCCGTCTTTTAAGTGGCAGTTCTTCGATATGGGTCGCATTCTCCAACTCTTCTGCGGTATAGGGTAAACAGCTAAAAGCAAACGGCTCGGTTAATTTTTCAAAAGTTAATTTGAATGGTCGCTCACTATGATCCGCGTTATTCTTCGTGCTGTTTCGAGTAATCGTAACTGAATCAGTCTTCATGTGAACGCCACAGTCCTGCGGTACTAGATATTTCGTTACTGGCAGGCCATCAATTCGATAAGTGCCGTGGCGTCCCCCAGCCAGCCGATCAGGGTACGTTTCTTCTGATAAACCAGTATATTCATAGCTGGTTGCTACCGTGGGCAAAACAAATCGCATGCCAAACACCGGCAACTCCGGCAAAGCGGCATTGCCCTCAAAGTGAACCCGGACAGCAATCGTGCCATCTGGGGTGACCGTATAACTTACCAGCACAGTCGTTGTCGGCACCGTCGCAGTTTCAAAACGATAGCGCACTTCAACCTGGTTTTCATACTCATGATTGGAATAGCGATTATTGGTTTTAGCTCCGGGAAATTCAATTGGCTGGCCGTTGACCTTAACAGTGACTTCAGTCGCTTGAGAAAACAGGTCAGCGCCTAACCACTGAGCCGATCGTCGCGAAAAGCCATTGCCCCGATCATTGTCCGTTGTTGCCCGCCAAAAAGTCGGTTTAGGCTCGCGGTACAACCACTCTTTATGGTCAATCACCAGCGACTCCAATCCACCTCGACTATAACTGAATAGATATTCAAAGTTGTCACCGGAAATTCCTAAGTCGCCGTCCCCATAAACAACATGCAACTGATTATTTTGATTGGCCATAATAATCCTTTACCTCCTGCATTGCGGGTTTAGGGGTTCGATCAGCAAACAACAGCCCATCACCCGAAAATTCATAATCGGCTGGCCGGTCGTCAAAATCGCCGCCATAGCGCAGCACTTTTTGGCCAGTCACCTCGTCATTAACTTCAATTGCCTGGTCAATAAAATCCCAGATAAAGCCGCCTTGATACATTGGAAACTTCTTTAACAAGTCGATGTAAGATTTCATCCCCCCAAGCGAGTTGCCCATATCATGCATATACTCACACAATATAAATGGCTTTTGGGGATCATTTTCCAAATATTCCACAATGGCTTTAGGTGTCGCGTACATCCGGCTCTCAACGTCTGAAATTCGAGATTTATATTTCGGATTATGAAAGACGCCTTCATAGTGAACTAATCGAGTTGGATCAACCGACTTATAATAATCATTCATCGCCGCAATGTCGTCGCCAGCGTACGACTCATTTCCAAGCGACCAAAAGAGAATGCTCGTGTGATTTTTCAATAATTCATAGTTATTTTGAGCCCGATCAAGGACAGCTGCTTGCCACTGAGGCAATGATCCCGGGACGTTATATGATGGTTCGACGCCACCTAGCTTCTGCCAAGTACCATGAGATTCCAAATTATCTTCAGCCATCACGTAAATCCCATGCGTATCGCACAAATCGTACCACTTGGTGTGATCAGGATAATGACAAGTTCGAACCGCGTTAATCTGGTTGGCTAGCATGGTCCGCATGTCAAAGGCCATGTCGTCATCTGAAATCACCCGTCCAGAGCGACAATTCCACTCATGGCGATTAACCCCATTAATGATGAGCCGCTTGCCATTTAATTCAATCACCTTATTGTTAATGGCAATTTTTCTAAAACCAAACTGATACGGGACAACTTCTAACAGATGATCGTTCGCATCGAAGAGCTCAATTAATAAGTGATAAAGACTCGGGTGATCGTTGTCCCATAACTGGATCCCCTTTAACAATTGATTCGAAATCTCCAAATTTGGACTCGTTGGCCGGCTGGTTTGAAAGATTGGTTTACCAGCCGCATCCGTTACCGTGACTTGGACTTTGCCACCGGCAATCTCTCCAACCAAATGAGCTTGCAGGTTCAATTGACCATCCTTCAAATCATTGACAGGAATTGGTCGAATCAATAAATCGGCCACATGCATTTTAGGTTGCGCAATGAGGGTAACGTCGCGAAAAATCCCAAAAAAGCGGAACATATCTTGATCTTCTAGATACGCGGCCGTACTCAACTTAAAGACTTCAACTGCTAGTTTGTTTTGACCAGCTTTTAGGTATGGGGTCAAATCAAATTCAGAAGGGATAAAACTATCTTCGGCATAGCCAAGAAAATGGCCGTTAAGCCACACGTACATGGCCTTTTCAACCCCATCGAACCTGACCCGAACGGTTTTGTCTTGCAGGCCGGAATTCAGCGTAAACGTCTTGATGTACGCCCCTACTGGATTATCAGCCGCTTGGCTAAACATCCCCTTGCCAGTATCGGATGGATCTAGGGCATACGCCGGCCGTCGAAAAACATGGCCTTCCCATGGGTAAAGGGTATTAATATAATGAAATCGGTCGTAGCCCGCAAATTCAATGTGTTCCGGCACTTTAATTGAGTCAAATTGGCTGGCATCAAAGTCTGTCTCAAAGAAATGTTTTGGTCGGCTCATCGGGTCCTTGGAAAAACGAAACTGCCAGTCACCATTCAAGCTTTGAACAAAACTACTAGTGTCTTGAGTTGCTTCAGCGACCGTCCGATAGATTCGATGATCACTATGAGCCGGAATTTGACCAACCCGAAAAGTTTCAGGATCATCCAACCAGGTAAGTTCTGGTTTCATAAACAAATCACGCTCCAATCAATTAATAATCATATTTAAACTTCGTACTGAACTTGACGAATAATTTTACAGAGACTACCATTGCGGTTATTAACTGCATTATATGGCAACCAAGTATCTATTAATAGACTGTTTTTAACTAAAAATAAGCAATTTTGAAACCAATTTTCCTTTTAAGAGGTGATCGTCCTTGAGACTTGCATTCAAACAACCCAGCCAAGATATGCCCCTTTTTTGTGAAAGCATTGGCTATGAGTGGCAGCAATCGCTTGTTAATCGCCCCAATGGCTATTATGCCTTTCATTGGCTGCAAACAGAAATGGGGACTGGCATCGTGACCATTAATAGACAGCAACGGTTGCTCAAACCCAATCAAGGTATTTTGATTCGCACCAACGTGAGTCATCGGTACCAATCAATCGATACCCATCAGAAATGGCAAACAGCGTTTTTAGCTTTTGCCGGCAATCAAGCCGATGAGTTGATGACTTTTTTAGGGTTAAAAACAAGCTTATTTTTTCCAGCCCTTTCACCGGAACTGGCAACTTTCATTCATCAATCCTATGCTCAATTTGAAAGGAATGATCTCGTTGCAACCCTCAGGCAATCTAGTGAGCTGTACC
Source organism: Lentilactobacillus fungorum (assembly GCF_016860605.1). Classification (GTDB taxonomy): domain Bacteria; phylum Bacillota; class Bacilli; order Lactobacillales; family Lactobacillaceae; genus Lentilactobacillus; species Lentilactobacillus fungorum. Next base: position 40,937 of record NZ_BNJR01000005.1, read on the forward strand.
GGTTCATCATGTTGCTTAAACAGGCTGAGTATGGGATTGACAATACCTACCAAGCCCAAAAAATTGTGAGGCCAATTCTGGCTTACCTCACCGCTCATTATCACTCCGCCATCACCAATGAGCAATTAGCTGCCCAAACCGGCTACTCGGTTGCCTATCAGAACCGAATTTTTAAAAGCACCTATGGTCAAACACCGCTTAAGTACCTAAATGACTATCGCCTCCAAAAAGCTAAGAGGTTATTAACCTTGCATCCCGACTGGCAAATTCAACTGGTTGGCAATTCGGTTGGTTTTAACGACATCTCAAGGTTTATTCACGAGTTCAAACAATACTACCACCTCACCCCCAGACAATTTAAACAGATGATGTAAGCTTATTTTGAAGCTAATCCTTCGAATACGAATTTTTAGGTTCACTCAATCAAAAACCAGATGCCGCGGTTTGGACGACATCTGGTTTTTAAATTCTCTAGTTTAATGAATCATTCATCACGATTAAAGTGAGCAGTCGGTTCACTAGCAAGCATCTTCGAAAAGACGTCAGTTAGTGTTTCGGTTTGATCAGCAAATTTTTTGTTTAAGATTAATTGACGGAACTGTTCCACGGAGATATGTTCCAAGTCTTTAAACGGCATTGCCGGACTTCCATTGGCCGTTTGGTTAAGCCCTGTTTTAAGGGTAATCACTAAGCCTTCCTTACTATCCAACGTGACCGTGTAATACTCGTAATAACTTGGTGTCTCGTAGTTTCCCGTTAATTCCTTGTGCTCCTTAAAATAATCACTAATAAAATCTGCAAACTTTTCCTTTGACTGTAACGCGGTTTTCCATTCAGTTTCTTTTGATGACATTTGCTATCCTTCTTTCATTCACAATTCATTTCGATCCATCAACAAGTTAACACAGCGCCATTAACGGATGCCTTTAATAGCCCAAATGAGTAAGCCACCAACAATTTCCATGCCCAAAGCGAACATGAAGATGGCACCGTAACCAAAGGCTTCCACGATGGCAGAAGCGACCATGGCACCTAACATTTGCCCCAAGGTATTAGCTAGGTTAATTAACCCCAAGTCCTTGCCGGCCGTATCGGATGATGGCAAAACATCCATGTTCAAAGCACCATCGACTGAGTTATACAAGCCATTACCAAAGGCAGCGATAACGGCGTAAACAAACATGGCCCAAGCTTCCTTGACAAACATCGGGAAGATTGCCGCCAAGCCAAGGGCAAATGTAGCGATAACCACTGGACCCTTAACTCGCTTTAGCTTATCGGCTAATGGACCCCCGACTAAAGCGAAGAAGACACCGATGATTAACATAATCATCGAAAAGATTGAAATTGATTGGCCAGCAGATTTCGTGTTTTGACCAATGTAATCCGTAAAAATAAACAGCTGGAACGTGGTGACGATAGTTGAACCAACCACCATGAAGAACTTACCACCTAGAGCCAAATAGAAGTTGCGAGCTCCGTGGGTTGGGAAAAAGAAATACTTTTTTAACGTATCTTTATTAAATTTAACTTTGGGTTCATCCAAATTGCCTTTTTCTTGAATCAGCAATTCATGGATAATCGCCAACACAACGGTGGTTGCGGCCATGACGTAGATCCCGAATTTAACGTTGCCTAAGAACTGGGCCGCTAACAACGCAAATCCTTGTTGGGCAATCGTAAAGCCGACCCCGTAGAAGGTTGACACAGTGCCCCGCCATTTTGGGGCAACTCGATCAGAAATCTGGGGATAGATCGCCGCGGCAATCGCGTTTTCGGCTGCCGCCGCCACAATCCAAACCAGAATAATCCCAACGACGGACTTCATATTGGCAATCACGGCCAGTGAAATCGCAATCGCAATGGTTCCTAAAACAATGTACGGCTTCCGTTTACCAAAGCGCGAACGGGTCACATCAGAAAAAGCCCCAAACATCAAGTTGGCAACCGCCCCGGTAATTGAAGCGATGGTGGCTAAAATCCCGACGGCCCAAACTTTATGAACCGGATCAATTTGTGCAAACAGCTGGGGAATTAAAACGCTTCGAGTCGACCCAATCGGCCCGTACCAGCACAGGGGCGCCAAAAACATCGCTGATGAAACTAACCAAGGTAATTTAGGCTGTTCAGAATCCTTAACCCGGGCATTGGTAATTTCACCAACGGCGGTCTCAACTACCTTAGGCTTTTTGTTATTCTTATCTGCCATTATTTTCACTCCTAATTGTTTATCTACTGTATAAAAGCCATGTAGAAATTAGTGAAACTAGCTAGTATTCTTACTTTCAACCACTCTTCTACACCTTCTTTGAATTTAATGCATCCAACACACATCGTAAGGTGATCGTCATAGAAATCATCGGTAACTCAATAAATCGTTTACCTAAAGTTTGACAAGCTAAAAGTTGATTTACTGCCGCAATAATCAAATTAAGATGGCACTTCACAAACCGACAGTAAAACTTTTCTAATTCTGATTTATGATGATCATCTTTTTTAACTCGCTGAGTACTCATATATCAGCATCTTCAATATAGCTTTATATGAAAGCGTTGTCAATACACCTTTTCTACTTTTTACTAAAATATTTTTGCAGTTTCTATTTATTCTTCCCTGACTCTCAACTCAACAGGATTTTTCGTATATATTTAACAATCCGCCTCGTTAAGAGGAAGTTCAACAAGTCAAATCATTTTAATTCATCTCCTAATCATCAATAACATTATCTCAACCAATCATTCGATAATATTTATTGGCAATCTAATATATTAGAAGGTCAATCTCCAAAAGTATTTTTCTTGTTTTTAGTAAATTAGTCCTGCAGTTTGGCATCAAAAATCCCCAAAAGCACCTAATACATTACTTTTGAGGATTTCACTGATTATTGTAAATACATGTTTCTAAGCTGGGCTTGCTGGTCAACGGTTATCCTTAACCCATGAGTAATAAACGCTGCCAGTGACCCGAATTCCTTATTGATTTCATCAAAGGCAGATTCCAGGTATGAACGATCTACCCCACCATCAATTTTGGCTTGATGAATTTCTTCGATTGAAGCACCGGCTTGTCTTAATGCCTCTATTCGCTTTTGATTGTGAGAACGAAGAAACTCATTTGAAGCAACGTAATCTTTTAGAATCGTATGCCCATCAACTCCAAGCACATAAAGAATTAACGCAGCCCCAAGTCCAGTCCGATCTTTACCTGACGCACAGTGCCACAAGATTGCTTGATCGGTCGGTAAAGTTAACAGCGTCATCAACAAATGATGGTAAGCTTTGCGAGCTTGTGGATTCGAAATATAAGTGCGGTAATGTTTGCGGTTGTTTTTAATCGAAATGGGGTAGTGGAAACTACGATCAGTATCAACCGGGTCATTAATATATGTAACGTTCGGCAAAGAACGGTCTGGCATTTCGCTGATTTCTTCCGGCCGCCGTAGATCAAAGTCAATGCCAACGTGATAGCGTGCGATCAATACCTTGACGTCATGATCTGTCAAATGATTTAACCGGGCCGATCGTAGTAGACGGTGTGGCTTAACCAATTTACCAGATTGTGTTTGGTACCCGCCAAGATCACGGACGTTAAAGGCCCCTTCAAGCTTAATCTCATGGTCTTTAAGTGGAATCGGCTGACTCAAAATTGGACTATTAGCCTTTAGCTTTAATGTCTGAGCCGAAGATGACCCTTCTGTTTGAATCGCTGAAGTTAAATAAGACGTCATTTTCTCTTTCAATCTTAACCCCTCCAAAGTGAGCGAAGCAAAGCGGTTAGAAACTGGAGCATAAGGCATCTTGGCCGGAAATCCCGGGCTTGGA
>NZ_BNJR01000006.1 GCF_016860605.1 Lentilactobacillus fungorum
AACTAAGCCTTTGATAGCATTTTACTATCAAGGGCTTTTTTGATATCATCATTTTGTTACGTTATTAATTGCCGTTTTAGCTCAGAAGGTAGAGCATTTCCATGGTAAGGAAAAGGTCCCGGGTTCAAATCCCGGAAACGGCTTATCAAGTGCTTTTATATCAACGATTATGGACGTTTTGTTCTCAAAACGTTCTTAAAATCCGTCATCGGTACGTGATTTATATTCATCAATTAAGTATAAATATATACGACAAGAATAGTTTGAATTGTACCGGATTAGAGCGGAACTGCAGTGTTACTAAAAGGGCAAATAACTTATCAGGGGATAGAGAATTAATATATCAAATTAATTTTGCATTTTTTATTCCCAATTTTTGTGAAAATGATAAACTATGCTTGTAAATTAAATATTATATTAATTTGCAACAAATTTTGCAGCATGGGGGAATGAATAATGAGGACTTATTTTTTGCACTTGATTCAAGTATTATTTTTTGTAAGCGCATTCTCGATAATTGGCGGGGTATTTGCCGGGACTGCAGCAGCAGCCCCAGCAAATCTCGGGGATGGCACCTATAACGTGCCCATTACCTTAAAGAAAGCGGGGGATAAAAACACTGATTCCATGGCAGCACATTTCTTTACATCAACGGCTTCAGTTAATGTAAACCAGGGCAATTATACAATTACACTTACTACCAATGGTGCCAATTATATTGGTTCCATGATAATTGGCGGCCAGACGGTTGCGCCGACTGTTTCAGACACAGCTGGTAATGGCACTATTACCTTTCAGCTAAACAATCCTGATAACTATGTTCCTGTTACATTTAATTTGATTAATTTACCAATGCCAGATTTAAAAAGTATGACTGAGTCGGCCCAATTTTTCTTTGATTGGCAAGCCGTCAAGACTGCCACGCCCACAGTAACGACATCAACTAATTCGAATGCAACTGGATCGATTACCTCAACAAGCTCAGATCCACAACCGGCAACGAACCAGCCAACTGTTGCAGCAGCTAATAATACGGCAGCATCTAGCACGCAAGCTACACCAGATAAACCAAGTGCCACTAAGGCTACTGTTAAAAAAAGCACAACCAAAAAAACAACTGTGCCGACGACTACTCGGACCTATGTTGTATTGAAGGGGGCCTCTAACACTAAGTCCATGGCCAACCAATACTACACTCGAAAGGCGATCATTAAAAAGATCAATAAGCATTACAACGTTGCTTTAGAAGTTAGTTATAAAAAATCGCTTAAATTAGGGACAAAAGCCGTCCGACCCATCACCATCAATAATCGAAAGGTGAAAGCCGGCACAGTTAAATATGGTCAGACTAGCAAATCTTATACCATGACTTACTCCTTTAATATTGCGTCATTTAAGACCCTCAAACATCTCATTAAGGGATCGATTCACGTAACGGTTCCTTACATGAAAATCAGTCAAACCTTCCCAATTCGTTTCAAGTTTAGTCAAAAAGCACCAGCAAAAGCCCATCAGCACGCTGCTTTTGTTATGACTGCCGCCTCATACCAGTCACTTACTGGTGGGAGGGATCTAAATGAAATTCTTCAGTAAGCTCTTCAGTACTGTGGTTCTGGTTTTGGCGGTACTAATTTTATTCCCATTGATTGTAAATGCACAGTCAATTTCATATCGGCCATTAAAGTATGGGACAAATCAAAATTCAATGGCAACCGGCTATTTCGTTCAACCAGCTGACGTTGTAGTTCGTAATCACGCTTATTATGTCACCATGCAAATTAAAACCGCCAAAAGTTTATCATCGTTTCCTGTTAAGGTGATTTGGGTAAATGGCCATGCGCCAAGAAACATTCGGCGAGTTAAAGATCGAGCAGGCAATTCCCATTTGTACTACTCGTTTTACGCCCGAAATCTCAATAAGCGGATCAACGCCAAACTGGCAATTGACGTGCCAAAGATTTATAAAGCAAAACACTTGATCTCGTTTAAGTTCAAAACAGCTGGGCTGCCACAGCTGACAAGCACCAAGAAGCGACATGCAACTAGCAGTTCACATAAACAGGCGGCAAAAACGCCGACAACTGGCAGCAAGCACTCGATCAGTCAGTCACAAACGCAAAGTCAGCCTGCTAAAACAACCAAAAATCAACCACAAAGAGTGGCAACATCACAAAAACAACCAGCCAGTAAGCAACCTAAGAAGACAGCTGTCAAGAAGCCCGCTTCAACCAAAACACCGAAGCAAGCGGCCGCTCAACCCAGTAAAGCCAATAGTTCCAGTCAGCAGCAATCAGAAAAGCCAGCTAAAGCCAAGGCACAACAATCATCAGACCATGCTGCCCGTTGGATTCTTGGTAGTGTTATTGGGTTTGCTGCAGTTGGCAGTGGTATCTGGATTTATTTGAAGCGTTAGGAGGCGATTGGGCGTGAAAGGATCACGAAAGATTGCCTTGATTGTGCTAACGATTATTTTAACGGTGGGCTTGGCAGGCGGTTTGTTAATTCATCAAAAGGCGGCTTCTAGGAGTAAAAAACCGCGCATTATTGCGACAACGTACGCAGTTGTCCAGATTGCGGCTAAGTTAGATTTACCACTGGTGGGGGTTCCCACAACGCAAAATAAATTACCTCAGCGATACGCCAACGTGGCTAGAGTGGGAAGCCCTATGAACCCAAGTGTTGAAAAAATTGCGTCACTTAAACCAACAGTTGTCTATTCAGTGACAACATTGAGAGACCAATTTGGTAAAGCTTTTAAACAACGCCATATTCAACCGTACTTTCTGGATTTAACAAGCGTTTCAAAGTTAAAGCAAACAATCAAATCAATGGGCAAGCGTTATCAAAGAACCGCTCAAGCCAGCAAAGCGGTTAATGAGATCAATCGTTCACAAGTACAAGTTAAACGAATCACTAAGCAGCACGGCAAGCACCCCCGGGTTTTAATTTTGATGGGTTTGCCAGGGGCTGGTTATCTGATTGCGACTAATCGTTCTTACGTGGGTGATTTGGTCGCGCTTGCAGGGGGCGACAATGTCTTTTCATCAACAAACCAGGAATTTATGCAGCCAAATGATGAGGCAATTAAACGGGCAAATCCGCAAGTCATTCTAAGGCTGGCTCACGCTTTGCCACAAATTGTCATTCCACAGTTTAAATCGGAATTTAAAAGTGATCCGATGTGGCGAACACTCGCAGCTGTTAAGCATCACCGGGTTTATGATTTAACAGAACCTAACTTTGATGCAACTGCAAATATGCGGGCACCACAAGCGTTAAAAATCATTTCAAAGTGGTTGTATCCACAAAGGGGCGACACACGGTAATGAGATCGGCAAAAGGTTGGTATTTTCTAGTTATTGGCTTATTAATCATTGCAATCAGCCTTGGACTAATGTTGGGCGTTACGTTTATCTCGGTCCGCCAAATGATCGACGCCTTTAGTGGCCGCAATCCTAATCAAGCAAGTATCATTTTGACAATTCGGGCCCCACGAATCGCTGCTAGTTTATTATGTGGTGCAATGCTAGCAACCGCCGGGGCAATCAGTCAATCAGCATTTAGAAACTTATTGGCTGACCCAAGTATCTTGGGGGTTAGCAGTGCCGCCAATCTATTTGTCAGCTTAGGATTAATGCTATTACCCGGCATCACGGGTGGTAAATTTTGGTGGTCATTAGCTGGCGGTTGTTTTGCCTTGTGTTTTTTGATTTCGCCTCGAATTCTCAGGGATCCTTATCGATTGATGATTGTTGGCGTCATATTAATGTTGACATTTTCAGGGGTGCAACAATTATTTTCAACGGGGGCTGGTTCAGTAAGCGGCTCATTTAATGGCATCACTTGGAACACGGTTTTCTTTTTAGTAATCGTCGGAACAAGTGGCTTGTTAGCTGCAGTGGTGATTTCGCCATGGGCAAATTATCTCAAACTTTCCGGTGAACAGCTAAAGACTAAGGGTGTTTCCGCTTTATTAATGAGACTGGGATTGCTGGCGGTAATGGTTTACTTGTCGGCTGGCGTAACGGCGGCCGTCGGTGTAATACCATTTGTCGGAATTGTTGTCGTGAACATAGCCCGTTACCTAGTTGGCCGCGATTATACCACTTTAATGCCAATGGCAATGTTATTGGGAGCGCTGGTAATGCTGGTGATTGATACGCTTGGCCGCCTAATAGTGCTGCCAAGTGAATTGCCAGCTGCTACCTTAATGACGGTAATTGGCGGGCCATTTCTAATTTTGCTGCTGCAAAGGAAGCGGTTTAATGGAACTAAATCAGGTTAGCTTTCACTATCCTAGCCACGAAACGATTCTCCATGCTTTTTCAGCAAGGGTTGCACCAGGGAAAATTATTTCAATTATCGGGCCAAATGGGGCCGGCAAATCAACCATTTTAAAATTAATGACCCGAATACTAACGCCGAGTAGCGGTATCATTACGTTAGGCGGTCAGCCATTAACCGCATTTTCTCAAAAGCAACTTGCTCAAAAAGTCGCCATTGTTAGCCAACAAAATCCACTGTATGACGAAATGAAGGTCATTGATGTGGTGAAAACCGGACGGCTAGTTTACCATAATTTATTGGAAACAATTCCTGATCGAGAAGTTTTCAAATATCTGGCCCTGACAAACTTGACCCAACTGGCACAGCGGCCAATCACGTCATTATCTGGCGGCCAGCAGCAACGGGTATGGTTAGCCGCAGCGTTGGCTCAAGAACCTGAGTACTTATTATTGGATGAGCCAACGACTTATTTGGACATTCATTATCAACAAGATTTAATGATGATTTTACGTCAGCTTCATGCTGATCACTCGATAAGCATCATTTTGGTACTGCACGATATCAATCAAGCATTTAGAATCAGTGATGAGCTGTGGATGATTAAAAATGGCCGGCTGGTTGCCAATGGCAGCCCGGCAAGTTGTTACGATCAGCAGTTGTTAGCCGACGTTTTTGAGACTAATATTCAAATCATTTCGATTCCGGGTTATGGCCGATATATTGTTGAGTTGCCCCCCAAAGAGCCTAATCGGAGGAACGATTAACCACATTTTGACAACTAAAGAGCCAACCAATTGATGATTTGATGTCATTAATTGGCTGGCTCTTTAATTTGATATGATGATTTTAAAAGACTTTTACCGACAGGCTATCAGCCATTGCTGGTAATAACGAGTGAAGCATTCCCTTCACTCATTAACTTAGGGTTTATAAATCGACTGTGGGATACCGTATTGAGCCTTTCCAAGGACTCGTTGGAGCCACGGAACACACCAGTAATCGAGGCCAAATGAACGGCCGGAACCATTCATTAAAGCGATGGCCGCAAATAAAATCCAAGTGGTTGGCCAAGACATCATGCAGGCAAAGAATAAAATAACCACCAGCAAATTAGCAATCCAAGTGAATAATCCAAAGAAGATCAAGCACCCTAAAATTGCCTCAAAGATTGCTAAGCCACCGCTACCAGTTAGGAGATAGTGGGCAGAAAGGCCATCAATTAGAAGGGCGAGGCCAAAGAATAACCGAAGTGGCACGTTCCATAAAACGTTGCTTCGACGAGCGGTATGACCACCAAAGACTGTCCGGTTATCATTGACCCTAAAGAACTCATCGAGAATGTATTGGAACATAAAGTAGCCGGAACGAATTCGCCAGAAGTAGAGTAAGTTGGACCCGTGCTTCATAATCGTAGCCAACCAGCCACGGACTCGCTTGCCGCCGAACACTTGGGCAATGCCATAGTAAGCGCCAAACGAAACTGTAAAGCCCATATTTTTATCGTGGAATTCCATATAATTGTGGTTGCCATCAATATCGGCAGCAATGTTAGTCGCAGTCACAGTGGCTTCGTTTTCAGCTTCTTGAGCAGTTTGGGGAACGGCGCGTTCAGCTCCCTGTTCAGTGGCGTTAGCATCGTCACCAGCAACGTAAATACTCGTATCTTCAAAACCTTTAGCTTGAAGATATTGGTTGGTAATCAAGCGGCCGCCATGGCCTGCGTCAATTCCAAGACTGTCAGCAATTGAACTAGTCTTAACACCGGCTGTCCAAATTAAGGTGTTCGTCGCAATTGATTCTTGATCCTTAATATCAACGCTGTTTTTGTTGACACTGACGATCATTGAGGAACGCCGAATATCAACGTTGTTTTTCTTAAAGTAATTTTCAGCGTGAGCCGCATTGGTCCGGTCAAGCATATTAATAATCGTTGGAGCCGCTTCAACCAACAGAATCTTAATTTCGTTAGGATCAATTTTGTTTTCCTTAGCAAGGACTTTTTTGTAATCGATTAACTCACCAACCGTCTCAGCACCAGTAAATCCGGATCCGCAGACAACCAAAGTCAACATCGCCTGCCGCTTTCTTGGATCTTTTTCAATCGCTCCCTTGGCCACGATGTCTTTAATGTGCTGTCTAAGCACTAGGGCATCTTCAATTGACCAAAGTGTGAAGCCATTTTCTTTAACCCCTGGGGTACCAAAGTCGTTTGGTTCGCCACCAAGACTAATTAAGAGGCTATCGAACGGGTAGGTGCCATTTTTACAAGTGACCAGCTTATTTTCTTTGTCAACGGCCGTAACTTCATCGGTCACCAACTGAACATTCTTTTGTTTGTGGAAAATTCGTTGCAAGTCATATTCAATACTGTCCGGGTTGACACGATCAGTTGCAACTTCGTGGAGTCGAGTGAGATAAGTAAAAAATGAGTGCTTATCAATTAATGTGATCTTAACGTCTGAGTTGTGCTTAAAATGCTTTGCGAGACGTTTAGTAGCGTAGACACCAGCAAAGCCGGCACCGATAACAACGATATTTTTTGTCATGACTAAATTCCTCCCCCATAATCGTTAATTACTGATAAGATTGGCTAAATATACACATAATGAATGATAGCATAAACGTTTCTTATCACTATTAGTATAAGATTGCCGGCGGGAATTGTCTAATGAAAGCCATTGCAATTTATGCTTGTATAAAATTACACAATAAAGGAAATCGTGATTTGGTAACTTAGATAGCGCTTTTAAACTGCGGTTAACATAATACTTACTGTCTTGATAATATATAAGTAAGGAATGATAATTAATTGATACTAAAGTTTGAATATTCCTTCATTTGTATATACAATAAAGATATATGAGGAATACTCATGATTCTTTGTAGGAACCGACGTAAAGCAGAAACTTACATATAAACATTTCAATGTTAATTTTAATGGCTGATCAGTTTTTAAATTGATATTAAAATGCTTATTCAGCGGTTGTTGGCCGCTTTGCAAAGTCATCATTTGCACGTAAGTACTTTGAAACTAATCAAACTGGGGATTTCTTTCAAGGGAAACTTACAGGATGAGGTGGTTGCTTTACGCCGCTTATTTTTAGCAAGGGGGGATATTAATGTTAAGTATTGGACTTTCGATGTTGTGGTTATCGCGGTTTCAATTCGCGATGACGACGGTCTTTCACTTCTTCTTCGTACCGTTTTCGATTGGTTTAGCATTCATCGTTGCAATTATGGAAACGGTCTACGTGGTTAAGAAAGATGAAACCTATAAAAACATGGCGAAATTCTGGGGGAAAATTTTCTTGTATAGTTTCGCCGTGGGGGTCGTGACCGGGATTATCCAGGAGTTCCAATTTGGGATGAACTGGTCTGACTATTCACGTTTTATGGGTGATATTTTTGGTGCGCCACTGGCCATTGAAGCATTGGCAGCTTTCTTCATGGAGTCAACGTTTATCGGCCTTTGGATGTTTACTTGGGATCGATTTAATAAAACGATTCACTGTTTATTCATTTGGTTGACGGCCTTTGGCTCGACGTTGTCGGCACTATGGATTTTAGCCGCTAATAGTTTCATGCAAAACCCAGTTGGCTACGCAATGAATGCTGCTCAACATAAGGTTGAGATGACAAGCTTTTCTGCCGTTATTATGAATCGGCAGCTGTGGAATGAGTTTCCACACGTTATCTTTGGGGCTTTTTTGACGGCCGCCTTTGTTGTCGCCGGCTGTTCGGCATGGCGATTGCTTAAGAAGGATCACGAGCACTTTTATCGCAAGTCATTGAAAGTTTCATTGATTATTGGTCTTTGTGCCTGCTTAGGTTCCGTTTGGTCAGGCGATACGCAAACGCGTTATCTGATTAATAATCAACCAATGAAATTTGCCGCAATGGAAGGCCTTGACAAGAATACAACCAATCAGGGTAATTGGAAGGTTGCCGGCGGGTTTAAGAACCATCAAAGTACTTGGTCGATTGAAGTACCATATGTTCTCAATATTCTTGGTCACCATAGTTTAAATGGTACCTTTAAAGGTCAAAACCAGGTGAACAAGGAGTTGAAGGCTAAGTATAACAAGAATGATCAAACTAGAAACTATTATGTCCCAACTCGAACCTTATTCTGGAGCTTTAGAATTATGGCAATTTCAGCCGGCTTATTTGGGTTAGTTGCCATCGTTGGTTTGTGGTTCAACCGGATGAAATCACAGACAATTATGCGCCAGCGCTGGTTCTTGTATCTCATGGGGTTAATGGTTTGGTTACCATTCATTGTGAATACCTGTGGCTGGTTCATTACTGAATTTGGTCGTTATCCATGGGTTGTTTATGGCCTCTTGACGATTGCTGATGCTGTTTCACCGACCTCAACTGTTGCAAGCTTGCTGTTTACTAATATTGTTTACTTCCTAATCTTTGCATCACTTGGTGCAGTTATGATTATATTGAGCCATCGAGTACTCAAACAAGGGCCGGATTCGGTGGCAACCGATGGCTACTCATCCAAGCCTGAAAAGACAGCAGACGTAGATCCTTATGAAATGGGGGCGGCACATAATGACTAACCTACAATTCCTCTGGTTTCTATTAATTGGTGTTTTGTTTAGCGGGTTCTTCTTTTTGGAAGGCTTTGATTTTGGAATCGGCATGGCCGTCCGAACCTTTGCACGAAATCGTGATGAGCGAGACGTTGTGATTCAAACAATTGGGCCACACTGGGATGGTAACGAAGTTTGGCTGATCACTGCCGGTGGTGCGATGTTTGCATCATTTCCAATGTGGTACGCCTCACTGTTTTCAGGATATTATCTAGTTTTGTTCTTGATTTTAGTTGCCCTCATTTTCCGAGGAGTTTCGTTTGAATTTCGAGCTAATATGCGAACAGATCAATGGCGAAACTTCTGGGAATGGGCAGCGACCATTGGCAGTTTTTGTGCAGCTTTCTTGTTTGGAATGATGTTTACCAGCATGATTCAGGGCATGCCAATTGATGCTAATGGTAATATTTACGGTGGCTTTACCGACTACGTTAACTGGTTCTCGCTAGTTGGCGGCGTGGCAGTTTCGCTTCTCTGCTTTATTCACGGGCTTAACTTTATCCGCCTGAAGACGAGTGGCGAACTCCGTGACCGTGCTCAGAAATGGAGTAAAGTCCTTTATCCAGTGTTACTTGCTGGTGAAGTGGTCTTTGTAATTTTACTCTACTTGACTACTGATTTCTTTGCTAAGAAGCCAGCTTCAACTTGGTCGATTTTGATTGCCTTGGTCATCTTCACTCTGGCAGCTTGGTGGGGTGCCCAAGCCAAGCACGATTGGCTGTCATTTCTGGCTAGTGGCTTGTCGCTCATTAGCGTGGTCGTCCTGATTTTTAACGGGATATTCCCGCGGGTTATGATTGCCAATAACAGTGTCAATTCAATTTTGATTAAGAACGCATCAAGTTCGCCGTATACGTTGCATTTGATGACGATTTTAACCTTTACGATTCTACCAATTGTGCTCATTTACTTTATCTGGAGCTACTGGGTATTTTATAAGCGATTAAAGTCACCAAAGCAGGCTGCTTAGATTTAAATAGTTGTTTTGATAAAACATTATTATAGTGGGTCGTTTCGGTTGATAGCCGTAGCGGCAAAAATGGAAGGTTCAATGCGGTTGGATCTTCTATTTTTTACATAATTTTGCTGAATTTAATTGCGCCAGCTTATTTCATCGTGCACAATTTTTCTTTATAATTAAGGGAGACTATCGGGTAGGGGGCTGTTATTTTGATTGATAAAAGATTATTTAGTTTGCCTGGAATGAAGCGGTACATGGGGATTTTAGGGGTTTTGGTTTTTATCCAAGCACTTGCCGTCATTGTTCAAGCACGATATTTATCTGTTGCCATTGTGAACTTGTGGAACTTACAACCCTTGAGTTCAATCGTGCTGCCAACAAGCATTTTTATCGTCGCTTTTTTGGCTCGCCATCTGTTGACGGTAGCGCAAAACCGCGTCTTGTTCCCGTTTGTGGAAACGACCAGTGGGAAAATGCGAGAAGATTTGATGGCCAAAATTTTTCGACTGGGTCCGGCTGAAATCGATAAGCGGGGGACAGGTAATATTGTGACAATGGCATTGGAAGGAATTGATCAAGTTCAAACTTATCTCATGTTAGTGATTATTAAGATGTTGGACATGTCCATTACCCCATGGTTGATTTTAATCTATATTTTATTTATTCGCTGGGAGCAAGTCATTTTTTTGTTTATCATTTTTCCGGTGATTATCTTGTTTATGGTCATCTTAGGGTTAGCGGCACAAAGCAAAGCTGATCGCCAGTACGAAGGCTATCAGCACTTATCAAATCATTTCGTTGATACGTTGCGGGGGTTATCAACATTAAAGCAGCTGGGCTTATCCAAACGTTACGCCAACAATGTTTATTCGGTAAGTGAATCTTATCGAAAAGAAACCATGTCCACCTTGCGGATTGCATTAACATCAACGTTTGCCCTTGATTTTTTCACAACGTTATCGATTGCGGTCGTCGCCGTTTTTCTTGGCTTTGATCTCATGGATGGGAAGGTAATGTTGTTGCCGGCCTTAACCATTCTGGTGTTAGCGCCAGAGTATTTTTTACCCATTCGGAATTTTGCTAACGATTATCATGCAACCTTGAACGGTAAAAATGCGATGACAGCTGTTTTGGAGGTCTTACAGCAACCGGAAATGAAGCAGCGTGACGTGTTACCCGCTTTTAAATGGGATGAAGCAGCCACTCTGGAAGTCGATCAGGCAACCTATACGTACCCAAATGCCGACCGGCCCGCATTGGCAGACATTTCGTTCAAAATCCGGGGGATGCAAAAAATTGGGATTATTGGGGCCTCTGGCTCTGGAAAATCAACGCTGATCAATTTAATTGGTGGGTTTCTGGCACCTGACCAACCTAATCAAGTTGCGATTAACGGTACCAAATTGCCCCATTTAGACCAAACAGCTTGGCAAAAGAACTTTCTGTATATTCCGCAAAACCCTTACTTATTTCACGCTTCCCTAGCCGATAATATTTCGTTTTACGTTGACAATGCTTCGAAGCAATCAATTCATGATGCGGCTGAACGAGCAGGACTGGCCAGCTGGATTAAGACACTGCCGGCGGGTTTGGACACGATGATTGGTGAAGGAGCGCGAACGGTTAGCGGAGGCCAAGCCCAGCGAATTGCGTTGGCTCGCGCTTTCTTGGATACCGACCGAAAAGTGCTCTTGTTTGACGAACCAACTGCCCATTTGGATATTGAAACCGAAGCGGCTTTGAAGCAGGATATTTTGCCAGTCTTTAACGATCACCTCGTCTTTTTTGCAACTCATCGACTTCATTGGATTAGTGAGATGGACTATGTATTAGTGATGGACCACGGTCAATTGGTTGAACAAGGAACCCCAGCAGAACTGGCTCGACAAAATGGGGATTATGTTCAATTACGTTCGGAAATGGAGGCGGCAGATCTATGAAACGGTTAAGAAAAACGTTTGCCAATGATACATGGGTAATGCCTTACCTTAGGAAATACAAGGGATTGTTGACCTTGGTGTTATTTCTTGGATTTATGACCTTCTTTTCCGGCGGGGCGTTAATGTTTAATTCTGGTTATTTGATTAGTGAAGCGGCTCGCCAACCAACCAGTATTATCTATATTTATGTGCCAGTTGTGTTGGCACGGGCGTTTGGGATTGCTCGGCCATCCTTTAGGTATGTTGAACGGCTGACCAGTCATAACTGGGTGCTTAAGATTGTTTCTGACTTTCGAAAGAAGCTTTATGAATCAGTGGAAAAAAAGGCTTCAGCGATTCAACGTTCTCACCAAACGGGCGATATATTGAGTATTTTAGCTGATGATATTGAGCATATCGAAAACCTCTATCTACGAACTGTTTTTCCAATGGTCATTGGCTGGTTATTGTATTTATTTATCGTAATCGGCATCGGGGCGCTTAACTGGGTTGTGGGTCTTTTGATGTTATTATTGCTTGGCGTCATCGTGGTTATCTTGCCATTAGCATCGGTTGCCACTAATGGCACTCGAGAATATCGACAACACCAAATTCAACACAGCTTTTATACCAACCTTACCGATGAAGTCTTAGGATTGGGTGATTGGCTGATTTCAGGTCGGTACACGGACTTTATGAATCTGCAGAAAAAGCCGATTAAAGAAATTGCCGAATTAAGACGAAAAGATCACTTCTATCAATGGTGGCGGTCATTTTTTGTTCAGTTCATTGTCTTATTAACAACGGTAACGTTATTAATTTGGGGGGCTTATTCATTTACTGCCAGCAAATCATTAGCAAACTGGGTAGCTGCTTTTGCGTTAGCGATCTTTCCGGCGGTCTCACCGTTTTTAAATATTAGCCAGGGCGCATCAGAATGGCCGGTTTATCGCCGTTCAATTGAGCGGGTCAACCAGCTGGATCAAAACCAGGTCAAACCAGTTAAGCAAACGACACTTACAGAACCATTTAAATCGCTTAGCATCGATAGGGTTTCGTTCCGTTACCCGGACGGCAATCGAGATATTGTTAAGGATATCTCAATGACGATCCACCCCGGCGAAAAGGTCGCATTATTAGGGCCAAGTGGGACTGGTAAAAGTACGTTGCTTAAACTATTGGTCGGTGATTTGCTGCCTAATCAAGGACACATAATGATTAATGGTAAAGACGTTGCTGGCCTCCAAGAAGTTCGTTCGGCTTTGTTTGGGATTTTGGATCAGCAACCCTATCTGTTTGATACGACGGTCATGAATAACGTTCGGCTTGGCAATGTTAACGCCAGTGACGATGACGTTAAGCAAGCAATTGCCGCCGTTGGGCTAAAAGCCTTAATTGAGTCGTTGCCTGATCAGTACGATACGCAGGTTCAAGAGGCCGGCAGTCGGTTTTCCGGTGGTGAGCGTCAGCGGTTATCACTGGCCCGGATTCTGTTGCAGGACGCACCAATCATCATTTTAGATGAACCGACCGTCAGTTTAGATCCGATTACGGAGAAAAAATTACTGGATGAGGTCTTCAATCTGTTGCACGATAAGACGATTATTTGGGTGACCCATCATTTAGCCGGCATTAATCACGTCGATCAAGTTCGTTTCTTGGAAAACGGCCACTTTGATATGCAGGGGACCCCCCAGGAATTGTATCGAACTCAGCCAAGGTTTCGATCATTATATGACTTGGATCGGGGAAAGACTGCCGAGTCCGCAATTGAATAGCCCAGGTGGTAAATATTCGAACCAAAACCTACAATCAAAGCCAGCTAAGCGGTAATTTTGCAACGCTAGCTGGCTTTGATTGTAAGTTTTTGATTTATTTTAGTAATAACCGCAATTCTTCAAATGCCACTGGTAACTGTTGGTCATCTGAAGAATCAGTAAAATGATGCCCCGTCGGCATTAAAACGAATTTGGCATGCAAGTGTCTTGCCATCGTTAACGTATACGGATAAGGAACGCTCGGATCATTAAGCGCTGAAATAACGGTGGCCTTGCGAACCTTAGCATGAATGATTTGATAGTTGACAGGCTGATTAACAAATGAGTCCAATTCAGGTAGGGTCCAAATGGGTTCGTCAAATCCCGAAACCAATAAGAGGTTGACATGGTGAATTTCAGTCTGTTCTAAGTAACGAAGGACTTGAATACAGCCAAGGCTATGGCCGACAAGCGTGATGCCATCTTCTTCCACAATGTGGTTTTGGCAGTATTGATCCCAAACCGTGGCAACGGGATGATTGGCGTCGGGAAAGTTTAGTTTCTTGAACGGAATCTTTAAATGAGATTCTACCTGTTTTTCCAACCAAGGAAACCAGTGATCCTCGGCATAAGAGGTGTAGCCGTGAAACATGTAGACGCATGGAGAAGTCATCATATCACTTCCTCGGATTATTGTTCTCGTGATAGCAAAAGAGTTGTCAAGCGCTTCAAATCAACTTTGGCCTGCTGGGGTGGTAGCCGCTCAATTAAGGCTAACGCTTCACGAGTTATGCGATCAGCGACAGCGAGTGCTTTTTGAACACCGCCGACGTCGATCACGATCTGCTGAATCTGTTCAATATCTTGATTAGATAGCTGTTGTTTTTTAGCTAGAATTGGTGTTAACTGCTCGGTAACTTGATTAGCTAAAATAAGCGGCAGCGTATAAACCCCAGACTGGAGGTCCTCTAAAACGGGTTTTCGGGTCTTGGCTGAGTTGCCCTGATAATCTAGGACATCATCCAAGATTTGATAAGCCTGCCCAATTCGAAGCCCAATTTCGCCGCCCAGATGAACCAGTTGATCAGGAGCATCAGTCAAAATAGCGCTTTGCTCAAAACTTAACCGAAACAGCTCGGCAGTTTTACCAGTGATTTCGTGAAAATAGTCCTGCGCCGTCATTTTAGGGTTATAATTGTAACTCATCTGATCAAGTTCGCCATTTAAGATTAGCTGCATTGCCTTAACGTGCCGTTGCATATTTTTAGGATCTTGGCTAGCCTTTAGGACTTCAGTAAAGTAACAGGTGAATAAATAATCACCGGCATAAATGGCGTTTTTTTGGCCATATTCCGTGTGAATGGTCGCAACGCCTCGCCTAACTGGAGATTGGTCGATGACGTCATCGTGAATTAGCGTTGCAACGTGGAGCAGTTCAATCGCGGCAGCTCCAGAGCGAAGAGTAGCTGGCTCACGTTTTTGACCAAATTCTGAAAAAATGTAAAAAAAACCCGGTCGTAGTAATTTGCCGCTTGCTTTAAGTAACTGCAAAACCTTATGATGAATGGGTTGATTATTAAGATCAACAACTTTTAATAAGTACGGCTGTAAGTTGCCAAGTTCTGTTTGGATGCGTGGAAATTGGCGCCAGAGTTGATGGACCATGGTATACCTCAAATTTAACGAATTTTTAACTACAACTTCTAAGATACAAATTCAAACCCAGGTTGTCAATCAAACAAGCGGATAACTTTAAAACAAAAAAGAGGGCGAGCAATGTGCATCAATTCATGCAAACATTAATCGATCGAAGGGCTGCGTTGATTCAAGCGTTGGGCCAGCATATACAAATTTCATTTTGGGCGCTGTTAATTGCCATTTTGATTGCGGTACCAGCGGCCATCTGGGTACGGCGCTCCCCTAAACTTGCTCAGATTATTTTGCAGTTTACCGGAATTCTTCAAACAATTCCGTCACTGGCTTTGTTGGGACTGTTGATTCCATTTGTCGGTATCGGAACGATTCCGGCAGTGATTGCGCTGGTGGTTTATGCGCTGCTGCCGATTTTTCAAAATACATATATCGGCTTAACCAATATCGATCCTTCGGTTGAAGAAGCAGCTGATGCGATGGGAATGTCGCCAACCAGAAAACTCTTGCGAGTGGAGTTGCCGATGACGATGCCGGTGATTATTTCGGGGATTCGAACCTCAACGGTGCTGATCATTGGGACAGCAACTTTAGCCGCCTTAATTGGGGCTGGGGGTCTCGGTAATTTTATTCTATTGGGCATTGATCGCGATAATAGTAGTCTCATCTTGCTAGGAGCGATTTCGGCTGCTGCCCTCGCTGTGGGCATGTCTTATTTAATTACGATCTTAGAAAAATTAAAATTTAGGACAGCCGTATTCATCATCAGTGCAAGCGTTATATTTGGCGGTGGCTTCGCTATTTATAACGTGGCTTCTAAAATTAATAACCAAGTCATCATTGCTGGTAAACTAGGAGCTGAGCCGGAGATCCTGATCAACATGTATCGGGATTTAATTGTTGCTAAAGACCCTAAAATGACTGTGAAATTAAAGCCTAACTTTGGCAAAACCAGTTTTTTGTTTAGCGCATTGAAAAATAATCAAATTGATATTTACCCTGAGTTTACCGGAACGGTGCTGGAAACATTGACAAAGTCCAAAGACACCCCGCAAGGTTCAAATGCGATTTACCAGCTGGCCAAACGGCAATTAGCGAGTCAAGATCAGTTACGTTACTTGAAACCAATGGCTTATAATAATACTTATGGGCTGGCGGTTTCTAGTCAATTTGCCAGAAAGTACCATCTTAAAACCATTAGTGATCTCAGAAAGGTGACAGGTATCTTGAAAGCTGGAATGACAATGGAGTTCATGGACCGAAAAGATGGATTGAAGCGCGTTAAGCGCCGATATCAGCTCAAATTTCCCGTTAAGGGGATGGAACCTGAGTTGCGATACAAAGCAATTCAGGCAAGGCAAGTTAATTTGATTGACTGTTACTCGACTGACAGCCAACTCCGCCAGTATCACTTGACGTTGCTAAAGGATAATTTACATGTTTTCCCAACCTATCAAGGAGCACCCTTAATGACAGAAAAGTTTGCTCAACAACACCCGGAAATTGTGACCAGTTTAAATCAGTTAGCTGGGAGAATTACCGCAAAGCAAATCCAGGAAATGAATTATGAGGTTAATGTTTTAAACGAATCGCCAGCCAAAGTTGCTCGACATTACTTAGTGCGTCGTCAGTTGATAAAGGGGTGATTGAATGGATTCGCCACTGATTGAGTTTGACGAAGTCTCAAAGCAATTTGATAACCAACTTGCCGTTGATCATCTTAACTTGGCCATTCAACCGGGAGAATTTTTCGTGTTGGTAGGCAGCTCAGGTTCTGGAAAGACGACAACCCTTAAGATGATTAATCGATTGGTAACGGCGAGTGCTGGGACAATTCGGGTTGCCGGCCGTTCGGTTGAGGATTATGATTTGCCGGAATTACGGTGGAAAATTGGCTACGTGTTGCAGCAAATTGCCCTTTTTCCAACTATGACCGTTGCCAAAAATGTTTCGGTTATCCCTGATATGCAACATCTGCCAAACCGGGCTGTTCGTAAACTGGTGAGTCAATTATTGGCAGAAGTCGGATTAAATGATCATTTTGCCAATCGGATGCCAAGAGAGCTTTCGGGTGGCCAACAGCAGCGGGTTGGGATTATTCGAGCATTAGCTGGTAAACCACCAATTTTGTTGATGGATGAACCTTTTAGTGCCTTAGATCCATTGGCAAGGGAAGCTTTACAAGGGTTAATTTTGAAGCTACATCGGGATTATCAAAATACCGTTGTGTTTGTAACTCACGATATGAATGAAGCCTTAAAGTTAGGTGATCGAATTGGGATTATGAAGAATGGCAAGCTGCTTCAAGTCGGCACGCCAAAAGAAATTACGACCAACCCGGCAAACCAATTTGTAGCCGACTTTTTTAGCAATAACCGATACTCCGATTTAAATAAAATTTTGGTCAGTCAGTTAATCGAAACGGGATTTATGGGCACCTCAAAAATAATAGGCGAAGATCGCAGTGCGCCAGCCGTTGGAAGATCGACAACCTTAAAAGAAGTGCTTCGCTTGCTGACATCGACGCCCTTAGTGAGGGTGTTGGATGCACGTGGTAAATCGATTGGTTGGTTTAATAACGAAAAAGTTGTTCAGTTTTTAAGTACACTTTGAGGGAGTGAATTTTATGGTTGAAAACTATGATGTCGTGATTTTAGGCGGTGGCGTTGCCGCTAATAGTTTGGCTCATTCACTTCGACGGCAAAACAAATCGGTTGCCGTCGTTGAAAACAATTTATTTGGTGGCACTTGTCCAAATCGGGGATGTGATCCAAAGAAGATTTTGTTGGCTGGTTTGGAAGTGACCCAAACAGTCGCAAATATGCAGGGAAGTGGGATTTCGGGCGCTGTTGAAGTCAATTGGCCGGATTTAATGCGGCATAAGCGTCAATATACGGACCCAATTTCCCATGCAACCAGGCAATCCTTGAATGCCGACGGGGTGACCACCTTTCACGAACAAGCTCAATTTAATGCCGCAGGGCAGGTTCAGGCTGGCACGCACGTTTTGACTGGTGATCGATATGTGATTGCTACCGGACAGCGGCCAAGAATTTTAGCAGTTGATGGCAGCGACTATTTTAAGACCAGTACAGACTTTTTAAATCTTGATGACATGCCTAAGGAGGTCACCTTTGTTGGTGGCGGCTACATTGGCTTTGAACTAGCTGGTATTGCTCGAGCAGCTGGGGCAAAGGTTCATCTCATTCACCATAATCGTCGACCACTGAAACGATTTGATCCACAATTGGTTCAAGAAAAACTTGAACATTTAAAAGCGCAGGGGGTCGATGTCCAGTTGGATGTTAATGTGACTAAGATCAGCAAATCTCGTGATCGACTGGTCATTACTGGTGATAACGGCTTCGAATTATCAACCGATATGGCCTTTTGCACTGCCGGCCGTGTACCAAACGTTGACAAGCTTGGCCTAGAAAATGTGGGGGTTGCGTGCGATGCGCAGGGAGTTCGTGTCAATGATTACCTGCAAACTACTAATCAAGCCATTTTTGCCATGGGAGATGTTGTAAGTACCGATCGACCAAAGCTAACGCCAGTAGCCGGCTATGAGGCTGGGTATTTATCAAGATTATTTAGTGGCGTCCCTGACAAACTTTCGTTTAAATCAATTCCTACTTTGGTGTTCGGTCAACCGTCACTGGCGCAAGTGGGGTTACCTTCAAGTGTTGCCACCAATAATGATCAATATCTGCTTATCAGTAATGATATGACAAAGTGGTACAGTTATCATCGGTTGAATGAACCAATTGCCAAAGCCAAGGTGGTGATTGATCGGAAACAGCAAACGGTTGTGGGGGCGACGATTTTAAGCAATCACGCTGATGAATTGATTAATATTTTTACGTTAATGATTGACCAACACATGAAATTGGCTGATTTTAATAAGGAAATCTTAGCGTACCCGTCATTAGCGAGTGATGTGACTTATTTGATCTAGCGTGTCGAACAAAGCGATTAGAAGCTGGAGTCTAAGCCACCTTAACCAGAAATCCCGAGCCTGGATTTTTGTTAGCAGGTAACTTATGTCAAAGCTTCTGATTATTGCCAACCAGGCAAATCGATTGGTGATCAAAAAAGTGGCACAGTTAAGCAGTTACTTGGACTGTTTAGCTGTGCCACTTTTATTTATCATTAGCAGAAAATCAAATTCAGCAATACCGGTTGAATCACTTTAACTAATTGTGCGTTCAATCTTAATCTTGCTGTTATGAAATGCTTCATCTGAGATGAGCGGGGTGACGTCATTAATACTGATCAGAGTTAAGTGATGCATTGCCCGGGTGATAATTGTATATAAGGTTCCCAACAACGCTTCATCTGGGTAATTTTGTTGTGAAGTATCCCATGCAATCACCGAGTCGAATTCCAGCCCCTTAGCTAGATATATTGGTAGGACTAACACACCCTTAGGTAACGTACGATCGGCATCCTTTAGTAAGGTCGTCGTTATTTGACCGTGTAGTTGACGGTAAACCTGTTTTGCTTCCCGCATATTTTTAGTTAAAATTGCAACTGTGCCATATTTTTTCTGCTGCGCATTAATGGTTTTAACGACTTGAGTGATTCCATCCTTGAAATCGCTAGCCAAAATAAGTTCTGGAATGTCGCCATCACGATTAAAGGCTTCGATGTCATCGCCATTTGGCAAAATTGATTTGGCAAACGTGGTGATTGGATAGGTGGATCGATAAGACCGCATTAGACTAACGAGCCGAGAATTGCGCACTTTGAAGGCGGCACTTAACTTTCGCAAAATTTCTTCTGGTTGTTCAACATCCTTGAACAAGGCTTGTTCGCTGTCGCCCAATAATGTCCATTTTGATTTTGGAAATGCATAGCGTAAATATCGCAGTTGGGCAATTGAATAATCCTGCATTTCATCAACGAACAGGTATTTCATCGTATTGTTTTGGCCAGTATTACAAATATAATCTCTCATATACAGTAGGGGGGCGCAGTCATCCAACTTGATTGAATGAAATTCAATCGAATCATTAAATTCGTTAATGGCTTGCTGCCACTGAGGTTGTTGAATATCTTGAGGTAAAGCGACCTTACCCAAGAAATTGGCGTACTGCATATAAGCATCAAGAAAGTTGTCATTGAAAATGGCGTCATATACTACCCGTAGTCGTTCCGTCACGATCTTATGAGCAATATAGAACCGTTCAGCGTCTTCGTTTTGAAAGTCGCCCAGTGTCTTACCAGCTAACAAATCATGGTATTTCTCGTCGCTTAATTGATCAATTTCATCGTTAACCCAAGTCTCTTTGGTTTCTTGATTAATGCGTCGCTTGAGCCGTTTGATGAGTTCGTTCTTAGTTTGTAAATAGCGTTCGGAAACTTTGGCTGCCTTTGGGAAGCTGTCGAAAATTCGCTTAATTTCTTCCTTGCTGAAAAAGACGTCTTCGTTAAACAGAATGTCGCTAAACACTAACGCTTCAGCTGATAAATTATCACAATAGTCGGTGACTTCGTCCATAAACTTGGCGGATTCTTTATAATTTCGGATATGCTGCTGTTGGGAACTTAAGTTGCCGTCTGTTTCGTATCGTTCAAACAAGCTTTGGACGTTGAGGCCTTTCAGGCGGTTATCGATGAATTCATCAAACGTGACTTGACGCATGTTTCGTTCCCCCAAGCTTGGGAGGACTTCTGAAATATAGTGACTAAAGAGCTTGTTTGGCGAGAACAGGATGATTTGGTCAGCTTCCAAAGTATCCCGGCTATGATAAAGCAAAAACGCAATTCGCTGAAGAATGGCCGATGTCTTTCCAGAGCCGGCGACTCCTTGGACAACCAGTAAGTTACTTGTAGTGTCACGGATAATATCGTTTTGTTCGTGTTGAATAGTTGCCACGATATTTTGCATGTAGCTGTCGTTTTGGTTGCCTAATGCCGATTGCAGCATTTCATCGCCCACAGTTTCGTTCGTATCAAACATGTTTCGGATTTGGCCGTTGACGATTTGGAACTGCCGTTTCTTCTTAAGGGTAGTCTCCTGCCTGCCCATCGGTGTTTCATAGGTAACTTTACCCAAGATACCATTGTAATAGACACTGGAAATTGGTGCTCGCCAGTCATACACTAAAAATTCACCGTCGGCATTTTCAAATGAAGCCGTTCCAATATAGAGACGTTCTTCTTCAGGATCATCAGCGTCTTGAATATCAATTCTGCCAAAGTAAGGTGATTTTTGAAGATCATGGAGCGTGGTTAATTGTCGTTTGAGGATACTTTCATTTTCAGTTAATCGAGAAACCAACCCCCGTTGTTGTTGCAGTTCAGCACTAGTTTCGATCCGATCATCGACTTCGAAATAGTTGACTGAAGTATTATCGGAGTAATTCTGCTGAACCTTTTTGGTTTCTGAGTGAGCCCGATCATATTCTTGCTTGGTCGTTAAAATCTTTTGATCAATTTTTGAAACGACCTGATTCACTCGTTGCTGTTCTTTTTGTTGTTCGTCGTTTTCCAAAACGAGCCTCCATTCATTTAATCCTTCATCCAACTATCATTAAACGCTTGCACAATTTTAGTTTGATTTTAAGCTCCTGTCAATTCAGTTGGCTTAAAGATTTGCCATAAAAAGGATATAATCATTTTGGAACAACTTCTTTGGAAAACTTCATCATTTATAATGAGGGGATGATTTTATGAATTTGTTAGCTTTGTTTGAAATCAGTGATCAAAACTTAAATCGTTTAGCTCAAATTCCCAACTTAACGGTTATCAAACCAGACGACCTGACGCCAACGTTAATGACAAAGATTGATTTCATATACGGGTGGGGAGCAGTTGGCCCTCGCGTGCTTGAACAGTCAAAGCAGTTGAAGTTTATTCAAGCTTATTCTGCCGGGGTTGACTATTTTTCCCTCGACCAATTAGCGCAAAAGCGGGTGTTGCTTGCCAATGTCAGCGGCATTCACGGCGAACCGATTGCTGAGACCGTGCTGGCGTATGTTCTCGATTTTACGCGGGGAATTCATGCGGCAGAGCGTGCGCAAACTCAATCAAAATGGGTCGGTGATGAATTGCGGCCGACAATTTCAACGCTGGCAGATCAAAAAGCCGTTATCTTCGGGACTGGCCATATTGGTCAACAAATTGCCAAGCGGCTGCAGCAGTTTTCGGTTAAAACCGTTGGCGTGAATCGCCACGGTCACCCAGTTGATTATTTTGATCAAGTTACTAAGGATGACCATACGTTAGACGTTGTAAGGCAAGCTGATTTTATTATTAACATTATGCCATTAACGACTGCAACGCGGCATTTCTTTGATGACCGCTTTTTTAGCGCCCTTGCCGGTCACCAAATCTTCATTAATGTTGGCCGCGGCCCGTCAGTTGATACGAGTGCCTTGATTCATGCGCTGGACAACCACCAACTGGCTGGCGCGGCCTTGGATGTCTTTGAACAAGAACCGCTGCCAGCTGACTCGCCGCTTTGGTCAATGGCAAATGTGTTGATCACGCCGCATATTTCCGGCGGGTTTAAGGAATATGGTGACGAAGCGTTTGACATCTTAATGTTAAATTTACAAACCTACCTTAAATCCGGTAAGCTTGCCAAAAACGAAGTTAATTTAAAAGCTGGCTATTAATCCCGAATTATCCCGTAACAAGCCTTTACATTTCGCAAGTTTATCAGTAAAATTAAAATGTTATTAACAAGTGAGTAGATTGGTCTAGGACAGAGAAACTACGGATGCTGAAAGTAGTTGTGACAAATCGAATTGGTTAGAAAAAGGGTGACTCCCGTATCGTTTAAAGTGGCGGCCAGAAAATGGTTGCAATTTAGGTGGTACCACGTTTAAGCGTCCTATTGTTAAGTCAATAGGGCGTTTTTTGAAAGGATGGGTATTTATTTTGGAAAAAAAGATTATTTTAACTGGTGATCGGCCAACCGGCAAGTTACATATTGGTCATTACGTTGGTTCATTAAAAAACCGGGTTGAGTTACAGAACTCTGGTGACTATGAAACGTTTATTATGATTGCTGATATGCAGGCATTAACTGATAATGCACGGGACCCTGAAAAGATTCGCCACAGTTTGATCCAAGTTGCTTTAGATTATTTGGCAGTTGGGATTGATCCTCAAAAATCAACCATATTGGTTCAGTCACAAATTCCGGCACTCCCCGAACTGACACAACATTATTCCAATTTGGTAACTGTGTCGAGGCTAAACCGAAACCCAACCGTTAAGACTGAAATTAAGCAAAAGCATTTTGGCCAAAGCGTTCCAGTAGGCTTTGCGATGTATCCAATTAGCCAAGCGGCTGACATTACGGCTTTTAAGGCAACAACTGTGCCGGTTGGCGATGACCAAGAACCAATGTTGGAGCAAACTCGAGAAATTGTTCGGTCATTTAATTCAATCTATCAAAAAGACATTTTGGTCGAACCAGAAGGCTATTTCCCACCTAAAGGAATGGGGAGAATTCCTGGATTGGATGGCAATGCTAAGATGAGCAAATCTCTGGGCAACGCGATTTATCTGGCAGATGATGCCGACACAATTCAAAAGAAAGTGATGTCAATGTACACAGATCCCAACCATATTCACGTAGAAGACCCCGGCCAAGTTGAAGGAAATACGGTTTTCACTTACCTGGATATTTTTGATCCCGACAAGCAAAAGGTCGCGGATTTAAAGGCGCAATACCAACATGGCGGCCTCGGGGATGTTAAAATTAAGCGATACTTAAATGACGTTTTGCAGGCGGAATTAAAGCCGATTCGTGAACGCCGTGAACATTATGCTGAAGATGAAGCTGGCGTTTATGAGATTCTCAAAAAGGGTAGTGATCATGCAAATGAAGTTGCTGAACAGACCTTAAAGGAAGTTCGTGACGCAATTGGAATCAACTATTTTAACTAAAATTTCCAGAAGGGGTGGCCGAAATGGAAAACCTGGTAATTTTGGATATTGGTTCCAACTCCGTCAGGATGGCGATTAACCAGATTGCCGCCGATGGCAGTTATCGCGAGATTAAACGAGTCAAAAGTGATAGTCGCTTGTCTGAAGGGATGGGTCGGGCTAAAGTACTCCAAGAAGCCGCAATGGAGCGGACTATCAAATCTTTGGCTGATTTCAAACGACTCTATTTAAAATACGATGCAAAAAAAGTGATCGGAATCGCAACTGCGGCCGTCCGCCAGGCAAAGAATCAAGCCGAGTTTTTGGCTGCTGTTAAGAAACGAATTGGTATTCAACTGAAGGTCTTATCCGGCACTCAAGAAGCTTATTATGATTATCTAGGCGTCGTTAACCGCCTGGGAGTCAAAAACTGCTTGATTTTAGACATAGGCGGGGCAAGTTGTGAATTAATCCGGGTTAGCCATGGTCAAAGTAAGAACTTGACCAGTATCCCAATTGGTGCGGTTAATTTAACCGAACGATATCATTTAGAAGATACAATTTCAGGTGCTAATCTATTCAACGCCCAATTTAATATCCGCAAATTATACTCTCGAATTCAATGGTTGAGCCGCTCCTATCACCAGCCACTGGTGCTGCTTGGTGGCGCCAATCGAACGCTCGCGCGGATTAATCGGCGACGGCAACACATGATGCGAATTGATGCGATTCATGGCTATCATTTGACAGCCGAACAAGTTAATCGAACCTATCTGAACTTGTTGCGCGGAAACGTGGCGAGTCGTCGCCAAATTCAAGGGTTGGAAAGTGACCGGGCAGATATCATTGTTGGCGGCTTATTGCCACTAATTGTTTTGATGGATAAAGTCGATGCCAAAAAGGTCCTGTTTTCAGAAAGTGGCGTTCGTGAAGGAATTATCACGGAATACGTCGAAAAGAATTATCGCTTGGAAAAAGAAAGATAAGGGCTGGCATCAAGAGAACTTCTTGACCAGCTCTTTGTGATTAATAATTGATGGTGATTAGATGAACTCAAAGTGGCAACATTTTTACCAAAAAACGTATCAAGAACGATTAGCGCTGATTGCCGAAGCGGCTGACTTAACAGCAAAGGAAGTTAACCAACTGGCAACGCAAAATTCACCAGCAAACAACCAATTGATTGAAAATTTTGTGAGCGACTATCCGTTGCCATCAGGTGTCGCGACTAATTTGGTTATTAACGGGAAAACCTATTTGGTTCCAATGGTGACCGAAGAACCCTCGGTAATTGCCGCTGCCAGTAATGGGAGTCAAATGCTAGCAGTCAACGGCATTTCGGCGCGGGTGATCAGCCGATTAATTGATGGCCAAATTATTCTTAAAGGCGCCAATTTTGATCAGCTGGAAACCTTTGTAACCGCCAACCGGCAACAGCTCTTTGAAGTCGCAAACCAAAGTCACCCCAGTGTGTTAAAGCACGGTGGTGGTGCTCAACGGGTCGCAATTCGGAAGTTGTCGACGCAATTTACCTCAATTGACCTATCGGTTGATCCCGGTGAGGCAATGGGGGCGAATTTGGTGAACACCATGCTGGAAGCAGTTTCCGGGTGGCTAAAGGATCAATTGGCCGTAAATGTCACCATGGCGATTCTGACCAATTTTGCCGCAGATAGTTTGGTGACTGTTTCAGGACTGGTTTCATTTGAACAGCTTGCCAAGGGGTCGCTTTCTGGAAAGGCTGTTGCTCAGCGGATTGCCGATGCCAGCCAAGTTGCTCAACTTGATCCACGGCGGGCAACCACGCATAATAAGGGTATTATGAACGGGATCGACGCTGCCGCCGTTGCCTTTGGTAATGATTGGCGGGCGATTGAAAGTGCCGTGCATGCGTATGCTGCTCGCAGTGGTCAATACCGCGGCCTGAGCCAGTGGCAGGTGTCCGATCGCGGATTAGCCGGCAAGCTGACCCTACCAATCCCCATCGGCTTTGTCGGCGGGGCCACTAGTGTATTTCCTTTGGCCAAAATCAATCAGCGAATTGCCAAGTTAACCTCTGCTGGAGAAGAAATGCAGCTATTGGCCGCCATTGGATTGGCCCAAAACTTGGCTGCCTTAAAGGCATTGGTAACTGAGGGAATTCAGCGCGGCCATATGAGCCTCCAACTCAAATCATTGGCGATGGCTAACGGTGCCACTGAAAGTGAATTGCCACAAGTGGTTGCCGAACTCAAAAAAGTCGCTCATGCGAGTGCTGGTGACGTCAAACAAATCTTAAAACAGTTAAGGAGATAATTATGGATAATCCAATTAACATTGAATTAAATGATCAAGTACAAGACTTGATTAATGCGGTCAATCACCTTTTTCCGGGGACTGCAACCGTGACTTTTCTTGGTAAGTTACAATCAGGCTACGTTCGCCACGATCAAGCTCAAACAGTCCAAGATGGGAAAAACATTATTGTTCAAATTGCCGATTTAAGTGCGCCAAATTACACGGCCTCCCATGAACTCTTACACTTATTAATGGTACTGCGGGGCTTTCCGCAAGTGTTTTATTCACTGACAACCGGTGACGATACTTTAGATGACCAATTAAAAATGATGGGAACAGAATTATATGACATCGTTTCTCACTTTGTGGTGGTTTCCGAACAGCGAAAACACGGCCTTATCAATGAGGACATCGAGCAGATGTATTTGAAGGGAATTTATGCAACCATTAAGCCGGAGCCGAATCCTTTAGACGACCAAATGATGTTGAGGTTAACGACTTTACTTGACGCCATGGTCTTTTATGGTGATAAGCTAAAGACGGTAGCTGATCAATTGAAAGGCGACTTCCCAATTTCCTACGCAGCGGCCGAAAAATTGTACGCGATTATTACAGATAAGCCAACGAACTCACCGTTTGGTCTGCGAAGAAATGTTGTCAAACTCTTCAAGGCTTTTGATGAACAGCTTAAGGACTGGGAATTACCTGCTCTCCACAACACGGAATTTACCACTTTAACCAGTGTCTTATCCGAACGTCAGCTAGGTTTAGAAGTTAAACAACTCTTTGAAGTTTATCATTCTGAGCTGGTCGAAATTAACAGTCAAACAAAGGCATATGTTGGCTTCAATCGAGTCGACGATCAAAATTCATTTGTACTCGCTAATCCAAAGGGTAATCAAGATAACCCGGAGTTTTTCAAACGGGTTTACAATCAAACTGTCAAACAATTATTTGATGATTTGAAGATGCCTTACATTATCAGAAAATAACATCGTATAGATGAAAGAATGATGCTGCGAGGTAGAACCTTACGAGTAGGTTGCCTACTTGTCCAAAAATCCAGGCCCGGGATTTCCGGCCAAGTCGCCTTAGGCTCCGCTTTCTAAGCGCTTTGCTTCGCTCACTTTTCTTAGGACAGCTACGCAAAGCAGAAAGCTCCGTGTAAGCACCTTAGCCAAAAATCCCAAGCCCGGGGATTTCCGCCTAAGGAGCCTTACACTCCGCTTTCTAAGCGCTTTGCTCCGCTCACTTTATTTTTAGGAGGGATACAATGGTTGATGAAGATATTCAAAGTGAATTTGATCATGCAAAGAAGATTGTATTTCT
Organism: Lentilactobacillus fungorum; assembly: GCF_016860605.1. Taxonomy (GTDB): domain Bacteria; phylum Bacillota; class Bacilli; order Lactobacillales; family Lactobacillaceae; genus Lentilactobacillus; species Lentilactobacillus fungorum. Next base: position 27,671 of record NZ_BNJR01000006.1, read on the forward strand.
AACTGGTGCAGGGGTTTCAACAGCCTCTGGTATTCCTGATTATCGGTCTAAAGGTGGCTTGTACACCAACGATCGATCTAATCGGCCAGCCGAGTATTATTTGAGTTCTGATTGTTTACGCGATGAACCCAAAGTGTTTTACCAGTATGAAAAGAAAAATATGTACTATCCAGATGCCAAGCCAAATGTGATTCACGAAAAGCAGGCCGAATTTACCAAGAAAAAAGGGGCAACTGTCGTTACTCAAAATATTGATAATTTGTATCGGGAAGCCGGCACCAAGAATCTTGTTGAGTTTCATGGTAATCTTTATAATGTTTACTGCCAAAAATGTCGCAAAAAGGTTAATTATAAAGATTATTTAACCAGTATGTATCATCGTAACTGCGGTGGTATTTTACGACCAGACATTGTTCTTTACGGTGAAGGCTTAAATCCAAGTGCTATCTCGCAAAGCGTGGATGCCGTTTCAAAGGCGGATTTAATTGTCATTGTTGGAACATCCATGCGGGTTTATCCATTTGCCGGATTGATTGATTACCGTTCGGCTAATGCAAAGGTATTAGCCATTAATGAGGAAGCTCTAAGCTTTTCGTTTCCGTTTACAATGATTAAAGAAAATGCGGTTAAGTTCTTTAAAGATTTGAAAGTGACCGCGTAATAAAAGTGAGTGGTCAAAGCGTTGAGAAACTGTTGGGTTACTTAGGCGCAATGCCTTTTTTAAGCGATTGTTTTAAAATCGTATAACAGAAGATATTCGCAAAGCAAGCATGCTATTTTCGAGCGAATGTTGATCAATGTCGCTTAGTTAATGGACAAAAGGGGGGGAACTGAAATGATTACAATTGGTTTGACAACTTTTTCAGAACATCCATCTTTAATTCATGAAAACCGTAAAGTTCGATTAACTGAATACAGTGCTTATTTTCCGACTGTTGAGTTGGATACGCCTTTTTATGCGATCCCTAAAGCGGAGGTGATTGCCCATTGGCAGCAACAAGTACCCCAAAATTTTCAGTTTATCTTAAAAGCCAATCAAGTGATGACGCTGCATGATCAAGGAGGCAGTGACCCCGTCGATAATCAGGCTCGGTTGGCGGTGTTTAACGACTATAAGCGAGTTGTTGGGCCCCTCAACGCATCCGGTCAACTTAAGGCCGTTTTATTTCAATTTCCACCTTATTTTTCCCGCAGTGTGGCGGCAATCGACTACTTGCGCCGAATTCGGCAATTAATGCCTGGGTTTCCAATTGCAGTCGAGTTTCGAAATCCAAGCTGGTATGGCAAAGAAATTACGCGGGATGTCGCTGGCTACTTAAAGGAATTGGCAATTTCTTGGGTGGCAGTTGACGAACCACATACAACTAATATGGGCGTTGCTTTCGAACCAATGGTGACCAACGAGCAGCTATGTGTTTTGCGATTGCACGGTCGAAATGTTAAGGGCTGGTCGACTCGATCCAAGGACTGGCGAAAACAACGAACGCTTTATCGATACTCTGAAGCAGAACTCAAAGCATTTTGCCAAACTATTTTAGAACTTCAAGGAAAAACCAAGGAGGTCTGTGTGATCTTCAATAATAATTCTGGTGGCGATGCGGCGGATAATGCGCTTCAGCTTAAAAAATTACTAGGGATTTCGTTTGATCATCTATCACCATTGCAAATGGATTTATTCTAAATGACAACTAAGCGAAGATAGTGAACTGACTTTTTAATTTTCATCGCTATCGATCGCTTTTTTTGCTATACTTGATTGTAATTATTAAGATTATCAGTTTGGAAAAGAGGATCTTTCATGGCAGAAAGTAAGCCAACATTTTATATTACAACACCTATATACTATCCCTCAGGAAGATTACATATTGGTAACTCCTACACGACAATCGCTTGTGATGCCGAAGCTCGCTTCAAGCGGGCGATGGGCTACGATGTTTTCTTTTTGACCGGGACTGACGAGCATGGACTAAAAATAGAACAAAAGGCCGATAAGCTGGGGATGTCTCCCAAAGACTACGTTGACCAGATGGCTGCCACTATCAAACAGTTGTGGCAAAAGTTGGAAATTTCCAATACTAAGTTCATTCGAACGACCGATGACTATCATGAAAAAGCAGTGGCGGACATTTTTCAAGAATTACTCGACAAGGGCGATATTTATCTGGGCGAATACACTGGTTGGTACTCGGTTTCCGATGAGGAATACTTTACTGAAAGCCAGCTGGCAGAAGTTTATCGAGATGATGATGGTAAGGTGATTGGTGGCAAAGCCCCAAGTGGCCATGAAGTGCAATTGGTTCATGAACAGTCATATTTCTTTAAGATGAGTAAATACGCTGACTGGCTACTTCAATATTATCGGGATCATCCCGATTTTATCCAACCAGCGGCTCGAATGAATGAAATGATTAAGAACTTTATTGAACCTGGCTTGGAAGATTTGGCCGTTTCGCGGACAACCTTTCATTGGGGCGTTCCAGTCAAGTCTGACCCTAAGCACGTGGTTTACGTTTGGATTGATGCATTAACGAACTATATTACTGCTTTAGGTTATGATGGTAAGGATGACCGTAATTTCAAGAAATATTGGCCTGCTGACGTTCAGATGGTTGGTAAAGAAATTGTGCGATTCCATACGATCTATTGGCCAATCATTCTCCATGCACTTGGTTTACCGCTGCCCAAGAAAGTCTTTGGCCATGGCTGGTTATTGATGAAGGATGGTAAAATGTCCAAATCAAAGGGCAACGTTATTTATCCGGAAACGTTGGTTGATCGTTATGGTTTGGATGCGCTCCGCTATTATCTACTGCGGGCAATGCCATATGCTAATGATGGCTTATTTACGCCAGAAGATTTTGTTGACCGCCTAAATTATGATCTAGCCAATGATTTAGGTAACTTGTTGAATCGAACGGTTTCGATGATCAATAAATATGAAGGTGGCTTGTTACCTGAATTAAAATCCGGGGTAACAGATTTTGACAACGAATTAGAGACCACTGCTACTCAAGTTATCACACGCTATCAAGAGTTAATGGATGAGCTGCACTTTTCTGATGCACTAAGTGAAGTTTGGAAATTGGTTGCACAGTCTAACAAATATATTGATCAAACTGAACCGTGGCAGCTTGCCAAAAATCCAGATGACAAAGCAAAATTGGATTCCGTGATGGCTCATTTGGCTGCCAGCCTGCGGGTCATTGCAGAACTTATTAGTCCGGTCATGACCCATGCGCCAAAGGAAATTTTCAATCAACTCGGATTAGACGAAACCATCGACTTAAAGCACCTTGCCTTTTCGGATTTACCAACCGGCGCTAAGGCAGTTGCCAAAGGGACACCAATTTTCCCACGAGTTGACGTTGATGAGGAAGTGGCCTTTATTAAGCAGCAAATGACTCAAACCGATAAAGCAAAGGGGCGATCAGCAATGAAAGCCGCCGCTGAAAATGACTTTGATCCGGAAACTACCCAGTTGAATCTCAGTAAAAAAGAGGTTCGGTTTGATGCCTTTGAAAAGATCGAATTAAAAGTTGCTGAAATAAAGGATGTTAATAAAGTCCAAGGGGCCGATAAATTACTTCAATTCCGTTTGGATGCCGGTGACGATGGTGATCGACAAATTCTTTCAGGAATTGCTGAATGGTATCCAGACTTCAAGAAGTTGATTGGCCAAAAAGTCATTATTGTTGCCAACTTAAAGCCACGAAAAATGCGGGGGCAAGTTAGCCAAGGAATGTTACTATCCGTTGAACACAAGGATGGGCATGTCGAATTAGTAACGGTTAACCCTCAATTTGAAAATGGCATGACACTAGAATAAAGGTTAGTTAAAAAGAGTGGGACAGTTGCAGGCAAATGCCTCCTGTCCTGCTTTCTTGCTTAGTCGGCTAGCTCTGGCAAGCAGGGATCTCTGGATGGGTTCTTCTTGGCCAAAAATCCAAGCCCGGGAATTTCTGGTTGAGGAGGCTTATGCTCCAGTTTCTAAGCGCTTTGCTCCGCTCACTTTATTAGGACAGCTGCGCAAAGCAGAAAGCTGCACCTAAGCTCCTTTGTCCAAAAATCCAAGCCCGGGATTTCCGGCCAAAGAAACTTAGGCTCCGCTTTCTAACCGCTTTGCTCCGCTCACTGATTTTAGGACAGCTACGCAAAGCAGAAAGCTCCGTGTAAGCACCTCAGCCAAAAATCCCAAGCCCGGGGATTTCTGTCTGAGGAGCCTTACACTCCGCTTTCTAACCGCTCTGCTCCGCTCACTTTATTAGGACAGCTGCGCAAAGCAGAAACTTCCGCATAAAACATCTTGGCCAAAAATCCAGGCCCGGGATTTCCGGCTAAGATGCCTTATGCTCCAGTTTCTAACCGCTTTGCTCCGCTCACTTTACGAGGTAATTCAATGAAAATTTTTGATTCTCACACTCATTTAAATGATGAGTCACTATATCCACAAGCTGCTCAATATGCGCGGCACGCCAATCAGCTGGGCGTTGTTAAGTTGGCTAATGTCGGCTCCAATCAACTCTTAAATGATCGGTCACTTGAATTGGCGGCAACGTATCCCAATATGTATTCAATTATTGGGTGGCACCCAGAGGACTCGATTCATTATCACGAAGCCCAGGAACGACTATTGATTGAACAACTGCAAAGTCCATCCGTAGTTGCAGTTGGTGAAATTGGTTTGGATTATCACCAGACAATTTCACCGAGACACGTTCAAAAGACTGTTTTCAAGCGCCAAATTGAGATTGCCAAGCAGCTTCATTTACCAATTTCGGTGCATAATCGAGATGCGTTTGAAGATACTTATGCCATTTTAAAAGAAATGGCCGTTTGGCAGATCGGTGGGGTGATGCATAGTTTTAACGGCGACGTTGAGTGGCTAAAGAAGTTTCTTGACCTGGGGATGTCAGTGTCCTACAGTGGCGTTGCCAGCTTTAAGAAAACGCACGAAGTTCACGAAGCGGTTCGCCATACACCATTTGATCGGATGTTGGTTGAAACCGATGCGCCATACCTAGCTCCCGAACCATTGCGAGGTAAACAAAATGAACCAGCCTACACGTTATACACGGTCGAAGCAATTGCCAGGTTCTGTGATGTTAACCCTGAAATCATTGCTGACCATACTTATGAAAATAGTTTGCACTTATTTGGAATTGAGGATAAATGAAAAAAATAAAAGAAGTGATCGTCGTTGAAGGTAAGGATGACACTAAACGTATCCAGCAGGCAGTCGATGCCGATACAATCGAAACTAGAGGATCAGCCATTCCAGACGAAACGCTGGCACTTATTAAACAGTTAGCAGCAACTCGAGGCATCATCGTGTTTACAGATCCGGACTTTTCCGGCGAAAAGATTCGCAGGACGGTTGCCGAGGCGGTTCCTAACGCTAAGCATGCTTTTATTACTAAAAAACAAGGCGTGCCATCAAGGTCCGATGGTTCTCTGGGAGTGGAACATGCAAGCATTGAAGACATCCGTAGGGCCTTGAGTCGCGTTTACACCGAAGATGATTCGGCTACAGAGTTAATTTCTAGAGAAGAGCTTATGGCCCATGGCTTGATGGGTAACCCAGAAGCCAAGCAGCGCCGCCGGCAATTGGGTGAGTTACTAAATATCGGTTACGTCAATGGTAAACAGCTGCAACACCGTTTACGAATGTTTGGCATCACTCATGAGGCATTTATTGACGCAATTAGAAAAATTGATGGGGAGCATACAAATGACTGAATATCCTGCAATTGCCAGTCCTGCCAGGACGCAGGCAATATTGAACCGTTATCGGCTATCGGCCAAGAAAAGCCTCGGCCAGAATTTTTTAGTTGATTTAAACATTTTGACCAAAATCGTTGAGGCTGCCAAAATCAAAAAAACGGATGACGTCATCGAAATCGGTCCCGGCATTGGGGGCTTAACTGAACAACTTGCTCAGTCGGCTCATCAAGTACTTGGCTTTGAAATTGATCAAAATTTATTACCCGTCCTCAAAGAGACGTTGGCACCATATGATAATATTCAAATTCTCAATCAAGACATTTTAAAGGCCAATTTACCAAAAATCGTCGCCGAGTTGTTACCAGGTGATCGGCCGCTTAAAGTTGTAGCCAATTTGCCGTATTATATAACGACGCCAATTGTGATGAATCTATTGGCCAGCCCGCTTCACTTTGAATCAATTGTAGTGATGATGCAAAAAGAAGTCGCTGAGCGGTTAACTGCTTCGCCAAGTACGAAGGCTTATGGATCATTGTCTGTCATTGTCCAGGAAATGAATCAGGTGGATATCTCATTTATTGTTCCCAAAACTGCCTTTATTCCGCAGCCTAAAGTTGATTCGGCGATTGTAAGGCTAACCAAAAGAGAGAATCGGTCAGTGAAACCATTTGATGAAAAACGATTTGCCGGTTTTGTTCGGGGGTGCTTTATGCACCAGCGAAAAACCCTTTGGAATAATCTATTAGGATTTTTTGGTAAAGCGGATGATACTAAGGAAACGATAACTAAAGTGTTAAATTCAGTTCAAATTAATCCAACTGACCGCGCTGAGCAACTGACTGTAACGCAATTCGTGCAATTATGCAATGCCTGCCACGATAACGGCATCTTAAGCTAATCTTTAGATTATTCTGGTTGCAACGAAAATGGGATTGTGGTAAAATTTGCATTTTCATAACTCATGTGGTATAGTAAATTATCGTGAGGTGAGTTGGATGCCAGTTACTTTATCAGTGATCAAGCATAAGATGGACGGCCACATTGGCCAACACGTTTTAGTAACTTCGCAAATTGGCCGAAGGAAAACTACAAAACGTCATGGGATTTTAAGGGAAACTTTTCCGGCAATTTTTGTCGTTGAGCTGGACCCGGGGAAGTCTAGCTTTGAGCGCGTCTCTTATAGTTATACGGATATTTTAACTAAAAATATCGAAGTCGACTTTGACGTTGCCCAGGCAAATTAGTAAGATGCGTCATTTCGGGGGCCAAATGGCCTTTTTATTTTGCCCTTTTCTTCTTGATAGTCACTGACAACTAGGCGATTATTTAGTATAATTTTTATAATAATAAGTAATTCATAGCAGGGGTGGTGGCGTAAATGAAGAGAATCGTTCGGGCTCCGGCCAAATTGAACCTAGGACTTGATACGCCCTTTACCCACCCCGATGGGACAATCGAATGGCGAATGGTGATGACCTCCATTGGCTTAAGTGATCACGTTCAGGTTGAGACGAACCACTCGGAGATGATTCAAATTATATCTGATAGTGGCTTTTTGCCGAATGATAAACGGAACTTAGCGTACCAGGCAGCTCACTTGTTTTTACAGGAAACGGGTATCACTAGCGGATTAACAATTAAAATTAAAAAGCGTATTCCAGTAGCTGCCGGTTTGGGTGGGGGGTCCTCGGATGCTGCGGCGGTTTTAAGAGCACTCAATGAGATGTTTATGACCCACTTATCGCTCGAAGAAATGGCTCGATTGGGGCTACAGATTGATTCCGACGTCCCATATTGCGTCTATGGGCGGACGGCGTTAGTGAGCGGCCGTGGCGAGATTGTGACGCCATTAAAGCCGTTACCAAAGATGTGGTTTGTTCTTGCTAAACCTAACGTGAGCGTTTCAACCCCGCGAATTCTTCGCCGATTGCGTTATTCCAGGATTAATCATCCAGAGATTGATCAGTTATTAGCTGGCATTGCGCAACAGAATTATCACCAAATTGTGGCGAATCTTGGGAACACGCTAGAGCCGATCACAGCGGCAAGTCATCCGCAAATTCGAATCATCAAGGATCGGCTATTGAAGTATGGTGCCGATGGTTCTCAAATGAGCGGTAGTGGCCCAACTGTTTTTGGTGTTTGTCGTAGTGAGTCACGAGCCAAACGGATCTATAATAGTATTTCTGGATTTTGTCATGAAGTCTATGTCACTCAGCCAACGTGTCACGATAACTAATAACTTTTAGCAAGCATTTAAACGGGTTAAAAGACTGATATCAGAGCGAACCCATCTTTTTAAATCACGCGATAATTTTTAGGGTTGCCAAACCCATTTTTTGGTCCGGCAGCCCTTTTGGTTTGTCTTTTGTGATTGACAAACTGCAATTTTACTCTAAACTAAAATAGTAATTGTTACTTTTTACATTAACTGTTGGAGGGATTCGATTTGAGCGAAACGTTAATTTCAGTTGAAAACTTATCACTAAGTTTTCCTAATCACCCCGTTTTATCCGACTTGAGTTTTCAAGTCAACCGTGGTGACTTTCTGGGTGTCATCGGCGAAAACGGCATCGGTAAAACCACTTTGGTGAGGGTGATTTTAGGACAATTGCGTCCTTCCGCCGGTAAGCTGGTCATCCAAGAAGGTGTTAAGATCGGGTATGTGCCCCAGTTTAGGAATGTTGATATTGAATATCCGCTATCGATTAAGGACTTCATCGCGCTTAACTTTACTGGCATTAAGTTGCCCTGGCTATCTAAAAAGGAGCGTCAGCGGGTTAAGAAAGTCATCCAACAGGTTGGGCTGGCTAAGATTGCCGATCGACCATTGGGACTTGCTTCTGGTGGTGAAAAACAAAAAGCTTACCTAGCCCAGGCGTTGATTAATCAACCTGATTTACTTATCCTTGATGAGTCAACGGCTAGCCTTGACCCAAACACAAAAAAAGAACTCCTAGATGTCGTGTTACGGTTGAATCGAGAAATGGGATTGACCATCTTTTTTGTTTCTCATGATATGCAGATGATTCATGAGTATCCAGATCATTACTTGTGGCTGCAAAAGGGCAAGTACGAGTTTGGTTCGATTAAAAATTTGCACAATGAAAACAAGGAGGGCCAATATGTTTAGTTTTGAATTTATGCAAAACGCCTATTTAGCTGGTACCCTAATTGCAATTGTCAGCGGGATGATGGGCGTCTTTGTGATTGCCAGAAATATGCCATTTATGACGCATACATTATCGGAAATTGGATTTGCTGGTGCCGCTTTTGGGATTTTTGTTGGCTGGACGCCACTAAATGGTATGTTGGCGTTTACTACCGTGAGTTCCATTATGGTCGGTGAGTTAAGCGGCGCAGTTGAATCCAGGCGAGAGTCGGTTATTAGCGCCATTTCGGGGTTGTTTATTGGCTTGGGTATCCTTTTTTTGTCACTATCCCGCAAAAACTCCAGTTATGCCACAAATATCTTGTTTGGAAGTGTCATTGGCATTAGTCGGCAAGACGTGATTCAAATGGCGGCCCTCTCCGTTTTGGTATTAATTGTTTTATTGCTCATTTATCGCAATCTGAAAGATGATTCGTTTGATTCAGTCGGCGCACAAACCAATCATATCCATAGTCGCCTCATCTCTTTGGTCTTTTTAGTTATTCTGGCCTTTAATGTAAGTGTTGCGGCTCAAATCGTTGGGTCACTATTAATTTTTGTTTTGTTAACCCTGCCAGCATCAAGTGCTAAGTATTTTACGCATACCGTCGTTAGGATGATGGGATTGGCAATTATCTTTGCATTATTCGGTGTTTGGATCGGTCTTTATTTAGGTTATTTAACTAACTGGCCAGTTACATTCTTTATCGCCGCAATTGAAGCGGTCATTTATGGTGTTTCGCTTTTCTATAACTTTATTCGCAGTAAGAGTGAATAAAAGACTATCAATTCCGGTTAATTTCCGATATAATCCCCTAAAGACGAACATTTATGATAAAATTTTGTTAGATGTTACATAAAATAGAGGTGGAATTTTTGAAAGTACGAAGAAGCGACCGGTTAATTGATATGACCAGGTACTTGCTTGAGCGGCCCCACACGTTGGTGCCGCTGACGTTTTTTGCTGACCGATATGGGTCTGCCAAATCGTCGATTAGTGAAGACTTAACCATTTTAAAAAGGACTTTTCAAGCTCGGGGGACGGGCTTACTCGAAACAATTCCTGGTGCCGCAGGTGGGACCCGCTTTTTGCCTTATATTTTAAAAGAAGAGGCCGAAGAGGTCGTTAATCATCTCATTAAACAAATGGCATCAAGCACGCGGTATTTGCCTGGTGGTTACGTTTATATGTCTGACTTATTGGGCAGCCCGGCAACTTTGCGCCAAATTGGCCGAATCTTTGCCACCCAGTATTTAAATCAGGATGTTGATGCCGTGATGACAATTGCGACTAAGGGCGTGCCGATTGCCCAAAGTGTGGCTGATTTCTTAAACGTCCCGTTTGTAATTGTCAGACATGACACCGAAATTACTGAAGGCTCAACTGTAAATGTCAATTATGTTTCGGGATCGTCGACAAGAATTGAAAAGATGTCGCTGTCTAAACGAAGTCTAAAGGCTGGATCCAATGTCTTAATCGTTGACGACTACATGCGTGGCGGTGGCACTGTTGGTGGGATGATCTCGATGGTTGAAGAATTCGACGCTCATTTAATTGGTGTTGGCGTCGTGGCGGAAAGTACGGCACCAGATGGTCGTTCGATCGGCAACTATACGTCATTGATGCGAGTTGATGCTAAGGACAATCAAGTGATTTCCCAACCTGGAAATTATTTAGAAAAGATTTTTAATTAGAATGTATTGGGGAGAACAATCTATTATGGCAACAAAGAACACAATCATACTTGCAGCAGGAAAAGGGACTCGAATGAAGTCCAAATTGTATAAAGTTTTACACCGCTTATGCGGCAAAACAATGGTCGACCACGTTTTATCAGCAGTCGAAGGGGCTCACATGGATAACATTGTCACGGTTGTTGGCTTTGGCGCTGATGCGGTTCGAGACAATTTGGCTGATCGAACGCAATACGTTGTTCAAGAAAAGCAACTAGGAACGGGGCATGCAGTTTTACAAGCTGAGCAGTTATTAGGACATCTTGACGGGATGACGATGGTTGTCAGCGGCGATACCCCGCTTCTAACTACCAAGACGTTCGAAAACTTATTTACCTATCATCAAAATAAAAAGGCCAAGGTCACGATTTTGACGTCCAAAGCCCCCGATCCGACTGGTTATGGGCGAATCGTCAGAAATGACTTGGGGATCGTTGAAAAGATTGTTGAGCAAAAGGACGCCACTAAAGAAGAACAGGCAATCGATGAAATTAACACAGGGGTTTATGTTTTTGATAACCGTGCGTTATTTGAAGCGTTGCACAAGATTAATAATCATAACGCCCAAGGTGAATATTATTTGACCGATGTGATTGAAATCTTGAAGTCAGAAGGTCAAACGATTGCGGCTTATAAAATGGCGGATTTTGATGAATCAATGGGAGTCAACGATCGGATTGCATTGGCCCGGGCAACTAAAATTATGCGCTGCCGAATTAATCGACGACACATGTCAGCTGGCATTTCGATGATTGACCCAGAGCGGACATATATTGATGCAGACGTCAAAATTGGCCCGGATACGATTATTGAGCCTGGTGTCCAGCTGAAGGGAAATACCGTGATTGGCGAAGATTGCTATATTGGTGCCAATTCTGAGATTCGGGATTCGATCATTCATGATCATGTTCGAATCACCTCATCATTAATTGAACATTCGGAAATGCTTGATCATTCAGACATTGGCCCGAATAGTCATTTGCGACCGGAAGCCTTCATTGGCAAGCACGTTCATTTAGGTAACTTTGTAGAAATTAAAAAGGCCTCAATTGGTGAAGGTACTAAGATTGGTCATTTAACCTATGTTGGAAATGCTAAGCTTGGTCGAAATATCAACGTTGGCTGTGGGGTGATCTTTGTTAACTATGATGGTGCCCATAAACACGAAACAACCGTTGGTGATGATTCATTCATTGGCAGCAATTCGAATCTGATTGCCCCACTGGAAGTTAGCGACCATTCATTTATTGCGGCTGGGTCTACTATCAATCGTCAAGTTAATCAGTATGATATGGCGATTGCCCGTAGCCGGCAGACAAATAAACCGGGATATTTCAAAAAATTACCTTATCAAAAGGATTAACGCTGAAATTTTGGGCGAAAACAATGTATAATCAATGTGGGAAAGCGAATTGAACTAAAAAACGTATGGGAGGATCATATGTCTCAGCAATATTTTGATTCTAAACTTAAAATTTTCGCGTTAAACTCGAACCGGCCCCTGGCAGAAAAGATCGCTGAAACTGTGGGGGTCCCCCTTGGGAAGACCTCAGTTGACAGATTTAGTGACGGTGAAATTAGAATTAACATTGAAGAAAGTATTCGTGGCGATAATATTTTTATTATTCAATCCACATCGGCACCGGTTAATGATAATTTAATGGAACTGTTGATCATGGTGGACGCTTTAAGGCGGGCCAGTGCAGGAACGATCAACGTAGTGATTCCTTATTATGGCTATGCCCGCCAAGACCGAAAGGCTCGCTCTCGAGAGCCGATTACGGCCAAGCTCGTGGCAAATATGCTACAAGTTGATGGTGTGGATCGGGTCGTTTCATTAGATTTACATGCGGCTCAAATCCAAGGATTCTTTGACATCCCGGTTGACCATTTAATGGGGGCACCATTACTGGCAGATTATTTCATCAAAGAGGGCTTTGGTAGTAATGATGTCGTTGTCTCACCCGATCATGGCGGTGTATCACGGGCCCGTGCGCTGGCAGAATTTTTAAAGGCACCGATTGCAATTATTGATAAGCGGCGCCCGGAAGCCAACGTTGCCGAAATTATGAACATTATTGGTGATGTTGAAGGTAAGCGGTGCTTGATGATCGATGATATGATCGATACGGCTGGCACAATTACCTTAGGTGCTCAGGCGTTAGTAGACGCTGGCGCTTCGGAAGTTTACGCTTGCTGCACGCATCCGGTATTATCCGGACCGGCAATTGAGCGGATTCAAAAATCACCAATCAAGCAATTGGTAGTTACGGATACGATCCAGTTACCCAAAGAAAAGCAATTAGATAAGATTAAGCAAGTTTCTGTGGGTCCCTTAATTGGTGATGCCATCAAACGGATTAATGAAGATAAGCCGGTCAGTCCGTTATTTAGAAATCGATTCCGTGGTGATAAAAGTTAATGGTTAAAAAGCTTAAAAGTAATTTAACGGCAGTCTTTGTTGTTAGTATTATTGTGGTTAATTTACTATTGGTTTTAGTTGGTGTTCCAAAGATTGCATTAGGGAATGCAGACTTTTTGCTGGGATTATTTTTAACGGTTCTAGCGTCGATTTTTGTTGTGGGATCTGGCCATCTATTTACTGGGTGGCGATTGATTCCGCGAAAAAAACAATCTGATCTTGAAACCGAAAATCAACCTCAACCACCTAAAGCCAAAGAGGTTGCTTCAATCAAGAATCAGCCGATCAAGGTTAATCGTTACGCACGGTTTTGTTTATCCACTGGCGGTGTGTTAATTGTCCTTGGTGTCTTGCTGACAATTATATGATCTAATTTAAATTTTTATCAAAATGTGAATAAAAAAATCAGGATCAAAGCAACCTGAACGTTGCTTTTGGTCCTGATTTTAGCTTTAAATGGTCCTGATAGATTATAGCAGGTACTTCTTGAGTGCATAGGCAACCCCGTTTTCCGTGTTAGGCTTGGTGATAAACGAAGCAGCCGCCTTCACCTCATCGATACCATTACCCATCGCCACCCCCAAGCCAGCATATTTAATCATGGTGAGGTCATTTTCTTGGTCGCCCAAAGCCATCACGTTATCGGCTGTTAAGTCCAATTTCGTTGCCAATTCGCTCAACGTCTTTCCTTTATTGGCTTGCTTACTCATTATTTCGATAAAGAAGGGTTCGCTTTGGACAATGTAGAGCTTATCACGCAGCGTAGCCGGCAATTGCTGGTTGGCTTTTTTTATCAGTTCTGGGTGATCAATCATCATTACCTTTGAGATAACTAAGTTACTGGGAATATCTTCCGGTGATCGATATTTAACCGGCAGCCTGACTAAGTAACTCTCACCAATTGTGTAAGGACTTAGGTCACGATTGGTTGCGTAAATGCTGTCGATGGTTTCGAGCTGATAATGGACGCCAAACTTTCTGCTGAGCATTTCCGTTTCTAAAAAGTCGTTATAGCTTAAAGTGTGATGAACCAACACATCTCCGGAGAGGGTTTGGGCCATTGCACCATTAAAGGTAATGGCAAATTCGCTGGCGCCACTGATCTCCAAGCGGTCTAAATATGGTTGAACGCCGGACAAGGGCCTGCCGGTGCATAAAACGACTTGAATACCCTTTTCTCGAACGGCTTTAATGGCAGTAATAGTTGGTTCTGCTAATTGATGCTTCTCATTTAATAACGTGCCATCAATATCGATGGCAACCAATTTGATATCCATAGGGAAATCGCTCCTCTAATTAATTAATTGATCGTTTCTGATGTGGCGGTTAAACTCATCATATTCTGGTTGAAATAAATCAACATTTTCTGCCGGTCGCAAAATTTCTCTGGGGAAAAAGAAACGTCTATCACCGCTTTGACGATCAGAAATAGCGGCGACAATGGGGCTGGTGGCTGAAAGGGCCACTAAACTTCCATCGGCTTGCATCAATTGGATCTGCTTTTTACCAGGCCGATAAGCATCATAAGGAAGGTCGAAACTATTGTCAACAGCCGTATAATACTGGGGATTAAAACCGGACTGTTCGATGATTTTTCGCAATCGTGGTAATAAAGATTGAGTTGAGTCATCAAACTTGACGGATTTCAAAGGTTTTCGATCAATAAATCGACTGGCCAGATTACTCAACAAATCATCCGGATATCGTTTCCAATGAATGAAATAAGTATTCAAGACGCCGTCATCTAATTGCAAATAATCATCTAAATTAAAGTCATGACGGGAAAATGGTAATAGTAGGTAAGGTGTTTGGGGATTATCCTTGATATTGGTACTAAAAATTTCGTTTGCCCGTTGTAATAGTCGGTTCAAGACAACTTCCATCGCCCGAGAAACGGGGTGAAAGTAAACTTGTTGATACATTTGAAAGCGGCTGACGATGTAGTCTTCGACAGCGTGCATCCCACTCATTTCAAAACAAATTCCGTCTCGATAGGGCCGCATGACTTCCAAAATTCTTGAAAGGTCAAATGTTCCGTACTTAACGCCAGTATTATAAGCATCTCGAAGCAAATAATCCATCCGATCGGCATCTAGTTGACTCGAGATCATTTCAACTACTTGTTTATTTGGATAAGTTTTGTTAATCACGCTGGCGACTTTTTCAGGAAAGTCCGGTCCAATTCGCTGAAGGACTTGATTGATTTCGGTTGTTGGCGAAGTAATGATTGCTTGAGTAATGTGTTCGTGGTTAGTGCCAAAGATGTGTTCAAAAGTATGTGAATAGGCCCCGTGACCAATATCGTGGAGTAAGGCGGCACACAAAGTAACCAGTTTTTCAGAATCATCCCATAAACCATCGCCGGGCGTTGTTGATAAAAAATTTTCTTCAAATGATTCGATAATCCGCCGAGCAATTTCGTAAACTCCCAATGAATGAGCGAAACGGCTGTGTTCGGCACCGTGAAAGATCAACGAAGTGGTTCCTAATTGATGAATTCGCCGTAATCGTTGAAATTCACTGGTGTTGATTAAATCTAAAATTACTCGGTATTTGACATGGACATAATTATGAACCGGGTCGCGAAAAACTTTTTCTCGTGTAAGCAATTGATGTGCGTAATCCAAAAAGTTACCTCCTATAAAAATAGTGA
Organism: Lentilactobacillus fungorum; assembly: GCF_016860605.1. Lineage (GTDB taxonomy): Bacteria > Bacillota > Bacilli > Lactobacillales > Lactobacillaceae > Lentilactobacillus > Lentilactobacillus fungorum. The sequence continues at coordinate 43,352 of NZ_BNJR01000006.1, forward strand.
GCGGAGCAAAGCGGTTAGAAAGCGGAGCCTAAGCCTACTTGGCCGGAAATCCCGGGCTTGGATTTTTGGCCAAGATGTTTTATGCGGAAGTTTCTGCTTTGTGCAGCTGTCCTAAGTAAAGTGAGCGGAGCAAAGCGGTTAGAAATCGGAGTGTAAGGCTCCTTGGCGGGAAATTCCCGGGCTTGGAATTTTTGTTCAAGGTGCTTATGTGTAGCTTTCTGCCTGGCATAGCTGTCCTAAAAACAAGCAGCGCTAAATGCCCCCAATCCTGTGTAATATCCTAAACAACCGGTAGCTGCTGATTGCGTAATTGAATTTTGGTGAGCTGTTTGGCTTGTTCTTGGACAAACTGCTCTGATCTTAGAAACTCAGGGGCGGTTGATAAATCAACAGCATCTCCCGTATCAAGCAAGCTGGTGATAAATCTTTGCCGGACGTCGTCGTTGGTGATCGTTGGCATCCCCAATTGTTGCAAGGTTGTCATGGTTGCCGGATCGACGACCGGAAACTGCCAGTGGTGCTGTGACTGGGCTTCACCAGCCTGATAAAAATCGATGACCGTTTGGCTGCGGTCATCTTGGTTACCACCAACACTCATGTATAACATGAGTACCACGGCGTTTTCGGTCCGCCGCTGGGCAATGCCGGCAATTTTTTGGCCGTTGACGCTGAGGTCAAACTTTCCTGGACAATATGAATGGACAATCTCATAGGTATCAATGGTGAGGGTATCAAAGCAACTGCGAATTAATTGGGCAATATAAGCATAAGCCTCATCCACAGAATAGGGGGTGCGCTTTAGCGGCATAAATAATGAAATGTTTAAAACTTTCGGGTCGCTAATGACTGCTAAGCCGCCAGAATTTCTTAAAAAGTAATCGAATTGATGATATTTGAGACTTGCAAGAGCCGCTGATAAATTTGGTAAGTGGCGGTCGTTAATCCCTAAAATCAGCGTTGGCACTTCAGTCGTCCAAAAGTGGACAAATGGACGCTGTAGTCGATCACAAAGCGCTAATAAGGCATTGGTGTCAGCAAAAGAAAGCAATTTTTGCGGTTGAGAGTAGACTTTATTAATGGCTGTAATGGCGACGTTTGAAAGCCCCAATGTAATTCCCCCCATTTCAAGTGAGCGGCGCAAAGTGGTTAGCCATTAGGCCTAGTGTTTTTGAGTCGTCACAATCTGGATTCACCTCAATGAAAATTCCGAGGCTAAAATTTTGTCGGCGACGTAGCGGCACTAAGGATTGCTTTGCGCAGCTGTCTTAAAAGATGATAACTGTTATAATTATAACAGAAACCGTTAGTAAAATAGGATAAGATCTGGTTAATCCAAAATCACATAATTGCCGATGGCTCAATTATGTGCGAAATGATCCGTTCGGTTATATAATGTATTAGTTAAGCAAGTAGAATAAAAAGAAGGTGCATTATGGATAACTTGGCAACTGGCGTTCCAGTTCAAATTCATTTGGAAACCAACATTGTTCAAAGTGGGGAAACATCAAATTATGTGTTTGATGTGGCTGGCCAATTAGTTCAAGTCGGCACTAGTATTTACATTCGGTATACTGAAGATGCTGATGAGGGGCCTGTGCCAGTCACCATTAAGTTAATGGAAAATGGGGATATTAAACTGACTCGTTCGGCAACGAATCGCCTGCAGCTGTTCTTTAGTCAGGGCAAGCGGATTGCCGCCCGTTATCGGACACCATATGGGCTCTTAGACATCCAAACGGTGACTTCGGCACTAGATATGGAAATCCTCAATCAACCGTTACGAGGCAAGGTAGGCATCGATTATTTGTTGTACGCTGGTAGTGAATTATTAGGCAAGTATAATATTCGATTGCAATTTACAATTTAATCGAGTATAGTAATTTTTAGACTGTTGTTAGACTGTTGAAAGGACGTGTACCAGTTTGGAATTAGAAGTCTTTAAAGGCCAAAACAAAAACGAACTATCGATGATTGAAGTCGCTCACGCAATTTTAGCAAAACGTGGTGACACAATGCCATTTGCCGACTTGGCCAATGCGGTTCAAGCCTATTTGGGTGATAGTAATAAGGAGATTCGGGATCGTTTATCACAATTCTATACGGATCTCAACGTTGATGGTAGCTTTATTTCACTTGGTGACAATCTTTGGGGACTACGAACATGGTACCCATATGAATCAATTGATGAAGCAACTGTCCACGCTGAAGAAGATGAGGATCGCCCGAAGCGAAAGAAGCGGCGAAAGGTTAACGCCTTTTTGGCCGATGCTTCTGATGATGACGACGTGATCGACTATGATGATGATGATCCAGAAGATCAAGACGATGACGATTTTGTCGAAGATGACGATGCTTCTGACGATGACGATGATGCCGCTAGTGAAGATTTAGGTAAATATAACAAGGATCTTCAAGATATCGACGACGGAACTGACGATCCGGATGACGAAGATTTGCCAGATGGCATTGAAGGCCAACTGAATGAATTAAACGATGATGACGATGACTCATTTGATGATGATTCTGATGACGACGATGATTACAATTCAAAAGATGATCATTAATTCTTGACTAATATTTAAAATGTATGTATCATGTTTTTTGGGCTCCTTGAAGTTTTCAAGGACATCTGAACGATGATTAAATTGTTCCCTATTCAGTTTTGGATAGGGATTTTTTTATTTGTGAATTCCCCAGCTAACTATTAAGAGGAGAGGATTATATAATGACCAAATATATATTTGTAACTGGTGGCGTTGTTTCTTCCTTGGGTAAAGGGATTGTGGCAGCTTCATTAGGGCGACTGTTAAAAAATCGAGGATTAAATGTCACCATTCAAAAATTTGATCCATACATTAACGTCGACCCCGGCACAATGAACCCGTATCAACACGGGGAAGTTTTCGTTACCGATGACGGAACCGAAACTGATCTTGATCTTGGCCATTATGAACGATTTATTGATAATAACCTGAATAAGTATTCCAACGTGACAACGGGAAAAATCTACGATGAAGTTTTGAGAAAAGAGCGTCACGGTGATTATTTAGGGGCAACCGTTCAAGTGATTCCTCACATTACGGGAATGATCAAAGAGAAAATCATGCGGGCTGCCAAAGTTTCCGACGCAGAAATTGTGATCACAGAAATTGGTGGCACCGTTGGTGATATTGAATCATTACCATTTTTGGAAGCCATTCGGCAAATGAAGACGGAAGTTGGCGACGAAAACGTCTTTTATATCCATACCACGCTGATTCCATATTTGCGGGCTGCAGGTGAAATGAAGACTAAGCCTACCCAACACAGTGTCAAAGAGTTGCGGAGTTTGGGAATTCAGCCTAATTTGTTAGTCGTACGTTCTGAAAAGCCAATTACTGATTCAATGCGAAAAAAGATTTCGCTGTTCTGTGATGTCAAACCACAAGCTGTTGTAGAATCGTTAGATGTGCCAACGCTGTACACGATTCCGCTTAACTTGCAAAAGCAGGGGATGGATCAACAAATTTTGGATCATTTCGGGATTGAGAAACCAGCGGCCGATATGGCTGAATGGCGTGAACTCGAACAACACGTTCAACATCTGAAGCGAACCATCCACATTACATTGGTTGGTAAATATGTTGGCCTCCACGATGCGTACATTTCGGTTGCTGAAGCCTTAAAACATGCCGGTTACAAAGTTGATGCTGATATTGACCTTGAAATGCTTGACTCAGAGAAGATCAATGACGACAATGTTAACGAATTACTGGCACCGGCCGATGGGATTATTGTGCCAGGTGGTTTTGGTGATCGGGGAATTGAGGGCATGATTACGGCCATTCGGTATGCTCGAGAAAACGACGTGCCTTATTTGGGCGTTTGCTTGGGGATGCAGATGGCTTGTGTGGAATTTGCCCGTGACGTTCTCGGCTATCAAGATGCCAACTCGACCGAAATGAACCCACGGACCAAGCATAATGTCATTGACCTGATGGCTGATCAAGAAGACGTTCATGACATGGGCGGTACTCAACGCTTGGGTGCTTATCCATGCAAATTGAAACCGGGCACCGTTGCGGCGAAGGCTTACGATGGTGCTGACGTGATCTCAGAACGTCATCGTCACCGTTATGAATTTAACAATGCTTATCGCGATGCCATGGAACAAAACGGCATGGTTATCTCCGGAACATCACCTGATAATCACTTGGTTGAAGTTGTTGAAATTCCGGCTAATCGATTCTTCGTGGGGTCACAATACCACCCAGAATTTATTTCCCGTCCTAATCGACCAGAAGGCTTATTTAAAGATTTTGTTGCAGCTGCTAACGATGCTTATCTTGATAAGAATAAGTAATTAATGGGCGTTTTGCCCAGTTAAATTGAAAAGCAACCTTTCAAATAGATTATTTAAAGAATGGAGTAGACGTTTTGACGCCTGCTTCATTTTTTTTGATCCCAAATGAACCTGATGCCAAAAATGTTGACCTGCCTTTTGACTCAGCGGCTGTTGTAAACGGAAACTAATTGTGTTAAATAGCGATCAGTTTCCGTTTGGACAATCCCTTTGGTCATCAGACTCTTCCATTGTTTTTCCCGTTACAAATTGTATAATTCAAGTAAGGGTATTGTAATTTGCAATTTTTTTCTTTAATATATCTTTTAGCGTTAAAAATGTTCGATTGTAGAAGTGAGGAAAGTTTGATGACTAAATTAATCATAAATGGCGGGAATCGCCTTTCAGGTGAGGTGTCCATCGGCGGTGCCAAGAATAGTACCGTTGCCCTAATTCCGGCCGCAATTTTAGCGGACACCCCAGTGAGGTTTGATTCGGTTCCGGACATTTTGGATGTTCACAACTTAATGTTGATTTTAAAATCGATGAATGTATCGTCGCAATTCAAAGGGGATGTGTTAACAATTGACCCAACCAATATTGTTGAAGCGCCCCTTCCAAGCAAGGCGATCAAGAGTTTGCGAGCTTCCTACTACTTTATGGGAGCCTTACTAGGCAGATTTCAACGGGCAACGGTCAGCTTTCCTGGCGGCGATAATATTGGCCCGCGACCAATTGACCAACATATCAAGGCATTTAAAGCATTAGGTGCCGAAGTGAGTGATCATGATGGCACAGTCACCATTAAGACGGGACCAAATGGATTACACGGTGCGCAAATCTTTTTAGATGTTGTTTCCGTTGGGGCAACAATCAATACAATTTTGGCGTCCGTTAAAGCGCCTGGGACAACGGTGATTGGTAACGCCGCCAAGGAACCAGAAATTATTGATATTGCGACGTTTTTGAATAATATGGGTGCAAACATTCGTGGTGCCGGCACTGATGTGATTCGAATCGAAGGGGTGCCCACGCTACAGGCGCGAAATACGCATACGATTATTCCGGATCGAATTGAAGCTGGTACATATCTTTCAATGGCCGCAGCAGTTGGAGACGGTGTTTTAATCACGAACATTATTCCAGAACATTTAGAGGCATTTGTTGCCAAGTTGGAAGAAATGGGCTGTGATCTAACGGTCTATGAAGACAGTATCTATGTCGGCCCCTCTCATGATTTAAAACCAATTCAGATAAAAGTGATGCCGTTTCCGGGATTTGCCACTGACTTACAGCAGCCCGTTACGCCGCTATTATTTAAGGCGCATGGCCGCAGTATTATTATTGATACCATTTATCCTCAGCGAATTAAGCATATTCCCCAGTTGAATAAGCTGGGTGGTCGAATTAAGTCAGAGGATACTGACGAAGGCATTATCGTCGTTGATCATTCGCCAAGCTTAACCGGAGCCAAGGTAGATGCGGGCGAAATTCGCGCGGGGGCTTCACTGGTGATTGCTGGGTTAATGGCCAGTGGCACAACTGAGATTTCTCACGCTGAGTATATTCTGCGGGGTTACGGGAGTATTGTGGATAAATTAACAGCGATCGGGGCAGACGTGAAGCTGGAAGTTGAGGAAAAGGTTTAATCGAATTTGTATTGAATGCTGTATTAATTTATGTTAAACTAACAAGGTTGACTAATCGATAATCTCTGGGTCATCCGATTGGCTCAGGGCAAAGGAGCGATAGATAATGAAAAAAGGAATTCATCCAGCATATCAACAAGTTGTATTTCAAGATTCATCCACTGGTTTTAAGTTTATCTCAGGATCAACTAAGACTTCTGATGAAACCATCAAGATGGACGATGGTAAGACATACCCATTAATCCGGGTTGAAATTTCATCTGATTCTCATCCATTTTACACTGGTAAGCAAAAGTTTACGCAAGCCGATGGTGCTGTGGATCGTTTCAACAAAAAATACGGCCTTACAAACAACTAAGGTTAACTTTAAGCAGGTCACAATTTGTGGCCTGCTTTTTCTTTGAATTGAAAAAGATTAGGAAATTTTGTTGGCAGCCTAATTTAAGAGGCTTGAAAAAGGATTTGGATGATGAAATTGACCCCTCACTGTCGACGGGCGTTTCTCATCGACTGAGTGCTGTGGTACACCAGTGTTAGATTAATGACGACCAATAGTGCGGTTGAAATAAAAACACCTGCGTAATCAAACGCTGACGATACAAACGACCCAATCATTGGCCCGGCGACGTTACCCATTGCTTGAAAGGATTGATTCCAGCTAAAAACCCTGCCAGTTACTTGCGGTGGGGTATTCTTGGCGAGAATTGTTTGAACGGCGGGCAACATTGATGCATTGGCAACACCAATCACAAAACGTAACGCAATCAGCTGCCAAACGTTAGTGACAAAGGCCATTGGGATATAAACGGCGATCGCTAAGATAAAACCAATGATTAAAATGCGATCAGTGCCAATCCTATCACCAACCCGCCCCAATAATGGCGCAGCAAATAATGTCGCAATACCGGGAACCGCAGCGACGATGCCACTATAAAATGTCGTTGCGGGGCTGTTATTCATGATTTGGCGAACGTATAATGATAAAATTGGGACAATTGAGTTGTTAGCGGCTTGAATGATCATGGTTGTGGTAAACAGCCAAAAAACTAATTTGGCGTTGGCAAGTTCGCCGATAACCCCTTTAGTATTGAGCATTTTGGCTTTGGCTGTCGGCTGGAAATCTTCTTTGACAAAAATGGCGGTTACCAAGAAGACGAGGATGAACAAAAAGCCGGTAATAAAAAACGTCATCCGATAGCTAAAAAGCGATGCTAAGGTCCCACCTAATAAGGGGCCAAATAACGCTCCAGAAACGTTGCCGGTTACCAACATTCCTAGCGCTTGGCCACTACGGCGTTTGGGGACTTGAGTGGCAATCAAAGCATTGGCGTTACTGATATAACCGGAGAAAACTCCCTGCAAGAGCCTGAGTGCGATCAGCTGCCAAACGTTCATTGCCAAGCCCATTAAGATAAAGACAATCGCCATGCCGAGTGACGCTCTGTTCAGCATTAACTTTCGACCGGTTCGATCAGCCATCTTGCCCCAAAGTGGTGAGGCTAAAGCCGTTACAAAATAGCTGGCAGCAAACGCCAAGCCGCTATATAGGCTTAACTGGCCGCGGTTAAAAGTTCCCATTGAATCAACATAAAGTGATAAAAAAGGCATCACTTCACTAAAACCAATGCTGGCCATAAAAGTACCAAACCAGAGGACTTTTAGGTTTCGCTGCCAAGAGTTTGGGGCTAGTTGATTATCACTCAAAGGTTTATCGCTCCTATCAAGAATTTAGTCAAATCAGGTTTAACGGAGGTTGGGATGAAAAAAATAGTTAAACGGATCATGGTCAACACGTTATTTGTTTTACTGATTTTATTTGCACTCGCCCTTATTTTTAATCGGCAAATCAAAAATGAAGTGATTAAATCTTACCAACCTAAAGTGACTCGGAAAATGGTCGAAGAGTCTCAAATGAGGCAAAAAAAGCAGACCACCCGCCATTCAAAGAACGTAAGCTATAATTTTAAAAAGGTGAAATCACTTGATTTTGAAACCGCGATGCGCGCCCGCATGAATACCCAACAGTTGGAAGTAGTTGGGGAAATCCTGGTTCCAAAAGCGGCCATCCACTTGCCAATTGGCCTTGGCGTCGCTAACCAAACGCTGGCGCTAGCGGCGGGGACCATGCGAGCAGATCAGAAAATGGGTAAGGGCAACTATCCACTTTCCGGCCATCACATGGTTAACCGACATGTCTTATTTGGTCCGCTGTATTTTAAAACCAAGGTTGGCGACAACGTTTATTTGACGGATATGAAAACCATTTATCACTATCGAGTCTATCGACGAACCTTTATTGCAGCAACCAGAGTGGACGTTATTAAGCAAACCAAAAAGCCTATTTTGACATTAATTACGTGTGACGCAACAGGTGCTGGTCGCTTAATGATTCGGGGGAAACTGGTTGATCGTTATCGCTTGAGTCAGGCAACGGCAAAATTAAAACGAGCCCTATTGAGGCCCGCCAACAATTAAAGAAAGTTTGTCTTAATGTAATCCAACCACTTAGGCAATGACTCTGATAATTGGGAATAAGTCCTGCCAAATTTGTGGTCATACCATGGATCGGGAATATCTTGCCCCATCTGTGTTGGAATGATATCTAAGCAAAGGTGGATTTTTTTCTTATCCGCTTCTGGTGATAGTTGCTTCAAATAATGGATATTTTGACTATCCATACCAATGATGAGATCGGCCCACCCAAAGTCTTTTGGAGTGATTGGTCGAGAAACAATTCCCGAAAAATCAATCCCGTGTTTTTCTAATACAGCTTGGGCACCTGGGTGAGGGGGATTGCCCTGTTCTTCGCTACTGATGCCGGCAGAATCCACTTGAATTTGTGTTTGTAAGCCTTCATTTTTAACCATCGTGCGAAACATTGCCTCGGCCATTGGTGATCGACAAATATTTCCTAGACAAACAAATAAAACGTTAGTCATGATTTTAACCTCGTAACCAATTATTGTGTTAACAATTATGTTACCAACTATTGACCAAAAGGGCAAACATAATCATTTTTGAAAGCTATTTACAGACAATGGCTTGAAAGGGTAGTACAATAAAATTAGAAATAATGATGGAGTAATGACACAATGAAGGGCAATTTCATTTTTATAAATACAAATCCAATTTCCAATATGATCTTATCGTCGGGGATTACTGCTGCGGATTTTATTAACGGGCTCGACCAATTACCGGGCAATATTATTCTGTTGAATAATGATGAACAAGATGCGAATGGTTACAATTCGCATTCAAAGTTTAATTTAATTTTTGGGTCCTCAGAGATTCGCCAATACTTACTTAAGAATCCAACTGCCTCAAAGAAGTTTATTGATTTTGATGATGAAGACAGTGTGAATAACTTGTCCCCATACGAAATTGCAGAGTTGTTATACTTAGCTCACTTTGGAACGCCAATGGGTCGGCCGTTTTCTTCCAAGTTATTGAACCACTACATTTATTTGACTCAAGATGATGGCACGATTCGATCATATTACCGACGGTTTTCTGATTTTAACCACGTTTTAGAAATTGCCATTAAACGAAACTTGCGAGAAACGCACAACACATTGCGAGTTTTCCTGCGGCCTTTGGCAATTAAAAATATTGACAACTCAATTTTAATTCAACTCATCACTAAGGCTAACGATGGGCTTTTTATCTTATTTGGGTCGTTGAGGGAGCGAAATCGAACCTATCATATTCCCCTCAGGATTTTAAAGGATCCAGATCGGGTTTCGATTATTTTAAGAACCCAAACCATTATTGAAAATACGAATTACGCCGGGGATTTAAGCTATAATTTGCAGAATTCTACGTGGCAGCTCGAATGGCAGGATCAAACAGCAAGTGTTTAGCTGTTTGATTTTTTGCTATAATTAGGAGTAACAATTAAAACTGGAGCGTTTAAATAATGAAAATGACAATTGGCGAAATTGCTTCTGCAATCAATGCCAAAACAGATGGTATTTCAGAAAAATCATTAAAAGAAGAGACTAGTGGCGTATGCTTTGACAGCCGTAAGCTAAAGGAAGGGCAGCTGTTTATTCCGTTGGCCGGCGAACACGATGGTCATGACTTTATTGAGTCGGCAATCAAAAATGGCGCCAAGGCAACCCTATGGGCAAGTGACAAGGTTGATCGCCTGCCGCTTGCAATCCCAGCCCTCGTCGTTGATGATCCATTAGCTGCCTTCCAGCAATTGAGTCGATATTACTTGACTAAGATTAATCCGCGAGTGATTGCTGTGACCGGCAGTAATGGCAAGACAACGACCAAGGACATGATTGCAGCAATTCTTGCCAGTACGTTTCACGTTACCAAAACCTATGACAACTTTAATAACGAAATCGGCGTGCCCTACACCATTTTACAAATGGAGCCAAATACCGAGTTCTTGGTGGTTGAAATGGGGATGGATCGCCCGGGACAGCTTGATTTCTTATCCAAATTGGTTCAGCCGGACGTTGCGATCGTGACGATGATTGGTGAGGCCCACATTGAATTCTTTGGCACGCGTGGCAAAATTGCCGATGCCAAGATGGAAATTACGCATGGCCTTAAGGAAGATGGCTTATTTATCTATGATGGTGATGAACCGTTACTCGTTGAGCGGGCTAAGAATTTAACCATGGCTAAAACAACTTTTGGCAGAAAATCAACTAATGACATTTATGCAACCGAAACCCACGATAGTCAATATGTGACGTCATTTAAAGTTAACCTTTGGCCTGAAATGGACTTCAAGATACCCTTAATGGGGGACTACAATGTTAATAATGCGTTGGCAGCCATTGCGGTTGGCCAAGTATTTCGAATTCATCCATCCTTAATTGAAAAAAGGTTAACCCAATTTGATTTGACTAAGAACCGAACTGAATGGTTAGTTGGTAAAAATGGCGAAAAAATTTTAAGTGACGTTTATAATTCCAATCCAACGGCTGCCAAAGAAGTCTTAGCTGCCTTTCAAGAAACGCCAACGGATGGCCGCCGAATCGTCGTTTTGGGGGATATGCTCGAATTAGGTGACCAGTCAAAGCAAATGCATGCTTCTCTGGCTGCCAGCATTGACCCAAGCCAAATTTCACAGGTTTATTTGGTTGGTGAAGATATGCGGGCACTATACGATCGATTGAAGCCAGTATTTGCGCCTGAAAATTTGCATCACTATGCAGCCAATGAACTTGATCAGTTAAGCACCGATTTGGCAGGACAATTAAAGGCTGGCGATGAAGTGATGTTAAAAGCCAGCCACGGGTTGCACTTAGAGAATGTGGTTGCCAAATTAGTGGCTGCTGGTACGGATTAAAGTGGGTCATTTACCCGTTTTCCTTGCGTATTGTAATTAAACGGTGTAGACTTAAAAAGTTATTTTGTAATAAATGATTGATGGTCAAGTTGATAACGCAGCCTGGGAAACGGATTTTTCTCTAGTTATCAGCGGCACCTTGATTATTTCAGAATTAGGACAGCTGCGCAAAGCAAAAATCTTCATACAAGCAAGCTTCACAATTAATTCGCAGTTTGGATTTGGTTGTTGGAAAGGCTTGTATTCCGATTTCAAACCGCTTTGCTCCGCTCACTGTATTTATTTAGGAGGAAACATATTTGAAGTTTAGTGAACTAGGATTATCAGACCGCCTGCTAACAGCTATTTCCAATAGTGGCTTTGAAGAAGCAACACCCATCCAAGCAGAGACTATCCCAATGGTTTTAAAGGGTGAAGATGTGATTGGTCAAGCCCAGACTGGAACAGGAAAGACGGCCGCATTTGGTCTGCCAATCTTACAAAAGATTGATTTCGACAACCCAAATGTTCAGGCACTTATTATTTCACCAACTAGAGAGCTGGCGATTCAAACCCAAGAGGAAATTTATCGACTGGGTAAGGATGAAAAAGCCCGAGTTCAAGTTGTATATGGCGGAGCTGATATTCGCCGACAAATCAACGCATTAAAGGGTCATCCACAGATTGTGGTTGGAACGCCTGGTCGAATTCTCGATCATATCAGACGTCGGACCTTAAAGTTAGAGCATGTTAAGACCTTAGTTTTAGATGAAGCAGATGAAATGTTGAATATGGGATTTCTTGATGATATTGAAGATATTATCAAACAAACCCCAAAGCAACGACAAACGTTACTTTTTTCAGCAACGATGCCGGCCCAGATCAAACGGGCGGGGGTTCAGTTTATGAAAGATCCTCATCAAGTGACGATTAAGGCCAAGGAACTGACAACTGACTTAATCGATCAATACTATGTTCGGGTTAAGGAATATGAGAAGTTTGATACAATGACGCGCTTCTTTGACGTTCAAGATCCTGAAGTGACGATTGTCTTTTGCCGGACGAAGCGGCGGGTAGACGAAGTTTCTAAAGGGCTTGAAGCACGAGGATACAAGGCAGCTGGCCTTCACGGTGACTTGACCCAAGCTCGTCGGTCCCAGATTATGCAGGAATTTAAAGTTGGCAAAATTGATATCTTGGTCGCAACCGATGTGGCAGCTCGAGGGATTGATATTTCTGGGGTTACCCACGTTTATAATTACGATATTCCCCAAGACCCTGATAGTTATGTCCATCGAGTTGGCCGAACGGGCCGTGCCGGAAAGCATGGTGTTTCAATCACTTTTGCAACGCCAAACGAAATGGAATATCTTCGAGAAATTGAAAAGCTAACCAAAGTGCGGATGTTGCCTTTGAAGCCACCAACCGTCCAAGAAGCTTTTGTTGGTCAATTGAACTCTGCAGAATCAGATATTGCCGATTTAATTAAGAAGACCAATACCGATAAGTACGAAAAGATGGCTGATAAGTTGCTTGATGAGTACGAAGCAACTGATTTGGTTGCGGCATTGTTGAATGATGTGACTCGAGATAACGTTAAGGTTAAGATTACACCGGAACGCCCATTATCACGTCATCACGGTCATGGTGGTCATTCCAATAATCGCCGGGGTGGCGGCCATTGGAATGGTTCTAGAAACCGTCGTAACAACGATCGAAATTCTTCTCATGGTCGTGGTCATGGCAGTGGTAGTCGAGATCGTAACCGAAGCGGTAAGACTAACAAACGTTCTAATAACAATAATAAGCACCGTTTCACAATTAAAAATTCTTAAAAGCTAAAATCACGTTAACCGTGAATGAATCGAGGGCTGGCAAATGTCGTTTTTGTCAGTCCTTTGTTGTCTGTTGATAAATGGCTAACCATCCTCGAGTTAAGCCCGATAGGTTAAATCGTCGTCCAAGTAAATAATCTGATTCAAACGATACTGGAAAAATGTTAGAATAAAGGCAAATATTGGTATGTGCAGGCGTAACCAAAAACAACAGTGCCGGTGATGAGAAAGGGATAAAAATGCTTTCAATCATTTATTTGGTGCTGATGAGTTTATTGGCGGGAGTTTTAACCGGGATCGTCGGGATGGCTTCTTTGACGCTATATCCGGTTTTACTTTCTGTGGGGGTGGCGCCAGTTATCGCCAATGCCACAATTACGGTCGCGCAAGTTGGGGCAGGGGTTGGAACTGTGTCGGCGTCCCTAAATGAATTGAGTCATCATTGGCGTCAAGCAATTCAAATTGCGGTTTTAAATACACTGGGCGGCGTCATAGGGGCTTTGATCCTCATTCACAGCTCAAATGGTGGGTTTAAAAAAGTTGTCCCCATCTTTATTATGTTGGCGGGCATTATGATTTTAATCCCCAAGCCCAAGGCTGCCAGAAAACGCCATACGCAACTAGCAACCGGGATGAGTTGGGTAGCTATTTTCCTGGTTGGAATTTACAACGGTTATTTTGGGGCAGCTTCGGGGTTATTGATGATTGCGGTTCTTTCAAAGATTGTGAATGAAGATTATGCCATTTACAATGCAATGCGGAATTTTGCATCATTTACGAATAATATCGTGGCGGCTGCGATGTTTATTTCAACAATTTCAATTGATTGGGCGGTTATCGTACCACTGTTAATTGGTTTATTTGCTGGTGGTTATTTGGGACCGGTGATTGTCCGCTATATTCCGTCTAAGCTCATTAAGCTTGCCGTTGGCGGCTTTGCGATTGTTTTAGCACTTATCCTGGGATACCAAGCCTATTGGTGATGCCATGTGAGCATATTTGTCAGATTAAGTGGATGTCGAGCATTTGTCACCAAGTAGTAGATTCAACGATTGCAACTGGTCGTGCGGTTTTGTGGTATGATTAAAAGTAACTTTTATAATTAATGAGGTTGTTAAATGATTGCCGGAATTGGAATCGATATTACTGATATTTCAAGAATTAGAGCTGCGGTTAACAAGAATCAACACTTTATCAATCGGGTTTTAACGCCCGATGAAATTTCACAATTAAGTCAACTTTCTGAAAAGAGGCGGTTTGAATATATTGCCGGGCGCTTTTCCGCTAAAGAATCGTATTCTAAAGCGTATGGTTCCGGCTTAGGGAAAAAAGTGAGGTTTCAGGATTTGACGATTATCAATAATCAGGATGGAAAACCGGTTGTTTATAATCATCCGTTTGATGGGAATGCGTTTGTTTCGATTTCCCATACCGACGAAACGGTTGTAACTGAAGTGATATTAGAGAACAGGGGCTAAAATGATGGCAGTTGGAAAATTACGAAACGCCAAAGTGATTATCAATCAACAAGCGATCTATGATAATTTGATTAATACAAAAAATCACTTGGAAGCCGGAACTGATTTATTTGTTGTTGTCAAGGCAGACGGTTATGGCCATGGTGCGATTCAAGTGGCCAAAGTGGCTGAAAAAGCCGGTGCGGATGGTTTTTGTGTAGCGTTAATCGATGAAGCATTAGAGCTTAGGCAGGCTGGTTTTACTGAGCCAATATTAGTCTTAGGGATTACCGATCCGCAATTTGCGACAATTGCGCGGGACAATCAGATTTCGCTGACAGTTAGTTCAACGGACTGGTTAAAAATTGCCGCTGATTTTTTGAACCAAGTTCCCAGTGGTCTAAAATTAAACGTTCATTTAGCTTTGGATACTGGCATGGGACGAATCGGTTTTCAAACCCCTGACGAGTTGAAAACGGCGGTCCAGGTTTTGGGCCAATTTGGCCAGGTAATTAATTTTGAAGGCATTTTTACCCACTTTGCGACCGCGGATAGTCCGGATACAGATTATTTTAATTATCAATATGATAATTTTAATAAATTGATGGCGGTGATTGATAAACGGCCGCGATATGTTCATGTTGCCAATTCGGCAACTAGCTTGTGGCATCAAGTTTGTGGGGGAAACATGATCCGATTTGGAATTGGCACCTATGGTCTTAATCCGTCGGGGACCGAAATTCCGGACTTACCTTATGAGCTGCATCCGGCCATGTCAGTGGTTGCCAGTTTAATTTACGTTAAACTCGTTGCGAAAGGTAAATCCATTAGTTATGGTGCCACTTATACGACAAGTGAGGATGAATGGATTGGAACTGTACCACTTGGTTATGCGGATGGGATTTCGCGGAAGCTGCAAGGATTCTCAGTGTTAGTTGATGGGAAAAAATGCCCAATCGTTGGCCGGGTTTGCATGGATCAATTCATGATTAAACTGCCAAAGGCCTATCCGTATGGGACCCCAGTAACGATCTTAGGCAAATCTAAAGATCAAGAAATTACTGCGGATGATTTGGCAAAATATTTGGGGACGATTAATTATGAGGTTGTTTGTGGCTTTAGTAACCGATTAAGAAGGAAATATGAATAAGGGTACTGCATTTCCAGGCGTTCCATGGTATTATTGTAAAATGAAGTAATCTGGAATATAGGGGAAATTACGATGGATAAGGCAACTAACCAAAGGCATTTTTCAGTTATGATTAATGATAAGATTGCGAGCCGTTTAGAGCAGTTTTGTTCAACGGTCGGTGTATCTGAGAGCGCAGCAGTTGAAGTTGCAATTAATTACTTTTTTGATGATCCACAAGTGATTGATGGGTTAATGAAAGGCTATCGTGAAATGGCCAGTTTGAATCGACAAATTAGTCATGATTTTTCTTGTTGTGAAGAGGACGCTGATGTTCATCTGACTCAGTATCGTCAAGGATTGCGAAATTTCCATTAGATCTTAGTGACGATGGGAGGTGTGAGGGTGACTGACGTTACATTTAAGCGTGGAGACATTTTTTACGCCGATCTTTCACCTGTGGTTGGTTCCGAACAAGGTGGCATGCGACCGGTTTTGATTATCCAAAATGATATTGGTAATCATTATAGCCCAACTGTCATTATTGCAGCAATTACTGCAAGAATTTCAAAGCCCAAGATGCCGACTCATGTTGGGATTTCTGCTGGTAATGGTATTGAGCGTGATTCGGTTATTTTACTAGAGCAAATCAGAACAATTGACAAGCAACGGTTAAAAGACAAAGTCACTCATCTCGATAAGGCGATAATGAATAAAGTTGATAAAGCAATCAAAATCAGTTTAGGAATCAGTAAAAATTAGTGAGAGATCGATACATAATCCGATAAGCTTTCAAAGGTGATCAGCTTCATTTAAGCAATGGTTACTTTAGTAAAGCGTGCTTCCACAATTAGCATATAAACAATGGGGCTGAGGTGTTTTAAATCAGCCGCCAGCAACAAAAAGACCAACCATCGTAATCTTGATGGCTGGTCTTTTTGGGCTGGTGGCTGAAATTAGCGACTGAGGATATAGAGCAGTTATCGCTTTGGCGTTCAGTCAAGAACCAATTGTATTTGATAAATTCAATACGCATTGCTGCGATCATAAAGGATTTATGAATTGCCACGGCAAACTTACTTATTTTCTTCTTTGAGGTTTTCAACTTCTGGCACTCGGAACTCTTTTCGTTCTAGGGCAGCAATAATCCGATTTAAGCGATCCTGATCAACTTCAGCCGGGAGGGTAAACATGATTCGGTGGACGAGTTCGCCTTCTTGGGCATCTAAAGAAATAACGCTGGCAATATTGGTATACTTAGTAATGATTTTAGCGATTTCTTCAAGATCGCCCCGTTCGCCACTCGAAACAACGGTCAACACATAACTGCCAATATTGACATTCCAGGATTGAGAAAGCATGTCTAAAAGACGCGTATGGGTTAAGATCCCATAAAAGTTATTTCGGTCATCTAAAACGGCAATATATGGGAGGTCCTTAATTGAGAAGAAGACTTGGAAAAAGGCCGAATTTACATTTACAAATTTAGTCGCATTTTTTAACAGGGTCGTGACTGGCAATGACATGTCGCCGCCGCGAGATTTATGACGATAAATGTGCATTTTGTAAATGTTGCCACGAAAAATCGTTCCAGTTTCGTCAAGAATTGGGACACAGCGATAACCAGAATCTTCAAGTGTTTTAAGGGCGTCTTCTAAAGTGGCGTCCTCTTTGACGGTTACTAGACGCTCTTTTGGTTTCACCAGTGTTTTTAATAGCATATTAATTCCTCCAAAGTAAGCCTTAATACCTTCACTATACCATATGGTCATTTGGAAAAGTATGGTTACTCTCATTAATATTTAAATAAATTAGAGAACCAACAGTAATAAGTGCATCAATTCTAGAATTTAGCCAGCAGTAATCACGAACTGAATGGTAGTGGCAGACGATAATGAACGCCCTTGTTCCATACTTAACCAACAAGGTCATAAAAAAACGATCAAAGCGAATATGCATTCGTTTTGATCGCTTAAACGGCTCAAACTAATTATTTTTGCAAATTAGCCATTCCATTTTCAAGGGTTTCTTTCAAAGTTTTAGCAGAAGCCTGCATCTTGGACTTTTCGTCATCATTTAATGGCACTTCAATAACTCGGTCGATACCAGCGCCGTTAATAACAGCGGGTGAACCAATGTATAAGTCGTGCAAACCATACTCACCATCAACTGGTGCACCAACTGGTAAAATGGCGTTTTCGTCGTGTAAGACAGCTTTTGAAATGCGCATCAAAGCAGTGGCGACACCATAGAAAGTGGCACCCTTTCTGTTGATGATTTCATAAGCTTTCTTGCGAACATCGTCTTCAATTTTGGTTAAGTCATCAGTTGACAAGCCAGCTCGTTTAGCGGCAGCAAGGAATGATTCACCGCCAACCCGGGCTGCAGAATAAGCTGCAAATTCTGAATCACCGTGCTCGCCCATAATGTAAGCATCAATTGATTGTGGGCTAACTTTTAATTTCTTGGATAAAGCAACTTGGAGCCTGGTTGTATCCAATGAAGTCCCACTACCAAATACGCGACTCTTTGGGAAGCCAGAGAATTTTTGAGCAGCATAGGTGAGAATATCCACTGGGTTGGCAGCAACTAACAGAACGCCTTTAAAGCCTGAAGCCACTAAAGGTTTGATAATGGATTGCATGATCTTCAAGTTTTTGTTAACAAGATCTAACCGGCTCTCACCTGGTTTTTGTGGCGCACCAGCAGTAATAACGGCTAAGTCAGCGTCAGCACAGTCCTTATAATCACCTGAATAGATATTTTTGGGGGCAGTGAACACTTGAGCATCTTCCAAGTCAAGTGCGTCACCTTCCGTGCGTTCCTTAATCACATCAACGATTACAAAGTCTTCAGCAAGTCCTTGTTGCATCATGGCAAACGCATATGATGAACCAACAGCGCCATCACCAATTAAAGCAACCTTTTGACGGTTTTGAGCCAAACAAATCATCTCCAAAAATTATATTTTCCTACTCTCAAAGTATACCATGCAAACGATTATTCGTTCAGCCCTTTTTGGGGGATTAGGAAGCTTTTTTCAGAAAACAGCTTCTTATCATTTGTGGTCGTGAATATGATATAATTTGGACGTTAAGTCAAATCTGACAACAGCTGAACGGAAGAAGTTCAGCCTTTTGTGTTGGAAGAAATGTGAGGAAATTGAAATGAAAATGATCGTCGGATTAGGAAATATTGGCCCCCAGTATGACCAAACAAGGCATAACACAGGTTTTATGGTCGTTGAACAGTTTGCACAAAGTCACGACATTAACATTAAAACGCGAAAGATGAATGCAAAGTTTGGCACAGGGTTTATTAACGGCGAGAAGGTGTTGGTTGTTGAACCTACGACTTTCATGAATGACTCAGGAATTGCGGTTAAGCCACTGATGGATTACTTTGACATTCCAGTTGAGAATATCGCGATCGTTCATGATGACATGGATTTACCCATTGGCAAAATTCGCGTTAAAGACAAGGGATCTGCCGGCGGCCATAACGGAATTAAAAGTATTATTTACCAATTAGGAACCGAAAACTTTACGAGGGTGCGGGTTGGTACTGGTCACCCAGATAAGACTAAGAGTGTGGTTAATTACGTCCTCGGTAAATTTACCAAGGATCAGCTTCCTGGCTTTAAATTGGCGGCTGATCATTCCGTAAATGCTTTAGATGACTGGGTAGATGGCCTTTCAATTTCGGAGCTTGAAAATCGATACAACTAATGAAAGGACGAGTGACTTGCGTTTAGATCAATTACTTACGGACATTCCTCAATATGCCCAACTTATTTCCAAACTAACCCCTAAGAGCCGCCAACTAGTAACGGGAATGGGCGGCTCGGCCAGGACACTTTTAATTCAGAATTTATTGCATTCAACTGAGCGGCCAGTTGTCGTGGTGGTTGACACTTTATTTCACGCAGACCAATTAGTCAACGACTTGGCAAATGTGATTGAAGATCATCAGTTGTTTGAGTTTCCAGTTGAGGAAATGGGTGCCGCTGAGTTAGCCACCAGTTCGCCGGAGTACAAATCCCAGCGAGTCTTGGCACTTAACCAATTAGCTAGTGGTAAGCCGGCCGTCGTTGTCACGTCGGTTTCTGGCGTTCGGCGACTTGTCCCGGCACCCGAACAGTTTAAAAAAGCTAATTTGA
This sequence comes from Lentilactobacillus fungorum, assembly GCF_016860605.1. Taxonomy (GTDB): domain Bacteria; phylum Bacillota; class Bacilli; order Lactobacillales; family Lactobacillaceae; genus Lentilactobacillus; species Lentilactobacillus fungorum. Next base: position 63,192 of record NZ_BNJR01000006.1, read on the forward strand.
CGATTCGGATGGACGCTGAATATGATCTTGAAAAGATTAAACTAAAGCTTCACCAGATGGGATACGTTTTTCAAAAATTGGTGGCCGCTCCAGGAGATTTTGCCATTCGGGGATCGATTTTAGATGTTTTCCCACTGAATAGCCAAGATCCAGTTCGAATTGACTTTTTTGATACTGAGGTTGACTCCATGCGGATATTTGATGTTTCCAATCAACGAAGCATTAAAACAATTGATCAGATTGATATTTTGCCTGCCACTGATTTGTTAATGGATGAAGATCAACGAAACCAAGTAGTGAATCAGCTGCAAAAGCGCTTAACAGCCGAACAGGCAAGCTTAACGGAAAAACAAGCGAAAAAGTTAGCGGATAACTTGGCGCCACAAATCATGGATCTCCAAAACGGATTGCGGGATCCGCGGCTGCTTTTATTTGCTGACATGATTTATGATCAACACTATTCTTTGTTGGATTACTTGGCAGAAAACGGCATTGTGATATTTGATGATTATTCGAGAATCACGGATGCAGTTCGTCAATTAAGTAGCGATGATGATGAGTGGCTGCTTGATAAAATAATGCATTTTGAAGTTTTAAAGAAAACAAGCTATACCAATGATTTTAAGCAGGTATTCAAAAAAAACCAACACGCCAGTTTAATTTTATCGCTTTTCCAAAAGGGGCTTGGCCGGATGCGACTAGATACCATTGAAGATATCACGGTTCGGCCCATGCAGCAGTTCTTTTCACAGATGCCGATGCTCAGAACGGAAATTAAACGGTGGCAAAAACAAAATACAACCGTCATTATCATGGTTCAAGAGGCCAAGCGTCTGCAAAAGGTTGCTCAAACATTAACAGATTTTGAAATCCCGGTAGTCCAAACCGATGCTGACCATTTACTAGCGCATAAGGTGCAGTTGATTTCTGGGAACTTGGAGAACGGTTTTGAACTGCCAGTTGCGAATTTGGTAGTGATTACAGAAAAAGAGATGTTTGGAACGGTCGTCAAAAAGCGGCCGCGGCAAACAACGTTTAACAACGCGGAACGGATTAAAAGTTATACGGATCTCAAACCCGGTGATTACGTTGTTCACGTTAATCATGGGATCGGCCGTTATGAAGGTATGAAAACGATGACGGTTGATGGCAAGCATCAAGACTATCTGACGATTTCTTATCGCGATTCAGCCAAGTTGTTTATTCCGGTAACCCAGCTAAACTTGATTCAAAAGTACGTCTCGTCAGAGGATAAACATCCACGAATTAACAAATTGGGCGGCAGTGAATGGGCTAAGACCAAACGAAAAGTTGCCGTAAAGATTGAAGATATTGCTGACGATTTAATTGATTTGTATGCTAAACGAAGCGCCGAAAAAGGGTACGCCTATCCGGTAGACGATTCATTGCAAGCTGAGTTTGAAGCCAGCTTTCCCTATACCGAAACCCCCGATCAATTACGGTCAGCAACTGAAATTAAACGTGATATGGAACGTCAGCACCCAATGGATCGACTGCTTGTTGGTGATGTGGGGTATGGTAAGACTGAAGTGGCTCTAAGAGCGGCATTTAAAGCAATTGAAGTGGGAAAACAGGTCGCGTTTTTGGTGCCAACGACGATTCTGGCTCAGCAGCACTACGAAACGATGTTGGATCGTTTCAGCGATTATCCAATTACCGTTCGGGTCTTATCCCGCTTCCAAACCAAAGCCCAGGTTAAAGAAACCCTAGCCGGCTTAAAAAACGGAACGGTTGACGTCGTTGTTGGTACCCATCGACTCTTATCCAAGGATGTTCATTTTAATGATTTAGGTCTCTTGATTATTGACGAGGAACAACGGTTTGGCGTTAAACATAAGGAACGAATCAAAGAGATGCGGGCAGATGTTGATGTCTTGACGCTCACCGCAACACCAATTCCCCGAACTTTAAATATGTCGATGATGGGCGTTCGTGATTTATCGGTAATCGAAACACCGCCATCAAACCGTTACCCAATTCAAACGTATGTCATTGAACAAAATGCCGGAACAATTAGAGAAGCGATTGAGCGGGAGATGGCTAGAGGTGGTCAAGTCTTTTACCTGCATAATCGAGTGGAGGACATTGAACGAACCGTTGAGCAAATTAGTGCCTTGGTGCCACAGGCTAGGGTTGGCTATATTCACGGCCAGATGTCTGAAAATCAAATGGAAGATATTTTGTATGACTTTATCAATGGTGAATATGATGTGTTGGTCACCACCACGATTATTGAGACAGGAGTCGATATTCCAAACGTTAATACGTTGTTTGTTGAAAACGCTGATCGGATGGGCCTTTCACAGCTCTATCAGCTGCGAGGCCGAATTGGCCGAAGCAGTCGGGTGGCGTATGCCTATTTTATGTACAAACCCAATAAAGTTTTGACTGAGGTTGGCGAAAAACGACTTGAGGCAATTCGTGATTTCACTGAGTTAGGTTCAGGGTTCAAGATTGCCATGCGTGATTTATCGATTCGAGGTGCCGGCAATCTTCTTGGTAAACAGCAGCATGGGTTTGTTGATTCGGTTGGTTATGACCTTTATACGCAGATGCTGTCAGATGCGGTTGCCAAAAAGCGTGGCAAGGACTTTGAGTATAAAACCGACACAACGATTGAACTTGATTTGGAGGCTTATCTGCCAAGTGATTATATTGAAGATAATCAGCAAAAAATTGAACTTTACAAACGAATTCGCCAAATTGAAAATCAGGATCAACTCAATGAAGTCAAGGATGACCTATTGGATCGTTTCGGTGATTATGGCGAGGCTGTCGCCAATTTGTTAGACATAGCTGAACTCAAAATGTATTCAGATGAGGCCTTGGTTGAAAAAATTCATCAAGACCAGCCAAAGATCACAATCCGCTTTTCAAAGCGCGCCAACGCTGAATTTGAAAGTAGGGAATTACTTGAAGCAATTGCTAAGACAACCTTTAGGGCAACCATTAATACCCAAGGCGATCAGTTTATCATTCAATTAACTGTTCAACCAACTATGAAAAAGTGGTTAAAGCAGCTGGTTGCGTTGTTTAAACAATTAGCCAAAACCCGCCAATCCCATCGATCAGGTAAGGTAGAAAGCCATGAAAAATAAATCCAGAAGAAAACAGGTGATGGCGGGCACCTTATTATTGACGGTTGCATCATTTGTTGCCAAAGTGTTGAGTGCCGTGTACCGGATTCCCTTTCAAAACATGGTGGGAAACGTGGGCTTTTACGTTTACCAACAAATCTATCCAATTTATGGCTTGGGGATGACGATCGCTTTGACTGGCTTTCCAGTATTTATTTCCAAATTGGTGGTTGATACCGCCAACCCCCATGATCAAGTGGCCTTAGTTTATCGAATTCAGCTCATCTTATTGATGATCTGTTTGGGAATGTTTGGGCTGCTTCAATTTGGCGCGCAACCTTTGGCCAGGGGAATGGCTGATGAGCGATTAGCCCCCGTGATTCAATCGGTTAGCTGGATGTTTTTGCTAATTCCGTTTTTATCCACTTGGCGTGGGTATTTTCAGGGGCGCTTTGAAATGCGGCCGACAGCTTATTCACAAGTGATTGAACAAATTGTGCGGGTAAGTGTCATCTTACTAACAGCTTATTGGTCAATTCACGCCTTAGTTGATCCTTACAAAATGGGTGAACTGGCCATGTTGTCAGCGCCACTAGCTGGAATTGGAGCAGCCATTGTCGTGGCCGGGTGGCTCAAAAGTCAGCCGCTGCCTGCTTCCAGCCGGCATCTCGTTAATCAAGGGATGCTAAAAAAAGTCATCCTAGAGGGAGGCACAATTTGCTTGGTTACGGCAGTGATGCTGTTACTGCAGTTAGTTGATTCATTTACGATCATTTCTGGGCTTAAGGGTTTGGGAATATCTTTGGGTCAAGCTCAAAATCTAAAGGGAATCTATGATCGCTCCCAGACGCTTGTTCAACTTGGCTTGGTATTGAGTACGGCCTCAACGACGGCGGCTTTACCAAGTTTAACGGTTGCGTATCATCGCCAACAGGATTTAACTTTTCAACACATTGCGGCTGCCAGTCTGCGGACAAACTTTGCGTTGGCACTAGCGATGAGCGCCGGTTTGTTCGCATTGATGCCACAAATCAACCGACTCCTATTTTCATCGAGCCAGCTCAACCTCACAATTAGTGTGTATTGTCTCAGTATTGTCTTGGTGGCCATCCTGTTTGTTGATAGTATGGTTCTTCAAAGCCAAAGTCAGTATTGGCCAATTATGGTTGCGATCTTAGTTGGCCTTGTTTTCAAAATGGCAAGCAATCGATTATTAATTAGTTGGTTTGGCATTATTGGGGCAAGTTACGCGACGATCGCCAGCTTGGCGGTTATCTTAATCGTGGTCACAATCCTTGCTGGCGTGCAGTTACTTAACTTGTTTTCCAGTCGTCAAGTTGGTCAATTAGGTATTATTTTATTGGTGATGGTCGCAATTGTGCACCTGGTGGCCGATGGTATTTTATCAGTTGGCGGAATTGTTTGGCCAAGAATCGAAGCGTTGTTGATTGTCATGATTTGTGTGCCAATTGGGATTACCATCTTTTTTGGCGGCTGCAAATTATTAAACGTATTTACAGTGCGTGAATGGTTGGCAATTCCACTGGTCAGCCGTTTCATTAAACTAAAAGGAGAAAAAAGTAATGAGAATTGATAAATTTTTAAAGGTATCTCGAATTATTAAACGGCGATCCGTTGCCAAAGAAATTGCGGATAAGGGTCGAATTTTAATTAATGGTAAAACCGCTAAGTCGTCATCGGATGTAAAATCTAATGATGAAATTACCATCAAGTTTGGTAATAAAACGTTAACGGTCTTAGTTAAGGAATTATTGGATACAACTAAAAAAGATGATGCGCAACGAATGTATGAGATCACATCGGAAAAATACGAACGCGATTTTAAAAACGAATAATTAAGTAAATCACAATTTTTTATAAAACCTCGAAATTGCGTAGACAAATGGTAGATTGTTGTTGTAATCTATACCTAATGAATGTGCGATTAAATCGGGGGATTTAGGATGACATCAGGACATGGCAAAATTAAAAAATTAGAAAATGACTTTACACGTCGTCGTGAAATTGAAATGACCCAGTCACAGGCGACAGCGACGCTGAGTAGGCAGCGAAAGAAGCGGGCTTTAATGATTATCGTGATCTTCTCTTTCTTTGCCATTATTTTTGCGGTGCAAATTATTCGTGCAAAGGTTAACTATGCCGACGTCAATGTCCGAATTGCCAAACAAGAAAAAAAGTATCAGCGACAAAAGGTGAGCAATCGAGTATTGCGGGCCAAAGTTGCTCAGCTAAATGACAAAGATTATGTTGAAAAAATTATTCGTGATCGTTACTACTACACTAAGCCTGGGGAAACGGTTTATAGTTTCCCCAATAAGGCGCCAAAAGACGTTAACGATGATGACGCAGAATAAAAGTGGCGGTTGGATTTAATCATCCAACTGTTTTTATTTAGGCAAGCAGTGTTCAGTTCAAGTGAGCGTTAAAATCCGGAAAAGTTTACACGGTGAAACGTAAAATATGCTATACTTGAAGCACTATCACAGTAGGAGGAACATTTTTTTACATGGCAATTGAAGTTGGGGAAAAAGTTACTGGTAAAGTTTCTGGAATTACGAATTTTGGTGCATTTATCGATTTAGGTGACCATCGAACTGGATTAGTCCATATTAGTGAGGTTTCCGACGGATTTGTTAAAGATATTCATGATGTTTTAAAAGTTGGCGATGAAGTGAGCGTCAAAGTTCTCAAGATTGATGGCAATAAGATTAGTTTATCAATCAGAAAGGCCAATGAGACTGCTCACAACGAGTCCAATCATGGGGAACACACTCATCACGATTCCCATGAAAATCACGAGCGCCGTGAACATCGTGGTTCCCGATCCCACAATAATTCTAATCGTAACGCACATTCAAATAACCATCCCGAAAGTTTTGACGACATGATGTCGGGTTTCTTGAAGGAAAGTGAAGATCGTCTGTCAACCCTTCGAAAGAACACAGAAGGCAAGCGTGGCGGTAGAGGCGGCAGACGAAGCTAGCCTCTGTGGATGATGAATAGTGACAGTGTCCGAAATTCAAAAGTGTTAGCAATATATCGTTAAAGTAGAGGGACTGGTAACCAAATGAATCTTTTGGGCCAGCCCCTCTTATTCGCGTTTTAGGAGGATATCTTGGACCTTCAGTTAAAATTTAACCAATTAATTGATCAAAACCACTGGTGGCGAGCTCATCAAAAGGTAGTGGTTGCTGTTTCAACAGGTGTCGATTCAATGACCTTGCTTTATTTGCTTGCTCATTTAAAGCGGCGGCTACCAACCATTATTGTTGCTTACGTTGACCATCAGCTTCGTCAAGCCAGTCAGCTAGAGACGGCCTTTATTCAAAAACTTTGTCAAGAACAGGGCTTCAAATTGGCCATGACGACGTGGCCCAAGGCTGAACATCCAGCACACGGGATTGAGGCCGCTGCTAGAAAGTTTCGTTATAATTTCTTTATGCAAGTATTAGCTGATAATCAGGCCCAATACTTGTTAACGGCGCATCACGGCGATGATCTTATTGAAACGGTCGTGATGAAACTCATTCGCGGCGGCCAGTTGACATCTTTAGCTGGGATAGATGAACAGCGGTCGTTTGGAGATGCCATGTTAATTCGACCCCTATTACGATTTAGTAAGAAGGCAATCCGCCAATTTGCCGAGCGGCACAAAATTCGGTGGTTTGAAGATGAAACCAATCAGGACTTGACTATCCAGCGGAACCGGATCCGTCATCAGGTTGTGCCGATGCTAAAAAAAGAGAATCCCCAGCTTATCGCCCACGTATTTGATTATTCAACTCAAATTCAGACGACAACTCGGGCGTTAGATGAGTTATTGGCTCAAGTAATCAAGCAGGTTTGCCGGTTGAGTGTCGGTGAGGCTTCAATTGATCTGAATGTCTTTGATACCTATTCAGTTGCTGTCAAAATGTCAATTCTCAAAGAAATCATGATGGCAAAGCTCAAAATTGTAGATGTGTCTACCCAACAGTTGTATAATATCTTAGAGCTTGTTGATGATTTGCAAAAGCCACAGGGCGAAATTGACTTGGCACATGGTTGGCGGGCTATAAAAAGTTACCAGCAATTAATAATTACTAAAAAAAGCCTAAATCAGATAACAAGTTCTAAAACCGATGAGCGATTTATGGTAGTATTAGAACGTTGGTATTCGTTGGCAAACGGTTATCGCTTTGGCATTTTTTTAAACCGGCCCTCAAAAACTGAATTGAAAGTGACAGAGTTCAATTTAACACCTGCGGATCTGCCGTTGGTCGCAAAACCAGCTCAGCCGGGAGATCGACTTTTATTAAAGGGCGGGGGAAGTCAAAAAGTAAGCCGGGTCTTAATTAATGCCAAGATTGCTAATCAAGCCCGCAAACGGACAATGGTTTTGCAAACTGCCCGCCAGCAGATAGTGGCCGTTCTTGGGGTTAAAAGCGTGTCGATACCGGCAAAAGCCAACAACGCACAAACGCTATACTTAGTTGAGCACCACCAAATTAACTTCTCAAAGGGAAAAGGAATTGAAAATGGATAACGACATCTTAAAAGTTTTATATAGTCAAGATGAGATTAATGAGGCATGTCAGCGACTTGGAAAACAGATTCAAACAGCTTATCAAGACAAATTTCCGGTCGTCATTGGCGTGCTAAAAGGCGCAACGTTTTTTATGAGTGATATTGTGAGGGCCACTGATACATACATGCAAATTGATTTTATTGATGTGTCCAGTTATCACGGTGGCACCCAGTCTTCTGGGGATGTTGAGTTGGTTACGGACATCACGACTGATGTTTCCGGAAGGGATGTCGTCATCGTGGAAGATATTGTTGATACTGGCCAGACCCTTAAGTTCTTATTGGACATGTTGAAAGGGCGGGGAGCAAAGAGTATTAAAGTTTGTTCGTTGCTTGATAAGCCAGCTGGTCGGACCGTTGACGCGCATGCAGATTATATTGGCTTTGAAGTGCCAAATGAATTTGTTGTGGGTTATGGCTTGGATTATGATGAAAAGTATCGTAACCTGCCATATATTGGTGTGTTAAAACCAGAAATTTATACGAACAATTAATGGTCAAAAAAGGTCAATTGTGATAGTATTTTGACTATCAACATGAAATAATTTTTTCTTGAGGAGGACGTTGATGAACTCGAATAAAAATGGGCTTTTTAGAAATAGTCTATTTTACATTGTCATATTTTTATTGGTAATGGGTGTCTTTTACTTCTTTAGTGGCAGTAACAATAATAATACCCAGTCCCAAGAAATTCAGTCCAGCCAGTTTGTTAAGGACTTAAAAGATGACAAAGTAAAAAGCTTTTCAATTCAGCCTTCAGGTGGGGTCTATAAGATAACTGGTACTTATAGACAAGGTCAAAAGGCAAAAGTTGCGACGGGCTTTTTGATTGGCGGAAACCAAAGTCAATCAAAAGAAGTCACTAAATTTACTGCAACGGTTCTCGAGAATAACTCCTCAATTGCTGAAATCACTGAGGCTTCACAGGCAAACAATGTTAAAATGAATGCCAAGCCCGAAGAATCTAGCGGTTTTTGGGTCAACCTCTTAGTCTATGTATTACCATTACTATTATTTGTCTGGTTCTTCTATATGATGATGGGACGAGCCGGCGGACAAGGCGGTGGCAATGGCCGGGTTATGAACTTTGGCAAATCCAAAGCAAAGCCGGCTGATAGTAAGCAAAATAAGGTTCGATTCTCAGATGTTGCGGGTGAAGAAGAGGAAAAGCAAGAACTTGTCGAAGTTGTTGAATTCTTAAAAGATCCGCGTAAATTCACCACATTAGGGGCAACCATTCCTCATGGTGTGTTACTCGAAGGACCTCCCGGCACTGGTAAAACATTACTTGCCAAAGCCGTGGCCGGTGAAGCTGGGGTACCATTTTACTCAATTTCCGGTTCTGACTTTGTTGAAATGTTTGTTGGTGTTGGTGCCAGCCGTGTCCGTGACTTGTTTGACCAAGCCAAAAAAGCGGCCCCTGCGATCATTTTCATTGATGAAATTGATGCCGTTGGGCGTCGCCGGGGTGCCGGCATGGGTGGCGGCCACGATGAACGTGAACAGACACTGAACCAATTATTGGTTGAAATGGATGGTTTTAGCGGCAATGAAGGCGTGATTGTCATTGCCGCAACGAACCGAGCAGATGTGTTGGATCCAGCATTGACACGTCCGGGTCGGTTTGACCGTAAGATTTTGGTTGGGCGACCAGACATTAATGGCCGTGAAGCTATTTTAAAAGTTCACTCTAAGAACAAACCGTTTTCGAACGATGTTGATTTGCACGAAATTGCTAAACAAACCCCAGGATTTGTTGGTGCCGATTTGGCTAACTTGCTAAATGAGGCAGCCTTGCTGGCTGCTCGTCGTAATAAAACTCAAATTGATGCCAGTGATATTGATGAGGCTGAAGATCGAGTCATTGCCGGGCCTGCTAAGCGAAATCGGGTTATTTCCAAAGAGGAACGAGAAACCGTGGCTTACCACGAAGCTGGGCATACCGTTGTTGGATTAGTTTTAAACGACGCGCGGGTCGTTCACAAGGTAACAATTGTGCCACGTGGCCGTGCCGGTGGTTATGCGATTATGTTGCCGCGAGAAGATCAGCAGCTGATGTCTAAGCGAGATGCTATGGAGCAAATGGCTGGGTTAATGGGTGGCCGAGCCGCAGAAGAAATTATCTTCAAGTCTCAGTCATCTGGTGCTTCTAATGACTTTGAACAAGCAACTAATATCGCCCGGGCAATGGTTACCCAATATGGGATGAGTAAGCGATTGGGGCCGGTTCAGCTTGAAAATCCTGCTCAAGATAGTTATGGGCCGCGATATTCACAAGCGACGGCTGCTGCGGTTGATGATGAGGTTCGTCGTTTAACCAATGAAGCTCATGAAACGGCAACAAAGATTATCGAAGAACATCGTGATAAGCATAAGTTGATTGCCGAAGCCCTTTTGAAGTATGAGACCCTTGATGAGAAACAGATTTTATCTCTTTGGAAGACGGGCAAAATGCCTGAAAGTTCCAAGACAAATGAATTTCCAAGTGAACGGGCGGCCACTTTTGAAGAAGCCAAACGTGAACTTGAACGCAAGGAAGCTGAACGTCAAGCTCAGCTGGAAAAGGATCATGCTGAAAGTGAAAAGTCACAAGACACCACTCATGACGGCGATGCTTCTGATGGCACAACCAAGCCACAAGATCCAAATAAGCCAAACGATCAAAATCATGATGATGACAGTTATTAGTTGAATATTAAAAAATGAGTTTAGGGTGCTTGATCTCTAAACTCGTTTTTATTATGAGGACAGTGGAGCAAAGCAGAAAATTATGCCTGAGCCACTTTTGACAAAAGCGAAAGCCGTGGCTTCTGGTAAGGAGCACCTTAAGATCCGCTTTCTAGCCGCTTTGCTTCGCTCACTTAGGAAATGGAGATCATAAATTTATGAAAGATTATCTTGTAAAAGCAACTACGGATGATGGCATGTTTCGGGCGTATGCGGTCAACGCCGCCGAGCTCGTAGCGACTGCCCAAAGAGACCATCGCACTTGGGCCGGTTCTTCAGTTGCCTTAGGACGAACATTAATTGCAACAACGATGTTAGCCACTTCGATGGAAAAAAACGATGAGGCGATTACTGTCAAAATTGATGGGAAGGGTCCAGGCGGCCTAATTGTTGCCGATTCAGATGCGCAGGGCCACGTGAAAGGATTCATTCATAATCCTCAGGTACGATTACCAGAAAGTGATCACCACGTTTCTGCTGGCCAAGTTGTTGGTACAAATGGCTTTTTGGAAGTTTCTAGAACTTCTGGTAATCAAGATCCATACACAAGCTCGGTGCCGCTGGCAACTGGTGAAATTGGTGACGACTTTACGTATTACTTGGCGCAGTCGGAGCAAATTCCGTCCGCTGTTGGCGTTTCTGTGTTGGTAAATGCGGATAAAACAATTAAAGCTGCCGGTGGTTATTTGATTCAAGTCCTACCGGGAGCTAAAGATGCGGCAATTACCAAGGTGATTGACAAGTTAAAATCAATGCCGGCAATTTCGGAATTACTGGTAAAAAATCAGACGCCAGAAGAAATTCTGGAAATGATTTTTGGCAAAGGCAATCTTCATTTTCTTAGTCAATTACCAGTATCGTTTTACTGCAACTGCTCAAAAATTAAGTTTGGTCGCGACTTAGAAGGCTTGCCAATTAGTCAGCTTGAGCAAATGCTAACAGAAGACAAGGGGGTTGATGTCACTTGCAACTTCTGTGAATCTAAATACCACTATAACGAAGATGAACTAGCAACAATTATTGCAACGGCTAAATCCCGGTCTAAGACTTCGGATTAACTATCCAATCCTCAACATTTGTGATAAGATAGCTAGCGGAATTTTGTGAAGAAAGCACATGTGAACATTGAGGTGAAATTATGGAATGGAAAATTGGTAATGTCGTAATTCCCAATCAAGTTGTGGTTGCACCGATGGCTGGCGTCACCAACTCTGCTTTTCGAATTATTTGTAAGGAATTCGGTGCGGGCTTAGTGGTTTGCGAAATGATTTCCGATCGTGGAATTATGTATAAAAATAAAAAAACGTTGGATATGATGTTTGTTGACCCCAAAGAGCATCCAATGAGTATTCAAATTTTTGGTGGCACCAAGGAAACTTTGGTTGAAGCTGCTAAATTTGTTGATCAAAATACGGCGGCCGACATTATTGACATCAATATGGGGTGCCCGGTTAATAAAGTCGTTAAAACTGACGCTGGAGCTCGCTGGCTGCTTGATCCCAAGAAGGTCTATGAAATGGTTTCTTACGTAACGGATGCCGTTAAGAAACCGGTTACGGTTAAAATGCGGACTGGCTGGGATGAGGAGCATATCTACGCCGTTGAAAATGCTTTGGCAGCGCAAAAGGCCGGGGCTTCTGCGCTGGCAATGCATGGGCGGACCAGAAAACAAATGTACATGGGTCACGCTAACTGGGATATTTTAAAACAAGTGGCCGATGCTCTGGACATTCCTTTTATGGGCAACGGCGATGTTAAAACGCCTCAAGATGCTAAAAAGATGCTGGACGTTGTGGGCGCCGATGCTGTCATGATGGGGCGTGCCGTAGAAGGTAATCCCTGGATTTTGAAGCAGACCCAACATTATTTACAGACGGGACAATTATTGCCAGAACCTACCCCAGAACAGAAAATTATGACAGCCAAGGAGCATTTGCATCGACTCGTTGAACTTAAGGGTGACTATATTGGCTCTCATGAATTTCGCGGTCAATCAGGCTATTATCTCAAGGGAATCCCGCACTCTGCCCGGACCAAAGTTGCCCTGAATAATGCGGATGGCGAACAGGCGATGCTGGATATTTTTGATGAATTCCTTGAGAAAAATGCTAAGCGGAATGCCCGTGAGCATCGAGTTGCCCAATAAATCCGATATTTTTATGTTATGATTATTGGTAGTTAAAAATCACCTAGGAGGTTTGACATTGGCGAAAGATAAAGAAATGAACGATCAGATGATTGTTCGTCGACAGAAGATGGATGAGTTAAGAGAAGAAGGAATTGACCCTTTTGGGCATCGTTTTGTGCGTTCACATCTTGCGGAACAACTGCATCAAGAATTTGATGGTTTTGATAAAGATGATTTGATGGCCCAAGACAAGAAGGTAACCGTTGCCGGTCGGATGATTGCCAAGCGAGGCAAGGGCAAGGTTGGCTTTGCCGATTTAAGAGATCGAACAGGAAAAATTCAAATTTATGTTCGAAAAGACATTGTGGGCGAAGATATTTATCATATTTTCAAGCGCTCAGACATTGGTGATCATTTAGGGATCTCCGGTCAGATCATCAAAACTGATATGGGTGAATTAACTGTTCGTGCTGAGTCAGTGACCTTTTTGTCTAAAGCTTTGCGGCCTTTACCAGATAAGTACCACGGTTTAAAGGATAAGGAACAGCGGTATCGACAACGCTATTTGGACTTAATTTCCAATCAAGATAGTTTTGATCGTTTTCATAAACGCAGTCGAATTATTTCGGCTATTCGCAGCTATTTAGACGCTAATGATTATTTGGAAGTTGAAACACCAGTTTTGCACAATCAAGCTGGTGGTGCGAACGCACGGCCATTTATTACTCATCATAATGCTTTGAATATCGACCTTTATCTGCGCATTGCTTTGGAACTGCATCTAAAACGCCTAATTGTTGGTGGGATGGAACGCGTGTATGAAATTGGCCGGGTTTTTCGAAATGAAGGCATGGATACGCGACATAATCCTGAATTTACGATGCTTGAATCTTATGTGGCTTACTACGATTTTCATGATGTAATGGATGAAACTGAAGGCATTTTAAAGGCCGCTGCTGCGTCAGTTACTAAAGATAATGTCGTGACTTATCAAGGCCAAACTGTTGATTTAAACAAACCGTTTAAGCGACAGCACATGGTTGATGCAATTAAGGAAGTAACGGGAATTGATTTTTGGCAGCCAATGTCTGATGAACAGGCTAAAAAGCTTGCTGATGAGCATCATGTACATTATGAGAAATGGTGGAAAACGGGGCATATTATTAATGCTTTCTTTGAAGAGAAAGTTCAAGATACGCTGGAACAGCCAACGTTTATTTATGGACACCCGGTTGAAATTTCACCGCTTGCCAAGAAGAATCATGATGATCCACGGTTTACTGATCGATTTGAACTATATATTGTGGGTAATGAGTTTGCGAATGCCTTCTCAGAACTGAATGATCCGATTGATCAAAAGCAACGTTTTGAAGCTCAAGTTAAAGAACGTCAAGAAGGTAATGAAGAAGCTGAAGGCATTGATGAAGACTATGTTGAAGCTTTGGAATATGGCATGCCACCAACTGGGGGACTTGGAATTGGCATTGATCGACTTGTGATGCTACTGACTGATGCGCCATCAATTCGAGATGTGATTCTGTTTCCAACGATGCGGCCAGAAGATAATACCACAACTGAATAATGTGTCTCTCAAACATCTGTATTTATTTTATGCGGATGTTTTTTTAATTTTCTCTTGACGACGGCTGAATTATCCGGTATATTTATAGATGCTGTTTCACCGGTTAGTCATTGAGGTTAGCCAAACGGCATCAAAGTTTTAGTTGACACCGACGAAACAGCGTGGTATATTTAAATAGTTGTCGCGAGCGAGATTTGCTGCTTCGTGACAACGGAGTAGCTCTTTGAAAACTGAACAAAATTTTCGACAAACAAATGTGCAGGGCGTTCCGAAACATTTCGGAACCAAACATTTGCGAAGTCAATTCGTAAAAACCAAGAATAAATTTTAAATCATGAGCTATTAACAGGCTTATCATTTTAAAA
>NZ_BNJR01000007.1 GCF_016860605.1 Lentilactobacillus fungorum
AAGTTTATATCACCTAAAAAAGTAGCTCTGGAGATAACTTCAGAGATATTTTTTTAGGTTGAAAAACAAGTAGCTATTGCTTATATAAATGACAAATAATACAATGACGGTGTAGTGGGTGATGAATATATATCTGATTTATTAACTTTTAATAAGTAACCGGGTCACTCAATCGGGGGAATGGCGCGGTCGCTGGATAATATTCAGACACGTTTGGCTACAGATTGATGGGGAATACTTAATCTAAAGGGGGAAGATTATTTATGCAAACAGATAATGTACTAGAACGCCATCGATATCGGGTTATCACATCTATTCTGACTGTGATAACTGGACTTATCATGGCGCTATTTTTTTTGAGTTCAACTGCCTCAGCAGATGATTCAGTTGGCAGCAGTCCATTTAAATTAACCACAAACATTAATCCAAACAGCACTTATAAAGGGGGCTGGGGGATTAATTTTGATCTGACAATGGTTTCAAATACCGGCGGTCAATTGCAGCAAGGCGATCAAGTCCAAATTTCCGTGCCAAAAGATGAAGCCGGCAATCCAGCCTTTGATCTTAATTCACTGCAACCGAACTTTGTATCTTCGGGTGATATCTTTAAAGTGACAGTTGATCGGACAACGGGTAACGATCATCCGGACTTGATTCATATCACGGCAACGAGGGATGTGCCATATGATCAATTAGCTAAAGCCGGATTTTCAATTTTCATTAAGACAACAGCAAAAACAGCAGCGGGGGTTGGCAAGGTTCAGACGTATTCGCCGGTCAAAGTTGATTTTATTCCAGTCAAAGGCAATCCAACCAATCACTTAAATGAATCCATTAACATTAAACCAGAGCTTAAGGGTGGAGCCACGCCTGATGGCCTCGGTAATCAGATTTTTGGTGGTTTTGGAGGATTGGCTTTTCCCCAAGGATTCAATCCGGTTGGCAATGATCGCTTTAATGCGAATTATTGGTGCCCAACTAACCCCGACGATGAGTTTCGTACTGCAAGCGAAAGCCTAGTTTACTCGTTTACGCAGCCGGCCACGGCATCTTGGGCTCAAATCACGTTGCCAACTGATCCAAAGAGAGTCCCCAAGACGTTGACGTGGAAGCTATCAACCGATGATCCGGTGGCGCATCTTGACTATCGGTTTTTATCACCAAAATCTTTGAGTGTCTACAAGGCGAACCCTGACGGCACGTTTAGTTTGCAGCCGGCAACGTTAACCGTTTCTCCAGATGAAAAACAAGTTACTTTTACGTTAAGCGGCCTGGCTGCTGGAGTGAGTTACAACATTCCATTTTCGGTTGGCACCTTTTCATCGACCAGTCGGCTTCAGGTAACGTCGCATATTGAAGCGAGTGAGGCGGAAGTGGCTCCCAATGTCGACAATGATGGGAATAAAATTGTCGAAATGAAGTACAACCACTCCGTTGATCCCGGGTACGTCCCGGACTTTAAACCGCGGCATTTGACAATG
The DNA here is from genome assembly GCF_016860605.1 of Lentilactobacillus fungorum. GTDB lineage: Bacteria > Bacillota > Bacilli > Lactobacillales > Lactobacillaceae > Lentilactobacillus > Lentilactobacillus fungorum. The sequence goes on from NZ_BNJR01000007.1 coordinate 1,482, forward strand.
ACGTTGGCCGACGCGAGAAAGATGCTCTATGATCAGCAGCAGCTAAAAGCCGACCAGGTGCTTTTGCCAAACTTTTACTCAGATCTCAAGGACATCAACAACCAACCGACAACCGACACGGTCCATTTTGGTTCCGGGTTTGATAAGACAACCCTTGATTATGATCAGCTTAAGAATAATCAGACTTATGAAATCCCACTTTACGCTGCCAATCAATATGGCGTGAGCGCCGTGAAGACAGCAACCTTAACGATTGCCGATAGTCCGCAAACCGCATTAGCCGGACAATTTATTGACGTCGATACTGGTAAGCAAGTTCAGGCTGATTTCACTTTAAGTCGGCCGGATAACGTTGATATTGGTGATATCAGCGATGTTCAAACTTTAATGACTGATCAGAAGGTTACCATACCAGCGGGCTACCATTATGCAACGGCTAGTGAATTAAAAGACAACCAAGCCCAGTCTGAAAGCATCAAATGGGGGTCAACGCCAGCACCCATTAAGGTGTATATCAAGAAAAATGTTAACTATGGGAAGCTAAATGGTGAAGTGATTGATGCCAGTACCAGCCAACAGATGGGGACAACCCAAGACTTAGGAACGGGAAACGCAAGTCAGCCAACGGTCATCATTAAGGCAGGGGATGATTGGATTACAGCAATCGCGCCAAGCAACCAATATACAGTTGACGGTTATACAATTGGCAAAAAAAGTGCTGCCAATCCCATTCGGCCATTAGTTGATCAAGCACAAATCCCCTATCCAACCAGCGATACGACACCAGTGACTGAAACGGTTTACGTGTATGTCACTAAGAAAACACCAGTTGTCCATTATGGTTCATTGAATGCGAAGGTTGTCGATGATCAAGGAATAATTCTTGCGACCACCAATTTTGGTCAAGGATCGGACACTAAAAAAGAGCTGACCATTAACAAAGCCGACCAGTGGATTCAGACGATAGCTGCAAAAGGCTATACCGTAAGTGGCTGGACAGCTGGCCAGAAGAGTGATGCCAACCCGCTGCAAACAACTTGGCCAGCTAAGGTTGCCTACCCAACTGATGGCACTACCCGAACAATTTATGTTTATGTGTCAAAGAAAGCCACGCCAGCGCCTAACCCAACGCCTAACCCAACGCCAAATCCGACCCCTACTCCAACACCTACACCTGTGCCAACACCTAATCCGACACCGACGCCTTCTCCTACCCCAACGCCAACCGCGCCAACGACGACTACAACCGAACAGCCGGCTGAACCGGCGGGAACGGCTAAAATTGGTGAGGCAGTCTATGCTTTGAAGAAAATCTATATGTATCAGCACAATACGTTCAAGGTGAAGGAACGCAAAGCTCACTATGTTAGTAAGCCTCGCGTTTACCGACCAATGTTTGTGGTTACTGGTTACGCGCACTCTAAGAACGGTCACTTGCGTTATAAAGTTCGCGATGTTAACCACCTAACTAAGAACAAAAACAAGCGCGGCTATATCACTGCGCAGTGGGCATATATCCGCCCAGTTTATTATCATAGTCAACACCAGACGTTGACGGTGATTAATCCCCGCGGTGTAAATGCTTATAAACGGGTCAACTTGACAGGTGAGGTTAAACATTACAAGCAAGGGACAATTCTCCACGTGACAAAGTTTGTCCATCATAACCTAACGACCCGTTATGTTCTTAATAACGAAAACTATATTACCGGAAACCGCAAACTTATCAAGATGGGCCGGCACAAACAGGTTCGGTACGTGACAGTCAAGAAGACGCTTAATCGTTATCGAACGGTTAACTTAACGCGCCGCAACAAGGTCCATATTAAAAAGGGCACTAATCTGAAAGTTAGCAATTTTGATTACAGCCACGCTAACAGTGTTACCAAGCATGGTGCCTTGAGATACCATGTAAGTGGCGGTTATATCACTGGCAATTCAAAATTCGTAAAAGTTGATTACTAAATTAATATTAAAAATCATAAACCCATAATCGCCAAGATCGCCATTAACAAATATGGTGATTAATGTGCAATGCGAGTTTGTGAAAAATAATTAATAACAACTCAATGAATAGTTTAAAGACGCATCTTGAATGAGTTGACGGAGTGCGTTAATATCAATTTGTACCGGTATAACAGTGATTATAATAAGTAAGTACTGATTTGGAACTATAAGTTAAGGGGCTTGTGGTTACTTGATCGACTAACATGACCAACTTGTGAGAATCGCTGTTATTTCGGAAAATTGAATAGGGGGAGATACACAATGGGGAAGACTTTGCACAAAATTTATCATTTTGCTGCTGAGCATTTTCGGCTGCTTGCGATTGTAGCTGTTTTGCTTTGTTCGTTTGCTCAAGCGGCTGTTGTTTCACAAAGTGCCAGTGCCGATAGTCTTGATAGTCAAATAACTGGTTTGACTGCTAATGACGCACAAGAAAACGGCGCGACGGTCTCAACCACGGATTCACAAAAGTGGTATGCAGGACCGGTTCACAATTTGACTTATAATTTTAAGATTAATGACAACGTGACGGTTAAGGACGGGGATACCGCGACCGTTACGTTACCGACGGGGGCCGTTTTTAGGACACCTGAGAAGTTTGATATTAAAGCATCCAATACCCAAGAAACCGTTGGTCAATTTACGGCCGACCCAAATACAACAACCGGTCAGGTAACGTTTAGCAACGCTGCTTACTGGGCTAAATATCATACTGACCGAAATGGGACCCTTCAATTCTCGGTTACCGGGACGCGGGCATTTACACCAAGTTATGGCGTCAATGTCTACTTAGCCAAGAATGGCTGGGCTAAGAATGAATCTGTTCGGAGTAACGGGACACTATCACAAGTGACTTGGCAAATCCTGGTTAATCCAAATAATCACAAGTTAAATAACGTTAAAGTTCAAGATAAACTCGGCAATACCAGTGCTCAAAGCATTGATCCAAGTTCAATTTACGTGACGGATAATGCCACCGGTCAAAAATTGCCGGCTACTCAATATACCGTTACGCCAAGCGCTACTGGGTTTGACTTTCAATGGAATGGGTCATTGGACAAAGCCATCAATATTATGTTGACAACGAATATCTCTGATGACAATGCTTATAGTCAATTTGGCCAAGAACTTGACTTACCGAACACGGCTTCGATCAATGCTACGGATGTGACCAATTCAACTACTGGTACGCCAGTGACGACTTCAAACACAAAGACCGTTGTTTTGACAATGGGCAAGGGTTCGGCTTCTGGTAATTATGTTGATCAAAAGACCAATGTGACCGTTAAGAAGGTTTGGAAAGACGTTCCTTGTTACGTCACTACCCCAGCAACTTCAGCTAAGCTTTATGCCGATGGGGTTGATACTGGCAAGACGGTTGACTTAAACGCCGACAACGCCTATACCGCTACGTTTAGTGGGCTGGAAAAGTTTGCCAAGGACGGTCATGCGATTAAGTACACGGTTAACGAAGCGAATGTTCCCAATCGTTATAAAACTGATCCGCAAGGCAACCCGCAAATTGCTCCGGATGCAAATGGCGTTGTTACATTAACTAACGTTTATCAATGGCAAAATACTTACACGTATGTCAACGTTGTGAAGCAGTGGCAAAATGTGCCGTTCTGGAAATGCAAACCATGTATTACAGTGACGTTGTATCGTGATGGCAATCCCTATCGCCACGCAATCTTAGATAACTGCAATGGGTTTCAAACAACCTTTGCTTATCTGCCGCAATATGATGCCCAAGGCAATGAATATCACTACACGGTTGCAGAAAAGCACGTTCCATGGAACTATGAAACAACCACCCCGGGTCAGCGAACACCGGTTAACCACACGGTTACACTCGTCAATGTTTACAAACATCACAGTCTCTTTCCGTGCTGGGACTTTTGAAATAAACTAAATATAAGCTATTAGTCTGGACTCATCAGGCTGGGAAAGGCTGGAAACAAGACTGTGAGTTTTGCTTCCAGCCTTCCTTAAATTAATGAGAAGCAAGATCTAAGAATAAATTGCTGGTTAATGGGGCGAAGAATTGCTTAGATACACGGGGAATGCTGGGAGATGGTTGCTTCTAAGCGCCTGGCTTCGCTCGCTGATTAGGACAGCTACGCAAAGCAGGGATCTGCGCGTAAGCACCTCTAACAAAAATCCCAAGCCCGGGGATTTTCGCTAGAGGAGCCTTACACTCCGATCCCTAAGCGCTTTGCTTCGCTCACTGATTTAGGACAGCTACGCCAGGCAGAAAGCTCCGTGTAAGCACCTCAGCCACAAATTCCAAGCCCGGAAATTTCCGTCTGAGGAGCCTTACACTCCGCTTTCTAACCGCTTTGCTCCGCTCACTGATTTAGGACAGCTGCGCAAAGCAGAAACTTCCGCATAAAACATCTTGGCCAAAAATCCAAGCCCGGGATTTCCGACCAAGATGCCTTATGCTCCAGTTTCTAACCGCTTTGCTTCGCTCACTAGGGGGAATTACATGCATTTTTTGACACTAATGTGGGTTTTTTTGTTCATTTCACTATTTTGTACTGGCGGGTTTAGTATTTTGAACCTGTTTAATATTTTTTGTTACAAAGATATCCACCGGCGATTTTCAGAACACAAGATTCGCCAGATTACGCATTTGTACATTATGGTTCCAGCGCTAAACGAAGTTAATGAAATTGTTGGCACCGTCAACCGACTGTTAACGGCGATCAAACCGCTGCCAGTCACGACAACGTTGGTTATCATTGATGATGGCTCGAATGACGGGACTCATGAAAAATTGTTGGCTTTCGAAGATAATCCCAGCGTTCACGTGTTGACCCGAAAATTTCCAAACGCCCAAAAAGGCAAAGGCGAGGCATTAAATGACGGTCTGGCGTGGATTGTGAAGCACGCCGTTGATTTTAAAAATGTGGTGGTCGGAGTCATTGACAGTGATTCTCAGCCCAATGCGCAAATTTTAATGGATGTCTATAATGGGTTTACGCATTCGAAGTATGACCTATTGCAAACGGGGATTGCAATTAATAACATTCATAACTTCTTGACATTGATGCAGGAATTTGAATTTGGCGTCCCCAACTTATTGCAACAAGTTATCCGCATGGGCTGGGGAAGTGCGATTGCCTCTGGTAACGGCCAGTTTATGACTTTGGAAATGGCGAATACCATCAGGTGGAATAATTCACTGTTAGACGACTTGGAGTTTAGCATCAATGGCCTGTTACACGGCTTCGTTGGGGGATTTTTAGCCAATACATTTATGCCTCAAGAAGGGGTTTTAAAGTATCGGCCATTGGTCAAGCAACGGGTTCGCTGGTGCCATGGCGGCATGCAATGTTTGTTTAGATATGGTAAACAGGTCTTTTGGTCCAAGCAAATCTCACCACAATTAAAAACTGACCTGCTCGTTTTCATGATTTTACCGTTTTTCTCGATCCTGTTTACAATTAGTTCATTTATGGCAACGATCGTGCTAGTCGTTCATTTGGTGATGTGGCCACAAGGCACCATCATCGCTGCTTTCACAGTTATTTCAATTGGAACCGTGATTACGGCGTTGATGATTTTCGCTGCCGATCATCTGGGAAATGCTCAGATTAAAGCGTTGAGTATCAAACAAGTCCTGATGATGGCGATTGGCAACTTGATTTATTCCTGGTTAATGGCACCAGTGGCCTTTATTGCCTTGTTTAGGTTGGTGACGCGCAAAAATGATTGGTCCAAAACGGCCCACGATCAGTCAACGGTTTACACGTCACGGCGCAAACCGGCCCAAACTGCTATTTATGAATCATCTTATCAACACGCTTATCAGCCAAGAACGGCGAAAGATCGGGTGATGAAATGATGAAAATGAAACAGCCGGGCTTTCTCAAATTAACTTATTTTTTAGTGACCGGTGCGGCAATTTTAGCAATCATTTGGTTGATGGCGGCGACCATTACGGGATATTTTCGAATTTTTTATAAATCCTTTGCGCCCAACACCGATGGCCTGATCACTTGGACAATGCTGGCAATGATTTGCTTGATGATTCTATGGCAGCTTGCCGGGTTCTTCGCGAAACGCTTTACCGGCTGGTTGGTTGCCTTTATTGGCTTGATGTCAATTCCAAAGATTGTGCTGATATTAGTCTTTAAACTTCACCCAATCTCTGATATGTACAGCTACAATGTTTTGGCTGCTTCTAGGGCTAACGGGGATTCATGGCACTGGATGTATCACGTTGGGGTTCTAGATTTAGATAGTATCTTTCCCCATGTCTTACATATTGCGAACCTTTATAACTATTTATTTAAGATATTTGCCAACTCACCGAAAGTGATTCAGTTTTTTAACGTTGTGGTAAGTGCATTGACAGCAATTTTGGTTATGAACATTGTCAGTTATTTCTTTAATCGTCATGTTGGCATGTTTGCCGCAATGGTCTTTTTCTTCACGCCAACGTGGTATCTTTTTACAACGTTAATCGGCGCAGAACCTACTTGGGTATTTTTACTGTTTTTGAGTTTATGGCTACTTAAGCGATTGGTTAATTATCGTTCATTTTCGGATTGGCATTTCTGGGTAACGGTTGGCCTGATTGCTGTGGTTTTAGACGCTGCGCAAAGCATTCGACCGCTTTCGATGGCTTTTGGAATTGGTTATAGTTTGTTTGTCTGGTTTAGATTTAAAGAAGCTCCTTCAACCAAGACAAATGAGATGACCGGCGAACGTGAACGACGAGCGGCTTTTTGGGTGCCAAGGATTGGCATTTTGGTGGTCGCGATGGCTTTCTTTGGCTTGAACCAACTGCAGCCAAGAATTGACAGACTGTACTTTGGGGTTCCAATTGCAAAAGCAACTGTTGGTGAAGCCTATACGCTGGCAGTGGGAACCAATCCGAAGACGGGTGGCATCTACTCTGATCAAATCGCGGCCAATTTGGAGAAATATAATCATAATCAGAAATTATCAATGGCTGAGCGCTTTGACGGGTTTAATCAGGTGTTGACGACGCAATTAGCGGACAATGTTCATTATTTGACTAAGCGAAAAGCTTGGGGAAAGTTCTTATATCAAAAGACCGAAATTTTGATGAGACCGGAATATGGGCAAGTCTCATTTTACGAAAATACTCGAAAAAAGTTTAGCCAGATGGATGTCATGCCCCGATCAGTAATTACTTCCTCAACCAACATTTCGACGGGCTGGGAAGTTGCCATGATGGTTTTGGTTCTGTTAAGCCTTTTGACGCAATTAATCCCCAAAGAAGATAGTTTAAGCGCCGCCCGTGAGCAAAACGGTATTTTGATTAATGAAATCATTCTGATTGGCATGACCTTGATTTTTCTAGCTGTAGAAGTTCAAAGTCGTTACCAAATTGCTTTTTACCTGCCATGGGTAGCGTTAAGCAGTATTGGGATGCGCTATATGATGCCGTCACTTAGCTACCAACCGGAAAAAGAAGTAAGCGCCGCTGGTGATTCTGAAAAATACGATTAAATTAAAGCAAAATAAAACGGCTTCCTCAATGAACTAGCTTTCAAAACTGAGAGCTGGCTCATAATGGAAGGCGTTTTTTGATTAGCAATTAAGCTGACTACAGCACCTTTTTTTCTGTATACTTCTGTTCCAAATTATTAAAGTCATAATCCTTTAATCCCTGGATATCGGCTTTTCCATTAAAGAAGGCGGTGTAACTTCTTGCTAACATGAGGTTTAATTGACTGTTTTCCCCAAACTGAACCATAATCACCGGGATATTAGCTTCGTGAGCGGACCCAATTTCAAAAACGGTACCGGAATCAGGTTCAGTAAGGCCGTCTTCAAGTTGATAGTCCAAGATGGCAACCACGACGTCAGCTTTGTGAACTTGGCGCATATCGGATGCAAAAACAGCGTCCTGCCATTTGAAACTGCCAAAAGGCTCCTGTTCGAATTGATGTTCTTGTGGGTTGAAAATGGCGTCATTATCAATCGTTGGGTTCTGCTTTAATAACGCAATAACTTGGTCAATCCGGTCTTTTTGACCATCGCTAAAAAATGGGGAAGCTAAATAAACTTTATTTTGATAGGTTGCCATACTGAAATCACTCCTTATATTTACCATTATTGTACACGAAAGCCGAACAAAATTGTTAATAATCGTCAGAAAATTCTGAATTTACAGCTACTTTGAGTCGTAACTTGCAGGAATTGAGCGATGTTGATGCCCATTAAGCCGTTTTAGGTTAAAATGATGAAAGGATCATGCAATCACCACTCACGAAATGGTGAGCAGACGCGACACAATAAACGGGGAGGCATTCAGATGGACTCAAATCAAATCCAACCACGACTTGGCAATACGGGATTTATTATTTTCTTAGCACTGTTGAGCGCCTTTGTGCCCCTGTCAACGGATCTGTATTTGCCGGCGCTGCCAGAAATGACACACTTTTTTGCTGTCCCAGAAATTATCATGAATTTGACTTTGATCTTATTTTTTATTTTCTATAGCATTGCAACGCTTTTTTGGGGGCCATTGAGTGACCGTTACGGGCGGCGGCCAATTTTGCTGGTCGGCTTGACGATCTACCTCATTGCCAGCATTCTGTGTGGGCTTGCTGATAGTGCCACGCAGATTATTATATTTCGGATTTTACAGGCCTGTGGCGGTGGGGTGGCAACAACGGTTGCAACCGCCGTTATCAAAGATGTTTTCGTTGGCAGAAAACAAGAAACTACTTTGGCGGTTGTTCAGTCAATGGTCGTGATTTCACCGGCAGTGGCGCCAGTAATTGGTTCATTGCTATTGACGTTTATTTCTTGGCGGGGCATTTTCTTTGCTCAAGCACTGTTGGGGTTAACGGTTGTATTGGGGGCACTGATTTTTAAGGAAACCCACCAGCCGGAACACGCCACTGTCAGCCTTTTAAGGTCATTTGGGCGGCTGGGGGTTTTGTTGAAGGCGCCGGGATTTTCAGCTTTGTTGATGGTATTTTCAACAATGTCGATCATTTCGCTGGGGTTCATTTCGTCATCGTCATATATTTTTCAAAACACGTTTCACTTAAGCAGTGAACTCTTCAGTCTGTTTTTCGCTTTTAACGCGATTGGGATGCTTTTAGGGCCGCTGATCTACATTCCGCTCTCGAAATATGTCGATCGATTTGTGATTATTTATAGTTGTTTTTTGATAACCATCGTGAGCGGTATTCTAGTATTAGTCTTTGGCGTTGGCGGACCAATTTTATTTGCCATCACTGAATTTCCCGCCACCCTTGCCAGCAGCGCAATCCGGCCGCCGGGAACGTATTTGGTTTTAAAACAGCAGGAAAACGATAATGGATCAGCTTCTTCGCTATATAGTGCTGGTGGGACCATCATGGGCAGTATTGGCATGGTAGTCGTCTCGCTAGCGGAGGCTTACCCCGTCCAGGCAATTGCGCTAATCAATGTGGTCATTGGCGCTATCTGCTGGTTAGGCCTTTGGCTGTCGTTAAAGGGCTTTAAGCGTCAAATTAAAGTATGATGATTGAATCAAATCAGAGTGTGGGGGCAAAATGATAAGAAAAGTAGGCGTGTTAAGTGGCGCCTTGGCTGCAATTGGCGGCTAATATACTTGGTGAGGCTGATCTCAGCCGTCAATATAATAAAGAACCGGTTAGCAGTTGAGATGAATAAGCTGCTAACCGGTTCTTGTTGAAATTATTTTGTTTTAGCTTCGATGATTAATCATTTTTATGTTCCGCTGCTCGATCAATCGTTGAAGTTGAATGCCTAATTCCGTATGCAAAGTAGATCAGCATCCCAAATACAAACCAACCGATGGCATAGGTTTTGGCTTGAATATCCAATCCCATGAAAATTGCAAAGGACCCTAAGAAGCCAAGGCCGGGTAGAATTGGATAAAACGGCATCTTGAAGCTAGGTTCGGGGATATCTTTACCCTCACGCGGCCGCAGTGCGTAAATGCCGATTGAAACAAACATAAAAGCGATTAAAGTTCCCGCAGAAATTAGTTGAGCCAAGAAAGTAAACGGGAAAAACGCGCCTAAAATAATGCCGATAATCGTTAAGACGATGAGCGCTCGGTTGGGAAGATTATGATCTAATTTGCCCAGCCATTTAGGCAAGAGCCCATCCCGGCCAAATGAGTAGACTAACCGCGATCCTGCCAACATCATCCCAATCAAAGCAGTGAACATCCCAACGACGGCAACAGATTGGACAACGGTTGCGACGATGGCGTGGCCGCTACGACGCAACGCGTACCCAACAGGTTCAGCATTATTGGCATAATCAGAGTAGTGGAACATACCGACTAGCACCAATGCAACGGAAACAAAGAGAATCACCGCGATCACTAAAGAGCCTAGAATACCACGAGGCATGGTTTTTTGTGGATTCTTAGCTTCGGCCGAATTGGCGGCGATTGAATCAAAGCCAATGTAGGCTAAGAAAATTTCAGAGACCCCAGCGTAGATTCCTTGCCAGCCGCCAAACGCAGAACCATCCGGATTAGGGTGGTACTTAGGGATGAATGGCGAGTAGTTCGACATCTTGATGGCGGTTGCCCCAACGAAGATAAAAACCAGAATCGCAATTACTTTAAGAACCACCAATGTATTTTCGACCCGAGTTGTTTGTGAGGCACCACGGGAGAGCAAGATCGTCACAAGAATAATTGCGACGATGGCGACGACATCCATTAAGCCGCCGTTATTGCCAGTCGAGGCGTGGGCCAGGCTCTTAGGTAAATTCCAACCGATTGTTGAGATTAACCCTTGGAAATTAGCGGAAAGCCCGGACGCCACAAAGGCCACGGCAATAAAATATTCAGCCAACAGCGCCCAGCCGGCAATCCAACCCCAAAATTCACCAAAAATGACGTTAATCCAAGAATAAGCTGAGCCGGCAAATGGCATTGCGGCAGCCATTTCGGCGTAGGCAAAAGCGACTAGGCCGGCCACAATTGCCGCGGTTAAACAGGAAAGCGCAACTGCTGGACCAGCGTGTTGGGCAGCCACGACGCCGGGTAGGGTAAAGATAGAAGCCGAAACAATTGTTCCAACACCTAAAGCGAGGAAGTCCTTGGTCGTCAGGCTCCGGATCAGATGAGAATCCTTGTCTTGGTAGACAAGTGGATCTTCTTTGCGGAACATTTTTTCGGTTAAACTGCTCATTTAATACCACTCCAATTTACATAAATAAATGCTCAAAATAACTTCTAACGATAACTTCACAATATAACGGACTGAATAAATGATAACTGCAAACTGTCTAATTAGTAATTACGAAAACGATCGCGGTTTTTTCCTCGATCGAATCAGTTAATGCTTGATAATTGAGAATATGATGGGAAAGTTATTGTAGACGTTGCGAGTAGTTTACCTCAAATTTGATGAGATTGTCAACAAACACCTCTAATCGTAATTTAATCTTATTGGTTTTTGTAAGTTATTTTTTGCCGCAAACATCAGATATTAAGTTGCCGAATAAGCAATTAGTCATTATAATAAACATTGTGTATCTGCGAACGCAATTGTTCGCGAATTAAATTCCTATTTGGGGGCGACATCATGGAACTAACGATTAAAGAGTTAGCGGACGAACTATCGGTTTCTAAAACCGCAATCAGAAAACATATGGATGACAAGTTCCGGTCTACATATACGGTTAAAAAGGGTAACAAGATTCTGATTAAAGATGAAGGAATCCAAATTTTAAAGGGTCAGTTCAAGAACCAACCCAACGGTGCAAACGGAACCCAGAAATCAGAAAAAGAAACTGAAAACAAACTTTCCGTTAGCGCCACTCAGGATCAGAGTGCCTTGCTGGCTGAACAGCTGGAAGACCAACGAAAACAAATCGAAGAAAAAGACAAGCAGATTGCGGAACTCCACCAATTATTAGATCAGTCTCAACGGCTGCAATTAGACGTGCAGAATAAGCTCAAACAGTTAGAAAACAAGAGCGCAAACTCACCGCAAACCAAAACAATTGAAGAAGCACCGGCCGAAGACCAAGTTAAGGATCCAATTCCTGATAATTATCAACCGACTTCTGCGAATGGTGACCGGTATGAATCAACTGGCCGCAAAAAACACTGGTGGCAATTTGGCCGCTAAACGCCATTTTTATATATTTAATAAATTATTGCTATATTCAACGGCTGACGTTTCTTGCGTCGGCTTTTTATTTGGCGGCAAAGCCCCAATTATTTTGGCACCCAGTTAAACAAGATACTTGCCCTTCTTAATGTTTACGCTTACAATTGCGCTAGTAAGACGATTAGGACAGCTATTTGCGGCTGCAGGAAGCTCCTTGGTCAAGAATGCTTGCATTAAGGCTCCTTGGCTAATCGACCCACCCCTTGGCGGCCGTGGAGCAGCTAGCCTACTTGGCGATCCCTAACCGCTTTGCTTCACTCACTTTTAAGGAGGGCAAGATCACAATGAAGGCATATGGATATGAACAGCACGGGGCGCCAGATGTTTTTCAAGAATACGAAGTGGCCGACCCGACGCCAGCCACTAATCAATTATTAGTGCGCACGATTGCGATTGGTCTCAATAATCGTGAACGGGCTGAGCGGGCCGGAATGGGCCAGCTGGGATCACCGTTGATCCCTGGCCGTGACGTCGTTGGCGAAGTAGCTAAGGTTGGCGCCAATGCGAGTGCGTTTGCTGTGGGTGAGCTGGTCATGACTCACACCGAGCAAGGATACGCAGAGTACGTCTTAGCTGATTTGGATGCAACGGTTCAAGTTCCAGATGGCATTACGCCAACCCGGGCAGCCGGATTGATTACCCCTGGGTTAACGGCGTACAAGGCCGTTAAATATTTTGCGGATGTTAAGTCAGGTGAAACAGTGATCATCAAAGGCGCGTCGGGCGGCGTTGGCTCCTTAGCGGTCCAAATTGCTACTGATCTTGGCGCAAACGTGATTGGTATTGCTTCCAGTCATAATGAGGACTTCGTCAAATCAATTGGGGCTACTCGGTTTGTTGCTTATGATCAAAGTGATCCGGCAACTGTTTTGGCGGATCAAGGTGATGTGGTGATTAACAGTGCAATGAATGGAGCCGGCACTGATGATGACGTGCGGATGGTTAAACCGAATGGGACGATTGCCAGTGTTGCCCATAATTCGCCGATGACAACTAAGCCAATCAAGTTTGTCCACATTCACCCGACCAATGCAATGACGGATCGTGAGGCGCTTCAAGCAGTTGTCGATTTAATGCGGGACGGTAAGCTGACGGTTAATATCGGCTATACCTTACCGTTTTCTCGGGATGGCTTTGTCAAGGGCCATCAATTATTGGAGGAAAAACATGATGGTCGCGTGATCATTGTCAAATAATGATGTTAAAAAATATCGGCAGCGGACCGTTCAATTGGTCCACTGCCGATTTTAAGTTATAAGCAGGTAGGTCACGACTGAATCCAGACAGTTATTTTGGGATTGTTAATCAAAGTGCCGCCATTCTCGATCGAGCAACGCCCTGGCGACAAACAAACCAAGTGGCAAAAACATGATAATTAAGGCAGCTTTGGTTAGCCACAGAGCACCAATGCTAATTTGGTTAATACCGATGTTATAAACTGCTCGATAAATATAAAGGCCAGGCACCATAATCACAATGGACGGCACCGTCAAGGAGATTCTTGGGTAGCCGTTAAACCGGTTAACGACCGAAGCAATTAATCCAGCCAATAAAGCCGCTAAAAAAGCAGCGGCGGCTGGCGGCAACGTTGTGAGATCGACCAATTCAAGTCGTAGCGTGTTAGCGATGGCGCCGATTCCCCCGGCCACCATGGCCATGCGGGTTGTACTATTAAACATGATGGAGAAGCCGAAAACACCACAAAAGCTGGCGGGCAGCCGCAGCAGCATTAATACCAGTGGCGATAAGCCCAGCGGCAGGAAATTAGCTGGCTGAAAATGAAAAATCAATGCGATCAGCCAACCAACCAAAGCGGCGATTAAAGTAATCATGATTGCGTAAGCCAGCCGTTCCAAGCCTGAACGCATATCCAACTTGGAAAGATCCAAGATACTGGTAATGAACGGAAAGCCGGGGATGACAAACAGCATCGCCCCGATGTAGCCGGCTTCATGCTGTGCTAAAACTTGAAAGTTGGCTTCAAATATTTTAAAGGCAATCATGTAAGCCAAGCCAGCAATGGCAACGGCAATCGCAATACTGGCAAAGGTGGTGGTGCGATGTTTGCCCATTAGGCTGCGGGTAAAGTTGCCAATTCCAGCGCCAATGAAGGAACAAATCATCTCGGGAATGCCACCGCCAAGCAAAAAAATAAAGCCACAACAGGCTAAAGCGGCTGCCAGCCCTGAAATCACCGGCGAATACTGACTCGGCTTTTGCTCAATTTTGTCAATTTGATTATGAATTGTTCGGATAGTCGTCGTTGAAAAATCATTGGCAAAGTTGGCGACGAAACCTTCCATGATGTTGAGCTTATCAGTGTTAACCCCCGTATTTGGTAATGATAATACTTGCGAGTAGCTGTGACCCTCGGTAAAGCAGGTAAATTGAATAGACGTTAAGCCAATATCAGCTGAACAAGTCACGCCAAGCACGCGAGCGACGGTATTCATTGCGTCACGTACTCGCCAAGCACCAGTACCACAAGATAGCATAATGATACCGACACGCCCGACAACGGATGCTTTTTCACTTAGCGGGGCATTTTTTGCCGGCATTTTTTCTTGGCTGATAAACGTATTCCAAGGGATGGTCATATGATGGTTTTGAGATAAACGAAATTTAGCTGGTGTATCGGATTGGCTATTTGCCATGAGGTCCTCCAAGATAAGTCGAATTCTAATATTAGCAATAGTTGCATTATAGCTGTGACAGGGGGTTGCATTCAAGTTGGAAAGGGGTTACAGGGAGAAGAAAGTTAAAGCTGACTTTTTAGCATTACTTCAAAGAAGCCCACATTATAATGTTAGTACGTTATAACGCACTAACAAATGGGAGGCTTTTTAAATGGAAACCGTCAAAAAAATTATTAAAGTTGGCAACTCTAATGCGGTTGTTATTCCCGCAAATATGTTAAAGAAACTCCATCTCACGACTGGCGATGAGATTGTCATTCACGAACAAGATGATACACTCAAGATAACTAAGTCTAAGCTCCCGGAGTCATTTCAAGATGCTTTAACGGAGGCACTTGATAAGTACCATGATGCTTTAGAGGATCTGCGTAAGGGAGACGAGTAGTGAAGTTATTAAATGCTGACAAGATGATTGCAATTAACGTTGCGATTATGAGTGAGAACCGTCAAAAAACATTTATTAGGAATTTAAAGGGACTTAAATCAATCGTAGCTCTCCCTAAACAATCGGTATTTGGCCATCAGATGGATGAAACTTTAGCTGAGCAGATTGGGATGATGTTTATTAAAATCATTAACCTTCATCCCTTCGAAGATGGCAATAAGCGAACTGCCGTCATTGCCGCCCAGATCATCTCCAGACTCAATCATATGGAGCTAACGTTTACTAACCAACAAATTCGTGATCTTGCGCTGTTGGTTGCTAAAACCGATGACCCATATTTGAATTATCAGGATGTTTTTACCCAGTTTGAACGACATTTACAATTACTTGCAAAATAACCCCTGATGTCTTTTAAAGCACCAGGGGTTATTTTTTACAAACCAGTAGTTGAGTTCTTGTCAACACTAATTTAGATTAGCCAGTCTCATCTAAAAGCGATCGTTGTCTAAAAAAGTGGATGTTATTCAAAAATACCGTTACTTTCATAAGATTACTAACGTACATTCGCGACACTTACTCAATCGACACCAGTTGCACATTACTTGCGCCATCAACCTGTTTAATCGCGTTGAGCAAACTATCAACAGTGCCGCTAAAGTGGCTGAGGTCAAGTGAAATGACGATGCTGGCGACGTTGTGGATCGGAATATTTTGGTTGATTGTCAGTACGCTGGCGCTGGAGTCCGAAATAGTTCTGAGCACTTCCGATAAGATGCCCCGCTTGTTTTCCAGCATTAACGAAATCACGGCCTTGCGATCCATTAAAGTATCTTCTGGCAAAAAGACCAGATCCTTGTACTTATAATAAGTTCCTCGACTGATACCGACGATTTTAACGGCTTCGCTGACTTGGTGAACCTTACCGCTTTCCAGTAATTGGCGGGCTTGGATAACCTTGTCAAACGATTCCGGTAAAATTGAGCTATCAACGATGTAATACTTTTCCACGTTCACTTACCTCACTTGTCACGCCGGTTGCGGCTACCGTTAATTTTCGAATTTTCCAGCTTGGAAAGGCGGCTTGGGCGTTGTTAATGACTTCATTTTCGGCTGCTTCATCGGCAAGAATGGCCATCAAAGTTGAGCCGCTACCACTAATATACATCGTACCACCGACTCGTTCACAGATAGCTTTGGCAGCATCATAATCTGGAATTAATTTGGCCCGGTACGGTTCGTGCATCCGGTCGTCGCAAGCCTCGTGAATCATGTGCATATCGCCTAGTTCAAGGGCTTTGGTCATTGCCGCACAGTGAGACACTTGATGAATGGCGTCGGCGTAAGACAATGTCTTGGGCAATACTTTGCGGGCCTCGTGCGTGCTGACTTCATAATCTGGGATTAATGCGACGAAATGTAACTCTGGGTTAACATCATACTTGATCACTTGTGGTTCATGATGGTCATCCATAAAGGAAACACAGAGGCCGCCGAGGATTGCCGGGGTGACGTTATCTGGATGTCCTTCCATTTGAGTAGCTAAGCTGAGCAGTTGATCTTTTGATATGCCATCGCTAAACCAAACGCTGGCTGCTTTTAGACCAGCGACAACGCAGACTGATGAACTGCCAAGGCCGCGGGCAACCGGGATATCGCCGGTAATTGTAATTTTGACATTTGGTACCGGCTTATCAAGAAAGTTGCAGCCCTTGACAAAGGCCTGGTAAACCAAGTTGTCTTCGGTTTGAAATTCAGCTGGGCAGCCGCTGATTTCCAATTTGGTAGTACTTGGTTCAAACGTAATGGTTGAGTAGTAAGAAACTGCCAAGCCAAGACAGTCAAAGCCAACGCCAACGTTAGCACTAGTTGCTGGCACTTTGATCTTGATCATAGAATACCTCCTCGATTTTTGCCTGAACATAGTCACTCATTTGGTCTTTTTCAATAACTGACTCGTGTCTGACTGGCAGATCCCAGACTTCCCTGAGGTTATCGGGAATCTGAACGTGGGTTTTAGCTTCAAGATCCTTCATAACTTGCAAGGGATCAGCAGCCGTCTCGGGCAAGATGGCATCAGCGACGGCGTTGACAAACTTATACGGGCTGGCAGTGCTTAGTAGGATCATGGGGGTTTGACTGTCAATTTGTTGATAATCACGCATAACTTTGTAACCGGCGGCCGTATGGGGATCCATCAGATAACCAGTCTTTTGATAAACGGCTTTGATGCCCGCTTCGATCTCGTCATCGGTACTATACCCACAATAAAAGTCGGCTTGAATGCGGGCTAACACGTCCTTGGAGACTTCGTATTTACCGCTGTCTTCCAAGTCATCCATCAGTTGTTTAACGTAAGCCGAGTCTTCGCCACTCTTATAATACAAAAGCCGTTCAAAATTACTTGAAACTTGAATATCCATACTAGGGGCAACGGTCTGGAAGAACGGCCGGTTACGGTCATAAACGCCATGTTTGAAGAAATTAGCCAGTACGTTGTTTTCGTTACAAGCGACTACGAATTTATCGACTGGCAAGCCTAATAGTTTAGCATAATAACCAGCTAAAACGTCGCCGAAGTTGCCGGTTGGAACCGTAAAGTTCACTTTGTCGCCGGTTTTAATCGTACCATTATTAACGAGTTGCTTGTAAGCATCAAAGTAATAAACCACTTGCGGGATGAGCCGGCCAATATTGATTGAGTTTGCACTGGAGAGGTTGACGTCTTCGCCAATCGCGTTTTTAAGGGCTTGGTCATTAAAGATTCGCTTGACGTTGGTTTGAGCGTCATCAAAGTTGCCTTTGATCGCGGCCACTTTGGTGTTATGGCCACCAGTAGTTACCATCTGGAGTTTTTGAATTGGGCTAACACCACCATCTGGATAAAAGACAATGATTCCCATATGATGGAGATCTTTGAACCCTTCCAAGGCAGCCTTGCCGGTATCGCCGCTAGTTGCGGTTAATATCATGATTTTATGGTCGGCAACTAAAACGTGTTTCATTAATTGAGGTAATAATTGTAAGCCAACGTCTTTAAAGGCGCTGGTAGGCCCGTGAAAAAGCTCTAGGACGTGAAAGTCGTCAACGGCGACGACTGGCGTAATTTGATCGGAGTCAAAGCTGTGACGATATGCATTATCAACACTTTCGCTGATTTCTTCTGCTGAAAAGTCAGGCAATAACTTTGCCAAAACGGCCCGGGCAATGTCTGTATAACTTAACGTGATTAATTTGGCCAAGTCAACTTGAGTATCGCCGAGGTTTGGATAAACAAACAACCCCTTATCATCTGAGAAGCCTTTTTCAATGGCAGCTTTTGCCGAGATGTGAACGGAATTATCTCTGGTACTCGTATAATTTTTAGTCATTTGCGTTTACTCCTTGCATTTCTGTGATTACTATGATAATCTGTTTTCATTAGAAAAACAAGTGTTTATTATTTATGAACACGAATTTATTAGGACGGCTGCGTTAGGCAGAGACCTGGCGTCGCTCAACTTATCTGGGAGGTTTTAACTGTGAACATCGCAATTTTGGGGTTTGGTACGGTTGGTACCGGTGTTTATAAAATTATCAAGAAAGCGAATCGCCAGACCCAAAACCTCCATGTGAAGCATATTTTAATTCGAAAAAATAAAAAACCGGATTTACCGGAAATGACCGACGACATTGAAGCAATCTTAAATGATAAAGAAGTTGATATTGTTGTAGAGGTCATCGGCGGCATCGAACCGGCTCATCAGTATATTATCTCGGCTTTGAAGCACAAGAAGCATGTGATTACTGCCAATAAAGCCGTCATCGCCCAGTATATGGATGAATTTACCAAGGTTTCCCGCGAAAATGGCGTCAAGTTTTACTTTGAATCAAGTGTAGGCGGTGGTATTCCATGGATCCAAGGCTTGGAGCGGGCCTTAAGAGTTGATGACGTCAATAAGATTCAAGGGATTTTCAATGGGACGTCAAACTTTATTTTGGATCAGATGCATCGCAGCGGTGAGCCGTTTAACGACGTATTAATGCAGGCTCAGCAACTAGGCTACGCGGAAGCAGATCCTTCTGCTGACATTGACGGTTTGGACGTTGCCAACAAGTTGTGTATCAGCGTCGATATTGCCTATGACCTGTTTATCAAGCCAAACAAGGATCTGCCAATCTTTGGCATTCGCAACATCACTGAAGATGACATGGCTTACTTTGATCAGCTGGGGTTAACCGTCAAATTGATGGGAATTAGCCATCAGCGTGGCAATGAATTTGATTACGTGGTTGAACCAACACTGTACTATGGCGATACATTGGAGGCTCACACAAAGGATAATTACAATTTGATTTCTTTACACGGTCAAACCATTGGGAACTTGAAGTTTATGGGCCAAGGCGCCGGTCAACTGCCGACTGCTAATGCGGTTATTCAAGATATTTTAGATATTTTCCAAAACAAGGAACATTTAAAGCGGGAATTTAAGAGCCCCTTCAAATATCGATCGGATTTGACCAAACATGATTACATTGTTCGATCAGAAATTGATTGTTCAGAGCTCTTTAAGCGGTTTAGCCCATCGATTCGCGGCGATTACTTAGTTGTTAACGAAGTTCCAGTTGGTGAAATGCATCGGTTAATGAAACAAGTGCTTCAAAAAGATGAAACAGCGTTTATGGCAAGCTTACCAGAAAAACGGGGAGGTGCAGTAAAATGAAAGTTGCAAAATTTGGTGGGAGTTCGGTTGCTGATGCAGCCCAGTTCAAAAAAGTGCGTTCAATTGTAGAAGCCAGCGCGGATAGAAGAATCGTAGTGGTCAGCGCGGCTGGTAAGAGTAGCGAAGAGTCGATTAAGGTGACGGATTTGTTGATGGCCGTTGAAAAGTTAAGGGATGCCGGCGAGGATTATCAGCCGACCTTTAACCACATCGAACGGCGGTTTATCGGCATTCGTGATGCTTTGGGGCTCAATGTCGCTATCGAAAATGATCTGCAAAAAATCGAACGATTAATTCCAACCTGCACCTATGATTATTTGGTATCTCGTGGTGAATTTCTGACGGCAAAATTAATGGCCGACTTCTTAGGCTTTCAATTCCTTGATGCCGCCCGCTTCTTGGTGTATGACGGTCACACAGTTAATTATGGCGAATCAATTAACCGCCTGCGCGACTTTTTGTCGGCTAACTCACGGATAGTTGTCCCCGGTTTTTATGGCGTTGATGAGGCCGGTGAGATTCACGTGATGGCTCGGGGCGGTGGTGACGTTTCCGGCGCGATTATGGCAAATTTGGTTGACGCCGATTTGTATGAGAATTGGACAGACGTTTCTGGCATTAAGATGGCCGATCCGCGAATTGTTGATCATTCCCGCCGAATTAGCGAATTAACTTATGATGAGCTGCAGGAATTATCGTACATGGGCGTGAGTGTTTTTCAAGAAGAAGCAATCAAACCGGTTGCTGAACGTCAAATCCCAATTGCCATTTTGAATACGAATCATCCAGAAGAAGATGGCACGCTGGTTGAAGGAACGGTTCGCCGAGATCCCAACCAACTTGTGACCGGTGTCGCCGGTAAAAAAGACTATGTCATTATTTCAATTCAAAAATATCAGTTAAATAAGCGGTTTGACGTGATGGCAAAGGTCTTTTCTGAAATTCAGGCTTTCAATGTGCCGTTTGAATACGTTTCGTCCGGTACGGATTCGTTTAGTTTCTTGGCTAAGCGTAGTCAATTAGCTGGCAAATTAGGCGCAATTTTGGCAGCTCTTAAAAAGTGCGGGCTGGATCGGGTCAAGCTAGAAAAAGATATCGCGTTGGTTGCCGCGGTTTCCCATGAGTTGGGCAGCCGGCCAGCCAACGCGGGGAAAATTTTAGATCTCCTAAATGACAGTCAAATCAAGGTACACTTGGTCATCCAAGAAGGCAGCGATATCAAAGTCGTGTTCGGCGTGGCCAATGAAGATTATGAAAAAACCATCAAGAAGATTTATCGGGATGTTAATTTGAAGGCAAAAAAGCTTAGAATGGCGATTTAATATCGCGGCTAACCGTTTCTTCAAGCTAAACGGCTAGTCGCTCCTCCTCCAATAACCATTAAGTGAATAATTGCCACCCCCGTTTAGCGTTGAATGTCCACTCATTCAACGCTATTTTTTTGCCCTCACCTTGAAAAAAGCGGCAGTCAATGCCCTTTAACCGGGACTTAGAGCGTCTAAAAATTAGCGGCCAAAATTTCCCGTATTTTTTTGCCCCCATGATATGATGCTTTTGGAAATGGTAGACATGTAATGATGGGTATAACAAGTAAGACATTGAATTACTTGATTTGGGGAGGAGTTTGTTAATCATGAATAAATTGTCTAAAACGCGCGAAGAAAAGGTACATTACAAGATGTACAAAGCGGGGAAACATTGGTTATTCGCGGGCTTGGCAACGATCAGTTTGGGGATTGGATTAGGTTTGTCAGATGGCAATGCCAAGGCGAATACTGCCGATACGATTTCCGCTACAGAAGCAGTGACAGCCAACGGGGGTTCGGCTGCCGACCAGGGTTCAGATGCCCAAAGCCAAGCGGTAAGCTCAACCAGCACAAGTTCAACACAACCGGATAAGATGTCGGCTAGTTCGGCCGATTCCAATGTAGCGGTTAGCTCACCGGATGAGGCAAAAGAGGCGACTTCAACAGCTGTTCAGCCAGAGTCGGCTCAGTCTAAGCCGGAACCAACCGCTACTTTGTCGACGGCCGCTACAACGCAAGCCAAATCAACGGGTGCGTTGACGGCTTCTAGCCAATCGGCATCAATGACAAGTCAGGCACCAGCTCAATCTACCGCTGTGCCCTCAGCTACTGCCGATTCAAAAGCCGCTGCTACGCCTCACTCAATTAGCAGTTCTGAAAAGCAATCCCAAGCTGCTCAGTTAACAACCAGTGATGCCCCAACTGCTAAAGGGGCTGTCGCCGCCCAACCGGCAGAACAGACAACTGATACCGCGACGGCCGCTAAAGAAACCAGTCAGCCAGAAGATCAAAAAGCTGAAAAACCAACTTCAACGGCCAAGGTTGACCAGAAAACGGCAGCGCAACCCACTCAAGTCAGCGACAAAGTTAACGCGGCGATGGCTGATGAATTAGTTAATCAAAACGCGGATCAGGTTGATCAGCAGGCCGATTTGGATATGGATCAATTGGCCACAAAGGGCACGACTGCCAAAGTGTCGGCAAAGCTACAGCCGAAACTTGCCGGCACCGCCATGAATAAGATGATGTTTGCCGCTGCAGCTCCCGTGGAGATTGTAAAATCCGGCAACTGGGGGACCAGCAAGTGGGAGTTTGACTCAACCGGCACGCTGACAATCCATCAGGGCCAACTGTCTTCGGTAACTAATACGAATAATCCGTTAAAAGATTTTGCAGCAGATATTAAGAAAATCATGATTGATACCGGCACCACGGCGCCAGTTGATTCATCGTATTTATTTTCCCAACCAGATGGCAGTGGATTGCCTAACGTTACTTATATTCAAGGCGAAAATTTGATTACTAAAAACACGACTAACTTTGCCCGAATGTTTCAAAATGATCAGCGCTTAGTTTCGGTAGACGTCAGCAAATGGGACGTCCGCAAAGCTGTCATGCCAACGAGCTACCCTGATGATCAGCATCTTGGTGCCATGTACCAGATGTTTGACGGCGCTAGCAGCTTGACGTCACTGGACCTTACCGGCTGGGATACTTTTTCATTTAAAACCGCCGGTGCCTTTGGCTGGACAGCGATGCAGGAAATGTTAAGGGGAACGACCAATCTTTGGAAAATAACGGTTGGGCCTAAAACATTCTTAGCTTCAAACAAGGACTTGGCCGGCAGTAACGCGATCCCCGATGCCCCTGGGAAGTATCAACAAATCGTCGACCCGTTGACTAATTTGTTATACGGGAGTACCAATGCCCAATGGCAATTAGTTGGTACTGGGACGGACCATCATCCACAAGGGCCGATGATGACAGCGACGGCGCTTCAAGACAAAATTAATGACGGTGACTATACCCAACCAATTACTTTTGTCTGGGCGCAAACCCAACTCGAAGCGGCCACGGTTAATTTCATTCGATCATTAGATGGCGTCAAATTATCAAGCGCTTCAACCACAGGACCAGTTGGCACGCAATTAGCGTTAACTCAGCTGAATACAAGCTCTGGGGTAGAAAAAGGCAGTCGGCTCGGCAGTCCTTTTGTAACTGCTAATCTGCCAAAGGGTTATCACTTAACACCAGATATTCGAACAAGTGACAAGCAACCTACCGCGCTCACCTATGGAACGGATAAAACGATTAACGTGTACGTGGAATCTGACGTTCCTTATTACAAAGCAGTAACCGTTAATAAGTATGAAATGGACGACAATGGCCAGCCAACTAATATTACTCTGGGAGCTTTTGATATTTTTGCGTTTGCTGGGGATGTGATCACGATAAAGTACAATGATCCAAGATGGTCGACAGCCAGCTTCGGTTTTGAAGTGATCCCCCAAGCGGATGTTGTCTACACGGTTCCGGGGACTCAAACTCCTAGCAAACCGGTGCCCCTTTATTTCAAGAAGATTGATGTTTCAACGATTACGGTTAATTACGTCAACACCAAAACTGGCGAAACAATCGGTACTAGCAAGCCCATCGGCAAGCGGTATGACACAATTGACTTAACCGCTAATAGTGATCGCTTAGCTATCCCTGTTGGCTACCATTATTCAACAACGCCGACTGAATTAGGCGGGCGAACTCAACCAACCAGTTTGGATTTGGAACCGACGCTGCAAACCGCAACCGTCTACGTGTCACCAAATGAAATTAAAACGACGGATACCGGCGCCATCACGGTTCACTATTATTTGGCCGACTCCACGACTAAAGTGCAAGCAGATCGTAAGGTTGGCGGTTTTGTCGGCGAGACGGTAACAATTTCCGCCCAAGACGCCGACCAAACCGTTGCAGGGTACACCCTGGTACCAAATCAGCCAGCCAAGAGCGTCACGTTGGATGGCCAACCAAAAGAAGCTACTTTCTACTATACGGCCAATGATCAAAAAAACATCACGATTACCTATCTTGACGGCGATTCCGGCAATTCAATCGGCACCAGTCAACCTGACGGGCGCACCGGTGAAACCCTTCAATTGGGTTCTGATAGCGCTAAAGTGGTTATCCCAGCCGGCTACTACTACGCAACTGCTGGTGAGTTAACGGGTGATCAAAAGCAGCCGAGTGACCTGACTTGGACGACGACACCGCAAACGACCAACGTTTACGTGATTGGCAATCCGGTTAAAGCTGGCGATCCCAACGCCGTGACGGTGCATTATTATCTGGAAAACACAACTCAATCCGTTAAGGCCGATGACTCACTTGGCGGCAAAATTGGTGGCCAAGTAACGGTTAATCCGGCAACAATTGCCGGTTATCGTCTCGTTGATGGTCAAACGGCTAAGGCGGTGACCTTGACTGCTGAAAACGACCAGACCGTGACTTTCTTTTATCAAGCCGATGAACAAAAAACAATTACGGTGAGTTACGTTGATACCAATACGAACAAGGAAATTGGTAACAGTGTCCCAACTGGCCACACCAATGAAAAGCTTGATTTGGGTTCAACGAGTGACCAGATTAGTATCCCGGCTGGCTACCACTACGCCACGCCAGCCGAATTACAGGCCGGCCAAACCCAGCCAACGGCTTTAACTTGGACGACCGATCAGCAGGCCACCAAAGTTTACGTGGTGGGCAATGAGGTTAAACCGGGCGACCAAAATGCCGTAACAGTTCATTATTATTTAGCAAATACGACCCAGTCACTCAAGGCGGATGAATCAGTTGGTGGTGTCGTTGGCATCCCGGTCACCATCGATCCAGCAGAAATTAAGGGTTACACGGGAATTGCCGGCCAAGCGGCTAAAACCCTCACGTTGGCCGCGGCAGCGGGTCAAATCGTAACGTTCTATTACACTGCAGATGATCAAAACAACATTACCGTTAGCTACGTTGATCCAAAGACGGGTGACCAAATTGGTGACAACCAAACGCCAGCTGGCCATACCGGTGAGAAACTTGATTTAGGCAAAGGCAGTCAACAAATGACAATCCCAGCAGGGTACCACTATGCCACGCCGGAAGAATTACCTCAAGGCACTCAGCAGCCAACGGCTTTAACTTGGACGACTAATCAACAGGCCACCAAAGTCTACGTTGTCGGGAACCCTGTTAAATCAGGTGATGTCAATGCCGTGACGGTTCACTACTATTTGGATCAAACGACCACGTCATTAAAGGCGGATGACTCAGTTGGCGGCATCGTGGGCGAGTCAGTGACGGTGAGCCCAGCAGAAATCAAGGGTTATACCTTGGTAGCCGGCCAAACGGCGCAAACGGTCAAGTTGGACGCGCAAAATGGTCAAACCCGCACATTCTATTATCAAGCTGACGCGCAAACCAACATCACAGTCATTTATGTTGATCCAAATGGTAACCAACAGGTGGGCAACCCGCAAAAACCAGCCGGCCATACTGGCGAAGAACTTGATTTAGGCAAAGATAGCCAACAACTCACCATCCCAGCCGGCTACCATTACGCAACCCCAGCCGAATTACCAAGTGGCGTTGGCCAGCCAGAAAATCCTAAGTGGACCACTGCGGATCAGACCACTCAAGTTTACGTGATTGGTAATGAAGTCAAGCCAACTGATCCGAATGCGATTACGGTTCACTACTACGTTGAAAACACCACGAAGGCTTTGAAAGCCGATGACTTGTTTGGCGGCCAAATTGGCACTCCGGTAACGGTGAGCCCAGCAGAAATCAAGGGTTATACCTTAGTAGCCGGCCAAACGGCGCAAACGATCATGCTAGACGTACAAAAAGGCCAGTCAGTGAGCTTTTATTACCGGGCTGATGCCCAAAGCAATATCACCATTCACTACGTTGATACAGATACGGGCAAATCCATTGGCACTAGTAACCCAGCTGGTCACACTGATGGGAAATTAGACTTGAGTGCCGCTGGCAGCCAATTAGAGGTTCCAGCCGGCTATCACTACGCAACCCCAGCAGAACTAAAAGAATCACAAACCCAGCCAACGGCTTTAACTTGGACGACTGATCAGCAGGATACCAACGTTTATATTACTGGCAACGTCGTTGAATCAGGTGACACGAATGCCATCACGGTTCACCATTATTTGGCAAACACGACCACGCCGCTTGCAACAGACGACTCACTTGGCGGCAAGGTGGGTGGCCAAGTAACGATAAGCCCGGCAACGATCAAGGGGTATACGTTAGTTGACGGCCAAAAAGCCCAAATGGTGACTCTAAAGGCAACCGCTGGTCAAACGGTGACGTTCTACTATCAAGCTGACGTCCAAACGAATATCACGGTCACCCTTGTGGATACCAACACGAGCACGAAAGTTGGCGATGGGCAAAAACCAGCCGGCCATACTGGCGAAACCTTGGATCTCGGCACTGACAGTAAGCAAATCAACATTCCGGCGGGTTATCATTACGCAACGCCAGCCGAGTTACCAGCAGGGACTAACCAGCCCGGTGAACTCACATGGACCACAACAGATCAAGCGACAACGGTTTACGTCATTGGTAATAAAGTTGAGTCCGGCGACGTTAACGCCGTCACCGTTCACCATTATTTGGTAAATACAACGACTTCATTGAAAGCCGATGAGTCATTGGGTGGCCGAGTAGGTGGTGAAGTGACTGCCAGCCCGGCAAACATTGCAGGGTATACGGCGATTGCTGGTCAAGCAGCAAAAATATTGACCCTTGATGCCAAAACTGGCCAAACGGTCGTCTTTTACTACCAAGCAAATGACCAGAACAATATCATGGTCAGCTACGTTGATACGGCAACTGGCAAAGAAGTTACTACTAGCGTGCCAACTGGCCATACCGGCGAAAAACTGGATTTGGGCAAAGACAGCGCTCAACTGGATATGCCAGCCGGCTACCATTATGCGACGCCAGAAGAACTTCAAGGCGACCAAAAGCAGCCAGAACAGTTAACTTGGACAACTGATCAGCAGGCTGCCAAAGTCTATGTGGTTGGCGATCCGGTAAAATCTGGTGATGTTAACGCGATAACGGTTCACTATTATTTGAACGGCACAACCAAAGCCCTCAAAGCCGATGACTCAATCGGCGGCGTGGTTGGCAGTCCGGTTACGATCAGCCCAGCTGTTATTAACGGCTACACCTTAGTAAATGGCCAAACAGCCCAGACGCTGACCTTAAAAGTTCAGGACGGCCAAACAGTCACCTTCTATTACACTGCGGATAGCCAGTCTAACATCACCGTCACTTATGTTGATCCAAAGACGGGTCAGCAAATTGGCAATTTGCAAACGCCAACGGGCCATACTGGTGAAACCCTTGATTTAGGCAACGGCAGCGACAAACTGGATATGCCAGCCGGCTACCATTACGCGACGCCAGAAGAATTAAAGGATGGCAAGCAGCAACCAAGTGATTTGACTTGGACAACCGACCAACAAACGACTCAGGTTTATGTCGTTGGTAATGAGGTTCACGCCGGCGATACCAATGCAGTGACGGTTCACTATTATTTGGCTGGAACGACTAAGGCGCTCAAAGCTGATGAGTCCTTTGGCGGAATTGTGGGCGATTCAGTAACGATTAGCCCAGCAGCGATCAAAGGTTACACATTGACTGCTGGTCAAGGCGCGCAGAAATTAGTGTTAGACGCGGCGAAGGGCCAAGTCGTCACGTTCTACTACGATGCTGATGAGCAAAATAACATCACGATTCATTATGTTGACACGGACACGGGCAAGGCGATTGGGACCAGTACCCCAACTGGGCATACGGATGAACAATTGGATCTAAGTACGGATGGTGGCCAATTAGCCGTACCGGCCGGCTATCACTATGCGACGCCGACTGAATTAATAACGTCACAAAAGCAACCATCAGGTTTAACTTGGACAACCGATCGGCAAGACACGACGGTTTATATTACGGGTAACGACGTCAAGCCAGGCGACGTGAACGCCATTACCGTTCATCACTATTTGGAAAACACCACCACGGCGCTGCAAGCCGATCAATCGCTTGGTGGCAAGGTTGGCGGTGAAGTGGTGGTTAGCCCGGCAACCATTAGCGGCTACGAATTAGTTGCTGGCCAAGCTGCCAGAACAGTAACCTTGGCAGCAGAAAACGGCCAAACGGTGACGTTCTACTATCGGGCAGTGGGCCAAAATAACATTACCGTTAGTTATGTGGATGTCGCTACTGGCAGTGAAATTGGGAGCAACCAACCAGCGGGACATACCGGCGAGAAGCTGGATTTAGGTGCTGATAGCTCGCAAATTACAATTCCAGCTGGCTATCATTACGCAACCCCAACGGAGTTAAAGGCTGGTAGTCAACAACCAAGTGACCTGACTTGGACGACAGCTGAACAAACGGCCAACGTTTATGTGGTTGGCAACGACGTTCATTCCGGTGATGCTAACGCTGTAATGGTGCATTACTATGCAGAAGGCACGACTAAAGGGCTCAAAGCTGACGATTCGATTGGCGGCGTGGTTGGCAGCCCAGTGACGATTAACCCAGCAGTGATTAACGGCTACAAGCTGATTGATGGTCAGTCGGCTCAGACAGTCATCCTCGACGTGGTTAAGGGGCAAACCGTCACGTACCGTTATCAAGCAGAAGCCCAAAAGACAATTACGGTGAACTATCTGGATCCAGTGACTGGCAATCAAATTGGCGATAGTCAAACACCAAGTGGGCATACGGGCGAAAAACTCAATGTTGGCAAGGATAGCGATCAGCTTACGATACCGGCTGGTTATCACTACGCAACACCGGCAGAATTGCCCGTTGGTATTCAACAACCGGACAATCCAACTTGGACGCCAGATCAGCAAACCACTAACGTGTATGTTGTTGGCAACGATGTAAAACCAGGAGACGTCAACGCGGTCACCGTTCACTATTATTTGGCGGGGACTACCAAAGCCCTTAAGGCCGATGAGTCATTTGGCGGCAAAGTTGGTAGCCCAACAACAATTAACCCAGCAGTGATTGACGGCTACACGGTCGTTGGCGACCAGGCGGCTAAGAAGATAATCCTTGATGCTCAAACAGGCCAAGTGCTTACCTTCTACTACACCGCCAACCCGCAACATAACATCACCGTTAAATTAGTTGATTTAACGACGGGAAATGAAATTGGTGGCAGCCAAAAACCAGCTGGTCATACCGGCGAAAAATTAGATCTGGATTCTGATAGCCAACAAATTGAGATGCCAGCGGGATACCATTACGCCACCTCTAACGAATTAACGGCTGGCAAGCAACAGCCGGATGATTTAACTTGGACGACGGCTGATCAAGAAACTCAGGTGTATATCGTCGGCAATGATGTGAAACCGGCCGATGCCAATGCGGTTGTTGTTCATCATTACTTGGCAGGGACTACCCAGTCCCTGAAAGAAGATGACGTGTATGGCGGCAAGGTAGGTTCACCCGTAACCGTGAAACCGGCTAAGTTAGTGGGCTATACGCTAGTGGCCGGTCAACAAGCCCAAACAGTGACGTTACAGGATAAGGTTGGCCATCAGTTAACCTTCTATTACCAATCTGACCAACAAAACAATATCACGGTGACCTATATTGATCCTCAAACCGGCGACGTCATTGGGGATAGCCAAACGCCAGCCGGCCATACCGGCGAAAGCTTGGATCTGGGTTCTGATAGTCAACAAATTGAGATTCCAGCTGGTTATCACTACGCCACCCCAGAAGAACTGAAGGATGGCCAAAAGCAACCAGATGATTTAACTTGGAAAATGACGGCTCAAGTAACTCAGATCTACGTTGTCGGCAATCAGGTTAACCCAAACGATGCCAATGCAGTAGTCGTTCATTACTACGAAAAGGGCACTACCACTCCGGTTAAACCAGACAGTCATATCGGCGGCGTGGTTGGGCAAACCGTGACGGTTGACCCTAACAATCTGTCGGTGCCAGGATACACTTTGGTAGCAGGGCAAACACCGCAAAGCTGGCAATTAACGGCTAAGGACGGTCATGAATTCGTCTTCTATTACACGAAAAATTCAGGACCAACTGGTCAAGTAACGGCAACGACATCCCGACCAGTTAAGGATGTCGAGATCACAAGTAGTGTCCAGACTGCACCAACGCAGGAAACGGCTCAACGCAAACCGGCCACCCAACAGAAGGTGAAGAAGGGGCAGGCGGTTTATGCGGTAAAGAAGATTTATCTGTACAAGGATAAGAACTTTACGAAGAAGGGGCGGATTGCCGTTTATGCTGGCAAACACCGGACTCAGCGGCCAATGTTTGTGGTGATCGGTTATGATTATTCCAAGAACGGTAACCTGCGTTATAAGGTGCGCGATGTGAACCACTTAAGCAAGACAAATAATTTGGTGGGCTACATCACGGCACGGTGGGCATATGTTCGCCCGGTTTATTACCAAGGTCGTCATAAGACGCTAACGGTTATCAACCCACGCGGGGTCACTGCTTATAAGAATAAGGACTTGACTGGTAAAGTTAAGAATTACAAGCAAGGGACTGTGCTTCATGTGAAACAAATTGTTCACCATAACTTAACGACCCGATACGTTCTGGAGAATGGCCAGTACATTACCGGAAACCGAAAACTTGTGATGATGGGCAACCACAAACTACCTCGTTACCTTAAAGCCAAGCACACAATCAATCGTTACCAAGATGCGAACTTAAGCAAGCAAACCAATAAGCGTCTCTATAAGGGCACCAAGGTCAAAATCCAAGCTTACGATTATTCGCGGGCGAATGATGTTACCAAGACCGGTACGTTGAGATATCAAATTGCTGGCGGTTATGTAACCGGAAACTCGAAGCTTGTGAAGGCATACGACTAGGTGTGACTAACTAATTAGCCAAAAAGGCAGCGACTGCATCAATTAAGATGTGGTTGCTGCCTTTTTGCTGCAATTAAGTTAAGCATCCAGATTATCAGTCACTTGTTTAATCAACTCAGTTATCGCCATTAAAAGTGGGACTTGCAGGTCTTCGTCGCGGGTTAAGAGGTAAAAGTCGCGAATGAATGCGCTGCCCAGCGTTTCTACTTGAACGTTTTCCGGCACGTCTTTTGAAGATAATAAGGCTTGGCCGACGCCAGTTGAGACGATCCGCCGAATTAAACCGCTATTGTTCACATGGATGAGCCGAATGGGGTGGATGTCGGCTTCCCTAAAGTATTGCTCTGTGTAATAACCAATCCCGGAGCCGGCCTCGCGAGTGATCCACGTCCCAGTTGGCGTGCCAGCCTTAACCAGTTGGTCTTTGCCAATTGACAGCCGTTTAACGTGTTCAGTCACCAAGGGCTTTTCAATAATCCCCAAGTCAATTTTGTAGTCCTCTAGTAGGGTCAAGACGCCTTCAGAATTAGAAACCGTTACGTCGTAATGAACGTCAGGTTGCCTTTGATTTAATTGGTTAGCGATCCTTGCAAACAAAATTCGTGAGACAGTTTGGGAAATCCCGAAGCGTACGTGAGCTTTCTTACTGGCTTGCAGGTCGGTAATTTCGGTATTAATATCGTGCCAGTCGTCTAAGATCTTGGCACTGCGTTTGTACAAAATATCTGCCGCTGGGGTGGGGACGCTTTCCCGGCGGCTTTTGCGTTCAAATAGTTCAGTATTCAATTGGGCTTCTAATTGCTTGATCTGATTAGAAACGGTTGGCTGGGTAATGAACAGCTGCTGAGCTGCCAGCGAAAAGCTATGAGTTCGGTATACCACCATGAAAGTTTCTAAAAATTTAAACATCTAACCACCGCCTATAAATTTATTCTATAATAAATATAGATATTATCAATTTTATTTATTGTAGCATAACCAGTATAATCAGTAAAAGTAAATGAAGCAAAGCGGTTAGAAGTTAGCGGTTCAATCTCATTTTCCAAGAATCCTCGGGTTCGTTATTTTGGGCGAGATTACACGTAGACCCCGCTTGACAAAGTTGTCCGAAGGAAGAGGGAGACCATATGAGAGAATTTTTAGAAAAATTACCTTTACCGATTTGTGGTTTAATATTAGGCATTGCATCGTTAGGAAACTTATTTAAGGCAATCGGCTTTTCAACTGCCGGCAATTGCTGGGGGATTTTAGCGCTGGTGTTAATGCTGTTGGTGATTGCCAAAATCGGGGTTCATTTCAAGCGTAGTTTGATGGATCTAAACGACCCAGTGATCGCATCAGTCGCCCCCACCTTTACGATGTCTTTGATGATTATCAGCACGTTTTTAAAGGCATGGGGGTTGTCAGTAATCGCTTTGACTATTTGGACCGCTGCCGTTATTTTACAATTTGTGATTATGGGATATTTTGTTTACCGCCATTTATTACGGCCGTCGGTTCAGTTGGATCACGTATATCCGAGTTGGTTTGTCACTTTCGTTGGGATTGGTGTCATTCCAGTGACTGCTAATAACTTTATTCCGGCAATTGGGATGCCAGTTCTTTGGCTGTCACTCGGGCTATATGCCATTTTATTGCCGATCGTTTGCATTCGGCTCTTACGTCGGGAATTCATGTTTGAAGCTACCCTGCCATTATTAACGATTATGGCAGCTCCAGCCTCACTTTGTTTGACTGGCTATTTGAGCATGACCACAACGCCTTCGTGGTCATTTTCACTGGTCATGGTGTTGCTGGCCCAAAGCCTGTACTGGGGCACCTTAGCGAAGATTGTAAAATATGTGCGCTTGTCATTTTACCCAAGCTTTGGCGCCTTTACTTTCCCGCTGGTGATTTCGGCGACGGCTTTGAACCTTTTCCATCACAGCTTTAACTTGACTGGCGGCATTAGCGTGGCTGTCGGGATAATTGTTGACGTTGAAATCACGCTGGCGACGTTGATGGTCGCATTCGTTGTGATTCGCTATGGTAAGTTCTTAGTTGGCTTGGCCATGAATGCTTTTCAAAGTAAAAAAATCGTTCCCTCAGAAGATGAGACAATGAATAAATAGCAAAAAGAAGGCTCCCAATTACTTGATACCCTGAGTAATCGGGAGCCCTTTTTAGTTGTGAACTAGTGGTTAAATGCATCCAAGTAGGTTACCGTTCCAGTTACCCCCTTTAGGCCATCTGGAACCAATTCTTTCACCATGTAAGTTTCATCGGGAACCGGGAATGGTGGTTTGATCCCCGCCTTACTTGCCAGATGATAGCCAAAACGTGGATAATAATCCGGCCAGCCGAGGACACTGATGAACTTGTACCCAAGCTTAATCGCCCGGCTCTCTAATTCGTTAATAATGGCCGTGCCAATACCAGATTTCTGGAAGGCCGGCTGAACGGCTAAGGGTGCCAAACAAAGTCCAAGTGATGAAGTAGTAGGGCCAATCACGTGGATTTCACTGAGAAGACCATAGCCCACAATTTGGTTATGGTTATCGGCAACTACTTCTAATTTCTTCTGATAGGTTGGGTCCGCTCGAATCTTACCAACCAAGGCAGCTTCATTTCGGTAGCCATTAGCAGTTTTGGAAAATGTTGTTCGGAGAAGATCATCAACCGCTGAATAGTCTTCTTGACGAATAGTTCTAATTAACATCATGATTATTCCCACCTTTGCATTACAATTCTATTATTAAACATTTTCTTAGGAATTAGCAACTATTTCATTTTAAAAACGGAAACTGAAGTTTGTGAACCGGAAACTGTTTTTCTGATGATGCTTGCACAAAGGGAATCAGCCGCTGATAGCTGGTTAAAATGGATAACTTTAAGACTTGATAAAATGGCATTTTGATAAAATCTTCTAATTAAATTTTAAAAAAGTGTTGACAGAACCCTGATGGATGTTTTACACTTCATTCAACATTTAAATCCGACTAAATGATTTGCGTCAGCGGAGTCGCGTTGTAGCCCTACTAAGAGAGTACCGGTTCGGTGGGAAGGTATTAGGACTACAAAGGCAAAAGGCTGAAGCAGGTAGGTTCACTTTTCGAGGTGAAATGGTAGCACCCATTAACGTGCAGCCCCTAAGAATGATGCTTGTGGGCTTTGAGGGATTACTTAAAAGAGCAATCCGAATAAAGGTGGTACCGCGTTGAACTTAACGTCCTTTGGTTTTTATAACCAAAGGGCGTTTTTTTAGTTGGATTTAAACGTGAACGGAGCAAAGCGAACAGAAGCCGTCGACAAGTTTCTGTTTTGCGGAGCATCCCAATTAATCATAAAAAGGAGTGGTCATTATGAAGTACGGCATTATTGGCGCAGGCGCAATGGGAGTTAGGTATGGAGTGATGTTACAAGAAAATGCCGGAGTCGACGTTGACTTCGTAGAGACCTGGGAACCCAATATTAATAAGATTCGTGAACAAGGCGGTGTGTCGGTTGCCCGTGATCATCAAAATCGCCGGGTTGTGCCCATCAATATTTATCGGCCAGAAGAATACCAGGGTCACCCAGACGTTTGGATTGTCTTTAAGAAGCAAATGCAGTTAGCCGACGAATTAGACCGCGACGAATCTGCCAGGATTTTTCATGATGATCAGTATGTCTTTTCAGCTATGAACGGCATGGGGCACTTTGAAAAGATCGCCAAGTATTTCCCTAAAGACCACATTATTTGTGGAACGGCGATGATTGCAACCCGAATGGACGGACCGGCCGACGTTGACTTCATGGGGGCCGAGGGTGACGAAGTGATGCACATGGCCCGCTATACCAATGAACGGCCGGATGCCACTACCCAAGCTGTCTTTGATGACTTTACCAAAGCAAAGTTAGGACCGGTCTTTGCCGATGATTGGAAAGGCATGTGCATGTCCAAGGTGGTCTTTAACGCCGTTACCAACACACTATGTACGATGTTTGAGATGCAGATGGGCCAATTTATCGAGTACCCAGGTGTTCGTGAGATGTCGCGGCAATTATTCGATGAAGCTTACGACGCTTGTGAACGGGCCGGGATTTACTTAATTCCAACCCGCCAAGAGCAAGTTGATTCCGTTATCACCGTCAGCAAGGAATACAAATATCATTACCCATCTATGTATCAGGACTTCTCAAAGGGCCGGCCAACCGAAGTTGACTACATTAATGGCTATATTGCCAAAATTGGCCGTGAACACGATTATATTTGTCGAACCCATGAATTTGTGGTTCATGAAGTCCACATGGCAGAAATGATGCGGAAGTATCATCAACCGCAGGAGAATGTGGCTGATACCAATGCGGAGAAGGTTCGCGTTTAAGTAAAATTTGTCGTTAAGAAAGTTGAATGAGTAACCAAATAAAGAACAGATAAGGGGATGGTACCCGCATTCTTAGTTAACTTGTTTTTATACATCTACTTTCACATAAGCAACATAATCCGGGATGTGCCCGGGCACATATTAATCACCCATTGAACGACTAGCATCATCATATTGGCTTAATAGTGATTGGAACTCGTTATTTCAAGTCTATTAAACCGAAGAGCGTAGGGCTTGCATTGTTAATGTAAACCGCTGCGTTCTTTTTAGTTGTGAGCTATTCTGTTATGATTTTTATCAGTAATATAGTTATGTTAGCTGAGTTAAGTGAGGGTGACGGGTGCTTTGATGGACGACATAATTGAATTTATCATTACGTTTTTTTCTGACGACATAACCGGATTTTGGTCGAACAAAGAAAGGTCGAAATTGCTTCGGTTCACAACGCTATTACCAGTTTATTGTCTGGGGGTATTGTTTGCTTGGATAACTGCGGTACTTTTATCTGTGCGAGCATGGTGGCTACTAGCGTTTTCACTATTTTTTGCGGGGTGTTTCTTTTATTTGGCGCTTAAGTACACTTTTCGGGTGTTTAAAAAGTGAAGAGAAGGGGTTAAGAGAGTGAATAAAAAACTTTTGAGGAAGTTTATTGATCTAAATGATACTCATATTTTTTAAGAAGATCTGCAAACTTGTTAACTGTCGGGTCATTGTCGTATAGCTGTCGTGTTGCTATTTTGCAAAATGTGCTATCTTTTAGATGAATCATAAGTGCACAAGTGATTTAAATTCATTTGAAGGGAGCATTCGAAACGGCAACCAATTAAGCCAGCTGACAGACCGCTTCGAAGAAAATTAACTATGACTAAAACAAGAATTGCAAGTTTACGAAAACAGCGTGGTTGGACTCAAGAGCATTTAGCCGAGGAAAGTCAAGTTAATACGCGGACTATTCAGCGATTGGAGGCGGGAGAAGACGCCAGCTTAGAGACCTTGAATCTAATTGCTAATGCATTAAACGTTCAAATCAATGATCTATTTGAGACATTACCAGACTCAGATAAAGGTCAAGAAATTATGGCGTTTGATAAAAATAAGGCAGAGCAAACGCGCAAATGGGAAGCAACGCGAAAACTCTATCGTACCTGTATTGTCATTGGCTTTATCATTTTAATGCTACTGTTGGCAACGGCACTTTCCTCAACGGGTAATGACATGATATTAGATATTGGTGGGATTGTTTGGTTAATTATATGGCCAATTGGATTTGGCATTATTAAGCTCATTGAAGTCAATTGGTTAGAACCGCAACTTTCCCAGAAATACCCGTTAGCTGAAAACTTGAACTTGGCCTATGTACAGCAGAAAAAAGGTAGTCCTGTTACGGCGACCAAGAAGCACACTGTGATATGGGTTATCGGTGGCGTCATTTTAGGAATTTTGATTGTCTGGGCAGTTTTCAATCTTGTTTTGTTTAAAAGATTCGGGATTTGAGTGATGAAGGTTATTCATATGTTAGTTGGTAGGTAACCATATTAATGGTGATGTTTCAGAAGAAATTTGATAGTGTGTCCAGTTAGGAACCAATTGATTTGGCTTTTAGCTGGATTTTATTAATTGATAGTTATTTTTTCTATGTGTACTAAAATTTCATTGCAATCCCCCCCGGGGTCAATGGTAGGATATATAAGTATCAATTTATTCAAATCTTAGGGGGAAAACGCATTGGATTCTACCGCAACTGTCAATCAAGATCAGGCACGAAAGCATCCATTTTTAGCAATCACGATTGTGGCGCTGATGACCTTCATGGGCGTCCTAACGGAAACCTCAATGAACGTGACGTTTCCAACGCTGATGAAGCAATTTAATATTTCCCTGGCAACCGTGCAGTGGGTCACGACCGGTTATTTATTAATGGTGGCGCTGTTAACGATTACGTCTGCATTTTTAAAACGGCGGTTTACCAATAAACAGCTTTTTGTTTCGGCAGCTTGTTTATTTATTGCCGGTGATGTCATGTGTGGTTTAGCGACAACTTACTGGGTCTTGCTAGTTGGCCGAATCATTCAAGCCGGTTGTGTTGGACTCTCTGGGCCGCTGATGAACAATATCATTTTAGACGTGGTACCGCCGCATAAACTTGGGACTTACATGGGGATGGCAAACTTGATTGTCCTTGTCGCCCCAGCACTTGGCCCCACGTTTGGCGGAGCAGTGGTTGCCTTTGCCAGCTGGCGGATGATCTTTTGGATCACGGTGCCGCTTACGTTGATTCTATTGGTCTTAGGGATGTTGATTATCAAACAGTACGCTCCAACCCAGCACTATGAATTTGACTGGCTGCGGTTTGGCCTGCTGGCGGTTGGCCTTGTCAGCCTCCTAATGGGCTTTAATGTGATGGGCCAACCACACAGCTGGGGTAAATTCGTGGCGTACCTAGTCTTGAGTATTGCGATGTTTAGCTTGTTTGGCTGGCGTTCTAAATACAGCCACAAGGCGCTGTTTAAGTTGGCGGTTTTTAAACGGCCCGCATTTTTATTTAGTTTTCTACCATACATTCTCCTGCAGTATTCAAACATTGGGATTAATTTCATGCTGCCGAGTTACGTGCAAATGGTCAACGGGGCCAGCTCATTTATTGGTGGGTTAATTTTGCTGCCGGGAAGTGTGTTGAATGGTCTGGGACAGCCAATCTATGGTTGGATGCTGGATCACTTGGGCGGCAAGATCCCACTATACCTTGGCAACACGTTATTTTTAATCCCACTGATTTTATTTACGATATTTGGGCAACACATTAGTATTTTGAATATTGTCATTTTATATACAATCTTTGCTGCTGGGCGCTCGATGGCCTTTGGTAACAGTATGGCGTATGGGCTAAAGAAGTTAGGCAAAACGGAACGCAACGATGCTAACGCCATTTATGGAACGGGGAATATGGTCGCTGGATCGTTGGGAACAACCATTATTGCAACACTGATGACGTCACTTACCTTACCTCACTTTTCGGTGGCTCAAAATGTTGCTGCTGGCAGTCAGTTAGCTTTTGGAATGCTGGGGTTAATTGGCATTCTCAACTTTTGGTTATTCAAAAAATTATTTCAAAATTCATAAACAATCGCAAACTTCAAGTGAAAACTTGAACCCGCGATACCATGGCGTCCTTGCTAGATCGGGATTATGAATGAAAACTTCATCTAGGAGAGGACTTTTCACATTATTTAAGAAAAGTGCTTGACATTCTCAGATTGACCCGCTAGAATTCAAAGCAATGACAACGAGATATGCAAAAAACGATGCGTAGAAGAGTAGTTTTCATGAAGACTTGAAGAGAGCCTCAATTTGGTGTGATGGGGCAGTTAACATGTTAACGAAAGTAGTCTACAAGTTGTAACGATGATTTTCAATGTAGTCGTTACTGGGAATGCGCCCATTACCGCAATGGAGTATCACTTAGGCTAAGCCGGCTTGGCCTAGGTCGTACTTTTCGAGCTAATTATTGTGAGATAATTAGGAATAAAGGTGGTAACACGTGCAAACGTCCTTAGCTGTTGTAACTAACAGCTAAGGACGTTTTTTCGTTGTCAATCAAATATCAAAGTCATTCAAATCACTGATTCATGTAGGAGGAAATGCGATATGGATAAAAAAATTTATCTCACGCGTAAACAATATATTATTACCGCCTCGCTATTATTCGGGATGTTCTTCGGGGCCGGGAACTTGATTTTTCCAATTCACTTAGGGCAAATGGCCGGCCAAAACTGGTTGCCTGCCGCAATTGGCTTCTTAGTGTCTGCAATTTGTTTGCCATTACTATCAATTTTGTCAATTAGCATGACCGAAAGTAGCAGTATGTATGATTTGGCGTTACCGTCCGGTAAACTGTTCGCCCTAGCATTCTTAATCCTGACCCATGCTTCTCTAGGACTGTTGATTGCTTCTCCACGGACGGCGACCGTTACCTTTTCAATGGGAATTCAGCCCTTCATTCCTAAGTCTTGGACACAAATGAGTCTGTTGATTTTCTCACTGCTCTTCTTCGGGGCGACGCTGTTACTGGCTTATAACCAGAACAACATTACCAGAAACGTTGGGAAAATTTTAAACCCAATTTTGGTTTTACTCCTCGCCTTTTTGTTCTTCGTTGCGTTCTTCTTAAAGGGTGCCGACATGCGCAGTATGTCATTTCTACCCGCAGCTGGCAAAGGGACTGGCTCATTAATTAATGGGTTTCTGCAAGGCTATAACACGATGGATGCCCTCGCCGGCTTAGGATTCGGGGTTACTGTCGTTACGGCACTTAAATTATTTGGCCAAAAGGATAATCGCCAGCGTTCCAAATCAGTTGCCTGGATTGGCGCGCTGACCATGGGATTTGAAGCTTTGATTTACATCTTCCTAATTGCGTTAGGTGCATCAAGCTTGGGCTACACCAAGTTAAGTGCCAATGGAGGAACGGCCTTTACAACCATTATGCAACATTATACCGGCATGGCCGGGGCTTCGATCTTGGCTGCCTTAACGCTAATTGCCTGCTTAACCACGTCGATTGGCTTGATTACATCGCTTTCCCAAGACTGGGGTCGACGGTTCCCAAAGATCGGCTACCACCGCTTCTTGATCTTTGCGACCTTGGTATCGTTCTCCATCGCTAACTTTGGTTTGGATCAAATTATTTTGTACTCATCACCATTACTAAGCTTCCTTTACCCACTGGCCATTGCCCTGATCATCTTAGGCATTATGCGTCCATTGATTGGCCGTCGGCAGATGATCTACAAAACGACCATTGCGTTCACGATGATTCCGGCCATTTTGGATTTGATCCACAACTTACCACCTATTTTTGCCAACACGGCTCTGATTTCAGCTATCAATACTTGGGCTGGCAACCACATCCCATTGTATAGCATTGGCTTGGACTTCTTCCCGTTCATGTTAATTGGGTTGCTAGGGAGTTGGGCAATTTCTAAGTTCACCAAGGAATCTCTGCCGGAATCTGAGAGTTCGACTAATAACAATTAGAGCGGCAAGGGTAACTTAATATAAGCGTTTGTTTGACATAAAGTTCCTTAATAACGGCTGAATAGCCACACATAGAAAATAAAAAGACTAATGGAGTCTGACAGAAGCATTCTGTGGTAACTTCATTGGTCTTTTTTTAACCCTTCTAAACGTTAGAAGTGGTTTTCTTTTTCAAGGTGATTTCCTCGATTATATGATTTTAGAATTCGTCGGCATGATCCGAATCATCCACATACTCTAAAATATCGCCAGGCTGGCATTTCAATACTTTACAAATCCGTGAGAGGGTCGCAAAGCGGATGCCCTTTGCCTTACCGGTTTTTAGGATCGACAGGTTAGCCGGGGTAATGCCGATTTCTGCTGCCAGCATTTTAGAAGTAATGTGCCGATCTAGGAGAACCTTATCAATGTTGACTTTAATCACAATTGCGCGCCCTCCTAAACAATTTTGTTGGAATCGTCTTGGAGCTGGATGCCATATTTAAACATGATGTAGATGGCGTAAACTGCGAACCACATTAACAGGCTGATAGCGCCACTGGAGTCCCCCAAGCTGATATTAAGATCGAAGAGTGAACCAAATAGGCTTAAAACAATGATGGCGCCATAGCCCCAAAGAATGCACCGAATGTAGTTGAGGGTGCTCGTCTCAAAGAAGATGTTATTCCTGACATTTTGAATGAGTTTAGATACTGCCCAGGCAATGACAACGAGCATGGCAAGCAAGAATAGAATTAAAAGAATTGCCAGCCAAAATCCCCAAGGGTTGTTAAGATTGCCTATGCCAGTCGGCGAGTC
The DNA here is from genome assembly GCF_016860605.1 of Lentilactobacillus fungorum. Lineage (GTDB taxonomy): Bacteria > Bacillota > Bacilli > Lactobacillales > Lactobacillaceae > Lentilactobacillus > Lentilactobacillus fungorum. The sequence goes on from NZ_BNJR01000007.1 coordinate 42,838, forward strand.
TTTAAGAATACTGATTCTGGCTGAAGGGTTGACTAAAAAAACAATCCCGGCAATTAAAAAGATAACCGTTAAGGTACAGAAACCAACGACTAGTGATGCTAGAATGATGACGCTAATGACGTAAATGATGGTTAAGAATGAATTGGCGCGTTTATTTGTCACAAAGTTCACTTTCCTTTCGGTATTATTGTATCGCGGAAATAAATTATTACAATACAATAATTAATTATTCTTTTACAGAAAGTTAGATCAAAAAATCCCCAACTAGGTTTAAAAATTAGTTGGGGGTGAATTATTGAATTAGGATGAGGATTTGTTGGGGGAGTAACTACATGCTTCATTCGTTTCTCCTTAAAGTTCTCAGGTTTAAAATCCGTTAGTTTGCGGTTTTTGAATTGCGTTTCAAAAACAAATGCCAATAACGTTGATATAATGCCAGCAAATCAGGAGCCGCTAGCGTTTTAAACACACGAAGGGTTTCCGCCACTAATTGTTGGCCTTGTTGGTGATTTCCTTGAAGATAAGTTTGCAGTCCTTTTAGAAAGTGGAGTTCGCTTTTTTCGTATAAGTACTGCTGATTATGGATGCTTTTGTAAGCTAAAGCAATGAGTTGAGATAGTCGTGGTTCTTCGCCTGCTAAAGCCATTAATAAGGCGGCCCGTAGAATAATGTACAAGAAATCTGCTTGGTGGTTCCAGTTGACGTCAACGGTTTCCGAACCATTTTTGACCATTTGATTTGTGAGAATGAAAATCTGATCATTCGAGAAGCTGGATAGGGTTGCCATGAATAATCTGAGCTCATAATGGGTCCAGGATTCGATTGTAAACAAATAATCATAGACAAATTGGCGTTGTTTCGCCGTTAGCGACTGGCTGGAATCAGCAAAGCGGGCTTTAATTTTGAGGTAATCCAAATAATCGTGCGGGTCACTTGTTGATTTGTATTGATGAAGGGCCGCGGCCAAATTTGCTGAAGTTTGCGATCGTTCCACTTGATTCAAGTAATCTTTGGTTTCCTCGTAATGGAATTTAGGGAGGTGGCCATGGTGGCGATTATCCAAATAAATGAATTCCTCAACCGAGACATTAATGTTAGCCAGCAACGCAATCAATTTATGAAATGAAATATTGGAATGTCCGTGTTCAAACCGGGATAGAAATGAATTAGAAACGACATCAGCAGCGGCAGTTGACAGACTAATGCCCTTTCTTGTCCTTAGGTAATTAAACGTGTGGCCATAACTGTTCATTGGTGCCTCCTGTGAACTATATGCAACTTTTGATTTTGATTATAGCTGAAATGCTATACTAATGCCATGTTTAGGACAGTTCTGCCAGGAAGAAACTGGCGGGGTTCACTTTGTGAGGACAGCTGCGCCAAGCAGGGATCTGCGCGTAAGCACCTTTACGAAAAATCCCAAGCCCGGGGATTTCTCGCAAAGGTGCCTTACGCTCCGATCCCTAAGCGCTTTGCTCCGCTCACTATTAGGACAGCTATGCCAGGCAGAAACCTCCGGATAAGCACCTCTGACAAAAATTCCAAGCCCGGGAATTCCTGCCAGAGGAGACTTATCCTCCGGTTTCTAAGCGCTTTGCTCCGCTCACTTTTTTAGGACAGCTGCGCAAAGCAGAAACTTCCGCATAAAACATCTTGGCCAAAAATCCAAGCCCGGGATTTCCGGCCAAGATGCCTTATGCTCCAGTTTCTAAGCGCTTTGCTCCGCTCACTTTTTTTAGGAGGCAAAAAGGAAAATGCAAATTGTCGCAATTAACGGTAGTACCCGGGCCCCCAATAATTCTGGGGTCATGGTTCACGCCTTACTAAGGGGCCTTTCCTATAAGCAAATCCAGTTAGCGGATTATCAAGTTAATGAGATTATTGACCAACGACACGAAAAAGGGCCTTGGCAATCAGCCAACGATGATTATCCCCAGTTGATTGGGCAATTAACGGCGGCTGACTGGCTTATTTTTGCCACCCCGGTTTATTGGTACGGGGTTTCTGGCTTATTAAAGACGTTCATGGATCGCTGGTCGGAAAGTTTGGCGACTGATGAAGCTTTCAAATCAAAGCTGGCGGCTAAGCGAGTTATTTTACTAATTGCTGGAAGTGATGAACCAAAAAGAAAAGCCAAGCCAATTATCTCAGAGTTCAACTATGTTTGTGACTTTTTAGACTGGCAGTTAGTTGCCAAGGATACCGGAGCGGTGACCAGACTTGGTGAGTTAAATCAGCGGCTACAAACGCTCAACTAAAATGAGGTGATAGTTTGAAAGCTTTATATTTTAACGAATTTGGCGATAGTTCGGTTTTACAGTATGGCGAGGTTGCCGATCCGCAAATTTCCAATGATGACTTATTGGTTAAAACAACCTATATTGGCTTAAACTTCGCTGATATTTATCGCCGACGCGGCAATTATCAGATCAAAGAGCATCACCCGTATATCAATGGTTACGAAGCCGCAGGCGTTGTGGTGAAAGTTGGGGCCCAAACTAGCGGCTGGCAAATTGGCGATCAGGTCTTATTTGTCGACGTTCCTTTAGCAAACGCTGAATTGGTTGCTGTGCCAAGTCAAAATGCCATCAAGCTGCCCCGTGATATTCCTGTTAAGCTCGCGGCAACAATCGGTCTGCAAGGCTTAACGGCAGATTTTTTGGCGCATGATTTGATAAGTGGGAAAAAAGGCGACAAGGCTTTTATTCATGGTATCAGCGGTGGTGTTGACCAGCTATTGTCCCAGATATTAACGGCGGATGGTTTCAAAGTTTTCGGCTCCGTTTCAACCAGTGATAAACAAAAAATTGCGATCAACCAAGGCGCCAGTGCAGTTTATTTAAGAAAGCCGGGTTGGTATGAAGGCTTGACGTCAACGTTTGATGTTGTGTTTGATGGGGTTGGCAGTACGGTGCCGTTAAGCTTGAAGTTGGCTAAACGGAAAGGAAAGTTGGTTTTCTATGGCATGGCGGGTGGTAATCCGCCCAAGATTGACTTACGGGATGTGTTGGGAAAATCGCAAGTAATTACGACGGGCGATCTCTGGGATTATTTAACAAGTGCAGAGGAGCGGCAACGGCGAAGTGCCCGATTGTTTGACTATGTTAATCGGGGATTGTTGACAGTCACAGAACCGATAATTTTCCCTTTGTCCCATGGGAAAGAAGCCTATGACTATCTTGAGTCCGGCGAGAGTATTGGGAAGATTCTCTTCGTGCCGGATGGCAATTAAGCTATTTATTTAGGTAAAAACGTCTTTTCGTAGGATCTATTAATCCTGATACAAATAAAGCTGAAGCCGATAGCTTTGCGTGGCTACCCTCCCAAAACAATGAAGAGTCACTCCAGGCAATAATAAAGCCTATAAAAAATGCTTTCCAGTCAGGCCGGCGTTAAAATCGTCAAGATATAGAACCCCAAGAGAACGAGCTCTAATACCAGCCAAAGCAAAAATCCTAGTGGGTGGTTGGGGTTGATCGTAATCCCAAGTCCCATTGATTTTGGCACAAACAGATCCGTTACGTCTCCTTGATAAAGTGATTTGAGCTTTAGATAACTTACTGGCATTAAAAGGAGAACAAAAGTCATCACCCAAATGCCGATAAACTTACTCTCTTGGGCAGTTGTGGCAAACGGCGTAAATAAAACTGGCAGCAAAGTCAACCCCAGTAAGATTAGCATTGCCCGGTTTAACCATTTGCCATCCTTTTTCTGATTAATCAATTGATAATCCTTTTTAACTTGGTTCATGTAACGCTCGTCGCCTTTGAGCATGTAGTCGAGAGAAAGTTTGTAAAGTTTACTAATCGCGACTAGGGTTGGAATATCTGGGTAACTTTTGCCGGTCTCCCAGTTAGAAACGGTTTGGCGGCGAACGTGGAGCTGGCTGGCAACGTTACTTTGAGTCAGTCCCAATTCGGTTCTTCGTTGTTTTAGAATGTTAGCTAGCATCATATCGGCCCTTTCAGTGGCGCATTAATTAAAAATAGTATGACGTAGAACGGGTTGCTAGACAAGCAATTATTCATTGCTGAGCTAAACGGGTTACCGCTAACTCGCAAACTCCTCGATTGCAGTTTGCGTTTCTGAATTATCATTTGGGCCGGCGGGCGCTTAAGTTAGGCTTGCGGTTGTTATTCATGTCTAAGTGAGTTGACATGGCGCTTTTTTGCTTCAATATCAACTGGTTTGGCGGAAATAATTTTCTCACTCGTGTATGATGCTAGTAAGGAGTTGAGGAAATGGTCATCGGAAATAAAATCAAAACTTATCGACAAGTTCGTGGGTTTTCTCAAGAAGAATTAGCAAAGAAAGTTTATGTTTCAAGACAAACCGTTTCCAATTGGGAGACCAACAAACGCTATCCCGATATTCAAAATATTTTATTACTTAGCGTCCTTTTTGATGTTTCTGTCGATGAACTGGTTAAAGGGGATTTGGAAGCTATGAAGGAAAAACTGTCTAATAGAAAAGTAAACGCGGCAATGTCCGTGTATACCTATATGATGCTGATTGCGACGCTGTTGGGGGCAATTTCAATGGGATTGGTCGTTTATTTTGAAAACGAACCGATCGTTATTTTGATTCCGATTATTTGTTTTTCGGTTATGTTTTTCAGTTCAATTAAGATCGAGCGATTAAAGAATCGCCAGGATCTCAAAACCTTTGCAGAAATTATGGCCTTTACGGAAGGAAAGGACGTTGAGGCCCAACGAAAGAAACGGAATCGATCACACGATGCAATGGAAAAAGCCATGATTGTTGGTGGCTTTGCAGGAATCGTCTTGGTGATGACGCTCATATCCGTTTTGGTGTTTGCAGTCCTTAAATAAATCGCTCTTTAGTTTGTGATTATACAAAATGCCCTAATGGGTTTGCTTAATTGCAAACGCGATTAGGGCATTTTGATGATTCAAGGTCGTTTCTAATCGAGGATAACTAAATACTCAAGAAGTCCTTTTGCTTAAATTCAGGATTTGGATAGTGGTAGAAGCCTTCTCCAGATTCCATCCCCAGCTTGCCTTCGTCGAGTAACTTCTTTAGCGCATCTGCCAGTGGCTGGGTGTTGGCTTCTGGATGGGCTTGGGCTTCTGCTAAGGTGATGTTGTAAGCCGTTCGGATGCCGACAACGTCCAAAATTGCAAATGGCCCCATCGGTGCACCGGTTGCTGCCATCCATGTTCGATCAATCATTTGCGGATCGGCAACGCCCTTAACCCAGAGGTCTTCACCAGCGCTTAGCAGCGGAATCAGCAGTGAGTTTAGAATGTAGCCAGGCTGTTCTTTCTTTAATTGAATTGGAATCATGCCAATGTTGCGAGCAAAGTCAACAATTTCTTGGTAAATGGCGGGATCAGTTTTTGGTGAACCCATAATTTCGGCGGTATTGTTCAGCCAAACTTGGTTGGCAAAGTGCATGTTTAAGAACTGGGCTGGCCGGCCGGTGTCTTCCATGAACATACTTGGAACTAACGTGGACGAGTTACTAGTGAAAATCGCTTCTTTAGGCGCGAACTTAGCAATCTTTTGGTAGAAGTCCTTCTTGATGTCGGGACGTTCTGGAATCGCCTCAATTACTAAGTCAGCATTAGCCACGGCTTTTTCCAAGTCCCAACTATAACTGATATTGGCAAGGCCTTGTTCGAATTCAGCATCGGTGGCGGCAATATCATTTTTATACGCGTGCCGCAGCCCCTTGATTCGTTCTTTGGCGGTATTAATCGCGTCTTCGTTAATATCATACACAGTAACACTAAAGCCTTTAAAGGCGGCTTGAAAAGCAATTTGGCTACCTAAGACCCCACTACCTGCAACGGTTACGTTTTTTATTGTCATTGTGTCTCCCCCTTAGAATATTGAAAACGGTTACGTATATATACATACTCATTATAAAATAGGTGTCGTTAAAAGCAATTAAAGTGAATGTTAATAATAGTGGTTGACTGAGATAAGCGGGATTAAGTGGAATCGTGGTGCGCAACTGCTGGTTGCATCCCCACGCACTAATGATTCGCGTGCATTTTCAAAGCAGTTAAGTAATAATAAACTTTAGAGATCAAGGAGATGATTATGGTGATTTTAGGACAGCGAATCAAAGAAGAACGTGAAAAAAATGATTGGACTCAAGATCAGTTGGCAGAAACCCTGCATGTGAGTCGCCAAGCAGTTTCAAAATGGGAAAACGGGACGGCTTATCCTGACATTGATCGGTTGATTCAACTGAGTGATTTGTTCAATATCACGTTGGACAGTTTGATTAAGGGCGACCAAGACTTACAGCGAAAGATTGTCATTGGCAGTGACAATCATTCCCAGACAAATCTCTGGGACTTTATGAACGCCAAGGGCTGGGTGATGCTGTTTTTGATTGTATGTGTGATTTGTTGGGCGTTTGTTAAGATTAACCCCTAATTAGTATAGCTCATTTTGAATTCTTGTGAAAATGGTTACATAACGGTAAATGCCAAAGGAGATCTTTATCTTGAATCAGCCAATATTAGCAGTTCACCAATTGAATAAATCATTTGGTGCAAAACAGGTATTACATGATATCTCATTTGCTTGTCAACGTGGTCACGTCATTGGTTTGGTTGGTGCCAATGGTGCTGGGAAAACCACCCTCATGAAGGCAATTCTAGGTCTGACAACCGCAACTGGGCAAATAAGTATCGATGGGCAATCCACTTCGTTTGACCACCACGAAGTGTTACATGAAGTCGGCGCGTTGATTGAGTATCCTAGTATTTATCCCTTTATGAGTGGCCGGGATCATTTAAAGTTATTTGCTAAGGGGCCTCGACGTCATCAGCGCATTGAGCAAACGATCGCTGAGTTGCACTTGGCTAAGTACATTGATCGGCCAGCGAAGGGATATTCGCTGGGGATGAAACAGAAGTTGGGGATTGCCTTAGCGATCCTCAATGACCCTAAGTTGGTTATCTTAGATGAGCCAATGAACGGGTTAGATCCTCAAGCCAATAAAGAGTTACGGGAGCTGATTATCAGCAAGCGCCAAGCTGGAACAACGTTTTTAATTTCGAGTCATATCCTTGGTGAGCTGCAACGAATTGCTGATGATTTGTTGATCATTGACCATGGCAAAATTGTCAAACAAACCACGATGGCCGATTTATTGGCGGCCAGCTCCCATCAATTGATTCTTTCAACCAGTAACGATGTAAAGGCCCGCAAAGTCTTAACGAAAGCCGGCTATCAGCTAACCGAAGATCCCAAGCCCACCATTCAAGTTGGGGCTGAAACCAAACTGGAACCCATTTTGGATGTCCTCAGCCAGCAACAAGTTACTGTCTTGGATGTCCAACATCACGACGCCGATTTGGAAGATTCAGTTTTGAAGCTGTTGGATCACAATCAACTTCAAAAGGAGGGATAGATTTGAGAACGTTATTATGGCAGGAAGCCTTTAAATTGTTGAAGAAAAAGAGTACCTATTGGGTCACGATCTTTCTGATTATTAGCGGCCTGGGGCAGGCGTTTTTAGAAAAGTTGTATCCTCACAATAAGGTTCTAACCGCACCAATGGCCTTTTCTTCCAGCTTTGGGGCGACTACTTGGTTAATCTTCATCATGATTGCGGCTTGTGCAACCGTCCTATCAATGGAATTTCAGTATGGCACCGTTAAGGAAATCATTTATCAACAATATTCCCGGAGTACTATTTTAATTAGTAAGTGGCTGGTGATGTTGGGTTATTCGATCTATCTGTATGTTATGACCGGTGCGGTGGCGCTTCTAGGAAAAGTACTATTCGTGAACGACCAGTTTTCGCTGACCGCGATTGATCCCTATTCGAATCACTTAACGTTTTTGCAACAATGGTTGGCATCGATGAGTAGTAGTTTTATGACGCTCTGGTTAGTTTTAAGTGTTGTTTTCTTATTTGCAACGCTGTTTAGATCAGCAACAATGGCTGTAACAGCTGGGATTGTTGCCTTCTTTGCTTTTAATGCAGTCAGCGTCTTAATGTTCAAGTTAATCACGAAGTTTAACTGGGTTAAATGGAATCCATTTAACTTCTTGAATTTCTCTAACCAAATCACTGATCCTGCTAGGCACACCTTAACGCAACTATCAGATACTCAATTATTGATTGGCAGTTTGGGCTACACGGCACTTTTCCTGGCAATTGGGTTGTTTTCGTTTCGAAAGCAGAGTGTGTAGTTAATCATCCTATTAAAGGAGCCAATTAGTTGCTTTTACCCTTTATTCGGCTTATATTGACTCCCAATAAGGGGTGATAATCATGTTTAACTGGGAAACGTTTGAGCCTGCCGAATACAGTCGCGATGAGAAGCTAAGCTTTGTGGATTTGACTAAGCGCAGCTACGTGACCGCTGAGGGGGATGCCAATGACCATTCCGCAGATCCTAACTTTTTAAGGTTAGCTACTGCTGCCGCCCAGATTGCTAAGACGATTAGCGGTGGACCCGCCAATGGGATTCCCGTTTCTGGATTTAAGGATTACGTGCCGTATCCAGTTCAAGCAGTTTGGACCGCTCAAGGGAACAATGAACATTTTAAAATTTGGATTAAACAGCCATTATTTATTGATGAGGCTGATTTTGCCGCCGCGATGACCCAAACTGATTTTGATCACTTTGATGAAGATGAAATCCACTTTGAACATTTAGCGGAAGGCATCGAGATCCAAACGGTTAACCGGGGACCATTAACGGCGGACGCACCGGCATTGCAGACACTGACTGAAGCAATTAAGGTAAATGGCTACAAGCGACTGCACGATGACCAGCACCGCGAAGTGTATATCGACGGGTTGCCGCTGGATGAGGATAAAGTCGTGTTGGTTAGGCTGACAATTGATCCGAATGGTCAAGAGTTGCCGGGATTGGTTCATAACTAAAGTGAGCGGAGCAAAACGGTTAGAGACTGGAGCCTAAGGGACTTTCGACTGAAACCTTGGGCTTGGGTTTTTGTCGGAAGTCCCTTAGGTGCAAGTCTCTGTTTTGCGGAGCTGTCCTAATCTGTGTTGCCAAGAACAAATGCAAAAGAAGGTACTATTCAAAAAGGCTCATACGACCTATAAAAAAATAGGTCGTATGGGCCTTTTTGACTGCTAACGAAGCCGATGCTTGATTATCCAAAACGGCGTAGCGATTAACACACCACCCACTAACGGGATGAGCGTGTAAACAATGGCGGCTAGACTATTTTGGCCTTCGTAAAGAACAAAATAAATGATTGCTAATAATGAAACGATCAAGCCGCAAATGGGAACTGTGAGGGTGGCATCATTGAGTAATCTTTTTTTATAATCATTCATTGTGAGCATCTCCCCATGAACCTAATCCATTTAGAAATAAAGCCTAGTCTTTAACAATTTCAGAATAGCACCAATTTCATTCAGTAGCCAGTTGACTAGCTCATTAATTTTAGGAATTCAAAGTCCCCAGTAAGCCCCAAATAATAATTATTTCAGCTATAATTCGCATTTTTAAATCAACTGTGTTATTGTGTATTAGTAAGATATAACACTAGGGAGGTGGCACAATGAAATTCGATGATAAGATTCCCATTTATTATCAAATCAAGAACTACATTTATCGCCAGATTATTACAGGCAAATTAGTTCCTGGCGAAAAGATTCCGGCGGTGCGGCAGTTAGCTGTTGACCTGACCGTTAATGTGAATACGGTCCAGCGGGCGTTAGGTGAATTAATTTCAGAAGGAATTCTTGAATCACGACGGGGGTTGGGAAATTTTGTGACGGAAGATCAGGCCATCATTGATCAAATGAAGCATCGATTAATTATTCAACAGCTTCACGAGATGTATATGAATTTGCATAATTTAAACGTAACTGATGACGAAATCGTTCAGTATTTGCGCCAATATATTGAGGATCGGAGGAAACATCAAGATGAACAATACAGTTGAAATCGAGGGCTTGAGTTATAACAAGAACTACAAGCACATTTTAGAAAACGTTAATTTGAAGATTGAAGCCGGCAAAACGGTCGGCTTGCTGGGAGAGAACGGGGCTGGTAAAACGACGTTGATGCGATTGATTGCCGGCCTAGCTAAAGGCGCCAAGGGATCCATTATGGTAGCTGGCAAGCAAGCCGTTGCCGATAAAAAAGCTAACGTGAGCTTTAGTGAACAGCTGGATGGCTTTAGTTCTAGCACTAGAATTGAAAAGATCATCAGCTTTTACGAGGACGTGTACCCAGATTTCTCGACCGAACGTTATAACCAGATTGCCGGTTTCTTGCAAATCGATGAGGGACAGCGGCTGTCGGAGCTTTCTAAAGGGATGAAGGAAAAACTCGTGATTGGCCTGACACTCTCTCGCGATACCAAGGTTTATTTGTTAGATGAGCCGTTCGGTGGTATTGACAGTATGAGCCGCAAAAAAATCATTCAAAGCATCATTCAGTGGAAAGCTCCAGACGCGATTATTTTGGTTTCCGATCACTATGTTTCTGAAATTGCCAGCATCTTAGATGAAGTTGTGATTATTAAGGATAAGACGATTTATACCAAAAAGAGCACTGAAGAGATTCGCTCTCAGTACGCGGAAGGCATTGAACAGTACTATGAAAGCATATATGAAGGGAATGACATGAATGACTAGTTTTTCGAGCATTACCAAAGCACTATCGCGACCAAAGCTTTCGATTATTAATCGAATTGTGATCGTTGACGCACTTGCAATTATTATTACGATTTTGTTCCAAGTATATAAGGGAACTCTTAGTGGCATGGACCCAGTAGCGATTACATTAACCTATTCCATTTTTGCCTATTTAGTAGCTTTTGTGCTCCTAGCCAGAAACGTCGAACATACGTACACTAGCAGCTCGTATCGATTAATCCCTGCGAGTGATACCAAGCTATATTCGGCAAGTTTATTGTCAGCGTTAGTGGCCATGGTGTACATGGGATTGGCTCAAGTTGGCTTGGCCTTGATTACCTCTGCGCTGGATTTTCCAGAAATTGCTGGCGCAGCTCGGCAAATGTTTTCGGACATTTACCAGAGTTCTGATAAAACTAGCTTTGGCCTGAATATCTTTGTCATCATTACTGGATCCATCTTATTGCTGATTGCGTTAGCCCTATTCTGTTGGGCAACAATTAGCTTGATTCATCTGATTGGTAATGCGCTAACGAATTTTTTGCCGGATTCAAGGCAAAAGTTCTTCCGGTTTGTCCTTTACGTAGTCGTGATCGTGGTATTCCTATACGTCTTTACGTATGTCGTTGGAATGGTAAATGGCATCCTTCATAATTTCAAAGGGGTTTTGGATTATTCATCCAACGCCTATCTTCAAATCTACTTTGGCAGTATTTACCTATTTGCATTCGCATTGGTTGAATCGATGGGGAATGTGTATTTGCTGAAGAACTGGGTGGAAACTGAAAACTAGTGAATCGATTGAAGGGTATTTGCAATTATATGGGGAATTTCCTCTTTCAATCGTTTAAATTAAAAACGATCATTCAAAGGGGATGCGTGATTTCCCTTTGAATGATCGCTTTTTGGAGGGAGGCTGACTTTCCGTTCTATGGCTAAAAGTGATGAGCACTAAAATCGAATAAGTGCAAACTAATCAGGTTATCGGCAGAAATTCAATGCTGATCTTGCAATGAGCTGCTTGGGCAATCTCACCCAAGAGTTTAGTTGAGGTGTTCATAGAGCCATTTTCAATCCGAGCAATTGTTGATTGTGGCTTGTGAACTAATGAAGCAAATTCTCTCTGCGACATATTTAGACTGTCACGCAAATCACGAACCTTAACGGCAACGTCTAGGTTAATATTATATTGTTCAGCTGAACGAGCAAATGCTGGATCTCGCTGGCTTCGTTTAGCAGCATAGTCATCAATTTTGCTCATGGTTATGGCTCCTTTCAAATTGTTCACGACGACGTTTACCTCGCTCAATTTCTCTCGTAGGAGTTTTCTTGGTAAATCCATGGGTAATCACATACCGATTTGATTCCCAATGAAAGTAAACAGCGGATATTAGAGGATTGTTTGGAGCGAATTTCAAATCGATTAATTCCTATCTTTTTGACCCACTTTTGTCGTTGGGCAATTCTTAATCCATTAATTTCGATGTTATGGATAGTTGCATACAATTTAGCAGTAGCTTTAGATTGTAATTGATCCAGAAAAGCTTCAAACTCACCCAATTATAATATTCAATTCCAACTTTTTCATATCGTAATGATGGCGTACTCGCTATCAAAATGCAAGAAAATTGAATCAAGTGTCGTATGGATTTGTTCTAACTTATATAAGCGTTGTAAGCTATAAGTTCCCAGTTTTCAAATATAAGGTTTCCGATTAATCAGAAAACCATCTATAAACGTTGATAGATCAGTAATGCTCTAAAGGAAAGCTTGATAGATTAAATTTCAAGACATATGTTTAGGGGGATCAAGATGAACGACAGTCATTTTGTTCAAAAGCTTAAGAAAACAAGAAGTGATTTGGGGATTACCCAGCAACAATTAGCTGACCAGCTTCACGTTTCCAGAAAGACGGTATCTGGCTGGGAGACCGGCCGTAATCGGCCAGACATTGATATGCTTAGGCGAATGGCCGCGATCTATCATATCTCGCTAGATGAGTTGGTATCTGATGCGAAGGTGCCTGAACATCAAATAATCACCAAAAGGGCCTCAAGCTCATCAGTTAATCGGATAACGAGCACTTTACTTAATATTATTTTGGCCATTCTTTTAATTGAGCGGTTCACCCAAGACACAACCCATTATAATGTTTTCATTTTGATTGACTGGGTATTTGTCTTTGGTGTGATATTGAGACTGGCCGGCAGTCGGTGGGGGCTGAAAGTGATTCACTCTGTCCATTCACCGGTGTTTTTAATTGGTTATTCGCTGTTTATTGCGGTGCTGCTTTATAGTGCGCTTACCAACTTATTTACGATGGGGTTTGTGTTTCAGTTTGTACTCCTAGTCGTCGGCTTGGTGGGGGTCATCAATTTATTGATTATCGGTCGGGACGTCATCAGCCGGCATAAATTGTAAGGATCGCCAGTCCGCAGATCATACTTGGTTTCTTCAGTTAACTGATGCTTGAATTGTAGAATTTAGGATCAGATACTCAATGATCATGGGGATGATTTTATGCTTAAAGTTAGTCATATCAATACCTTTATTAATAGAAAGAAGATTATCAAAGACGTTTCCTTTCAAGTGAATTCTGGGTCAATTGTCGGGTTGATCGGACCAAATGGCGCCGGGAAAACGACGATTATGAAAACAATTCTAGGACTCACTAAGTTCACCGGGAATATCTCGGTGGAAGATAAAACCGTTACCGAGAATAACCACGCCGCTTTAACCAGAGTGGGCGCGTTGATTGAACATCCAGCCATCTATCCATTTTTAACCGGACTGGAAAATTTGAAATTGTATTCTTTGGACGAAGCCGATATGAATAACATTGTTTCAATGCTCAAGATGGATGCTTATATCAATACCAAGTCGAAGGGGTATTCAATGGGGATGAAGCAAAAGTTGGGCATCGCAATTGCCTTGCTTAACAAGCCCCAACTGGTTATTTTAGATGAACCGATGAATGGCCTCGATATTGAAGCCACTATTTTAATTCGCAAGATTATCAAGCAATATGCAGCTCAGGGATCGGCGTTTCTAATTTCGAGCCACGTCCTCGGTGAACTGCAAAAAGTGATGACTAACGTTTTACTGATTACCGAGGGTAAAATTATTGTCGATGAACCAATCGATGAATTTAACCGGGTCAGCCGGCAGCAGTACCACTTGTTAACTGAAGATATGCCAACGACTGAGAAGTTGTTCGCTGAAAATCAAATTCCAGTTACCAAATCAGATGACTATCTGGTAATTCCTCGCAAGCTTTCGGATCAAGTTCAAGAGCTGCTCTACTCTCACCACATTCGCTTAGTGGAGCTGTCGCCTCAGGGATTGAATTTCGAGCAAACGGTTGTTAGTTTGCTTCAGCAGCAAAGAAGGCAAAGCCATGAAAAATAGTCTAAAGCAGGAATTTTATAAGTTCAGGCACCAACGAATTCCGTTATACGGTGCCGTTGCTCTGGTGGTTTTGATGCTGTATGCAGCGGTATCATCGACTGGCGTTAATCGGATGATCATTGCTCAGGGCTTTGGTGCCGGCCAGTGGATCACAATCATTATGATTACCGTTGCCTCAACGTTTGTGGCAATGGAGTATCAGAACCGCACGATTATGACGTTGTTTTATAAGAGCTCCAATAAATCAGCAATTTACTTTGCCAAATTGATTGTGATGTTGATTTATGGTGTCTTAATGCTTATCTTTGGCATGTTTTTAACAGTTATCTTGAAAGCTGTCATGGTTGGCGGCAAATATCGTTGGGGAGAGCCTTATGGGCAGCACCGGTTATGGATTGATTTGCTTCTCAATACAACGGGCACCTTGATTTATCTGATCTTTATCATTGCCGTCGCCTTTCTCCTGATTGTATTGATTCGGGTAAATGCAGCTGTTGTGGGCATTGGCTTAGTGATTATTTTTATGGGAGCTGATTTCTCTTCGCTCGTCATGAGTGCTTTGCCGCATTTTGGCGCAATCATCAAATGGAATCCGCTAAATATGGTTTTTGTGATTAATCAGTTGGCAAATTCCAGTTATGAGAAATTTTCCAACCTCAGTTTGCCGCAAATTATAACTGGTAACTTGATTTATGCGGTGATCTTTATTGCCATTGGTGACGCTCTGTTCAAGAGCAGGCGGGTTTAGCTGAGGAAGGTGAGCAGCATGAAGAAGAGTTTATATCGAGAATTTTATAAATTTGGGCATAAGAAACTAACCTGGTTTGCACCATTACTACTGTTGGTATTTATGATTTTAATCAGTGATTATCCATCTAACCGCTTATTGGCCATGATGACCTACGATTCTCCGGACGCCATTATGATCATTTTGGTGATCGTCGGTTCTACCATGTTTTCGATGGAATTTCAGAATAATGCGATTTTGACGTTGCTCTACAAGTCGCCTAGGACGTTGTCCGTCTATTTGGACAAATTCATTACAATTTTTATCTATAACTTGATCTTGCATGGCTTGGCAATTATCTTCACCTTTGCCTTAGCCGCAACGATCAATCCAGTTTCGTGGTTTGCGGCTTATCAGTATCATCAGCCGCTAATCGTGAACATGTTTTTGGCAACAGGTGTGGATATTCTAACAACAACGTTGATTATTAGCGTGGTATTTCTGATTTCCACTTTGATCAATTCAAACGCCGTGGTGGTAACTGTTGGCTTGGCAGTCATGTTCTTTGGTGAGGCAATCTCAAGTGATTTAACGCGGGGCTCTTCGGCGTTAACATCATTGGCTAAGTGGAACCCGTTTAATATGACGATGCTCACTCACCAATACGTTAATTATGCGGGGTATTACGATACGACATTATTATCAAATGCTCAATTGGCAACCGGTGCGTTGGCTTATATCCTGGTGTTCTTTGCCTGTGGGTACCTAATATTTAGGAAGAAGCGATTTTAGAAGTTGAAACGGAAACCGAATCGATAGTTTTTGATTAATCACAAACTAAAAACCGGGATTAGCGAATAATTACAAATTCAAGAATCTACAAAAGGGTTCAGCCAATTGCTGGGCTCTTTTTTGATCCTGCTAAACTACGGTATGATGAGTAAGAGAGCACTCATCAAATAAATTGTTAGCGATTCTCCCAAAATGGTGGTTAACTAAAATTGCAGCAGGACAAAGGAGCTGATGGCAATGGCAGCAACGATTGGTCAACGAATTAAACAAAAACGTGAAGCACTTGGATTGACCCAGAGCGAGGTGGCCGAGAAATTGTTTGTGACCCAGCAAACAGTTGCTCGCTGGGAAGGTGATAAGCACCTACCACCAATTACCGCACTGGAAGATCTTGCCAAGCTCTTCGACGTTGAACCAGCCTACTTCTTTGGAGGTGACAAGGTCGTGATGCATAAGTTTAACTTCTTTGCCTTCTTTGGCAGCATGGTATTTAACTTACTATTCTTCTGGATGGTTGCGATTTCTATTGTGACCTTCTTATTGACGAATTGGGGGATGATCTTCGGTGGCCTCATTGCGCCGGTTGCGATTATTTACCAAGCCGTTGAAGGCATCCGCCAATTTGAATGGTCGCGATTTGGGGTTGCCTGCTTGTTTACCGTCATTGCCATCGTGGTCCTGCCGATTTGGTGGAAGTTTAACACCTACATTTGGCGCACGCTGAAAGCCTACTATCGCTATAACGTTAATTCGTTTTTCTATGAAGTAACGCCAGCCGATAAGCACGCGAAAAAGTGATGCGTGATGGAAAAGAGTGAGGAACGTGAAGAAACAAGTAATTGATGTTAATCAGATAACAAAACAAGTGGCGGCCAATGGCAAGCACGCACCAGTAGAAATCTTGCACGGCATTTCGCTACAGGCAAACGCTGGTGAATTTCTAAGCATCGTTGGACCGTCTGGAGCGGGGAAATCTACCCTGCTGAATGCTATGTCGGGTTTGTCTAAGCCAACCAGCGGAGAAGTTCATTTGTTAGGGCAAGACCCTTACCGCCTGCGTGCTAGTCAAGCCGCCGAATTTCGGCGCAAACAAATTGGTTTTATTTTTCAGAACTATAATTTAATTCCGGCCCTGCCAGCTTTTGATAACATTGTTTTGCCCTTGCGGTTGGCCCACAAAAACGTGGACCGTCAAAAGGTTGCTGCACTGCTTAAGCAAATCAACTTTGCCGCCGACCCAAGTAATTTTGTCTCAAACCTCTCCGGTGGTGAGCAGCAGAAAGTCGCCATCGCCCGGGTCTTGGTGGCCAATAGCCGGATTATCTTTGCCGATGAACCAACCGGGGCGTTAGATAGCATTTCTCGCCAGATTATTTTCGGCCTGTTGCGTCATTTAACAAAGCAGGGGATTTGCATCGTCATGGTCACCCATGATATTGAAATGGCGGCCGCGACCGATAAGGCAATCACATTAAGAGATGGCCGATTAGAAAAAGTGATTAATCAGCCAACTGCCGAGGCGCTTTTTCAAGCCCTTAATGAAGAAGGAAGATGACTAGAATGCTACGAATCATTTGGCTGCAATTTAGACATTCCCTAAAGACGTGGCTACTAACGCTACTACTCTTCATTGTGACGGGTTTCCTAATTGGCACCTGTCTGAATGCAATTTTTACCATTCGCGACCATTTTCCCAACGTCCCCAAACCACTTAACCCGACTGACGTGTTTGCCTACCCCCTGATTTTTGGCTTGCTGACCGTTGCCATTGTGTCTAGTGGCGTCGTTAAACTAGTCATTGATGGAGCGAAAAAGGAATACACTTTGTGGACAATTTTAGGGGCAAACCCACGCCAATTGTCCGGATTGATTGGTGGCCAACTGGCTTTAATTGGTGCCCTTGGAAGCTTCGTTGGGTTCGTGTTGGCAGTGCCGTTGATGGTGCCGCTAGATACGTGGCTGATCGTTTCGTTTGGCCTTAAGGCATTCTTTCGAACCGGCTCGGTGTTTCCATTTGAATTTTCATTTTCGGCCTGCTTATTGACGGTGGGCTTTATGGCAATTGTTTCTGGAATAGCCGGTTATTTACACGCACATAAACGATTTGTCCATGGTCAAAATGAGATTTTAACAACGGAAAAGCCGCGCTCGCTGCTTCAACAGCTGACTTACTGGTCGGTGGTGGCTGTCAGTACCCTTGGGTTAGTCTTGGCGTATGGAGACTCCCTGATTATCACGCCTCAAGCCCAGCGTTATCTTCGGGTTGATAATTTTCACGAAGCTGGGAAGGCCTATATTCCTAATTTGTTGTTAATCATATTATGTTCAATCGTTTTATTTACGGCAGTTGCTCAATTGATATTGCCCTGGCTGATTAAGCTGTGGACCTTGATTTTACCGAAAAAGTCGTCTCTGGAAGTCAATACGGCCTTTTGGCACACGTTAGTTGATAAACCTTACTTAGCATCGTTGATTTCACCACTCGTTGCTGGTTCGTTTATGCTGACGGGCATTACCTACATCGCTTCAGATATTACGAACTTCGGGACTAATCAGGAAGCGGCAGCTAATACCGAGGCATCGATTATTGGCTTTGTGGGCACGCCATTACTCATTATTTTGGCCAACGTGTTGACGATTACCATTATGACCAGCGCTAGTAAACGGGCAACCTTAACGCAACTGGCAGTGTTGGGATTTGCGCCTCGCAATTTGATTGATGAAAAGATTCAAGAAGCGTTCATTTATTCGACAACGTTCTTGATTTCTGCGGTCATTATGAACATCCCGTTTCACCTAATTGTCACGCATTTGGTAATCGCGACGCATAATGCGGTCACGCTACCATGGACAGCCATTTTTATTTGGCCAGTTTGGCTGTGGTTGATGATGGTGATTTTTATTATCGCTGTGAACGCCTGGCAGGTCTGGCGATTTACCAAAAAGAATCAGCTAATGGTTGCCTAGCGGTTAGGAACTTTGTAAGATAGGAATATACAGAGAATCAAATTTGTGGCTTTCGAGGTGGCGTTGATGGGTAAAGAGATTGTAGTCTATCCGGTCATTTTGGCTAAAGTAGATGAACATTACTGTGTCACCATTCCAGGGATTGCCAGTGGCTTTACACATGGCAAGCAACGGCTGGATGCGATTAAGTTTGCAATGAATCTTATCGGCCGACTACTGAGCATCGAGACCAATTACCCTAGGCCGCCGGAGCAAAATCGAATTCAGCTTAAGGACAACGAACAATTGATCTACGTAGCGGTTAATCTGAACGATTATCGCCAAATGATTGACGTTGCGGTTGAGATTCCGGAAGCGTTGGACCACTTAGCCTCTGAGAAGGGGCTCGATTTGTCGGCAGTAATGGTGGCCGCTTTGAAAACGAAATTGAATCATTAATAAAAAGGTCTTTGAGCAGTGTCGCAATACTCAAAGACTTTTTGTTGGTGAATTGGATTGTTTGTGGTGTGAAAGAAATTTGCGGCAAGGTTGGTTATTGCCTGTTTAGATGGAAGGGTGACTGTTCCCACTCTGATCTTAAAATACCGTATTTAACTGAGTCATAGTACCGATGATGCCAAAATCTGACCTGGCGAATTTGGCCTTCGAGCTTCATACCAATTTTTTCACCAAGGGCCATCATGCGTTTGTTACCAGACCAGGTTGTAAAGCCGATGTGCGGTAACTGGGTAACGTCGGTGAATAGGTGGTCTAACCATTGTTGTAACGCGATTTGGCCGATGTGTTGGCCCCAGAGATCTGGTTGGTAGATCACAATTCCGACTTCTAGCCAATGCTTGAGGTGACCATCTTCAAAATAAGCCGAAACTGAGCCGACAAGTTCGTTATTTAATGTAATCACCCAGCGATCATCATTTTCAAGCCATTTTTGTGGCCCAACTTTAGTCATAAAAATGGCTTTTGAAGGAAGGACATCACGAAAATAAGGCCCATTCCATTTTGTCCATTCTGCGTTGGGATCGCTAAAGGCAATTTGCCAAAAGGGGCTTAAATCGTTTTGATGGAGCGGTCGAATATTAATTTGTGAGGTTACCATATGATTACACCAGCCTTTTCTACCAAAAATAGCATATGATTAAACAAACGGTAAAGTGGTAACCGGAAACCATGAAGTTTCTTGTACGCCAACCAATCCTGGTTTCATGCAGTGCAGAGAATCTTTGCTAGGCAGAAGCTTAATTTGGTTCTAAAGTAAACTCATCAGCAAGAAAAGAGGACATTCAAATGAGATTTGGCGCGCGATTAAAGCAAGCACGGATAAAACGACAACTAACGCAGCAAATCGTTGCGGACCATCTAAACGTTTCTCGGCAGACAATCTCCAGCTGGGAAACCGAAAATAGCTACCCTGATATTGATAGTTTAATCAAGCTCAGTAATTTTTACCAGCTCTCTTTGGATGTCCTTTTAAAGGAGGATGTTGGCATGAAAGAATATTTGAAGAAGCAAGAAGTATTAGACTGGATCCGGCCCATCAAGGGGTTTACGGTGGCCATCGACATCATTTTTGTCGGCAGCTTGGTCTTTATTAAGCACCAGGGACTAGCGGAGGCATTGTTACTTCTCATTGGACTGGGTAACTTATTGGTGATGATGCGAGTTGGGAGCCTAACTGAAGAATTGACTGGCAAGTCGAGAATTTCAAGACTGCCGGCTGAGCGGAAGTTTATTTGGCCGTTGGTGGTACTCGTTACGTTGATTGTTGGGATTGAATGGTACTTAAAGCTTCAGCCTTCTAGTGATGCCGTTTCGATTACCATTGGGCTTTGGCTGGGTGGATTGGTATGCGAAGCCATTTATCATTATCGAAAAAATAAGGGAACGTTGTAAGAGTATGATTGTTTAAGGTTAGGCAGCGCCAAAGTGACATCAATTGATGGCTTTGGCGCTGTTGTCTGTCAGTGGCCCTAAGGTTGCTCCTTACGGCTAAAAATTGATCCTTGACATAATGGCTGAACGTGGCATAATTATAAAACGTAACGATTACTATTTAAAATTAAACTAGCAAATAACGGAAGGAGTGGTTGATATGAGAAAAAATATTGTTTTGGAATGTGTTGAAACTGGCGAACGAATTTATTTGACCAGTAAGAATCTAACGAATAATCCAGACCGACTGGAACTCAAGAAGTATTCGCCAAAGCTCCGACGCAAGGCGATTTTTAGGGAAGTGAAATAATAGAACAGCACCGCAAAGCAGGAATCTGGAGGTAAGCACCGCCAGCAAAATGCGAAGTCCGTGGCTTTCCACTGGCAAAGACCCACGGCAACTGCTAACCGCTTTGCCTCGCTCACTAGGAGGAATAAACTGTGGCAAAAAAATCTAAAATTGCAAAAGCTGAAAAACAAAAGAAATTAATTGCGAAGTATGCTGTGTTACGACGGGAATTAAAAGCAAAGGGCGACTATGAAGCGCTGCGAAAGCTGCCGAAAGATTCCAATCCCAATCGGCTTCGAAACCGCGATCACTTGGATGGCCGGCCACGCGGTTATATGAGAAAGTTTGATATGTCGCGGCTGAATTTCCGCAAATATGCCCACCTTGGCCAAATTCCTGGGGTTCATAAGGCCAGCTGGTAAAATTCAATAGGAGGCTTCTCATGGAAAAACAAGATCTTGCAACTGCCTATCGACGATTAAAGAGTCCTAATATTAAGACTCGCAAGCGCGCCCTCAAGATTATTAAAGAGATGAAAACACAAAAGCGGCGTTCGAACTTGGGTTAGTCACGTGATAATTAAAGTTAAGGCCGGACCTCATCAATTACACTCGTTTAGTTGATGAGAGCCGGCCTTTTTATTTTAGATTAAGCTAAGCCATTCATAAATACCTTTGAAACAATTAATAATTCATTTGTTTGACTTTAGATAACAAAACTTATAGACTAACAGCAACTTATACTTATCGCAAACCTAGTTTCCGATTAACCTGAGGGGCGGTTAGTCAATGTAAACCACTGCGTTCTTGGCAAGCAGTCATTTTATGCTAGGGTAGATGTAAAGTGCGATATTCTTGATTGGGTTATCTTATCAGTTAATAACATTAATTACTTATCGCCAAGCATCCGGGGGAAAGGTGAGTACCATGAGTTTAAAGCGAATTTTGTTTTCAATTATATTTGGGGTTATCAATTTAATGGGCATTATTTTCTTACTAAATCCAATTATGGCGATTGTCAACCGTCAATTCCAAGAAAGTGACCTCCTGCAAATTATCTTAATTGTCGCGATCACCCTTGTATTAGACGTTGGCACTTTCCAAGAAATTCAAGACTAAGATTGTGCAAATAGCTAGAATGCGGTATCTTTAAGAATAATGAATTGAGATAGGAGGTGGCCGTGACGAATAAACTAATGATAGTGGCTACCACGTGCTTATTAACGATGTGTATCAGTATCCGGACTCACGCCGCTACTTATCGGGTTTCCCACGTCTCCGCGTTATCTTGGGAAGCCAAGTATGACGTGACAACTCACGGCAATACAATTACCAATGTTTCTCACGTTTCCGCTCACGGGCTGGTGGGTTCAATTGTTAAAAAATATGTTTCTCAACCGGCTTATAATAAAGTGACATTACATATGACGCGGAAAGTCGGCAGTGTTATTTATCGAACATCTTTAAAAACGCGGGTTGCTGACCATAAAATCCATGTAACCGCTAATTAATCCGATAAACCTTGGTGCCTGATGGATGCAGCCAGTTATCACTGACGATCACGTAAAGGCTTATCAAACTAATGAAGATGACAACAGCCGAGACCACGATAATTGTTTTGTGGAGGCTGTTGTATTTATTATTGCGCCAAAGAACGTAAATCGGCAAAAATACGCCGACAATGGGGACAAGGGCAGACACCAGGGATAGGATCAATAGAATAATGCCCTCGTCGTTATTTTGGTAAAGCGCCATGGTGACTTTCTGAGGCGAAACGTCGCCCATTGGGATGGTTTGGCGGTCCTTGGCTTCTTGAGCCAGTTGGTCATGGTGCTGCAACAATTGATCGGTCGAAATGCCATAAAGCTGGCTTAATGAAATTAAATTATCAATATCTGGATAACTACGACCGTTTTCCCACTTTGAAATTGATTGGCGGGAAATATGTAGGATCGTAGCGACTTCATTTTGAGAAAGCCCCTTATTAAGCCGGGCTTTTTTGAGTTGCTGGGATAAGTCGGCCATAGTACACCACCTTTCTATCGTTGTTCTATGTCCAATATAACATCTAAAAGTTGGTTTTCGAAGCAAAAATTAATTGCAAACGTAAACCGGGTGCAACCAGTGAGTTCTTTGTCAGGGTTTGCGGAGGTGATAAAGTCGACTTATTAATAATAACGAAATTGAGGCTTTCAAATGGTTTGGTTATATGGATTAGTTGCGGTTGGTTCAGCTTTATTAGTTACACTGATTAAAATACGGTTTGATTTGAAACGGTTTTCGATTAAAGGCTACTTTCCGTTCTTGATTGTGAGTTCGGCAATTTGTCTAACGGCTTACGTGATTGAGGAATTGCAACAAATGATGGGATGAAAAAGAGGTGTGGATGTTGATAAAAGTGAAATTAAGTCTGGTAATCTTGGCAATCGTCCAGTCAGCAGCGTTTGGCCTGATGCTTTACTTTCTCTCGCGGACGGCCAGTGTAATAATTGATCATAATAAATATCACAAAAGCAATTACTACTTAGTCCGCTGGGGTCAATCAATTAGCGGCGCCGTTCAGCAATTTTGGCAGCCATTGGTTGTTTGGACAGCAATTTGGTGGGTAATGGATGCCGTCATTCAGGTTAAGTAGGTCGACTAAAGTAACGACCAATGTAAGAAATTAATACCAATTAAAAGCGATAGGGCAGCCCCGATAATGGCCCCTAGCAAAGCGGCCAAAAGAATCATGACCAGCTGGTGTCGCCGGCTTCTGGGCTTAGCGTGGGAGATCTCGCCGGTCTTTAAATAAGTCAAAATTTGCCGATAAGTATAGAGTTTAAGCGAGTTGGTTCGATTGATCAGAATAACACTTAAAACAACACCTAACGTTGCAAACGAGGCGACTAGCATCATGGAAATACCAGCAGGTAGCCAGCGCATACTGGCTAAAGCGCCATAGGTGAATAAACCACACAGTAAAACGCCCACAATTAACCAGCGGATCTTTTTCTGCAGTAAGTTTCCCCGCATTGTTTGAAGATCACCGCTAATGAGGTCGTTGACGTCAACGTCATAAAGTTCGGCAAGCAGTAATAGGCTTTGGATGTCTGGATAGGTCCGGCCATTTTCCCAGTGTGACACTGTTTGACGTGAAACGTGGATTTTCTTTGCTAATTCGTTTTGGGTGAGCCCCTGTGATTTTCGTAATTGAATTAATTGACTGGTAACGTACACGCAAACAGCATCCCCTTAGTTTCTAGTTTGGTTTCCGTTGCGAACGGATAAAAATGTTGACATTTGAGAATTCAGCATGATTAACACTACTACAACCTATCTTACCATGCTAATCTGAGCGTGAATCAAGAAGATAGGAGTGGGATTATGCAACAAGATGAAGATTTCTTAACCCGACAAATTCGGTCAATTGGCCAAGGCCTAGGTGTCATGATTAGCGGTAAGAATGGCGGCCCAACGCAAATTGTATTTCCAAAAAAACAGGCTCAAAAGTTACCACACCAAGTGGACTTACAACGTTTAATCGATGAAGGCAAGTATGGCCAAGCCGCTGAACACTTAGTTCAACTTGAATTTGCGATTTCTCATCAGGACTATTTTGAGTTAAGTCTTTGGCTCTACAAGACACTCAATCAATTAAGTGATGAAACCCTTAGAAGTGGTCAATATTCAAAGACCCGGATTTTAGATCAGCTGCAGCGATTGAAAAATAAGCAGTAAAGGGGACTGACACAAGCTAAATTGGCTTGCTGCCAGCCCCCTTTTTGACCCAAACGTTTTCAAACTTTTCCTCGGTTTTAAATGCTTCGATTAGCTCGGTGGCCATTGTTTCAGCGGCTTCTTGCGGTAATTCTGGTTGAATACTCATTAACTCTTGGGATAACTCAAAGGACTCCACGGTTGATTCCAAGGAGTCTTTTAACGTTAGGTATTGGTACAAATCTCGAATTTGCTCGTTAGTAAACTGATAGTTTAGGAAGATTAAAGAACTGTCACGAATATTTAAGCGTTCGCAAATTTCATTTAAGACGTTAAGTAATAATGATTTTTGGTTATAGCTTGTCATGAATTGATCCTCCGTTAGTCATGAGTGCGATCAGCCGGCGGTCTCGAGAACGATGAACGCCAGCATACTTAATAAGACGCTGATGACCCCCAGCCGTGGCCAATTAGTTAGCGTTAGTGCAATTAGCAAAACCTAACAATGCCAAAAAATGATCAGGATAATCGATTTGGTTAAAAGAATCAAGGTAAGGATGGTCCCAATAATCAGCAAATGCCAGTAAAGGGTTACCAGCTTAAAGCAAAGACGGCCAATTTGACTGGTTTGCTGAGCAGCGATGGCGAGACGATATTGTTTTGATTGGGATTAAAAGGGATCGAAAAGTTTTCGAACCGCCTTCATGGTTTGCGGCTGGTTTCTGATTTTGCAGGCTGCTTCGCCCGATAATGAGTACGAAACTTCCGGGCGAGTGATTGGAAAATGCGCTTGCCAACGTAACCAGCACAGTTACCTTCAATCAGCGCTGAGCCGATAAAAAGTAGCCAGTTATGCTGCCAATATCGTCGACCATAATCACAAAAGAAGGCAATGAGCAGTAATGATATCAAGAATAATCCTGACCACAGTCGTTGGTGGCTGGCGATTAGTTTGGTGAACGAATTACTTTGAGTTTTGATTTTGCTGCGACCTCCAAAATTCGAAAATAATAAATAGCCAAAATACAACTGGCAGGCAAATGATGATCCAGCTAATAACTTTATTCGATGAAATAATCCAATTGAAGCCAGCAATGGCTGCGATTAAGAAAATAGTACTAATCGGATGGTTCTTGATATCGTTAAGGAACTGAATGATTTTCGTCATCATTAACCTCATTTGTGGAAATAGTCTCGTTTAGCGAGAGCTTGATTCAGCCAGACAAAGAAAAAGATGATTAAAAAGAGAATGAGCCAGCCGGCAGCCAACAATAGTACCATCAGACCCAATCCTGCTAGGCCGTAGTCTTGGATGACCTGGCCGGTGGCTTGAATCAAATCGACTAGGTTGTTTCGGCGGTGGAGTAGTAACTCAATTGGCAAAAAAATAATGTTGACCAAGATGGTAATGACAAACCACTGGTTAGTGATTTGAGTTGTCACTTTGGCAACGTGTTTCATCATCTGCTTATGACCTCCTGCGAGTATTCGATAGTGGCTTAAACAATCCCCCCGGTACTTGATCAATTGTTTTCCAATGTGTCAGTAATTTTGATTGCGATAAGTGAAAAGATAATAATGGTCGTTGCTGTCATCAACGACGCAACCTGTGGAAATAGTTGGATCCAAATTTGACTGAGCCCCCAGCTCATCATTGCAAATACTAGTGAAATTGCAACTATGATGCCAAATAGGTGCTTCTTCAAGATTAGATGCTCCTTTATTATAAAACGGACGTGTCAATTATAAGACTCCTGATAAATGATCATGAGCCTGTTTGCACCATATCATACATGGTGGTGGCCAACAAGAAACCATTAGTTTACATATTAAAAAATCGAAAACTCAATTAATTGGTTTCCGATTATAGTCTTTTAACATTTTCATCTTGAATGAGAAGCCCTTCATCATTGTTAAGTCGGATGACTGATTGATGATGGGTGTTCTCCCAATGGTTTATTTGATCTATAAGTCCCGGGTTTGTAATTGCGTGTTGGTCAAAATGGGGGTAGATTCTGGTGGTTGTTAGTTTTAGCCCGTTCAAGTCCTTATCTTGTAGCAGATTATCTTCCGGATATAGGTATTGGTAGAGCTGCAAATCAGGCCCAAGCACGATTGCCCCCGCACTAATGCCATAAATTGGACGATTATTTTGAGCTAAATCATTAATGACTTGATCAGCATTTGAGCTTTTTAGCGCATGGAGTAGATAAAATTCATACCCGCCATTCAATATAAGGGCATCAGATTGCTTAAGAATGTCAAGATTATCTTGGAAAACATCGAATAAGGTGACGTTCCGAAAACCCAACGCGTGAAGTTGAGTTTGTAATGCAATCATTTTGGGGTGAAGGCGGCCTTCTTTTACTGAGTTGACAATGATTGAAATTTCCGAATATTGATGATGATCAGGTAACATGTTGATAAAGGCTTGAGTAATGGCTGGCGTTTTAAAAGCCCGCGAAGATAACAGTAAAGTTGACAATTGAACCATCTCCACTTGAAAATTTGTAGAATCGTTTAGATAACGGAGCTTAAGCTAATTCGGACAAGAAGCGCCTAAAATGAAAAGCAACTGCTTTGGGTTGATCAAACGGTAAGTTATGCCCGGCGTGATTCAGTAAAATAAGCTCACCTTGAGGAGATTGGGTGGCGACTTGGAGTTGTTCTTGGTAACCAACCACCGAATCATGGTGGCCAACCAGCATTGTTAGGGGCATTTGGTAATGGGCGTTTTTGAGACTGTTTTCAAATGCCAATTGATAGTTTTGAAAATGGTTGCCGGTTAGTTGATCTAAAAATGGTTTATTGGCTGCTTGAATTGCGGGGATAACTTGCTGCTGATACGCGTGCCAGCTTTCTTGATTGATATTTACAGTCATGTTGAGATAGTCATCATAGAATTCTGAATGGGTCGTAGGACTAACCTTTTCTTGAATAATGTTTAACGGGCTGGCGGTCAATCGTTTTTGGGCATTGGCCGTAATAACCGGGCAGGTCAAAAAGAGCCCTTGGACAAGGTTTGACAATTGATTGGCAAGGCCAAGTGCTAAGTAGCCCCCATATGAATGGCCACAGAGAATGAAAGATTGGTTGCCAATAAGGTGTTGAATCGCTTGAATTAATGTCGTGAGCATGGCATCGCTGGTTGCAGTCGCTAAGCCCGAGCTGGCACCCATTCCAGGAAGGTCAAAGCCTTTTATAAGGCCGGCTAGCGAGGATGGGCTCATACGGTATTTGCATCGAATGATGATCCATCCCCATGCCATGGAGAAAAATAATTGGCTGGCCTTCGCCAAAAAGTTGATAGGCAATATTTGCGTGTTGTAAGTTAAGTTGCATGTGATAGCCCCTTTAGTAATCGTTAATTAATCACTAGCATACACGATTTCAGGGGTTTTGCAATTTGAAATCAGCCATTAGGGTATAATCAAGGTATGAACATGATTGGAGGCATCATGACCCAACTCACCCTTAAACAATTTAACGCCCACTACTATTACAAAACCGACCTCATTAAATTATGTCGCAGATACAATTTGCCAACATACGGCACCAAGGCCGAATTAACCCGTTATTTGCGAGCTTACTTATCGGGAATTCCTAAACAACAAATTTTGCCGGTTAGGCAACCCAAGCTGCCTCGTACGCGCCTAAGCCATAACGACATCTCGTTAAGTACCCCATTAGTTGATTCGGGATTTTCCTTTAATCGAGAGGCCCGGCAGTTCTTTGCCGATTATTTTGGTGTTCCTCAGTTTTCATTCAAAAAGAAAATGGCGGTTATCAAACGTAAGGCGGAAGCTGACCACGATTTGACCATGACGGTTGGCGATTTAATCCGGGCGTATCAGCAGCCAGATAATCTCGTTAAGCAGTCTCAAGAAGAAGCGACGTATCAGTGGAACCATTTTGTGAAAGCCTTTTGCGCCGATCCCGATAGTTCACGGTTTAATCAAAAAATAAAGGTAGCCGCGATTCTTTGGCATCACGTGAAGCGCTCATCAAAGTCGAAAAATTATCAGCATCGATTGCTGAAAAAATATGCAGTAGAGATCCAAACCTTTATTAAGTGAAGCGTGGTTTTCCTTGAGGTGGCTAACCGCGGATTTCAAGGGAATAGTGAGCAAACTAAAAATTCTTTAGTAACAACCGGTGGGGTTGTCGCTAAAGAATTTTTGAAAAGCATCGATGAATAATAAATCCAGCGCTAAGCGGGATCCTACAAAGCTAAGTCTGCTTGTTGCCAATATCGATAGTAATGCCACAAAAGGCCAATGCTAGGAACGGCCATCAGTAATAATGCCAAACTATTGACGATGAGTGGCGAATAAGTGTTCACCAAGAAGAAGTAAGCCACAATGAGGGCGATGCCAATCATGAGGGCGCCAAAGGTCACTAAACCGATTACCAAATTGCCGCCGCCACGGTTAAATAACTGGGTGACATTGGTCCACGTGAGGTCTAATAGGCGCCAATCACGGGTGTAATTGTAGGCACTGGCGACTAAGTTTCCCAAAAGAATCCCAATGCAAAGCGTCACCAGGTCGAACCACATCAGCTTAGCCAGGATGCCTAATATGACGGCGAGTACGATTAATGCCAGACTTTGGATTGCTAACACTAATTTGAATTTAAACCAGAGGTACTGTTTAAACCCAATTGGTAATGATTTGATGAACGCTAAGTTTTGGCGGTCCAGCGAAATAAATACGCCGGCAAGCGACCCTTGATTAATCGCCATCATTGCAATGGCTAACCCAGCTAGAAACGTCACCCCCGCATCGTTTGCGGTTAGGGTAGCGAGTGATAGGTTGTTTTGAAAGACCATGATGATTGTAAAAATGCAAACCGGAAATAAGGTTAGCGAAAATGATTGCATTAACAAGGTGGGATTCCATAGCAGCCCCAAGTTATAGCGAAGCAACTGGCGCGTAATGCCACCACCGCGATGCTTGTGAGGGGCTTTGGAAATCTGTTGAATGTTGAGGCCACCCAGCACCTTTGGCAGTAAGACCTTTTGCATAATAACGCCTAGGCTGGCAATCACGACTAGCATGATTGAGACGGTTACCAGACTTCCCATACTGAGTGGTTCGGCAACCACCTGGTGTAAAGCAGAAAAGCCTGGAATAATTGGTGCCCCCGCTGCGGCGGCTTCATCGCCGATATTCATAATAAAAATCGCCACAAACATGGCAATCATTGATAGGCCAGTCATCAAAAACGTCATGCCTTTTTGATGCTTTTGATAGATGGCCGTTTGCGCAAAGCTAAAAATGGCAACCGAACAAATTAGAAACAAGCAGGTGTAAAAAAGCACAAACATAATGGTTCCAACGACAAAGCTAATACCAATGAACCGGCCTGGATGAAGGCCTGCCAAGACAAAGACCACCCAAGCGGGGATTTCCATCGGTAGAATCGTTAGTACGACAACTGAAAACTTAGCGGTAAAAACCGCCCATTGATTGAGAGGTAGGGGGAGGTAGTCTTTGAGATCTTTGCTTTCAAAAAAGATGTTATCAATGGCGGCGACGGTTTGTGCCAAGCCGATAACGGTAAAGAGCGCAATTAGATTGGTGAAGATCCCAACATGTTGATTTAAGTTCGCAAGCGTCATCATGCCACCAAAAGCAACCCCAAAAATGATGCCAATAATGACATATTGACTGATGAGTGAGCGATAAAGAGCCGCGCCTGACTTACCCTTTTCGCGCTGACGGCGAGTGAGCTGAGGATTGGCGTAAAGGAGGTTGATCTTCATGAGTTGCAGAAATTGGCGATTAATCATTTCGGCTACTCCCCTCAAGCTCGTTGACGGTTTGTTGATCGGCGGCTCGGCCGGCCATCTTCAAGTAGATGGTTTCTAATGTCGCGTTGGGCATCGTATTAAGAAGCTGGTCAACCGACCCGTTATAAATTAAATTGCCGTGGCGTAAAATCGCCAAGTCGTCACACAACTCTTGGGCCGTTGCGAGAACGTGGGTCGAAAAAATGACCGTTTTGCCTTTGGCAGCGTGTTTTTTCATAAGCTGTTTCAGGTCGTAAATTGCTTGGGGATCCAGACCAGTCATCGGTTCATCCAACACCCAAATGTCAGGATCTGGAAGCAAAGCGCCAATCACAATTGCCTTTTGTCGCATCCCATGAGAAAAGTCGCCGATCGGTGAATCAGCGTGGGCAGCCATATCAAATAACTCGCTGAGCTCGGCCTGGCGCTTCTTTCGCAAATCGGCGGGGATTTGATAAGCCGAGGCAATCAAGTCCCAATAATCATTGGCGGTTAGTTCAAGAAAAATATCTGGTGAATCAGGGACGTAGCCAATTCGCTTTTTAATTGCCAATCGATGGTCGACTAAATTGTCACCATCCACGGTAATGGTTCCCGAAGTGGGTTCAATGACGCTGACTAAACTTTTGAGGGTGGTCGATTTGCCGGCGCCGTTATGGCCGAGAAAGCCGAAAATTTTACCGTTAGGGATGGTTAACGACAAGTCGCGTAAAGCAACCGTCGAATCGTAAACTTTTTGCAGGTGGTTAAATTCAATCATATAGACAAGCTCCTTATCCAAAAACTATTGAACTGCAGTGCAGAATGAACTCCCCGAAATAAAATTCATGTACCCTCGAAAATTGATGGTCATATAAGATGCCGAATAGTTGGTATCCATATGAGTAATTATCAATAAAGATACACCTATCATAAGTTGAAAACAATGTTTGGTTAGAGCTCACTTCTCAAAATAAGGGATAACACAAAATATGGAAGGATACTTCCATTTAGAGCAGATTATTCCGCATATGGAAGTATGTTGCCATTTTGCCAATATTTGTGCTTATTTGGAGAGGTAAGCACCGTATCAAATGACCGTGAACTATCTTCATGGTTATTTCTGTACATAAGGCCCATTCATATTTTTAGAAATTGATGGTCAACTTGCAGTGACTATCAATTTAGCGTATAAAATATTTAGAATGATCTTATTAGTGCCGGTTGGTTTCCGGTTTCCGCTTTTTATTCAAATACATAATGATCATGTTTTACGATAATTAATTGCTGAATCGTCGCAATTGCTAGAGAGAATAGCTTGCTGGCAGGCCCAGTTGTCAGTACATTGAGGAGGATCATGATGGTCGAAAATCAGTTTGGGAAACGACTCAAATTAAAAAGGAGTGAGGCTTCTTTCACACAACAGGAATTAGCCAATCAATTACATGTTTCACGGAAAACAATTTCAAGTTGGGAAACCGGGCGAAATCGACCGGATATTGACTCATTAACGCAATTAGCAGCCATTTATCAGATTTCACTTGATGAACTGACGGG
Source organism: Lentilactobacillus fungorum (assembly GCF_016860605.1). GTDB lineage: Bacteria > Bacillota > Bacilli > Lactobacillales > Lactobacillaceae > Lentilactobacillus > Lentilactobacillus fungorum. Next base: position 74,590 of record NZ_BNJR01000007.1, read on the forward strand.
TAATCTGAATGAATCGTCTCCAATTACTTTGGATAAGTCGGTTCCCTCGAAGCATCCTGCAACCATCATTAATATTATGATTGTGGTCATACTCGTAGAACGGATTACGCAACTTTCTACCTCAAGCGGGTTACTGTGGATAGACTTTCTTTTGGCAGGGGCGATTGGATTACGATTACTGGTATCTCGCTATGGTCGGCGGGTAATTAATTCTCCAGTCCCTTTTCTAAGTGGCGAGGTTATATTCGGTGGGGCAGCATTTGTTAGCGGCTGGTTTCGTTTATTCTATATGGGGGCTGGCCTCAACATTACGTGCTATGTCATTGGCCTGGTTGTGGTGGTTGATGCAGCGGTTCAGTTTAGGCGGCTGGTAAAAGCTCACCGTTAGTGTCGTCCTAGTCGATTAAGGTCTCCATGAGGGACTTATTTAATCTCGCGGGCTTTATTAAAAATCAGTTAGGATCCCAAGGGTTGCTGATTCAGCAATCTGGCTCATATTTTTGAAAGTCGTTCAAAAATGTTATTATAAGTGATTGTCGATTAGAACCAGCTATTATTTTGAAAGAAGGAATAATGACGTTGTTTTCCAAATTCAAACAAATTTCAACTACTCAATTGCAAAAGCAGCTGTCGATGAAGCCGACCATTGTGGATGTTCGCGAAGAAAATGAATTTCGTGATGGGCATATTCCAAGCGCTAAAAATTGGCCGTTGTCTCAAATAACCCACGGGATTAATGAGCCAGATTACCCCCAGCCGTGGTACCTGATTTGTCGATCTGGTCGGCGAAGTGAAATGGCCGCCAACATCTTGAGCGATGCTGGTCATAAGGTGATTGCGGTCAAAGGTGGCATGAATGCTTGGCAGGGACAGGTTACCACGGGAAAATAACGTGAAGCAATTTAAAAATGTCGTTGTTAGCACAAGATAACTTTGGTTGTCCCCGTAATTAAATCAGGAAAAGCGATTAGCAGCAGGACCCCTTCCATCTTCACGAATTGGTAAGCTGAAGGAGACTAAATTTGTGATGGTGATTAATGAATCGATAGAAGAGCTGGCCTTTAAAGTTTGGCTCAACCAACATGAGGTTCTACCACGTGATCAATTATAATTCGAAAGAACCGAGGGAATGCGCTTGAAAAAGGAATTGCTAGTTCTGGTCTTTAAGGTGGAGTGTCTGTTAATTGCCTTGATTGTGAGTACAATCTACTTACTAAAAATGAATTTTTTGATCATTCACGGCGGCATCCTCATTCCAATTGGGATTGATTTGTTAGCTGGTCTTTTGGTAACAACTAATCAGCGTAGCCGTCAGTTATTGACAATGGTGAATGGTTTTTTGAAACTGATCTTAGTTGGCCTATTTCCGTTTTCCCTGGGGTTGGCGTTATGCTTGCTTGGCGCGCCGTTGGTTGTCAAATTAGCCATTCCAAACTGGTTTGTGATGGCCATTGTCCTGATCTTGTTTAGTGTCATGCTGATCCCCTTTTTGAAGCTAGTGCTACTGCCACTTCAGGGGATTGGTTGGCAAGTTAGCGGTAGTGCGCTTTTGATGATGACCCTCTACTTGACTTCAATTAATTCGCAATTTTTGAACTTCTCGATCAGCCAATCAAATCCAATTTTATGGTTATCCTATCTGGGATCATTTGCCATCGTCATTTACGCGATGGACCAATGGGGTTACCAGCTGCCCAGGATTAAAATCAATTCAAGTGTTAATTATTGGTGGCTAATCCTAGCAATTGTGACGGGATTGTTGAACTTAGGGATGTCGGCTGGGAGTTGGACACGATTATTAACGAAATTTCAGCTTGAGTTAGGGACACATTCACTAGTAATGATTGCGACGACAATTGTTTGGGTCGGCATCAAAGAAGAGTTCATCTTTAGGTATTTATTTTTATGGCCGCTATTGACAGTGAAAGCTCAATCAGCTCAAAAGAAAATTGTCTGGGCAATGCTGATTAGTTCTAGTGTGTTTGGCTTGTCCCACGCTGATAATTTAGTTTCGGGGCAAGGATTCTTGCCAACCTTTCTGCAAATCTTTGCCGCATTTGGCGTTGGCATGTTATTCAGTGTGATCACTTTGTACACTGGGACGATTTGGATTGCCATCACCTTGCATGTCATGATTGATTTGATTGGCTATCCAATGGCTAGTGCCGGTGTGTTTGCCAACGGTATGTCAGCCTACATGGTTGAATTCATTATCTTGACGCGAATCATTGAACTGATTGTTGTCTTTCTTATTCTAAGGAGTCAAAAGGCTCAAGCGGCGTTTGCCCAAACGCTACGACGAATTCAAAAGTGATTAGATAAAATGATGTTGAAACAACTCTTCAAACACGTTAAATAGCGCGTCCCTCATCAAGTTGAAGGACGCGCTATCATTATCTATAAAGTCAATTTTCCGGCCGAGAGCTGGAATCTTGGCGCTCAATCTTTGTCATTTCGATTGGCTTCATCCAGTTGTCAAAATCAGTGGCTGATACGTAGCCCAGCTTTAAAGCGGCGGCCTTTAAATTAGTCCCTTCTCGATGGGCTAATTGGGCAATCTCGGCTGCCTTATGATAGCCAATATGCGGTGATAAGGCGGTTACGGTCATTAAGGAGTTATCGACAAGCGCTTGCATGCGGTCGGCGTTCACTGTGATGCCAGCCACAAGCTTGTCAGTAAAGTTGTGAAGAATGCCAGTAAGCAAACTAGTGGATTCTAGGAAACTAAAGATAATCACTGGTTTGTAAACGTTCATCTCAAAGTTTCCTTGACTAGCAGCAACCTCAATTGTCGTATCATTCCCCATCACGCGAGTAGCAGCCATCGTGATGGCCTCTGCTTGGGTGGGGTTGACCTTGCCCGGCATAATGGAAGAACCAGGTTCGTTAGCTGGAATTGATAGTTCACCATAACCAGCTCGGGGGCCACTAGCCAGAAACCGGATGTCGTTGGCGATTTTTAATAAATCAGCGGCCAACGTCCGGACTATACCGTGGGTTGCCGATAGGCCGGAATGACTGCTTAACCCGAAGAACTTATTTTGGGTGCGAAAGGCAAGTGAATACATTGAACTTAACGTTTTGATCATTTCATTATCGAATTCAGGCAATGTGTTCAAACCGGTGCCGACCGCGGTACCCCCGATTGGCAATTCCAGCAACGTCTGGCTGGTTTCTTGAAGGTAGTGCAAATCGTGTTCCAAGGTGCTCACCCAACCACTGATTTCTTGACCAAATGTCAATGGGGTGGCGTCTTGGAGATGGGTGCGGCCAATTTTGACGACCCGCCAGAATTCAGTTTGCTTTTGCTTGAGAATCGCAATCAGGTGTTTAATTTCAGTTTCCAGTTTAGTGAGCGATTGATAGGCGGCGATGTTCATCGCTGATGGGAAAGTATCGTTAGAACTTTGAGAATGGTTGACATCGTCGTTCGGTAGAATTTCAACGTTGGCATCAAGTTGCTGACAAAGGTTTGCGATTACTTCGTTAACGTTCATGTTGGTTTGCGTCCCAGATCCGGTTTGGAAAACCCGCAGGGGAAAATCTTTCATGAGATCGACGTCTGTCAGTGAAAGTAATTGCTGGCAGGCCTTTTTAATCAACTCTGCTTTGGAAGTTGCCAGACTTCCCTGCTGCTGGTTAACTTTAGCAGCGGCTAACTTGATATTGATGAGTGCTCTGATGAGTTGAACGGGCATGATTGGGCCAGTGGGGAAATTATTGCGGCTGCGTTCAGTTTGCGGCCCCCATAAAGCATCCTTTGGCACTTTTACCTTACCCAATGTATCTTCCTCAATTCGATAGTCAATCATGTTGTTCGCTCCTCGTCTTATTTGTATTTTGGTTCCCATTTTACCGCATTAATTGCCGCTTTAACCGACTGAATTGGTCGCTTATTCAATTTTTGATCAATGGCGCTTTGAGCAACGGCGCTAGCAACCGTATCTGAAAAATCACTGAGTTTCGTGACTGGGGGCAAAACGGCTGCACCATCTTTGGTGATGTCAACGATACCACCGAGAGAATGGGCAGCTGCAGAAATCATTTGATCGTTGAGAACGGATGCCGCACTGGCAATTGCGCCGAGGCCTAAGCCCGGATAAATCAGCGCGTTGTTGGCTTGCCCAATTTCGTAAGTCGTTCCCCGATAATGTACGTCATCTGACGGCACTCCGGTGGCAACGAGTGCCCGGCCGCCAGTCCACTTGATGAGATCGGCGGCAGTCGCTTCAATTAATTTTGTCGGGTTGGAAATTGGGAAGATGATTGGTCGATCGGTATGAGCCGCCATTTCTTTAACAACTGCTTCGGTAAATGCGCCGGGTTGAGTAGACGTACCAACCATAATGGTGGGGTGGACGGCTTTGACGACTGCAAGCAGGTCGGTGAGGGCAGCCGCGTTTGTAAATTCTTTGCGAGAACGAGCGAATGGTTTCTGCTCGGGCGTTAGGTCAGGCATATCGTCGAACAATAGTCCCTGCTTATCAACTAAGTAAAAGTGACTTTTAGCTTCCGCTGGCGATAATCCCGCGTCAATCATTTCACCATAGATCCGGCTGGTGATGCCAGCGCCAGCCGTTCCAGCCCCAAAACACAAGTATCTTTGATCGATCAGCTTTTGCTTTGAAATGTTGAGGGCGCCGATAATGCCGGCTAAAACAATAATTCCAGTCCCCTGAATGTCATCGTTGAAAACGAGTTGACGGTCTTTAAATTTATTCAAGATCTTGGCGGCATTTGAGCGGCCAAAGTCTTCAAAGTGCAAATAGACGCCTGGAAAGACCTTTTCAACGGCGGCAACAAATTGGTCGATGAAGTGATCGTAACGGTCACCACGAACCCGCTTGAATCGATTGCCCAAGTAAAGGGGGTCCGCTAAAAGCTGTTCGTTATTTGTGCCGGCATCGATGACAACTGGCAACACACTGGCCGGATCGATCCCAGCAGCTGCCGTGTAAACCATCAACTTGCCGACTGCAATGTCAACTCCTTGAGTGCCCCAATCACCAATTCCTAAAATTCCTTCGCCGTCAGTGACGCAAAGCAGCTGGATATTTCGGCCGCCAGCCGCGTTTTTAAGCGATGCCTCAATTGACTTAGGATCATCGATTGAAAGGAAGGCCGCATTTTGTGGCTGAACAAACAAATGGCTGTAGTTTTCAACGGTGGTGGCAATTGTCGGGTCATAAACAATCGGCATTAATTCGGCCACGTGCTGGCTGAATACCTTGAAGAACAAGACCCGGTTTTCGTTAAAAATAGTCATCAAGAAGAGACGTTTAGCCAAAGCGGTTGGCCGCTGCCGGTATTGTTTGTACACTTCGTTAGCCTGTTCAGCCAAGGTTTGAACGCGCGGCGGCAGCATGCCCGCCAAGCCTAATTGTTGGCGCTCTTCGTTAGTAAATGCAGTTCCTTTGTTAGTAAATGGGTTATCCAAACGGGCTTGAGTCATGGCCCAACCACCTTTCAAGTTGTTTTGACCAAGGGTAGTCTTTGAAAGTTAGTATAGTCAAAAGACAACATTTCTATTATGATAATTAATGATAGCCGGTAAAACGCTGATGAATGGGGAATACCAATGAATATTAAAGATTTGCAATATTATGTATCATTATCAGAAGAGAAAAATTTTTCGAAAGTAGCCCAGAATTACCGAGTCAGCCAGCCAACCATTTCGGCGGCGATTAAGCGACTGGAAATTACCTGTGGCAGCCAGTTGTTGGTAAGGGGCAATTCGCATCAGGCGATTACGCTGACGCATACGGGTGATCAATTGCTCGTTCACGCCCAAGAGATTTTGTACCATTATCAACTCGCAATGCGGGAAATCCACAACAGTGAGCAGCAGCAACTCATCGTTGGGATGCCGCCGATTATTGAAACTAATTATTTTCCAACAATCGCCAAGCAATTGTCCAAAACAGCACTGGATCAATTGAGAACGGTCGAGGAAGGGTCATTGTCCGCATTAAGTGATCTTAAAGCTGGTAAGTTGGACGTTTCGTTTTTAGGATACGTGGGTGAAATTGATGATCCAGAAATCGTAATCGATGAGTTTGATTGTCGACCATTTGTTATTTTGGTAGCAAGAGATCATCCATTAGCCAAGGCAGACAAGTTGGCATTCAAAGAGCTCAAAAATGAAGCGTTTATCTTATTCAAAAATAATTTTGTTCACGACCGAGTATTTCATGCGTTGGCTCACCAAAATCACATTCGCCCGCGGGTTGCTTTTCGGTCTAGTGAAACCCAGAGTATCATTAACATGGTGGCTAACAATATTGGCATTAGTTTGTTAACCAAAGCTGTTAGTATCAATGATCCAAACGTTTGTGCCATTCCACTGGCTGATGAACCCCAACCGTTGTTTCGAATTGGCTTGGCGTATCGGCGAACGATGCGCTTTAGTAAAGTCCAAGCTCAAATATTGGCGGCTATCCAGGATGAATTGGGAACAATTGATTTTGACAAGTAATTCTAAATGAGGTATATTATCAGCAAATTTTAATCATTTTATAACTAATTATAAGTGATTATCGATAGATTGGGTTGGTGGCATGATGAAAAAAATATTAGCGTTCAACATCTTGGATTACGAAAAAGAGTTTGTGGGTCAATGGGCAGCGGAACACCCAGATGTTCAAGTTGATTTCAATCAAATTGAACTGCATGATGATACGGTTGACTTAGCGAAGGGTTACGACGGGATTGATTACCGCCAGCGTAGTAAGCTCAGCACGACACCGGATTTGTACCGAAAACTGCACGACTATGGGATTAAACAACTAGCACTGCGATCGGCGGGGGTTGATTCCTGCCAACTGCATTGGGCCAAACAATGCGGGCTTACTATTACCAACGTGCCATCGTATTCGCCGGAAGCCGTCGCAGAAATGACGTTGACCCACGCGATGAATTTGGTTCGCCACATTCCGCAATTTCAATCCAGAATTCAACGCAACGATTACATCGTGGAAGGCCTGAGATCCCGTGAATTATCGGAATTAACGATTGGCATTATTGGCGTTGGCCGAATTGGTAGCACGGTTGCCCGAATTTTTAAGCGGTTTGGCGCCACGGTGCTTGGCAATGATTACAAAGAAAATCCGGCGTTAAAGGGCATTGTGACTTATACGTCCAAAGAAGCAATTTATCGAACGGCCGACATTGTAACCATGCATGTCTACATGAGCGAAGACAATTATCACATGGTTGGCAAGGATCAGTTTGCAATGATGAAGCCGTCCGCGTTTTTGATTAACTGTTCTAGAGGACCGGTAGTGGATACGGATGCGTTGATTGCTGCGCTTGAAAACAAGCAAATTGCCGGGGCTGGTATTGATGTGATTGAAGATGAAACCAAGATTTTCAATCAAACTTTTGAAGGCCAACCCGAGATTCCGTTGAAAGCTTATGAAAAGTTAAAATCATTTGATAATGTTTTCCTGACACCGCACGTCGCATTTTATACGGACATTGCCGTTGAAAATATGGTCAAGCAGTCATTGGATGATACGCTCAAGTTGATTAGTGGGCAGCAGAGTGATCATGTGATTAGGGCGGTTTAGCAGGCTGAACTGTTTTAGTGTGATCATAAAAAATGCGATAATGTAGTCCTCGCGATGCGGGGGCTTTTTTAGTTGTAATCTTTTGAACTCAGCTTTTGTTTATATGATTGGCTTTTCATACCGTGTGTAAAAGCGGTGTAAAAATCTTCTCAAGAGGCTAATTTTCACTTTCAAGAACTAAGATTTGTGTTATAGTGTAGTAGTTATATATAACACTAATATTAGTCCCCAAAGCTAATTGATAGGTTAGGGACTTCTTGTTAAGGGGAGTTTGGGGGAAACATCAGCTAAAGGAGTGCGAGTTCAATGAAACGTTGGGTTAGAAACGTTATATTACCGATTGTGGGGTTACTAGCGATTGGGATTAGCAATTGGGTTGTTGAAGCTAAAGCGCCAAATGCAATTGATAAGGCATATAGTGAGGTGACTTCGGCACCGTTAGTTAAGCCAGAACGGGTGACTGCTAATACGGTGACGACGTTTGATATTGTGTTGCAGCCTAAAAATAAATCTGGTTTTTTCAAACAAGCAATGGCTGTTAATACGCCAAAAAATTCTCAGTTTAAGCATTACCTGACCCCCTCAGATATTAGAAATAGCTACGGTCAGCCCAAACAGGTCACCAAGCAGTGGCAAACGTATTTAAAAAAGCGTCACTTAAAAACGTTTGTTTATGATAATGGCTTATTGCTGAGAGTTTCTGGCAAGGTCAAATACATCGACAAGTTATTTAAAGTCAACCTGAACCAAGCCACCTATCACAGGAACCCACTGCAATTTGGTAAAGTAAAGCCGCATATTCCTGATCGGTTGACGAAAACGGTCTGGACGGTTTTAGGAATGGGCGACCATAACAAGAAATTTGTTTTCCCAGAAGCGAGCGTTCAAATGATGAAGAAAGCCAATCGCGTTCCCAAAAATGTGGATTCGACCAAGCAGTTCGCAAAGGACTACCAGTCCAAATCGTTGTATGAACAAGGATTGACGGGAAAAGGCCAAACGGTAGGCATTATTAGCTTCGGTAACGTAGTTAAAGCAAATGCGTTTAAATTCTGGCAAAATCAAGGGGCCAGTACTAGGCGAAACCGATTAAAAGTGGAATCGGTGCCGGGTACCCTGTTAAGAAAAGATCTTGTTAGTCGGGATGAGGGCGAGACAACAATGGATGTTGAATATGCTGGCTCGGTGGCACCAAAGGCTAACGTTAAAGTTTATTGGGAACATAGTGTCGCACCAACTCTTATGAATACAGTCAACGCTTATTCGACTGCCTTTAATGAAAATCAAGTTGGCTCACTCTCAAATAGTTGGGGACTGGCACCTAATTCAATATCCAAATTATTGGTTCATCGAAAAGTACTTCCTGCCAACTACTTACAAGTATTGAATCTGATTATTGCGCAAGGCGCTTTGCAAGGGATCTCTTGTTTCACTGCCTCAGGGGATACAGGCGCGCTTATCAATTCAATGGCTGGCACGTCTGGCAATAAAGCTATCCTTAATCGAACCGTTAACGATTCAGATCCGGTTAGCGCCAACCCTTGGATCACCTCATGTGGCGGGACCATACCAGCGGAGACAAGTAACCATCTCTCGTCAAAGTCAATTAAATTAGGCAGCGCCTCAATCAAAAAGGAACGGTCCTGGGGAGCTGATTGGATGTGGCCTTATCTAAAACATCATTCAACTAGTCGGGTGACGTTAACGAGTGTCCATGGCTTAGCGGGAGGTGGTGGGGGCTTCAGTCATCTAAACCCAACGCCAGCTTACCAATTAGGGGTTCCCGGCGTTAATACATTTAATGCCCGCCAATATGTTTCGTATCTGGCTCAACCAATCTTTCATTCGCCGTTGATTCACGGGAAAGATTCTGGCCGAAATTACCCAGATGTTTCAGCAGACGCTGGTGGTTTAAAAGGCTACCTGATTTATCAAAAAGAAAAGAAGCAGTCTCCTTGGAATGAAGTAGAAGGTACTAGTATTGTGGCACCCCAATACGCAGCAATAACGGCAGTAATTAATAGCCAACCAGGCAGAAGCCGGATGGGCTTTTGGAACGCCCAAATCTACCAACTGGCGCAACAGTCGGATTCACCATTTCACCCGCTAAATGATACGACCAATAATTCAAATATGTACTATACCGGCCAGCCCGGAACGGTTTATAATCAAGCGAGCGGATTGGGAACAACTGATTTTGCAAAGTTAGCGGCCCTTTACAAATAAACAGGAACCGATGTATGTGAATTAAGCGCAAGTGATCCTTTACTTGAGCAATGTTTAAAAGAATAGTGTACTGATGAGTTAATTAAGTGTGTCTTTATATGAATGATGATAAAATGCTCCTATAAAACGTTACTAATTTACAGACAGCCATACGGTAAGCTGCGTGTCTGGGCCTTTAAGGAGGATTTTAAAGCAAACAGTTTTTCTTGAAGACCAGTTACATGTTGTTGACCAATTGTGCTGTTCGCTTTGAGGGGAATGGGGGATTATGATGAAAAAATGGCCGCATTTTTTAGAAATCACACTTTTGACGGCGTCAGTATTATTCTTAGCTGAGGGGCTAAGTCAGGTACGAGCGTCAAAGATTGGTGATGTGTATGGTAGTATGACTTCGGCTAGCCTGATACGGGCTTCCAAAGTCAGTCCAAACAGCCAAACAACTTTTGATATTTTGTTGAAGCCACGAAATCAGGCGGACATGTATCAAGAAGCCCTTGATGTTAATTCGCCAACATCTAGCTCATTTAAGCAATATCTAACGGCTAGTGGTTTTCGGGAAAAGTATGGCCAGCCAACGTCGGTGACAAAGGATTGGCAAAAATACTTAAAGAAGTATCACCTGCAAACATCCGTTTATGATAATGGCATCACGTTAGCCGTTTCTGGCAAAGTTAAAAACATGAATAAACTGTTCCAAGTTGATCTCAACAAGGCGACGTATCATCAAGATCCACTGCAGTTTGGAAAAAAGAAGCCAGCAGTACCCGCTCGTTTATCTAAGACGGTTTGGACGGTTTTGGGCGCAGCTGATCATAATCGAAACTATTTTTTCCCGAATACACAGGATCATTTTGCGCAGTCTTCCAATGCAGCAACCACTAAGGGATATACCAGCCGATTTACGGATCATTACCAAGTCAATAAGCTTTATGACCAGGGGATGTCTGGTCAAGGGCAAACGGTTGGTATTATTGCGTTCGCTGGCGTTAAACGTTCCAATATTAATCACTTTTGGAAGCACGAAAATGCGGGTACTTGGAAGAATCGATTGGTTATCAAATCGGTGAAGACAGACCATTTTGTTCCGGCTTACAATCGGGATGACGATGAAGCAACCATGGATACTGAGTATTCGGGTTCCGTTGCTAAGAATGCAAATATCCGATTATATGTGGCGAAAAGTGGGTTACCCACACTAGCTGGTTTAGTTAATGCCTATACAACAGCCTATGATGAAAATAAGGCGAGTGCGCTATCTACCAGCTGGGGCATGGGGCCTGCCAGCCTATTTGATACCTTAGTGAAGCGAAAAGTGATGACTCCGGATTATCTTAAGGTCTTTAACTTTGTATTTGCCCAAGGTGCTCTCCAAGGTATTTCAAATTTTATCGCTTCCGGTGATATGGGTGCTTACAAATATCGCATTAATGGGGTCTATAAAAATCGTGTCCTGCTTGATCGCTCGGTTCAAGATGCCGATCCAATCTCGACTAATCCGTGGGTGACTTCAGTTGGTGGGACAACATTACCGTTTAAGCAGCCGATGAAGACTCGAAACATCACGCTTGGAACCATCACCAATGAAAAGGAACGAGCCTGGGGAAGTGATTACATGTGGTCATTCTTCCAGCAATTCCCAGACTACTTTGCGGCAGCCCCTTCGGTATTAACCCAGGTTGCGGTTGGCAGTACGGGTGGCTTTAGTCACCTGTACAAGACGCCGCAATACCAAAAGAACGTTCCTGGTGTTAACACGTTTTATGCTCGTCCCGCTTTATCACAGCTAGGTCAGCCAATTTATGATGCGGCATTGACCCAGGGAACGGATTATGGGCGAAATTATCCAGACATTGCGGCCAATGCCGATCCGACAACGGGCTATCAAGTTTATCAAGTAAAGAAGAAGGGCAGCTCGTGGAAGAAATCGGGCGGTACTAGTGTTGCTTCGCCACAGCTTGCTGGAGTGGCTGCAATCATTAACAGTGGCCGGCAACAGCGAATGGGATTTTGGAACCCCCAAATTTATCAACTCGCAACTCAAAAGCAAACACCATTTACACCACTTAACGATACAGATAACAATTCTAATTTGTATTATACGGGGCAGCCAAACACAGATTATAATCAGGCCAGTGGGCTTGGAATTGTTAATTTTAATCAATTGGCTAGTGTTTATAAATAGGGCTATCGCCACTAATCTTTTAGCGAGATTGGTGGCTTTTTGTGAAATAAGCCACAGTCAATTTCCTTGAAACCGTTTCCAATGGTAGTAATATAAGTTTAAAGTTAATGTTCAATATTAACTTTCTTCAATGATAGGATAACTACTTTAAACGTGAGGGGGAAATCACGATGTCCGAATTTGATAAGCGAATTGTAGTCTATGGAGCCGGATCAATTGGCACCATTTCAGGAGCTTACTTAACCAAGGCTTACGGAAAGGAAAACGTGACCTTAGTTGATGCTTGGCAGGAAAATGTGGATACCTTAAATCAAAATGGGGCCCACATCACCGGTACCACTGATTTGACAGTGCCGGTAACGGCCGTAACGCCAGATAAACTCACTGGTCAATTTGATATTGTCCTACTCCATACGAAGCAGGGATTCAATAGTACGGTGATTCCGGCCATTAAACAGATTTTGAAGCCGGACGGAACGTTGGTGTCTCTTCAAAACGGGGTACCGGAACGCAATATCACCAAAATAATTCCACCCAAAAACGTAATTGCGGGAACCGTTGAATTCGGTGGAACTGGTGCGGGACCAGGTGTTTCGGAACTGACAACTGAGTATGAGGCTTTCAAGAAGAGCGCGTATGCAATTGGGGAAGTTGATGGCCGAATAACTGATCGAATCCAAATGATTCAAGAGGTCCTCTCAAATGTCGGTGGCGTGACCGTTTCTGATAACCTAATGGGAACGAAGTGGGTTAAATTATTGGTTAATGAGTCGTTTAGCGGGTTGTCAGCTGCCGCTGATGCCACTTTTGGTGAAGTAGCTGCAGATAGCGTCGGAATTAAAGCAGCTCTTCATTTGATCGATGAGGGTCTTAAAGTAGGCCACGCAGACGGGGTTCGATTTGCGCTCATGGTGGGAGTAGATATGAATCAGCAATTTGCACTTCGTGGAGATGATTTCACCGATCAGCAAATTCAGGATTTGCGGGTCTTTATCAAATCGAGTTCAAAACTAAAGGCAAGTATGTTGCAAGACCTCTATCATCACCGAAAGACAGAAATTAATGAAATTAATGGGTTGATTGCCGATACCGGTAAGGAGCATGGCATTCCAACCCCTTACAACGATTTAATTATCAAGATTGTCACCCAAGCCCAGGAGACCGACACGTTGCCGAAATTTGATGAGACAATGGCCGCATTTAAGAAGTTGTTGGGAAATCACCCGGTTGCTTCGTAAAGGAACGCTAACTGTTTGGGTGGTGGATCCTAGTGAATTTGTCATAATAGCTTTTGGCAGTATAAAAAATAGTGTGACTGTCCTTGAATTCAGAGCATCAGTTCAACTGAAAAAAGCTGAGACGAATTTCCCACTTTTGGAAAGTACGTCTCAGCCTTTTATTTGAGTCAATTAGGGCTTATGCCTTGGCCTCTTTAGATAATGATAGATACTTTCTACCAAAAAGGTGATCAGCCAAATTGCTGTATAGATATTTGCCAGAAGGCTTACAATCATGATAGCCACATTTTTGGTTATCATCACAAGAATGGTAGATATGATTCCAATAGTGACCACTAAAGAAAACCAAGTATTTAGAAACCTCAGCCACTTTGAATATTTTTTAAACTTTTCATTTTCAAACCGGTGATTTGCCATGTTGGTGGCTCCTATCTGTTGTGCATATATTGGTCAAATGGCTGGCTGAAATATTTCCCCAGATAAAGTATTATCAGCTTTTTATAAATAATCATCGATCGGGCCATTGCCACTTGTTAGGTTACGTACTAAATCAAAGTAAAAAAAGAAACCATTAGTTTACACGCTAACTTGTAAACCAATAGTTTCGTTTTTGGTGCTAGGAATAAAAAATAAACTGCAAACCATTAATTTTAACTCACCTCATAAATAATGAAGAACCCTTCTCGATCTGATTAAGCTCATTTCCGAGTCAAGGGGGGTAGCCTCATTTCTGCCCCTGAGTTTGGATGAGCTGAATCAAATCTCTAAACAACCCAGCCATCCGCTCATCGGTTTCAAACATAAATTCTGGGTGCCACTGGACGGCTAAGATCAGGTTGCCTTCTTCACTTTCCAGTCCTTCAATTAGCCAGTACGGACAGTTTGAAGCTGGGTGCGAGGGCCTTTACGCCTTGGTGATGATGGTCATTGACTAGCAAGTGGGAATCGTGAACAATTGTTGCCAGTTTGGTTTCCGGTGCGATTGGCACCGTGTGGGTTCCCTGACCCGTTGGGGCTTTTTGGTAATGCTGAAGGGTCTGGTGATCGCGTTGGCTTGCCAAATCTTGATACAGTGTGCCATCCATTGCCACGTTAATGATGCATGCCCCGGCAATATCCTAACATGGGGATTTGGTTATGAATGGCTAACTGAACGAGTTGAATTTCACTCTCGTCTAGTAGCGCGTCGGTATCGCCTAATTTGGGCAAGGGTTCTTCGCCGTAAAACCGCGGGGCGACGTCTGGGCCACCTTGCAAGATTAGACCATCACAAAAGTTGAGGTAGTTGGCCATCAATTCTGGGTGACGGGTGGGAATCGGTAATGCCAGGCCACCGGCAGCTGTAATTATGGTTGATGCTGTTTCGAAGAAGCCCATTGACGAGGCGAACTTCTACGGGGATACCGATGATTGGTTGAGTTGTCATGATAAGACCTCCAGTTTCTGCTTTGCGGAAGGATCCCAAATCTGATATTTATCAGTATCGTACAACAATTCCAGCTGGCTGGGTGTCAGTGAGCACTAAAAAGCAGCCGACTAAATTCTCGACCGCTCGGATAACTTTATTCAATTAATGCGTAATGCTAGTTATGAGATTTGTGTGAGAGAGCATATGTCTCTTGCATTGCTACTTATCCTGGTGACACCTATTATGTACTAAAGACAGCAACTGCGGAATTTATGGTTGCTGTCTTTATGAAATGCAGAAGAATCCTACATTTCTGTTATTTTTGCAATTAGCTACCTGTGAACAGATCCAAGATAACATAAACTACTACCCCAAGAAACATCAAGAAAATCACCGATAATAAAACACTAAGATACACATTCCAACCCTTTTTAGTAAGTCGAATTGCCGTTAAGTCAGCCCATCCAAACAATGAAATGTCCAAGAGTACTGATGCAAAATATCGAAGTGAGTCAACAAAATAGAGACCGAACGAAAGCAAAGTAACTAAGCCAAGTATCAGTGATAATCTTGCCATCGTCCTATCGTCAATTTGATTGATGATGTTTTTAGTTATTCTTTGTGTGATCTTCACATTAATAGCTCCAGTCAGAATAGCACCACCGGCAAATTAATTATTTAAGCTTACTCAATTCCTCATCATACCCATCCAAAAAGTTAGCGTACCTAGCCAGCATGAACAGATAGTCAGACAGCCGATTTAAGTAACTGAGGCTATCATCAGAAATTTCTTGTTCCTTGTCGTTTAGTTCGATGACTTGACGTTCAGCTTTCCGAGCAAGCGAGCGGGCATATTGAAGAGCAGCGCCGCTTTGGTTGCCACCGGGTAAAATAAACGCTTTGATTCGTGGAAATTTAGTTGAAATGTCGTCAATCTCATCTTCCAGCTGCTTGGTTGTATCTGCGGTGATGTTATGGTGACGTTTGACGGTAATGTCTGCTTGTAATTCATAGAGATTGCGTTGGAGCTGTTTTAATTTAGGGGCTAATTCTTGGGTCTTGGGGGATAGTACCGAAATGACATAGCCAATCCAAGATTCAAGTTCATCTAATGAGCCTAGCGCGCTGATTTGTAAGTCATATTTTGGGACCATTTTACCGGTGACCTGCTTGGTTTTGCCGTGGTCACCGACTTTTGTATAGATTTTAACCATTTTTATCTCCTCCGTTTTTCAAGTCCATTTTACCCAGAAAAAAGACCAAAGACAAAATTAATTTTGCTTTGGCCTTTGTAGTGACCGCCCTTGGTTAGCTGAATGTGAACTTTAACTAATGGGGCGGCTTTTGTTTGTTTTTTAATGGCTACAGAGCTAAATGACGCTCCGTTGGGCAATAACCTACCTATAAGCACCTCTAGCAAAAATCCCAACATCAGGGGTGTTGCTAGAGAAGACTTAGGCGCCGATTATTAACCGCCCAGCTCCGCATATTACTTAATTGGGCAAGCGCCACCCGCACAATCACTTTGGTCTACCAATTCAACGCCCTTCTTGTCATGATTATTATTTTGTTGGGCAAAGACCTTAGCGACGTCGCCTGAGATCTGGAGAACCCGTTTTTCGTATTCTTTTTGATCGATGGGTTCCTTAGGTGCTTGCTTGAAGCCGGCACCTGAGTATGGCAGCAACGAGGTTGATTTAGTGGTATGCCGATATTGTTTCATCAGTGGGGCAATTTGGTCGCCTTCTTCTGGTTGGAAGGTAACGGTACAACTAACCGCGTTATCTGACCAGTACGTCTGAAGGAATGCTTGGGTTGCAAATTGTTCTGCAATCGAAACGTTACCAGCTGAAGCAAAGTCTTTACTGTCGGCGTGAGCTGCTCTAACTGGGAATTCAACCACCATTGTGTTCTTGGTGTAAACATCCGGCTCAACGTTGTAACCAACGGCTTTAAGAGCTGGCAACAATGGGTCCGTGTCTTGGAAACGAATTCGTTGAATTAAGTAGCCGGCATAGTGGAAATGCATCCCTTCTGAAACCCCTGCCAATTTGGCAACGGTTCCTGAAGGTTTAACTGTCGTGTGCTTAATTGACGGATTGCACCCAAGCGTGGCTGAATAGTCTTTGTCGGCTTTAACAACAGCTTTGTACAAGCTATCAAATTCTTTAATGGCATTTTGATCGTAAATTGGTTTCTTGATTGCTTCGCCGGTTTCCGGATCGGTGGCATCTTCATAGCCGGTCACAACTCGGTTACCGAAACGTGATAAGATCCAATCTTGGATACCTGACATGGAGATTCCAATTCGACGATTCTTTTCAATGGCATTACGGGAAACTTCCCAATCATAATTACTGAAGGTCACGCGTTTTGAATAACGGGTTCCCAAGGTAAAGGCTTCATTAAGATCCCAGCCTTCTTGTTCAGCAACCGTTGGAAAGACTTCAAACAAGTTGCAAGGTTCACCGTTTGCTAATGAAATTTCACCACAGGGGTTGGTTCCCTCAACGCTGCCATCAATGTTTTCTTGACGGCCGTCAATCTTACGGCCATAGTTTCTTGAAAGTTCCAAGTTAACGATTCCAGGTTCACCATTATGACGGATCGAATCCGCAACCGGACCATAATCTGTAAATGAAGAATCAACGGCAACACTGTTGTTGGATGCCCAACGATGATGGTAGAGCTTGTCTTTATCCTGCTTCATCGTAATGAAGGCTTCATCATCGGCTGAACCTAATGCCAACTCAGCTGAACGACGGACGTTACCGGCAACCACCGTTTTCCCAATTAGGTTACCAATATCGGTACAGTCAACGGATGACAATTTCTGGCCAACGTGATCGTTCAAGAGGTTGTTAATATCGAACAACATTTCGATTAATGGCATTGGACCAGAAGCAGTACCACCGAAGCCCTTGATTTTAGCACCCTTTGGTCGGATGTCACTCATATCAAGCACCAGGTTTAACTGTTGGGTTGGGTTGGTCTGGTTAAAGTGCTGGTCAATCAAGTGGGCATTTGAAATAACCCAACCTTCACGAGTATCTGGTAGACGATAGTAACGCACATCTTTAATTGAGTGATGCTTTAGCCAGTCTTCACGATCAGTTGCGCCCATTTTGAGCGATTCGTCGTAAGAAGCACTACTCTTATCAATCAAAATGGTTAAATTGATGTTGAAGTCAACTTGGGGAATCTGTTCAACGTTATCTCTGGTGACAGAAAAGCCAACCCCGCCGCCCTTCATTAATTGATCAAACATAAATGAATAAGGCATTGAAACAGCCTTTTGCCGGCTGTTCAAGTATTCTGGGACAATATGGCTGTCACCATATGGTTGTGGACGAACGGCGATGAACCAACAGTTGTTCAAAGCATCACCGTTGCGGTCTTGATAGCTTGAACCAGAAATCCAAAGGTTTCGGCCAGACGGCGTGGCGCCGAGACCATAAATTAACTTGTAGAGCTTTTGCGCCTCATCAGTTAATTCGTCAACAACTTTAGGGTCAACATTATCCTCATGCAAACGGGGATCTAAGTTGATGTTACCTTCAACGACCCGCTTAACCGTTTCGTCCCAGTTCTCAGTTCGTTGCTTTTCTGGAATCCAACGGGCGTATGTACGTTTATAAGTAACCCAACCAAGTTCGCCCCAATGCGGTGTGACTTCATCTTTAATTTTGTTTATAAATTCGTCAGATAGTGAAACTGACGAAAGTTTCATAGCTTGCATATTACGTTCCTCCAGTACCGATTATCAATCATTTCGTGTGATCTAACACTATATATAGTATCTCCCTTGCCCTTAATAAGCAATATATAGTGTTTCAATCAAAAATGCTTGTAGCCAGCATAATGGCGAGCCGACACGGTTTTGGTGGGGTGAAATTTTTTTGGCTTTTGATTTTTGGATCATAAAAATCTCACTTTATGTTACATTCGAAGACGCAAAAAGACGCAGTAACCACAAGATCTAGTTATTGCGTCTTAAGTTAGAAGCTAACGTTCTGTTTGACTAACGAGTCGCGATTTTGCCCTTGATTTCGTGGGCCTTTGAGCGGATATACACTGCTGCGACGACATTGGCGAGCATTGCTGCCAGTAAAATGAATTGAACCCCCAAGCTAACCCGAAACGGTTCTGGGAGAACTTGGGGCGCAAACTCGTTGAGCGTCAAAAAGATAAATAGAATGGTACTACTCATTGTTGGCCCAAAAAATTGATACAAGCGATTCTTCGATAACGCTGCTAGCTGTTCCTTATCCTTATAATCATTCACGATACCAGATCCTTTCACTAATAAGTCGTCTAAAGAAAGGTGATAGAGTTGACTCAGATTGATTAAGCTTTCGATATCAGGAAACGTTTTGCCGCGCTCCCAATTCGAGATGGTTTTGGGAGAAACATAAATTCGTTCGGCGAGTTGTTCCTGGGTTAGGTGGGAAGCTAATCGTTTCTGTTTCAATAAATCATTTAATTTCATCTTTCTGCCTCTTACTTTATGATTTTAGGGATCTGATCACCACCCAATATACGTTGAATGGGGGAATTCGTCACTGGTAATCCGTTTCTAGTGATGGTGGTTTGCGTTAGTTTATCATATAGGGTTTGCCAAATACTGCCATTAAGAAACTAATGGTTAATGCAAGAATGGCGAATAGCGAACCTGCGGCGTGGCCCATTGTATAAGCGGAAATAGTCGGCATTTGGAATACTGCTAATATGACTAGTGCTGCCAGCAGAATGGTTCCAATAGTAATGAAGGTGACTTTACGCCACTTGATGCTGAAGAAACTGTGAAAATCAAAGTAGCTGATGAGCACAATTAAATTAATCATAAGCAGGATTGACGTATACTTCAATTCGGGGTGCAGCAGCTTGGTTTGGGCTAAGAAGGTAACCAGTAGTAGTAACACGTTCAAATAATAGCTGGCCTTACCTAATAAAATATCGTGCCGAGTGGCGGCATCCTGCTTGTCATAGTGTTTAATCATCGTTGAATCCTCCCGTAGTAGTTTGTCGAGGGATATTTGGTAAATGTCGCTAAGCTTGACTAAGGTCCCAATGTCCGGATAACTGCGGCCAGTTTCCCAACTAGAGATTGTTTTTCGGGAAACATGGAGTCGGTCGGCAATTTCTTTTTGGGTGAGCCCTTTGGCTTGTCTAGCTGATTGAATTTTACTGCCAAAATCCATTTACCATCACCTCGTTTTCAATATATGATCCACTGGGATATGAAGCAAGCTAAGAACTGTAGCCATCGCAAACTTATTCGGAAAGTTTGCGTTTTTTACGAGAACTAATTTGCTAAATGTTGATGCAACCATTAAGTGCTACTCATTTATCATATAATATGTTTATACTGAAATCATCACAAAGGAGGCATCATTTTGAAAATCGCGGCGCAGCTTCAAAAGCAACGGCAAATTCATGGATTATCCCAAGCAGACTTAGCTGAAGAATTACATATATCCCGGCAATCAATTTCTAAATGGGAGAACGGGACAACCCTACCGAGCTTTTCAAATGTGGTGGCAATTAGTGACTTGTTTGGAATTTCGCTTGATGACCTAATTAAAGGAGATGTCCAGTTAATGGAAAGATTAGAGAAGGCCAACAGGGTCAATAAGGTTTCAAAGATACTATTGTTTGGTATTGCGATTGCCATAGTGGGGGACACATTATATCAGGTGATTGGCATCAGTACGAACACACTGGAAAGTTGGTTAGTTATACCAGTTCTTGTTAGTTTCTTCTTCATGCTTAAGTCAGTTAAGTGGCGCGAGTTTAACAAAGCACTAACCAAGCCAACGATTGTTTGGGGTGCCATTTGGTTGGGATTGATATTGATTCCAGAAATCATTGATTTTGTGAGAGGATATACTCAAGGAATGAATGGATAGGATAAAGGAAATTCGAATGGCCGCTGGTTTTTCAAAAAATCAGCGGTTTTTCTATTGCATTATTAGTATATAAAATATATACTAACTTCACATTGGTATAAGAACTATATACTAATGAAATTAATATAAGAAGGTTTAACAAGGATGGAAAGAGAAGAAAACAAAGCAGTTCAGACAAATTCGGCTGGCACCAACCAGGCGGCAAAGACAACCCAAGCTCAAAGAATTATCCTTGGACTTGCCTTGATTGGCGCGTTTCTTGGAGTTTTAGACACTTCAATTGTGTATACAGGAACCGTTAGAATGGCGGCTCAGTTACAGCTCAATTCAAACGCATTATCTTGGGTGCAGGTTTCATACGCCTTAACCTATGCCGGCTTTATGCTGGTTGGGGGCAAGCTGGGCGACATTTATGGTCGCAAGCGATTATTTATTACGAGTTTAATTATTTTTGGAATAGGTAGTTTAGCTGTTGGTGCGGCTACTAATGCACTCACGATGATTAGTTTTCGGGCGCTTCAGGGAATTGGTGCGGCAATTTTGGCACCAAATTGTCTGGCATTACTAACGGATACTTTCACAGGCAAAGCCCGCCAGCAAGCAATTGGTTACTACGCTTCGGTGATTGGAGCTGGCGCAGCAGTCGGCCTGGTAATCGGTGGGTTCTTTGCGACCTTCACCTCTTGGCGGGTTGGCTTCTATGTCAATGGGCCGATTGCGCTAATCATGGTGATTATCGCCGGTAGGGTCTTGCCAACAGCTCACCAACAGGCTGGAAAAATTGATTGGTTGGGAACAATTTTGTCAATTTTGGCGATGACTTCAATTTCTTATGGCCTAGATGGCAGTCCCTGGCCAATTCCCACAATTTTGATTTCCCTGTTTCTTTGGGTGGCATTGGTCTTTAGTCAAGCCAAAGTTTCACTGCCAACGATGCCGTTGGAGATTTTTGCTGATCGAGAACGGATGGCTTCTTATATTAGTTCGCTGTTATTTAGCGCGGCTGGGATTGGTTTTTGGTTTTATACGCCCCAATTTATGCAAGGAGCGTTTGGCTTTAGTCCCTTTCTGACCGCATTAGGGATGTTGCCAATGGCGGTACTATTATTTATCGTTGCTGTTAAAGCGGGAAAATTGGTTGAACGTTGGAATAACTCAATTGTAATGATTCTTGGCTTTGCCGTGGTGGTACTATCACTTGTAGAATTAGCAATGGTGGCCCATACGACCAACTATTGGTTACTATTGATTGGAACACTAGGGTTTGCGGTTGGGTTTGCGCTGGCGTTTGCAACGTTGGCGACTTCTGGTTTAGCTCGAATTCGGCCAGCAGTCTCTGGAGCAGCTTCCGGTGTGTACAATACTGCCCGTCAATTTGGCGGGGCTTTGGGACTGGCAATCTTTGCGGCCGCAACAGCGCATTTAACTAATATTGCTGATGTTTTCGATCAAGCAATGCTGATTGGAGCCGGATTAACGTTTGCTGGACTCGTGTTAGTGGTTACTTTAATTGTGCCGGCAGAAAAACACTGATTATAATGAAGTAATTGGTATAATAGAATATATACAATGAATTAATCTAATCGGAGGTCTATTCAATGTCGTTTTCGGTTGCTTTCTCGCAAGCATTAGAAATCGTCGGGTATGTGAATGCTAAATCTAGGGATGAGCATTTCGACTATTTGGCGATCCAGAAAATATCTGAAATGCTCAATATTCCGGTTCCCAGTGTCAAAAAGATTTCGGCGACGCTTAAAAAAGCCGGAGTTCTTACCTCAAAGACGGGGGTTAATGGCGGTTTGCGGCTCGCCAAGGATGCCGAGGAAATTACGATTTATGATATCCTAGTTGCAATCGAAGGGCCAACGCCTTTATTCAGATTGCCGTTAGAAGTCGATAAGACGGCATTTGTGAATCAAGATAAAGTTGAGGATTGGTTAGAAAATAGTTCGAAAGTACTTAAGCGGGCGGAAACGGCAATGTTGACGACTTTGAAGCAGACAACGCTTGCTGATTTGGATAAGGATTGAAGATGGAAATGCATTCGATACACTAAAAAATAAGGATCGAAATCTGATTGTGTGAGATTTCGGCCCTTATTTTTTTCCGTAGCAAAAGTTTAGTGCGAGGTAGTACGTTTTGAATAGCTTACAATTCTTGATAATGCGATCTTACTTGGGCAATTTGGATCTCGTTATCAATTATTCGGTACACCAATCGATGTTCTTTTGAAATTCGCTTGCTGTACCAACCGGAAAGGTTACCATGAAGTTTTTCTTCGTTACCGATTCCATTATGACCGTTTCTATCAATATCTTTTATGAGCCGATTAATTCGCTGCATGGTTTTACGGTCGCTTTTTTGCCAATACAGGTAATCATCCCATGCAGTGTCTGACCATGATTTTCTCATTTGTCACCGTCGAGCAAATCATGCTGATTGCCTTTTCCGCTTTCTAGCTGATTGATTGACTGATGCAAGATCCGCTGATTTTCTGGAGAGTAAAATGGATCAGCTTTTATCTCAAAGGGAATCTTACCCTCATTAACGATCGCCTTTGAAAACATGGTGATGGCACTCGAGTAGGTTAATCCCATACTAGCCAGCATCTTTTCAGTTTCAGCTTTTAGTTGAGGATCTATTCTAATTGAAATGGTATCTTTTTTCTTTGTTGGCATTTGTATCACCTCTGTGCTTAATTGTATCACATAAGCGATACATAAATGAGATGTTAACACCGACAAAAGTATTTTTGCTACGTTGAAATGCCAGACGATCATTTATAAAGCAATATCCATTCTGATTCAGCCACAAGGTAACTGTATAGCATTAAAGAACCTCACTTTCTATTCAGGCGGAATGGTGGTAAATGCGTCTTTTGCGAAAAACGTAATGACAATTGCAATGGCTCCCGGCCAGTAGCTTTTTGGAATAGTGCCCAAAATTAAGTAAAAGGAAAGCAGAATTCCGGTTGCGGTTAAACCGGCACCTATCTTAGTGATTTGGTGGCGATTGGGATCGTAACTGGGATGTTTTTGATACCAATACTTAAAGCTGAAGTAGTGGACTGGCCAAATTATAATGGCAAGCCACAACAGGGTGTCGCTAATGTTATTTAAGATGGCGAGATTTTTGAGATCTTCGGCACTCTTGACACCATTAAATTGGTGGTTGACCCAGCCTTGGATGATTAACAAAATAAAGATCACAAAGATGGGGATATTGCGAAGAAGGCTGTATTTCCAAGTTACTCTCATGCACGTCCTTCCTTTCCGGCCGGTGCCTCAAACCCTTCCACGAAAATCATCATGATCGTGAAGGCCAAAAAGAAGCTCTCACCGTTTTGAAGCAATGAAAATGAAATAAGAACTGTCAAAACCATCACGCCAATGATTAGACTGATGTAGGAAGCCAATGTGAATGTTCGGTTGTATTCGGGATGTTGTTTGAAGTATTGCTGACCAAACGTTTTGATAATTATCAGTTGGACAACAGTGATAGCAACGCTCAAAATAATCAGGTTGATCAGATCATTGACCCCAAATAATTGAATAATTGGGTACAAAATTAAGACGATATATTCCAGGTAGTTCATGATTAAAGCATATTTTAAGTCGAATTTCATGACAGCGGCCTCTCTATTTCTATAAAATAGGATTTCCCCAATCCCCCCAGAATAGTTGTTAATAGCGTATCATGAGAAACTAGATTGTTGCAAACCGACAACCGTGGTACACTTTGGTTATTCAAATGAGACCACTAGGGGTGCTATATGCTGAGATGGCAAGCTGCCAATCCCTTTGAACCTGATTTGGTTAATACCAACGTAGGGAAGTGACAAAATTGAGAATAAGAAGTGCCAAGTCCGGTAACGGTTTATTTGAAAAATTTTGGAAGAGGAGTTTTACCCAATGAAATTTTCACAACAGTTACTGGAAGCCGGTCAGCCAATTTTGCAGGCGATCTATCAGCACCCATTTGTTGAAGGCATTGGTAATGGTGATTTGCCGAAAGAGGCGCTGACTTTTTACGTTGGCCAGGACTATAATTACTTAAATGCGTTCATCAAGGTGTACGCGGCAGCCATTCAAAAGTCGCAAACGCGTGCCGATATGGCGATCTTTGCGAAACAAATTGACTTTATCTTAAATAGTGAAATTCACCCGCACCATAATTTCTGTAACGTGGCGGGAGTGAAGTACGAAACTTTACAACATGAACCGCAGGCGCCGGGAACTTATCTCTATAATGAGCATATGTATCGGGCAGCTCGAACCGGTGACTTGATTGATATTGTGGCGGCGATGACCCCATGCCCCTGGACATATTTGGAAATCGCTAACCGGTTTGTGAAGCAGGGGAAAAATACGGACGATAATGTTTTTAAACCATGGATTGATTTTTATGCCGACATGAGTCATGACGAGGACAGCATTCTCCAACAAATGTATGATTTGATTGACCGTGAGGCGGAAAAGTATGACCAACACCGCTTGGATATTGTAAAAGAAGAATTCCTGAAGAGCTGTGAAATGGAGTGGAAATTCTGGGATCAGGCTTATAAGCAAACGGGTTGGCGGTTTGTGAAACCGATGAAACAGTATTATTAGAAATGACAAAAACTTCGAGAGTTTTCTCGAAGTTTTTTTGCTTTGAAAATAGTTTTCTGACTAGTTACGACGTTTTCGGAACTTTGCTAAACCAAGTAAACCTAGCATTGACAATCCGATAACTGCTAACCAGTTTGTGGCGTGGGTGTCACCGGTTTGCGGTAACATGGAGGCTGTTTTGAGTTCTTGATCTTTTTGAGTGGTGTTATGAGTGGCATTAGTAGAGGCAGATGCTGGTTTAACGGCATCATTGCTACTGTACTTGAATGTGTTGCCGCTCTTAGCATTCAGTGCTTGAAGACCAGTACCGGTTGATCCGGAACCATTTGCGCCAGAACCGGGGTTGCTCTTGAGATAGAGCACACCGTCTTTTTTATTAGTTGAAGTTTTGCCAGTCTTGTTGTTTGAACTGGATTCCTTTTTGTTATTGCCCTTTTTGTCATTACCTTTTTTGTCATCAGCTGGGAGCGCTTGTGGAAGCTCGATATCATCTTCGGGAGTGGTTGGAGTTTCTGAAATTGGCATTTCTGGCACTGGGGTCGTTTCCGTTGGGGACGGTGTTGCTGCTGGATCAGGGGTAGGATCTGGGTTCGGGGTTGATGGGCCGGGTCCGGGAGTTTCGGGTCCGCCGGGTCCCTCTGGTCCAGGAGGGGTTGTTTCAGTTACCTTTACACCGTAGCGTTCGTTCATGGCATACGTGAAGACGGGACTGTCTAGCTTGACGTAGTGCTCGTGTTCGCCGTAGATGTATAATGTTCCGCCTTTTTCAATGTAACCGTAATTGATATTAGCTGCATAGTAGTGGAGTGTATTCGTCCCAGTTCCTTGGTATGTTGCGAGACTACTTGGAAAGCCATGTTCGTTTCCCAGATCTTTTGTTGATCTGATCATATAAGTTGTTCCCTTTACCTCAATTATTTTCTTGTCATTTAGAACGGCCTCTTCAAGGATATCCTTTTCTGGATTACCGTTTGATTTTAATAAGTAGCTTGTGATATTATTACCGAGCACTTTTTCTGCTTCATTGTATTCATCTAAATCACCGCTATTGGGATTCATTAGGATTAGTTTTGATTCCCCACTAGGGTCGGTTACAAGTTTATATATGTCACCCTTATCATCCTTGAATAAGGTGACGATGTTTTCTTCTGGATTAGGAGATCCGTTCGGTTTGTAATAAGTTTTTTCAAGAGTTGTAGATGTGAAATGTGGGGTGTCTTCGGGTTGGGTACCTGACTTAATAATCTTGAAGTTTTTCCATTCGGTTGCATCAGGAAATTGATCCAAGTATGCTTCTAGTCCATCTATATCTTCCTGTGTTGTGCGGCCAACTTGAACAGCGTCTTCATTTTTTGCTTCCGCAACTTCTTCATTAGCCTTTTCGGTATTCCCATCTTCGTCAATCTTATAATATTGACCATCTTTTTCAATTACATAAGTGGGCTGGTTACCTCCACTGTTATTTTTACTATCATATTTGAGATAATGATTGATAATGTGTGCAATTGCAATCTCTTCTCCAGAGTTGACAGATGGTAATTTGGTTGCATGGAGAACGATCATATATGACATGGCGTTATTCTTATTGCCAGCGATTGCTTGTGTCAAAGCTTCGACATTTTCCTGGGTATTTGGTAGGTACTTTGTCTTTAGTACTTCCTCTTTTTCAGCTTGAGCAATTTGGGCAAGCAGACCAGGATAGTCATCTTCAGTGATCTTAACAAATTTCCCTTCTCCCTCTGGCTCCGTCGTATCTTTAGGTACAAACAGAAAGGCTTCATATGCTGGTTCTTCTGTTTGTGGGTCAACAGTAGGAACTCGGTAAATAATATAACGTTCGTCGTTTTGTCCAGTTGCTTCTTCCCAAGGGACAAGTTGCTTCTCGGTGTTTGTTTCCTTTGCTTGCTTGCTGTTCTTATCATTAGCTTCAGGGCTTTCCTTAGCTTGTTTCTGATTAGCAGGAGCAGGCGATGACTTACCCTGATCCCTAGCAACTGTTTTAGATTTTGCTGGGGCAACGTTATTAACTGTTCCTGCATTTTCTGATCCCTGCCCGCCATTATTTACAGGTGCCTGTGGAGTTGCGGTCGGTGTACTCTCCTGGACCGATGTTTGTGATGATTGTTGTGCAGGGGCTTCTTGAGTTGTTTGAGTTCTCTGATCTACTTGAACACCTGTCGTTGATCCAGCTCCTTGTTGCACTGCTTCAGTGGTTTGCCCGGCAGCTGTTTGAGTTGTATCAGCAGGCGTTGCAGTCGTTGAACTGGTTGGCTGACTGGTTTCAGTCGTCTGAGTAGTTGATGCTGGTGTGGTTGTTGTGTTCGCACTAGTAGTTGTCTCAGTTCCCTCGGCATTTCCATAAGCCTGTGGAGTTGATGTATCAGTAGCAGTCTGCTCTGCTGGCGGTGGTGATTGAAAAGTAGTCTGAGCAGGTTCCGCTGTTTCAGTATTAGTAGTGCTGACAGTCGGCTGGTCGGTCGTTGCCACTGCAGAATTAGCTGTAGTAGTTGTTGCGACTTTCTCGTCGGCAGTTACGTGAGTTTGGTCGAGCCCAGTGGCGGTTGTCATACCAACCAGAGCACCGGTCGCCAATAATAATTGTGTCTTTAGTCGTTTATTCATAAGATAAGTCCTCCAAAAATATGTGATTTTTTAATACATGTTATATATTAGCAAGGACTTATGAATATTATTTGAAAGAAATTAGAAATAAAATATTTAATTAAAATATCTTTAATTTGAATTAGAAACCTTGTTTGCAAAATAGGTGCACCGCCGCGTTAAAAAGTGCTCAATCTTTTGACATGTCCAATTTTGCGGCAAATTATTAAGAATAACCATTCTGTCATGGTATTATTAAGAAAACTTTAGGACAGCTGCGCAAAGCAGAAAGCTGCACCTAAGGCCACTTGACCAAAAATCCAAGCCCGGGATTTCCGGTCAAGTGGCCTTAGGCTCCGCTTTCTAACCGCTTTGCTCTGCTCACTTTCTTTTAGGAGGGATCACATGCTTGAGATTCAGCATCTCCACAAACAATTTGGGTCGGTGGTGGCACTCGATGACATTAGTTTTAACGTGCCAGCCGGCCAAATCACCGGCTTGATTGGTCAAAACGGCTCGGGTAAATCGACTACGTTTCATAGTATCTTGAATTTTCTAAAATATGATGGCACGATTCGCTGGCAAGGCAAACCAGTTGTCGAATCGGTTTTCGATGAAATTGGCTATCTACCAGAAGAACGCAGCTTAATGCCCAAGCTAACCGTTGAACAGCAAATTATCTATTTAGCCCGCTTGAAAAATAAATCAGCCAAAGAAATTCGGCCGCAAATCGATCACTGGTTGGCTAAGTTTGCGGTTAAGGGCAAAAAAACCGATCAAATCAAGAGCTTGTCAAAGGGAAACCAACAAAAAGTGCAGTTGATTGTTACCCTGATCCATCATCCCAAACTCATCATTTTGGATGAACCCTTTAGTGGATTGGATCCAGTAAACGCTGATTTACTCGAAACGGCCATCTTGGAAGCCAAACAGCAAGGGGCAGCTATTATTTTCTCCAGTCACAACATGGCCAACGTTGAAAGTGTCTGTGACCGCTTAGTCATGCTTCGAACCGGTGAATTGGTATTGAACGGAACGATTAGTGAAGTTCGCAATCAGTTTGGTAAATCAGAAATTTACGTTACCACGCCTTGGTCTGAGCAACGGCTGGCTGGCCTACCCCACGTTACTCAAGTGACCCATATTCGTGACCAACGCTATGTCTTGCGGTTAGACGATCCCAGTGCAGGTCCTGCGATTTTTCAACAACTGACCGACGGCAAGTACATCGAGGAATTTAGTCAGCAACCGCCAACCTTAGACGAGATTTTCAGACTGAAAGCGGGGATTGAACATGAATAAGACATGGATTGTAGCCGCCGAAACGTATCTGCGCCAAGTTAAATCATGGAGTTTTGTCATTTTAGTTCTCTCGCCATTTCTACTGTTAGGCATTTCACTGGGCGTGGGCTACATGAGTGCATCATCAAGTAGTGGTCAACAGCAAGTGGCCGTCATATCCGAGCAGCCAACCCTGCGAAAACAATTTATCAAACAAAACTCAGATGACGTTAATGGCAAAGTTCAAACGATTGCGGCGGCCAAAAAGCAAATCGCAAACAACAAACTTGCCGGTTATCTTGTTCTCTCAACGGATCGACAACGGGTTACAGCGGTCTATCACTCAGACGATACAATTTCATCATCGTTGAAAACACAAGTGAGTGCTTTTCTCGCAAAGACCCAGCAAACGATCAACGTCCAAAATGCCAAACTTAGTGCCAAGCAGCTAACGGCACTTTCCCAGCAGCCCACGTTTAAGCAGAAAATTGCTAAACAAGCGGGTGGCTCAAACATTGCTAAAATTGTTTCTTTCTGGATTATTGTTGTGATGATTTACATGATCTTAATCACTTACTCTTCTGTAACTGCTCAAGAGATTGCCTCTGAGAAGGGAACTAAAATTATGGAAATTATCTTCTCAAGCACAACGGCCGCCAAGTACTTTTACGGCAAGATTATTGGGGTTGTGATGGTGATTTTTACCCAAATCCTAGTTTACTTAGTTGGTGGTATTGCCTTCTTTGAAGCGGCCATGCAATTCGATAAGCTTAAGCGTTTGATTGACCAAAACCAGTCATTAGTCCAAGCAGTGATCACTAATTTGCTTAACGTAAACTTGTTGTTTGCATTTTTGGGCGTGGTGATTTACACAATTATTGCGGCCTTCAGCGGTGCGCTGGTTGCTAAAGCCGAAGACGCGGCTAAAGCAGCCCAACCCGTCACTTATCTTAGTATGCTGGCGTTTTTTGTGGCAATTCCCTTTGAGGGTAATTCAGACGCTTTGGTCGCTAAAATTCTGTCCTATATTCCCTTCTTTTCATCGTACTTCATGCCACTGCGAGTGATTAACGGCAATGCCAGCGGCTTAGAAATTAGTTTATCGATAATCGTCTTGATCGTTACGATAGGCTTGTTAATGGGTTACATTAGTCGAATCTATGAGGGCTTGATTTTACAGACGGACGATACCAGTTTTTATCAACGATTTAAACGAGGGTTGCGTTACCAGCAGTAATCAAGTTAGTTATTTCTGCACGAGCTGCAGCCAAAGTCACCAATAATGGGTGGCTTTTTAATTTATTATTGCATTTTTCTAATAATCCTTTAACATTATCAAAAAGGAATTGATTTTGTAACCTCATTTCACCACCCATTAGGTTGAATCGGCTACTCGAAAGGATTATCACATGATTAGAAAATTATCTGCCCTTAGCAAATTTGAAACGGAAATGGTTTTGAAAGATAAGGGGATTTTTGTATTCACCTTATTATTCCCGACGGTTTATTTTCTGGTGACGGCGTTCACGGGAAGTCGATCACTTTCGCCCGCTAATTTTGTTCAGAATGTACCAGGATTTTGGACGTACATGGTTTTGGTTGGCGTGATCAATCAAATCACTTCAGCGATTGTGACGATGCGAGAGAACAACTTCTTAAAAATGTTTACCTTTATCGCTGGTGACAAGCGGCTAATTTATTATGCCAATTTGATTCCGCAGGTCTTTGTCATTCAAGCGGAGATCTTAATTTTTGATGTAATTGCCGCAATTGTTTACCGGGCCGATTTTCGGACGTTGACATTAATGTTAATTTGCTGGTTAGCTAACTTTATCATCATTCCGATTATTGCCTTTTTTACCAGCTTAATTCTGATCGTACCAGTCAAAGTGCAAACAATGGGCGCGTTGATGACCGGATATCTTTTCTTGGGCTTGTTCTTAGCGTACGTTCAAACAAATTCGCTGGTGGTGAATACGCTAATGGCAGTGATTAATCCTGGCAGCTTCATTATTCGCGCTTATGAGCTTTTGCTGCCGGGGGCCAATAATGTTGTGGCATATCTTGGCATTCTGGCCGTGATTGCAATACTATACGCGATTGCTGGTAACGTTATTGTTACTAAAATGAGCTTAAATTCAGCAACTGCTAGGGCTTAAGGAGGGAAACAATGCAAATTACCCACTTTGATTTTACTTTACCAGATGAGCGCAAACTTTATGATGATCTCAACGCCAACTTTGCTGATCATAAGGTTAACGTGTTGTTGGGGCCAAATGGAGCAGGAAAAACAACGCTCTTAGACTTTATTTCAACCGTTGCCCCAAGGCCAGCTCAGTGTTTTACTGGCTTTCCAACTTTCAAACGGATTGCCTATCAGCTTCAAGGGGTACCGTTTTTACCCGAAGCGACGGTTTATCAAACTTTTAAATTGGTGATGGCGATCGAAAACCCTAAGAAACGGTTTGCGGTTGATGAGTTACCGACTGAATTAGCGGCACTGGCGAACACACAGTTTGGCAAACTTTCTGGTGGTCAAAAGCGATTGGTTATCATTGAGACAATTTCGCATCTAAACCGTGACCTGTATTTATTTGATGAACCAGAAAGCGGCCTTGATCCTCAAATGGCGAGACAAGTTGTTGCCAAAATTCACCAATTAACTAAACGAGGCAAGAAGGTCATTATGACAGCTCATCAATTTCAAAACATTAATAGTGATGACTATCAGCTGCACTTTTTAGAGAAGGGCAAGATTCGCTTCACGGGCACACCCACTGACTTCCTTAAGGCTCAGCAAACCGATGATTTGGTTGAGGCGTATATTAAACAGGCTAAGTTTGTGTCATAATAATGATTAGAAGTGGTCGAGTTATTTCGTTTGATTAAGATTGGAGGCTTTTGAATGATTAAATTGGGGATTGTGGGTGGTACCGGCCCTGAATCGACAATGGTGTACTATCAAAAGTTGAATTATGGCTATCAAAATAAGCGCCAGCGTCATGACGTTTTTCCTTCAATGACAATTGAGAGTATTAATATATATGAGATGCTTAATAGAATTGCACGAAAAGATTGGCAGGGAACCGTTGATTTACTCAATGGTGCGATTGAGAATCTTAAGAATGCTGGCGCTAGTTTGGCAACCCTATCCGCAATCACACCCCATATTGTTTTCCGTCAACTTCATGAGGTGTCGCCGCTACCTTTAGTGAATATGCTCGAATTGACTGCTAATTATTGTGTTGCCAATCATTACAAACACCCACTTCTTTTAGGGACGCGGTTTACGATGGATCATGATTTCTTCGTGACGACGCTTCAGCAGGCTGGAATTGAGGTTAGTTTACCAACTACTCAAGGGCGTGAGTTTGTGGGCAATAAAATAATGTCTGAACTTGAAAAGGGTTTATTTAAAGACGACACCAAACAAGCCTTTATTAAGTTGATTAATCAGTTCGATCAAATCGATAGTGTCATTTTGGGATGTACCGAATTGCCCATCCTCATTAAGCAAAGTGAGGTTGCCCTGCCGATGATCGATCCAATGCAAATCCATATTGATTACCTCATTAACCAAATGACCACTAAATAACAGCGAACAAAGGAGCTTACCGTGTTATCCAATCTCAAATTACATCGCTCGACGTACATATTTTTACTGGTTTGGACGCTTTTTTCAATCACTTTTTGTGTCGTGACGTATAAAATGCAGCCACTGACGGTGACGTTTATTAAAAATGACGATCGGATTTTGCAGGGGTTATTGCGAGGCGTTATTTTACTAGCGGTTTACGTGGCCTTTTCCTTTATTCCTTATCGTTTCGCCATCTTAATTCCTAATCTAGCTTATTTTGGCCTGTTAGTTGCTTGGATTTGGCAATTAATTTTTGTGGTGCTTGGCAGTGGCGTAGTGGGAATTGCGGCCGATGCGGTTTTCGTCTTGGTATACGGTTTGTTGGTTTACTGTGCGACGGTGACGGCTTTTCAGATTATTGAGCGGGTTCGGAGAAATCAAAGTGCCTACTACTTTCATAAGTGGCTAATGACAACCAAGCGGGTCTTAGTTGCCCACTGGTTACCGTTAGTTGTCCTGGTTTGCGCCTACGCGTTTTTGTGGGCAACGGTTAGTCCGCGATAATAATGAATTCTTTTCAAAGAAAAATGCCTTCCGGAGTCGAAGGC
Source organism: Lentilactobacillus fungorum (assembly GCF_016860605.1). Classification (GTDB taxonomy): domain Bacteria; phylum Bacillota; class Bacilli; order Lactobacillales; family Lactobacillaceae; genus Lentilactobacillus; species Lentilactobacillus fungorum. Next base: position 107,798 of record NZ_BNJR01000007.1, read on the forward strand.
ATTTTTTAGTGCTACCATATATTTAATTAATCATTTTCGGAGGGTTCATGATGAAAAGACTTGTAATGATCAGCGTAGCGGCTTTAAGTTTAATAATGGTCGGGTGCAGCTCCCAAAAAGCGAACAGTCAGCCAGGTGCTGCTGAGGTTGCCCAAAAGGCTGCGCAAAAAGTGACAACCATTAAGAGCGGGGAGGCTAATTTGGTCATCAAAACGCGACAGAAAAGTAAAGTCACAACGGGGCTAGTCAGTGGTCGATTCCATTTGGATCCAATGATTATGAAAGTAACGGTTGGTAACGGCAGCAAATTAGTCGATCATTACTATTTTGACCAAAACGAAATGTACATGAAATCCGAAAACCGCTGGTATAAGGGGAAGGTTAGCCAATCTAGTCAATTGACTAAGCAACTCAAGCGCCAGTTGACAGCGTCAGAGAATGCGAATATTCTCAAGCAGCTCAAGGATGAGTTGAAATTAAAGCGGTCAAAGACAACGGCTACTCTTTCATTTAAAGGGACTAACCCGATTGGCGTTAAAGCAGCCAAGCAAATTATCGTGTCAGAAGCTGGTAGTCAGGCAAAAAAGGCGCTTAAGCATGTTCGGATCACTCATTTTGATTATCAATATACTCTCGATAAGCAAACGTACCTGCCCAAAAAGGTTGTAATCTCAATGAAGTATCGTAACAGCCAGACCAAAAAGGCCATTAACGAAAAGGTGGTTGGTACCTATAAAAAGCTTAATCACGTCAAAAAATTCACCGTTCCAGAAAAGATCAAAAAGAACGTTGTCGCTTTTTAACGTGGGCATCATTAACGTCACATTAGGGCTGGTTTTGGCGGATGAATACAATGAGGCGACAGCCAAGCAGTCGTTTACAGTGCAATGTTGGCCCAATAGAGCGCCAACGCTCATCGAAATAACGTTAGATGCTATCAATACCAGATAAACGAGTGATTTAAATCGGCTGGAGTGGGGTTCAAGTTCAGTCGTCCGCCACAAAAGGCGGGCAACACTTGATTTTCACCCACAATTGCAACTTAGATCGCCACTCACATTTAGATTAAAGCTATAATAAACGGCTGAATCTGGCCATTTAACAGAAACCGCCAACCATTCCAGAACTGGAGATGATTGGCGGTTTCTGTTAAATCCTGGGATCAAGACACCTTTTACCCCAGTCGCTTGATTGTGAGTGACTTATTGCTGCCACTCAAATGCTTTTCGAGTGCCAACTAAAATAACGAGGACGGCAATTCCGATTAAGCCAAACGCCACTGAGAAGCTATTGACTTGAATCAGCCAACCTACCAGCGGAAAGGTGATGATCATTGTCAGTGAAAACAAGACATTCGCAACACTTAGCAAGGTTGCCCGCTGTTGAGAAGCAATCATCGTATTGTAGTAGTTACTAAAAATTGGCGTGATTAAGGCAGCCAATAATTGAGAAATTAAAAACAAACTAATTAATAGCGGCTGCCAGTTGACCCAGCTTAGTAGCAGCAACGCGACTAAGCTGCAACTAAGGCCAAATATCAAAAGACGCTTGGAAAAGGCTGCTTGGATTTTAGGGGTTAACCGAATTCCAGCAATGTTGACTAAGGCAGATAGAATCATTAAGGACGAAATCATCCAGCCAGAAAAGCGATTCGCTTCCATCAATGATTGAAAGTAGTAATAATAAGTAGTACAAATGGCGCCAAATAAGGCGTCAAACAGCATTAAATCTCTGAGTTGATGATTGTCCTTTAGCACGTGGTAGGCACTCACCGTGATTGATTTAATTGTTTGAGGCTGAGCGGTATCGGTTGGTTGTTTGACCCGTGGTTCCTTGAAAAGAATCACGGTTACAATGCCAAAAATGCCAACTAAAATGGCAATGACATAAGTTAATTCAAAATGCCAATGGACTAAGAAGCCAGCGATGACAACGCCGGCAGTATCTGCAAATTCAATGATGATGTCAACATTACTAGCAACTTTGGGGTAATGATTGACTAGGTTCGTTGTTATGAGTGAATCGTATAACAACGCGTCAATGGTGCCAGACTGCAGGTTATACGATAAGGCACTTAGGACAAATCCCAGGGCAAACAGCCAAAAGCTTTGGCCGAACAAGATGATTAAAGCCGACACGATGGCGGCTATTCGGCCCCAGAAGAGGTCAAAACGATATGAAAAACGATCGGCTAAAACGCCGGATGGGACTTCGAAAATGAAACTGGCTACGTGAAAGATACTCTCACAAAGGCCAATTTCAACTAAATTCAATCCCTTGGTTTGCAAGTACATCACCCACAGACCGGTGATCCCAAACCAAGAGAAGAAGCTATAGGCATACCCTTTGGCAATATTAGCCGGATAGGTAGTTTTCATTTAAATGCACTCCAGTTTCTATTTTGACAAAAGAACGGACAACTGAAGTGCTGCGATCTCTACGATGCTATGTTGCAAGCTTATCCAGGCGAGCATCGAAATCCCTCCCATATTAAAGATGATTAAAAGTAACTGGATTTAAGCAGTTGGCATGCGAAGCACAAGTCTTTGTCAGCGGAAATTTCTGAATTTGGAATTTTTACTGGTAGTGCTTAAAGGCGGGTTCCTACATGGCCTTATGCTACTAAAATACGTTAGTTAAAAGTTTACCTTTTAATTTAATTCCAATCAAGTAAGAAACAACTCATTTTAACGAAATGGGTTACCTAGCACTTGCGGACTTGTTTGGACTTGGTATACTTAATTTACGTTAAATTAGAAAATTAAGGTGACTATGTGTGGGTGATTAAATTTTATCGGCAAATGAAGTACAATAGTTGATAATAGTTTCTATGAAGGAGCGATGATTATTTTTGAGTCAAAAGTACTTATAGCGGAAGACTTTTCGGCAGTTGGGCGGCTATCGATGAGCGCAGCCGTTGCGACGTTTGCAGCGTTTGGCATCCAGACGGCGGCTGTTCCAACTGAACTTTTGTCTACACAGACGGAAGGGTTTGGAAAACCAGCGACACTTCAACTAACGGATTGGCTGCCCACTGCATTTGCCCACTGGCGGCAAATTGATGATTTGACTATCAGTTCCGCGGTGATTGGCTACATTGGTCAGACAAAGGCCTGCCGACAGTTGCAGACAGAGTTGGCCCACTTATCACTGCGGCACATATTAGTTGACCCGGTGATGGGCGATCGTGGCAAAATGTATGCGGGGTTTGATGCCGGCTATCTCAATGCAATCAAGCAATTGGTGAAGATAGCGACGGTGATTACGCCCAACGCCTTCGAACTTGGCCTTTTGAGCGGCATCCCTTTAACGGATCAATCGGTGGACGAACAACTCATTGCAGCAATCAAGAAATGCGAAACGTCGGCACGCGTTATCGTTACTGGAATAAAGCGTGATGGTGGAATTGGCAGCTGCTTTTTAGCTGGTGGCAAGCTTATCTGGATTAGCTCGCCTTTAATTCCCGGTCATTTTTATGGTACGGGTGATTTATTTGCGGCGTTGCTTTGCGGTTATCTTAATTTCGAAATGAATTTTGAAGCGGCCGTCAAACGCGCGGTGTTCGGGACGTACGAGGCGGTTGCCCGAACCAGCCATGCTTCAAAAGATCAGTGGAAATACGGGTTGGATTTAACCAAAACCCTGTATGATGTATCCCGATTTACCCTTGGGCAGAAGCGAGAAGAAGTTTAAGATAAAGCGGCGTTAAATAGTTCGCTGGTAAGCTTGATGGTGCAAGCAGTTATTTGGGGTTCAGATACATATCAATATTATTGGAGGTTTTTAGCATGGATCGAAAAAGTGTTGGCGGCAAGGTTAGCAACGATATATTTAAAGTGGTTTTAACCGCGATGTTTATTGCCGTTACGGTGGCCATTAGCCGGTTCTTCATTATCCCAGTGCCAATGACTCACGGCAATGTTAATTTGTGTGATGCTGGTATTTTTATTAGCGCCTTACTTTTGGGACCAAGAATTGGTGGCGTTGTTGGTGGTGCCAGTGGGTTCTTACTAGATTTGATTTCCGGGTACGGCCAGTACATGTGGTTCTCACTGATTGTCCACGGTGCCGAAGGGTTCATTGTTGGGATGATTGCTGGTAAGAATCAGGATAAGAAGTGGACTAAATTGATTGCGGTTGCGGTTGGAATTGTGATAATGGTAGCGGGCTACTTCGTGGCTGATTCGTTCCTATACACAATGTACGCAGGCTTTGTTGGCATTGGAACTAATTTGATTCAAGGACTGGTTGGGGCGGTGATCGCTTATTTGGTAACGCCCAAGCTACGGAAACGGATTTAAATTAAATAAAAGATTGAAAGCAGTCTATCTCGCAAAGGAGGTAGGCTGCTTTTTTTGAGCGGAAGACATCTTTAAGGAATATGTTTTTTGATTAGTTGCTTCATAAAACTAACTAGCGTATAATATCGACAAACGTTTGAAACCGCTCTCAACAATTGGCGGCGTTATTTTCACTATGTTGGAGTAGTTGTGCAAAGCAGAAGGGTGTGTAAGCACGTTGCTCCGCTCACTAGGAGGGAATATTTGATGGAAATTGAACCGTTGAACGTCGCGATTATCGGCTGCGGCGTGATTAGTGATATTTATATTCAATCATTACAAGATAAGTTTAAAATCGTTAATCCGGTGGCCTGCTACGACCGGAACGCCGACAAGATGAATGCTCAGGCTGAAAAATATCACCTCAAAGCATTAAGTTATGAAGATATTCTGGCCGATAGCAGTATCAAAATGGTTATTAATCTGACTAATCCCGCAGCCCATTATGCAGTTACCAAGCAGGCATTAGAAGCCAATAAGCACGTTTTTTCTGAAAAAATGATTGCCGTTGAGCTTGAGGAGGGACAAGAACTTTGTCGGCTGGCCAAACAACATCATGTTCGATTAGGGGTGGCACCAGATACATTTCTTGGCGCTGGGATTCAAACAGCTAAATACATTGTGGACAAAGGCTTAATCGGAACGCCGTTATCAGCAGTTGTGTCATTGAACCGAGACTTTGACGTTTACGCAGATATTTTCCCACATATGAATAAAAGAGGTGGCACCCTGCCGTTTGATACCGGTTGTTATTACATGACTGCACTGGCAAGTATTCTTGGACCAGCTAAACGAGTCACCAGTTTTGGCCGGCGTTTTCGCCCGGAGCGAATTGGTAAACGGGTGGACAAACCCTGGTTTGGTGAGAAGTCTGAAGTTGAAGACGATAACATCATGGCTGCTGCCGTTGAATACGTGAATGGCACTTTAGTAACGGTTCACTTCAATTCGGAAAATATTTTAACTGAAGTGCCGCAGTTAGATATTTATGGAACGGATGGCATCTTAAACATGGGTGATCCAAATAATTTTGACTCACTCAATTATCTGCAAAAATCGCAAAATGAAAAAACGGCATTTCCATTTACCCACGGATACCGAGAAAACTCTCGCGGCCTTGGTGCTGCCGAAATGGCTTGGTCAATTATGAAAAACCGGCCGCACCGAGCCAGCATGGAAATGGCTTATCACGTATTTGAGTTAATTCATGGAATGTATCTAAGTGCCAAATCGGGACAAATTTACGATTTGAAGTCAACGTTTGATCAACCGGCCACATTGCCAACCGGCTACGTCGATCGCGGCTTCTGGGGGCCGACTCAGGAAAGTTCGTTAGTTTATTAATTTAATATTTGAGGAGATTTTTATGATGACAATTAAAAGAATTGCTCACGCATCATTTAAAGTAGCGGATATGGACAAAGCGGTTGCATACTATTGCGACGGCTTAGGCTTTAAGGATAAGTTTGAACTAAAGGACGAAAATGGTAACCCTTGGATCAAGTACCTTGAGATTACGCCGGGTCAATTCCTGGAACTTTTCTATGACACTGATCAGCAAGAAAAGGCAACTCACGGGTATGATTTAGACGGATTCTTACATATCAGCCTTGAAGTTGATGACATCCAGCAAACAAAGCGAGATTTAGAAGCGAAGGGGTTAGCAATTGATAGTGAGATTAAGTATGGGCCTGATTATTCATATCAACTTTGGAGTTCTGATCCTGATGGTAACCAAATTGAGTTTATGCAGTACACTGACAAGTCATTGCAATTGAAAAAATAGTGGAGGTTAAACAATGCAAATGCCAACGATTGAAGAAGTTACGCAAGAAGAACGAACACTTCAATTTACAAAATTTGATAATCAAACCGCACTTGAATTAGGCTACCAACTTGTGCAGTTAGCTCAAAATCGGCGTGCAGCGGTTACCATTGATATAACGCGTAATCGCCAACAGCTCTTTCACGCGGCTTTGCCAGGGACGGCGATTGATAATGATGAGTGGTTGAAGCGCAAAATCAATACGGTGTACCAGTTTGGAGTCAGTAGCCTGCATAAACAATTAGAGATGGAAGAACAGGGACGAACGATTGAAGAAGCTAGTTTGGTCAATAAGTTCCAGTTTGCTGCTGCCGGCGGTTGTTTCCCGGTTATCCTAAAAGGCACCGGCTTGATTGGCACCATTGCCGTTTCGGGGATGGCTTCCGAGGAAGATCACCAATTGATTGTGGATTGTCTGACTGATTTTTTGAAACTTGCTTAATTAATGAAAAGCTGGACGTTTACTGTCATCCAAACTAAAATTGTTTCCTGCCCTAAAAAGCATTAAACTATGATTAATATACGTGAAAAGGGATGTTGTAAATGAGCAATCCAAATACGGCTTTAAGTAAGGATGACTTGGCCCAACTTCATGAAGCATTTAAACAAGCACCACAAAGCGATTTGTTGAGTCGGGTAGTCACCCAAAATGGGATTAATCAGGCAGCTCAAGACCCAGAAGCGGCGGTTCGACTCAATCCAGTCTTTTCAGTGGACCTCCAAACTGGTTCCGTGACGAATCAGAAACAAAGTGGCCGCTGTTGGTTATTTTCATTGGTGAATACCCTGCGTCACGGCTTTGCCAAGAAGTATCAAGTAAAGGATTTTAACCTCTCACAAAAATATCTATTTTTCTGGGACAAAATTGAAGAAGCTAACATCTTTTATGATCATATTCTCGCGACCGCTGGACGGCCAGCCGATGATCGTGAAGTGGCTTTTTATTTAAGCTTACCAGGTGGCGATGGCGGCCAGTGGGCCATGGCGGCCGCCCTCGTTCAAAAGTACGGGGTGATGCCGGCTAGCCAGTACCCTGAGACGACTAATGTTGAAAATACTGGCGCCTTTGATGCGGTGATGAACCGAAAACTGCGGCTTGATGGCATGAAGTTGCGGGACATGGTCGCGGCCAATAAAGATGACGATGATATTAAATCAGCTAGAAACCAAATGATCGAAGAAGTCTATCGCATCACAGCTTATTCGTTTGGCGAACCCCCAACCACTGTTGATTTTGAATATCAAGATGACAACCAAAAGTATCATCGAATTTCTGGATTAACCCCGCAGGAATTTTACGATCAGTACTTTGGGGTTGATTTAGATGATTACGTGGTCGCAACCAATTCGCCGGATAAGGCACTCAATAAGCTGTATTCACTGCCAAGTGAAGATAACGTCGTCGGCGGCAAACAAATTGAATTCTTGAACTTGCCGATGACTGCACTAAAACAGGGCGCCATCGCGCAACTCAAAGACGGCGAAACGGTTTGGTTTGGTAACGATGTGTTGGAACAAATGGACCGCAAAAGTGGTTATTTGGATAGCCATCTGTATCGTTATTCTGAGTTATTTGCCACGGATTTGGCAATGAGCAAGGCTAAACGGTTAGAATATCATCAAGCCGAAGTTTCACACGCGATGACCTTAGCCGGCGTTGATTTAGTTGACGACCAACCGACTAAATGGAAGGTTGAAAACTCATGGGGCGACAAAAACGGCACGAAGGGTTACTTCACGATGAGCGATGATTGGATGGATGACTATGTTTACGAAGTGGTTGTTCACAAGAAGTATCTCAGCGAAGATCAACAAGCAATACTCAGACAAGCGCCAATTGAATTGCCGGCATGGGATTCGCTGGCTTAGTGAACATTAGCAGAATGGCTTGAAATCAAAGTGTTGGTGGGATAACTGCCAGCACTTTTAGCATTTTTTGACTTGATGGTTTAAAAAATGAAACATTATTGTCAACTTTACCGCTGATGTCAGATTGTGATTGTAATCGGTTTCTATGCCCGTTAAACTAGCCATAGATTATCAAACTTACTAAGTAAAGAAGGAAACGAGCTATGCAAAAACCATTTGATCAGTTAACACTGCATTCTATTTCACAAACTGCCCAAGAGCAGATGCAAGCCAAGTTGGATAATTTGTCCAAACCAATCAAGGGATTGGGGCAATTGGAACGACTGGCCGATAAATTGGCGGGCATTCAGGGAACAACTGATTTGAAAACCACCAAACGCACCTGTTTAGTATATGTCGCCGATCATGGGATTGTTACCGAAGCGGTGTCAGCGACTTCTGAGCCGATTTCAAACGTGCTATCAGAAAACGTTGCGGAAGGCCATGCCTGTGTGAATGCCTTGGCGATGCGCAATAATTGTTCGGTTAAAGTTATTGACGTTGGGTTGGCGGGGGACTATCAGACGACCAAAATGGTTAATCGCAAAATTCAGCGGGGAACGCATAATATGTTAACTGAGGACGCGATGAGCCGAGAAGATGCCTTAAAGGCGATTCAAATCGGTTATGAGACTGGTCAACAGGCGATCAAAGCCGGTAATGACCTGATCTTGTTAGGTGAGGTGGGGCTTGGCAATACGACGGCTTGTTCGGCAATTGTCGCAACGATGTTGTCACTATCAGTTGACGAGGTTGCTGATAAGGGCTCTGACATTTCCACCAAACAGTTTGAACATAAAAAGCAGGTTATTAAGGACATCTTGGCGGCCCGACAGCCAGATAAAACCGATCCACTGGGTGTCTTAAGTCAAGTTGGTGGTTTTGAAATTGGCGCAACGGTTGGAACGATAATTGCCGGGGCAGAAGCTGGTGTTCCAGTTATTATGGACGGCTTTATTTCAGACGCTGCCGCCGTATTAGTTGAAGCATTTTATCCAGGAATCACTGCCCACTTAATTGCATCTCATTTATCGGGTGAAAAGGGTGCACAGCAGGTATTGAATTATTTGGGGCTAAGACCACTCTTACAGCTGGGCATGGCAGTCGGTGAAGGCTCGGGTGCAGTAGTTGCTTTGGCTTTAATTGATGATATCCAATCGGTTTTGATTAACATGAACACGTTGCAGGATTTGAACTTTGAGTATGAGAATTAAGTTGGCATTGTTATGGCTAATATTGGGCAATGATTATTCAACTGACTTTTGCGATTAACATTGGGCTATACGGCCTCGCAATGTTGCTGCTAAAACGGTTTGTTGTTCGCCCGACGCACTAGGCCTGAGGGAACTCCCCTTAAAACGTCATGCTCTGGATAGATGCCCCAATCAGTTAGGAATGATCCATAATTTGCGCAACCTTATGTACTTTCGCCGACTTTCGTTCTATCATGATGGTAGCGATTTCAGATTAAGCAAATTGAAAGAAGGTAAAGTTATGTTCTTTATCGATACGTCAAGGAACGGTCAACCAGTTTATGACCCAATTGTGAATCAATCGTTAGATAATTATTTAGTTAATGATCTCAAATTGCCGGGTCATGGTCTGATTATGTACGTTAACCAGCCAGCCGTTATTATTGGGGTTAATCAGAATGCTTACGCGGAAGTCAATCTACCTTACTTGAAAGATCACAATATCAAGTTAGTTCGGCGAACTTCTGGTGGTGGGGCTGTTTATCACGACTTTGGCAACATTATTTTTGAAAACATTGTGATTAACGATGATCAGCACTTTGGCGATTTTAAGTACTTTGCCCAACCCATTATCGACGCGCTTCATGATATGGGGGCAAAGGATGCGCAAATGCGTGGCCGCAATGATATGGTCATTGGCGACCAAAAGTTCTCTGGGATGACCATGTTTAAAGTCGGCCAATCTTATGCGGCCGGCGGAACATTAATGTTTGACCTGGATATGGACGTTGCCACAAAGGTTCTGACACCGGAAAAAGATAAGTTGGCTTCAAAAGGAGTTAAATCCGTCCATAGCCGAGTTACCAACGTTAAGCCTTATTTATTGCCAGAATATCAAAACTTAGACATCGAAGGCTTTAAGCAACAGCTGCTGCTGCGACTATTCAATGTTAAGTCAATGGCCGATATTAAGACTTACCACTTAAACGATCACGACTGGTCGATTATTGATGAACGGCTAAAGGGAAAATACGATACGGATGAATGGAACTATGGCAAGAACCCTGGCTTTGACTATTACGTTTCTAAACACTACGATATTGGAACGGTTAGTTTTAATTTTTCGTTGAAAGCTAATCGAATCGCCGAGATTAAAGTTTATGGTGATTTTATCACTGGTGGCAACGTTAATGTGATCGAAAATGTGTTGCGAGGCGTTGATTTTAACAAAGCTGCCTTGACTGATGCACTAAATCAGGTTGATATCAAAGGCAACCTAGGTAATATTGCGCCAGAAACGTTGGCAGATTTACTGCTGGAGAAAACCAAGATCAGCTAACAGTACAGTAAAAAGGCGATCATTCAATCGGGGTGCAATTGGGTGGTCGCCTTTTTAATAAACGATTAATTAGCTGGTGTGACTAAGACTTGTTTGGCGGGATCATCATCTAAATTACGGACGACTTGGTAGCCGCTTACTTTGAGGTTAGCGGCTTTGTAAGTCCCAGATACTTGATTCTTGACGGAAACCGTTTGGTCCATTGGAATGTCTGACAGCTTTCCCTTCATATAAATCACCGGTCGATCGTTTGAGTTGTTTTTGAAGGAATACTTGAGGGTTCCTTGTTTGTTCAAATCATTAGCTTTTTTAGCGGCGCTATACGATTTGTAGATCTTGTTAACGCTATAGATTGTAACGGTGTGGTTGCGTTGATTAAATTTGTAGGCATCGATGCCCGACTGGCTCTTATAATTGATAGTACCATTCATATACCAAAGGTTATTGCTGGCAACCAATGCCTCTTTGGCTGACTTGTTTTTTGTCGGGTTTTGCATACTGGCTTTACTACTATTGTTGGTAGCAGTGCCCTTCTTTGCGGATTGACCGCAGCCGACTAAAAAAAGGCTTAGGGTCGTAATAATTGCCAGAATGGCGGCTAATGACTTGTTCTTTTTCATATTCGTTATCACCTCATATGATGAAATTATCACACAATACTTGCAAAATCTAGTCGTATGGCTGAATATTAATAAAAGATACAAAGTTTTAATCCGAGTGAAATTTAAGCGGAGCGTATCCGCAGATAAGGGGTAAAAAACGATGGTGACCATTCGCGATATTGCCAAAAAGATGGGCTTGTCAATTTCTACTGTATCTCGAGCATTAAACGATAATCAACGAATTAGCGTGCGGACTCGCCGACAAGTAAAAGAAGTGGCTGATCAGCTGGGTTATCAGCCAAACTATAACGCTAGAAACTTGACTAACCAGGAAGCCAATTCGGTTGGCGTCATTTTTCCCGTTAATAATCGCGTCGTGGATAATATCTTTTATGTGGGCCTGCTGCGCGGGATTAATCAGCAATTGAATGCTCGAAATTACGTTTTGGCCGTCGCCGTTGGTGAATCCGCTGATCAAGTATTGGAAAACGTTAAATCAATGATTAATCGGGCACAGATTAAGCGATTTATTCTTTTATATTCTCATGCTGAAGACCCGATTATTGAGTTGTTAAAAGCCGCTTCGGTTGATTTTGTGACAATTGGGAAACCGGCGGCTGGTCAAAAGTGGCCCTACGTCGATAATGACAACGTCAATGCTGGTGCGGCGGCTACACGATATCTAATGAACCAGTATGGGGTTAAGCAGCCGGTATTTGTTGAGTCAACCAATGGCTGGCCTTATGAAGTCGATCGCAAGGCGGGATACCTGAAAGAAATGGCATTAGCCGACAAGCGGCCGATTGTCTTTTCGATCCCTGATGATGACGACGGCACATTGACTGATGCACTGATTAAAGCCCATCCTCAAATGGACGGAGTGGTTGCCATTGATGACTACACGGGCTTGAAGGTTTACCATCGTTTTAGGCAGCTACGACCCAAACAGAAAATTGAAGTAATTGGCTATAACAAATCACTACCAGATGAACTTGTCGACCAACATTTTCATTCAGTTGATTTGAATCCCCATGAAATGGGTCAGTCGGCGGTTCAGCTGCTGTTTCAAATGCAGACAGATCGCAAACAGTATACGATCGTTGACTATACCCTCTAATTAATTTTAGCTTGAATAGAAGGAAACGCTCATGAAGCAGCAAAACCAATGGATCCTTTTGATGTCAACGTCAATTGTGTCATTTATGTCGACGATTGATGCGAGTATTGTGAATATTGCGATCCCCAAAATTTCTCGGGATCTATCTGTTTTAAACAATCAGGCTGAGTGGATCGTTTCGATTTACTTAGTCCTGATTTGTATTTTGTTACTCTTTTTTGGTAAATTATCGGATCAAATCGGCCGGGTCAAGATTTTTCAAATTGGCACGCTGATTTTTGTTGGGGGCTCATTGCTTTGCGGCTTAAGTACTAACCTGCCGATGATTCTAGGAGCAAGGGCCGTTCAAGCTTTGGGAGCGTCAATGACAATGGCGACCAACTTTTCAATTATTACTGACATTTTTCCACCCAATCAACACGGCATTGCGCTGGGGTTTAACAGCTCGTTTGTTCAAGTCGGCAACATTGCCGGACCTGGGGTTGGTGGCTTGATTCTAACCTGGCTCAACTGGCACTTTATTTTTTTCGTGAACGTCCCCATTGGCATCGTTGCCTATTTGCTTGGGCATCATTTTTTTCCAAAAAGTAAGCCCCAATCAGGTCACTTTCGGGTGGACGTTCCGGGGTTTGCGAGTTATTCGGTCATGATTGCAACATTTTTTTTGACGATCTTTTGGGGCCAAGTTGTCGGCTTTGGCGATTTAAGGATCGTTGGACTTATGATACTGACGCTGGGGCTCATCAGCTTATTTGTTTGGATTGAACACCGAGTAGCAGAGCCATTGATTGATTTGCGAGTTTTTCACAATTTGGGATTTACGTTTGGCATCCTATCGGCAATGCTGGTTTATGCGTGTGGGTATTTTAATAACGTGATCATGCCGTTTTACTTGCAGGATCGGTTGTTATTATCATCGGCGACAGCCGGGCTTATTTTGATGGCAGTGCCAATGCTAAATATTTTTAGCGCGCCAACTGGCGGCTATATTGCTGATCGAATTGGAGCAGAGAAGGTTTCGTTTTATGCCTTGTTTATCTTTTTAGTACCAGAAATCATTTTTATTTTTGTTCAGCCAAAGTGGTCGCTGCTTTGGCTAGTTATTGGCTTGGCATTGTTTGGGACTGCTAATGGGGCCTTTCAAAACAACCCGATGATCATGGGAAATGCTGCTCCGGAGTTTCAAGGCGTTGCTGGCTCGATTGCGGCCCTTGGACGAAACTTGGGGATGGCCATTGGATTGGCATTAGCCACTTCCTTGCTTTACTTCGGCATCAGCTTACGGGGTGGCCAGAAAACAACAACGTATCCTGATGCTCATCCAGATTGGTTTGTCGCCGGGATGCATTTTGCCTATACAATTGCTTTGAGCATGATTTTAATTGCTATTGGATTGTTAGCCATTGTGCTGGTGAAAAAACGAATGGTCAAAAATAAGACGTTATAACGCCTGCCCAGGTGTTGTAACGCCTTACTTTTTCAATTCAAGCAAATTGGTTAATTGCTATTCTTTAACGAAATTTTCGAGAACCCGGCCATCTTGGACGGTTAGCAACGTTTGTTTTGTCGGAATTGGCGCGACGACCCTAAATTTGTAGCCCATTCCAGCCGTTTTTTGGATCACCGAGCTGGTTTTAAGGAACCCTTTAACACTTTCGGGCCAGCGAACGGTTTTGCCTTGATTCGGGTTACTTTTGAGATAAGTCATCGCTTTGATGTAATTTCGATCTGTAATGGTGAGAGTATAAACGCGAGCCTGTTTGTCAAACGTAACGGTTCCCAGCTTTTGATAGCTACTAGTCAATGTCTTTTTGACGTTGGCTTCGTTTAATTGTTGGCGAGCTGCTGCTTGCTTCTTTTGGCCGGCATCAAATACGCGATTATTATCACGACTGGTCATCGAAGACATTTGCATGCGCTTTTCGGTCGACGGTGTTTCCTTTGACTCGTGTTGGTCACGGATGGCGCCGGGTAGCATGATACCCCCAAACACCAGCATCACAACTGCAATCGCCATTAAAAAGACGATGAGTTTGCGATCTTCATTTTTATAAGTTGCTGTCATATACGAAAAGATACCAAGAAAGATCATAATGACACCGACGACACAAGAAAAGACTGATAAGTATAGCAAGTTATGTTCCTCCAAAAGCCATAATCGGTAATGAATTCTCAAACGAATCGCGACCATCACACTAGTATAAAAAGCATATAATAATTCGCAACGACTGTAAAGATTATTGATTGTAATCTGCTGTGGGGAAAGACTGGAAAATGGGTTTTGGTTAGTCGATGTCGACTGATTCAAAATAAGCACCGATCGGGAAATTAACGATCGGTGTTTATTTTGAATGGAATTGTTTGGTTATGACATGCATAAAATGAATGACATTAGGCAGGAGCTTTAGACGTCAACTTTTAACTGCCTTGTTCTCCACGCTACAAAATTTCACAAAACTCAATCGTCTCTTTGTTTGGCCCTAAAATATTAAAGAACTTAATGCCATTATTCCAGAATGACGGGATAGATTGAATTTCGTCGTTTACTAAGCGTAGACCTTGAGCCTTAGCATCCGCAAATGCTTTTTCCACGTCTGGGGTGTCCATTGAGATATGGTTAATTGCCCCAGCCTTTTTGGCGGTTGGGTCGCCTTCCCATGTTTCGATAGTGAGGTTGTTAAACCGCATAAAAGCGCAACGATTTTCGCCATTATAGAATAGGCCGGCTTGTTCGAAACCAAGTGATTTGTAAAAGTCGATCGTTTTATCTAAGTCAACTGAAGGGATCCCAACGTGTTGGAGTCCGGTTATCTCATCTTTAATTGCCATGATTAAAGCCTCTTTTTCATTTTTCTGTTGTTGGCGCCGGGCTACCCACGTCTAATGCTTGATGCTTAAGGTGAGGGAAGACGGCCTTATCTGCAATCCCCGTGATGCCGCCTTGAAATAAGAATGCAAAGATCGTCCCAATTCCAAAGTTTGTAAATTGATGCGTGATGATTAATGCCAAGATAGCCATCAATGTCGGTGGGATATACGATGCCCACATCGCCCAATTAGCGTTTCCTTTGAAGTACTTGAATCGCAAAATTTGCATCAAATCATCGGCTGGATGAAGGACCAAGTTAACCCGTTGGTAAATTGAAATGGCGGTTGCGATCATCGCAACGCCCACAAAATTTAGCAGGATATAAAATCCAACCATAAGCGGAGTTGTCGCATCCGGTAACCCCGCAAAAATTGGGTACTTACCAAGAAAGAAGTCTTCAAAAACTTGGATTAAGGCTGAAAAAGGTACCATGAAGATCAAATTGCCAAGGGCGCGTCCCCATTCCCAATGGCCGACTAGAATGGCATTGAGGACAGTGGTCAAAATGCCTAGAATTAAGAACGTCCAAAACAGGTTCCAGCCAAAGGCCACACTTAGGTTGGCTTCAGCGGCGGTCCAATAAGCGGAGCCCAAAAACGACGGATGAATCTTGGCACTGGTTACCAATGTCAACACGTTTCCAGCAGAGTTAATGATTAATGAAACGATAAAGAATGAAACTGAAGTTGTCATTGAAATGGTGCGGCCATTTAATCCTTGGCTGCTTGATTGATTTGAACTTGTCAAAATTTATTCACCTACTTTAACGACGGCTTTTGAAACACCTTTGATGTTTCCTTGCAAGAAGGATTCAACTTGTTCTAAAGGTAACTCGTGACTGATGATAGCTTCGACGTCTAATTTGCCGCTTTGAAGTAACGCAATTGAATCTTCAAAGGCATTTGGATTAATGAAAGAGCCTTGGATAGTTAATTGTTTTTGGTAAACTTCGTAAGTATTCATTGAGAAATGGGCGTCAGGTGCGCCGACGCCAAACATTAACACTTGGCCGCCCTTACGAGTTGCTTCGATGGCTTGTTCTTGGGTCTTGGGAGAACCGACAGCTTCAATAACGATATCGTAGTCATTAGTTGGCATGTCAACTTGATTGGTGTTAAAGGTGTTGGTGACACCTAACTTTTCACGGTTAAGGTCTAATTTCTTGTCTGAGTGACCGGTTAAGTCAACTTGGTGAATGCCGTAAGCTTGTAGTATTTGGGCAAACAATTGGCCTTCGAAGCCATCGCCAATGACTAATGCCCGTTGATAAGGGGTGACATTTAATAGCTGAACCCCATGAACAGCACACGAAATTGGTTCGATGGTTGCCGCCGCTTTAAATGAAATATCATCTGGAATGGGATAGACCGCTGAAGCCGGTGCCGTGAAGTATTGTTCCAAGCCGCCATTTCGAGTAACGCCAACTGCGGATAAGTTTTCACAAAGTTCTGGCCGATCAGTGTGACAATAGAAGCATTGGCCACAGTAAATGTTAGGGTCAACCGTTACGCGGTCACCAACCTTGAGATTGGTCACTGCAGAACCAATTTCGGCAACAACCCCTGAATTTTCGTGACCTAACACAATGGGCGGAACGGCATCAGCGGAGCCTGGCAGCCCATTATAAAGGGCGTGGTCGGTTCCACAAACCCCAGCGTACTTAGTTTCAACCAAGACTTCATTGGGGTGAACCGTTGGCTTGTCGATGTCTTGAATTTCCATGTTCTTTGTAGCGGTTAATACTAATGCTTTCATTATTATTCTCCTCGTAAAATAAAGTGAGCGGAGCAAAGCGGTTAGAAACTGGAGCATAAGGCAGCTTGGCCGGAAATCCCGGGCTTGGATTTTTGGCCAAGATGTTTTATGCGGAAGTTTCTGCTTTGCGCAGCTGTCCTAAAATAAGTGAGCAAAGCAAAGCGGTTAGAAAGCGGAGTGTAAGGCTCCTCAGCCGGAAATTCCTGGGCTTGGAATTTTTGGCTGAGGTGCTTACACGGAGCTTTCTGCTTTGCGTAGCTGTCCTAAAAATAAGTGAGCGAAGCCAGGCGGTTAGAAAGCGGAACATAAGGCTCCTCGAACGGAAATTCCCGGGCTTGGAATTTTTGTTCGAGGTGCTTATGTGTAGCTTTCTGCCTGGCGTAGCTGTCCTAATCTCCCACAAAAAGTGTGGAATTCCTAAAATGATCAACCTACTTATTGAATTCTTTAAGCGCAAGGGCAAAATTGCCGACGGTTGCCGAACCGTTATTTTTAACTAACGGCATGACGATGTAATTATTAAGATCGCCGACATCCACGTAATTGTTCATGAGGTCAGCGAATTGCGAGCGTACTTTTTGTAAGAAAGCTTCACTCACAACGCCGCCACCAAAAACAATTTTGGCCGGCCGCAGCATTAACGTGACTTGAATGGCTGCTTGGGCAACGTAATATGCCATGATGTCCCAAACGTGATCGGTCAATGGGACATCTTTGCCGCTTTTGTTTAAACGGGCTTTAAAGGTTGGCCCCGATACCAAACCTTCTAGGCAATCACCATGGTAGGGACAAATTCCCTTAAAATTGAGATCATCAGGATGGCGCTTTAATCGAACGTGGCCCATTTCTGGGTGCCCCATATCGCCGATAAAGTCGCCATTAACAATCGCACCGGCGCCGACACCAGTGCCGATTGTATAGTAGACCAGTGAATTAATCTTCTCATTAAAGAGCGTTGCCATCACATATTCGCCATATGCCGAACCATTGACGTCGGTCGTCCAGTGGATTGGTAAATCAAAAGCCTGTTTGAGCCGGCCAACAAAGTCAGTGTCTGCCCAACCAACTTTTGGCGTGTTCGTAATGTAGCCATACTTTGGCGAATTTTGCCGAAGTTCGATCGGCCCAAATGATGATACTGAAATTGCTTGGAGATCCTTAAATTGTTTGAAGTAATCGATCGTCTTTTTTAAAGTTTCTGCCGGTGTAGTCGTTGGAAAATTGGTGATGTCTAAAATGCGGTAATCTTCATTTCCAACGGCACAAACAAATTTTGTACCACCTGCTTCAACGCTGCCTAACAACATTTAACTGCCACCCCCTAAAGATTTATGCTGCAACATCTAGTTGTGAATTCTTGTACAATATACCACGTTTTAAAAATAATGCACTGTAAAAGCTTATGACATACGTTTGACATACTTTTCAAAAATAAGCGTGGTCTAGACCCTGAAAAGAATCAGGAGTGAAAAAAGCCGGTCAAAATTTTTTTAATTATTTTTGTAACGGGTTATGATTTAAGCGTAGTGAAGTATTACACATTACTTAGGAAATTGATACGCTTTCAATGATGATAAATTGAATCCGGCAAGTGAAAAAGAAAAGTGTGCAACCGGTTGCATTAATTTTTAAGTAGTGTCATAATACTCAATGTAAACGCTATTATTTTTTGAATGGAGGAGCAGAATATGGATGAACAAAGTAGTGCGGCGGCAACCAAAAAGTCGGGATTACCGAAGCTTTCCGCCAGTACAATTTGGATGATTAACTTTGGATTTCTTGGCGTGCAGATGGCCTTTACCTTACAAAGTTCGCAAATGAGCCGAATTTTTCAAACCATCGGCGCTGATCCAAACAAGTTGGGATGGTTCTTTATCTTGCCACCACTTGCCGGCTTAATCGTGCAACCTATCATTGGCTATTATTCAGATCGAACCTGGGCCCCTAAATTAGGTGGTCGACGGCTGCCATACCTGGCACTTGGAACGTTAATTGCGATTATTGTGATGTGTTTATTGCCGAATTCGGGTAGTTTTGGTTTTGGCTACGCGTCAATTACGGCGCTGCTATTCGGCGCAGTGACGGTGGCTTTGCTGGATGTTTCGTCAAATATTGCCATGCAGCCATTTAAGATGATGGTCGGTGACATGGTTAACGATGACCAAAAGAGTTACGCCTATGGGATTCAAAGCTTCTTATCCAACGGTGGTGCGGTGATTGCAGCGATTTTTCCGTTCATTTTTACCGCCATTGGTGTTGCCAACACCGCTAAAAAGGGCGTCGTTCCTCAGTCAGTGGTTATTTCATTCTACGTTGGCGCGGCAATTCTATTGATTACCAGTTTATTTACAATTTTTAAGGTTCACGAATATGACCCGGCAACTTACGCTAAGTACCATGGCATTTCAGAAGAAGCCAATACCACGGGTGGTAATTGGTGGACATTGCTTAAGAAGGCCCCCAAAGTCTTTTGGACGGTAACACTGGTTCAATTCTTTTGCTGGGTTGCCTTCCAATACCTGTGGACTTATTCTGCTGGCGCCATTGCCAGCAACGTTTGGCACACCACCGACGCAGCCTCTTCCGGGTATCAAGCTGCCGGTAACTGGTATGGTGTCTTAGCAGCCGTTCAGTCGATTGCGGCCGTTGTTTGGTCCTACGTCTTGGCAAAAGTGCCTAATAAGTATCATAAGTTAGGCTATTCATTGAGCTTGGCGCTTGGCGCAGTTGGTTTCTTGTCAGTATTCTTCGTTCACACCCAGTATGTATTAATCATCTCGTTTACGTTGGTTGGAATGTCTTGGGCCGCGATGAATACTTATCCACTAACCATGGTCACCAATGCTTTGTCTGGTGAACACATGGGAACTTATTTGGGCCTCTTCAATGGCTCAATCTGTCTACCACAAATCGTGGCATCACTGGCCAGTTTTGCACTGTTCCCACTCCTAGGCAATGCTCAGCCAAATATGTTCCTGCTTGCTGGAATCGTGATGGCATTAGGGGCCGTTTCAGTTGGATTTATCAAAGAAACTTTTAAAGCTTAGAAAGGACATTAGACTATGAAGAGAACGTTTGAAATAGCGCCATGGCATATTGTAACCCACGACTTTAACCCTAAGGACAAGCGATTACAAGAATCGATGACGAGCATTGGTAACGGCTATATGGGGATGCGAGGCTTTTTTGAAGAAGATTATAGCGGTGATAGTTTAGCTGGCCTCTACCTTGGTGGCGTGTGGTATCCGGATAAAACCCGGGTTGGCTGGTGGAAAAACGGCTATCCCGAATATTTCGGTAAAGTTGTTAACGCGGTTAATTTCATCAAAATGAACGTCAAAATTAATAACCAAAAAATCGATCTGGCTAAGGATACCTTTAGTGACTTCAAGTTGGACCTTGATATGAAAAAGGCAATCTTAACGCGATCATTTGTGATCACTAAGGGCGAGGCCAAAGTAGCCGTTTCCTTTGAGCGCTTTGTGAGTGTTGCCCAACCGGAACTGTCTGTTCAACGATTGACACTCCGTAACGTTGGTTCTAGCAGAGTGAGCATCGTTGTGGATTCAGCGATTGATGCCGATGTCAAGAATGAAGATGCTAATTATGACGAGCGCTTTTGGGAAGTGGTTTCAACTGACCAAAATGCCAAAGCTGGCAGCGTAGTCGCCGAAACCACGCCCAACCCCTTTGGCACACCAAGGTTTACTTCGGCCATGGAAATGAATCACGTAACGGATTTAGATAGTGTGAAAGTTGACCAGCCAAACGATAAGGAAGTTGTGAATCAATTCACCGGTGAGTTGGCCCCTCAAGCGACAGCGACTTTAGAAAAACGGGTCATTGTGGTAACGTCACGCGATTATGATTCAAATGAAGCGCTCGTTAAAGCGATGGATGAATTGAGCGATCAAGTGGCCGTTCAAAGTTATGATGAGTTGTTTGCTGCCCACACTAAGATTTGGGCCGATCGGTGGAATAAGTCGGATATCCAAATCGATGGCGATACGGAAGCCCAGCAAGGCATTCGCTTTAATCTGTTCCAATTGTTCGCCACTTATTATGGCGAAGACGCCCGTTTAAATATTGGGCCAAAAGGCTTTACCGGTGAAAAGTACGGTGGCGCCACTTATTGGGATACCGAGGCCTTTGCGGTACCGGTTTATCTAGGAATTACTGATCCGAAAGTCACCCGCAATTTGTTAATGTATCGCTACAAGCAATTGGCCGGGGCTTACCATAACGCTAAGCAACAAGGCTTAAAGGGCGCCCTTTTCCCAATGGTGACCTTTGATGGGATTGAATGTCATAATGAATGGGAGATCACCTTTGAAGAGATTCACCGAAATGGTGACATTGCTTTTGCAATCTACAATTACACGCGCTATACCGGTGATGAGTCCTATGTCCTTCACGAAGGGTCAAAAGTCCTTACCGAAATTTCGCGCTTTTGGGCTGATCGGGTTCACTTCAGCCAGCGGAAACAACAGTATATGATCCATGGGGTTACCGGACCGGATGAATATGAAAATAACGTTGATAATAACTGGTATACGAATATCTTAGCTCAGTGGACGTTGAAGTATACTTTGGAAATTCTCGCTAAAGTGTCGCCAGAACAGGCGAAGAAGTTAAACGTAAGCGAAGCCGAAAAGAAGCAGTGGCAAGATATTGTTGATAAGATGTATCTGCCATATGATAAAGAGCTGAATATTTTTGTTCAACACGATGGCTTTTTGGATAAGGACCTAAAGCCAGTGTCAGAAATTCCAGCCGATGAGCTGCCAATTAACCAGCATTGGTCATGGGATAAGATCTTGCGCTCGCCCTATATCAAACAAGGTGACGTGTTGCAAGGTATCTGGGACTTCATCGATGACTTCACGCCGGAACAGAAGAAAGCTAATTTTGATTTCTACGAACAATACACCGTCCATGAATCTAGTTTGTCACCAGCAATTTATTCAGTGCTGGCGGCTGACTTGGGTTATGAAGATAAAGCGGTTGCCTTATACGAACGAACCGCTCGGCTAGATCTTGATAACTATAACAACGATACGGTTGATGGGCTGCACATCACGGCAATGACCGGTGGCTGGATCGCGGTTGTCCAGGGCTTTGCCGGGATGCGGATTCGAGATGGCAAGCTGCACTACGCGCCATTTTTACCAAAGAAATGGACCCACTATTCCTTCCGCCAAGTTTTCCGTGGCCGCTTGATCGAAGTCGATGTTGACCAAGCTGGTGCCCACTTTAAATTGGTGAGCGGCGACCCAATTACGATTGATGTTGCTGGTAAAGATGTTGCGCTTACTCAATAATGCGGCGTTCACATGAGGATTTAACTAAAACAAGCTTTGATTGGTGATGACCCAATCAAGGCTTGTTTTAGTTAAATATTGTTCCTAAAGTTGCAAAGGCCAATTCACTTAGTAATTCCCCCTTGGCTGGCCTAAATCGTTGCGCATCGTGTATAAATATCAGATACTAAATGTAATAAGGGTAATGAAAGGTTTTATCATAGGCAGAATGGAGGAATGAATCTTGACAGTATCAATTGGAATCATTGGCGCAACTGGTCGAGCGGGCAGCGCCATTACAGACGAAGCGCTTAAGCGGGGGTTAAGTGTTGTGGCGTTTGTCAGAAGCGCGGATAAGGCCAAGGAAATGTTTGGCGATCAGGTGACCATCAAAGAGAAGGATGCCTTTGAAATTCAGAAAAAAGATATTGAGAATTTAGACGTTGTTGTGGACGCGTTTGCGATTCGTGATGCCACCAAAGCTTATCAACACGTTGACTTGGCGGCTAAGTTAGTGGAACTAGCTAAAAATCAAGAAAGGCCGCGGCTATTCTTCATTCTAGGGGCCGCTAGTTTGGAAATCGGCGGTGGCCACCGCTTGATTGATCGACTGGAAAAGATGCCAAATAACGAATCATTTATTTCGACTCCTCGTGAACAATTCAAAGAATATCAGCTATTGATGAATACCAAAGACGTGAACTGGGTGGCCATTTCACCTAGTGCCAACTTTATTCCCGGTGCGTTGGCAGATTATGAGCTTGGGGAAAACGAACTCATGCGAAATTCAGCCGGCAAGTCAGAAGTGACCACGGGAACCGTCGCTAAGGTAATTGTGGATGAAATTTTAGCCCCTCAGCATCGAAACGAACGATTTACCGTTGTGAACCAATAGGGCAGCTCTGACGATGGCTTGACAAATGGCAATAAGACTCGGCAAATGTTTCAAATGTCATCAATCTGTAATGGCGTTGACATAATTAATCAAAAAGTGTACCCTCACAATAGTTTCTGTCCATTAGACGATAATCAATATAGATAGTCTAATGGACATTCTGGTGTGGGGTTTTGAATGACTGTTGGGGTAAATTCAGTTAAGGGAAGAAGTTGTTGAAATTGAAAATTGCGAAGAAATGGCTCATTGGGATTGCGAGCTTTGCGTTATTGCTAGCGCTGGTTCCCAATGTACAAGCTGCTACCAAAAAGAAGGCTGCTGGAAAAGTCCCGGTTAGTGTGAATAAGGTTTTAAAGCAGCTCACCCAAAAGAAGAAGGTTTCCCCAAATAAGTACATTTACTTAGACGTCGTGTTGAAGCCGAAGAACGAGGGGCAATTAAGTGACAAAGTGATGGCCGTTAACACACCCGGTAATTCGGCGTTTAAGCAGTTTTATACGCCCAGTCAATTTCAAGGGGAATTTGGTCAACCGGCTTCGGTCGTAGGTCAGTACAAACCATTCTTTAACAAATACCATTTGAAATCTCAAAGTTTCCAAAATGGTCTGATCATCAAGGTTTCAGGAAAGGCCAAAAATGTCAACAAGGCCTTTTCAACCAACCTTCAAACTGCTAAATACCATTCGAACCCAGTTCAATTTTCTAGTAAAAAGCCGGTGATGCCGGCTAATTTGGCGGCTAATGTGCTGACAGTTCTGGGAATTACGACGGTTCAGCAAAGTTCAGGAACGCTTGCTAAAAAACAAAGTGACAGCTCGAAGGTTAAGGCAAAATATGCGCCAAGTAAATTTACAAGTCGTTATCAACTCCAGCCGCTATACGACAAGGGTTACAAAGGCCAAGGACAGACACTGGGGATTGTAACGTTTGCTGATGTAACCAAAAAGGATGCGGAACATTATTGGCAAGCCGAAAAGATTTCGACCAAGCCTAATCGAATTAGTGTCAAAAAAATTGGGAGTCAGGCTTCCGTGGCAACCAATGATGCAATCGGTCGAACCGAGACGGACATGGATATTGAAATGTCTGGCGCAATTGCCCCTCAGGCAAATATTCGGGTCTATCAGGCCAACTTCAGTGATGTGGGGCTTGTGAACGCTTATGCGACGGCCTTCGATGAGAACCAAGCCAGTTCGCTATCAATGAGTTGGGGGATTAGCGAATACTTGACGCATTATCTTAAAAGCCAGCGCCTGTTAACGCCAGTTTATGCGAAAGTGCTAAATTTGGTGATGGCGCAAGGTGCTTTGCAGGGCGTTTCAACGTTTGTCTCCGCTGGTGATACGGGTGCTTATAACTATGGAATCGGTGGCAAAATTGGCCCGTTTAGCTTACCTAATTACAGCACCTATGGGACATTTCCAGCGGATAATCCATGGGTGACCACAGCTGGTGGGACAACGCTACCATTCAAACGAACTTTAGGAAATTATCAGATTTCCGTAAACAAAGAGCGGGCTTGGGGCAGTGATTACTTATTTGATATGTATGCCAATAATCGTAAGCTATTCTTATCAAACTTCTCAGCCTATCGGCAACTGCTTGCTGGTGGCGGTGGCGGCATCAGCCATATCTATGGCACACCGAAATATCAAGAGGGCGTTTCCGGGGTTAATACGTTTAATGCCCGCGAGTATGTTTCCAATCTCATGCAGCCACGGCTAAACCCAGTATTGCTAAGCGGGACGGACTATGGTCGCAATTACCCTGATCTTTCTGCAGATGCTGATCCGATGACCGGTTATCAGATTTATGCGGCTGGTAAGTGGCAAGTTGCGGGTGGTACCAGTGTCGTCGCCCCACAATTTAACGGAGCAACGGCAGTCATTAATAGTGGCAAGGGAACCCGAATGGGATTTTGGAACCCACAAATTTATCAATTAGCGCAAGATAAGGATAAGACGCCGTTTACCGTCTTGGACAGTGATACCAATAATTCAAATTTGTATTACACCGGTCAGCCAGGTAAGGTTTATAACCAAGCGACAGGTCTTGGAACGGTTAATTTTGAGAAATTATATGATGCTTATCAATAGTATGCAACGCTAAGCGGTTAGAAAAAGTTTTTTTCTGACCGTTTTTTTGACCCAATTGGGTATTTTGACAGTTAATTTCGTGTAAACTAGTTATAAATATGCAAGGATGGAAGATGATTATATGGCTAAACAAGAAAAAACAAACGCTGCTTGTGCTTGGCAGCCAAAGGAAACGACTTCATCACCATTTTCAAAGCGGTTTTCAACCGGTGAACTACCAGTCGAACCCAATCGTTACCGGTTAATTTGGGGACGCTTTTGTCCATGGGCAACCCCCATTGCCACGATGATCGATTACGTGGGATTGGATCAAGTGATTTCCAAGGGTGTCATTTATTCACTCAGGCATGCCGGCGTTGACGACAATTGGTTCTTTGGCAAGGGAGACGAGAAGGACCCGGTTTTGCAGACCACCAGTTTGCGGGAGAACTTTGAAAAAGCGGACCCGAATTTTACAGATCGGCCGACAATTCCAGCGCTAGTGGATGTGAAATCTGGCAAAGTCGTCAATAATTCATCGCAAACAATTATGAACGAACTCGCCGAGAATTGGAAAGCATACTTTAGAACTGACGTGGCCGACATTCTGCCCGAAGCTGACAAAGCTGCTATTTTGCGGATGGCTGACACGATCGTTAAAGATATTACCTCGATTCCCGGCAAGATTGCGGGCGTTTCTTCACAGGAAGCCTACCAACAGCTTGCCAACCAATACTTTGACCGCTTAACGTGGTTAGACCAGCATTTAGCTGACCGGCCATTTTTGATGGGCGATCACGTCACGGTGCCTGATTTCTGGCTGACAACTAGCTTGATTCGCTTTGACACGGTTTTTTATTTCCAAAGCAAACTAAATCTCAAGCCACTGACTGCCTTCCCTAATTTGTGGCAATATGCTAAAAGGTGCTACCAAATTCCCGCGTTTAAGCAGAATACTGATTTTCAAGCGATTAAAGAACACTTCTTTATGGTCAGTGATGCACCGGTTGAATCAATTGACCGAGTGCTGCCAATTGGTCCTGACGAAAGTAAATGGATGGACTAAAATTTTGAGCAGGCTTTATGATAAAATGGCACTTGGAGATTTTATAATGATTAATGAATGTGAGGCAAAGGGTTGATGGTTGATGGGGCGCAGGCAGCGAATAAAGGGTCAGTTGGGTCACGGCTGATGCTATTTATCAAAAAATATTGGGTAGCGGCAATTGTGTTTTTGGCTTTTAGTGTCCTTAACGTGATTGGGTTATTCCGTTATCATTGGTTATTTGGCGGCCAGGATCTACAATTTCACCTTCAGCGAATCGATGAGATGTATCAGAATTTGATTAATGGCAGCTTGAATCCCTACTTGGCGACCTTTGATTTGAATCAGTTGGGGTCAGCGGTGATGAGCTTGTACCCTAAGCTGCCGCTGTACTTGTTTGCTGGCATTCGGCTTTTGGTTGGCAACCCCATCACCAGTTTTTATCTTGGCATTATCCTGACAACGTTTTTGGGCCTATGGATAAGTTACGCCGCTTATCACTCAGTTCGAAAGGATGATTCGGTTGGGGCTTACGTTTTTGCGATTGCCTACGCCTTGTCAGGGCTAAACGTTACTTATAACTTTTTGATGGTCGATATTGGCATCAGCTTTACGATTATGATTTTACCATTGGTTTTTGCCGGTTATTACCATTGGGTAACTGCTGGGAAATACCGCATGCTGGCGGCTTCGATGACGGTGGTCTGCCTCAGTCACGTTTTGAATATTCTGATAGCGTTAATGGCTTTGGTCATTTTTCTACTAATTGACATTAGAAAAATTAATCGCCAAAAATGGCTGAATTTGGGTAAAGCGATTGGCATAGCGGTCCTACTCAGTAGTAGTTTTTGGCTTCCGGCACTGCATTTTGGCACCAGCGTTGAGATGACCAAGCCGTATACATTTCCGCTAAATGGCATTTCGTTATGGAAATACACAACGGCAGCTTTGAGTAACAATATTGCTTATGGTTTTACAATGATTGCTTTACTGGGATTCGGGTTGGCAATTATCAGGTACCGTCACTTGACCCATTTTAGCAAGGCAATCTTTTGGGTGGGACTTGGTTTCGTCATTTTAAGCAGTAATTTGTTTCCATGGCGTTTATTTCAAAACACGCCAATCGTTTTGCTGCAATTTCCGTGGCGGTTTTTGATTTTGCCCCAATTAGGATTTACGTATTTATTTAGCGTGATTGGGTCCGATTTATTGCGCCGAGTCCCTCAGCGAACTTATCGTTTGGGGATTCTTGGGATCTTGACACTAGTGGTGCTGGGACTTTGCTTGAACTCTCAGGCCGGGCGGGTGAATTTTGAAATGAAGTCACCAGAAATCAAGGCCGACCTTTATCCAAATAGCAATCAAATTCCCTTTGTTCAGGGAATAGTGTGGTATCGAGTGACCAACTTGCAGCAGTATCGTCATTTGATGACCTATATTGATACGGCGGATTATTTGCCAAAGATGACTGATGATACTTTTCATACTTTGTCGATGCAACGGGCTATCCAAGATAATAACCCAGCCGTTAATATCCCAGTTGACGAAAAGAGCCAACCGGCTGGCAAAACTATGACGGTCGACATTGGCGCGCCACTCAAGGAGCTGGCCCTCCCGTTTGTTATTTATGATCATCATTACACGGTCAAGGTGGATGGCAAGCAGGTGCCACTAGCTTCGAATAGCAGCCATATCTTGACGGTTACTAATCTGACGACCGGCAAACATACCATTCAAGTGAGTTACCATAATGGCCTGCTGACGGCGTTAATCTTGATATTGACCCTTGGCGGGCTGGTGGCAATTGCGTGGCCAAAGCAGATGGCGTTTTAATAAAAAGAAAATAGTAGCCTCTAATTGAGGAGATTCGTGCAATACTTTTGCCAAATAGCCCGCTAGGTTAACGTGATTATGTTAACTTAGCGGGCTATTTGGTGGGCTATCTTTACTAATTGCCTTCGCATCGTTGTTGTGTGACGATCAAAGGATGTTTCAGCTGAAAACAAAGCAATAACGTTCAGCCTTTCAATCCCCGTGCTTGCCGGTCCATATCTTCAACCACAATATCGAAAATTTCGCCAAGAGTTGAACAATATTCCAAGATTTTCCATGGATAGTTAGTATGAAAATGAACTTTCATTAAGGATTCATCGCCAACGGCTAAGAGGGAGTCACCTTCAAATTTGGCGAGAATCTGGTCGTTCAGTTCATCTTCGCTGATTTTGCATCCCTCAATGAGAAGCTGCGTGTCGTATTTGTATTTAATCATGGTCGTCTTCCTTTCGGTTGGTAGGGTTGGTAAGAGAATGGGGGGCACCTTCAATTTGAAGCACGTGGGCAACGCTTGGAAGTTGCCGCATATTAATGTCAAATTGGGCAAGCTTTGGCAACTGGTCGAATGAATAACCAAGCCGCTTCATCCAATTTGTCATGACGAATAAGTAGGGGTCCGCGAATGTGAATTGGCTGCCCATTAGCCAGGGAGTGACCAGATGGGTTTCCACAAATTGCAATCGGGGACGCACGCGCTGCCAGACTAATTGCTTGGACTCAGCCGTGTTTGGCAGCCAGTTGCCCTTGCGAAACGGAGAAATGAAGTTCTTATGCAGCTCAGTGGCAATGTAGTTGGCCCAGCTCCTGAGTTGCCAGTATTCAGCGGTATGATGATCAAACGAATAACGCTGATCGGCTTGCTCACTGATATATTCCAAAATAACGGCACATTCCGTTAGGTAAGTAGTGGAACTGATCTGTAAAGTTGGAACGTAAGAATTTTCGTTAATCTGATTATAGTTACCAGCTGCCCAAGTCTTTTTATCTAAGTTAACCTTTTCAACCGTAAATGGCAAGCCACTATCTTGCAATAAAATATGGGGTGCCATGGCACTTGTCCCGGATGCATAAAATAAGTTCAACACGTTACTGTCTCCTTGTTCGATTGTTATCGAAATACAAAGCTAAAAAGAAAAGACTATAAGGAATCCAGAAACGAAGGCAAATATTCCCTGAAAGTCTTTTCGTTAATCGACAAGTACTTTGTTTGAGCAACTTGTCGAGTATTTGTGAGGCCCGCCTGACGAAGTGCTTTAAAATGATAAGAAACGGTGGACTTACTGATGTTTAAGTGTTCGCTAATTTCTGAACAGGTCAGTTCCCGATCTGAATGGTGTAAAATACGCACAATTCTGATCCGGTTGGGTTCACTTAACGTTTTAAAAATTTCCGATAGCCGGCGATCCTTTTTGCTTTGTTCGATATTCATAGAACTAGCGTATGCCGAAGGGTTCATTTTGTCAAGGGCACTTAAATTAATCGTTTGAAATCCCAACTTTGCCGATCATATGATTTGTTTCAACCAACCGGTGGGCTTCTTTTAGGTTGACATCATTGATTGGTTTGAGCGATTTGGTCAAAGTTGAATGAAGGTCGCCACTGTCTAACAGTTGGGCGATGCGATCGAGAATTTCGTGTTGGCTAATCATGTCATCTGTGTGGTAATAGGATTTAGTGTACATCCATTCCCAATTGAACGAAGCAGCTTTCTTGGTTAGTTTTTGCAAATCAATACCGCGTTTGTTTTCGGTAATTGCGCAAACCGCACCCTCTGGCTTGATGAGTTCGGCAATCTCGTTCCAGTGGCCATCCAAGTCGTTGAGGTTTAAAATATAATCGACATAGTGGAAACCAAGTTTGCGAACTTCAGTCACCAAGTTTGCGTGGTGGTTAACGGTCCAATCGGCGCCGTTTTGTTTGACCCATTTAATGGTTTGAGGCCTCGAAGCGCTAGCGATCACTTGAAGACCGGCCAAATGGGCAAGCTGAGTGGCAACCGAGCCGACTCCGCCAGAACCATTAATGATCAGTAAAGTTTTTTGGGCGTTTTCAGCTTTAGCGTTTCGGTTAATCCGCAATCGTTCAAACAGCGCTTCCCAAGCGGTTAGGCTAGTAAGCGGCATGACGCCAATTTCGACTGGCGTTAGCGTCATTGGCGCATGGCCGACTATTCGTTCGTCAACGAGTTGATACTCGCTGTCCGAACCGGATCGGATGAAGGAGCCGGCATAAAAGACCCGATCGTTTTTCTTAAACAATGACACCTTATTACCAACTTGGGTAACGATTCCATAGGCGTCCCAGCCAATGACCTTAGGCTGTTTCAAGGCTCCTCGACCGTGACCGCGCACCCCAATATCGACAGGGTTAACAGAAGTAGCGATGACTTTGACCAATAAGTCGTGGTTCTTTGGTGTGGGAATTTCTTCGGTAAACGTTTGAAAACTGTTTGGGTCACTAATGGGTAGGTGCTGGGTAAAACCAATTGCTTTCATTTGTGGCATTTCAATTCTCTCCTTTCAATTACATTTCAAGTGTAGGCCATCGATTTTCAGAAACAAGAAGTGAATTTTAAATGACTAAGTTACAATTTTTTCACTACATAAGATAATTGAAACGGGGATTTGGATGGATTACAATTGAATAAATCGTAATTAAAGAGGACCTGATGCAGATGAAACGACATATTTATGATTGTCAGAGTGGCTGTCCAGTTGAAAGCACTTTGCAAATTATTGCCG
The DNA here is from genome assembly GCF_016860605.1 of Lentilactobacillus fungorum. GTDB lineage: Bacteria > Bacillota > Bacilli > Lactobacillales > Lactobacillaceae > Lentilactobacillus > Lentilactobacillus fungorum. The sequence continues at coordinate 138,635 of NZ_BNJR01000007.1, forward strand.
GCAAATGGAAAAGCGTGATTATTTATCATTTAATGGCTGGCACTGAGCGTTTTAACGACTTACAAAAGCAGATGCCGGACTGCTCGCGCCGGATGTTAGCATTGCAGCTACATGAGCTTCAAGTAGACGGCGTCATTCAAAAGCGGGTTTATCCCGTTGTGCCGGTCAAGACCGAATATTCGTTGACTGATTTTGGGCAGACGCTCCGTCCGGTCATTACCGCGATGGAAACTTGGGGTGACCGTTACAATAAGCGGGCGCTTAGTAATATGGTGACAAGCCAATTGGAAGAGGGATAATTGATGACTTTAAAACAGCACCAAAACTGGTTAGTGGATTTTTACAAACAGCGTCAATGGTACCAGTATTCGTCATTTATCAGGCTGAATTTTTTGACTGAGGAAGTTGGCGAACTTTCCCGGGCAATTCGAGCGATTGAAATTGGTCGGGATCATCCCGGCGAACACGAAACGGCAGTTGAACGTTTTGACAATCTTCACGAAGAACTCGCCGATGTTATGGACCAAGTATTGATTTTGTGCAGCCAGTACGATGTTGATCCGGATAGCCTGATGGCGTTTAGTGAGAAGAAGTTGAAGAAACGCTTTGAGGAAACCTAAACAATTGCTATAATCTGGGGCTTACGTATGTATGGGGAAGCTTGGAATGACTCATATTTCCTTTGAAGAATCAAAACCTAACCATCGATTACCGTCTTCAATAAAGAGTCATGACTATGTCCAATTCAATGGTCCTAAAAAGGATTAGATTGGCTAAACAACGATTAACTAAAAGCCAGTAAAGTCACCATTTTCATCTTTAAATGGTGATTCTACTGGCTTAAATTCTGGAAACAAGACGCTTGGGTTATTGGCATTTTCTCAGCAAGTTGACTCAAAAAATATTTTTAGCGCGTTCGATTAGTTCATTTAGAAGTGTAGCACTCACTTGGCCCACCACTTCGCCGTGACGAGCTTTATAATCATAGTTAGGAATCTGAAAGGTGATTACCGAACCCTGAATACCGCTTTTGTGGTCTGCAATGGGGAGGTAGATTCGATGATCCGTTTTAGTTTTCGAAGTGATGGGCATACAAACTACCATGTTTAGCTCGTGATTATAACCATCATTTGAAATAACAACCATTGGTCGACGGATGTTGCCATTGATTGGGTCGTGCCCGCCTTCTTCATGCCCAACATGAGGTTCAGCATCAATGAAGATAAGGTCGCCTTGTTTAGGAGTCACTAGTTAACACGCTCCTTACCAATTGGAGGCTCTTGACCATAGTTGCCAACGTCATTTAATTCTGCTTTAAAGTCAATATCTGCATATTCACCATCTAGCCATGGGTTATCTTTGGCAGCCCGATATTCGAGAGTGCCATCTTCTTTAATGATTAAAACAAAGCGCTTTCCGGCAGGGATGCCAGCGCTTTTGGGGACTGTTAAAGTCAATGAATTACCAGTTCGGCGGGTAGCGAATTCACCTAGTACCCGCTCGGTGCTTTTCTTTTCCATAGCAGTCAGCTCCTTTCATTTCACTGATAGAATAACTGGAAAATGACGTAATTACAAGTAATTATACTGACTGTGATTACTTTCTTGGAAAAAATTTAAATCAAAAATTAATATTAAACTGTGAAGGTAACGAGCTTTTAGGCCTGCTTCAATTCCAACTCAATCCGCTCCAAATCAGCCAGCGTGCCAATCGTGCATTCGTTGATTTGGGCGCTTTTTTTGATGTGGGCCATTAAGTCAAACAAATCACCGGGCATCTCCCAATGCTGGCCGGTGTGGTCAACGTAGACGGTTACGGCCCCATTTCGATTAGCAACCTGATAGGTAGCCTGGGATTGCTTGGCGGTCACTTGGTTATAGTCTTCAAAAGCTGCTCGCAATTGTCGCATTAATTCGTTGTGGTCAATCATGTTTAAACCTTCTTTCATTGACTATTATAGTAAATGGCTTGAAGGCTTTACAAGCAAAGAAAATGTTAAAAACCGTTATCAGCAATTAACCTGCCAACAACGGTTTTTAAAGACTTGGATGGTTTCAAATAAGACCTGAATGTGGCTTAACCAGTCGGTTTGTCACTGAAGATAGTCGCTCAGTTAATCAAAGTATTGGCTTGGGATTGGATATCGTCAAATCACTAGTGACATCCTTAGGGGGGCAATTCAACGTTAGCGATGGGGCTGGCTATTTTGCGGCAGTGATGACGTTTAGGTATCGAAAATTGGAAGCAAAAAAAGCCTGAATCGACAAGTTGGCTTTCAGGCTTTCACTTGTTTCTAAGTGACTCTAAAGGGATAATCTGAGCATCACGATAGTAGTCAAGCCCTTTTGAAATGTATTAATCAAAGAAGAAGGTATTTAAATTGACCAATTGGCAAAAAAATCGGATTCAATCAGCCTTAGACGGGACCAATCCCATGGTAATGATGACACTTCCGGGCGGGGTTGCGGTATACGGTGACACCCAGTTTTTGCCTGGGTATTCGGTATTGTTACCTAAGCGGCAAGTGTCGTCGTTAAATGATCTGACAATTCCGGAACGAGTAGCTTTTTTAAAGGATATGAGTCTTTTAGGTGACGCCGTTCTTCAAGCGACCCACGCGTTACGAATCAACTATGACATTTTAGGCAACACCGATCAATTTTTGCATGCACACGTGTTTCCGCGCTATCAAACAGAACCGGCTGAACGGCTTCAAAAGCCAGTGTGGTTGTACAGTCCGGAGCATTGGTCTAATAACAAATACTTGTATCAACCAGGTCGGGATGACAAATTACGCGCCAAAATCACGGCTCTTTTGAATCGACAAAAGTAACTTGACATTTTGATTTAAACAGGATAGATTAGATTCACATTAAAAAGCAAAGATTAGTCTAAGTAGTTTCTAATACCAGAGATCATTCAGATGGCTGAGAGAATGAATACGGAAACGAATCACAGCTAATGGCAGGCAAGCGGAACGATACTTATCTAGTAGGTTTGCACGGATTATTCCGTTATCATGTTGAGTTATTTAACTTACTGAGGCAGTAATTGTGAGATTACTGTAAATCAGAGGTGGAACAGCGTTTTTTGTCGCCCTCTCAAAGCATTGTGCTTTGAGAGGGATTTTTTTATCATAGGAGATTATTTGAAAACGGGGCGGGTATAAATGAAATTAAGATTAGCAATTACCGCAATTGTTATAGGGATATTAGGGATGTTCTTAACGGGCTGCTCAAATGGCGTGGCCAAAGAAAAGCCAAAGGTGGCGACGATTATGGAACAAGCCGATATTTCATCGCTTGATCCATCGATGATTACCGATGTTGGTGCCTTAGAGACCGTTAACAATTCTCAAGAGGGACTGTATCGGATGAAGGACAGTACGCACGTTAAACCGGGATTAGCCAAAAAGATTGTTAAACCAACCAGGCAAGGCACGGTTTATACGTTCAAATTACGCCAGAACCTCAAATGGAGTAATGGTGACCCAATTACCGCAGCAGATTTTGTTTATGCATGGCGGCGAACGGTCAATCCAGCCACGAAGGCTGCCGATTCTTATATGTTTTTACCAATTAAGAACGCTCAGAAAATTGAAAATGGTCAGTTACCTGTTAGCAAGTTGGGAGTTAAAGCGGTTGATTCAACGACTTTCCAAGTGACTTTGGCAGAGCCAACCCCGTATTTTAAATACCTCTGTGCACTGGTGCCGTTTTTACCCCAGAATCAAAAAACGGTGGCCAAATACGGGAAAGCATATGGGACCTCTTCGGCCAAGACGGTTTATGATGGGCCGTTTATTGTCACCGGTTGGTCGGCTTCAAAAGGAAATTGGACACTCAAGAAAAATCCACATTATTGGGATAAGCAAGCTGTTAAGTTGGATCAAGTTAAATTTGTGACGACCAAAAATGCGCAGACAGCGTTATCACTTTACCAGTCAGGTAAACTGGATAACATTACGTTAGCCGGCCAGCAAGCCGCTCATGAAAAGGACAGTCAGGGCTACTTAAGCTATCCAAGTGGTGAGACGGATTATATTGCCTATAATTTTAAGAACAAAGCGCTGCGAAACATTAATGTCCGCAAAGCCATTTCGCTGACGATTAACCGGCAGGCACTTGTCAATAACGTCCTCAAAAATGGCGCTAAAGCTCCAGAAGGACTAGCGCCCGAAGAAATTGCCAAGAATCCGCAGACTGGCAAAGATTTCGCTAAGGATTCCAAAGTACCTCAAAGTGTTGCTTATAACCCGACGCTGGCCAAAAAATATTGGCGCAAGGGACTTGCTGAACTTGGAATTAAGAAATTGAACTTGAGCTTAGTTTGCTACGACGTGGATGCTTTTAGAAATTCAGCGGAGTTTGTGCAGTCATCAGCTGAGAAAAATCTTTCGGGTCTAACGATCAACATCGACGTTCAGCCAAAGGTCCAAGCAATTACGACGATGCAGAAGAAGACTGGTTATGACTTAGGATTTAGCAACTGGATTGCCTCTTATCCGGATCTCAACGAATTCTTTCAGTTGTTAAATACAAATAACGCCAATAATGCCGGCAATTACAGTAATCGGCAGTACGATCGATATTACACGCGGGCAAACGGCGTGGATTCCAGAAACCCGCAAAAACGTTATGCAGATTTCCAAAAGGCCCAACAAATTGCCATGAAGGATCAAGCAATCTTGGCGGTTAATCAAGGGCAAATTGCCCGCTTAAACAATCCAAAATTAAAGGGCGTCACGTATGCGGCAGCCCAGGGGATTACGCTAAAGACGGCTTATAAAACAAAGTGAGCGGAGCAAAGCGGTTAGAAAGCGGAGCCTAAGTTAACTTGGCCGGAAATCCCGGGTTTGGATTTTTGTCCAAGTTGACTTAGGTGCAGCTTTTTGCTTTGCGGAGCTGTCCTAAAATAGTGAGCGGAGCAAAGCGGTTAAAAGTCGGAGCATAAGTCTCCTTTAACGGAAATTCCCGGGCTTGGAATTTTTGTTAAAGGTGCTTATGCGCAGACTTTTGCTTTGCACAGCTGTCCTAATCCAGGCAAAAGAATGTCCCCAAAGTAGCGTGAAACTTTTACTGGAAGGGCGTAGGTGGAGTTTCTACCTAATGCGCCTGTCCTAAAAATAAGAAAAGAGGATTTAATATGCAAACAACTATTCCATTATCGGATGAACAGATTTATCAAGACTTTAATTATTTACATGAGCATGGTGAGACCGCCTTTAACGAGGTAGTGACCACCGAGTATTTGGCTAAGCGGCTAGCTGAGATGGGAGTGGCCTATGAGCGGTTTGCCGACATGCCGGGGCTGATTGCAACGTTAGGCAATGGCACGCCAATCATTGGAATGCGCAGTGATATTGATGCTTTGAAGCAAACCTATCAAGGCAAAGCGGGCGTCTTTCACTCCTGCGGCCACGATGCCCACATGGCGATTGTTCTGGCGGTAGCCCAGTATTATGTTGATCATCCAGAAGAACTGTCAGGAACCTTGAAACTGATTTTTCAACCGGCTGAAGAAACCGTCACCGGCGCCGAAAAGGTGATTAGAAGCGGCCAACTGCCTCATTTGAACTACCTGTATGGCTTGCATGTTTGCCCGGAATCAGAAGTTAAAGCCAAACAGGCAGAGCCAATTATCCCAGATGCCGCGACTCGGACATACTGGGTGATGATTAACGGCAAAACGGCCCATGCTGGCAAACCAGAGCTTGGGGCTAACGTGATTGATGCCTTTAGTGAATTAAACGAAGCGTTTCGTCGGATTAAACTGGCAACAGACTTACCATATTCAATCACGACGACGATGTTTCAAGCTGGTAAATCTTCGAATATTATTCCAGACTATGGCACTTTTGCCGTTGACTTACGGGCCCGAACCAATGAGTTAATGGTGGAGCTGCAAAACCGTGCTTTTGCGGCAATGGATCGAATTCAGCGCGGCGACATTAAGCTAAATCTAGATGGAAATGATTTTTCACCAGCGGCCATTCCAAGTGATAAAGCAATGAACGTGATGAAGCGGGCAATTACTAATGTATTGGGTGAAAAGGGCCTGATCGAGCCGGTCGAAACTGCTGGTGGCGATGATTTTCACTTTTATGCTTATGATGGTTTGGCTGATGAAACCACTATGCTGGGTCTTGGCTGTAACTTAAAGCCGGGGCTGCACATTCCAGGGATGTCCTTTGATCGGGCCGCAATCTTAGATGGTGCCCGAATGATGATTGACGCGGTGAGGTTGACGAAGGCCTAATAAGCGACTAGGCTAGTCTTTAATTGAAGCGATTGGAGGCTAACCTGTGACGATTTCGACTAGAATCAATGAGCCAATTAAGCTTAATCAGTTTTTGAACTTGTATCGGCAAGCCAACTTTGTTCAGGATAAATGGCAGGATGATCCAAAACGATTACAAACAATGCTTGATAATACCCAGTTGATGGTCAGTCTTTGGGATGAGGCTAAGCTAATTGGCGTGGCCCGTTGCCTAACAGACTTTGAGGATAGCTGTTATTTAAGTGAAATTGTGATTCACCCGGATTACCGGGGTCAGCATTTAGGTGAACAGTTAATTAAAACAATTCGCTCATATCTTGGTGATCGCGTCTCACTCATTTTACGGGCGGATCATGCAGCCATCGGCTTTTATAAGCGGATTGGGTTGCCACGAGTAGACGATTTGTATCGACTTAATCGAAAGGTCGGCGGACAATGATTAATTATTCAGCGACTAAAATAATTTCTGGTAATCAGTTAGCAGTCCTTCTTAAGATGGTAGGGCGCCGGCCAATTCAAGATAACCGTCGGCTGCAACGAATGATTGCCAATGCCAATCTTCTATATACTGCTTGGGATGACGATCAGCTGGTTGGGCTTGTTCGGGGAATAACGGATAAGGCTTATTGCTGCTATATTTCAGATGTTGTTGTTCGACCAGATTATCAGAAGCAAAAAATAAGGCAGCACTTAATTGAACGCACCCATCAATATTTGGGAAGGGGCGTTTCACTTGTGATGGCGGCCAATGGTTTGACAGCTAACGATAGGCAACGGCTTGGCTTTGAGAAAATTGATTCAGGGTTTGAGTTAAAACGGCAATTCTAATTAATGAGTTACTACTAATTAAATGGTACACCAGTGGTGAGACCGTTATTTCATCGATAATCATTGCTAAAAGATCCCGCAAAATCAACACGAGCTGATTTTGCGGGATCTTTATCGTAATATCTGATAATTGAAATGTACTGATTATCTTTTACCACAATTTGTTAAATGAATCATAATTGGGACTATCAGAATACTGATTTTTCAAGCTGATAACTTTCACCTATATTACAGTCAGAATCGTAAACAAATGATCCTAACAGAAAGGTGATAGCAATTATGAAAGCAATTATTCAACGGTCTTATAACGGAAATGATGACTTGATTATTGACAACCTCGCGACTCCCAAAGTCGCACCGATGTCTGCTCTGGTTCGTACGCAATATACGCCAGTGTTACCATACGATTGGCTAACTGAAGAAGGTAAACTAATTGGGATGCGGCCAACCCAATTACCGATGGTGATCAGCTATGGCTTTGTGGGTGTCGTCGAGCAGGTTGGTATGTTGCGAAATCATCGATTAGTCGGGAAACCGGTAATTGGCGCCCAAATGACTGGGGCAGCGGCTGAGTTTATTAATTCACAAATCCCACCACTATTGTTTGAAATCCCTCAATCAGTCAATTTGGCCGACGCCGCAACACTAATCGGTGGGGCCGATGCGGCCCAGCTTGCCGTCAATGACATAAAAGCCACCAAAAATGAAGTTATCTTGATTACCGGTGCTTCTGGGGGTGTTGGCACGTATCTGATTCAACTGTTGAAGCATGAGCACGTGACGGTCATTGCTTTGGCGAATCGACATAACGTTTCATTCCTAAGGGAACTAGGTGCTGATTATGTTGTGGATTATAACGATGATTTGGCCAAACAATTGGCTGACGTACCAAGGGCAACTAAAGTGATTGATACGGTTGGCACCACGGCTTTGCTGGATCAATTATCCGGGTATTATGATGAGCTGGCGATTTTTTCGTTGTCGCGGCCGACTTATACCCCGCAAAAGCCAGTTCAGACTTTTCGGTTTGGCAACGGTAATATTGGTATTGCGGGTTATCACAAACTCATTTCACTGCTTGCCGCGGGTGAAATTTCTGGCGTTGTTCAACAGACTTTTGATTTTGAAGTTGTTAAGCAAGCCCAACACGTATCAAAGGAACAGCACGCACGGGGTAGAATTCTATTGAAATATCATTAGGTAATGGCCAGCAGTCAGTGATTGAATGCTGACTTTTGGCAACCTAACTTTCAGCTTGCTTTGAGGTCAATGATAATTCCATCTCAAAGCCCAATCCTTGAGCGTAGCGTTCAATCGTGGCTAGAGATGGCGCTGAGTCTAATCGCTCGATCCTTGCTAATTGGGGCTGCTTCATACCAATTTGATTAGCAAGTTCTGTTTGGGAAATGCCTCGTTTGATTCGTTCTGAACGCAAAGCACTTAGAATCTTAATCACTTTGGCTTCAATGGTAGGTAAATTGGCAGGGTTACTTTTATATTGATTCAACGTAGGCATACGATTTTCTCCTTAACTGAATTGGATGTCGAATTTTTGTGTTCGACATATATTATACGCAACGTAAGTGAACGGCACAATTCCTTATTGGCGTTTCACTCCAGCAATATTCATTTCATGTTATACTCGCTATTATAACATTAGTGAATCGGAAAGTGGGGGTTCGGATGAAGGCATCGCTTGGCGCAATTCTAAAAATAACGCGTAAACAACAGCAGTTAACACAAAAGCAATTAGCGGCAGGAATTTGCTCGCAGTCGATGTTATCGGCAATCGAAAAGGATCAATATACACCAAATGCGCAGATACTGATTGCACTTTGCAAACGGCTTGATATCAGCCTTGAGACAATTAGTTTGTCGCAAAACTATGCAGTTAGCGATCACAACCGCTTTAACGAAACGGTTGATCGGTTGTGTAATCAGCACGAATACCAACAGCTTAACGATTTCTTGCAAACCGATGAGGTCTTAGCCCATATCGAATCCGACCAGCAGATGCAAGCTTACTACTATTATTTAGGAGTCTCAACGCTGCACACCAGTAATGATCCGGCCGCCGCGGTTGCGATGCTCAAACTATCACTGGCGAGTGTAAGTGATACTAATCGGTCGACGTTAACTAGATTGGGGCAGGCTTCCTTGGCATTTATTGAGGCAAAACTGGGGCATTCTCAAGCTGCCCAGCGGTTGGTTGAAAAAGCATTAACAGCCATGCCAACAACTAAATACGAAGAAAACTGTAACATCCTTTTTTATCTGGCGGCTTTGGCTAATTTTGAATTAAAGCAATACCAGTTAACGGCTCGATGGCTGATTAAGGGAATCTCATTTGCAGCCGATCATAACTCTCATTATATGCTAGCTAACATGTACCACCTCTTAGCACGAACGGCTGAAGTTGAAGAAAAGCTTGACTTGAAAGATGAAGCGACTCAACGAGAAAAAATCTTTGCGGAGTTATTCCACGAAATACCATACGACTTATTCTAAAATATCAGAATGCTGATTTTTGTTTGGAAAGCTAAGTTGGTAAAGTGAAACCATTCTAATGAAGGACAGCAGTGCAAAGCAGAAGTCTGCACGTAAGCACCTTGGCGAAAAATTCCAGGCCCGGGAATTTCCCGCCAAGGAGACTTATACTCCGACTTCTAACCGCTTTGTTCCGCTCATTTTTTAGGACAGTTACGCAAAGCAGAAAGCTGCACCTAAGTCAACTTGACCAAAAATCCAAGGCCAGGATTTCCGGTCAAGTAATCTTACACTCCGCTTTCTAATCGCTTTGCGCCACTCACTTTTTTAGGACAGCTGCGCAAAGCAGAAAGCTGCACCTAAGTCAACTTGGCCAAAAATCCAAGCCCGGGATTTCCGACCAAGTCAACTTAGGCTCCGCTTTCTAGGCGCTTTGCGCCACTCACTTTTTTAGGACAGCTGCGCAAAGCAGAAAGCTGCACCTAAGTCAACTTGGCCAAAAATAAAGCCCGGGATTTCCGACCAAGTCAACTTAGGCTCCGCTTTCTAGGCGCTTTGCTCCGCTCACTTTTTAGGAGGCTTTACAATGACTCAAACTAAACTATTCACCAACCTAATCACGCTCAATGCACCCCAGACTCAGGCCCATGACTTAATTGCGAACCCCACTCAGTTACTAAAATGGGTGCCAGAAATTACTCAGGTTAACCCACAGGAAAAGACATTTGTCGTCAATCGAAGCGAAGGGGCGCTCAATCACTATGAAGAAATTACGGTTGAAGACGATGATTCCCAAGTGGTTTATCACAGCCGAAAGGGGCGGCTGGCCTATGATCTGGTGTTTGAACTCAAATCAGTTGCGACCCAAGTTCAAATTCAAGAATCCCTTATGGTTGACGAGCAGTCAACTCAACTGCCAATTAAGTTATTGGCACCAATTGCCAAGCATGCGTTTAATCTAAATTTAGCGAATCTCGGCCGTCTGATTGAAGGCTCGGTGATGAACAGTTAACTAAGTGACCCGGTTGATGATTCTGATGAATATGAATCGACCGGGTCATTTTTTGATGCTTTTTTCGCTTATCAGAACGTTTGAATTTCACCCCAGCTTCTATGACCCCGCTAATTGCTGGTAGTGGTACGATGAACGCGTAAAATAAACTAGCTTGAGGGAGTGATAAGTGTGAAAAAATGGGGGAAATTATTAACGGGTAGCTTGCTGGTCGCCCTTGCAGTTTTTATTTGGGGCCGAGCGAGTATAAGGGTTCAAGCTGATCCAATTAGCCAAGCCTATTCGGGCATGGTTGAAGCCGGCCAGCTGAAGCCACAAAAGGTTAAGCCCAAGTCAACAATCACGTTTGATATTATTTTGCGGCCACGAAATTTTGCTGAAATGCAATCTGATGCCTTTGCCGTAAATACACCAGGAAGTCAACAGTTTAAACAGTATCTCTCGCCGGTCCAAATTAGGGATAAATTTGGCCAGCCAACGGCGGTAACCAGCGAATGGACAAGATATTTAAAGAAGTTTCAGTTAAAAGCGCGTTCTTTTAGTAGTGGATTAGCGATGACGGTAACTGGCAAAGTTCGAAATGTTGATAAAGCATTCAAAGTTGATGTTAATCAAGCGAGGTATCATGCGAACCCCGTCCAATTTGGCAGTCGTAAGCCGGCGATTCCCAACAGCTTAGTCAATTCGGTTGAAACGATAACAGGATTAGCCGATCACAATCAAAAATACATCTTTCCAGACACCAATTTACAATTTGCTGAACCGATTAAAGGTAATGATAATTCCCAAACTGGTTACACCAGTCGATTTACAACTCAGTACGACGTAACGCCACTGTACCAACAAGGACTTACTGGAAAGGGCCAAACTATTGGCATCATCACATTTGGTGGCGTGCAAAGCGAACCGATCACGCATTTTTGGCAGCATGAAAATGCCAGTACGGCTGCCGGGCGTTTGTCGATTAAGGTGGTTCAAGACAATATTTTTAACTCTGATGAGACTGATTTAAACAACAATGAAGCTACGATGGACGTTGAATACGCCGGATCAGTGGCCCCTGAAGCTAATATTCGGTTGTACCAAAACAAAAGTGCGTTTCCAACGCTTGAAAATGTTGTCAACGCATACTCGACTGCCTATGACGAAAATCGAGCGTCAGCCCTTTCTTGCAGCTGGTCGACCGGGCCTAATCAGTATTATGACTTTTTAATTGATCGTAAAGTGATGACGCCAAAATACGTGGATGTCTTTAATTTATTAATGGCTCAAGGCGCCCTACAGGGGATCTCTAGTTTTATTGGTTCCGGTGATACCGGTGCGCCGCGCTACTCTGTCCGGGGGATTTCTCAGGGCAAAGTGATGTTAGATCGCACGGTAAGCGTTTCTGATCCGTTTGGGACGAGCCCTTATGTTACTTCAGTCGGTGGCACAACGTTACCATTTACAAGTCCGGTTGCGCCGGGTCAGGCAATATCAGTTACTAAGGAACGCAGCTGGGGCGCCGACTACCATTGGCCAACGCTTCAAAATAATCCCAGCTTATTGACCGAAACGCCGGGAATGCTGACAGTGATTGGTACTGGCGGTGGCGGCGGATTTGGGCATTTGTACCCAACGCCTGCATACCAGCAAAATGTTCCGGGGATTAATACGTTCAATGCACGCCAATACCTATCATTTCTTGGCCAGCCAATTTTTGACCAACCGCTTATTTCCGGCAATGACTCTGGGCGTAACTATCCAGATATTTCGGCCGATGCGGATCCGGCAACTGGCCATGCCGTCTACTTTGGCCAGGGGAAATCAGGCCGTTGGTTGACAGCTGGTGGGACTAGTATTGTAGGGCCGCAAATGGCTGGGGTGGCTGCATTGATTAACAGCCAAGCCGGTCGCCAGCGAATGGGACTCTGGAATCCCCAGCTATATGAATTGGCACAACAAGCAGATTCCCCAATGACGCCGCTTAATGACACAATGGATAATTCGAACCTTTATTATACCGGCCAGCCCAACACGGTTTATAACCAGGCAAGTGGCCTTGGAACCGTTGATTTTGCGAAGTTGGCGAGTTTGTATAAGTGAAGATAGTTGAAGTGGTTAGAAAAAGTTGAGGTTAGTTGATGATTAGTGTTGGGTTCTGACATGGACTCTGTGGTAAAAGTCGTAACCAGCACTGAACAAAAAGTAGCTTTTAACCTTATATAAACAGGATCGCCAAATAATCAAACCTGGAATATCTGGCGATCCTGTTTATATTTTGGGAGTTAACCACTTTTGGTTTCGCTGGCGTTTTATTAGGACAGCTGCGCAAAGCAGAAAGCTCCGTGTAAGCACCTTTGGGAAAAATTCCAAGCCCGGGAATTTCCCCCAGAGGAGCCTTACACTCCGCTTTCTAAGCGCCTGGCTCCGCTCACTTTCTTAAGACATTCTAACAATTCTTATAATTAGGTGCATGTTGATAGCATTTACATCAATTTTTGTTAATATAGACCTGCTTTGAAATGTGACAAAAATATTTCAAGATTGTGACAAATTGTTTTTGGGGGTGGTTGGATGCGAGGCAAACGTTGGCTGGTTTTATTACCATTATTACTACTATTAATTGGTTGTAGTTCAAAGGCCAAGCCAAATCAAAATAATCATTCAACGGCATCAGGGAAGTTTAATGGGGTGACACTTGACGTATCCAGAAGACATTATCAAGTGGCAACGTTGCGTAAATTTATCAATCTAGTTGCTGCTAATCACGGCCAGTTTATCCAACTTCACTTAACCGATGATCGGGATTTTGCAATTGAGAATCAGACGGTGGGGCAGACACTTAATAACGCGACTAAAAAGAATGGGGTTTGGCGAAACAAGAAAACCCATCAGGCATTTTACAGTAAGGGCCAGATTCGCGACTTGCTCGCAATCGCCAAAAAGAAGGGCGTTACCTTGATTCCAGAGATTGATACGCCGGCTCACGTGAATGGGTTGATCAATACAATGAAAGCCAATGGAAAGTCAAAATTAGCTAAGCAACTCAGTTGGCAGTCCCAAAGCTATGGGGACGAATTACATTTAAATCAGGCTAGTATTAGTTTCATTGAAAAAGTTGACAATGAAGTTGGCAAAGAATTCGTGGATCAAACCAACGCACGGTTTCATCTTGGTGGCGATGAGTTTACTGATAGACTCAGTAAAAACCCAGCTTATGTCACTTACCTAAATGCGACTAGTCAAAACGTTGAAAAAATGGGATTTATTCCCGAAGCTTGGAACGACGGCTTTTTAAACAGTGAACTTGGTGAGATTAATCGGCATATTCAAGTGACTTATTGGAACTGGACTGCCGATCAAGCCGGCGAATTGGGAGCACAACGCAAAAAGGCTTGGGCTTCCATGCCGAAGCTAATTAGTCATCATTTTAAGGTGTTTAACTACAATGATTACTATTTATATTTCAATATTAATCGGGATAATCTGAAGCCCCGAAATGTCCGTTACATGGTTAAAGATATGAAACAATATTGGAAGCCGACCCTTTGGCATACGGATCATGTGACTAAATTAAAGTCGCTTCATGGGATTGTTGGCAGTAGCGCTTCTATTTGGGGGGATTCGACGGCCAGCTTTTCGGATCAAAAGATCTATCAATCAAGTGTTCAGTTTATTAAAGCATTTATGGTATTAGCGAGAAAGCCGGCGTAGTTGGAGGGATGCTTCGACGGCCGTGAAGCGCTTTGCGCCGCTCACTTTAGTAGGACAGCTGCGCAAAGCAGAAAGCTGCACCTAAGTCAACTTGTCCCAAAATCCAAGCCCGGGATTTTCGGCCAAGCCAACTTAGGTTTCGCTTTCTAAGCGCTTTGCGCCGCTCACTGGGGGGATATTAATGAACACACTAACTTCATTCGTCATTTTATATCCGGTAATTGTATCGACGGTGTGGATTATCGGGTCAATCTTTTTTTCGATTCAACAGAAACGGGTTCCGTTAAATAATTCGCACCAAGGGCAGGTGCCCGATTTAGTTTCGGTGTTAATTCCGGCTCATAACGAAGCTGAAACATTGGGAGAAGTGGTTGAATCAGTCGCAAAGATCGATTATGCCAAGTTGGAATTAATTTTAATTAACGATGGCAGCAGTGACCACACGCTTCAAGTGATGCATCAAATTGCCAATCAGTATGCATCCCAATTTCCGGTTAAGGTTGTCAATATTGAGAAAAATCAGGGCAAAGCCAACGCCTTAAATAATGGTGCACAGTTGGCAGAAGGCCAATTCCTATTGTGCCTTGATGCTGACTGTTATGTTGATAGAAAGGTACTTAAACCGATGCTAGCGCAATTTTACAACGATCCCAAGGTTGGCGCAGTTGCTGGCAAACCAGTCGTTCGTAATCGAACGAGCATTTTAGGCCGATTGGAGTTACTAGAATACGTTGGCGTGATCGATATTATTAAGCGTGGCCAGGCATTTGTGACCGGACATATTACCACCGTTTCCGGCGTGGTTGTGGCTTATCGAAAAGCCGCTCTGGCAGATGTAGGCTGGTGGAATGCCGATGCGATTACTGAAGATATCGATATGACCTGGCGACTGTACCACCATGGCTGGCAGGTGGCTTACTGTCCCCAATCAGTCGCTTGGATTCTGGTGCCAGAACATGTCAAAGATCTGGTTCACCAACGGCGACGCTGGGCCCGCGGTGGCTTTGAGGTGTTATTTCGAAACCGGGGAATGTTTGTAACTGGTCGGTTGAGTGAACAGTGGTTATTAATGGATATGATTTTGAGTGACCTTTGGGCCATTAGTTGTTCATTTGTAACTTTATTTTATTTAATTACCGTGTTGTTTACGGGTGATTTGATTATGGATGGCGTCATTTTATTTTTGCTGTTGCTAATTAGTTTAGCGCAATTTTTAATTGGTTTTGCTGATTCGAGAAAGTCTGACTTTATTAATTGGCATGACCTCTTATTATTGCCGCTATACGTTATTTTTTACTGGTTTATCAACTTGATTAGCTGTCTCACCGCGCTTGGCTCCTTCTTTTTGGACCCCCAACACGTTGGCAGTTGGCAGAGTCCGGATAGGGGGCTTTGAAAATGAAAAAGCGTAAACGACCAGCCAGTTTAATTATTCGAAAACGATCACCATTCTTAACGATGATTCGTCGAGGGGTCATTCTGATGATGCTATGGTTGATCACCGGGTATGTTATTTATATCAACGTGTGTTTTTTGTTGAATGTTTATTCGGATTCACTAGTGGCTGATTATTTGGTTTTAAACCTGTCATTTCGGGCGTATGCGTCATTTGCCTTGTTAGTGTTGGTTGTCGCGATTCTAATGATTATGTTTGGTTGGTGGCGGATTAAGCGGTTAGAAAGAAAGGCGAAAGATCATGAACAAAACAAAGCGTAAGTGGCTATTAGCGGGGATTGTGACACTGTTTTTGGCATTATTGGCATTTACAACGCACCGCAATATTGCATATGAACTGGGAAATCGGCCCAGCTACGCCATTTCGGCTCATGACCAGCGAATTAAAAACGGCGTGATGGTTTTTTGCTATCACCGGATTTTAGCTGATAATCAGATTGTTAAATTTGATGAAGACGTTTCGCCAAACAGCCAATTTCACGACTTTAATGTTAATCAGCCGCAGTTTAAGCAGCAGATGGCATATTTACATACCCATCACATTCGGGTGCTTTCAATGCCGGATTTAATTAATACGGTTAATCACCGTAAGCCAATTCGCGGTAAATCCGTTGTGATTACGTTTGATGATATCGATCGGACGATGATTGAAAATGCCCTGCCAACTTTGATGAGGTATCACTATCCATTTACCGTGTCGATTATCACTGGCAATACCGGTTGGTACAAGCAAGGAACCAAATTAGCAACTTGGCCGGCACTGCTGCAGATGAAGAAGAAAGCCGGTAAATTGGTGACGTTTGGCGTTCATACTAACCGGATGCATTATTTAGTTGATAACGGCACGCCAGTATTTAACTTGCCGCATAACTTTACTCGGTTTAAACACGACTATGCAGTTAGCCAAGAGGTCCTCAAAGAAAAGGTGGGTTATCGCTCCCCAATCTTTACTTATCCATATGGGAGTGGGACACCTCAAGTTGAAAAATTCTTGAGTGAACGGCCTGGTTTAAAGGTTATTATGACGTTAAATGACGGGATTGTGACTGACCGAAGTAATTTGAAAGAGACGCCGCGAATTATTATTAACTCAAATAGTTGGCCAAGCGTTAGAAAATGGGTTGGTTAAGCTGGTTAACTGATGATGGTAGTAAAAATTGCAAATTAGCTATTTATTATCGGGAATCAGATTTTATGGTATATTTTTGCGAAGTTAGTAGTGAAGAGCTACTGGCTTTTTCTTTTGGCCTTGTCGATTAGTTAATTAGTGTCTTTTTGTACGACATTTTTGACCGATTTCAGTGACTATGTTGAACCCTTCACAATTCATGTTATGATTTTCTTGGTGTTAAAATCAAACGATTGATAGGAAGCTGATGTGATGACTGATTCAAATCGACTAAAGCGACTGGTGCTGGCGGCCATGCTGCTGGCTTTATGTGTTATTGGTGCCAACATTAAGATAATGGGGTCGGTGGCCTTTGACTCAGCCCCTGCTTTTTTGGGCGCTATTTTGCTTGGACCGGTGTTTGGCGCATTCTTAGGTGTATTTGGTCACTTGACGTCGGCTGCATTGGCGGGATTCCCGCTAACGTTGCCGATTCACTTAATTATTGCTGCGGCGATGGGCGTTTGCATGTTTGTTTTCGGCTGGATTCGCCAGCGGCTTGGTAAGCAGAAAATTGCTGGCGTTGTGACTTCAGATGTTGTTGGTTACGCAATTAACGTGCCGATCGAACTGGTCTTCATGTACCCGCTTTTAAAACAGGCGGTATACGTCTACTTCATTCCGCTGACAATTGCGACAATTCTCAATTTGATCGTGTGTGAAGTAATTTACGCGGCGTTACCTAAACGGATTAAAGAAGTCGCTTTTTTGAGGTGGCATTCGTAAGGGAGGTAAGTAGTCTATGACCACTAATCGGTTTCGCGACCTTTCTCTAGTTCAATTGGCTGGAGGGCAAACGTTGGTGATTGCCTGTGATTGCAGCGCTGGCATTGGTGAGAAGAAACTTGACACGGTTTTAATTGATCCGGCAATCACTGCGGCTTATTCGTTGCGGGTGCCATTGATGGAACTGATTTGTTTTGGAGCTAAGCCGATTGCCGTTAATGATACGATTGGCAATGAAATGGCCCCTACTGGTCGACGGGGCATCTTCGGAATTCAACAGGAACTCCAAAAAGCTGGCTTGGCGGATATTCCCCTTAATGGCAGTACGGAAGATAATATGGCAACTCAAACCACCTCGATTGGGGTCACCGTGATTGGCGTTGCTAACTCAGATAACGTCTTAGAAAAGCAAGTGACTGATGAGTTGCTGGTTTACCAACTTGGGGCGCCTTATGTTGGCGAAGAGGTTAAACGTCACTTGGACAGAATCTTTTCGTATGATGTTGTTAGAAGAATTCGCAAGCAATCGACAGTTGTAGATATGTTGCCAGTAGGGTCGCGGGGCGTACGTTACGAGCTGGTTCAAATGGCCGAGACGCACCATGCTAAGATTGAACCAATCGCGGATTTGGGCGCTGAAGAAAAGAATCAATCGGCCGGCCCAGCGACGGTTATTTTAGTCGCAATTGCTGCCAAGGACCAAGCCACTTTTGAAGAAATGGCGCCTCAACTGGCGCTAATTGCTAAATTGAAAGTTTGACCTTTGTAAATCTTAACTGTTAAGGATGATTGTTGATGATTAAGTCGTTAGTACTGTTAACTCAGTTTTTTACCAGAATCCCTGTTCCAATTGAAATTAAGGATGCTACTAGTCAATTCAAACGAAGCATCCAATACTTTACGTTATTTGGTTTTTTAATTGGTTGTATTGAAGCACTCTTTTTTTGGTTAATGAGCCTGATTTTTCCAATTTGGTTTGCCTGGATTTTATATTGGATTTTCGATGGTCTCCTCACCGGTGGGTTTCACTTAGACTCGTTGGCTGATACGGCTGATGGTCTGTACTCTTCTCGAACGGTCGATCGCATCAAGGAGATTATGAAAGATAGCCGGATTGGAACCATGGGCAGCTTGGCTTTGACCTATTTTTATGCCATTGTCATGGGCGCGGGGATTGTTGTCGCTCCGCATTTATCCCTATGGCAAGTGGTTGGTTTGGCTGCGGTTACGACGATGGTGGCCAAGACGGGCATGGTCCTCTTGTTTTACAAAATGGTATATGCAGGTAAAACCAAAGGCTTGGGGGCCTTGTGGACAGGCGTTCAACCATGGCGGATTATTATTTCCCAGTTATTTGCAATCATTGTTATCGGGCTTATTTTGGGGATCGCTGGGTTGATTGCTTATGTCGCACTTATTTTAGCGGCGTTTGCCTATCGCCACTACATTAACCGAAAATTGGGCGGCTTTACCGGGGACACAATCGGTGCTTATGGTGAGTTGGGCCAAATCGTCTTTTTGTTGGTATTAGCAGCTCTAGTGAGGGTGATCTAATGAAATTACTTTTAAGCCGGCATGGTGAAACCGAATACAATCGTGAGAAAAAATATTATGGTAAGGCAAATGTCGAATTAGATAACGTGGGACTAGAACAGGCTGATCAATTAGCAGAGAAGTTAAACGCAACGGGGATTGATTACGCAATCAGAAGTGACTTAAAGCGAACTGAGCAAACCCTTAGTGCCGTTGAAAAAAATCAGTCAACGATGAAGGTCATTGTTGACAAGGCATTTGATGAAATGCCATTTGGAAATTGGGAGGGTAAGAACGCCAACGAGGTTGAAGCGGCTTATCCAGATGTTTGGCAACGTTGGCTTAAAGCTCCGTTTGACGTGACCCCTAAAGGAGCAGAACCCTTTCATGATTTTGAAAAGCGCGTTATCAAAGCAATGGATCACTACTTATTAACGTTACCCAATACAAGTACGGTTTTATTGATTGCACACTTGGGAGTTTTACGGACGTTACATCACCACTGGTATCCAGAAGTTGATTGGTGGTCAGTTAATTTTAAGGCGGGCTGTTATTCATTGTATGAAACTAGTGGAACTAAGGCCAAGCTACTTAAGTTAAATATTTGATAACGTTTTCAGAATAACTGCAACTTTGCCCAATTGATTTACAAACCGAATTATGACAATTTTGATTTTGGAATCGAATAAGGGGTACCTTCTTGGCTAAAATCAAGAAATATCAATTATAATGGTCAGCCTTGGCAAGCTTTTAACTAAGATTTTTTTGATAACATTTTGACCAATTGTATTATTTTGCACCTAACGATAAATTTGATGTCAATCTTAAAACAAAGTAGGTGAATATTTTCACTTGAAGATATGCTATCCTTAGTGCGTCGATTATGGCTTATCAAATACAAGGGTAGGTGTGTATTATGGATGGTTTTATAGGTGAATTTTTTGGCACGATGATTTTGATTATGCTGGGGGCCGGGACTGGTGCCGGTTTTAACTTGAATAAGGCATATGCAAAAGGTGCTAATTGGACGTTTGTCTGCCTGTCATGGGGGATGGCCGTTGCAATGGGCGTTTATGTTGCTGGATCATTGGGATCAATGGGCCACTTAAATCCCGCTGTAACAATCGGTTTTGCCTGCTTTGGGTTTTTCCCATGGAGTCAAGTTCTCCCATACCTTGCAGGTCAATTTTTAGGAGCTTTTGTAGGGGCTGCGCTGGTTATTATACAATTTGCGCCACACTTCAAAGCAACGCCTGATGAAGCTTCTGGAAACCAAGTTGGCATTTTTGCAACCCGACCAGCGATTAAATCGCCATTATTTAATTTTATTTCAGAATTATTTGCAACATTTGCATTTATTTTCATTTTATTGAATTTAGGTAATTTTACATTAGGCTTGAAACCGTTTATCGTAGGTTTTTTAATCTTTGTCATCGGTACTGGACTAGGAACGACCACTGGATTTGCGATCAACCCAGCCCGGGATTGGGGACCAAGGTTTGCTTATACGATTTTGCCGGTACCTAATAAGGGTAATGCTTATTGGGGCTATGCGTGGGTACCGATGTTTGGCCCACTGGCAGGCGGCATTTTGGCGGCTGCGATTCAGTTTATGTTAAAGGGTTAGAGAGTGCGAAACCAAGCGTTTAGAAAGCGGAGCATAAACACCGTCAGCAGAAATCCCCGGTTCTGGGATTTTTGCTGGCGGTGTTTGTGTGCAGCTTTCTGCTTGGTTTCGCACGTTTCGGCATGGTTGCCAAGACATTTCCCCGGTTCTGGGATTTTTGCTGGCGGTGTTTGCGTGCAGCTTTCTGCTTGGTTTCGCACGTTTCGACACGGTTGCCAAGACGTTTCCCCGGTTCTGGGATTTTTGCCGGCGGTGCTTGTGTGCAGCTTTCTGCCTGGCAGAATGCTATTGGTTCCGATGACCATCAAGTTCCGCGCAAAGAATAATAAACGGATCCAGTTACCTTAAAAGAGGTCTATCCCTAAAATCTAATCAGACTTTTAGGGATAGACCTCTTTTAAGGTACACCAGTTTTTAGCATTCTTAATCAGATATTGGCATAACGTCAATCACTTGGATACTCTGTATAAATCCATTGAATGACTGATTTGCCCGCTACCGGTACCAACATTGACGATGCATTTGGCTGCTTACAGTCAACGGTGAAGATCCACCCGCGTTGGCCGGATGAATCCGCTAAACCAGCAATGCTGTTGATATAAGGGAAACCGTTGACCGGCTGTGAATAATAGCTAATGTGATTGTCTTGAAAATAGCGTTTAGAAATATCATAAACACTGTCACTTTCGTTCCAAGTTAAATCGCGGTGGATCGTAACTATCTTTTGGATTGACGCATTCCGCTGCCTAAACTCTGAAGGAGTGAGACCGGTATGTTGCTTGAATATCTTGGTGAAATAACTGGTTTGAGCAAATCCAATTTGTTTGGCAATGTGGCTAACGGGAGATGCTGTTAGACAAAGCTTTTCACCTGCAATCGCAATTTTTTGATTATTGATATAGTCGATAAAATTAACGTGCATTGTTTTCTTAAAGATTCGGCTTAAATATGATGGCGATAAAAAGACGTGTTGAGCGACTTCATCTAAAGAAATGGTTTGATCGATATTGGCCTTAATATACTTAAGACAGGCTTGTAAGCTATGGTAAATATTGCCAGAAGCCTCGTCGTTAAAGGGATCTGAAGAGGTACTGCCGCCATTGATTGTCGGCATCGACTCAACTGGTGTAGCGGAAATCTTTTTGCTAGTTTCGTTTCGTAGATACGTGTCAAAATTGCGGATAGCCGATAAGGCTTCGCTGCCAAGCGCATCCCATACCGTAATCTTGATATCACTATCCGCTTCAAATATTTGACCAATAATATTTTCTAAGTAGTTCCTTGATAATGAAATTCGTTGTTGCGAGACATTGACTGAATTACAAATGACAAGCCCCCATAGTTTGTAATTCATAGTTACCGGAAAGATCGAAAAAATTTCGTCAGAATAAACATTCAGGCTTCGTTGGACGTCTTCTTGTTTTTGATAAACACTCCCGTTCTTTAAGAGTTGCCCGTCTAAAGTATAGAATGCCGTGTCGATTTGGGTGATGCCAGAAAAGGTATTCACGGCCTCTGCTAACGTCTGATAGTCTTTCAGTTCGAGGGAATAGGTGATCATTACCGTGCCTCCAGTCGTTTATGAAGCTTCTTACATTTATATAGTGGAACCGCTTCCACCATAAGTTAATTCTATGATAATAAAATCATGATTACAAGATAATTTAGTGAAAAAGTTAGTAATATTTTGCTATTTTATCTTTTGTTGTGTAATCGTTTTCAAATATTGCGATTTAAAAATGAACTTGTTTAAGATAGCATAATGCAAATTCTTTATACTGAAAGTGTTTTCAAAAACAATTGAATTAGTCCGTTTGTTCACAATTTTGCGGGCCGAGGGATTGATTCAACACACTTAGGAGGAATTTCACATGGAACAAGAAGCTTTAGGTTTAATTGAGACTCAAGGTCTTGTAGCATCTATTGAAGCTGCCGATGCAATGGTTAAAGCAGCAAATGTGAACTTAGTTGGTCAAGAAAAAATCGGTCACGGATTGGTAACAGTTATGGTTCGTGGAGATGTTGGTGCCGTTAAAGCTGCTGTTGACGCAGGTGTTTCAGCTGCCGAAAACATTGGCGAAGTTGTTTCCAACTATGTCATTCCACGTCCACATACGGATGTTGAGAAGATTCTCCCAAATCCAGATGATTTAAAGAACGCTGCCTCAAAGTAAGCTGATAATTTAGAAAAAATTTGATGATTATGTAGGTAATAATTATGAATAAAGATAATGATGCGTTAGTTGAGAAAGTCCTTAACGAAATGATGAAAAAAGGCATTTCAATTAAGGGTGAGGATCAGTCAAAGTCATCGGGAGGATTACAAATGAATGATTTCTTAAACTCTACTAGTGCCGTTCCTGAATTAGTCGGGACTCGAAAAATTGGTGACACGATTGGAATGTGTATCCCTAGTGTTGATGCTTTGCTTTTGGATCAACTTCATGTAACTAAGAGATACTCAGTATTAGGGGTATTAAGCGCTCGGTCTGGAGCTGGGCCACACATTATGGCTATGGACGAAGCGGTTAAGGCAACCAATACAGAAGTAATCGATATCGAGCTCCCTCGTGATACTAAGGGCGGCGCCGGACACGGTTCCTTGATTTTAATTGGTGGGTATGACCCATCGGATGTACGCTCAGCAATTAACGTTGCACTGGATACTTTGAGTACAACGTTTGGCGATGTTTACAATTCCGCTGCTGGCCATTTGGAATTACAATTCACTGCTCGTGCAGCAGGTGCTTGTCATGCAGCATTTGGTGCTCCGGAAGGTAAGGCATACGGATTAATTTGTGGTGCTCCTGCCGGAATTGGTGTTGTTATGGCCGATACGGCAATTAAAACGGCTAGTGTTAATGTCTTGTCGTTTGCATCACCTGCTCATGGAACCAGCTTTTCAAACGAAGGGATGGTTCACATTAGCGGCGATTCTGGTGCTGTTAGACAAGCCGTCAAGGCCGGTCGAGAAGTTGGACTGAAGTTACTTGGCGATATGGGTGAGAAACCGGTTAACGATTTTCCATCATACATTAAGTAGTCGGAAGGAGGAACACAATTGAAACGTCAAAAGAGATTTGAAAAACTGGAAAAGCGTCCAGTTCATCAAGATGGTTTTGTTCAAGAGTGGGACGACGAAGGCTTAGTTGCGATGCACAGCAAAAATGACCCAGAACCAAGCATTAAGATTGAAAATGGGGAAATTACTGAACTCGATGGCAAGCAAAAAGCTGATTTTGATTTAATTGATCAATATATTGCAGAATACGGAATTAACATTGATAATGCCGAAAAAGCCAATGCAATGGATTCCAATGCAATCGCTAAAATGTTGATTGACCCAAACGTTCCACGCTCAGAAGTTGTTAAAGTAACAACTGCATTAACACCGATGAAAGCTTCAGATGTTATCAATAAATTAAACTTTGGTGAAATGATCCAAGCCGTTCAAAAGATGCGGCCACGACGGACCCCATTTACGCAAGCTCATGTTACCAATACACTTGATAATCCAGTTGAAATTGCCGCTGATGCTGCTGAAGCGGCATTACGTGGATTCCCTGAATTGGAAACAACGACTGCCGTTGCACGTTACGCACCGTTGAATGCTATTTCAATCATGGTTGGTTCTCAATCAGGTCGGCCAGGTGTGATTACCCAGTGTTCAGTTGAAGAAGCTGTTGAGTTGGGACTTGGGATGAGAGGTTTTACCGCTTATGCTGAAACCATTTCGGTTTACGGGACTGATAAAGTCTTTACCGATGGTGATGATACGCCTTGGTCTAAAGGGTTCTTGGCATCTTGCTATGCTTCTCGTGGTTTGAAGATGCGGTTCAGTTCAGGCTCTGGCTCTGAGGTCTTAATGGGCTACACCGAAGGCAAGTCAATGCTTTATTTGGAATCACGGTGTATTTACATTACGAAGGCATCCGGTGTTCAAGGCTTACAAAATGGGTCTGTAAGTTGTATCGGTATCCCAGGGGCTGTTCCAAGTGGTATTCGTGAGGTTCTTGGTGAGAACTTAATGTGTATGATGATGGATCTTGAATGTGCATCAAGCAACGACCAAACATTCTCTCATTCAGATATTCGGCGAACTGCTCGGATGCTCGGCCAGTTTATTGCTGGGACTGATTACATTTCATCTGGATACGCTGCCGAAGAAAACTCAGATAACACATTTGCCGGATCTAACATGGATGTTTTGGATTACGACGATTACGAGACAATGGAACGTGACCTTTGTGTCAACGGTAGTATTTTACCAATCACAGAAGAACAATCGATTAAGATTCGGAACAAAGGTGCTAAAGCCATTCAAGCTGTCTTTGATGGGTTAGGGTTACCAGCTATTACTGATGAAGAAGTTGAAGCTGCTACTTATGGTAGTACTTCAGGTGATATGCCAAAACGTGACATGACCGGTGATATTAAAGCTGCACAAGATTTGATGGATCGTGGTGTCACTGTTTCTGATGTTATTCGTGCGCTTGCTAACCACGGATTCGACGATGTTGCCCAAGCTGTCTTCAAGCTGGCTCAACAAAAGATTTGTGGCGATTATCTACAAACTTCAGCTATCTTTGATAAGGATTGGAACTGCATTTCAGCTATTAATGATCGAAACGATTATCAAGGCCCAGGTACCGGTTACCGTCTATGGGAAGATAAGGATCAATGGAATAAGATCAAGAATATCCCATGGGCTTTGGATCCTCAAAAGGTAGAATTCTAGTCAATAGAAGGAGGTAAGCGCAGTGAGTCAAGAAATAGATGAAACGTTACTTAAAAGTATTATTCGTGACGTTTTAAATGAAGTTCAAGGTGCCGAAAAACCAATTTCGTTTAAAGGCGGCAGTTCAACTGCTACTGCAACGCCATCATCTCAGCAAGCTGACCAAGTTCATCCGGTTGATTGGTTTAAACATGTTGGTGTTGCCAAGCCTGGCACTTCGAAAGATGAAGTTGTGGTGGCGGTCGGTCCGGCATTTGCAGAGATTATGACCCAAACGATTGTTAAACTTTCTCACAAAGATGTTTTACGACAAATCATTGCTGGCATTGAAGAGGAAGGGCTAAAAGCCCGAGTTGTTAAGGTATACCGGACTTCAGATGTCTCATTCATGTCGGCAGAAGCTGATAAATTATCTGGATCTGGCATTGCAGTTGCCATTCAATCTAAAGGAACAACCATTATTCACCAAAAGGATCAAGATCCATTGAATAACTTGGAATTGTTCCCACAAGCACCTGTTTTGACACTTGACACGTATCGAGCAATCGGAAAGAACGCTGCTCAATATGCTAAGGGCATGTCCCCTAATCCGGTTCCAACAGTCAATGATCAGATGTCTCGACCAACCTATCAAGCTCTTGCAGCTTTGATGCACATTAAGGAAACTAAGCAGGTTGTTGTTGGTAAGCCAGCTGACCAAATTGAAGTTAACTTTAATTAATTAGAAAGATAGGAGGCATTACTGATGAGCGAAGTAGATGATTTAGTTGCTAAGATCATGTCACAGTTGAAAAACGGTGATAACGGCAGTACGTCAAGTACTAGTACAGCCACAGCTTCCAATTCAAGCAGCTCTGATCCTGATTTAACAGCTAAAGATTTTCCGTTATTTAAAAATCATCCTGAAATGATTAAGTCACCAGGCGGAAAGCCCGTTAAAGACATTACATTTCAAGATATTGTTGATAATAAAATTGACTCTAAGGAATTGCGAATTGCCCCTTCAACCCTTCGTTTGCAAGGCAAACTTGCTGCCGAAGCTGGTCGAACTCAAATTCAAAAAAACTTCCAGCGAGCTGCTGAATTAACCCAAGTGCCTGATGACCGAGTTCTAGAAATGTATGGTGCTTTGCGACCATTCCGTTCAAGTAAACAAGATCTACTAAATATTTCGGAAGAGCTTAAAACCAAGTATAACGCTCCAATTTGTGCGAACTGGTTTAAAGAAGCCGCTGAAAATTACGAGAAGCACAAGAAGTTAAAGGGCGATAATTAATAGCTAGTTAGGGGTTTTAACATGACACGTGTGATTGGTGTTGATATTGGTAATTCCTCAACCGAGGTCGCTTTAGCTGACGTCTTTGATAATGGTGAAGTGAAGTTCCTGGGATCAGGAATTGCAGCAACAACTGGAATCAAAGGAACCAAGCAAAACTTGATTGGGGTTAAGGATTCAATTAATTCTGTCTTACAATCTACCCACACCGACCTGTCGTCAGTTGATTTAATCCGGATCAATGAAGCAACGCCTGTCATTGGTGATGTTGCGATGGAAACAATTACCGAAACGATTATTACTGAATCAACTATGATCGGTCATAATCCAGGAACTCCAGGCGGTGTTGGTACAGGCACTGGCTACACGGTCGGACTAGTTGACCTTCTTCATCAAAGTGATCATTCTCGTAATTACATTGTCTTGATTCCAAAGGAAGTTGATTTTGCTGATGCAGCTAAATTGATTGATGCTTATGTTGAATCGGGTTTTCATATCACTGCTGCAATTATGCAAAGTGATGATGGCGTTTTGGTTGATAACCGGTTGAAACATAAAATCCCGATTGTTGATGAGGTGGCTGGCATTGATAAAGTGCCGATTAATATGCTAGCGGCTGTTGAAGTGGCTCCGCAAGGCCGAGTGATTTCTCAGTTATCTAATCCGTATGGAATTGCAACTTTGTTTGGATTGTCTTCAGACGAAACCAAAAATATCGTGCCGGTTGCTCGAGCATTAATTGGGAACCGTTCTGCGGTTGTTATCAAGACACCTAAGGGAGATGTTAAGGCGCGTGTGATCCCTGCCGGAACAATTTATATTCAAGGCAATAAGGGAAAAGCACAGGTTGACGTTGCCGCCGGTGCCGAAGCAATCATGAAGACGGTCAATGAGTTTGATTCGATCGATGATATTACGGGCAAATCAGGTACCAATGTTGGCGGAATGCTTGAAAAGGTTCGCCAGACAATGGCAAGTTTAACTGACAAGCAGAACAAGGATATTGCGATTCAGGATTTATTAGCGGTTAATACATCCGTTCCGGTCAAAGTAACTGGTGGTCTTGCAGGTGAATTTTCAATGGAGCAAGCAGTGGGAATTGCGGCAATGGTTAAATCAGATCACTTGCAAATGCAAATCATTGCCAACTTGATTGAAGATGAACTGCATGTCCCAGTGGAAATTGGTGGTGCTGAAGCCGAAGCAGCTATCTTAGGTGCTTTGACAACTCCAGGAACTAACAAGCCAATGGCGATTTTAGATTTAGGGGCTGGCTCAACGGACGCCTCAATTATCAACAGGGAAGATAAGAAGGTGGCCATTCATTTAGCCGGTGCCGGAGACATGGTTTCAATGATCATCAACTCTGAGCTTGGCTTAGATGATCTCTACCTTGCAGAAGATATTAAACGATATCCGCTTGCAAAAGTTGAAAATCTTTTCCAGTTGCGACATGAAGATGGTTCGGTTCAATTCTTTGAGAAGCCACTACCAGCTAACTTGTTTGCAAGAGTGGTTGCGATTAAGCCCAATGGCTATGAACCGCTTCCAGGTAATCTTGGCATTGAAAAAGTGAAATTAGTCCGACAAACTGCGAAGAGGCGAGTTTTCGTGACAAATGCGATTAGAGCTTTGAAACACGTTAGCCCAACAGGCAATATTCGCGATATTCCATTCGTTGTCTTAGTTGGCGGCTCTGCTTTGGATTTTGAAATTCCCCAGTTGGTAACTGATGCTTTATCGCATTACAACTTGGTTGCTGGTCGAGGAAATGTTCGAGGTGTTGAAGGACCACGTAATGCCGTTGCAACCGGACTAATTCTTTCATATGCAAACGAGAAAAGAGGATAACGCATGGCAATCGATAACGATAGACCTGCAATTTTCATAGCTTTGCCCAATCAATTGAATAACAAGGTCCCTGACGAGTTAAAGCCAATGCTGCATGGAATTGAAGAAGAACAAATTCCCTTTCAAACCATGCAAGTAGAAGATGCGAATTCGGCAGTGGCCAGAGCTTATCAAGCGGCAGTGGCCTCACGGTTATCGGTTGGCATCTCGTTTGACGATCAACAAATTGTGGTTCATTACAAAAATTTAAAACCAAATGAGCCACTTTTTGTGGTTCCTATCGACAACCCAACGAACATTCGAAAGGTTGGGGCCAACGCTGCAAGATTGGTCAAAGGAGTGCCATTTAAGAAATAAAGACAGGACAGGTGAGTGATTTATGGAATCAATTGGATATCTTGAAGTCGAGGGTCTGTCTGGTGCGATCGTTGCTGCTGATAGAATGCTTAAAACTGCTCAAGTTCAATTGAAGTTTCTTGAGAATACAAAAGGAAATGGTTGGATTACCGTCTCAGTAACCGGTGATGTTGCCGCCGTCGAAGCCGCAATTGATGCTGGGAAAGGTGAGATGGGTGATCGAGTTGCCGGTTCAATGGTAATCGCTAACCCAGCCCCTGGGATCAGCGAGTTGGGCAAAAACGATGCCATTAAGAGCAAGTTTGATGCCGCAACTGAATACGATGATTCAGATGACGACGGCCCAGACGATGATGGTCCAGATGGTGGCGGTGCTGCTAGTGGGCCAAAACCTAACGGGCCAAAAGACAGTGGCAACGGTGGCTCGGGTGCCAAGCCAAGTGGTAGTCAATCGACCAGCACGAGCGCAACGTCTAAAAAAGACGAAGCTAAATCAGCTGCCAAACCAGCTGAAAAAGCCGCTCCAAAGCCGACTGAAAACTCAACCACAAAGGCGACTACGACCAAAGCAGCAACGACTAAGTCAAGTGCTTCCAAAGCACCAAGTAAGGCTGCTAGTCAAGTTAGCCGGTCTAAGCGTTCGACTGCAAGGCGAACAACAAGAAAACAGACTAAGAAATAATAAACAAAAACGATGCCACGCAACTGGTCAGTTTAATAGCTGATTGTAGATTGGCAATAAAAGACAGCTCCGCAAAGCAACAATCTGTGCGTAAGTACCGCTGAGAAAAATGCCAGAATTGGGAATTTTTCTCAGCGAAGACTTAAACCCCGGTTGTTAACCGCTTTGCTCCGCTCACTAAAAAATGGAGGAATTTATTATGAATAACGCACTTGGAATGATTGAAACAAAAGGATTAGTTGGCTCAATTGAAGCTGCCGATGCAATGGTTAAAGCAGCTAACGTTGTCTTGATTGGTCAAGAAAAGATTGGTAGTGGATTAGTAACTGTCATGGTTCGTGGCGATGTTGGTGCCGTTAAAGCTGCCGTTGATGCTGGGGTTTCTGCCGCAGAAAACGTTGGTGAAGTTTTAACCTCGTTTGTAATTCCTCGTCCACACTCAGAAGTTGAAGGGATCTTGCCAAATATTGACAAAAAGTAATTCAAATTCAATATAAGGACGGTTAGCAATTTATGGAAATTACTGAAGATAAAATTCGACAACTAATCCGGCAAGTGATTAGTGAACAAAACGACCCATATCGAGTACCAATCGGTGTTTCAAATCATCATATTCATTTAAGCCAAGCGGATTTTGATAAGCTTTTCCCTGGTCAACAAATGAAGATTAAAAAGCAACTAAAGCAGCCAGGCGAATTTGCGACTGAACAAACGGCCGACATTATCGGCCCAACAGGAACCATTGAGCACGTCCGGGTTCTTGGACCGGTACGGTCACATTCACAAGTTGAAATTGCACGTTCAGAATGTTTTGGTCTGGGAATTGATGCCCCAATTCGTTTGTCAGGTCATCTTGATGGGACGCCTTCGGTTAAAGTTCGAACAAAAGATGCTGAAATCACCATTCAAGGTGTGATTGTAGCCAAACGGCACATTCATATGAGTTTGGAAGATGCTAAACGATTCGGCGTAAAAATGGGAGATATTGTTTCCGTTCAAATTGAATCTCAGGACCGTCGAACAACTTATGATGACGTTGTTTGCCGACCACGAAAAGATTTTGTCCTGGAAATGCACCTAGATACGGACGAAGCCAGTGCGGCTAATGTTCGGGATGACACGGTTGGTCATATTGTTCTCCCAAAGGAAAATTAAGGTTTTGAACAAACAATGAAGGTTGGTGGCCAAAATGGATCATATTGTTGAGCAAGTACTGGCTAAAATCAGGCAGCGCGAACACCAATCTTACGAAGTTGATTATTCCAGTGAAGGATCTGTCCCTAACAACGGAATTTATACCGATTATGCCAACGTCACGATTGATAATGTCACGATTCCATTATTAGCGAACGTTTACCGGCTTAATTTGGATGATCCTTGGACAAAGTGGATATTACAGGGAATAAGTTTCCAAGTAGACTTTACTTTTCAGATTAGTTCATCAATGGTCAACTTTATTCCGAAAAAGATGTTGTTAGATTGGCCCGTTTCATTTGTTGTTGATCAAAAACGGGTTGTCAAAGCATTTTATCAAAAGGCAATCAGTCGTTTAGATCTTGCTACGCTGCCGGATAATTCAATTGTAGTTGTAAC
The DNA here is from genome assembly GCF_016860605.1 of Lentilactobacillus fungorum. GTDB lineage: Bacteria > Bacillota > Bacilli > Lactobacillales > Lactobacillaceae > Lentilactobacillus > Lentilactobacillus fungorum. The sequence goes on from NZ_BNJR01000007.1 coordinate 169,943, forward strand.
CCCAAATCAAAAACTGACAAGTGAGGCTGAGCAAATTAGTCAGCTTAAGCAAATGATAATAAAGATGAGGACTGATGAAAATTGTATATGGCACGAGTAATGGGAAGCGTTGTTGCAACCCAAAAAGATCGTTCATTGATCGGCCGAAAGCTCATGATTGTTCAGCCAGTAGATTCTGAAGGCCACCCAACACGGTCTGAAGAAGTCGCTGCTGACACAGTTGGTGCGGGGATTGGCGAATATGTATTATTGGTACGTGGTGCTGGTGCCCGAAGAGCAACGGTCAGTCAAGTTCAAAACGATGTCAACGATTGTTCAATTGTCGGGATTATTGATCGATTTGATAAATGATAAAGAAGGGATTTTAAATGGCCATTTACACAAAGGGCGGCGATAAAGGAAAGACAAGCCTTTTTGATGGTGAGCGGGTGTCAAAAGATTCGTTGCGGGTATCAACTTATGGTACTTTCGACGAACTAAACGCTAATATTTCACTCGCTGATAAATTCTGTATTAGTAAGCGAAATAAGGAAATTTTGCAGCGGGTTGAGTATCGGATGTTCTTTCTTCAAGGAGAGATTGCGACTCAAGATGCTGAAAAATTCCGCTCCCAAAGCAGAATCATAACGGATGACGACGTTCACTATCTTGAATCGATAATTGACAACTATACAGCTCAATTACCGAAAGTTACCAGTTTTATTTTGCCAGGCTCAAGTCTTGCCGGCGCTCAACTTCATGTCTGCCGCACGGTATGTCGAAGAGCCGAACGACAACTGGTATCGTTTATGAAGGTAAACCCTGTGAGACCAGAAATTGAAAGATACGTCAATCGACTTTCAGACTTTCTCTACATCATGGCACGTTCAGAAGACCATGAGGATTATCTTGAAAAGGTTATCGGAGAGGTTGTTCAACGGTACTATAAAGCGATAGGAAGGTTAAATGACCATGGATAAAGAACAAATTAACCAAATCGTAAAAGAAGTTTTAGCTAAAGAATCAGATGCGCCAAGCACAACCAATGTGTTTGACCGACATAAAATGGAAAAAGTAATTGACGCAGCCGTTGCTAAGGCAGACGAATTACACGTTGGGGTCACAATTTGTATTATGGACATTACAACAACGGTACAAATGTTGTACCATATGCCGAATGCAAACTTAGTGAGTTCAACATTAGCACCAAAAAAAGCATGGTCTGCTATTGCGATGAAAGAACCAACCAAGGATATTAGTAAAGATATTCAACCTGGTGGCCCGCTCTACCAGATGGAAACGATGCTTGATGGGAAGCTTGTCTCATTTCCAGGTGGTATCCCATTAATCGAAAATGGACAGATAATTGGTGCTATTGGTTGCAGCGGTGGCTTAATCGAAGAAGATCAAGCCATTTGTGAAGCAGCCGTTCAAGAATTTTCTAAGGAGCGTATGTGAGATATGCAAGAACAGAATATTGAAGAAGCAATCAGAAGAATTCTCAAAGAAGAATTAAGCGGTCAATCACAATCTGGTGCTGATAATAATGCAGCCCAACCGACAGGACTTGGGAACGGGATCTTTGAAACTGTTGATGAAGCAATTGCAGCTGCTAAACAAGCCCAAGAAATTTATGCCGATAAGCCAATGGCATTTCGTAAGAAAGTGATCAAAGCGATTCAAGATGGTTTTGGACCAAAGATCCATTACATTGCCCAAGCTACGCGTGATGAAACCGGTATGGGAACTGTTGAAGCAAAGGAAACAAAGTTGAAGAATGCTTTGTATAACACTGCTGGTCCCGATAGTTTGAAGCCAGATGTTGAGACCGGTGATGGCGGCATGGTGATGTACGAATACACGCCATTTGGTGTTATTGGTGGAGTTGGCCCAAGCACGAACCCTGGTGAAACGGTTATTAACAATTCCATCATGATGTTGGCTGGCGGCAACGCCTTATTCTTTGGTGCTCATCCGGGTGCTAAAAATATTACTCGTTGGATGATTGAGCATCTGAATGAATTTGTATACAAGGCTACTGGACTTCGTAACTTAGTGGTCTCACTAGCAACCCCTTCAATCGAATCGGTTCAACAGATGATGCATCATCCAGATATTGCAATGCTTGCCGTAACTGGCGGTCCAGCTGTTGTTCATCAGGCATTGATTAGTGGTAAAAAAGCTGTTGGTGCTGGTGCTGGTAACCCACCTGCAATGGTTGACGATACAGCCAATATTGATTTAGCTGCCCATGATATTGTCACTTCTTGTGGCTTTGATAACAATATTTTATGTACTGCTGAAAAGGAAGTTGTTGTTCAAGACGACGTTAAGGATCAATTGATTGAAAAAATGCAGCAGGATGGTGCCTTCTTATTGAAGGATCAGGATAAGATTGATGAAATTGCTCATATGACTATCCAAGAAAATGGTACCCCAGATCGTAAATTTGTTGGTAAAGATGCAACCTTTATTTTAGATGAAGCTGGTGTTTCATACACGGGTCATCCAACGGTTGTAATCTTTGAAGCTAAGAAAGATCACCCATTAGTAACAACAGAAATGTTAATGCCATTATTGCCGATTGTTTCCTGCCCAACGTTTGAAGATGTTTTGAAGACAGCGGTTGAAGTTGAAGGTGGCAACCATCATACTGCTTCAATTCACTCAGAAAACATTCCTCATATCAATAAAGCTGCACATCGGATGAATACTTCAATTTTTGTTGCTAATGGCCCAACCTTTGCTGCAACGGGCGTTGGTGATAATGGTTACTGGAGCGGAGATGCTGCATTAACAATTGCTACTCCAACTGGTGAAGGAACAACAACTGCTAAGACATTTACCCGTCGTCGTCGCTTCAATTGCCCAGAAGGATTCTCATTACGTTCATGGGAGGTCTAATACAAGATGGAAGAAATTCGGATTCCAACTAAAATATTTTCGGGTAATGATAGCTTAGACTGGTTACAGAACCTAAAGGGCAAGAAAATTTTGATGGTTTGCGATGCCTTTTTACCTAATACACCAACGTTGGACAAAATTAAAGGTGAAGTTGACGGTAACAATGACGTGTCGATTTTCTCAGACGTTAAACCTGATCCACCTTTGGATAATATTATGGAAGGCGTTGAACAGTTTGGTAAAGTTAAACCAAACATCATTGTTGGGATTGGTGGTGGCTCTGCCATTGATACCGGTAAAGCCATCCGGTTCTTTGGTGAAAAAGTTTATCATTGCAAGATTGAAAGCTTCGTTGCCATTCCGACGACCAGTGGTACTGGTTCAGAAGTCACCAATACAAGTGTTGTTTCAGATACGAAGAATCATACCAAAATGCCAATTATGAAGGATTATTTAACCCCAGATATTGCGTTACTGGATCCCGAGCTGGTAATGACTGCACCAAAGAGTGTCACCGCATTCTCCGGGCTGGATGTTTTAACCCACTCGCTTGAATCACTGGTTTCTCGTGATGCCAATACCATTACAGATGCTTTGGCTGAAAAGGGAATTGATGTGATTACCCACTGCTTAGTTGAATGTTACAAGCATGGTGATAATGAAGCGGCCCGCAAAGTTGTTCACGAAGCATCGTGTGCAGCCGGAATCGCGTTTAACAACGCCGGTCTAGGAATTGCCCACTCACTAGCCCATCAATTGGGAGCTAACTTCCATGTTCCTCATGGATTAGCTTGTGCAATGCTTTTGCCACACGTTGTTGAATACAATGCCAGTCATTCGGAAACTGCTTTGCACAAATACGGTGCAGCTATTAAGAAAGCTGGTTTAGTATCACAGGGAATGAGTGATCGAATTGCCGTTCAACGAATTGCGGCTAAGATTCGTCAAATGATGGTTCAAATGGATTGCCCACAAACATTACGGGCATTTGGCGTTGACCCTGCTGATGCTGAAAAGAAGACTGACATTGTTGTCGCGGATGCTAAAAAGGACGGTACTTTCCCAGGAAATCCTGTCGTACCAACTGATGACGACTTACGAGCAATTTATCATAAGGTCATTAAGTAATTAAATTATAGACAGAGAGGAAGCACAGTATGATAGAGAAGATTCTTGCAATCAACGCAGGTAGCTCATCGTTGAAGTTTAAGCTGTATTTAATGCCGGATGAACAGGTCATGATTCACGGAATGGTTGATCGAATCGGCCACCAAGATGCCGTGTTTACTTATCAAACGACAAGTGGAGACAAACACAAGACGACTGAAGCCGTTAGTGATCATACAGCTGCAACTGAACTAGTTATCAAAGCGTTGAATGAGAGTGGCGTCATCAAGGATAAATCAGAAATTGTTGGCGTCGGTCATCGAGTTTCTCACGGTGGCAGTTATTACACCCAGTCCGTTGAAATCAACGATGACGTTGCCAAACGAATTTCTGAATTGTCAGTGCTTTCTCCTTTGCACAATCCGGCTAACCTACTAGGAATCCAGGCTTTTGAAAAATTGCTTCCGGAAGCTAGAGAAGTCGCGGTGTTCGATACGTCGTTTCATAGCACAATGCCACCTAAGGCATACACTTATGCGCTACCCTATCGCTATATTGAAAAGTATGGGATTCGCCGTTATGGCTTTCATGGGCAATCACACCAGTATATTTATAGCGTGGTGCGGGAACGATTTGGCGAACAAACGGCGGACAAGCTTATCTCTTGTCACTTAGGAAATGGTGCCAGTATCTGTGCAATTAAGGATGGCAAATCCGTTAATACGTCCATGGGCTTCACACCATTAGCTGGTCTAGTAATGGGAACCCGTTCTGGCGATATTGACCCAGAAATCCTCCCATTTCTTGAGGAAAAAGAACATCTGAATTCAGAGGACGTCAGAGATATGCTGAATCATGAGTCTGGGGTTTTAGGAATTTCAGGCGTTTCAAATGATATTCGAGACGTTTTGAAAGCAGAATCTGAAGGTAACCAACGGGCCAAGTTGGCTTTGGACGTTTATGTCCATCAAATTCAAGAGTTTATTGGTGCCTATACAACGGATCTTGGTGGCCTGAAGGTTTTGTCCTTTACCGCTGGCGTGGGGGAGCATTCCGCCCCAATTCGGGCTCGAGTTTGTCAAGGGCTTGCCTATTTAGGCATTAAGATTGATGACGCCAAAAATGAGGCAAATGACATTGAAATTCAAACAGCAGATAGCAAAGTGAAAGTGGTTGTCATTCCGACCGATGAGGAACTAATTATTGCTCGTGAAACGGCAAAAGTCATCGGTTGAATTGATGATCAAAAGGATGGGGTGGTAAAAGTGGCTAGAGATATTGAACGAAGCATTCAAGAATATGTACCTGGTAAGCAGGTAACGCTGGCTCACATTGTTGCCAACCCGACATCTGATATCTATGAAAAGCTTGGGCTGCAAGCGCATAAGAATGCAATTGGAATTTTAACAATTACACCAAGTGAAGCGTCAATTATTGCGGGTGATATTGCCACTAAGTCAAGTAATGTAACCTTGGGGTTTATTGATCGATTTAGTGGTTCAGTGGTCATAATCGGCGAAGTTTCAGAAGTAGAATCAGCACTCAAAGCAGTGGTTGAAAAGCTTCACGATTTGTTAGATTTTGATATTCCGAAAATCACGAGAACGTAAAGGTGGAGAACAGTGTGATGCAATTACAACAAATTTTGACTGATTACCAGATCAAGAAAGATTTTAAATTGAATAATCGGCTTGTTCTTGCCCCGTTAAATATCCAATCGTCCTTATTTGATGGCAGTGTAAGTCTTAATGATATCGTCTTTCACCAGCAACATGCGCAAAAAGTTGGGATGGATGTTGTCGGTTCTGCCTATGTTTCTCCTGCTGGTAATACCGATTATGGGTCGATAAGTGCGGCGGATGACAAGAGAGTGCCGGGATTGGCTCAGTTGGCTAATGTAATTCACCAGAGTGGCAGTAAAGCAATTCTCCAGCTGGTGCATGCTGGACGAATGACTAACAGGCATATTACCCAAGGCCATCGAGTGGTGGCGCCAAGCGCTATTAAAGCAACGCATGGTCACGTTGATCAGCCAAACGAGCTTACTGAAGCAGAAATCAGTGAGATTATTGATGAATTTGCGGCTGCCACTCGGCGTGCAATTGCAGCTGGTTTTGACGGGATTGAATTGCATGGCGCAAATACGTTTTTGATTCAACAATTCATGTCGCCGCTTTCTAACCAGCGGGAAGATGCTTTTGGGGGATCATTAACCAAACGAATGAAATTTCCAATTTTCTTGGTGAACCAAGTTAAGGCGGTTGTCAAACAACTCGCAACCAAACCATTTATTGTCGGCTATCGATTATCACCAGAGGAAGTTGAAGCTGGTGGTCTGAAAATTAAAGATAACCTGATGTTGGCGATCGTCTTAAAGGAAATCGGCATTGACTATTTGAGCCTGTCATTGCATCAATACAATCAATTACCGTTGACTAGCGATAAACTGCAAGGCTTTTCAATTCCTGATATCTTTAGGCAGGCAGTGGGAAATCAGTTGCCCATTATGGTTGCTGGCGCAATTAATTCAAAAGCGAGCTTGGAAGATGCTCATGCAGATCTAATCGCGGTTGGTAGTAAATTATTTGTCGACCCATATTGGCCAGATGAATTGGCGACCGGTAACCCACATCAAGGGGCACCGATTACCGGCGGCGTTCCTTATAGTAATATTTGGCCGAAATAATTTTTGGAGGGCTGGAAATGGCAGTAGCTAATCGACATATCGAAGTTTCTCATAGCGTTAATATTCGGGACCTCGGTGGCTATCCAACTGTTGACGGCCGGAAAATTAAGTGGCACAAGTTAATTCGGGGTGGCGATCTGTCGGAACTATCAGTTGTCGATCAGCAAACGTTAGTCGACTATGGCATAACCGTTGCCGTGGATCTACGGTCAAATGCCGAACGTCAGAAATATCCTGATCAGGTTCCTGACCAGATTAAATTAATGGCACTACCATTATTTAATGATGACGAGACCGAAAGCCGGACGACGACTCAGCGACTCCAAAAAGCTTATTCTAGTAATCCTCGCAGCGGGTATTTGCGAATGCTGTATGCTTATCGGCGATTAGTGGTCAACGAGCAGCCACAAAAAGCTTATCGTCAATTTTTCTCCTATCTCGAACAGTATGGAACAAATGAAACCGTTTTATTTCATTGCTCAGCGGGCAAAGACCGAACGGGGATGATGACGGTTTTACTGCTCAGCGTTTTAGGCGTTAATCCGGAAATCATTCGAAGGGACTATTTATTAACGAATAAGTTTTCAGTTCCCCGGATTAATCATCGGATCGAACTAGCAAAAAAAGCGCATATGAACCGCTCATTCATTGCTTCACTGAGGGATCTTTCATCAGTGTCGATTGATTACTTTGATCAGGCGATGACAATTATTAATTATGAGTTTGGCGGAATCCAAGCATACTTGAAAGATGTTGTAGGATTGACTGATGCGGATTGCGAAAGATTGAAAGATATATATCTTGAATAAAAAACATAACGATATTAAAAGGCGTTGAATCCAGAAGTTTGGATCCAACGCCTTTTAATATCGTTATGACTGCAAGTACTTTGTAAATTTGGCAACGTTTTTGCCAGTTACCGCCGATACTTGGAACACTTGACTTGCGCCAGCATCTTTAAGCCGGTCGTTTACGAGATTGATCTGTTTTGGTGTCGCAACATCGATCTTAGTCACGATGCCTACCGTTGGCTTAGTGAACATCGTGCTAAAGCCGGTTGGCAATACAACTCGCGGATCGGTCGCGCTTTGCATCAGTACAACGACATCGGCGTCAATTGCCGATGTCATGAGATTTGAGTACATCGCTCGGTGCTCGACATATTCGCCGGGCGTATCGATGATATTGGAATAAAATTCAAGTGTTTGTGTTTTATTGTACGTGAGTTTTAATTTATCTAATCGTTGAATTAAGGTGGTTTTACCGCACCCAATTGCGCCGATAAAGATTGCTTTTTTCAACAAATTCACCTTTCTGTATTAAGTGATGGGCAACGCGACTAGAAGCTGTCAAATAGGCGAGGCCTTTCTAAGTTCGTCGGAGCTAAAACCCACTGACAAATAGGCTTGGCATTCTTTACCAGTAGATTTAAGCGCAGCCTTTGCCTCATAAATCATTGTTCTAAAAATGGGCAAGACCAGATGAATAAAAACCAATCGATACGTCGTTATCAACAAAAAATTTCCAAGTTTGGCATCTTTATTGATAATCCTTTTATCTCTATGGGTTAGTAGCATAGCTATCCCCAATTATTTGCCATTCAAGCCATTAACAGTGAAATACCAATGAACCTTATCGCCAGCGGTAATTCGCTTTTGGTCAGCAGCTTTATCGACGTACTTGCCATTAACCGAATACATCCAACCACTACCGACCTTGATATCATTTTGCTTAAGTCCATTAATCGAGCTGACGTAGACGTGGGGGCTGCTTTGGTAAACTAGCTTGAGGTGAGTTTGCTTTAACAAGGAAAACGCCGTTGTCTTCTTGCTAATCTTTAGGTGGCCGGTATAAAACGTCTTCTTGTATCCTGAAACTTTGATATAGGCTGTGCCGACGGAATTATCTTGTGCGGCCGCCTTTTTTGACTGGCGAGTATGAGTGGCCGTCGTTGTTCTTGGATGGGTACTTTTTGAGTCTTTTGACTTCTCGGAATTAGTTGTTGCGGCTGCCCGAGTTGAAGATGTCTGGCTAGCTTTAGCGTGAGCCCCTTGGCTACTAGTTGCCCCGGACTTGTTTGATTGATCTTGAGTACTGGCGGCGCCTGATTTGGTCTTATGAGCAGTTGGCTTTTTCTGGTTTGCCGTATCCTTTGTCTTCGATGATTTCTGGTTGTCAGCATCATTGTTTGATGCGCTGTTTGAAGACGCGGCTGTCGACTTTGAAGAAGCACTTGTTACTGGTTTGTGATCAGCTCGGTTAGATAACACTTGTTGGACACCAAAGCCAATGCCAATGATTAGAATAAACGCTAAAATGATACCAACGAAACGTCCCTTTTTCATAGATGCCTCACTTTTTAACGGTTAATTACTTCAATGCATAGACTGACTTGTTACTAAGCGCTTGACGATAGGCAGCTGTAGCTAAGCTAACTTGGCCAATCCCAATTAATTGGCTGGTAGCGCCTTTAATTGAGCCGGTCTTATTAACGTAGGTCAGCATTGCATATAGCGGCGAAGCGGTTTGACTTGATTTGCTGGTGCCATTGACGTACTGGAGTGAGCCGGCCTGGGCAGACAAAGCAATGATTCCTTCAGCGGTTGAATTGGCATTTTGAATGGTCTTGCCATTAAACGTGTAGCCATAAGCACCGGAAGGATTAACGGCATTTCGAAGGTATGATTGGCCCTTAGAAATGGCTGATTTGACGGCACTGGTAGTTGCGTTACCACGAATCAAGGCAGTGGTGGCCATTGCGGTAGTGTCGGAGTCAACGCTGGCAGCCTGGTTATTGTAAGCCCAGCCGTTATTTTTCTGTTGATTCTTAACAATTGAGTTGCTCAAACTGTTAATGGTAAATTTAGCGGCCGATGGGCGTTTGAACGATGAACTCATCGTAAGGGCGATCAGTGCTTGACTTTTAACATTGACGGTTTGTTTGGTCATCGATTGCCGATAAAGGGTGGTGACTAAGTTAACGGCTTTCTTGCTGCCGGTTGGGCGAAATTTGGTTGGGTTCATGCCAATGGCTTTTAAGCCTTGGATGGCGTTAGCTAAATCAGCCGGGGTACTTTTACTGTTAATGACTAAATTTGAAGCAACCCGTTTCTTTTGATTAGTCGTGAAGTGATAACCCCAATTTTTTAAGCTAAGTAAGAAGTCGGCGTAACCGCCAGCGGCACCAGTTGTTGGGTAGGCCTTTTTACTGAAAATATAAGCAGTTTTGCCCGACAAGCCGGTCTTATTTTTGGTCATCATTTTTTTAGCATATTGGTAGCTGGCCTTAATTTTGGTGTTTTGGTAGCTTCGACTGGCAGTCTTAACACTGGCAGCCCCAGCACTAATTGAAGGACTAACAGCTCCAAAGGTTAGTAATGCGGCAGCGGAAACTAATAATAAGCGACTTGTAAATTTCATCTATAAAACCGTCCTTTGCATAAATTATTTGGTTGGTAAAATCCGGTATTTTTTAACCAGACGATTGAACAATTTTCCCCATCCTTTATAAAACAAGGTAATGAGAACAGCGTTTGATAGGGCATGGTTAAGATCGAACGGGAAACTTGAAGCATAGGCTAGCAAAAAGCTCTTAATTGTTAGCGGCGAAACATAAGCCAGGGCATACCATAGATCCATGATCCACCCAAAGATGAACCCCCAGGCAAATCCAAAAATGATCATGAAAATCAAGCTATGACTAATTTTGGTTTGAGCCAACAAACCTGCCGTTAACCCCATCAATCCCCAGGCAACCATTTGCCAAGGCGTCCAAGGGCCCTGGCCCAAAAACATATTTGAAACTAATGCAGTTGTTGATCCGGTGATGAATCCCAATTCCGGCCCTAAGCTAACGCCGCCTAAAATGATTACGAAACTAGCTGCTTGAACGCTTGGAATAGAGGCTAAGGGGACTCGTCCAGCTACTGCCAACGCAATTAAAACGGCAATAAACATCAGCGTCTGGGTGCTAATATTGTCTCGTTCAAATCGCCAGTAAGCTGGCAGCAAGCTGCAGACCAGAATCATAAAGCTAAATAATAAATAATGCTGTCCCTTAAGTAATAGAACTAAGGTTAGAAAGGCTGCCATCAGCAAGGTGGCGATTAATAAACGGTAAACATAAGTTATTTCAATTAATTTTCTCAAATAGTGATCACCTCCCTTCAGATATAGGCGTGATGTCGTCAACTAAGAGGGCATCGGCTACCTGATCACGGACGATCCGGTTGATTGGCGTTGTAAAGAAGAAATTATTGGCAAAAAATGATTTGGTTGGCAGCAGGGTATTGACGTGACCGTCAAACATAAAGGCGCAGTGATCAGCAAATTGAGCACAAAATTCCATATCGTGGCTCGCCATGATAATTGTGGTGCCGGCTTGTTGATACTGCTTTAGTAGTCGGCCAATGACAACTTTGGTATACGGGTCTAATCCCTTAGTGGCTTCATCTAAAATTAACAAGTCAGGTTTTGCCAATAATGCAATCGCTAACCCCAGCAGTTGCTGTTGACCACCGCTAATGTCAAACGGATTTTGGTTAAGAATCGACTTTAGGTGGCATTGTTGAATGACGTTGGCAATTCGTGTTGGGGCATCAGATAAGTTGAGTTCGTTGGCCTGAGTGGTGAGTTCATGGCGGACGCTGTCGGCAGTGAATTGTAGCGTTGGTGTTTGTGATAAAAATGACAGCTGACGAATTCGATCAGCGACTTTGATTTGCCAAACGATTTGCTTGTTCAAGTACACTTTGCCGTGTTGAGGGGTTCGCAATCCAGCCAAGAGCGACAACAAGGTTGACTTGCCAGACCCATTTTTGCCAATAATTGCTAACCAGTCATGCTGTTGAACAGTTAAGTTTAAATGATCAATGACGTTTTTAGTTCGATCAAAGGTAAATGAGATATTCTTAACGGTCAACATAGCTGGGGAATTGTCTGTGGTAGATGTCGCGGATTGCCTGGCCTTGGTAAATTTTAAATGGGCGTTTTGGATGGCGGCTTGCCCATCGGCGACCGAGATTGGCAACTTGCTTTCAGTAAGTCGGTTTGTGAGGAACAACTTAGGAATTGATGGGACAAAGTAAGCCAGTTGGTCATCCTTGATCATTTCTTTGATCCCATCTCGCGGCGTTCCATCGAAACTAATTGTCTGGTGTTGGAGGAGGATCATGCGATTAGCCAATCCGGCAATCGTGCTCAACCGATGTTCGGTCAAGACAATGGTGATCCCCAACTCTTGTCGAATTCGGCTTAAAACGGTTAAAAAGTTTTGAGCAGTTAGCGGATCCAGTTGTGATGTAGGCTCATCCAACAAAATGAGCTTTGGCCGAAGAATCAAAACAGAGGCCAAGTTGACTAGTTGAAGTTGGCCGCCTGATAATTCAGAAATGGCGCGGTTGATCATCTGGTCTAATCCCAAAAAGTTAGTGAGTTCCGTAATTCGCCGTTCGATTTCGTCGCTTGGACAACCGATATTTTCAAGCGGAAAGGCTAATTCATCAATAACGGTTGACATGACTGGCTGGGTTTGGGGATCTTGGGCGACGTAACCGATGGTTTGAGCACTCTGCAGTTTAGTCAAGTTAGTAATCGGCGTATTGTTAATCAGGACGTGGCCATGATGAGTTCCAAGCGGGGTCAGTTCCTTTTTTAAATGGTTGAGAAGCGTTGTTTTGCCGCTGCCAGTGTTGCCGGCGATCATTAAAAAATCACCGGAATTGATTGTGAGGTTAATATCTCGGAGTGCTTGATCGGGTTCTTCGGGATAAGCAAATGAGAGGTTTTGAATCGAGACTAGTTTTGACATGCGCGATAGACCCCCTCAGAAAGAATTGGTAACAAAAAGAAGATAAGTAAAAAAACGATTGGTAAACTATCAGCAAACCGAAAAGCAACTGTAAAGTTGGTAACCGAGCGGCTCCAACCAAATTTTAGTAAGCGGATGATAATCATGTTCAGGAGCAATAAAGAAGACAATCCGATAAAAATCCAATCGGAAACCTGCCAGTGATAGGAGCGATAGTGGCTACGTTTTGCTGCGCCAAAGCCGCGGGCATCCATCAAGTTAGCGGTTTCCATTGCTGATGATAGTGAATCTTGGAGCATAATTTCAAAAAGGTGGAGAATCTTTTTGATTCTAGTCATGAGCGAACCACTAGTTGTATCCAAATTTCTGGTTCTTTGTAAGATTAGTAATTTTTTGAATCTCAGAATAAAGTTAGCAACTAAAGTAAACGAAATGGAAACTAACATTGCCAATCTTGGGGCGATGGGGGAAAAAACATAGATTAATCGACTGGGTGTTAGGATTTGATTGAGAAGGGCAAAAACAAATAACATAGCGATTAAGATCAAAGCCATCGCAAGCCCATATAAGAAAGCGGCGTATGAAAACTTGTAAGTTAAAAATCCCCAATGGAACTGCCAAAGAATTGGGTGAAATTTTTGGTTGAGTAACGTGTTAAAGAATAAGATCATAATTAAAAACGAAGCGGCAAATTTTAATTGGCCAATCATTGACTTTTTACCTAGATAATAAAAGCCGCAAATTGTGAGACCAATGACTTCAGTAAGCGCGACGCCAACATGATTGAACAACAAAAGGCAGGTCATCAGCTCTGCAAAATAAATCGTTGAAGCAACCGGATGAACCTGTGAAAAAAATGTCATTTGTAGGGGAACCCGTTTCATGAAAAGAAACCTCTTTCTAGACTGTTCGTAAGCCCTTCCAATAGTATAACATCTGAAAATAAGTGGGTAAATAAGGAGTCAATGGCGTGCAAAATTTTCATATTGTGTACAAGATAATAATGATATGTGGCTGTGATGAAGACGATTTTTTGTTATATATTTAACATTATTTGGCTGCCGGAAGTAGCGAAAACAAATTTTGAGTTATTTGGAATTCTTAATGATTTTTACGGCTAATTATTGGTATGATAAGAGCAGATATATTGTGAAAGCGCTATGGCAATATACCAGGCATCAAATAAAACCGATAGATTGTGAGGAATTGATATGAACAAAATTTCTATTCGTGGCAGTTTGCAGACGAAACAAATCGTAGGTAGTTATTCAGATGTTGAGAAGCGAATCATCGCGGACTTAGATGCCGCCCAAGAGCGTGACGGCAAAAAGCCATTTTCAAAAATTGCCGATGAGGTAGTTGTTGAACCTTATCGTGACGGTGCCTATGCTTATCATGCGTTATTAACGGAGGCCGCCAAGATGTATGATTTGTCGCCGGAAATCCAAAAAAGTGCGAATGTGAGCGGAGAGTGAACATAAAGCATAAAGTGATCATAGTTTGTGATAATAATTGAGAAGGTGACGGTGTGGTATCTAAAAAGCCACCGCCATCTTTTTGGTACTTAACGACGGGATAATCTTTAGTTTGGTTTATGGTGTATATTTCTGGACAAGTTCTTATTGAGAAATTGTGTTGCTTGAATTGCAACTTAATGAAAAATGGGTATCTTGACTTTTGAGGATGGCGGTATGATAGGGATCGTTCAGTGTATTCCCCACGTATGTGGGGGTGATCCCAAAAATCCAGTGTTCGCCTCAGTCGAGTGACAGTATTCCCCATGTATGTGGGGGTGATCCTGATTGAGTTTAATTTTTCGACTTTGTATCGATGTATTCACCACGTATGTGGGGGCAATTCAAGTCAATTTACCTCTCAAGAATATTCAGTTCATATTCTTCATGTGTTAGAAAGCATCTTATTGCATGCCTCTTAACGGCAAAGTCATTTAGCTTAGCGAACATTAATAACACGGCTTAGACTGATTGAAACTGACACTCATTAAGGCTAAAATGTGACCCATAGTCTATTCACCTAGAAGGTGTCACTTTATGACCACAATCGGTTTTTGTTCACCATCAACGCCAATAACGGCGATTTCTCCCATTAGGTTTGAACGCGCACGACATTTCTTAATAAGCAAAGGATTCCGTTTAGTTGCTGGTAAGCTGACTGGCAAGCAGGATTTTTATCGATCTGGCAGTATTCGAGAGCGTTCAGAGGAAGTTAATGATTTAATTCATGATCAGGCCGTTGATATTATCATGACAACTATTGGTGGTACGAACACGAATGCTATTTTACCTTACGTCGATTATGACTACTTGAATCATCATCCTAAAACTTTGATTGGCTACTCAGATGCAACGGCGCTTTTACTGGCTGTTCAAACGCAAGCTCCTAAATGTCGGGTTCTTTATGGGCCGGCTTTGGTTGCTGGCTTTGGTTGCTGGCTTTGGTGAGTGGCCGCCATTTGTAGATGAAAGTTGGCGTCGATTTGAAAAAATAATCAATGCTTCCTATGGAGATAAAGTCACCATTGAATTCCCAGCCTTTTGGGATGATGGATCACTAAACTGGAACGACTTCCAAAAGCCCAAGCAAAAGCACCCCAATCAGTGGAAATCGATTGGCTCACCAGTTCTATCAGGAAGGATAATAGGTGGGAATTTGAATACGATTTACGGTATTTTAGCTTCTAAATATTTCCCCAAATTAACCAAGAACGACTTGCTCTTTATTGAAGATGCCGAAAAGGACGCTTCAACTGTTGAAAAAAATTTTGCAATGTTAAAAGCGGCGGGGATATTTGATCAAGTCAAAGGCACTGTTTTGGGTAAACATGCCTTGTTCGATGATGAAGGTACTGGCAGACAGCCAATTGATATTTTAGTGGAAGTATTAAATGGCCAATCTATTCCGATTATTTACGATTATGATAGCTGTCATACAGTTCCAATGATTACAACTCCATTAGGCGCACGGACAGTAATTGATGCGGTAAATGGTACCATCACCTATACAGACTTCTAAGAGCTAGAAATGGTATCCTACAATCGGCAAATTACTGTTATAATTGAAGCTTCAGTTGGTTATCTTATCTATCTCAATCTTTTTATAAAAATATTGAGATTTGATTTATGGCCCCTAACCAAACCAGAAACGTATATAATATAATCAATGATTCTTCAATTAGAAAGTGTGTATCCTTATTATGAATAAGAAAATCATGTCCGGGTCCTTCTGGCTGTCGTTTGGCAGTATCTTCTCGCGGGTGTTGGGAATTGTTTACCTGATTCCTTGGCTGTATATGATCGGGTCACCAGCTCATAAGAGCGTCGCGATGGCCTTGTTTAATGCTTCGTATAACCCATACGCGCTCTTTATTGCGCTGGGGACGGCCGGGTTCCCATCAGCAATTGCCAGGCGGGTTGCGATTTATAATGGTGAAAATCGTTTTCTGGATTCGAAACAGTTGGCTAAAGTGGGATCGTTTGTGATGCTGTTGTCCGGCATTCTTTGCGGTACCATTCTATGGATAATCGCGCCGATTATTGCTAAAACCAGCCCGGTCGTTTCAACCAGCAGTGCCGTGATATCAATTCGGGTATTGGTTCCAGCAATTGTCATT
Source organism: Lentilactobacillus fungorum (assembly GCF_016860605.1). GTDB lineage: Bacteria > Bacillota > Bacilli > Lactobacillales > Lactobacillaceae > Lentilactobacillus > Lentilactobacillus fungorum. The sequence goes on from NZ_BNJR01000007.1 coordinate 186,059, forward strand.
TTGCCATCAATGAGCAGTATTCGTGGTTGGTTTCAAGGCAATCAAGATCTGAAGCCATACGGGGTTTCCCAACTCTGGGAACAGTTTATTCGGATTGTGTTTATTTTGGCAGCGACTTACGTTGTGATTAATGTTCTCCATAGAAGTTACATAGAAGCCGTTTATTTAAGTGTGATGGCGGCTTTTGTCGGAGCAGTTGCCAGTTACCTTTACTTGGGGATTTATTACAAACGAAAATCGGCTGACTATGCCGCTTTAGCAGCGAAAAGTAAACCTTTTGATCTAACGAGTATTAGAAAAATTTTTTTAATGATTGCGTATGAATCCATCCCGTTTGTGATTGTTGGCTCGGGGATTACGCTGAGCCAGTTGATTGACCAGTTATTTTTCAAACAAGTGATGGAGGGCGTTCAGCATTATTCTGCCGTTTACACCCAGTATATCTATACGCTGTTTTCAGCTAATCCAACTAAAATTACGACGGTGGTTGTTTCATTGGCGTTGGCAGTTGCCGAAACGACGTTACCTTTATTGGCAAACAGTCTAGCTGCTAAGAAGGGGGATATTGGCCAACTAATTTTTCAGAATATGAACATGCTACTGTTCGCATTGTTGCCGATTGTTGCAATTTTGGGCGCACTGTCTTATGAAGTTAACGGCATCTTTTTCAGCTTTAGTTCACTTGGCGGTGACTACCTATTCTGGAATATTATTCAAAGCCTCTTTTTAGGGTTAGCGATCAACGGACTCACTCTCTTGCAGGCCCTACATTATAGTCGAAAAGCTATGTATTACTTATTCATTGGTTTAGTGGCCAAGCTCTTATTCCAGCCACCGCTGGTTATTTTGATGCAGGGCTTTGGTGCCATTCTCTCGACAGCGATTGGGTTTGGCTTCGTTATTTTATTAAGTTACGGAGAAGTTCGTCGTGAATTCCACGTTCCGTTTGGCCGCTTGAAAGTTAACATTCTTGTGAATATTGTCTTCTTTGCGATTGTTATTGGCTTGGCATATGGTATTCATAAGTTGTATGTTCCAAACGGCTTGATTACAGCGTTTTTATTCTGCAGTGTCTTTGGATTGGTGACGCTATTGATTTACCTATTCATGGCAAACCGTACCGGTCTGTCCGCCACCGTCTTTGATCGCAAAATTGGGTATAAATATTTTAGGTATAAGCATTTCCAATAAAAAACTAGCAAACCAATGCTAGTTTTTTTGATAGCCTCATTATTTAACGGGGATACTGATCCAGCCGATAGTATCAAGATAAGAAAAATGCCATACTTTATCGGTTGTCATCTCTTTAACAACCATTGACTTAGTTAGCTGATAATCCGTATGCGATTCAAGGGTGCCCCGATAAGTGAGCGTCACCTGGTTATCGTGGCTGGTTGCTTGGAATACCGTAGTAGGACGATTACCAACGTGATAAGTTTTTGCTGGAAAAGATTCTTGTGACTGTAAAAGATATGTGGGTGGGTTTGACTTGGAGAATAACTTTGTGATATCAAATCCTGGTGATCCAATGATGCCGCTGCCAAAAACGTTACCGCCTGAATTCATTGCTGGCACCTCCTAAAAGTAGTGAGCCAAAGCGGCTAGAAAAAACTAAGTAGGCTAAACCGTCTAAGCTTGTCGGCGTTTAAGTCTGCTTAGTCGGAAATTCTAAATTTATAGTCAATTAAATTTAGTTGTAAGTTACGCCGGAAGTATCATTTTGTACTCAAATTCAGTTTAATGATTACCAAGCAAGCGTCAAGCAAGTTGGCTTAAAAAAACGTCATCCTTCAAGTTGAAGAATGGCGTTTTAGCCTTCCAAGCGTTATTGATAAATCCGATCCATCATTGATCTGCGTAATGAAATGCACCCTTTACTAGCTTAGATGTTTGAACCCAACCATGACCCTTTACATAGTAGAAGGTGTGGTTCTTCTTAGTTGAGAAGCTCTTAACTTTCATTGTTCGGTTGACCTTATATGTTGTACTTGGTTTTAACTTGCCTTGAACCGTCATGGTGACGTAGCCTCTATCAGCGGCGCCAACACTATCATAATAGTTCACAGCATTATCTTTGGTGTGATAATTCTTTGCTTTATAAACTTTCGTTGTTACGTATGAGAACTTGTAGCTCTTAGCTTTGGCGGCGTTGGCACTCAATGGGGCAACGCCAATAAATGGGGCGGCAAGTACGGCGCTTGCGATAACCGTTGCAAATTTGTTCATCACAAACAACTCCTTCCAAACAATTTATCCTTTGAACAACACTAGTGTACAATATGACAAAAAGATGTCAAGAAATGACGTTTCGTTACATAAATGTAACATAAAGCCGTAATACACGGCTGCTAATTAATAACTAATTGGTTAAAAGATTGATGATTTTTTGTCTGAAGCCGGATTATTTGTCCGGTCATCTATTGACCAAATTGGCGTAAACGTCAGTCTAATAATGGCGGAGTCCCTAATAAGTTCATTGTTGCTAACTAATTACCAGGTGGTTCGATGAAAAAAACTGCCGCAATTTTAAATTGGCAGTTTTGGGATTAACTTGGATGAATAAGCTGCATATAAGTTTCGTATACGGGTGAATTATCAAAGTCAAAATGGTGATAAAGCTGCAGTCCCAGCTGATTGGCTGACTTTAATCTAAGTGCAACGCTTTTGGCTTCTGATTCATGCGTGGCCAGCCAAGCTAACTGGATATGGATTAAGGTCAAGAGGGCGCCGGATTGTACCTCAGCAAACTCGCCAAGGATAGCTCTTTTTGACGAGCGGTAAGTAAGGCAATAGCTGGCAAGCTTACCTTGATCATCTAGTAAAACAGTTGGCACCTGTTCGATCAATTGATTACGCAACAGTGCTTGCCAATCAGCTAAAGTAATTTCGCCAACTAGATTATTTGGATGGCCTTGTCGATAGTGTGTGAGGCTAATCTGGGCAACCTGCTGCCATAGTTTTTGTTGGGCCAACAGTTGCGAAGCGGTTACGAGACGGTTGGTTGTTAAAATGCTGGGCGGGTTAGTTTTAAATGCCGACAGTGATAGGAACGGTTCAGTCATTTTTTCAGTCAACCGAAACCCTTGGGCCACCAGCCATTTATTAAACGGATGTTGGGGCGCGTAATCCCGGGTGATGATTCGATCGACGTTGAATTTCCAAGCTAATCGGTGGATGTCAGCCAAGATACGGTTGGATAGCCCCAACTGATCATCGGCTTTGGGGTCGACAAATGCCGCAAAATTGAGTGCGGTGGGGTGAAGCTTATTTAACCAAAAAACCGAAGTGGCATCAATCCGTCGATGGGGGTGATAGATTTTGGCATTATCAGGATAAAGCCGCATTGCTCGGAAAATTTCGTGCTCGTTGTGGGGCGGGGTGGGGATGAAGGTGGTTTTGTTTGGTAAATGAGAATATATCATGGAGGACCTCATTGATTAGATTGCTTATTGACAGAATTTTTAATATGTTAGTTAAATAAGGAATATCTTTGAACTGGGTTATAGCTTAAACTTAAAAATAATTGAAGATATAAATCTGGGATGGTAAAGAACGAATGAAATGCCGTATTTTATAATGACTAAAGTAATGACTAAAGTAGACATAAAATTATCTGCAGGTTATCTGCAGGTTATCTGCAGATTAATTAGAAGAAAATTGCCGGGAAGCTTGGTAATACGGGAAATTACAATTATCCTTTTCTGCAGGTTATCTGCAGGTTATCAGTTGATTGGTCAATTGAAAGTAATTGGAGTGAACAATGTGATTGATTATAATAAGAAATTACCACAAGAGGATGAACACATTGAATATAAAACCAGTAAAAATGCATTTCCAAAGGATGCATGGGAAACTATTTCGGCGTTTATGAATACTGATGGTGGGGTATTAGTTCTTGGCATTGAGGAAATTAAAGGGCATCAATTTATGATCGCTGGGGTTCACGATTCACAGAATATTAAAGACGAATTTTGGTCTAGTATTAATAATAAAAGTGTTCTCAGCTATAATGGCTTCAAAAACAGTGATATTAAAACTATCCGAACGGATACTACAGAAGTTATTCAAATTCAAGTTCGCGAAGCTCCTGATTCAGAGAAACCTGTATTTCTTAGAGGGGATGAACGGCAAGCATATGTCCGTAACGGGGCAACAGATGCTAAAGCCAGAGGAGAGTCGTTAATGACATTAGTGCGTCTTTCAAGAGATAATTTGGATACAAAAGTTTTACCTAATTATGGAATTGATGATTTGAGTGAAAACAGTATACAAGATTATAAAAGTATGCTGGTAAAACGTGAAACCTATCGTTATTATACGAATTATCCTTTGGAGAAATTTCTTCGGGGTATTGGGGTTTTATCAAAAGATTATGATAATAATGGAAAAATAGGGGTGACAGCTGGTGGATTATTGTTTTTTGGACTTAATAACTCTATCCTACATGCCTTTCCAAACTTTCAACTAGATTATTTTGATAAAAGTCATCCGGAGCATGATCGATGGAGTAGAAGAATTTCATCAATTGAAGAAGATTTGAATATATTTTCATTTTTTAGAAGAACTGAAGAAGCATTGCTAGCCAATACCCCCGGAAATTTTGAAATGGATCGAAACGGGCAAAGAATCGATACGTTTGGTTCTATGGCAGTGGCCTTACGCGAAGGACTGATTAACATGTTAATGCATGCAGATTATTTTGGAGAGTCACCACTTGTTGTGAACAATCTAACCAAATATTATGAATTTCAAAATCCGGGGAAAATGAAGATTCCTTCTAATGAATTTTTCACAACTAATAACTCTAGCACAAGAAACCCAATAATTTCAAAGCTGTTTATCCAAATGGGGATTGGTGAACGCGCGGGTCATGGTGGTGAAAAGATATATGAATCCGCGGTTACAAACCATTTCAGACAACCTGAAATTAGGACTGACTTGAAAGGCACTCAACTAACTATTTGGAAAGTAGATTATGCAGAATCCTTTGGTGGAAAAGACATCAATAAAAGAGAAAGAGCTGTTCTGAAAGCGATTGTCAGTTCCCGAAGACCGGGATTATCTCACAAAGAAATCGAAACGCAAACTCAACTTTCAAGATCTAGGGTTACAACAGCTCTAAATTCCTTAATTTTAAAGCAAATTCTGGTAGTTAGTGGTAGAGGACCCTCAACCAGATATGGGCTTCCGCAAACCAATGAACAAATAATTGCCCAAGCGCAGGCTATTCCTGATATGCTGAGGCAATTAATGAGTACAAATAAAAATTCAAAATCTAAAAAATAATTCACTCAAACGGGTGCTCATGCAACAACTTCGTATAAAAACGAATCTCATGAAAAGCATCGTCCAAACGCTCAGAAAAATGATCACTATTTTTGGCATCCAAAACCAAATGGCCAGTGGGCGTGAAGTTCGTATTGGCGTTCCATAGCAAGACCGGCGTTGGTAATACGATCATCTTTAGCATCTGTAGGATTTCCACAAAGGAAGCTGCTGCCAGCATGCCACCGTCGCTATAGTAAGAATAGGAAATGATTTGGACTGGCTTGCGATTGACTTCTGGGCCGACGTAATCTAAGGCGTTTTTTAAAGTTCCCGGGATAGCATGGTCGTATTCCGGGGTCACAATTACGTAACCATCTTCATGGTTGAGTTGACTGAGCCAGCGCTTTTCGTTAGCTTTCAAGTCTTGAATGCCCTCAGATAACGGCGTTTCGTCGTGATGATACGGCTCTAATGGGAAATCATCTAACTTAATCCAATCAAACTGCACATCGTTAGTGTCTGAATACGTCGATTGCAAGTAATTAAAAACGGACTCCCCAAGCTTGCTTCTAACCGATCCTAAAATAACACCAATTTTTACCATTAATTTATGCCTCCCGAATATACTCACGCTTGAAATAAGTTACCACAATAAAACGGGTGCCAGCTATTTGGCACTCCAGTTAAAGTTGAGCGAGCGACCTACTTTGAGGTCAACTGACGATAAAGCTCGTCGCTGATGATGTGGTTGGTCCACATCCAAGCCATGTGACCTAAAGCTTCTGAGAAGTGTTCTTCAACTGGTTGGTCAACGGGTGCTGGAACGGTACCCATTGCCGGCATGACGCCAAGATGACAGGCTCCCCAAACGCCGAGGCCAAATAGTGTCCCTTGGCCGAGTCGAATGAAAGGAACGAAGTGGCCGGCGACACTATAAAAGACGGCAAATGAAGTTGAAAAACCAAAGTGAATGAGATAGCTGACCCAGGGAAGTTGTTGTTCCGAATAGGTGTATGTGGCATGGGTCACTTTTTCAGGCACGCCAAACTGTTGGAGTAATTTCTGCGGCGGATTGGTTTGATCCCGCTTAGGTGTTCGTGGCGGCAGCACATTTTCCCAGCCTAACTTTACTAGTCCAGAAACAACGCCGGCCACGCCACCAGCAATGACGGCTGCTTTCCAATTAATCATTTTCAAAACGATCACGCTCCTTTGAACGTCAAAAGTCACAAGCAACTTTATTAATATAACTTCATTATAACGAAAAACCAATATAAGAGTGAAACTTCTTTCTTTGATGTATGATGAAGGCGAAAAATGAGGAGGTGTTGGTAATGAGGTGGACTGGTTGGCGAATTTCAAACTTGGTATTAGCACTTATCTTTATGATCGTTAGCTTAGTGATTTTGATTCGAAAAACCGATGGCGCCGGGGTTGCGCAATCACCAGAACTAAGAATGATCACGCTAATGATTTGGGTTGGCTTCGTGGCGGCACTGGTGGTTTTGGAGGTGATTGTTCGATTGGTAATGCGGAAGCGAAAGCAGTAATTAGCTTTGATGGAAGGATTACTAAGATGTAATTAATCATAAGAGGGTGCAGTGAAATGAAAAAAGCTGATGAGGGCAGCCAAATTCATCGATTAACAATGACTGCCGGATTATTTTATGTTCAAACAGCGATGCTAATTGGAATTGTGATTTATGATTTTTTCAAACATGGTACTAGTTACGTTGCTAGTCACCCAATTATCTTGGTATTATTTGTTACTTTATTTTTATCTGGTATTTGGGAAATGTGGCTTTCAAATGACTTATCCAAGTCCCACGGCCTTCTCCAAGCCGGAATCGGCATCTTACTTTTTGATTTAGTTGCTGCAATCTTTCTGTTACTTAATTTAGGGAAGCCTGGTGTCATTATTTACGTGAGTTGTATTGTACTGGGTTCACTAATTGTGTTTATTGCAGCTGCTTTGATTATACGAGCCAAGAAATCTTAATGGTCAGTAAGAATAAGTTGCTTGTTACGTTAAAATCCCCTTGGTTGTTGAGCAACTAAGGGGATTTTAAGAACGATTACGGCGTTTATTTTTGTACATAGTTAATGCTAAATCTAATTTACATTACTATAATCCTTTCTCAATTGGTTGATGATTTATCCATTCGTTCAAATCATCAGGTTATTGATAATCCTCAGAAGTCTCTCCGTAGGTTACATATTTTTCAGACAGCATTTCTTCCGAAATCACTGTTTGATGTTTATTGATTTTCCATATTTAAAAAGAAAACATGATTATTTTCTGATTTTACCAACTTTGTCTCGCAGTTACTATTTGTCATGTGAGATCCCCTATTTTCTATTTGATGATTAGAATAATCGGTTAGCATGGTAATAACAGCAGAAGAAAGTAAATTGTTGTCTGACGATCGCCCAACTCAAGATAATATTGACATTCACAGTGACTGTCTTTATATTAAATATAATTCAAAAGTTAAAGTAAAATGATATTTTAATGTGAGATCGAAGTTTACTATCATTGAGGTGATTCACCATGAAATTAAGAGTGATCCTACGCTTTGCTCTTCAAACTGCCATTATTTTGGTGCTGGGTTACTTTTTCAATTTGAACAAAAACGCTCAGTTCAATTTTAATTGGAATGGGTTTAATATCTGGCTCATAGTCTCGTGGGCTTGTCAGTTACCGCTCTGTATTCGAAAACAATTGTACCCGGCATACCGGTCGCTGGCGACTCAAGGGCTTAAGCAATACGGTGAGGATGTTAAGCAATTCGGCGCTAAACAGGTCACTAAGAATGATTGGAGCATCACTAATCCAAGAGCTATTCAGGCTGATCAGACTGTTTTTTATTCCAAACTGCATGATGATCAATATGGGGCAGTGCTCAAAATTGCACTGGCGGTGGTTTACGGACTGCTGGGGCCGGTGGTTTTGTTGGGCTTGGTTGGATTTGACTTTGTGTATCACTCCGGTAGAAGGAGAATTAATAAACGTAGTTAGTAGTAAAATAATCGTTAAAAGGGAGACGCTATTTTATTCAAGAAGATGTTCTTAGTGCTTTCGATTAAAAAATAGCCAGCCAATTAATTTCAGAATGCTAATAATCAAACTATGAGTTTTAATGGACATCGCGCTCTCCTTTAAAATGATTATGACTTTTGCCTATCAAAATATAAAAAATGAGGATCACTTCTTTTATCTATTGAAGTTTTCCTCATTTTATTTTTAAGGACTGCTGTCTCTCATCAAAATCCCAAAAACCAATACCAAGGGCGATAATCAATATTTCCGGGATAGTTAAACATATTAAAATTAAAGCCACCAAGTGCCAACCCGGCCACAAACAGCACGACACCTAAGACCAATAGTAAACCAGCAATTCGCCAATAATTATCTTTTAACCAAATCAATAACATTTTAATAGGCCTCCTTGAACTTACTAATGAGCCACTTTGAAAAAGCAATTGAGGCGATTGAAAAGTATTTAATGCTCCACCAAGCGATGGCACCAACCAGTAGTGCCAAGCTGAACCCAATTAAGGAAGCGCCAAGTTCAGCCGTTCCAATCGCCGAGCCAACCTTGAATAAAGAAACAATTCCGGCTGGTAGCCCATATGCACCAATAATTAGAAATGACAGTGATAAAAGAATGAATCCAGCCGGGATCATCCAAACCAGTAAGTACCCAAGTAAGATGAGGATAATGCCAAGTAGCAACAGAGAACACCAGAGCGGTGAACCAATGACTAGCGCCAGAATAAGCAACACTAACCAGGTAGTCGGGAAATGAGTCTTAGGGTGATCTTCACTCATGATATTCTTGACAATTGTCTTAGGATTATCCAATCCATTTACAACTTGATCTTCACTAATGGACCGCTCTTCTGACTCATCCGCAATGAGTTCGCGGTAGTCTTGGAGATAACGATCGATATCGACAACGTGTGATCGTTTCAAATTAGTTTGTAATTGGTCTAAAAACTCAGCTTTATTCATTTTCGAACGCCTCTCTAACGAATTGATAAATACTTTCAATCTGCCCTTGTTCGGTTAAAAATTCTTTGGCCCGAGTGATGCCTTGTGACGTCAAATGATAGTAGCGCCGGACACGATTGTTATAAATTTCGTTATGACTGGTAATATATTCGTTCTTCTCTAGCCTCTTTAAGATTGGGTATAGTGTTGATTCTGAAATCGGGAAAGTTGCTTCCACATCTTTAATGATCTTGTATCCATACGAATCACCTTTGTTTAAGACTGCCAAGATACAATATTCCAAAAAGCCTTTTTTTAACTGTGGATTCATTACTATCCCTCCTTTCGAGAATACTATACAACGCATAGTATTAAAATTCAATAGTATTACTTTAATAATTGATGGTTTAACCAAAAAATCTTATGGTATCCGATTTCTGGCGGAGAGGGTCGCCAATTAATTCTAACTGGCGTAAACTAAAAATAATAATCAAACTGATGGATAAATCAAAAGTGGGTGACTAAGCACGTGAAATTTGTATTTGATGTAGATGGGACGATTAGTTTTGATGGCAGATCAATTGATTCTAAAATTATTGAGAAGATTCAGGCGCTCACGACTAATCGACAAGATATTATATTTGCTTCAGCCAGGCCAATTAGGGATTTACTTCCCATCATTAATGGCTTTTCAGCTGGCCCGTTAATTGGTGGCAATGGGTCGATTATTTCCGTAAACGGACAAGTTCAGGTTGTGAAATCAATTAGCTTACCGGACTATGAGCTGCTCCGATCGATTATTCAATCAGAACAATTGGATTATCTAGTTGACGGCAGTTGGAATTATTCGGCAAGGGTAACGTCAACTAATGCGATCTTAAACCAACTAGATCAAGGACACTTGGCCCGTAAAGTCCCACTCGTTGAGATTAAACAGCCAATTAAGGTGATTTTGCTGGATTTATCTGATCAATTGCAGGCTTCAATTAGTGCGATATTAAAAGAACAAACGGCTTTATCAATTGTTGAGCATCAACAGGAACATAACCTTGATTTAACAGCCCAAGGTGTCAATAAATTCACAACATTGCAACAACTGTTTCCAGACGAGTCATATGTCGCTTTCGGCAATGATGTTAATGATAGCGAATTGATGATGCATGCAAAACGAAGCGTTTGGATTGGTCGTTCACCAGCAAATGACTTCTGGCAGCCAGATTTTAACGGGGCTGCTAACGTTTCTGGCGTATTGGGGGCGCTCAGCCAAGTTCAGAGTTGGCTAAATCACTGAATGACCTGTAATGATTAGTAATAAGGGCAGAAAAGTTAAATGTATTTTTGAGGCCGTTTTGAAGGTCAATGACTAATAAAGCAGTATTTTTCATGAGAGACTCCTTAGTGACAATGTTTAAGCAAAGTGTGCGCCAGGATGCTTCAAAGTCAAATTAGCTAAGACGTTAGGGCGCTACACGATTTATGAGATTTACTAAAAAAATTATAAAAACATCCGATGTCAGAAGATATAACGTGTATAATATCAATTAAGGAATCCCTAACAAAAAGCTTAGAGTGACCTTAAAAATCGATTATGACGGGGGCTTTTGATGAAAACTGCTGATGATATTCGGAAATTAGCCAAAGACGAAGATGTTGCATATTTAAGAATGAGCTTTTCTGATCTCAATGGGGCGTTGAAAAACGTCGAAATCCCAATCGATTTGTTAGATGTCGCATTGAATAATCAAGTCAAAATTGATGGGTCATCAATCACCGGTTTTTTACCGATTCAGAATTCTGATATGTACTTATATCCTGATTTGAATACGTGGACGGTCTATCCTTGGATTACGACGGGTGGCAAAACGGCTTCAATGATCTGTGACGTTCACAATAGTGATGGCACTCCATTTGTCGGCGACCCGCGGTTTGTTTTAAAACGCCTGGATGCTTCTCTAAGCGAGATTGGTTGCGGTCACTTAAACGTTGGTGCGGAAATGGAATATTTCTTATTCAAGGCTGATGAAGCTGGTAAGCCAACCAATCAACTAAACGATCAGGCATCGTATTTTGATGTTTACCCAGATGATCGTGGTGAGGCTTGTCGGCGAGAAACGGTTAACACGTTAAAGGCGATGGGCTTTTCAATTGTCGCTAACCACCATGAGGTTGCTCCCGGACAATGTGAAATTGATTTTAAGTTTGATAATGCAGTCAAAACAGCTGATCGGATTCAATTGTTGAAATTGGCTACGAAGACCGTTGCGGTTAAGTATGGACTGCGGGCTACATTTATGCCGAAACCCAAATCTGGTGTGAACGGTTCAGGGATGCATTTGAACACGTCGCTATTTGATGATTCTCGGAATTTGTTTGATGATTCGAATGCCAAAAACGGTTTGTCAGAATTAGCAATGCACTATTTGGCAGGCATCTTGGCGCATGCCCAAGCGTTCACTGCGATCACCAACCCCACCATCAATAGTTATAAACGATTAGTTCCAGGATACGAAGCGCCAACCTATGTTGCTTGGGCTATCGCCAACCGGACGGCCTTGGTTCGAGTGCCAGATGGTCGCGGACCGCAAACCCGGTTTGAATTGCGAAGTGGTGATCCGGCGGCCAACCCGTATTTGGCAATTGCCGCAATCCTGGCTTCTGGCTTGGACGGCATCAAGAATAAATTAACCCCGCCTAAGAACGTTGAAGACAATATTTATAATATGTCAACTGAACAACGAAGCACCGCGCAGATTACCCAACTCCCAACCTCGTTGCCCAAAGCGTTGACAAATTTGCAAGCTGATCAAGCACTCTTTGAAGCTTTGGGGAGCGTTACTTCTAAGTATCTGCAAGTTAAGCAAACAGAATTGACCCGTTTTCAATTGAGTGTCACTGACTGGGAGAAGCAGACTTACTTTAATGTTTAACCGATAAAAAAGACGCCTGAAAAAAACAAATGCACCACTATTAGATGATGAGATAATCGGCTAAATTTTGATTCGAATTTTTAGGCGACCACTTTACGTGTCAAAACGTGATTGACAATTGAACGCTAGTTTGGAACCCTCTGATTCTAATAAATAGTTAGGAGAGGAAAGATTGAAACAAACTAATTGGTACGCAAATCTAGCCAGCCAATATGCCATACTTTGGCTCATCTGGTTGGGTGTCCAAGATTACTTGTACGGCGAACTTATCAAACTACCAGCCACCGCAAACGATGCTGACTTCATTGTCAATACGGTGATCAAATCTATCGTGTGGCTTGGGTTGGGGATTTGGTGGCTTCATTCAGATCGAGCTCAGCTGTGGTTGAGTGGAAAACTATATAATCGTCACTTTCCAACCTTGTTTTGGGAATTGCTCATTTTATTTGTCGGTTATCTTTTAGTAACTGCTATCTATGAACATCATTCGCTAACCATTATGCCAGACTTGTTTACCCGTGAGCGTCATGGATTCATTGGGGTCGCCCTAATTGCGGGAGTGACCGAAGAATTCATCTTTCGGGGATACTTCATGAATCGATTACTGCACCGCTACGCCTTTATGACCGCGAACATCATTCAAGCACTCCTATTTCTAGGCATTCACTTGCCAATTTATTTCGTTGACCACTTGTCGATGATGGGGTGGTTGAATAATGTCTTGACGGTTCTGCCACTGGGGTTAATTTTTGGCTGGGTCTTTTATCGCTCAAAGAATTTGTGGCCGAGTACAATTTTGCACTGTGTGTGGGATGCGATGATATTTGCGCTAATATAAATGGTTCGACTGTCGATTTTAAACAGTATGTAAAAGCGTTGGCAAGCAAAACCGCTGATGATTAAGAGTATGAAAAAAAACGCCAAACTAGATTTTTATCTAGTCTAGCGTTTTTAGTTTGGCATTAGCTTTTTGGATAAAGGTCGTTCAGTCTTTTCGGGCACTAGATTTACCACTCATGTCGAGGAAACCACTTTCGTAATGCGCCCAGCAAGAGTAGATCGTGACCACTTTATTGTCTTTATCAATGGTATAAACAACTCGGTGCTGACCATTAATTCGGCGGGAATAGAAGCTAGCCGCCGGGGGTGTCAGCTTTTCGAAGGATTGGGTTGGTGAAAACGGGTCGATTGCAAGCGTTGCTTTAATGCGTTCAAATGATGGGCGTAAAGGGCGCTTCAATACTTTTTTTAGATCGCCTTTGGCAGTTGACTTAATTTTTAGCTGCCATTTATTCATGATCGATGTCTCGCATCATTGTATCTAGATCAACGTCTGGATCATCCTGACGTTTAAGGGCATCAGGCAGTTGACCATTCATTACCAGTTCCAATGTTTCTTGCCAAGCATCGTAGTCCCGCTTACTCATCAAGACAGCACTTTTCTCATCGTCACTGCCAGCGATGAGTACAGGCTTAGAGTCTTGATTAGCAGCTTTAATTAAAGCAAACAATTCAGCGCGGGCCTTAGTTGGGTTAATAACCTTCTCCATGGGGATTCCTTCTTTCAGTGGTTCATTACGTTATTAGCCTAATTGTAACGTACGTCATCATGTACGTTAATCAGTTTGATTTGCAGGCTAATTAGCCTACAATAAGCTATTTTGACACCCTTTTAGCGGCATTTAAATAATGAATGGAGGAATATCAGCGTTTGTTCAGCCAATGGGCAAACTAGGTGATGATTAATCCAACCGAGATTGGATTAATCAGGTTTGCTAGAATGAGATACCAAAGGATCAGTTTTTTTCCGGTATACAGCCCCTCTCATAGGCCGTAAAAAGTTTACACCAAAAAAGATCGTCACAGCTTCATGAAAAGCAAGACGATCTTTTTTATAACTTACTTTCTGGTCACAAACACAAACAAAGTCGTAGTCGAATATCCCAAACTAAACCGAACCCCATTCGAATAGAACGTCGGTGCGGTGGTTGAACTAGATTTCTTAGCCTTTGCAGCTTTTTGGAAATCCTTGAGGACATGTTTGGCATTGGCGCCAACACTATCTGCCAGGATTGAAAACGACGTGATAAATGGCTTCAAGTCTTTTTGATGCTTCAGGCTGGAAACTGGCACCATCATGGCAATTCCCAAGACTTGGTTGTGATCCACATTAGCCCTTAGCGTTAACTTATCAGCTGAAATTAAATTGTGAACCCCATCTTTGGGGTTAGTTGGCAGCAATTGAGCCGCCACATTTGCTTTGGCTTGCTTCATTGCTGGTGCTAGTTGTGCTTGACGTTGCTTGAGCTGTTGGGCTTGCTGTTGAAGTGCAGCGGCTTGTTTAGTTTTTTGCTGCATGGCAGCCATCCCGGTGGCTTTGTTTGCCTTTAGGGCTTGGGATGACTTTTTCAGTTGAGCGGCCTGTTTAGCCAACTGAGCGGCAAGTTGTTGGTCTTTTTTTGATAACGCCGCGCCGGTTAGCGCTTGGTTATAGGCTTTTTGCATCTTGGCATAATTTGAAACGACCGCGGCCTTTTCGACCGTCACTTTTTGGTGCTTACCAGCCGTTGTTAACTTAACGGTTTGCTGATCATGTTTGGTGGGGACGCTAATCACAAACGCCCCGTTTTGCGTTTTCGCCGTTTTGGTTGAGCCGTTATTCACTTGATAATGGACTTGTTTTTGGTTGCTCTTGCCCTTGACCGTCACGGCCAAAGCGTTAGCGCTTAAATGGTGATTGGCAACGGTCAATGTTGGGGCCCCACAGCCACTCAAAAATAAGATGAGCGAAGCGGCTGTCATTAATAAGCCAATTAATTTTTTCGTCATTGCATCCCTCTCCCCTAATCAAACGACACGTCATCTGAGAATTGACTGTTATAAAGGTCAGCGTAAAAGCCGTTCTTTGCAAGCAACTCGCTATGAGTGCCGGTTTCAACGACCGCACCATGGTTCATCACGATGATGTTGTCGGCATTTTGAATGGTTGAAAGCCTATGAGCAACCACAAAGCTGGTTCGGTTCTCTAGTAAGGTACTCATCGCGTGTTGAATCTGAACTTCAGTCCGGGTATCAACTGAACTGGTGGCTTCATCCAAGATTAGGATTTCTGGATCCGCCACAAATGCCCGGGCAATGGTGATTAACTGACGCTGACCTTGAGAAATGTTTGAGGCTGACTCATTTAGGACAGTATCATAGCCATTTGGGAGCTTACGAACAAATTCGTCGACGTGAGCGGCTTTAGCAGCTTCGATAATTTCATCTTTAGTGGCAGCTTCTCGACCGTATTTGATGTTGTCGTAAATTGAACCGGTAAATAACCAGGTATCTTGCAGCACCATGGCGAAGTGTGCCCGCAGAGCTTCTCGATCCAAGTCACGCGTGTCGACGCCCTTGAGGCGGATACTACCGCCCTTCACGTCATAAAAGCGTTCCAATAAGTTGATGATGGTTGTCTTACCAGCCCCGGTCGGGCCGACAATGGCAACTTGCTGCCCTGGTTTAACTGCGAGGTTGTAGTCTTTCATTAAGAGCTCATCCTCATAGCCAAATTGAACGTGTTCCAATTCAACCAAATTGTCAGTGCCTTTTTCCACTGGCCGGCTGGCTTTGGTATTCTTCATCTCTTCTTCATCGATAACTTCAAACACCCGCTCGGCCGAAGCAATGGTCGATTGAATCGTGTTCATCAAGTTGGCAAGTTGTGAAATTGGCTGGGAGAATTGGTTGGTATATTGCAAGAAGGCCTGCACGTTACCAAGCGTCACGGTTCCATTGGCAACTTGAATCCCGCCAACCACGGCAACGAAGACGTAGCCAATGTTGTTTAAGAAAATCATTAACGGCATGATAATCCCGGAAATAAATTGGGCCTTCCAAGCAGCCTGATAATACTTTTTATTTTGGACTTCAAACTGATCGATGGTGTCCTTTTCCTTATTGAAGCTCTTGAGGACAATTTGGCCGGCATAGTTTTCTTCGACTTGGTTATTTAACAGGCCGAGGCTCTTCTGTTGGGCGGCAAAGTATTTTTGTGACCTTGGGGCAACAATTCCGACGATTACCAAGCTTAATGGGATGGTAACCAGCGCAATCAGGGTTAATTTCCAGCTAATGGTAAACATCATCCAAAGCGTGCCAATGAAGGTGACGAAGCTGGTTACCGCTTGGGTTAAGCTTTGCTGAAGCGTGCTGGCGATGTTATCCATATCGTTAACGGCCCGGCTCATGATATCGCCGTTGCTATGCGTATCGTAGTATTTAATTGGCACCAGCCGCATCTTTTGTTTCATTTGCCGCCGAAGCTTATAAACCGTATTTTGAGAGATCCGGGTCATAATGTATTGCTGCAAGAAGCTGAAGACAGCTGCTGCCAAGTACATGACGATCACAATCAAAATGATTTGAAAAATCTTCTCGTAATTAATTGGCAGCGAGCCAATCTTAAAGCCGGCCTTCTGCTGGGCAGTTCCTTTCATTAAGCCTTTGAAAATCTCAGTTGTTGCTTCCCCCAAGATCTTTGGGGTCCGAATTTGGAAGATGACACTAATAATGGCAAACGCCATCACTAAAATCAATCCGATCAGGCGATCTTGCATGTAATTGAGTAGGCGGGCAGTGGTTCCCCAGAAGTTATGGGGCTTTTCAACGACGCCTTGAAACCCGCCACGGCCACCGTGATTTCGATTTGCGGGCGGGGTCGGGGTTGAATCCTTTTCAGCCATTATTTGTCATCCTCCTCTCGTAATTGTGAATGAATAATTTCTTGATAAATCTGGTTATTGGCCCGAAGTTCATCGTGGGTGCCTTTACCGACCAATTTGCCGTTATCCAGCACTAAAATCAGGTCGGCATCAGCTACCGTGGCAATTCGTTGGGCAACAATCACCGTAATGCTTTGTTTGATATGTTCATCAGCGCGTAGAGCCGCCCGCAAATCAGCATCAGTTTTGAAGTCTAATGCGGAAAAGGAGTCGTCAAAAACGTAAACGGCTGACTTTTTAACTAAGGCCCGGGCGATGGCTAGCCGCTGCTTTTGGCCGCCAGAGAAGTTATCGCCGCCCTGTTCAACCTGCATGTCAAGGCCTTTGGGATCTTCTTGAATGAAGTCTTTGGCCCGGGCAATTTCTAAAGCGTGCCAGATTTGATCATCTGTGGCGTTATCGTTGCCGTATTTCATATTATCGCGGACCGTACCGGTAAATAGGGTGGCTTTTTGCGGCACCAGCGCAATTTGATCACGAAGGTTGGTCATTGACAGGTTATTAATGTTATGACCATCTAAGTCAATTTCACCTTTGTCGACGTCATAGAAGCGGGGGATTAGGTTGACGAGCGTCGTTTTGCCGGAGCCAGTTCCGCCGATGATTGCGATAGTTTGGCCACTGTGAGCTTCAAAGTCGATGTCACTGAGTGCAAGTTGTTCAGCACTGCGATAACGATAGTCGACATGGTCGAATTTTAAGGTGTGACTTTTAGCATGGGGATCAATTACTGCCGGTTTGGCCGCTTGCTTCATAGTTGATTTTAAGTTTAAGACCGTCTGAATCCGTTTGGCCGAAGCTTGAGCCCGAGGGATAAAGACAAACACCATGGAGAGCATCATGAAGCTCATTAGAATCTGCATGGCATAACTCATGAACGCGATTAAGTTGCCGACTTGCATGGCTTGGCTGCCGATTAATCTGGCGCCAAACCAAACAATTGCAACGTTAGTGCCGCTCATGATTAAAGTCATGACTGGAAAGGCCAAGGCGATAATGGTGTTCACTTTAATGGCGTTATCGGTGTAGTCGCGGTTGGCATCTTCAAAGCGGTCTTGTTCAAATTGATCTTGACGAAAGGCGCGAATGACTCGAACCCCGGTTAAACCTTCCCGAAAGATCCGATTAATTTTATCGGTTTTGGTCTGCATCGCTCTAAATAACGGAACAGAAAAATAGAGTAAGAGACCGACAAATACAATCATGATGGGTAGAACCACCAAGAAAATCATTGTGAGCTGGTGATCTTTGGTGTAAGCCAAAAAACTTGCGCCAATAAGCATGATTGGCGCCATTAGCATCATCCGCAGCATAATAATGGCCACGTTTTGTATTTGAACCACGTCGTTGGTTGTCCGGGTGATCAACGAGGACGTTTCGATTTGATCATATTCGTCTTTGGTGAAGTTGATGACCTTTCGATAAACGTCGCTCCGTAAATTTTGGCCGAGCTTTTGAGAAGTTCTGGCTGCCAAAAAAACGTTGCAAATCGCCGCGAAGATACTAATGAGCGAAAACCCGGCCATTTCGGCGCCGACTTTCCAGATGTAGGGAATATCCCCCTTGGCAACCCCGTTGTTGACGATATCAGACGTCAGACTGGGCAGATTCAAGTTGGAAATCACTTGAATGGTCATGAAGAGGACTGCTCCTAGGACTGCCAGGTAGGAAACTCGGTTCTTGGCAATTTTCAGCATGTTCATACTCCTTCCAATGTGTAAAAATAATAATTAGTCGCTTAATTAGGTACCGAACTATACTACTGCTTACTCATGAAAAATACAAGCACGCATTATCATAAGTTAGCAAACCAATAACAATCATTATGAACTAAATTGGCCGTAATTTCACGCAACTAATCGTTAAAATAGTCGATTTTTTAGTTTAATTGTGGCAAGTGATGCAAATAAGCGATTGCCTGCTTGTGGGGTACCAGAATAATTTTGGACATTTCTTGTAACCGTTCCCATCGTTTTGTGCTATCTTAGACGTAACTTAAGTGATTCGTTATTGAAAGCGCCGAAGGGAGGCTAATCCATGAAATCAGTTCAAACAATCTTAAACGATCAGTATCAGCTCATTCAAACCGAACGCATTCGTTTCTTGAATAACCCGTACTCGGCTGAGCGGGTTCATGATTTGCGGGTGGCCATTAGAGCCTTGCGGGGCCTCTTGAAATTTTTGAAACGGCGCTTGCCACCGGCGACTTTTACAGATCTTGACCAGACGTTGGGGCAAGCTGCTCAGCTCTTTGGCCCCCTAAGAGAAATTGATGTGCTGATTGATAAGGCGGGTGACTATGCCTATGCCCATCCTGAAGCTCAGCCACAGATCGCGGCCTTATTCGAAGACTTCCATGATAAGCGTCGCCAAGAAATGCAGCGAGTGTTAGCCGAATCGGTGCAACAGCGGTTGACTAGCGATTTGGACCGGGTACGAGAAGCGTTGCGGGACTTAAACTTAGATTCAGCTACAGGTTGGTCAGCTTATGTCTTAAAAGAATTTCGCCGGCGTTATCAAAAGCTAAAGAAAAAGTACCGGCAAGTAGACTTCAACGATTACGCGCGCGTTCACCAAATTCGAAAAAAAGCCAAAACGTTACGGTATTCAGCAACTTACTTCAACGAATTTGCGCCTAAACTGACGACTAAGGTTGGCCGCCATGCGGAAAAAATACAAAATAAAAGTGGTACCATCACCGATGCCCACGTTAATGACGACTTGCTGCGAAAATTTGCCGCCCAAACGACTAATCCGGCCGAAGCCGCTTTATTATTAAGAATTGCAACGGCGCAACGAGCGGTAATCGACGCCCAAAAGTAGTGCTGGCTTAATTGACAGCTTATCAAGTCAATGAAACTGACAAAAAACACGACTCTCCCAATTTATGAGATGGTCGTGTTTTTGGATTATGCGGCAATTTAATGCGGTTGGTTTCACGCTGCATGATGGTTAATTAAGGACGCACCTTGTTAAACGCGCGCTCCTTGACTCGCGTCCACTGCAGTTCGAACCGACTTAGTGAAAGTTTCAATCGCTTGCGGTGCGTTTTGCTTTTCTTTAGCGACAATGTCTACAATGGCGCTGCCGATAATCACCCCATCGGCAATTCCAGCCATTGTCTTAGCTTGGTCCGGAGTGTGAACGCCAAAACCAATGGCCGTTGGCACGTCGGTATACTGTCTAATATTGGCAACCAAATCCTTCAATCCCGTAAAGAATTCGTTTCGTTCACCAGTAATTCCAAGTGAAGAAACAACGTAAATAAAGCCACTGGCCGCCCGAGCAATTTTTTCGATTCGATGCCCTGAAGTTGGCGTAATTAATGGGATGATGTCGATGCCGGCTTGGGTTGCTGCCGGTAGGATTTCGTCGCGGCTCTCATAGGGCATATCAGGAATTACTAAGCCGGCAACGCCTGACTGTTGGCATCGTTGACAAAAAGCATCGTAACCATACTTGAAGACGACATTTAAATAGGTAAGAAAAACAATCGGCACGTCAGTCTGTTTGCGGGCGGCGTCAACAATTTCAAAGACGGTTTCAGTCCGAACGCCGGCCGCAAAAGCTCTTAAATCAGCTGATTGGATAACTGGCCCATCGGCAATTGGGTCCGAAAAGGGGATTCCCACTTCAACGATGTCTGCGCCGCCCTTTGCCAAAGCAATGATGTTTTTAACCGTGGTGTCAAAATCAGGGTCATCGGCCACGACGAATGGAATGAAAGCTTTATGATTTTTAAAAATATCACTTAGATTACTCATCAATATCGACTCCTTTGTATTTGGCGATGCTGGCAACGTCTTTATCGCCGCGGCCGGATAGGGTGCAGACGATGATTTGGTCTTTGCGCATCGTCGGAGCAATTTTCTCAACGTAAGCGATGGCGTGGCAGCTTTCGATGGCGGCCACGATGCCCTCTTGTTTAGCGATGTATTCAAAGGCTTGAACAGATTCGTCGTCAGTAATGCCAACGTACTGGGCGTGGCCTTCTTTGGCCAGGGCGGCATGTTCTGGCCCAACGCCGGGATAATCCAAGCCGGCCGAGATGGAGTAAACTGGGTTGATTTGGCCATCCTCATTTTGTAAGAAGAGCGACTTCATGCCGTGGAAGATGCCAACTGATCCTCGCTCAATGGTGGCAGCGGTCTGGTCAGTATTAACGCCTTTGCCGGCAGCTTCAACCCCCACTAATCTGACGCTTGGGTCATCAATATAATCCGCAAAACTGCCAATAGCGTTGCTGCCGCCGCCAACACAGGCAACAACCATGTCTGGCAGGGTGTTTTCCTTAGCCTTTAATTGGGCTTTGGATTCCTTGCTAATCACGCTTTGAAAGTGCTTGACGATTTCTGGAAATGGGTAGGGGCCAACCGCTGAACCCATGACATAGAAGGTATCTTCCGAACGGGTTGCCCATTCCTGCAAGGCGGCATTGATCGCGTCTTTTAGAACCATTGAGCCAGTGGTTACCGGATGAACTTTAGCGCCTAATAATTCCATTCGGTAAACGTTGAGCTTTTGGCGATCCGTATCTTCCTTGCCCATGAAAATCTCACATTCCATGCCGAACAATGCCGCGATGGTTGCCGTGGCCACGCCGTGTTGGCCGGCACCGGTTTCGGCGATCAAGCGCTTCTTGCCCAGATGTTTAGCCAGCAAGGCCTGGCCAATCACATTGTTAATCTTGTGCGCGCCAGTATGGTTTAAATCCTCGCGCTTGAGGTAAATTTTGGCACCACCAAGGTCTTTAGTCATGTTTTTGGCATAATATAGCAGGGATGGCCGGTTGGCATAGTTGACTAATAAATCATGGAGTTCGGCTTTGAACGCTGGATCATCCTTTAAGGTATGAAAGGCATGATCGACCTTCTCTAATTCGGTCATTAAGGTTTCTGGGATGTACTGACCGCCATATGTACCGGCGTAAATTCCGGCACGGGTCTTTTGAGCTTCTGCTTTTAATTTTGTCATAGGACGTATTCCTCTCTTGCGTTTTTAATAAAGGCGTTTATTTTAATTGGGTCTTTCATTTGGTGGGTTTCGACGCCACTAGAGACGTCGACGATATCCGGATTAACGATACGACTAGCTTGGCCGACGTTTGCAGGGGTCAAGCCGCCAGCCAAAATCAGTGGTTGACTAAAATGAGGCATTGGCTGCCAATCAAGGACTTGGCCGCTGCCCTTGCCGCTGTCGACCATCACGTAATCTGCTCGGGATGTCGGATCGATTGCTTGCCGCTCAAATACTTGAATGACTTTGAGGCCGGCCGCCTGCAGCTTGGCAATCTCTTTTGGCGTACTTTTGCCGTGAAGTTGGGCGATGTCAATGGCGCCAGCTTGATAAGCTGCTAAAATATCATCGACAGATTCGTCAACGAAGACGCCAACGGCTGGAATGGCGGGGCTTAGATGTGCCCGGAGTGCTAATGCAGTTGCCAGTGTCACTTGGTGGCGACTGGGCGCAAAGACAAACCCGGCAAAGTCGGCGCCAGCTGTGTTAACGGCTTCAATATCTTGGGGACGCATTAAGCCACAAATTTTAACTTTGACCATCTTCATGCCTGCTTTCTATTAAGAATTGAGTGAATCACCGTTTGGCTGGCGATGATTCTGGTACATTATTCAGTCGGTTTAGATTCAATCAAATCAGCGGCTGCCCTAAATGATTGAATCAGGGCTTGCTTGTCGGTGGCCCGCATTAAGGTTTCCCCGATTAAGACGCCTTTAAATCCAGCGCCCGCTAACGTGGCAACGTCTGCTTGGGTTTGAATGCCACTTTCGGCAATTACCGGAATTTCGGTGGGCACCAAGGCTTTCATTTTTAAACTGTTATTGAAATCGACGTGAAAGTCTTTAAGATTGCGATTGTTGATCCCAATGATTTTGGCCCCGGATTTGAGGGCTCGACCCACTTCTGCTTTCGTGTATGCTTCAACGATTGCCTGCATGCCCAGCTGTTCGGCTAGCTCCCGGTATTCTTTGAGCTGGGTATCATCTAAAATTGCGACGATTAATAAGATTATTCCGGCCCCGTTGGCTTTGGCCTCATAAATCATGTAAGGATCGATCGTAAAGTCTTTTCGCAAGGTTGGCACCGAGAGGGCTTGGCTGATTTCATTGAGGTAGTTCAGCCGGCCGTTAAAGTATTTGGGCTCGGTTAGTACTGAAACTGCCTCCGCGCCGGCTGACGCATACGTTTGGGCAATTTGTAGGTAAGGGAAGCTGCTTACGATGGTGCCTTTGGATGGGGATGATTTTTTGACCTCGGCAATAACGTGCAACCCTGGGTGATTTAATATAGAAAGAAAATCTGGTTTGAGGTTAACTGACAGTTGATCAACCTGCCGTTTTAAAGCCGCGAGTGGCAGTTGGGATTGGTGTTTTGCCAATCTGGCTTTGGTTGCCGCTACAAGATCATCTAAAATCATGCCACCACATCCTTACGTTGATTTGAAAAGGCAATGAGGCGGTCAAGTTCAGCTTGAGCTTTGCCACTATCAATGGTTTTAGCCGCTAAGTCGATGCCAGCTTGAATGGACAATTCCGGATGGGCGAGGTGTAAGGCTGAACCGGCATTTAATAAGACGATATCGCGTTTTGGACCCTGCTTGCCAGCCAAGATATCGCGGGTGATTTGGCCGTTTTCTTCAGGCGTGCCGCCGACTAAATCATCGCGATTGGCTCGTTTGAAGCCAAATTGTTCTGGCGTTAAGACGTAGCTGGTTAATTGCCCATTTCTTAATTCAACGACCGCCGTTTTATCGGCAACTGTCATTTCGTCTAAGCCGTCGCGGCCATGAATAACCATGGCATTTTGGACACCCAATTTTTTAAGGACGTTAGCCAGTGGTTCAAGTAAGCTTTCATCATAAACCCCGAGTAATTGTTGAGTTGGGTGAGCGGGGTTGGCTAAGGGGCCGAGAATGTTGAAAATGGTGCGAATGCCCAGTTGCTTTCTAACTGGTGCCACGTACTTCATGGATTTGTGATACTCTTGTGCGAATAAGAAGCAGAGGTTGTTTTCCTTTAGGCTTTCAAAGCTGGTAGCGGGATTTTCGTTAATATCCAACCCCAAAGCTTCAAAGACGTCGGCAGCGCCACTCTTGGATGAAGCGGCCCGGTTGCCGTGTTTAGCAACCTTGGTGCCAGTAGCGGCTACTACAATGGCGCTGGTGGTTGAAATGTTGAAGGTATTCGCGTGATCACCGCCTGTACCAACGATTTCTAAGACGTTGCCGGCTTCAGGGAATTTCAAGGCGTGATTGCGCATGGATGAGGCCGCCCCCGCAATCTCGTCGATGGTTGGGTTTTTAGCAGTTAAAGCAGTTAAGAGACTGGCTGTTTCGATTTCAGACGTTTGACCGTTCATAATTTCGTCAAGAACGGCTTGGCTTTCATCAAAGGTAAGGTTTTCGTGGTTGACAACTTTTTCAATGGCTTGTTTAATCATAATAAATTCCTCCAAATATAGTGAGCGGAGCAAAGCGGTTAGAAAGCGGAGCCTAAGTTAACTTGGCCGGAAATCCCGGGCTTGGATTTTTGGACAAGTTGACTTAGGTGCAGCTTTCTGCTTTGCGCAGCTGTCCTAGTAATAGTGAGCGGAGTAAAGCGATTAGAAAGCGTAGTGTAAGGCTCCTCAGCCAGAAATTCCCGGTTCTGGAATTTTTGGTTGAGGTGCTTACACGGAGCTTTCTGCTTTGTGCAGCTGTCCTAGTAAGTGTCTAGTGATTGACTAATTGAAATTCAGTATGTGAGTTGCCATCGTTTAATTTCGTTAGTATTCATAGTGGAAACCTCCATTTAAGTAAAAAAATAATCCGCCCATAACTTCATACAAGTTAAGGACGGATTATTCCGCGGTGCCACCTTAGTTCAATTAATCAGGGTAGATAAATAAAGTTAACTTCATCTATTAAGTTCCCCAATTAATTACGCTTAGCAAGGGACTAACATCCCTCCGACAACTGACGTATGCCAACACGTTTTTCCGTACTCGTTACCTTTCGGGAAAACCCTCAGTGGTCCATTTAATTATCTGCGTTCGGCTGCACTCTCATCAACGGCAGCTCTCTGTGCGTGCACAATAATCTTGATCTCCACTTCATCGGTTTTATGGACGAATTAATTGTTGCTTTGTATATTAGAGGCTTATCATGGGAATGTCAATAGATTTTAATTAAATAATTTAAAAATTACGGTTGTAAGGGACGGTAAAGCTGGAAAAAGCGATTGTGAATACGATTAAGAAGCTTTTCCATGCTAAAAACAGTTTCTTCAGCTTGGAAAAGCTTCCTGTTGAAATCATGTTGTTGAGAAAATAACTTAAATCACGGCTAACAATTCCCTTTAATTTAAAGAAATTTCTAGCTTCTTACCAAGAGCAGTTGCTAGCTTTTCTAAGGTAGCCAAACTCGTATTATCTGCTAACTCAACGCGGGCAACTGTACGTTGAGGCACCCCGGCTGCGTTCGCTAGATCTCTTTGTGATAAGCCAGCCGCTTCACGCGCCTTCATAAATCTATGAGCAGCGATTAGTCGCGTCTTTCCTTGTTCATATTCAACTTTTGTTTGAGGGGTGTCCGTGTATTCTTGAATAAGTGAATCGAGTTTTTCAGTTTTAGGCATCTAGCTCACTTCCCTTTCCTAAGTTCTCGTAAGAATTCTTGACGGATTTGTTCACCGTGTTGAATTTGTGCTGGCGGTGTTTTGGGCGTTTTCTTGGTAAAACCGTGGGTAATTATATAACGGCCATCAACAACGTGAAAGTAAATGACTCGCTGGATGTTAGAACCCACTTTAGATCGAACTTCAAACAGCTTATGGCTGAGCCGTTTAACCCACTTCATTTTAGCCGCATCTTGAATACCTACCTCAGAGATTGCGTCCAGCGTATACAAAACTTTGCGCGCATCCTTATCTGGAAGACTAGCAAGAAACTCTCGAAATTCGTTATGACCATTGGGCCGGATGTAAGCTTCAAAGGTTATTTTTTTCATGAACTAATCATAAACTACTTTTCAATATGAGTCAATATATTTACTCATATTAAAATTGATCAATTATTTTCTAACCCAATTCTTTCGCCAATTTAGTGCCCGCAAACTGATAAGTCACTTCTAGCAAGCGCTTAATTGTAAAATTAGTCGATTGATTTGGCTGAGCCCTAGTATTTTGTTAACAGACGTGGTATCACAGAGCAAGAGAGAATGTTCCAGAGATTTTGAAGACAGTCGCGCAAAGCAGAAGGCTACGCGTAAGCACCTCAGACAGAAATTCTAAACCCGAAAATTTCTGTCTGAGGGGACTTGCGTTTTGATTTCTAACGGCTTTGCCCTGCTCACTTATTTTTAGGAGGAATTTTTTGCAAAATCAACTGAGCCACCCAGGCGGCCATTCAGTACATTCAGGGAAACATATTCTAAGGGAAGATCGGATTGTTGGTGATATTGCGACAATTGCCAACATGATTATGTACATTTCATACATAGGCGAAATTATGCAAAATTTGAACGGCAACCCAACGTCGTTCATTCAGCCGTTTTGTGCGGCGATCAATGCCGCGCTTTGGGTTGCTTACGGCTGGGTTAAGCCCAAGCGGGATTGGATCTTGATCGTGGCCGATGTGCCGGGAGTGATATTTGGATTGATTGCGGCTTTCACAGCAATAACATAATGATCGTAATACATCGTAAAATGGTTAGTAATCACTAAATAGGTTACTGTTTTGCAAGGCTGCCTTCAAAATAATAATATTGGCGCAAGCATAGTGTGAAAAATTGCCGGGTTGTCAGCTGCGGCTGTTTCTAGGATCTTAGACGGATATAGGCGACACAGCGATTGCATCGATGCTTTAAAGGCGTTGAGAAGAATTGTTTTGTGAAATATTCGATCGTGATATAATGTGATTAGTAATTACGGGTGAATACGAACGACATTTTAGGAGGCATTTTATGAAAACACCAACTAATCATGAATCCGTTAAAGTACGTAAGCAAGGAAATTCAACGACGATTACGCTTCCAAAATATCTCAATGTCAAAGTTGGTCAAGAATACTATCCTATTAAACAAGATAATGGACAAATTATTCTCATTCCTAAGGTTGAAGACTATTTTTCTTCCAATGAAATGGATTTGACGCAACATGAAAGTTATAAACCTGAGGGAGCAGAATGGCATGATTAGAAGCCCTAAGCAAAAGGACGTTATATGCTTAAATTTTAGTCCAAGTAAAGGATATGAAATTCAGCAGCCACACCCGGCTTTGGTGTTAAGCCGCACAGAATATAATCAGAAAACTAACCTGGTCATTGTGTGTCCAATTACAAGTAACACGGTTTTAAGGCATCAGGAGGATAATCACACAGCAATATACAAGAGTGATAAGCATCCTTATATGATAAAAATTATCGATTATCGTTCCGCTGGTTTGGAACACGAAAGTTTAGTTAATCCAATTCAAATGTACAGTTTAGATTATCGCAAACGTGATTTTAACATTCTTGGAAGCGTATCAGATGACCTATTATTTCGGGTTTGGCAACAAGTCTTGCTCAACTTTAACTTGCCACAGTTTTAAGACTAACTAATTAGGCAGTATTGGAGGCTCTCAAATGAAAATAACCATTTCCCTCGCCCAATTAAACGTTTTCTTCGGTGATCCAGATAAAAACTTTGCTCAAATTGAACCCGCTGTTAAGCAAGCTGCGGCCGAAGATGCCGATATTGTCGTGTTTCCGGAGATGTGGAATACCGGCTATGATTTAACTAGGTTGAGTACGGTCGCCGATAAGAATGGTGAACGCACTCAAGCGTTGTTAGCAGCGTTGGCTAAGAAATACCAGCTTATCATCCACGGCGGCTCAGTTTCAACGGCTCAAAACGGCGCCTTTTATAACACGACCTATATTTTTGGCCCGGACGGGAATTTACTGACGACCTATGACAAGGTTCATCTGTTTGGCCTGATGAACGAGGATAAATATTTGGCAGCCGGCCACGATGAAGACCATTTTCAGGTCAAAGGGATTGATGCCACCAGTGTGATTTGTTACGACATTCGGTTTCCAGAATGGCTGCGGACATTGAGCTTGGATAACAGTCGAATGATTTTTGTGCCTGCTGAATGGCCAACTAGTCGCATGAACCAGTGGCGGCGATTGTTGGCGGCCCGGGCAATCGAGAACCAAAGCTTTGTCGTTGCCGTGAATCGTGTGGGCAGCGATCCAGATAATCCATTTGGCGGCCATTCAGGCATTTATAACCCGATGGGCGACGAAATCGTAACGTTAGATGATCAGCCCCAGCTCAAAACGGTGACGATCGATACCCAAGAAACGGATGACGCCCGCGGTTTTATGCCAGTGTTTGCCGATCGACGGCCGGAATTGTATCGATAATTGAGCAAAACAATTTGGCAGATACGACATATAGAAAAATAGGTCGTATCTCTAATTTGAGATAAACCAAATAAAGTGCCAAGCAAGATTAAGGAGACTACCTTAACTTTGTTTGGCACTTTATTTGTCAAAAGAGTTCTTTTTTCAAATGAATATCGTCTTCCTTGGTAATCTCTCGAATCACTCTACAAGGATTGCCAACCGCTAATGAATTCGCTGGAATATCGCGAGTGACGACGCTGCCGGCACCAATGACGCAGCCGTCGCCAATTGTCACGCCACCGATAACGGTCACGTTACTAGCGAGCCAACAGTTGCTGCCAATCGTAATGGGCTTGGCGTATTCGTCGTCATACTGGGTGCCATCGGCCTTGAGTTTAACGTTGCGGTCTTGGAAGCGCA
The DNA here is from genome assembly GCF_016860605.1 of Lentilactobacillus fungorum. Taxonomy (GTDB): domain Bacteria; phylum Bacillota; class Bacilli; order Lactobacillales; family Lactobacillaceae; genus Lentilactobacillus; species Lentilactobacillus fungorum. Next base: position 214,819 of record NZ_BNJR01000007.1, read on the forward strand.
GCGGGTGAACCGGTGTGACTAAGGTGGTGTTTGGGCCTACCAAGACGTTATCACCAATGGCTACTGGGCAAGAATCAAGCACGGTGAAGTGGGTGTTGGCGTAAAAATTCCTACCGATTTTGGTGTGAATCCCGTAGTCGAAGAAAATCGGGCCTAAAAAGAACGTGCCAGCTTTGCGATGAGGCAGTAGTTTAGCTAAAATGGCATCACGCGTTTCGACTTCATCTTCAAACGTGTCATTATAGCGTTTAGAAAGCCGATGGGCGGCGACTTGCGCTTTAGCCAGTTTGGGATCGCTGGGGTCGTAAATTTTGCCACTAAGCATTTTGTCGGTTTCGGTCATGATGTTCCTCCAGTAAAGTATTTGATGGGTTAAATTTTATGCTAAATGAAAACGCTTGTCGAACTGTAAAATTTATGTATCTTTTGTCTAAGTTTACTTTACTTTATTAAATGTATAATTTATACTCATTAGCAAAGGTGATGGTGATGAAGAAGAATTTTGGTGATTCAATTTCGAATAAAGTATATGAATATCGCGTTTTGGCGAGGATGTCCCAAAAAGAACTTGCTGAAAAAGTTGGCGTAACTAAACAAACAATTTTTGTGATGGAGAAGGGTAATTATATACCTTCGCTTCTATTGGCCTTTAGGATTGCGGATTTTTTTAAGGTTGATGTAGCAGATATTTTTGCGTATTTGAAAGGAAATGATGAGAATGATAGGTGATACTTGGTTTGAACCATTAAGAGCATGGGCGGAACAGTCTGTTGGAAATTATAATCAATTAATTGGGAGTTGCCTTGTGTTTTTCTTGGCTACAAGTATTTTTTACTGTTATGAATGGTTATATCTCTGGCATACTGATGAAAGGACTAAAGTTATTCGTTATGCGAGTGCTTACTGGATGTTTAGTGTACTAGTCCTCTGCGATTTTTTGTTACCTAAAGCGTACATGTGGCATGTTTTCTTCTTACTTAAGTATGGACTGGTCTTCATGGTCGGGGCGTTTTATTTGGTTATTCAAAAGTATCGAGATGCCGCTTAAATTGAGTGCCTGCTACGGGAGAGATGCAGATGATTAAGTTGATTTTTCAATTTGGAATCCATATCATGCCGGTTATTGCTTTACTGGGATTGGCATTTGTGATTGGTTTTACCGTTGGATTATATTATTGATCTGTGCAAGGTTGGATATACTTTAGGGACGTAAATGGCGACATGAACGAGTACAGTGAAAGGAGAAGGCTAATTTGAACTCAGTACTATCTGTGCAAAATCTCATCAAGAACTTTAAAAGTAACCAAGTTCTCCATAACGTTACTTTTAATTGTAAAAAGGGACGCATTGTTGGCCTGATTGGTGCCAATGGCGCAGGCAAAACAACAATTATGAAATCAATCCTTGGATTGGTGAAAAGTCGAGGTGCTATTAAGATAAACGGTGAAACTGTCCATTTTAATCATGCTGGAGGTGTTGATTCTGTCGGTGCATTAATTGAATATCCAGGAATTTATCCTTATTTAACTGGTAAAGAACACCTGAATATGCTTGCTACGAATGAAAACAAACAAGCAATTAGTAAGTTGATTTCTGACCTAAAAATGGCTGGTTATATTGATAAACGTGCAAAGAATTATTCACTAGGAATGAGACAAAAGCTCGGTATTGCAATGGCATTAGTGAATCATCCAGATTTAGTTATATTAGATGAACCGATGAATGGATTGGATCCTCAAGCAACCTATGATTTAAGACAATTGATTTTATCCAGGGCACAAGCTGGTACAACTTTTTTAATTTCAAGTCATATTTTATCCGAGCTACAAAAACTAGCAAATGATGTCATTGTTCTTGATAAGGGTCGCATAGTTAGAAGTACAACAATGGGAGAGCTTCTCTCAAAGAGTTTGAAAAGGGTTATATTCAAAACCAGTGATGATGGCAGAGCAAAAAGTATTTTACAAGCGAGCGGTTATCATTTGGAATTGGGCAGCCAGGTTAAAATTACTCTCAAGGAGGGGGAGGGCATTGAAGAAGCAGTTAAACAACTAACTAGACGAAACGTTCTTATTGAGGATATCGTGCAGGAAAACAATGACTTGGAAAAAGTGGTCTTAAACTTGATTAAAGGTTAGACAAAGGAGGCTATAGTATAATGACTACCTTATTCAAACAAGAACTATACAAATTAATTAAAAGACGAAGCACGTGGGTATGTATTGTGGGCATCATGCTTATTGCTACTTTACTTGCAATTACAAGTAAACTTTATCCGCAGCACTTTATACCAAGAGAATTATTCGTTTCAAATTATGCCGCGGATACGTTTGTCGCATTATTATTGATTGGCTCAGCAGCATCCATCATATCGTCAGAGTACCAATACAACACAATGAAAAATATCGTTTGTCAAATACATTCTCGCCCTAAAATACTATTGGCAAAATGGCTTCTCTTATTTACATATTCGATGTTTTTGTATCTTTGGTTCTCTGGATTTGCATACTTTAATAAAGTAATTTTCTTTAGAAATGACTATTCTTTGACTAGCTTGTTAAGAAATCAAAAAACCTCTTTGTGGGAATACTGGATAGAAACTATTTTTAGTAATTTCCTAACCACGTGGTTGGTGTTAAGCGTGGTTTTACTTATATCAGCACTTTTCAAAAAAAGTAACCTAGCAATAACTGTTGGTGTTGTGGGATATTTTGCAATAACTATTATTGGTAAGGTTACCGCTCAGCTAATACAGCGCTGGCATTTCTTAAAATGGAACCCTATCAATTTATTGAACTATTCAGCGCAGATTGCTCAGCCTGCTATGCAAAAAATAACCGGTCTGAATTTAGATCAGTTGTTTGTTGGCAATCTCATTTATATCATTCTTTTTATGATAGTTGGCATGTGGTTATTTTCGAATAAAGAGATTTAGTTTCTCAGATTAGCGGGAAATGAGGCTTTTATATAAATGGTCGGCGATTACTGTTACTACTTGAGCGTTCTAGGTACGTCATTATAATTACCACAAATAAGGTGAGCGTAATACTATCGCCTTTATCACTCTACACAAAAAGCCGGTGTTAGAATCCTTTAAAACTTTGTAACGGCACTTTGTGACTATTTAATTCGCACTCCAGCGAATAAATCCACTCACATTTGAAAAATGAAGGCCAAGTCCACTTGGGATTTGACCTTCATTTTTTATACATAGAATTATTGCTCCTGCTTCAACTCAATATCCTGGCTCGCAATCCGGTTGCGCATTAGAATTGCCGCGCCAAGGGCTCCAAGAAGTACGATTGCTCCCGAAGAAATTGCTACGGCGGCCATCCCGTTATCGTATGCGGCAATTACAATCTTTTGAAGTGTTGCCGCAAACGGCATGTGCTGCATCTGGGTTGAAAATGCAATGGTGTGGCCTGAAAACGGCCCGGCGTTGATTAACGCGTCTTTGATCCCGCTGATGACTTTGGCGGGCATTTGAATGAGGTGCAGATTGTTATTCAAGTGGGCTTCGTAATGGGCGTCTTGGATTAAGCCTAAACCAACCACCCCAACCGTTGTGCCGAACTGCCGAAAGACATTTAATAGGCCAGACACCATCCCCATTTCCTGCGGGCGGGCGCCTTCCATGCCGGCGGTGTTCAAAAGTGGGTTCACCATCCCGTTGGTAATGCCCATCAAAACCATGCCCGGCCAGAGTTCAACGAAGCTGACCGTTGGGCTGATTGCGTAGGCCATGGCAAAGAAGCCAACGCCACCGATAACCATGCTGCCGACGATCATCCGCTTCTTCGAGAACCGCGAGCTTAAGATTCCAGCGACCGGTCCTAAAACTAATGACCACCCACTAATCGTCAACTGCCGGACACCGGTTTGAACGGCTGAATAGCCAATGTAGTTCTGCATTAAAGCAGTTAAGAAAGCGTTATAGGCATAGATGCCAGACCCTAACGCAAAGGCAATGATGATGGTTCCAAGGAAATGAGGACGTTTGAACATCTTGATATCAATCATCGGATCGCTCACCTTGGTTTCGATGAAAACGAACACAATCATTACTAAGATGCCCCCGACCAGCAGGCTGCTGACCCGTGCATCCAGCCATGACCAGTGGGGATGACTTTCTTTGACAATTAGCCCATAGATCACAGCGAATAAGCCAATGGCCGAAGTTGCCATCCCGGCCAAATCAACTTTGTGATCCTTGCCATAACTTGGGGTTTCCCGAACGTAAATTAAAGTTAAAATAACGGCAATGATTCCAAACGGCACGTTCACGTAGAAAATAGCTGGCCAGCCGAAGTGTTCGACCAAATAGCCACCGATCAGTGGGCCGGAAGCCGCGGACGCGCCGATGATTGACCCTAAGATGCCAAGGGCAAGCCCGCGATCTTTGCCATCGAAGTTAGAAGCAACCAGCGCCATTGAAAGAGAAGTCATTCCCGCGCCACCAATCGCTTGAACGCCACGGCCGATATCTAGGATTAATAAGTTAGGTGCCATACCGTTAATTGCGGAGGCAGCCACGAACAGGATGAGTGACCCCAAGAAGATTTTCTTGCGCCCATACATATCGCCTAACTTCGACATGATCATCAACGTAACGGCATAAACCAGTGTGTAGGCGTTCAGCACCCATTGCAAATCGGTAAAAGTTGTTTTAAACCCACGAACCATGGTGGGCAGGGCCACGTTGACAACCGTGACATCGAGTAATCCCATAAAGACCCCCAGACCCATGGCAGTCAGGGCGATCCATTGTTGTGCTTTAGTTTGTTTCTTCATTGCTTTTCTCCATATAATTAGTGAGTGGCGCCAGGCGGTTAGGGATCGGTGCATAAGTCTTTTCTGGCGAAGAGTTCCCGAGCTTGGAATCTTTCCCCGGGATGCTTGCACGTGGTTCCCTGCTTGGCGCGGCTGGTCTATTGATTAATTTCTTGTTGGTACTGTTTGATCCATTGCAGCTTTGTATGGCAAAGGGAAATGCTCAAGTTAAGTGATCGAATTGCTGAACGCAGATGCTCGCGGTTGTCAGGATTGGCAGCCACTAATTGATGTAGGTGGTCGTGAACTTCTTGGTAGGCTTGAAGGTCAGCTTGAACAGAGTCCCGATAATCACTGAGAATTTCTAATTGAGTAGCAGAATCAACGCCAGCCATCCCTCGAAATTTGAAGCGAAAAATCGACTCCCGTTTGGCATCTTGGACAACGGGTTCGTGCATTAACTCAGCGAAGCGTTTCGTTCCCAGCTCGGTAATGTGGGCTAACTTTTTATTTCGATGATTCTCTTTAATAACCTTGAATTCAATGTAGCCATGACGCTGTAGCTTTTGAAGTAATGGATACATCACGCCGTTGGAAATCTCGCGGCGGGGCACTAGGCTGCTTTCTAAAATGCCCCGTAATTTATAACCCGACATGTCTTTTGAGGTGAGCATGCCAAGGATTAGTAGTTCGTACAAGTGATTCCTCCTCTTCTTAATATGTCGAAGCGACTTATCTATAATAGGTCGTAGCGACAGGTATTGCAAGCAGAAAATGATGGCAGATGTCCAAATTAAGTTATCAATCACCGCCTGATGGAACTCGAAAACCAATCAACCACGACAAAAACTGGCCGCAAATGGCTTGCAGCCAGTTGAAAGTGCCATTGGATTAATTGTCACTCAACACGCTAAGTCAGCTATTATCGCCGATTCATCCGCCGATAAATCAAGTACAAAATCAGCGCCAAAATCAACCCAAAGCCGACCATTGGATTCTCTTCAAAAATCAAATGCAAAAAGTGAACGGAGTGGAGGCCGTGAAGTCCTACGACAAAAAAATTAAATATATTCATGAAATTCGGCTTCTTTCTAGTATACTAACAGTATGTGTAATCTTATTTTAGACCAAAAGTGGCCGTCAGGAGGAAATAATGAATATTGATTGGTCATTGCTATTTAATATAGTCGTTGTGGTCAATGCCGTTCTTGCGATTTTTACTGTGTTTAGGGAGAAACGAGACATCGCCGCGATCTGGGCATGGCTGCTAGTGCTGGTTTTTTTGCCGCTGGTTGGCTTCATTGCCTATGCCTTTTTAGGCAGAAAACTTCCCAGAAACCGATTGTTCAAATTACATAAACACGTTCAAATGCAGTTAGACGAACGGTTAAATGAACAAAGAAAACAGTTGGGGCATAATGCCAAAACCTCAGCCGACGAAGTGGTTCAGCGTTCGCGGACGGCCGTCGATATGTTCATGACAACTGACGCGGCGTTTTTGTCACGACAAAATAAAGTCCATATCTTTACAAATGGCAACGACTTATTTCATCGGGTTATCGAAGACATTGAGGGCGCCAAGAAAAGCATTCATATTGAATTTTATACCTTTTATAATGATCAAATCGGCAAAGAAATCTTAAACTTGTTGGTTCAAAAGGCTAAGCAAGGCGTTGAAGTCCGGGTGATCTATGATTCTTGGGGGTCGATGGGTACTACTCGTAAATTCTTTCAACCCCTTGTTGACGCGGGCGGTTTCGCTTATCCGTTCTTGAACACCCGCTCAGTTCTGTTGGATTTCCGGATTAACTTTCGGGATCATAGGAAGATTATCGTGGTGGATGGCACGATTGGCTACACTGGCGGCTTTAACATTGGGGATCAGTATTTGGGCCGTAAGAAAAAGTTTGGCAATTGGCGTGATACCCACATTCGAATTATCGGCTCTGGTGTATTTGGTTTGCAGGCCCGGTTTATCCTGGACTGGAATGCCACCAGTCCACGGGATCAGATTGATGAAGAAGAAGTGGAAGCTAAGTACTTCCCGGTAACCACTACCAAGGGCAACGTTAACATGCAGATTGTATCGAGTGGACCGGATTCCGATTTGCAGCAAATCAAAATGGGGTATATTAAGTTAATTACGATGGCAACGGACTATTGCTGGATTCAATCGCCGTATTTGATTCCAGACGATAGTGTTCTGGACGCCCTGAGAATTGCCGCGATGTCGGGCGTAGACGTTCGAATTATGGTGCCGAGTATGCCGGATCATCCGTTTGTTTATCGGGCAACCCAGTACTATGCCCGCCAACTAGCTGATGATGGGGTTAAAATCTATTTCTATAATGATGGGTTTATCCACTCTAAGACGATGGTGATTGATGATGAAATTGCGTCAGTGGGATCGGCTAACCTGGATTATCGCAGCTTCAAGCTGAACTTTGAAATCAACTCATTTATTTACGACCAGAAATTTTCGATCGACATGCGGAATATTTTCTTGAACGATATTGATAATAGTACCTTACAAACGCCGGAATTATTTAACCAACAGTCGCTGTGGCTGAAATTCAAGCAGACGTTTAGTCGGCTGTTATCACCGATTTTATGATTGGAGGGGCCAATGTTAGTTACGGATAAACGGTTGCGATTTGAAGACATCGAGGCTGGTAATACCTATACAAACTGTACATTTACAACCTCTATGGCAACAATTCGCGTTTCGGATGCAGTGTTTAATCATTGTCAGTTTGAACAAGATCATTTTGGCGGCAGCGAGTGGCTGGATTGTACGTTTAATGATATTTCGTTTGCCAACTGCCGGTTTGAAGGCAGTACGTTTTATCGCGATCAGTTTAAAGGCTGTCAGCTGATTGGGGCCGAATTTATTGAGAACAACTGGAAAAAATGTACGATCAGCGATTCTCGAGTTGATTATGCCAACTTTAGCAGTTCAAAGATGGCCCATTGCCGGTTCACCGATTCGAGTTTTAAGGAAGTTTACTTTAGATACCTTAAGTTAGTTGGTGGTTTACAAACCAGTGGCTGTGAATTTGAAGGGGCCAGTTTTGTGGCGACCAAACTAGCTGGCGTTGATCTGTCTGAAAGTGAATTCGGTTATTTGGAAGTCAACCCCGGTGATTTGAAGGGGCTAACCATCAACCAGTTTCAAGCAGCGTCACTGGTTGGCTTGCTAGGCGTTAAAGTGAAGTAACTGGCAGGCAAATCAATTGAACCACACTGGTTATTGGACGTATAATAATGGTGGAAGGTGAATGACTAATCACCTGTCAGACAAGCGAGGGAGATACAGAAATGTAGATAGGCGCTAAGTCATCGGGCTTAGATCCGTGTAGCTTGTCAGTATCATCCGACAGAAGCATGAAACGAAATGTTGACGCGACCAGAATTGATGGTCAATGATTGGTCTGATACCTTTCGAAAAATATTGTTAGATAGTGCCGCAGCACCTAGAGGGTGATGGGGCGCTATTTTTTTGGATCATTTTGGTAAATGGGGTTTTATTTTGAAAATGGGGGGGTATACTTAGCTACATAGAATTACATATTAGTTATTTAAACGTTAACGTAACGTAAGTAATTGAAAAATAAAGGAGCGACTCGCTATGAATGCATTTCAGAAATTAACTCAACTACATGATTATGTCAAAAAGAATTACGAACGAGGCAACTATGACGGTGCGAAAGAAAGCTGGTCGACTGAATCGGTTCACGCTGGTCAGGCAACGACCGAGCCAATGAGTGATTACCAAATGGGGTTTGACCAAGCGGTGAAGGATCATGAACAGCACCGAGCTTTCCACCATTATCCTAGTGAATTAGTTAAGTTGGGGAATGCCGTGAGTGATCACAAACTGGCTGAATTATCTGAGTTTATTAATGGCTATAATGCTGCCAAGAAGCACATTCAGGAACAATAACGACGTGGAACACCTATTATCGCCCTTTCAGTCAGGAGAAGCTTGATTGATAGGGCGATTTGTGATGTAGTTTGGCAGTGGTTGATTTAAATGACTTATGAGAAAAATTCAGTTTACTGACGATGCTTTGGCAGACTTAGGTTACTGACAAGAACACGATGAAAAGAAAGTTAAGCGAATCAAACAATTGCTTGCCAATATCCTTGATTCGCCTTTTAGTGGTTTGCAAAAGCCTGAGCCGTTGAACCGTGAGTTCTCTGGGGTATCGTCGCGAAGAATTGGCCCAAAACATCGACTACTCGATAACGTTACCAGTACCACAAATTGTTTATCAGTTGCGTCATCATTATTAAAGCTTGAAGCGTCAGTCGTTGGGCTGGCGTTTTATTTTACCTTTGGAAATCTGAAGATCAAGCACCTAACCAACAACTGGGGGACGGTAAAATTCGCAGTCAATAACTTTGTTAAGTGAATAGCCGCCATGTTAAAATAACTATGAAGTAATAGATAGCATAGGCCTTTCAGAATTGTGAGGGACGAATGATGAGTAAATTTAGACAAGTTCTTGGGGTATGTATTGGGGCTTTATTAATTGGGATGGGGGCTATTTCAACCAACCACGACTTAACGAAGCCTGATATTGCATTTGCTGATAACACGACAACTGATCCGCATAGTAACGACAGTATTACGAATCCTGTAAATTGGAACGATTGGCAGAAGAATCCGCAAGTTCGGTACGCACTGGATGGCAGCTTAAAGCAAAACGGCACAACTTACGAGGCCAGTAGGGGAATGTCTTATAGCTGGGATAGTGCTGGCGACACGATTGCGTCACTTAATTTAAAAGAACCATATCAAATCACATTTAATCGCTTTCCTACTACTGATTTTAATGATTTTAAAATTTGGGACTTATCTGTAAATGGTGTCAGTATTCCAGACAATCAAATTTCAATAACCGCTGATCAAAATAATGCTTCCACCATTCGGAGCACGTTTTCACTTCCTTCGGGTATTCCCCAAACGATGAGTAGCGATTCTCCAGATCAATCACTTAGGGTAGTGCTAAAGTACAAAGCGCCATATAGAAACGGCGCTGGTCCAAGCCGTGAGTTTCTTGCTGTAGCGACCGTCCCACAAGTGATCAGAATTTTTTATAAAGATGCCAAGACGGGCAAAGACCTCAAGCAACCAATCACATTGGGAACTGGGATGAAGATTGATGCAGCAATCAAAGATCCGATTGTTGCCCCTCACATTAATGGCTATACCTTGAAAACGCAAGATAGTATTCAACACCTAACCGCCGAAGTTGACCCTCAGTTAAAATTAAAGACCATTAGGGACTATATCGAATCTGTTCAATCAGGATTACCTGACGCGCAATATGAAGAAATCGCAAAATCCGAAGCGCAATTCTTTCAAGATGTTGTTGGCGGCATCCCCTTACGAGATTCCATATTTGGTTATGTTAACAATCGGGATAATGAAGGTAATCCCTTTAATGTCGACATTTATAAGATGTTAGCAACTAAAACCAGCCAGTTTAAAAATGGCAATAGTGTCACTGGCCTTAGTCTAAGCACGGTTCCCCAAGCAATTGTGTTTTGGTACGATCAAAACACAACTCCTCAACCGGCGCCTAATCCCACAACGCCCAATTCTTCGCCACAGGCACAACTAGCACCAACCCCGACGCCAAAGAGCAATGGTGATGATAAGGCAGCTAACGACAATCCCACCACTAACGACAATCCCGTTACTGATGCCAAGAATGCTAACGAAACCGTTCTGGCAACCGACGCTGTGGAAAAGGGCTCGGTAGTTTATGCAACTAAGAAGATTTATCTGTATCAGCAGCGAACCTTTAAGAAATCCCAGCGAATCGCGACGTATCCAAAGCAGAAACGGGTTAGTCGACCGATGTTTGTCGTGACGGGTTATGCCCATTCTAAAGGCGGTGCCCTCCGCTACAAAGTGCGTGACGTCAACCATCATTCCAAGACGGCTGGCAAGAAGGGTTACATTACCGCTAACCACAAGTATGTTGTGAATGCTTATTATAAGACGATGCCGAAGAATAAGCGGATTACGGTGATTAATCCGAAAGGGGTTCATGTTTACAAGAATCAGAACTTAACTAAGCAGGCCAAGACTTATAAAAAGGGGAGTCATCTGCGAGTTAAGAAATTGGTTAAGCACAATTTGACCACACGGTATCAGTTGACTAACGGGTATTATGTGACGGCGAATAAAAAGTTGGTTAGTCAAGGTGACTATTAGAATTGACAGAAGATCCCGATGAACAGTCGGGATTTTTTGGTTGGTTGATTTTTCTATTGACCTAGGTAGGACTATCTGTTAAGGGCTGACTTTGTTCAAATTTTTGCCCGGTGCTTTCGGCGATAAATAAGTTCAGCTATCAATTGGGCGGTGACGTAACCAAGTGCGATGGCGCCAGCAACCATTGAAACAGTTACGGTCTTCGATATTGCGAGGAGGTAGTTATGATTAATAAACGCCGACGTCAATGATTTTATCATCCATATTAATTTCTCCTCGTTTGTCATTAAAACTTATTTCATACCATTTGTCTCGTAGTTGGGTGAATAAACTGTTAAATATTTAACGAGTAACCAATGTATCGAAGACTATCGTGATTAACTTTGAAGATTTGGCAAAAAATGGTCATTTTGAACAAGTACATCAATTTTAGCTTACAATCTTTTCTTGATATAATGTATGTAAGGAAAGGTAAGGAGAAAACACCATGACAAAAAGCAATCGCAATGTTGCCGTCGTTTCAAAAATAACCTCAAAAAATCAAGTCACAATTCCAAAAGCAGTTCGCGAAGCTTTGAATGTCAAATCATCAGATGAAATTGAATGGGAATTAAGATCCGATGGTCAAATTACCGTTAAACGGATGTCTCCTGAAAAGGACGATTTTTGGAAGATGGTTGATGAACAAGAAAAAAAGTATGGCAAAGTGGACACCCCGGAAATTGACTGGGGACCAGATGCCGGTTCGGAGGACTTTGACTAATGGGATTACATCAAGGAGATATTCTGTTCATTGACCTTAATCCCGCAAAAGGGACTGAAACCAAGAAGAAGCGGCCATGCATGATTGTGAGTAACGATGAATACAATCGACACTTTAACACCGTTTTAGTAATACCGATCAGTTCTTCTGATAAGTATCGGACGCAGGAAAAATTTATTCACTCACCGTTCTTTAAAAGGATTGACTTAAAAACGATTCAAGGCACGGCTCTTCTGCAACACGTGCGGGCAGTTGATCCCCGAATACGATCTAACGGCGAAGTAGTCGGACGAGTTCCTGTAGCTGACATTAGCGCCGTTTTGGATGTTCTCAAGGAATTTTGCTAGAATAGTCGATCCCAATCACTTTCATGGTAAGATCGCTCATAGTCTAACTTTTAGTTACTGATTGAAAGGCAGTGAATTGAATAAGGCGATGCACTTTAATTTCATTAAACATAAAATTCCCAACTAATTGAAGGGTTCTTCAATTAGTCGGGAATTTTTTACTAATCTCAATAATTTTTCTGAATTATCAATTTTTTATTGTTTCGATTGCGTGTTATTTGGACTTTAAAACGAAGTGGCTTAAAGATTGTTAATCATGCCTTCAAAGCCCAATCCGTCCATAATGATTTTAGCTGTTTGCATGAAGTCTATGCTTGTGGCTGTTTCCACAAATTCAATGTGGCGCTCGCTTGCCATAAAATCAATTGTTCGTAATTGTGAGGCATTGATTTGACCGTGTAACTTATTACCGTGTAAAGTGATGAAAAATGGTAAGTCTCTAATCGTGATGGTAATGGGGCAGATGGTTACAAAGCCAGTCCGCAAGTTGAATATATCACTGCTAACCACGATGGCTGGACGACGCTTTTTGATTTCACGACCAATACTCGGATCAAAATTTAAATAAACAAGATCACCTTGCTTGGGAGTGTAACCATGATAGTTGTAATTGGATATTGAATTGTTTGCCATTAAATTTCCTCACGTCCAACTGAACAGTCGTTGGTGTCCTCGGGGACGAATCTTAGATTGGTTTCAGCATATTTGGGGTCTTGGTAAATGTTTGGCGCTTTGGGCGTATAAATGAGGCTGCCATCAGCGGCTTGCATACTCATGAACTCAGTGCCTTCAGCAACTTTGAATTGTTTAGGAATGCTTAAAACTAAGGTGTTACCTTGTTTACGTGCTTTCAAAACGCTCGCCTCCTTATTTATTAAATACACAGTAACACTGAGTAATTATTAACGCAACGAAAAACGCTTACCGTTAATTTAACTTAAATAATTCCAAGCGAGACAAAATCAATCATTGTAACTTAAGATGATGAAATTACGATTTCATCTAGCAAAAAGTCCTCAACATTAGTCGGGGATTTTTTGCTAATCTCAGTAATGCTCTTAATCAATAATTTCTTATTACCACTCACATAATCCCCGTCACTCATATGTTGATAAAATATTTGCTTTAATAGTTCTAATGGTAGTATAATTAAAACGTTTATTTACAGAGCTAGATCGAGTAGTAATGTTGAGAAAAATATTATGAAAACAAAAACATTGTTGTGACTGCTTTATGAACCCGTAAGCTTAGAAATTGAATCTGGGAATACACCAATCTGTGTTTCAAGTTGGCACAAAAGGCCCTTAAAGTTCAACATGGTTATTGGCATAATAATAAAATGAAAGACAAATTATGGGGTGGCAGCAAAATAATATACTAAGATTATAACAACCTCTTTATATGTCTCAACATTCCAATAGACTTATAATGAAAGGAATAGCTCTATGGTAAATATAATATTTAACGTCTTAACGGTTTCAACGGGTTTTGTATCAGTAATTATATCAGTATTTTCTTTACGCATTTCGTGTAAAAATAGTAAACAAAATAGAAAAGAATCTAAACTTGCTATAGAAAAAGTAAATAAAGCTCTTGCTGAATCCGAAATCAGAAAGCTTAATGAGTTAAAACAAATACTTGAAGCAATGTATAATCTATTCATACGCATTAATTTGGACAACGCTGACCAATTTAGGAAAGAGATGGAAAAATTAAGGAGTCAATATAATTCTCTTATATCATTGCTAAATATTTCAAGAAATACTCTATCTGGAATAACCGCTCTAGTGAGAGATATCGACGATTATTTATTAAGGCAAGATATATATTTGAATTTGAAACAAAGCAACAATCCTGAAAAAGAAGCTAAAGCTGCGAAACAAGTTGATCCTGTTCGAACCAGGGTTGAAGATGGGTACCTTCATATATATAAGCAAGTTGATTTACTAATTGATAATGCTAAAAAGCAGCTGCCTAAAATTTAAAAAGGGAGGATATTTACATGGAATATTATCCAATGGCGCTATTTCCCAAACTCATGGTACAAGACATCGAAAAATCTTCCAAATGGTACGAAATATCATTGGGGTTTAAATCATTATTTAAGTTTAGGAATCGTAAGAATGAAGTTATTTTGAATCATTTACGATTAAATAAGTATCAAGATATTATGCTAATCCAGGGAACAGATTTCACAGTTGGTACAGGAGTATATTTGAATCTTTTAGTAGATGACGCTTTAGAAAAATTGAAACATGTTTCGCCCAAAGCGATTGTGGAACCGTTAAGCGAAAAACCTTGGAATGCCTCTGAAGCAACTATTAAGGATCCGGATGGCTATTTGATTACCTTAACCCAGCCGCATATTGATAAGAAAGACTTTGATAATTTAATGAAGGATACAAAGAAAACCTTTAAATAAGGCGACGCTATTGATGATGAAATTACGAATTTACCTACTTAAAAAGTCACGGCAAAGTGCGGTGTACTCCAAAAGTTAAAGTAAATATCTGCTTGCCCTTTCTAGGCGGCACAGAGTTGATATTTTA
>NZ_BNJR01000008.1 GCF_016860605.1 Lentilactobacillus fungorum
ACAACTTCCAATCTAACACTTTTATAATACAAATGTTTCATATTTGCCCAGTATCAAAAGCGTAAATATTCTGTAAAAGTTATTAGAAATTAGCTAACGCAACGAATATTCCTCGATGCTTGACTTACCTTGCTCACAATAGCTTAACGGGCAGCGCCTAACCCCGATTTTACATTTTATGTCTCGCCTTTAACAACACCAACAGCCACACAATCAAGAACACCGAGATAGCGATTGCGATTATCCAAGCGTACTTTAACGTTGCCAGCGGAAGTTTGACGTTCATTCCGTAGAATCCCGTAATGATTGTCGGAACTGCCATGGTTAACGACCAGATCGTTAGGAATTTCATCGTGTCATTCAAACTGTTATTGGCAATGCTATTGAACGTATGGTCAATTCGATCAACCACTTGAGTTTCAATTTCAATCATTCGCTGGACTTGTTCGGCTTCAATTGTAACGTCTTCGAACAGATCCTGCTTTTCTTGATCTGCCCCCTTGCCAAAGTGAGTGCTGGGCATTCGTCTGAGTAAACTTAAGTTTAATTGAACCGCGCTGGTTAAAAAAGTCAGGGTTTGTTGCAGATGAGATAGTGCAATTAAATCAACATTTTTAGTCTTTCGATTCAGCATCTTATCTAATTGATTGCGTTTTCGAGTGACCGCGCGAGCGATGGGAATATAGCTGTCTACGACCGTAAATAATGCTTCTAAGATGAAGGCGTCAACCGTATCAACCTCTGGATTTTCAAAAGCCGATTGAAAAGCATCGTTAACTTCTGCAATGTGTCCTTGATTAAAGGTAAACAAAATGCCCTGATGAAGTAAAATGCCAAACGGCTGGGTAATATAGCGAATATCATTCTTATTCAAGGCATATGGCCCCAACAAAATAAACAGTTGGTCGTCTTCATTGACATCATACACGTAGTTGGCACTTTCATCGCGGTCGGTCACGTATTCAATAATATCTTCATCAATCCCATAATCATCTTGAAGGCGGGCCTGCTCGGCCGGTGTTAATTTAATGGTCTCAATCCACTTGGTTTTGCCAATTGTTTTTTCAGGTCTAATCATGTCAATATCCCCCATCGCTTTTTCTCCATCAATTAACTTTATTCTACCCTAAAAGAAAAGAAGCCGCAGGCAAGATGCCAACAACTTCTTATCAATCAGTTTGTGCCCTTAAGCCTTTTTATAAAGAGTGTGACGTTATATCTAAAGCTCCGAGCACCCGGTTCATAACGAGGTGTTGTCTGAGATTCAATCGCAAACTTTTTATAAAGAGATTTAAAGCAGACCAGTGGATTGTAGGATTAAATAGATATTTAAGATAACCAACACAATCGCTGCCACCCAAGCTGAGTATTTCACCCAAGCTTTGTTGACAAACTCGCCCATTAACTTCTTGCTGCTGGTAAAAATAACCAAGGGAACAACAGCAAACGGTAAGGCAATGCTTAAGAATACCTGCGACAACGTTAACAGCTCTTCAATTTTAGCTTCGTTGCCATGGTAGTAAATGGCAAAGGCGATGACGGGAGAAACTGATAACAATCGCGTTAACAAGCGCTGTGCCCATAATGGCATCTTCAAATGAATGAAGCCTTCCATAATGATTTGACCAGATAATGTTCCAGTAATTGTGGAGCTTTGACCAGACGACAGTAGGGCAATTGCGAACAGCATACTCAATAGCGGACTAGCAATCGCGCCAACAATATGGGAATTACTCAATGCGTTAAATAGATCAACGAATCGGCCTAACTGACTATCTGTGCCAAAGAACAAGGCAGCTCCTAAAACAAGCAGGAGGCTGTTCACGACAAAGGCAATCGACAATTGGATATTTGAATCAATTGTCGTAAACTTAATGGCCCGCTTAACGGCATTACGATCACTACGATCTAGCGCCCTGGTTTGTGAAATCGATGAACCCAAGTATAGGTCGTGAGGCATAACCGTTGCGCCGACAATGCCAAGCGATAAATACAGCATCGACTTGTTAGTCACGATGTCTTTTGAAGGAAAATAGCCCTCCAATAATTCAGTTAGATGTGGTCCTGACAGGAATACTTCATATGAAAAGACCATCAAAATAACAGCTACCAATGTTGCCACAATCGCTTCAATCTTTCGAAAGCCCAGCTTCATCAGCAACAAGAGGATCAAAACGTCCGCACTGGTAATTAAAATTCCGACGATGAGTGGAATATTAAATAGTAATTTGATGGCGATTGCCGAACCAATAATTTCGGCGATGTCCGTTGCCATAATAGCCAGTTCGGTAATAATCCAAAGGAAAAAGCCACCCCATTTGGATGTCGACTCTCGTGTTAATTGGGCCAAATCTTTGCCAGTTACAATTCCCAGCCTCGCAGACATTGCCTGTAACAACATCGCAATCAAGCTGGAAATCAAGATTACGGATAGTAAGCTGTACTTGAACTGCGCGCCCCCGGCGATCGATGTAATCCAGTTTCCCGGGTCCATGTAGCCAACGGCGATTAAGATCCCTGGCCCGGTGTACGTTAGTAGTGTTTTCCAAAAGCCCGCATCATCGGGAACTTTGATACTGCCGTTAACTTCATCCAGGCTTTTACTCGGTGTTTCATCAAATGAAAATAATTTTTTCTTAGGTTCGATAACGTTCTCTCGCATTTCGAATGCCCTCTTTCCATTGGTTTGAAATTCAGGTCAGTTATTTGAGCGAACTCAATTAATTGCCACTAGGGAGTATATACTCATCAAGTTTTTAGTCAAGCCTAAACATTTTGTTTTTTGATGATTAAAAATTGATAGTGGTTACATCGTGATTGAGCTTGCTTTTTGCAAATTATCATTTTTAGAGCAACGTCATTGTAAACTAGATAATTCTCTTTTTTACTCATTAATCGGTCAGATATCGGATGCTTTTTCAACGCAAAAGTAAACTCATGAAAAAAAGTCAAATTATTTAAGTTAAATGATTGCTATTTTCGAGAATGGCTGTTAAAGTATAGATAATGTATTTATACTTCGAAACAAGGTACAACGTTCTATTAAGAATGATTCCTGTTTTTCAAGTTTCAAATGCAAATATAACGGCGCAAAGCGCATGGAGGTTTCATTCTTATGGAACAAGGTACAGTTAAATGGTTTAACGGCGACAAAGGTTACGGATTTATCACTTTAGAAGACGGCAAGGACGTATTCGTTCACTTCTCAGCTATTAATGCTGATGGTTACAAGACCCTCGAAGAAGGCCAACACGTAACCCTTGACGTTGAAGACAGCGATCGTGGCCCACAAGCTGCTAACGTTACTGTTGTAAACGACTAATTTAATTAATTAATGAAAGTCCTCTGTTGAGGGCTTTTTTGTTAGCTTAAATTAAAAAAAACGGGTTGCACCCTTTATAGGTGTGACCCGTTTTTTAGGTTCTCAGCTACCATTATTTCTTGGTAACTGATACATATTTCTGATTTGCAGTGACATAAGCACCATTAGTTAACTGGAATCTAGTAGTCTTGCCTTTTACGACAATCCGCTTAATTTTGAGTGTCGTTCCTTTTTTAAGTCGTTTACCTTGCTTGGAAGTTAAACCACTATTTTTATACTTAAAGATCCCCTTGGCATTCTTAACGGTAACTTTGTATCCCGTTAATTTTCCAGTATAATACGTTGCCTTAACCTTAGTTCCTTTTACAAAGCCACGGTTGGCAGTGACGTATTTTCCATTCGTCAAAAGATATCTCGTAGTTTTACCAGAACGAACAATTCGAGCGACATGCAGCACAGTCCCAACCTTTACATGACGTCCTTTCTTCGCCTTCTTAAATGTCTTACCGGAGTATTCGTACAATCCCTTGGCATTTGCAACATAAAGAAGTGAATTCTTGTAAAGATCATCATTGTACTTGGAACCAACCGTTGTAAAGTCGATAAAGGACTTCAACCCAGTAACGTGAGAGCCATCAGTCAAAATCAACTGCGTCTTGTCACCAACTTTTTCAACTCGTACCACGTGCAAAACTGTCCCGACTGAAATGTAGTTGATTCGCTTACCGCTCGCCGTGTAACGATACAGTCCCTTTCGAGTGATCATTGTCTTACCGGAAAGCGTTGTCCAATACTTGCTGGTAGCTTCGGCAGCTTCAGAAGTGTTTGACGTGTTAGCAGAAGCATTGGCTACTGATGATGAAGCAGCAGCTGACGAACCGGTCGTTGTTCCAGATGTTCCAGCCCCTCCAGTGATACCACCGCTTATTGAACCGCCATTTGTGGATGTCGTCGCAGCGGCACTAATTGCTTGAGCAGCACTGGCGGCGGCACTGGCAGCCGTACTATTAACGGCAGCGCTCGCAGCACTGGCGGCTGAAGTTGCAGCCGAGGCAGCAGCTGAAGCAGCGGCACTGGCTTGTTCTGAAGTACTCTTGCCAGCTGAAGCAGCACTAGCGGCAGCTGAAGCAGCGGCACTGGCAATTGCGGCACTCGCACTTGTTGCAGCACTGGCTTGGGCA
The DNA here is from genome assembly GCF_016860605.1 of Lentilactobacillus fungorum. Classification (GTDB taxonomy): domain Bacteria; phylum Bacillota; class Bacilli; order Lactobacillales; family Lactobacillaceae; genus Lentilactobacillus; species Lentilactobacillus fungorum. The sequence continues at coordinate 4,504 of NZ_BNJR01000008.1, forward strand.
CTCGCGATTGCTTCACTAGCAGCCGTTGCAGCTGAAGCAGCGGCACTGGCTACAGCAGCACTGGCAGCGCTATTCTTTCCAACTGCCTCACTGGCAGCGGCACTAATAGCGGCATTTGCCGAAGCAACGGCACTCGTAGCGGCCGTCGACGTTGCAGCAGAAGTAGTAGCCGCAGCTGTAGAGGTAGCGGCAGAAACGGCAGCACTAACCTGTTCTGACGCGTTCTTACCAGCGGCACTGGCTGAATCCGCAGCGCTCTTTGCAGCAGATTCAGCAGTACTCGTGGCGGCAGAAGCAGCATCAGCGGCACTTTGAGCGGCAGAAGCGGCGGCACTCACTGCTTTGGCAGCACTGGCGGCTGCACTTGCAGCGGCAGATGAAGTAGCAGCAGAGGCAGCAGAAGCAGCGCTAACAGCAGCACTCGTAGCGGCAGAAGCGGCAGCACTGGCTTGTTCAGAGGCTGTCTTGCCAGCCGCAGAAGCACTAGCGGCGGCAGAAGCAGCAGCGCTGGCAATTGCGGCGCTCGCACTAGCTGAACCACTGGCAGCAGCACTGGCAATTGCGGCACTGGCCGCAGCGGAAGCACTAGTAGCAGCACTGGCAGCAGTGCTTGCAGCAGCACTACCTTTTTGAGCAGCTTCACTAGCTGCAGCACTGATTGCTGCTGAGGCAGAAGCAGCGGCGCTCGCAGTAGCAGCACTTTGAGCAGCGCTGGCAGCTGAGTTAGCAACCACTGCAGCAGCAGAGGCGGCCGCACTGGCTTGTTCAGAAGCCGTCTTGCCAGCTGCACTCGCTGAAGTAGCAGCGCTATTTGCGGCACTTATAGCAGCATTGGCAGCAGCACTAGCCGAATCTGCGGCGCTTTGAGCCGCACTGGCGGCATCACTAATTGCTTTTTCCGCACTCGCAGCAGCACTGGCAATTGCGGCACTTGTAGCAGCGGAAGCGGCGCTGGCAGCTGACGTTGCGGCGCTGGCAGCAGCGGAAGCAGCGGCACTGGCTTGTTCAGAAGCCGTCTTGCCAGCCGCACTCGCTGAAGCAGCAGCTTCACTGGCAGCAGCGGAAGCAGCAGCACTCGCTGAATTTGCGGCACTGGTTTCAGCACTGGCGGCCGCACTGGCTACTGCGGCACTCGCAGATTTAGCAGCACTGGCGGCAGCTTCACTGGCGGCGCTCCCCTTTTCAGCGGCTTGGCTAGCAGCAGCGCTAATTGCGGCACTCGCTGAAGCCGATGCAGCAGAAGCGGCGGCACTCGCAGCAGCACTAGCCGCACTCGCAGCAGAAGCAGCTTGAGCAGCGGCGCTAGCTTGAGCACTCGCAGCGGCACTGGCTTGCTCTGATGCATTCTTACCAGCCACACTCGCTGAAGCAGCAGCACTGGCCGCAGCGGAAGCGGCAGCAGAAGCCGCACTCGCAGCAGCACTTTGAGCAGCGCTGGCAGCATCACTGATTGCCTTTTCAGCACTCGCAGCGGCACTGGCAATTGCAGCACTTTCAGCAGCAGAAGCGGATTTAGCAGCAGAAGCGGCGGCACTCGCAGCAGCAGAGGCAGCAGCACTGGCTTGAGCCGAGGCATCTTGCCCAGCCGCAGAAGCACTCGCAGCAGCGGCACTGGCCGCAGCGGAAGCGGCAGCAGAGGCAGCATTAGCAGCTGATGTAGCCGCTGAGGCAGCCGCACTTTCAACCGCCGCACTGGCTGACTTGGCAGCCGAAGCAGCCGCCTCACTTGCAGCACTACCCTTTTGAGCAGCCTCGTTAGCAGCACTACTAATGGCAGCACTGGCTGATTCGGATGCCGCAGAGGCAGCAGCAGAGGCAGCGGCACTGGCACTTTCAGCAGCAGAGGCGGCACTAGCAGCGGCAGAGGCAGCAGCAGAAGCGGCAGCGCTAGCTTGCTCTGACGCATTTTTGCCGGCAGTCGATGCCGAATCAGCCGCACTCTTAGAGGCAGCAACAGCAGCACTGGCGGCAGCAGAGGCAGCGGCACTGGTTTGTTGGGCATTAGACTTAGCAGCAGAAGCAGCACTGGCAGCCATTGAAGCTGCAGCCGAAGCACTAGTAGCCGAGGCAGCGGCGCTAGCGGCAATATCCCTTGCAGCACTAGTACCAATCTGATCAGCCGCTGAAGCAGCAGCACTGGCAGCAGAAGCAGCATTAGCAGCGGCAACACTAGCCGATGTAGCCGCATTCTCAGCGATAAAGGCAGCACTTGATGTGGTTGCATTATCACCTTCGCTTGCAGCACTAGCGGCAGCGTTAGCAGCACTAGTGGCAACACTGGCAGCCGCACTGGCTTGAGTAGTAGCATCACTTGCTGCCACAGAAGCAGCATTAATGGCAGCTGAAGCACTTGCACTAGCGGCCGTACTGGAAGCTACCGCGCTGGTATACGATTCACCCGCTTCACTAGCGGCCAAAGCAGCTGAAGTTGCATCTGCTTTGGCGCTTGTAGCGTTTGCTAAAGCCGCACTAGCTGAAAGCATTGCAGCCGCAGCACTAGCAGCTGCTTCAGACGTCTTCGCAATTGTTGCTGCATTTGAAGCAGCCGAAGCGGCAACACTGGCAGCAGAGGCGGCAATGTCGGCACTCGTAGCGGCACTGGCAGCTGTAGAAGCCGCATTACTTGCAACAATTGAAGCTGATTTAGCATCAGAAACGGTCGTTGCGTTTTTGGCAACTGCTGCGGCACTAATTGCCGATGAAGCATTTGCCGAGGCAATATTAGCAGCAGAAGCAGCAGCTTCACTCGCGGCACTGGCAGCCGAAGCGCCACTGGTTATAGTTGCATTAGCTGAGCTAAGAGCAGCACTCTCTGAGTCTGCGGTACTCTGAGCTGCACTGGCAGCTGCACTAATTGATTGAGCTGCACTCGCTGTTGCATCAGAGATGGCGGCACTTTCAGCCGCACTGGCCGACTTAGCAGCTTCAGAAGCAGCACTGGCAGCAGCCGATGCAGCGGCACTGGCTTGAGCCGAGGCATCTTGGCCAGCCGCACTAGCGCTCGCAGCAGCGGTGCTGGCGGCAGCGGAGGCTGCAGCCGAAGCGGCACTCGCAGCTGATGTAGCTGCTGAGGCAGCCGCGCTTTCAACCGCCGCACTGGCTGACTTGGCAGCCGATGCAGCCGCTTCACTCGCAGCACTACCCTTTTGAGCAGCTTCACTGGCGGCTGCACTAATCGTGGCACTAGCCGATGCCGAAGCGGCATTGGCAGCCGCACTAGCGGCGGCGCTGGCACTTTCAGCTGCCGAAGCGGCACTCGCAGCGGCACTGGCAGCCGCACTTTGGGCGGCACTAGCTTGAGCCGATGCGTCTTGGCCGGCGCTGGCAGCACTCGCAGCCGCACTAGCGGCCGCTGAAGCAACGGCTGAGGCTGAGGCAGAAGCGGCATTCGCAGCACTCTGAGCGGCACTGGCAGCCGCACTAATTGATTGAGCTGCACTGGCTGTTGCATCAGAGATGGCGGCACTTTCAGCCGCACTGGCCGACTTAGCAGCGTCAGCGGCGGCACTCGCAGCAGCTGAAGCAGCGGCACTGGCTTGAGCCGAGGCATCTTTCCCAGCCGCACTAGCGCTCGCAGCAGCGGTGCTGGCGGCAGCGGAGGCTGCAGCCGAAGCGGCATTCGCAGCTGATGTAGCTGCTGAGGCAGCCGCACTTTCAACCGCCGCACTGGCTGACTTGGCAGCCGATGCAGCCGCTTCACTCGCAGCACTACCCTTTTGAGCAGCTTCACTGGCGGCTGCGCTAATCGCAGCGCTAGCCGATGCTGAAGCGGCATTGGCAGCCGCACTAGCGGCGGCACTGGCACTTTCAGCTGCCGAAGCGGCACTCGCAGCGGCACTGGCAGCCGCACTTTGGGCGGCACTAGCTTGAGCCGATGCGTCTTGGCCGGCGCTGGCAGCACTCGCAGCCGCACTATTAGCAGCACTTTGAGCGGCACTAATAGCATCCGAAGTGGCAGCACTGATTTGGCTGGCAACAGATGTAGCCGCACTCGCAGCAGAGGCCGCACTCGCAGCAGCAGCCGAGGCACTGGCAGCGGCAGCCGAGGCGCTGGTAGCGGCTTGACTAGCCGCACTGGTGCCTGCTTGACTGGCTGCATTCGCAGCACTAGTCGATGCACTGGCAGCACTCGCAGCAGCGGCACTGGCAGCCGCAGCAGCACTTCGGGCAGCGCTCGCAGCCGCACTAGCCGCGGCATTATCGGAAACAGCGGCCGCCGATGTAGCAGCAGAAGCAGCACTGGCAGCTTCACTAGCAGCGCTCGCAGCCACAACACTCGCAGCCTTAGCATCAGCAGCGGCTGAGTTAGCAGCAGCTGACGCACTTGCTGACGCTGTCGCATCAGAAATTGCCGCGTTGATATAAGCATCTCCAGCTTCACTAGCAGCCGATGATGCAATTGCAGCGGCACTCGCAGCTGATTTAGCATTCTCTAAAGCTGCTTTGGCTGAGTTAGCAGCACTGGCAGCAACAGCGCTCGCAGCTGATGTCCCAGCAACGATTGCGGCACTGGCAGCAGCTGAAGCAGCAGCCGATGCATTCTCAGCGGCGACACTTGCACTCGTGGCTGCACTATTAGCCGCACTGGCAGCCGCACTCGCAGCAGTCGAAGCAGATTTGGCATCACTGACAGTTGTAGCCGCCTTGCCTGCGCTTGCCGCACTCGTTGCTGTAGCTTCATTTGCAGCAGCAACACTGGCTGCGTTGCTTGCTGCAACACTTGCACTTGCGGCCGCAGTTGCGCCGCTTGTTACGGTTGAAGCGGCGGCACTTGTAGCAGCTGAAGCCAAATTACTTGCGGTTTGAATAGCTACAGCAGCGCTCGCAGCCGCACTGGTTGCAACATCTTGAGCGGAAGCAGCAGCGCTAGTAGCGGCACTGGCAGCCGCACTAACCGCTGCGCTAACAGCAGCAGAAGCACTTTGACCAGCTGAACTAGCTGAAGCGGCAGCCGAATCAGTAGCCGACTGAATAGCCGCACTGGCTGAGCTTGCAGCTAGTGAAATCGCATCGGAAGCAGATTTAGCAGCACTTTGGGCAGCGCTTTGAGCTGAACTTCCTGCTGAGTCGGCAGCGGATTGGATCGCGGCACTGGCCGAAGTAGCCGCCGAAGTAATAGCATCACTGGCATCCTTTTGGGCAGCTGCCGTAGCGGCCGCAATCGCCGCACTGGCTTGCTCAGAAGCCGTCTTCCCAGCAGCACTGGCCGAAGCAATGGCATCACTCGCAGCTGCACTAGCCGACTTGGCGGCAGAAGTCTGGGCAGTCGCACTCTGATTAATGGCTGCAATCAATGAGTCAGTTGCAGCACTGGCAAGGGCATTAGCTGAAGCTGCGCTAGCTGAAGCAACTCGAGCAGCACTGGCAGCCGCACTAGCTGCTGTGCTAGCAGAATTAAAGCTTTCAGCAGCGGCAGAAGTATTACCGGCAGCACTCGCAGCACTTTTAGCGGTTGCAAATTCACTAGCAGCCAAGCTAGCAGCACTGGCAGCTAAGCTAGAAGCAGCCGAGGCACTGGCAGCAGCGCTAGTAGCGGCACTTTTAGCCGATGTTGCCAAAGTAACATCACCGGTCTTGGCAGCGTCAGAAGCACTGGCAGCTGCTTGGCTGGCGGTTTGATAAGCCGTTGATGCTGAAGATGCTTGATCGCTGGCAACAGCGGCGGCACTTTCAGCAGCACTGGCAGCTATTACGGCAGTTGATTCAGCCTTGGTTTTTGCCTGATCGCTGGCAGCAGCCGAAGCAGAGACTGCCGATGAGTAGGCAGCACTAGCGGCCGAAGCACTCGCAGTCGCGTTAGAAGCCGCCGCACTGGCAGCTTGATAATCACTAGCCGCACTTTCAGCAGCATTGGCAGCCGCACTCGCTTGATCCTGTGCCTCATTATATGAAGCATCACTGGTTGAAATTGTCTTGGCAAGTTCAGCCGCACTCGCAGCCGCAACACTCGCAGCGCTGGCAGCTGTTGAAGCAGCTGATGCAGCACTTGTCGCATTACTACCAGCCGCACTCGCAGCCGCACTGGCAACGGCAGCTGCCGTTAAGTCACCTTTCTGAACAGCCACATCAACCGAAGCACTAGCCGCACTCGCAGCAGCAGCCGCGCTCTTGGCAGCGCTGGCCGCATTACTTGTAGCGGCAGCTTGCGTATCAGCCTTCGCAGCCGCCGAGGCAATCGCTTCCGTATTTGTCTGGGAAACTAACGCTTTAACAGCATCGTTCAAATTACTGGTTGCCGTCAAAATATCAGTAGCACTGACTTTGCTTAAATCAGCTTGGGCACTAGCAGAGAGTGCTTCAGCTGCACTCAAGGCCGTTTTAACCGCATTGTAACTGGCAGCCGTGTATTTAGTCGGATCAATCTGGCTTGCAGCACTAATTGCTTGATCCAGTCCAGAAGTACTCTTAGTAGCTTCAGTTAGTGCTTTATTCAAAGCAGCTGCAGCTGAATCAGCGCTGCTTTGGGTAACCGCTGCTGAAGTCGTCATTTGATTTTCAGTCGCCTTGGCAGCTGTTAGAATCGTTTGAGCATCTGAAAGGGTTGATACTAAGGCATCCCATTCAGCCGACGTTGCTTGGGTCGAACTAGATCCCGCGGTAACAGCTTCACTGGCAGCCGAAACAGCCGCGCTTAAAGCACTCGTATCAGTTGGCACGTAGAAATGACCAGTTACCGTGTTTTCAAGCCCAACTACGGCCGTTCCACTTGGCTGAATATCGTTATTGCCGGTTGAAATACCAGTTTGAACCCGCGTCGTTGCATCTACATATTGGCCGGCTTTCAAAGCAGGAATCGAAATCGACCATTTACCATTGGCATCAGCTTGAATTGTAGACTGATAGGCCCGTGAGCCATCCGCATTGTAAATAGAGACTTGAACCGTATAAACGTTGAGATCCCCACTTGCAAGTGAGCTGGTCTTTGAATTACTAATGGCATCGCTAAAGGTCGTGTCAACCGGGGTAATCGTTGTAATTGTCCCGTTAAGCGTCTGCGAGCCTTGGCTCATTGAATTAAAGTCAACGTTCACATAAGGGGTTTGTCCTTCTTGCAGGCCGTGTGACAAATATCCCAGCGTGCCATACGTAACCTCGCCGGATGCGCTAACCCGCTGAGCTTGAGCGGTAATCACATCGCCGGTGTCCAAAGTAGTTCCAGAAACAATATTGCCATTCTTGTTCCCAAATGACGCCGAGAAGGTGCCATCTGAGTTAACAGTCGTGGTAACAGTTTCCCCAGTGGTTTTATCAGTGACAACCACCTGCAGTACGTCACCACTATTATTCGAAGCAACCGCAGCAGAGAAGGCAGCTGAATCAAGTTTGCCGCTAACGGTGTTGGTACCCTCAGTAATCACTCGGGTTAAACTACCGGAAGTAACCGCTGGAACGGCACTTTGAATCGCGGCGGACAAGGTTGCCAGACCACCAGTGGCTTCAGAACTCCAATCAGTCCCGGTTTGCGAACTGCCGGAAGTGGTGCCGTAGGTGTTGGCAAAGGTAGTGGCATCACTAATTGTTTTACCTTGGGTTGTTGAAAAACCGGTAGCACCGGCAACAACCGTAATGGTGTTGGCAGCCGCTACGGCAGCTGAACTGGCATCACTAGCAAGGGTTACTCGTTGCAAGTAAGTACCCGTATCAGCGGACCAAGATTTCAAATCCAAAGTAAAGACATAACCGGTATCAGTGGTCCCATTACCAACCACTTTACTATTAACAGTGAAGACTGTTTGTCCATCACTATTAACGGAGGTCGTAACTTGAAAATCACCAGTGTTAATTGCCTGAGCCAGAGTGGTTGTCTTAGTGGTATCCAGTAAAGATTGATTGTTAACAGTCTTCATTCCTGTACCCGTTTCACTTCCACCGGCTCCTGCTTCATAGTATGAAACTGTAACGTATTTTTGCCAATCCACACTATTAAAGAAAGTTGTCAAGGCAGTTGGCAGGGTAAATGTCGTCGTATAGCCGTTTTTCAATGACCAAAGATTGGTAATCGAAGAAGCGTCCCCAAAGGTAAGCGTTCCTGCACTAGCATTGATCGTATTTGTCGGTTGATTGTGCAAACTGTTGCCATTGAGACTATCGTTATTCGTCCCATAAACATAGAAGTAAACACCAGTTCCCAAACTAATCGAACCACCGCCAGTCTTAGACAAGTTGGCAGTGTAAAAGTTCACAGTGTTATAAGCCGTTTGCAAAGCATCCGCATCGGTCGTGCCACTATTTAACGTGTTGATGGCGGTTTGAATGGCGTTCTTCAAATTAGTAATTGAATCCGATGAAACCCCAGACATTGCCTTCGAATCTGAAGCAGTTGATTGAGCTGCTGACAAGGCCGTCTTCAACTGATTCTTATAAGCCGCAGCGGACGCATCCGTTGGTACCGTTGCCCAAATAGCCGCTGTCAGCTTAGCCGTATCACTCCCCAAAGTTGAGGCGTTTGAATCGTTGTAGCGCGCATATTGCGCGTTAGCTAACGCACTGGAAAGCGCATTGTAAGAATCGGCGGTTACCCCATTGCTGCCGGCACTACTAATGCCAGCCGCTGTCTGGATAAACTGATCCAAGCTATCAATCGTCACCTGGAAAGTCGTTTTAAGGCCATCGATCGCCGTAATAATAGCTGAAGAAGCCGATGCCAGCTCATCTGGGGTGCTGGCACTATCACTCAACACTGTCTTGGCAGCACTAATTGCTGAACTAAGTGCCCCAGTCGTCGAACTATCAAATGCGGATCCAGCCCCGGCACTGAGTAAAGTGGTGCCGCCGTTGATTGCATCACTCAAGCTGCTGACATAAGTCGATTTACCATTGCCGAACAGCGCTTGATAAGCGGTCGTTAACGAAGCGGTTGCGTTACTAATCTGATCAGCAGTGGCGCCCGCGTTGTTTAATACTGAAGTTGCGTAAACATAAGCACTAGAGAAATCATCCCAAGTACTTGAAGCATAGTTGGCTGAAGCTCCTGTTGCTTGATAGGCAGCTTTAGCCGTATTAATTGCTGATGACAAATCAGTTAAACTGGCTGCTTTGACTAAGCCGCTAACAGCCGCTGACAAATTCGTCATTGCCGTTTGAGCAGTATCGGCAGCCGTGGAATCAGTCACCGCACTAGCAGCACTCAAGGCTGTCTTTAAAGCCGTAATTGAAGCCGATGTATAAGAACCAGCACTGGTAATTGCCGCATTCGCCGAGGCTGCTAACGAACTATAATCGCTCGTAACTGCCTTGGTCGTTGATTGGCCAAGCGTTGTAATGGCGTCTTGCAATGCTTTGTAAATGGCTGCAGCCCGATCGCCAGTTGCTGCAGAGTTAGCAGCCGTGCTTGAAGCGGCAGAAAGAGCAGCGGTGTATGCTTGCCAAGCTTCAGACGTATAGCCGGCAGAAGCTGAAACCGGAAACTTTGCAGCGGCAGAGGTAACGGCATCACTTAAAACAGCGGTGGTAATTTGCTTGCCATCACTGGTAGCCGTTGGCACTAAGCTTTTGACCGCATCGTTAATGAGTTTCGTCGCCGCATTAAGAGCCGTCAAACTGGAACTAGCTGTTAGCTGATTGAGATCACTAACGGTCGCACTCATTTCCGCATAGGACTGGCCAGTGTAATTACTTGCCGTTGACGGCACGCTCTTTAGGGCATCCGAATATGCGGTATAAGCGGCAGACTTGGTAGTCGCCGCACTCAAAGAGGCGGTAGCTGCTAGTACATACGTCGCCGCGCTTGGCACTTTGGTAGCCGCAGAATTTGCGTAAGCTTGGGCAATAATTGCCGCGGTATTAGCAAGGCTAGCGGCAGTTACTGAAGCAGCATCACTATTGAGTGCAGTGGCTAAACTGCTAGCGGCACTAGCAGCAGCGTTCGTCAATCGAGCCGAGCTGGCAGCCAAAAGCGCCTGATCAGAAGCAAGCGTAGCAGCCGACTTAGCTGCAGATAACCCGGCACTCGCTTTGGCAACGTCGCCAGTTGGCACCGCAGCCGATGCTGAAGCTGCCCCAGCACTGGCACTTGTCACTGCGTTTGCCGCTGCTAATGCGGCTGCACTAGCATCAGCTGCAGCGGATGTCGCAATGCTGCTGGCAGCTGAAGCTTTTGCATCAGTCGCGCTTCCTGAAACAGCTGCTGACAAAAGGTCAGTTCCTGATTCACTGACCGCACTAAGGGAAGCCGGATCCGCGTTTAAGGCAGCCGCTTTGAACGTTGTTGTCAGCTTGGTGGCAGCAGATGGTGAATCAGTCTTAGCAGCACTGCTTTGCGCGGTAGTCCCAGATGACGTTGACGAAGGTGCAGTTGACTGCGCCGACGTTCCACTACTTGTTAGGCTACCGTTCTCACTAGTTGATTGCGTCGCACTTTGGGCATTTGAACTAGTTGATGAATCAGTATCGCTGGCAGCTGAACTTGACGTCGGGCTGGCAGTCGTGGTTGTCTGTTGGTCAACATCAGATTGTGCGGCCGTATCGGACTGCTGAGCAGCTGAACTTGAAGCAGCTGATTGGGTTTCGCTGGTCGAAGCAGCACTTGACTGGGCGCTGGTTTGAGCCGATTGAGTGCCTTCAGAGCTGACAGTTTGATCACTGGTCGAAGTAGCCGATGTTTCTTTTGAATTACTATCATTGGTCGAACTGGTGGTTGTATCAGTTGTCGAATCACCAAGTGAAATGGCGGTGTTTGAAGCGCTATCATCCGATGGTTCAATTACTGCTGTTTGATCACCAGTTGATCCCCCTGTACTAATTGATTGGTTGGTTGAAGATTGAACATTTTCAGTCTTAGCAGCCTCGGTGCTTGCAGAAGCACTCGTCGAATCAACGACTGCGCCTCCTAACGAGAACGTAACAACAGTGATCGCGGCGAATAGCCACCGCTTGCCACTCTTGTACATTTTGTAGTGCTGCTTTTGGCTGATAATACTGTCTTTAACCATTTTATTGTGTTTTGACAATATACCTTACCTCCCAAAAACAAATCGTTCATACCCATTAGAATTGAGACACTCGTCGCACATTCCCCCTTTAATTTATACAACTAGTGAGCATATTATTTAACTTTGGAATTGTTAAACATGCATTAATTTCCGCTTATATTAAAACATCAAGCGGTTGCATTCCCAGATAATATCATCTAATTAGATTTTTGCCAATAAAAAGCAACTGCCTGTGTTTCTAGTTGATTATTAATCTAATAACAACTACACTACATAAGGTGATCACCTAATTGGGTGACACGATAACGTTAATTACATAAATGTGTAATGAGTCGATGTCAAAGTTGTTATGTGATTAACGCCATTAACAATTCCATTACAGGGATTCTAACACACAATTACTAAAATGGTTCAAATTTTTATCGTTGGCTTATTAAATTTAGTGGTTATGAATTTTTATACGTTTTTAATTAATAAATATAAATGGAGGCGCTCTTTATGTTATATTTTGTCAATTTCAATATGCCTGTCAATAAATCAGGTATTGAGCACGCGCAGCTTAAGCGAATGGCCTTATTCAAGGCGCACAAAGTCCCAGCAAAAATCGTCACTAGGGATTACGATCCGCAATTGCACGATAATCTCAAATACACGGATTTAACTGATGACGATATTTTAAATGAATTTGACTACTTCCAGGACGCCACCCACGTTGAACCAACAGAAGTTACCCCCAACGATATCAAGATTCCCAAAAATATTGGCGACCAGGTTGTTAAAAAGTGGGTAGCTGACCAAAATTACTATGAGTACTACCATAACAAAGCAATTTTTATGCGGGTTGCGGTCTTTCCTAACACCCAGCAAGTGGCGGCCGTCCATTACTTTGATACGCTACAGAATTTATATCAAGTGGATTACTATGATCGTCGGGGTTTTATCTCAAAGGAGCAGTACTACACTCCAGATAATCAAGTTAACATGGAGCAACTTTTAAGGCCAGATGGTTCCGTCGCCATCCAGCAATTTTATCGGTTCGATCGCTCAATGAAGCGAGCCACTTCCCAATTTCGAGTTGTTGGCTACAAAGGTAAAGATTACGAGTTTAACACCATCTCTGAATTACTGCGTTTTTGCTTAGATGAACTGGCCCGACAAGACCCCCAAGTCAGCATTTTTGTCTCTGACCGTTCCTTAGTTGACGATTGGTCAATTATGCACATGCAGGAAAAAGCCTATAAAGTTTTACATCTGCACAACTCGCAAACAAACGATGCCAACGATCCGATGCACTCCGGCCTCAATTACAACTACGAACTTGGCTTGAACAACCTCGATAAATGGAACGCCATTATTACGGCTACCAAGAAACAAGCCGATAACGTTGCCGCCAGATTTAAGCCGCAAATCCCCATCTTTGTTATTCCAGTTGGGGTGGTACCAGATGCCGTCCTCACGGAAAAGCGCGTTCCAATGAATCAGCGCACCGCCGGCAAAGTGATCGCCGTTGCCAGAATCTCTAACGAAAAGCGCCTTGACGACCTCGTTCGTGCCGTTGGCCAGGCCCGGGAATCGGTGCCGAACATTACATTGGATATTTACGGCTATGAAAATAGTGAAAATGATTACGCTGAGCCGAAGAAAGTCCGCAAAGTTATTAAAGAACTTGGGTTAAGCGATGTCGTCAAGCTTAAAGGCTATACGAATAATTTGCTGCCGGTTTATCAATCTGCCCAAGTGTTTGGCCTCACCAGTCGAATGGAAGGCTTCAACTTGTCACTACTGGAAGCAATTTCTCATGGTGTAGTCGGAGAAACTTATGACGTCAATTACGGGCCTAACAGCATCGTCAAGGATGGCATTAACGGCCACATTGTCGCCTTGGGGAATTGGCACCAAATGGCCAATAACTTTGTTAAACTATTTAAGAACCCAGATTTATTGCAAAAGCTAAGTGATGGCGCCTATCAATCCGCCGAAGAATACTCTTCAGACAATATCTGGGCAACTTGGATCAACCTCATTTCCGACGCAAATCAAAAAATTGCAAATAATCGATAAGAAGGTGCAGATATGATTTATCTTTTAGCCGATAGTTTAGGTGAAGACAATATTGAAGTAAATAATAACCTCAAGCAACAACTCAGAGTTTTTAAGACGTATGATAAGCCGGTTAAAATTGTCACACGCGACTATGATCGCTTTCAGTCCCAGCGTTGTGAGCAATTGGGAATCGACGAAGCAGACGTGATTAATTTATTCGATTACTTTCAGGGAACCGTTAAAGTTGCCCATAAGAAGCCGACTATTCATGACTTGCCACAAATTTCCAAGCGGGCTTACGAAATTCAGCCTCACGGTCCTAATTATCAAGAACTACGGGATGGCGGCCGATTAATCGCCCACGTTCAAATCATGCCAACCACCGTCGGTCAAGTTAATTACATTCAATATTTTGACGAATTTGGTAACATCTCACTAACTCAAAATTATGATTGGCGGGGATTTAAATCTTCAGAGGATTACCTTCACCCCGATGGTAATTTGGCCTACACCTTTTGGTTCAACCAAGCTGGCCAACGGGTGCTGCAGTTGATTCATATGTATAATGCCGATAAGCAAGTAGTGCCCACCAGTTATCACTTAGAGAATTATCAAGCCAATCATTATTTATTTGGCAGCCTCGACGACTTATTTAGCTTTTTCTTGGATGAACTCATCAAAAATGACGACCAGGCAACCCTGATCGTCAATAATCCAGAAAATCTAGCAACGTCGGTTCGCCATTTAACAGGTCATCCACGAGTCTTTTTGCGTTACCAGCATTTGTTTGACCCCCAGCAGGTCATTACCGATTCGACTAACGCTCAAATCACGGACACCATTGTCGCTACCAGCAGTCAAGCAACGGTCCTCCGCGAACACTCAGATCAGGTATTGCCGACGGTCATTGCCGACATGAGCCTTTCAGACACCGAACTGCACGCCGAATACACGCCCATTGTAAAGCGGCAGCACAATGATATCGTGGCATTCACCGACTTTACTGACGAGCTATCATTTGCTAATATTTTAAAGGCTTGGCACCTCGTTAGAAAAACCATCCCGGACGCTAAGCTAACCCTATGCAGTAAACCCGACTCTCGAGTTGATTTAGTCGCTGTTTTCAAAAAAATCAACGCTGAACAATTCCAGAAAATCGTCAACGTTGTCATTGATCAAAATGGGATTGACAAAGCTGTTTCGACATCAAAGCTTATCCTGTACTTATCCAAATTTGCGGCGACGCCCACTACGCTGTTGTACAACTTTAAGGATCGGATTCCAGCCAGGGCAACGTTAAGCAGTGAACTCGCCCCCGTCATTTCCGATCTAGGACTTGGCAAGCCTATTTCCAGTAATGCCGAGGGAATTGCCGAGGCCGTCATCGACTTATTACAAAATGAACCAGCCCAGCAAGCCGCTGTCCAAGCCATTGAAACCGCCCGAACTCAATTAACCATTGATCGTTACTGGCAAGCTTGGCAAAAAGTCTTAGATTAAACAAAAATGCCGGCTCCCAATCCATTATGCGGATTTTAGGAGCTGGCATTTTTTGAATTCATTGTTTTTTGGCAACTACCACTGGCTTCAGTAACCCCATCGGCCATTAATTCCTATCGAATTAAAGTTAAGGGAGGAACTGAAATTTGCAAATTTTTTCATTTTCCAAAGATTTTTGAAACTTTTTTCTTCCTAGAAATAAGCTTAGTGCATTGCCTTATATCAAGCATACCGTTTTCAATGTCTTGACGCTTTTTTGCGAGTAACGGTTAAGTCCGCTGGCTAATTGGCCGCAGCAGAATTTCATTAATGGCTACATTTTCTGGTTGATCAATCGCGTAAGCCACCGCGTGAGCAACGTCGACGGCAGCCAAACCAGCGGTCTCTTCTTGATTTTTAATCTGCTCGCGCGTTTTTTCGTCAGAAATTGTTCGGTATAATTCTGTCTCAACAGCTCCAGGCGAAATCATGGTCGTCCTGATGTGATGATCAACTTGTTCTTGCCTTAGTCCGTCCATAATGGCTTGAATAGCGTACTTGGTGCCCGCATAGACAGCCGTTCCCGGATGAACAACGTGGCCGGCAACCGAATCGGTCGTAATGATGTGACCGTGATTTTGGGCAATCATGATTGGCAAAGCGGCGGCAATGCCATACAAGACCCCCTTGATATTGACATCAATCATTCGCTCCCACTCGTTAACTTTAAGGTCAGCTAATGGCGAGACCGGCATGAGACCTGCATTATTATACAAAACGTCTACTTTACCAAACTTGGACTGGGCTAAATCAACTAAAGCTTTGACACTGTCTTTGCTCGTGACGTCGGTTTCTTGATAAATCACTTGATTATCCCCAAATTGGCTGGCAATTTTTGCTAGTCGATCTTTGCGCCGAGCGCCAATCACGACGTGGGCGCCAGCTTTAGCCAACACTTCCGTGGTTGCCTTGCCAATACCACTAGAAGCCCCAGTGATCACTACTACTTGATCTTTAATCGTCAATTCAATCACTCCTTTGCAACTACCCTTAACTTAAAATGACTTAGAAAGCTCTGGTTAAATTGGTTAGAATCCTTCAAATAAATCTTGCCAAACTCATCAATCAGGCCATGGAATTCCTGAGCGTCTCGGTAGGTAAAAGTTGGTGGCAACGTTATTTGATGTTTTAACTGATGATAGCTGACCGTCGGATATCCCAAGTAACCGAAAAGCTTGCGAGCATAGTTGTCTGCGATAAACGCTGGCTGATCAAAAACATAAACCAGTAAAGAATCCGCCGTTTCTTCGCCAATTCCGGGCAACGCCAATAAGTCTTTGCGTAAATGAGTTCCAGCCAGCTGACTTAGTTTATCAAAATCGCAGTCAGCCTGATCAAACCACTTCAAAACGTTTAATAAGCTCTTGCTTTTGTTCTTGTAGAAACCGCTCGGTCGAATCAAGGCTTCCAGCTCAGCTTGGCTCAACTGCAAAATTTGCTTAACATTCAGGTTGGTCTTGGCCCTTAGCTGATTAAGTGCCAAATCAACGTTGTTCCAATTGGTATTTTGTACCAAAATGGCACCAATAACAATCTCCATTTTGCTATCAGCTGGCCACCAATGCTGAGGCCCCATTTCCTTGAACATCTGATGATAGAGTGGCATCGGATCAATCACGAACACGGTCACCTCCTGTCAATCATTTTATTATAATCCAACTACGATTGTCATCATAAATTATTTACTTTAATATTTAAGGCGATTAAGCAAGCATACCTGATCTTAGCATGCCAGTCTAATCGCCTCGAATATTAACAGCCAATTCCCGTATGTGGCTGGTTATTTTTTACAATAATTAAAGAAAGTTTCTAATTTAGCATTTTAAAGCTTATCAATTGGTTCCTTTAGCTTCTTTGATTGATACCATAGGAACGCCCAAGCAACCAGGCCGAAGAAAATTGGGCCGATAATTGTCCAAAATGCCGTGACATAATCGTGATCAAGAATTGGCGCGATGGCTGTAAACCCAATCCCAATGATTAAGACCAGCATCACGATGACCACAATGATATCGGTAACCCACCGGTTCGTAAAGATTTCAAATGGACGCTCAAGATCCTTTCGCCGTTTAAAGAACGGAAAAGCCGCAATTAAGAACAGGTAAGGAAACGACGTGGAGATATTGCCCATGTTCGTCAAAATCATGTAGAACTGTTTGGCACTAGAACCGCCGAACGTCACGAAGAAGATAAGAACCGCTACGACAATTGCTTGCGTCCACATGGCAAAGGCTGGCATCCCCTTATCATTGAGTTTGGTCATCCGCGCTGGCCAAAAGTCAGGATTTGATCCCATGATAAATGATTTGAGTGGTGAATAGATCAAGATAAAGAAGGAACCCATGTAAGCCATAAACATACTCAAGCCGGCGAACCGTGCAAACGACGTGCCTAAAATCAGACAAGCAGCATTGGACAGATGCAGGCTTTGGCCCAAAACAACGCCCAGATTGTTCATCAAGACGTAGGTGATGTTACCCAAGTTGACTTGGCCACGACCAATCACTGAATGCCAGTTAGCGCTAATGCCCCAAAGAAAGATTGATAACGAATAAGCCACCATGATAACAAACGTCGAAATGACTAAGCCTTTGGGAAAGTCCTTTTCCGGCTTATCCATACTATCGGTTACCCCACCCATCGTTTCGGTACCGGCATACGCAAAGACCGCGTAAATCACAAATGACAGTAGCGCCATTTGTGACTGAAAATCTGGGTTGGGTGATTGAATAAAACTATGTAACCCATGAATTGGCTCTGCTAATTGACCGCCGTTCATCACCAAAATAACGAGACTGGCAATCGTAAAAATAACCGTCAGCAGTGACACAAAAATGCCACCCAAAGAAGAAATCTTTGAAATCGAATCAATGCCCCGGACTGCAAACGAGGTTACCACTAAAATCCATAAAATCGCCATTAAGCCGATGACCTGATTAGAGTTAAGGCCGAATAAAGCCCAACTTTGCGTTTGATCATGGCCAAAAATGGTGGTTGAAAACGGGATCCATACCTTTGACGCCGTTGACATTAACCAAATAATCCACGACGACAGCCAAATGAAAGTACCAATAAATGCCCAGCGGTCACCAATCGAACCGGCCAGCCAAGAATAAATGCCACCGTGAGCGTCTTTAAACGTCGACCCGTATTCGGCAAACATCAACGTGCTTGGTAACAAAAATAAAATTGCCGCCAAAACGTACCAAATAATGCTTGCATACCCCATTTGGTCAAAGGCAACCGTGGTGTTGGCAAAGCCATAGATGGTCGATAGAATCATCAAAATTAGGCCGATCAACGTAATCTTTTTCTTTTTCATCACTTATACTCCAATAATTGATTTAATGAAGGGTAACGCAATCGACGTTTGACTAAGGTGCAATCCAACCGAGCCTCATTTGTCACTAAATTACGATCCCTTAAAAGCACGATTGATTTTAGCATTTAGTCATTAAATTTATCCCAACAAAAGATTTGAATTTAACGAGTAATTATGAAAAAGCACAGCGAAATTCTCACTAATTAAACAAACCAGCCGTTGCATAAAAGATGCAAATTCAGCCGGTTGCTTAGTGAATTCCTTAATGTAAAGCGATTACGCCATGCAGATTATCAAAAGAGATGCAACTCATCTTGTATCGAATATGACAAACTGATTGGGTTGCATTAAATAATTGAGGCATAATTTTAATCTAAGTGCTTAAGGTAGCATTAACTAGCACTATGCGTTATTTAATTTTTCGTTTAGCATGCTCAATTGCTTTCGAGATTTTCTGATTCGCATCCTTAATAACCCGACCATGCCCAACCATTAGGTAACGAATTGGTAACTGGTTTAGCCGCACCATACTTTTGATAGCTGTTGCCGGACTCCAAGTAGCGGCAGCAGAGAACGGAAATTGCCAATGCTTATCTCCAGCAACTGCTAACCCGCCACGAGAAACCATGGCGTCGCCGGCCAATAGTATTCCTGAAGACTTCTGATAAAAAACAATCGACCCCGGGGTATGACCTGGAGCATGATAGACTGTTAGCGACTTTAAATGATCACCTGATCTTAGAAAAGCATTTGGTTTGGTATGTAGATTACGGTCAAAACCTCCTTGAATTTCGGACTGATCCTCTGAGGGCAATAACTTAAAGTTGCCAGCCATTAATCTTGCGTCACGACTGGAAACATATACTTGCGCTGCCGGGAAGACCAACTTAATCGCATCCAATGAACCAATATGATCCACGTGAGGATGGGTTAAAGCGATTCTTGTGAGTGGTTTGTTTAATGCCTTAATCTCTTGTAGAATCCCGTTTTTACAAAATGCCATTCCGGTATCGATTAGCGTTAAATCCAAGCCCTCGTCCACTAAATAACAATTAATTGGAAATATTTTTGGGAGAAATGCCAACTGATAAACATTACCAAATTGTCGAACTTTCATCATTATCACCTGATTCCCGGCTGTCTCCAGCCTTAATTACGGTGAGCATAACACGGGGGTCAACGCCCATGTCAATCTTTCCGATTAACCTAACATAACATATAGAAGCCAACCATCAAACAACTTTCAAAGTCATTTCCCCTACCCGCATATTCGTTTGGATAAGGCTATTTGACCCGGGACGCTACCCCTATGTTAGACTGGTACTCACAAAGAGGTGATTAGATGAATACAACGGCCTTCTGTGAATTAGTTCATACAACTCGTGACACACTGCGTTATTATGATTCGATCGGCCTATTAAAGCCTCGACGATCAGAAAATGGCTATCGTGACTATACATCAGCCGATTCAACTACTTACAACATTATTCAAAATTTGAAAGCAGCCGGGTTATCACTAAACGAAATCTCTCAAGTTCTTCAACTTCAAAACCAACCGATTACGTCGGATTGTCGGCAGTCTGTTCTAACAATGATTCAGGAAAAGAACGATTATTTCACAGCCCAATATCATTTTTATGCGCAACTCATGGCGATTGCATCGCAAATGAGTACCGAAGTTCAGAACAATCATCAAGAGAAGCTAGACGGTCTCATTGAAAAATTGGGATATTTGGATGATTAAACCAGGCGCTAAACTTACCTACAAGTTGATAATAAACAAAAAAGCGCCCAGATTACCGAACGCTTTTCCACTTCATTTATTAATGATTAACCTGAATGACTAATTTCTTATTGCCTGTAATATACGTTCCGTTACTTAGTTGGTAGCGAGTAGTCAAACGGTGCTTCACAATCTTTTTAACGACGAGCGGAGTTCCCTTCTTATAATTGGCAACCTTACCAGTTAAGTTAACCCGCTTATAAGCATTGACGCCCTTAGGATTAATCACCGTTAATTGCCGACTCTTTGGCATTGTCTTGTAATAAACCGGTACCACATACTTTTGGTTGGCAGTAATATAACCAACTTTGCCAGCCGTCTTGCTGCCATGGTTCACATCGCGAACTTTGTAACGCAAGGTGCCTTTAGCCGAATGGGCATAACCAGTCACTACAAACATTGGGCGACTAATCCGCTTGGCTTTAGGATACTTAGCGAGTCGCTGAGTATTCTTGAAAGTTGAATTCTGATACAAATAGATTCCTTTAGTCGCGTAAACGGCAGCCCCTTTAACAGCTACGTTATTTGGCGTACTTGCCGTATCTGCCTGCTGGGTTGTTGATTCACTGGCAGCCAGTGTTGTAGCCGCTGAGCTTGAATCATGCTTTGGCGTTGTGATCTCACCAGTTGGAGTGGATGGTGTCACTGACGCAGTGGTCGATGCAGGTTTAACGTGAACCGTCAAGTTGTCAGTGTCATCACTGGTCAATGTGTATTTAATTGGCTTCGGGTCAACTAGCTGGTAGCCATTAGGCGCCACTGGCGTGTATTCACCATTCTTGGCAACGAAGCCATCGATCAAATCGGATTTTACGATCGCTCCTTTAGCATCATCATTTACATAGTTAACGGTTGCTGAAGCAGGTTGGTATTCATAAGTAACCGTGATGGATGACGGAGCCATTTGACCGTAAAATTGCATGCTTAATGGTGGAGTTCCCTCAAATGAAATTCCTGTTTTTATGGCTTCTAAAAAATTAATAAAAGCTTCAGAAATTGTGTTGAATGGTTTCATGAGTTTATTATCCACAAGCACTTGAAATTCAGCCATGCCGATATACGTTATTTGGAGTGAATCATTAGGGTTAACCGGTTGAAGTGTCGCAATCACTCGATTATTTGGAGTATCTAACGTCATAGCTTTACTCGAAGCATTTAATATTGCCTGAAACGCTGGGTCTACTCCGAACTTAATCGATCGAACTGTTTCCACTGGCTCATACCCCGGCACACTCACATTAACACAGTCTACAGTGGAATTAGTAGCCGTAATTGTAAATTGCGCTGGTGCTTTTAATTGATTCCCCTTGGTATCGACAACATAAACTGTCGTTGTAATCTTAGTTGGTGTGTCATCAGCCCGAACATTAAGAGATTGACCCCCAATTAAAAAGATAATAACGGAGACCAAACAAATATAGCACGTCGCCATTATCGCCCTCATTTGATTCTTAGCCATTATTTTCCCCTCCGATTATGAAAATGATAACCCTATCGCACTCTCCTTTTAGTATATGTGAATTATTGATCAAAATCAAATTTGGCGGCCGGTGATAAAGAAAAAAGCCAACCTAAACAAGATTGACTCTATGATTTTATTCAATTAGCATTCAATTATTAATCCAACTTCGTCTTATTCAAAACATTCAACTTATCATCAAAATCATAAACAACTGGTTCGCCGGTTGCCATTTCCAAATTCATGATGTCTTCATCTGAGATGTTTTCAATATACTTGGAAAGTGCCCGCAATGAATTACCATGGGCAGCGATAACCACGTTCTTACCGTCTAGTAGCTTAGGGGCAATTTGATCTTCCCAGAATGGCATTACTCGTTCCAAAGTGACTTTAAGGTTTTCGCCACCAGGGATAATGTGGGGATCCAAGTTTGCATATCGACGATCGTGAACAGCAGAACCTTCATCGTCAGCCTTCAAAAGTGGTGGCAAAACATCATATGAACGACGCCAAATATGAACTTGCTCATCACCATACTTTTCAGCGGCCTTCTTCTTGTTATGGCCTTGCAAAGCACCATAATGACGCTCGTTTAGACGCCATGACTTTACTTCTGGAATCCAAAGTTGATCTGAATATTCCAAAACGTAGTGCAGCGTCTTGATGGCCCGGGTTAAGACAGATGTAAATGCAAAGTCAAACTCAATGCCAGCTTGCTTGATTAACTTACCAGCGTTGATTGCCTGCTTAACGCCTTCCTCACTTAAATCAACATCGACCCAGCCAGTAAATTGGTTGGATAAATTCCATTCACTTTGTCCATGACGAATTAAAACAAGTTTTGCCAATTTCATTACCTCTTTCTCTTATTGTCTATCAGTTGATTTTACACCAAATGTCATCATTTTTCAGCCTTTTTTAGCGGCATTTTTATCTGCGGCTGCCGCTACTGGTTCATCGTGGCGTTTAACCCCGAGAATATCCAAGAAGAATGTGAAAATCGGGACGCCACAAATTAACCCCCAGACACCAAAGAAATGCTCACCAACTAACAAGACGATGAATGTGTAAAAGATTGGTAAGTTGGTCTTAGATGCCATGAAATTAGGGTTCAACACATAGGCTTCAAACGCGTGCACCACCAGAATTGTAATGATTAGGTACACCACGTCTTGGATCCCACCTACCGAGTAACCTACCAACGATAAGGGGATAAACGAGATAATCACCCCAGCTACCGGAATCAAGCTTAAAATAAACACCATTAGCGCCAAAACAGCTAGTTGTGGCAAGCCCATGAATGCCATGGCAATTGTAGTCAAAATCGTGTTGCAAATTGCAATGAAGAACTGAGCTTCGATCACGACACCAAACGTTGACACAAATTTCTTGCCAAAGAAGTAAATATCTTGGAAAAACCAGCCAAAATCACTTTCAAGAAATAGCAGTGAAAACTTGTCCATGGTTGCTTTTTCTACCGTAAAGAAGAAACTGAGGATCATTGATAAGAAAAATGTAATCCCCATCGTGCCGATACCAGTGACATATTTCCAAATGAGTGACACGCCATTTTTCATTTGTCCCATGATGTTACTTTGTTTGACAAGTTCGTTAAACCAGCGAATAGTCGTGTCATCGGGGACGTTCTTAGGATTCGAGTAAAAATTAATGATATCTTGAGTCGCGTTGATTGCTTGATCAGCAATTTTTGGAATATAGATCGTGATGCCATAATAAATCGCCAACACCACTAGGACATAAACGACAGTCACAATCAACGGGCTTGGAATCTTAATGTACTGGCGGATTTTATCCGTTAGTTTGACGACCAGTAAGCAAAAAATAAATGTTAGCAAGAGTGTACTCATCATGCTCCTAGTAACATACAAAACGAAAATAACCAGCATTAAGACGGTGAATCTTCGAAGTGGAACGTTATTAATAAATCTAGACCAAGCCGACAAACAACCAACTCCCCTCACGCTTATGATAAAAATCGTGTCTTAATCATACATTGATTTAGCTATTCTAAACAAGTTTAATCTATATTTAATCCATAATTGAAGGCAAATTTAAAATCTCAGAAAGGATGGGAACCATCTATTCCTGAGATTTTATTGCACTAGCTTATCAATTAATTGCCTTATCGATCAATAATGCGCTTTAACGTATTGTCTAATGGACTCATTGCTATTATGGGCCCCTTTAATAACATTACGGACATCTTGATCGCTCATAGCATTGGAATCCACGCCCGCTGCACTAATTTGCTTTCTAGCACTCGCAATTTGGCTGGCCGTAATTTCTTTGCCATTAATTTCTTTTTGACTTGGCGTCACCGTATATTCATTTGACCCCTTATAGTTCGCAGCTGCCTTTTTCTCTGATGAAGTCAAACTGGCGCTGCTATTAGAAGCAACGTTGGGGTTGTTGGTCGTATCACTTGAAGAAGTTGATGATTCAAAATCATTTGAGCTGGTTGCACTGCTGCCAGTCAAGGCACTATTGTTTTTGTCCCGTAGCTTTTCAGCTTTTGCTAAGACTGATTTGTAATAGGTCTGCTTAATTGATTTATCTGAGAAGATTTTATCCAATGTGCTATTAGACTCGGCGTACTTACCTTCACCAGTTTGGTTAAGCGCTTGATTATAAATCTTGTTGTATTTCTTGATGTTTGCCTGAATTGTTTTAATTAATGATAATCTTGCCTTAGCCCGATTCTTTAATAAATCATTGCCCTTCTTGGTGTCAGCAACTGATTGATAGTTACTCTTGGCATTATCAAATTGGCGATCATTAAACGAATCATTAGCAGACATAAACGTTTGGGTCTGGTTCAAAATGACTGACGCTTTATTATCGTTAGGCTTTCTCTTTAATGCGTTCGTATAGGCTGTTTCTGCAGCAGTATAATTTTGATTGGAAATCTGCACGCTGCCCCGCTGCATAGCGTCTGTATAAAGTTTTTCATTTTGACTATGTCGGGCATATGCATAACCACCAACCCCAAGTGCAACAATAATGGTGATTACAATCCAAATCCATCTCTTCAAAGTGAAGCCCTCCTAAAAAGTAAAGTGAGCGGAGCAAAGCGCTTAGAAACTGGAGCATAAGTCTCCTCTAACGGGAATCCCCGGTTCTGGGATTTTCGTTAGAGGTGCTTATGCGGAAGTTTCTGCTTTGCGCAGCTGTCCTAAATAAAGTGAGCGGAGCAAAGCGCTTAGAAAGCGGAGCCTAAGTTGACTTGGCCGGAAATCCCGGTTTTGGATTTTGGGTCAAGTTGACTTAGGTGCAGCTTTCTGCTTTGCACAGCTGTCCTAAAAATAAATAAAGCGCCTAAAAAACACAACTAAGCAAGTTGTTTTACAACCAACCCACGCTTCGGCTAAGCTATAAGCATCAAGGGAATTCAACGTGTGAACGCTTAGCCAACTGACACGGATTTTTGCTTTGCACCGCAAGCATAAAAATTTATTCAAATTTATTATAACATTATTGCCCCGACCACATTCAACAGTTTACACTGGTTTTGAAAACGAATATGATAATTGTGAAATTGAGATTGCTGTAAAATTGAGATTGCCTTTTAAAATGATCCATCAGCTCACATCACCATGAAACAAGTCGTTCGTTTTCTACCATATTATATTATTTCATTTCGACAGGCGAACTGCTTTTTAGATCAATATTTGGTAAAGTAATTTTTTTAAAACAATTGAAGGGAGCCTTGAAGTTATGGCAAACGACTCAGAAGATTATATTAAGCAACACATGTTTGGCAATCCCCAAATCAAGCCCGACGAGAAACGAGCATTTTTAGGCAACTTTAGAGAACGAGTTGCGTTGGCGCTGACAATTAGCCAACTGCGTCAATCTCAAACCAACGAGATGGTCAACCAGGTGATTAACAATTATCCAGAATACCGGATGTATCTCAATGGCAAAATGGATGACGAATTGATTGATCATTACATGGGTATGGCCATCGACCATCATTATCAGTTTACTGTATTGGTTCAAAATGGCGTCAGAGTTCCTGCCCACATTGGGCCAAATGATTTCGGCTTGGTCATCGCTTCGCCAACCGAAAAGGTAAAGCGGCGGATATTATTGTAACGCACAAAATTGGGCACTTACACTTAGAAGGAAGCTTCTGTCCAGCGAAATATATTTCAACCCGGTCGCTAGAAAATTATCTTTAACTGATTTTCTGATTAAACTGACTTAGGCTTGAGTTGCTTCTTAGTTTCGCCCGTTTTAGCTCAGTCGGCCCATTCACATACATCAAAACAATTCATTCCCCATCGGGCCACCAACATCCTGGCAAAGGACATTGGCGGCCCGATCACCATTTATGAGATTAATTGTCTACCATCTATTTTGATGCCCAACAACGCTTTTGCTGGTAAATCCGCCATCTTTCGCGCTAAAATTGAATTTGACAAACATTAGTTCACAGATTAATATTATTTTTAACTAATTTTGTTGCTTAATTTCTAATAATTATACACATTGAATCGAGGTTCGCTCATGAAGCGCTATCAATTAGTTCCTGTTGGTGATCAAGCAATTTCAATCGAATTTCCAAACGAAATTAATCCTCAAGTTAACTTGCGACTCCAAGCACTCGCTCGAATCATTATTCAATCCAAGCTGGCCGGGGTCCAAGCTGTCATTCCTGCCTACCATACCCTAATGGTTACTTATGACGCCATGACCACAACTTTGGCGTCATTAGAACATCAGCTCAAGCAACTGATTGACGACCAGCTGACAGCCCCATTGCCGCCTAGACGAACGCTATTTATTCCGGTTTGCTATGAAGAACCTTACGGACCAGATCTAGCCGATGTTGCTGACTATGCCGGCATTTCAGCTGCTGATGTGATTAAAAAGCATACCGAAAAATCCTATCTCATTTATTTTCTTGGCTTTTTACCAGGATTTGCTTATATGGCTAGCGTCGATAAGCAGATTGCAATGCCCCGGCTCTCCAAGCCGCGGGTTAAGATTCCCGCCGGCAGTGTGGGCATCGCCGGGATTCAAACCGGTTTTTATCCCGTTACCTCCCCCGGCGGCTGGCGTTTAATTGGCAAGACGCCGTTGACCCTGTATCGACCAGATGCCCCGGAGCCGTTTTATCACGCCGGCGACGAAATTAAGTTTGAGGCGATCGATAAGCCGACTTTTAAGGCAATCAAACAGGCCGATCAACTTGGTCACTATCAAGTAAAGGTGGTGAGCGAAAATGCCTAACTTATCAGTAGTTCAACCGGGATTGCAAACAACGGTTCAAGATCTGGGACGCATCACTCACCAAATCGATGGCTTCCCAACGTCTGGCAGTATGGACCAAGCTGCCCATCGATTAGCCAATCTGCTGGTTGACAATCCCGGCAAGACTGCCGTACTTGAGTTCGCGTTAGTTGGCCCCACCCTTGTTTTTCGAACCGAGACATTCATTGCATTAACCGGCGGCCAGTTTTCTCCTAGTTTAAATGGCAAACCAATTCCCCAAAATCAGGCCATTCGAATTCAAAAAAATGACCGCCTGACAATTGGTGCTGTCGAAACTGGCCGGTATGGTTATCTGGCCATCAAAGGCGGCATTCAAGTCCCTCCCGTGATGGGCAGCCGCTCGACTACCCTGAGGATTGGCATCGGTGGCTTTCATGGCCGGGCATTGGCTGCCGGTGACCAGCTGCCAATCACCACTCAAAACGTCTTGTCAGCCTATGCCCATCGCCAAGTTTCCCAACAATTTCTAAAGCATTTTTGCGACCCGCTCTTGATGCTGCAAAGCCCTTTAACCATTAGAATTTTGAAAGGCCCCCAATGGCACCTGTTTTCAACTCAAGACCACCAGCGACTCCAACATCAGCAATATCGATTAACTGCCGATGTTGACCGAATGGGTTATCGACTAGCAGGCAAACCACTCGTTACCCAACTAAAAAGCCTTCTCTCGGAAGCAACCGTATTTGGTGGTATTCAACTTACGACTGATGGCCAGCCAATTGTGTTACTAGCCGATCGGCAAACAACTGGCGGCTACCCGGTCATCGCTACCGTTTTAACGGCAGATATTGGTAAATTGGTGCAATGTCAACCTCATCAGCTCATCCAATTTCAGCTAACTGATCTGCAAACAGCTCAGGCTGAATTGCACCGGCAAACCGAATTGCTTCAACGGCTCAAAGTCAGCTTTATCGATCAACGCTATCAAAATCCAATTGGCATTAATCGAGCAGCAGCGCAACGAATCCGTAGACTTTTTCCTTAGGACAGCTACGCAAAGCAAAAGTCTGTGCATAAGCACCTTTAACAAAAATTCCAAGCCCGGGAATTTCTATCTGAGGAGCCTTACACTCCGACGGCCGTGAAACGCCTAGCCTACCTGGCGCTTTCTAACCGCTTTGCTTAGCTCACTTTTTTAGGACAGCTGCGCAAAGCAGAAACTTCCGCATAAAACATCTTGGCCAAAAATCCAGGCCCGGGATTTCCGGCCAAGATGCCTTATGCTCCAGTTTCTAACCGCTTTGCTCCGCTCACTTTTTAGGAGGACGCAAATGAACATTGACTTAATTCAAGCACTTGCCAAAATATTAAAAGATAATCAACTTTCAGAGTTAACGTATCAAAATGGTAATAGAAAGCTCAAACTCAAACAACAATTGGAAAAAAGTATCGGCCGGCCCGAACCGCCAGTGAGTATCGAAAATACTAGCCCTCAAGACGAACAAAAAGTCATTACCGCACCAACGATTGGCACCTTTTACACGTCTAAATCACCATCCGACCCGCCATTTGTGTCAGTTGGTGATCACATTGAGGTTGGCGACACAATTGGCATTATCGAGGCAATGAAAGTTATGAACGAAATCAAAGCCGATAAGGCCGGGATTATCAAAGAAATCCTTGTCACAAACGGCCAAGGAGTTGAATTTGATGAACCAATTATTCAGCTCGCATAAGCCAGTTAAGCAATGGCCTTTTCATAAAGTCCTTATCGCTAACCGTGGCGAAATTGCCGTTCGTATCATTCGCGCGTGTCGCCAATTAGGATTGGAATCGGTCGCCATCTACTCAACCGCTGATAAAGACGCTCTTCATACTAAATTAGCTGATTCAGCAGTTTGCATTGGCCCCGCGAACGCCGCTAATAGCTATCTCAACATCAATAACATTATTACGGCTGCCCAGGTTACCGGTGCCGACGCGATTCATCCTGGTTATGGTTTTTTATCCGAAAACGCCGATTTTGCTCGGGCCTGCGAACAGAACCACTTAATTTTTATCGGTCCAAGCGCTGATGCCATTTCACTACTTGGCAATAAAGAACAAGCCCGACAAACAATGGTTCAAGCCGGGATGCCGCTTGTCAAGGGTAGTCCAACAGTTTTAACCGATTCAAAGGCGGCGTTAACGGAAGCCAAAAAGATCGGCTTTCCGATCATGATCAAGGCTAGTGCAGGCGGTGGCGGTAAAGGGATGCGAGTCGTCCAGTACCCAGAACAGTTTGAAAGTACCTTTGATCTTTGCCAAGATGAGGCTCGTTCAGCTTTTGATGACGACCATATGTATTTAGAACAATACCTTACCCATCCGCGCCACATTGAGATTCAACTGATTGCTGATCAGGGCGGCAACACCTTAGCCATTGGTGAAAGAGACTGTACGATTCAAGCCAATCACCAAAAAGTAATGGAAGAAGCCCCGGCCCCTTCACTTGACGACACTACTCGCCAGCAAATGTTTACGATAAGCGAACAAGCCGTCGCCCACATTCATTACGAAGGTGTTGGCACGGTAGAGTTTCTATATAACGGCCCCGGCGCCTTTTACTTCATGGAAATGAACACCCGGATCCAAGTTGAACATCCCATTACTGAACAAACCACTGGCTTAGATTTAATTGAAGCTCAATTTCGAGTTGCTGCCGGCGAGCCCTTAGTTGACAGCCGACCAACAGTTGCGAACTACGCGCTGGAATGTCGAATCACGGCGCTAACGCCTGGGACTATCTCCGGCCTTCATTTACCCGGTGGCTTAGGCATTCGCGTTGATACTGCCCTATATCAAGGCTATAACGTCCCGCCAAACTACGATGCCATGATTGCCAAGCTAATCGTTTATGGGCCAAATCGTAACGTGGTATTAACTAAAATGCGCAACGCTATCGATGAAACCGTGATTGCCGGTATTTCAACGAATTTAGAACTATTAGCCCAACTCCTAGCCGAACCTGATTTGATCGCGGAAAAAACCGATGTCAACTGGCTGGATCATCTGTTAGCAGCAAAGGAGGAAGATTCTTATGACAACTAATTTGGCAACGTTATCTCCCGTTGAGTTACGCCATCTCATCCGCACCGGTGAATTTGCTGGCCCCACCAGTGGTTTGGCGGCCGGTTACACCCAAGCAAACTTAGTCATCTTGCCAAAATCTTGGGCCTACGACTTTTTATTATTTACCCAACGAAATCCACGGCCATGTCCAGTACTAGAAGTCAGCGATACTGGCAGCCGTAAGCTCCATGATTTTGCACAAGATATTGATCTGGCTAACGACTTTCCAAAGTACCGCATCTATCGGGACGGCATCTTGGAGAAAGAAGTCACGTCAGTAGCCGATATTTGGCAGGACGATTTTGTCAGCTTCATTATTGGCTGCAGCTTCTCGTTTGAATCCGAGCTACTAGCTGCCGGCATTGAAGTCCGCAATATTACTGAAAAAGTGAACGTCCCAATGTACAATACAACCATCCCGTTAAAGTCGGCTGGTCCGTTTCATGGCAACATGGTCGTCTCCATGCGTCCCATCTCAGAGAGTCAAATTCCCGTTGCCGTCCAGGTGACTGGCGCAATGCCAAAAGTTCACGGTGCCCCCATTCAAATTGGCGATCCACAAGCAATCGGCATCAACCACCTTGACCAGCCAGATTATGGTGATCCAGTGACGATCAAAACTGGGGAACAGCCCGTCTTTTGGCCGTGTGGCGTCACCCCGCAAAACGCTATTATGCAAACCAAGCCGCCACTGGTGATTACCCACGCACCCGGCCATATGTTAGTAACCGACGTTGTTAATGCCACGCTAAAATACTGAAAGGAAGCAATTTCATCATGACAACAATTGATTTAAACAGTGATCTTGGCGAAAGTTATGGTCGTTACCATCTTGGTAATGACGATCAGGTCATTCCACTAATTAGTTCAGCCAACATCGCCTGCGGCTTTCACGCCGGCGATCCAGATGTCATGTACCAGACCGTTTTAATGGCTGAATCAGCTGGCATTGGCGTTGGCGCCCACCCTGGGTTTCCAGATCTCGATGGGTTTGGCCGTCGGCGAATGGATATGAGCTTGGAGGCGGTTACCCATATGGTCACTTACCAAGTCGCCGCCCTAGCTGGTTTCACAAAAACTCATCACCTGCATCATGTCAAGGCCCACGGTGCTCTTTATAACGCAGCCGGAAAAGATTTAGCATTGGCAACTGCAATCTGCAAAGGGATTAAGGCCGAAGACCCTCACTTGATGGTCTATGCCCTTTCAAATAGCGCCTTAGTGACAGCCGCTCAAAACCTTGGATTACCAGTCGCCCAAGAAGTCTTTGCGGATCGAAATTACCAGGCTGACGGCAGTTTAGTGCCCCGAAGCCAAGCAAATGCCGTTTTGCATGATCCTGATGAAATTGCCAAACGAACAATTTCAATGATTAAGACCCAATCCGTTCAGGCGGTTACCGGTGAAACGGTGCCACTCAAAGTTGACTCAATTTGTGTTCATGGTGATAATGGTGCAGCTCTAGAAATTGTTAAGCACCTCACCAAAGCATTGAACCAAGAAGGAATTGCCATTAAAACCCGTTAATTTGGACTCTGGCAGGTTTTAACGCTCGCTTTATTAGGACAGCTGTGCAAAGCAGAAAGCTCCGTGTAAGCACCTCAGCCACAAATCCCAAACCCAGGGATTTCTGTCTGAGGAGCCTTACACTCCGCTTTCTAAGCGCTTTGCTCCGCTCACTTTACTTAGGACAGCTGCGCAAAGCAGAAACTTCCGCATAAAACATCTTGACCAAAAATCCAAGCCCGGGATTTCCGGCCAAGATGCCTTATGCTCCAGTTTCTAACCGCTTTGCTCCGCTCACTTACTTTGAAAGGAAATGCCCATGAAAAATCCACAAGTTCCTACTAACCCAGATAACAAACGACTTAGAAGTGCTGCCTTGGGTGCTGCGTTCCTAATGGCGATGGCTGCCGTTGGCCCAGGCTTTTTGACTCAGACTGCAACCTTTACCGGCCAATTAGGAGCTAACTTTGGGTTTGCCATTCTGGTTTGTATTATTGTCGATATCATCGTTCAACTCAATATCTGGCGAATCATCATCGTTTCCGGTAAACGGGCGCAGGTGATTGCCAACGAAGTCTTTCCAGGCCTAGGATATCTTCTCTCGTTCCTAGTTGCCATGGGCGGTTTATTCTTCAATATTGGTAACATTGGTGGGGCCGGCTTAGGTTTAAACGTTTTATTTGGTATCTCCCCTGAAAATGGCGCACTCATTGCTGCCGCTATCGCAATCATCGTCTTAATCATTAAAAACGCCTTGAAAGCAATGGATATTACCGTCCAAATTCTTGCCGTCATCAAAATTGGCATCTTGCTTTATATTTTGTCCGTTATGACTGTTCCGTATGGGACCGCAGCGGTTCACGCCTTTGACCCTTCCAACGTTAACTTTTACTCAATCGTAACGATTGTTGGTGGTACAGTAGGTGGTTATATCTCGTTTTCCGGCGGTCACCGATTATTGGAGGGCGGCGCTCATGGTCCTCAAAGTATCAAATACGTAAATGAAGGCGCCTTAACCGGCATTGGGATTGCCTCAGTCATTCGGGTCATGCTTTTCTTAGCTGGTCTGGCCGTCGTAACGGCTGGATTCAAGTTAGATCCAGCTAATCCAGCTGCTTCCATTTTCAAATACGCTGCTGGCAACTTTGGCTATAAGTTCTTTGGTTTACTGTTATTTGCTTCAGGGATGTCCTCGACGCTTGG
Organism: Lentilactobacillus fungorum; assembly: GCF_016860605.1. Taxonomy (GTDB): domain Bacteria; phylum Bacillota; class Bacilli; order Lactobacillales; family Lactobacillaceae; genus Lentilactobacillus; species Lentilactobacillus fungorum. The sequence goes on from NZ_BNJR01000008.1 coordinate 36,639, forward strand.
GTCAACCTTTACGTCAACCTCATTTTTGGACTATGCCGTCAGCGACCGTGGTGGGGCGATGTTTAAGCGGTATCGCAGTAGCTTTATTATCGGTTTCATCATTGTTTCAACTGCTATTTTTTATTTTATTGGCAATCCAGCCCAAGTGTTGGTCGTCGTCGGTGCCTTAAACGGCTTTGTCTTACCAATTGCCCTGGCAATCTTATTGCTTGCTTCTAGAAAGCAGCCGATTATGGGCATTCAATATCATCACCCGGCCTGGCTCACCTGGACTGGTTGGCTCGTTGTTATCTTTATGGCTTACGCAGGTGTCCGCACGATCATGGGCTTATTCTAAATTAAAAAGTGCCTGGCAACGACTCAACTTGAAGTCATTGCCAGGCACTTTATGTATCTTCATCTAAACAACCATCGCAAGCAGAAAAACTGCACATAAGCCGAGGACAACCGAAATTGCCATCGAACGTGTCCAATAAGCAATCCCAATGACGATCACCGCAGCGATCATTTCAGGAGCACGGTTAACAACTGAAACAACGTAATCAGGCGTGATAAAAATATCTTTGACGACCAGTGCTGTAAACAAAGATACGGGAATATACCGCATCCATTCATTGAACCAATTGGGGATCTTTCTGGTTCTAAAAAACATTAGTGGAATTAAGCGAGGCGCAAACGCCACACAAAAACATCCTAATATTAACCAAACATGCTGTGTCGTGTTCCATTCCATACGAACTACTCCTACTCATCAACGTCTTCAGGTGAACCAGCTGGATTCTTAATATGTCTTAATAAGCTGCTGTCGGGAAAATACTTTCTGATTGATGCCTCTGCCATAAAACCAATGAATGAAGCCGCCAGCGTTGAAAGAACCAGTCCCAACGTTGATTTGGTCAAAACCATAAAGTAAGCCGCTAAGAATCCCGACAAAATACAAATTAAAATAATCAACCCATTTTTTAACTGAACCACAATCATGTACAAGAACAAAGCCGTTAAAGCAAAATGGACAATTGTTAAGTCAATGTGAATGGCACTTCCAATCAAACTACCAATAATATTGCTGACCGTCCAAAAAGCCAACGTCATATGTTCAACGTGAAGCGCTTCTTTGGGGGTAAACTTTTTATCCGTTGAAAATTTTAAATAGTTTAAAGCGTAATTTTCATCATTCATTGAAGCCGCAAAAAGAGCTGTGAAACCAAGTGATTGCCCGTGTAAATACTTTGAAAGGCTGGACCCCAGTAATGCATACCGCAGTTCAAGAAAGAACATCATCAAAATAACTGAATACATTGGTGCGCTGGTTGCCAGTAGTGACGCAATTAAAAATTGGGCTCCACCGGAAAAAACCATAACTGACACCATTAAAGTGGTCCAAACGTTAAATCCAGAAGCGTTCAACAAGATACCACAAGCCAAACCAATTGGAATATAGCTTAAATCAACTGGCAGCGAAGCGTCTAAAATGCGCCGCCAATACGGCTCTTGTTCCCTAGACTTCGCAATGTTTTTACCCAAAAGGATTCCTCCATTATAACGCAATGACTACCCTGCTCCATGTAATATTTGTGTAAACACAATCCACGTACAATTATATTGGATATGGATCAATTAATAAACACTTTAAGCAAATGTTTTTCAAAACAGCCGCAAAATCGCCCGCCACAGCAAAACAAACGGGTTGGCCTTTTTGACCACTTCATTGGTCACTAATTTGACTTTATTATAATAACCACGTAAATATTTAGGCAGCACCCCGGCAAAACTGAGTTGGGTCTCGCCGGCATTGGTCCCTTTTTTGGCCGGAGCGGCAATCTTGTGATTTAGCTTAACGTACTGACCGTGAACTTGCTGCTTAGAAATGGATCGGGGCGCCCAAACCCAGGCTTTTTGCTTAGTGACGGCTTTTACAGCCATTTGTTTGCCATCTGGCACAGTAGCTTTACCGACACCTGAAATCTGGCTGCCTTTGTTAAACGTCAGTGGGTGTTGGGCCACAAAAACGTAGCGCATTAATTTTGCAGTTTGCACGAATCGGGCTGGATCAGCTGCTGATTTGTTGCTTGCGCCTAATACCACGGTAATAATCCGGTGATGATTTTGGGTTGCTGACCCGACAAAACACGCGCCAGCCTTATCGGAAGTCCCGGTCTTTAAGCCGTCAACCTGGACGCCTTGAGCAATCTTTTTATCCGTCAATAACTGATTATGGCCGCTAATCGTCGTCCCGTAAAATTTGGACCGCGTTTGCTTAGTAATCTGGGTTACTTTGGGAAATTCTTTGATTAACTTACTGGCCAATAAAGCCACATCGCTGGCAGAAAGTTCATTTTCAGCATTTGCACTAACATTCGGCAACGCTAATTTCCCCGTCAGCTTGTTTGTTAATCCCGAAGCGTTATAAAATTTAGCGTCGTTAATTCCCAATTGCTTAGCAGTCTGATTCATTAACTTGGCAAATTTTGCTGAAGTCCCAGCAACTTTTTGCCCAAGCGCCAAAGCCGCAGCATTAGCCGAAGCCACCAAGGTTGCGTTGGTTAACTGCCGAACCGAATAAGACTTGCCAGCAACTAATGGGACGTTGGTTAATTCTGCGGCGGTACTCAATTTGGCCAAAGCAGGCGTGATTTTGACCTTATCACTCCAAGCTAAATGGTTTTGCTTAATTTGATGATGAACTATGTAAATTGTCATCAGTTTAGAAACCGATGCAATTGGTAAAGCCTGATGCGCGTTTTTTTCATACAATACTTGGCCAGTTTTAGCATCGACGGCGATCGCAGCTTTGGCAGCAATCGTTGGCTGATTGGCAAGTGTATCAGCACGGACACCTGCATCAAGACCAACGCCAGCAGACAATAAAAAAGCGCCAGTTAAGGCAATCATTAATTTAAATCGTAACTTCATCGAAATCCCTTCTAGTAAATAGTGAGCGGAGCAAAGCGGTTAGAAACTGGAGCATAAGGCATCTTGGCCGGAAATCCCGGGCTTGGATTTTTGGCCAAGATGTTTTATGCGGAAGTTTCTGCTTTGCGCAGCTGTCCTAATATAGTGAGCGGAGCCAGGCGTTCAGAAAGCGGAATATAAGTCTCCTCTAACAGAAATCCCCGGGCCTGGGATTTTTGTTGGAGGTGCTTATATGGAGGTTTCTGCCTGGCGCAGCTGTCCTAATAAGTGAGCGGAGCAAAGCGGTTAGAAACTGGAGCATAAGGCATCTTGGCCGGAAATCCCGGGCTTAAGTTTTTGGCCAAGATGTTTTATACGGAGCTTCCTGCCTGGCGTAGCTGTCCTAACCAATCCGTGACTTCGCGTTTGGTTGACTCAAACGATCACCGTGTTTGATTGGAACATGAATCGCAAAAGTTGTCAAATCAGGATCTGAGGTGACATTAATATAGCCGCCATGCAGGTCAATAATACTTTGGGCAATTGCCAATCCCAACCCCGAACCACCAGTGTCTTTGTTTCGGGATTCCTCAACTCGATAGAATCGTTCAAAAATCTGGTTAAGCGACTTTGGGGGAATTTGAGGACCATCATTGGAAACGTTGATAATTGCTTCGCCTGGTTTGCCAATTTTGGCACTCAAGTAAATATTTTGACCACCTTTGCCATATTTAATCGCATTAGAAATCAGGTTGTTAAACACCCGCCCTAACTTCTCCGCGTCTGCCTCAATATATAAAGGCCGATCCGTGTCCTTAGCAGAAATCGCCAAGCCACTTTTTCTGGCATCCAGCTCGAAGCTAGCAACAAGTTGCTCCATCATTTGGTTGAGATCAATCTTATTAATCGAAAGCGGCGTTCCGGTCTGCTTGACTTTAGTATATTCAAATAAATTATCAACTAGTGACTTCATTTGCTTAGCTTTAAGATACGCAATTTCAGTATACTTCAATAAATCGGCTTCACTATGATACTGCTTATCTTGAATAAGCCCCAGATAACCCAAAATGGACGTCAGCGGTGTCCGCAAGTCATGACTCACGTTGGTAATTAATTCGTCCTTAGAGCTTTCGATAGCGCGTTCTTCATTCATTGACCGAATGACACTATCAACCAGCGCGTTAATACTTTCAACAACTGATTGCGTATTCCCTTTTAATTTAAAGCTGATTCGATGGTCCAAATGCCCATTGGCAATGTAATGTAATTCGCTAATAATGTGTCTTAACTGCATCTGATGATAACGGCGAATAAGCCGCCAATAAACTACCGCGGCATCAAAGATCAACATTAAGACAATGAAAATATTTTCCCAACTCCAAAGATGATAATGGTTGGGGCCAATCAATATGGATCGTTTAATAATGAAGATACCATCCCGCAACCCCGGATTGGTCATAATCGATTGGTTAATCAAAATAATAATTGACAAATTTAGCAGCAATAACAGAATAACTGTCACAATGCCTTCTAAAAATAATTCAGTTTTTTCCCGGCCGGTTAACTTCAAGTGACTCCCTCTTTTTGTGATTAGTGTGATTCAATCTTGTAGCCGACACCCCAAACGGTTTGAATGACCTTCTCGCCGTTAGTTGCTTCTTCGATCTTGTCGCGCAAATGGCTAACGTGGACCATGACTGTTTTAGCGGAAACAATGCTTTCTTGACGCCAAACCCGTTCAAAAATTTCGTCAGCCGAAAAAACACGATTAGGATGACTGGCCAATAGGTAAAGAATCCCAAATTCTAAAGCGGTTAATTGGATTAAAGTGCCTGTAATGGTCTTAACTTCATGCGAGTCCTTATTAATGGTTAATGGTCCAATATCTAACACATCCGGCGTGTCATTAGTCACATGTTCTTCAGTTCGCCGCAGCAACGACTTAACCCGCGCCATGACTTCCAGTGGATTAAACGGCTTGGTCACATAGTCATCCGCACCACTGATAAGCCCTTGAATTTTATCCATGTCTTCAGTTTTCGCCGACAAAATAATGATTGGAATCTGAGAATCTTTACGAACTTCTTTAATGACTTCAATCCCGCTCATCCCGGGCATCATAATATCTAAAATCATCAAGCCAATATCGGATTCAGTCCGCAGCCGCGTCAAGGCTTCTTTGCCACTATACGCAGAAACTGGTTCATACCCTTCATTTCGAATGTAAATTTCAAGCAGTTGAGCAATTTCTTTATCATCATCGACAACTAAAATTTTCATTATGACTATACCTCATCTATTAAAGTTCCTTAATTACTAAGTACGATTCTAAAGTGTCAGGTTCACTATAAATTTTACACTTTTTGAATTAAACGACAACTTATTGGTCAATTATACTGTGCCCTGGGATGTTTAACCAATGCTAATAATGTTAACAGAGAAAGCTTAAAGATTACTTAAGGAAGCAAGGCCTTTACCAATAACTAACTCTCAATCATTGACATTTCAGTCAAAAAAAATACCAACGCTGGAGGTAGCAAAATGCCTTCCAACCTTGGTATCTTTTATCAAGTGCCAGTTACTAGCTTATTAACTTTAAACGCTATTAATCAATCAAAACACTAATCATCTCGGCGTTTCTTAAACACTAACATTCCGCTCAATGCAATAAGCAAAATCATCAAGCCCATCAACGAAACTAATGAAGAATTTTGATCACCCGTTTGTGGTAACTTTTCAGGAGCTGTTGAATTCTTCTTAGGTGTTGCTGCCAGCGTCACGGTCTTTCCGGCCTTGATTGTCGAATTAACAGGGCGGTTTGGCTTACTTGGCACCGTTGGTTGATCTGGTTGGCTAGGCTTACTTGGCTGGCTAGGTTGCCTTGACTTGTTAGGGACTTGTGGTTTCCCTGGCACGCTTGGTTGGCCTGGTACAACCGGGGTGTTTGGCGTTGTTGGCGTATCGGGTTCATTGGGCGTATCGGGCGTATTCGGCTCGGTTGGTGTGTTCGGTGTTACTGGCGTATCTGGCGTCGTAGGTGTTGTCGGTTTGATCGTATTGATAAAGGTAATCTGATAGACACCATCACTCACTTTAGTCAGCGCTTGACTAACGGTTGAGTTAAACCCGGCAACCGGAACTTCAGCAACATCATAGTCAACATTGGTTGGCAAATCGGCAAATTCGCCAGTCCAATGATTGTCTTTGGTTAAATCAATTGAGCGCACAACAATTGTTGAAGTCGTTCCATCAGCATTCGTCACGTCATGAGTTAAGTTAATGGTTACTTTGCCCGGTAATTCAGCATCAGGATTACCGTTAAGATCCCACTGCTTATTAACTTTGATAACTTTGGTTCCTGGTTCACCGAAAATGACAGTCCCGTTAGACCCAATGCCCCCGCCGCGAGGAGCAGAATTGCCACTAATAATGACGGTTGCTAAAGCCGCGGCCAGTGCTTGAGCTGAAGAAACACTCTTCAAGTCAAACGCACCAGTTTGATTAGTTATTGTGACTGGGGTCGTTTCCTGCTGCCCGTCACGATCATGATACCAGGCAACGTCTCCGCCACCGAGTATTTCATTGGCAAGGGTCACGGAACCATAGCCAGCTTTAACTTCACTGGCAAAATCATTTCCCTTATTCACAGCACTATTACCATAGATAGCCGTGCCATCAGTTACATTAATCGTCGCATTGCCAGTTGGGCAAAACCAAACGCCGCCACCAATGCCTGGATTAAGTAACGTGCCATCGGTCCACGAGATGACAGAGCCAGCTGTTGCTGAATTATTTGTGATAAGACTATTACCAAGTTTTAACGTATAGTGAGCAATGCTGACATAAATTCCACCACCATACATTGCGGCGCTATTATTGGTAATTTTAGCTTTCTTAATTGTAACGGCATTTGAGTTAACGTAAATGCCGCCACCAGGTCCGGCAGCCTTATTGCCATCAATGAGACCATCATTAATCACTAATTTGGCTGCATTGTTTTGATCATAAACATTCGCATCCTGATAATCTTGCTCGGTATACCCAGTTGACACCGCAATACCACCACCTGGAGCAGCCGCGTTTGTTGAAAGACCGACATAACCAGTAGAATTATTAGTAATGGCGCCACCATTCATAACGAATGAACCATTACCATTAATATAAACGCCACCAGCTTCGTTCCAAGAAATATTACCATCAATTTTTCCAGAATTCATAACAAAGGTAGAAAGCTTGTTCTGGGGGTCTGTATCTGCATCATTCCGATCACCAACGATGATTCCGCCGGCTTGCGGGCCTTGGTTATTGCTGACAGTACCGCCATTTAAGATCAAATGACTACCATCATGAACACCAATCCCTCCAGCAGCAAGTGATGCATTCCACGAAATTGTGTTCCCAGTTACAGAACTACCTTCATTCATCGTTAAAGTGGCCCCATCGTTGACAGAAATACCACCAGCATCATCAATATTTGACCCTTGATCAGTCGAGATATTATTGTTGATGACGCGAGCATCCTTATCCATCGTTAAACTGGCATTGGCACCATTAACGGTCACGGTCGCAACGTTGTGGGGCATCCAAGGTTTAAAGGAAAAGCCCATAATATCGGTACCGGTCATTTCAGTTGTTCCCGAAATTTGAAGTGGCACATCCGATTTTCTTTGAAAATCGTCACCAGGCGCAATGGTAATTCCCTGAGCCTGATCACCATGGAAGTTCAACGTCGCCCCTTTATCGACAATAATGGCACCATTGAGCTTTAAGGTCACCTTTTGGCCAGCATCATTGGTAAAAGTGATGTTTTGGCCTTGAACAATTTCTATCTGCTTAGTTGCAAATGACCCGCCAAGGATAATTGTTTGAGCCGTCCCGTCTTTGGGTGCTTTACTAATCGCATCAGCTAATTGTTGTTCGGTTGTCACCGTCATTGAATCGGCAGCTTGAACAGCTGCAGTTGCTTGAACGTCTTGTTTGGAATCTTCAGCTTGAGCGGTTAACCTTGCCGATGAAGGCGTTGAAACAACCATGTTACGATCCTTCAGATTGTCAGAAGCTGATTTAGCAGTGACTTGTGGCTGATTCTTTTCGGTAGAAGTTGGTTGATCAGGATTAACTGACGAATCCTGAGTATGGGTCGAATTGACAGTATCTTGATTTGAACTTGTCTGATCATCAACACTTGAAGAAGTTGGATCCGCTACGTTATCAGTATTAACATCGGCTCCAGTTCCCTCAGGCGCTTGAGTTGAGTTAACTGAATCTGTTTGCCCGGCATCCACCACTGATGGATCCGGCGATGACGTTATGTCCGTTGTGCTTTGGGTTACGTTGGTTGCAGTCGTTGTCCCCCCAGTATCCGTTTGAACCGATACTGGAACAGCTTCTGCAGTGCCGCTTACATCAGCTGACACTCGAATCGGCCCAGACAAGAATATCAGAGCCACTAATGTCAATATGCTAACCACGACAAAACAAGCACCCCGTTTGAGCCTGCAATCAATATTCATATTCATGATCTCCTTATCGTACATTTCTGTACGTGGCGCATTTTTATTGATACGCTCTAAAAAAGTTAATCATTACCCCATTCAGAATATCAATTTGCTGCTGGTGCTCGAATTTTGCCAAATAAAAACAGTAGAGTGACAAATTTTAATAACCAACTAACAAGTTGGCAATTAATTTGTTCATGCAAGCTCATAGCGATTTCCCTCTTTATCGCAAATTGCTGGTGCAAGCAAAAATATCGAAACTTCAAATGAATTAAAAGAACAACACTGAAGCATATAGGAACCACATTATTATTTTCTTGAACTCGATTGCGTAATTAATATAACATTCTTTTTCAAATGAAAACACACCTTCTTAAAATTATTATTCAATCGCCAAAAAAGACTAGTTGAAAGATCAAAAGCCGACCTAACAACTAGTCACAAAATTTAAGTAAACGCTATAAATTACTTCCCCTGTTTTTCTAATAACTTTTCTTGCATTTGATCCAAACGATGGGTCACGTAAACTGGAAATTCGTCGGGATTAGTCAGTCGTTCGGTTGCTGAAGGCAATTCACTAAGCATTTGCTTACCATGCTTTTGAATAGTGAAAACATCCGGCAAATCAGCTTTTAGTTTTTTGCCATCTAGAACCGGTTCCTGCAATGCAACCGCATCAAAGTCTCTAATCAATTGATCTCGTTTGGTTGCAAGCGGATTGGCTTTAACAACGTCCAGTGGATCAGACAGTTTCTCATCCTTTAAAGCAATTACATCGGCAAATGCTTTCTTAGTTCCCTTATGGTACAGACGATAAACTTGCTTTAACCCGGGCAACGTCAGCTTTTCTCGACTCGCGCTCACTTTAATCTTAGGAATTAAGTTACCCTGCCCATCAGAAACCGCAGCCAATTTATAAACACCACTCAAAACCGGCGAAGAAGCACTGGTAATCAAATTTTCACCGATCCCAAAGTTGTCTAGTGGTGCCCCTTCGTTAAGCAGTGACATCACCACGTGTTCATCCAAAGCATTTGACGCGGTAATTTTAACATCGGAAAAGCCAGCGTCATCTAACATTTGACGGGCCCCACGTGCTAATTGGGTAATGTCACCAGAGTCAATTCGAATCCCAACTGGTTGATGGCCACTAGCTTTCAATTGCTTAAATACCTTGATTGCGTTTGGAACGCCTGATTTCAAAACGTCATAGGTGTCGACCAGCAAAGCCGCATTATCTGGATAAACTTCTGCCCATTTTTCAAAGGCTGTTAATTCGTCTGGGAAAGCCTCAACCCAAGCATGAGCCATTGTTCCGGCAGAAGGGATGCCAAATTCCTTGGCCGCTAGCACATTGGATGTACTGGTACAGCCGCCAATCACCGCTGCTCGGGCGCCGTAAGTTGCGCTGCTTGGTCCCTGAGCTCTTCTAGCGCCAAACTCCATCACTGGTCGATTGCCAGCGGCATAAGTAATCCGGCGAGCCTTGGTGGCAATCAATGACTGGTGATTCAAAAGATTGAGAACCAGTGTCTCAAACAACTGAGTTTGGAGTAAGGGTCCCCGAATTGTCAGCAATGGTTCCCTTGGAAAAACCGGCGTCCCTTCTGGAATCGCCGCGACCTGGCAGTTAAATTGAAACTTACTCAAGTAATCCAAAAAATTCTCTTTAAACAACTTTAGCGAGCGCAAGTAATCAATATCGCTTTGATCAAACCGAAAGTTTTGCAACGCTTGAACTACTTGCTGGAGGCCGGCGCAAATGACAAAGCTGCCCTTATCAGGCACTTTACGAAAGAAGACGTCAAAGACGCCCTCTTCATTTTCCAAGGCTTGCCGATACCCATTAGCCATTGAAAATTCATATAAATCAGTTAACATCGATAAATTATCCATAGGTCAATCCTTCTTTATGTGATCTCAACAAATTAAAAGTAAATTTAACTTTTATTTAGATAAAATAAAAGTACCCACTAACTTTTATTATACGTTAACGCGCTTTTGCTTGAATTTCAACCCCCAACGTAAGCCAGTTTGTAGAGTCGAGCTGGACGTCCCGGACGCCTAGCCGCCGTTGTTCCAATATCTGTAAATAATTTTCGATGGCTTTTTTTGAAGTTTGAATTATCAATTTCATTAATGGGGGTCTTTAAAAAGGGTGAATAAACCAATCGGGCATCTTTTAACGTAAACTGGGTTCCCAATACTAACAAGATATTTGGCTGATAATCCAGCTTATTTTTAATTCGATCGCACGCAACTTTCAAAATCCACTCATGATCAAACGCTAAATGTGTTTTGCTGTGTGTCTGGTTTTGAGCGAATTGATCGTAATATTGATTTTCAGTTAAACTAGCGGCAGTCTTAAATACCAAGTCGCCATTTGAAAAAACATACTGATGGTCCGTGTACCCCATCGCAAACCAGCGAGCATCAGAGGCCCCATAGCCTGCTTCTAGCTGAGGCTTATCCGGCAAAAAAGTCATATATGCCAATGACAATGCCCGCGAATCCGGTGTCCGCAAAATATTGGTAAAGGTGGCCAACTGCTCCGTATGACTATTTGACAGCGCCAAGCCAATCTTTTCCTTGACCAGACGGAGTGCTGCATCATCGGCACTTTCTTGGTAACGCATAAAGGTTTCCGGTAATGCCCAAAAGTGATTATATGGTGTCTGATCCCGCTTAACCAGCAGTATATTAACCTGATTAGTTGTACGATCAAAGCTCCAAATAATGTTTGTAATATTAATATAAGGCCGCTCAAGAATATTCGAGTACGCCAAATCAATCCCTCCAGTAATAAAGTGAGCGGAGCAAAGCGGTTAGAAACTGGAGCATAAGTCTCCTCTAATGGGAATCCCCGGTTCTGGGATTTTCGTTAGAGGTGCTTATGCGGAAGTTTCTGCTTTGCGCAGCTGTCCTAATAAGTGAGCGGAGCCAGGCGTTTAGAAAGCGGAATATAAGTCTCCTCTAACAGAAATCCCCGGGTCTGGGATTTTTGTTAGAGGTGCTTATATGGAGCTTTCTGCCTGGCGCAGCTGTCCTAACAAAGTGAGCGGAGCAAAGCACTTAGAAAGCGGAGCCTAAGTTAACTTGGCCGGAAATCCCGGGCCTGGATTTTTGGACAAGTTGACTTAGGTGCAGCTTTCTGCTTTGCGCAGCTGTCCTAAAAAGTGAGCGGAGCAAAGCGGTTAGAAAGCGGAGCCTAAGTTAACTTGGCCGGAAATCCCGGGCCTGGATTTTTGGACAAGTCAGCTTAGCTACAGCTTTCTGCTTTGCGCACCCTAAATGGGCTACATACTAAATATAGCCTACTTCCCCCAAAGAAAAAACCATCAACCGCACATCTTAGTTTTTATTAAGTAAATCATCGTTAATTCAAGCCTGTAATAATTGCTAAACCCGGTGACCTAATTGATTGTTTATCAAACTTTGACAGATTATAATGATTTTAGTATGAGGATGTTGTTAGCGTTTTAATAATGATTATTCTCGTTTCTCAATTGTTATCAATACCTACCTGCCGTGTTTTCCTATAAGGAAGTGATTCCCATGCTTAAAAAATGGTTTAAACCCTTTGATACAATTCTGCTAATCGCTATTATTTTAATTTTGGGAGTGGGCACCTTCACCGTCTCCGCCACGCCTGCTCCGATTACCCCTCACGGAACAGCCAGATTTCAATCGGCAACTGCCACTATCAACACTTCAAGCAACTCAGTTCGCTACCAGAAGATTTGGAATCAAGCTATCAAGGCATGGAATCGCACGGGCGTATTTGAATTTGTCCCGACTTCAGATGATAGTGCCCAGGTAATTACGAGTACCAATTCAGCCCTCGGTGTTAATTACACCGGCATGACCTATATCACGACTGGTAGTGACGGCTATATCAGCCATACCCAAAGTGAATTAAATCCGCAAGCCTTAGCCGCTTATCACTATTCAACTTCAGAAATTGTCAACGTTGCCGAACATGAACTTGGCCATTCCATTGGGCTACTGCACAATCCCAACCGGGCCAGTGTGATGTTTGCCGCTAATCGTTACTACAGCATCCAAAGCGTTGACACTCAAAGTGTTCAGCAACTATACGCAACCCAACCGGATCGGATTGGTAACGTCCGTCGAAAGATCATTTTTAAGGATCCAATCCACGTTAAATAACTAGCTCAACCTAACAAAATACTCACGGCTAACCGTCATAAACGTAAGCAAGTCGGCTCAGGGTTGTGAAGTTTTTAATTAGTTCTTCGACCAACGTATGCGGTATTTGATAAACGAAGGGCGTGTGGTGGCAAACCGAAAACGACAGCGGATCAAATTTATCAAAGGAAACGTTCTTTTTACCGTCAGTAACTGGATCTCGAAAAGTGGCACTTCGATCAGGAATTCGAATGCTATCGGCTTGGGAACTATAAAATTGGTTAACGCCAGCAATATCAACGGCTTGGATACCGTAATAACGATTGGCCGCATACATGACACTGGCTCGATTCGGGTTATGATTGAGGCCAATTGAATGCCCTAACTCATGTTCGGCAACGTTAACCATTTCAAACTTGGAATACCGGTAAACTTTAAATGCCTGGGGGTTAATCTCCGCGTCAACATGGTCTAAGTAACCTTGCTGGTTAATGGTAATAAAAGTCATGCCCGTGTAGTTTACCCCCAGTTTGGTATCCGCTTGAGCAGAAATATCTGCAGCCGTCGTAGTGATTATAAAATTAAATGCGCCAGTACGGTTCCATGCTTGAATTGCCTGCGTCCAAATTCGCCGATTTACCGCAGAATTTTGGGTAATATTGATTGTTGCTGTATTGGTTTCAAATCTCGCCGTTCCGTGGGGCGTAACGGGTACAGCTGCCAATGCTTGAATAGCCGGAAAAAACACCCCCAAGAAAAATGATAGTAAAAATATAACCATCACGGTTGATTGTTTTTTCTGCATAACGCGCCCCTTTTCCCATGCCGGTTCGAACCCATCTAGGCCCATTATATAACAATTTATATAACGCTGTGTTTATATTTCAAGGAAATTCTAAGTCAGCAATGTAAATCGGGTATTCGGATAAGTTGCTTGGCAAAAAAGAAAAAGTGGTTAGATCTAAGGCTTCACTTACAGAGATGTTATACTCTTAATAGAAAATTGATTATTAGGAGATGTTGCAAATGACAACTAAACCGCTCGATTATTTAAAATTAATAGTCGTTCCGACTATCACGTTTGTAATTTTAGGCACCAACCTAACGATTATCGGGTTAGCCTCAAATTCCAAAAAGAGCAGTTCAGTCGTCAACACAGTCAAAACGGTTCGTCTACAACCAGCAGAGGTCTTTGTTCGCGACAACGCCAGTATTTTTAAAGATCTCCATCTCACAAAAGTCATCTATCGGGTGAGGCCCGATGATAATTATCTAGCGGTCATCACCACCAAACAAGCGGTCATCAAAAAGCCCGGCCTACGAACTGCCACTTACAATTACGTCATCGACAAGCAGGACAAAGCCATCCGTGGTTGGGTGAAGGTGACCCAAATCGCATTGAACTGCTAACTTTTATAAACTGGTTACTAAAATATGGTAACCTAATTATGCGTGATTGAAAATTTCACTAATAGTTAAATAAACCGATGATCGCATTGTTTTTCAGCTGATTTAGTTATTTAACGAAGAAAACCAATCATCCCGACTTGGGGTGATTGGTTTTCTTCGTTAAACGCTTAAACGCTAGGAATAACTATTCCAGTGTCTGGACGCAGTATTAATCTTCTCTTTTATAGTTTGGTGCTTCCTTGGTAATGGTCACGTCGTGAGGATGAGATTCTCGCAAACCAGCGTTGGAAATTTCAACAAATTGAGCGTTGTCATTGAGATCCTTAACGGTTGCCGATCCGGTATAGCCCATTCCGGAACGCAGGCCACCAACCATTTGAAAGACAATCTCGTTAATGCTTCCTTTGTATTCAACTTCGCCTTCGATACCCTCAGGCACTAATTTGTTGGCTTCGCTTACGCCACCTTGGAAATAGCGGTCAGCAGAACCATGTTGTTGTTCCATCGCCGCGACACTACCCATTCCTCGATAAGTCTTGTACTTCTTACCATTTTCTTCATATACATCACCAGGAGCTTCTTGCGTTCCTGCCAACATACTGCCAAGCATGACGGCTGTACCGCCAGCTGCAAGTGCTTTAACGATGTCGCCAGAATACTTGATACCGCCATCGGCAATTATTGGCTTACCCCATTTTCTAGCAACCGAAGCGGCGTCATAAACAGCCGTAATCTGAGGAACGCCAACGCCGGCAACAACTCGTGTGGTACAAATTGAACCGGGACCAATGCCAACCTTCACAACGTCAACGCCGGCTTGGAATAAGGCCTCAGTTCCTTCGGCAGTGGCAACGTTGCCTGCAATCAACGTCGTGTCTGGATAATGATCCCGGATTTCGGCAATCTTTCTTAACACGCCAGCAGAATGGCCGTGGGCAGTATCGATAACAATTGCATCAGCACCAGCTTTAAGTAAGGCTGACGCACGATCAAAGGTATCAGTTGAAACGCCAACGGCAGCCGCCACTAGTAATGCATCATGATCATCCACAGCTGCTTTAGGCGTGTCGGCTGTCTTCTTAACGGCCTTTACCTTGGCAACCTCAGCTGCTTGCGCTTCAATACTGAGGTTCTTATGAACAACCCCCAAGCCACCGAGCTTTGCTAAGGCAATCGCCATCTTTGATTCGGTCACAGTGTCCATTCCGGCACTGATAAAAGGAACATTTAACTTCAAGTTGTCAGCCAACTGGACTGATAAATCCACATCATTTGGTAATACATCACTTGCTGCAGGAATTAACAGTACATCATCAAACGTATATCCCTTTTTACCGAACTTACTATCCCAACTAACCATCTATCTCGCTCCTTTATAATTTAAGTTGCTTAGTAACATACCATGACGTTTCATAATAAGCAATCATTGATGCAATAATCTCATGATGCTCTCATAATGAATCTCAATAACTAAGTAACAGCTTCTTAAAAGTTGTTATCGATTATACACGAACTTTCTAAATAGTTAAAGTCTTTTATTGGAATTAATTTATGGCTATTGTGATTATTTCGAATTCGAAATCATATAATGTTCGTGTTTTGAACGATTAAAATAAAAATCTGCTTTGGTAATCCTCCCAAAAGCAGATTGATATCCTATGTCACATTTCGACACTTAATGCTTCATATGTCAAACCATTAAAAAAGCCCACCGGTTATGCTAAAGTGACGTTTATACCACCATGAACCGCCAGCACTCAACAGTCCCAAGACAATATAAGCATAACTATTTAAAGCAGGGTTAATGACTGCAGGCAGCATTGCAGCGCCAGTAAAGACACCCATCCAGACGACTACAAAGACAATCATAATGGCAATGCGAATCCAGATTGAGTATTTGTGTTTCACCCCAGGCGTAAACATCATTGTAACAAGTGGAATGCCGACACCAGCAATGGCAGCGCTAATTAAAATGCCTGTAATCCCCATAACGGGTTGTGGATGCCCCTTAGATGGGAAAAAGCCAATGATTCCGTACATAAACGTAAAAATCATCAAAAACAATAACGCATTATACCCCGCATTAGGCCAATAATCGCGCTTGGGATCTGGCTTGCGCTTCGGCGGATTTAAGACTGCCTGAACCCGTTGTTCAACCGTTCCCCACATATTGCGGGCTGTTCTACCTGATTTTTGGCCTTCAAGCAGGTCTTGAACCATTTTGTTAACAATTTCCGTTTTTTGCGCCGTTGATAATTTACTGCTAGTATTGTTAAACGCTTGGGTAAACTTGTACATATACTCCGAATTTCGCTTCGTTAGCCCAATGTTATCAAATTGGGAATGGACCATTTTGGCAGACCGATCCCGATCTTGATGAACATGGGCGTTTTTTTCGCGCGCGCGTAAATTCTGTTTGGTCTCATCGTTATTACTACTCACTGATTTCGCTCCTTAAATGATTGACTGTCGTTGGAAAATGGGCAAGCCGCTTAGCAGAAACGTGCTCGGCTAGGCAGAAACTTCCGCATAAGCACCTCTAACAAAAATTCCAGAACCGGGAATTTCTGTCCTTCTAGGCGACTTGGCAGAAATGTGCTCCGCCAAGCAGCAATCTGCGCATAAGCACCTTTGCCAAAAATCCCAAGCCCGGGGATTTCTATTCTAGGCGACTTGGCAGAAACGTGCTCGGCTAGGCAGAAACTTCCGCATAAGCACCTCTAACAAAAATTCCAGAACCGGGAATTTCTGTTAGAGGAGACTTATGCTCCAGTTTCTAAGCGCCTAGCTCTCGCACTCTACACATTGAACCTAAACTCCACAATATCCCCATCCTGCATCACATAATCTTTTCCTTCAAGCCGCAGTTTACCCGCTTCCTTAACAGCTGCTGGGGTTTTTAGTTTATCCAAGTCCTCAAATGCCATCACTTCTGCTCGAATAAAGCCACGCTCAAAGTCTGAATGGATAATGCCGGCCGCTTGTGGTGCTTTAGTTCCCTTTTTGAACGTCCATGCTCGCGTTTCCTTGCCGCCAGCAGTGAAGAAGGTCTCTAGGCCTAACAATCGATAAGATGCGCGAATTAGCCGGTTTAAGCCGGGTTCTTCGACGCCTTCTGCTTCCAAGAATTCCTTCTTTTCAGCGTCATCCAATTCGGCAATTTCTTCTTCAGGCTCTGCAGCAACCGCGATTGCTTGGGCGCCTTCCTTATCAGCGAACGTTTTAATTTCTTTGAAGTACTTAGAATTCTCCGGGTCAGCCATATCATCTTCTGCAATATTGGCTACATATAAAACCGGCTTACTGGTTAGTAGAAATAGCCCTTTAACAATTTTTTGTTCGTCTTCATCAAAATCAATAGAGCGAACTGAACCGCCATCTTCTAAGACCGGTTTAATTTTTTCTAGAACCGCTAATTCAGCTTTGGCCTCTTTATCGGCTCCCTTAGCTGCTCGCTGGACCTTGCCTAATCGTTTATTAACGGCGTCCAAATCGGCAATGCCTAACTCCAAATTAATCGTTTCAATATCATCAATTGGGTCAACTTTGCCGGTAACCGTAGTGATGTTATCATCGTCAAACGCCCGCACAACGTGAACAATCGCGTCTACTTGACGAATATTTTCAAGGAACTTATTGCCAAGCCCCTCACCTTTACTGGCCCCTTTCACAATTCCGGCAATATCAGTAAATTCAAAGGTGGTTGGGACGACTTTTTTGGCTGGGATCAATGCTTGGATTCGATCCAGTCGTTTATCAGGTACTTCCACCATTCCAACGTTTGGGTCAATCGTCGCAAATGGATAGTTGGCCATTTCAGCACCAGCTTTGGTGATCGCATTAAAAAGGGTCGACTTACCAACGTTTGGTAGACCAACAATTCCTGCAGTTAGTGACATAACTTAACAACTCTTCTTTCAATTTATTTTTCAGCTTTTTCAAGAATCTTCTTTAACTTATGATCAAATTCCCGGCGCGGCATCATGACAATATGACCACAGCCGGTACATTGAATTTTAATATCAGCCCCGACCCGAATGATTTGCCAACGGTTGGTACCACATGGATGAGGTTTTTTCATTTCTACAATATCATTAAGATCATACATCATAATGACCGTCCTTTCTCTAGCGGAATGGTTAAATGAGGTGGCTGAATGCAAGAGCGTCCTCGGTTAAACAAGGGCTTTCAAATGAACATCAATAAAGATTCCAAGTCCGCTTTCTGTTCTAGATTACCCAGCAGAAACGTGCTCGGCTAGGCAGAAACTTCCGCATAAGCACCTCTAACAAAAATTCCAGAACCGGGAATTTCTGTCCTTCTAGGCGACTTGGCAGAAATGTGCTCCGCCAAGCAGCAATCTGCGCATAAGCACCTTTGCCAAAAATCCCAAGCCCGGGGATTTCTATTCTAGGCGACTTGGCAGAAACGTGCTCGGCTAGGCAGAAACTTCCGCATAAGCACCTCTAACAAAAATTCCAGAACCGGGAATTTCCGTTAGAGGAGACTTATGCTCCAGTTTCTAAGCGCCTAGCTCTCGCACTCTCTAATTGAGGTCCACCCCAAACATCTCCAACAAGCGATTTAAATCATCTGTTGACGTATATTGGATTTCGATTTTGCCCTTTCCCTTTTTACGGGAGGAATTCACAATTGAAACCTGCGTGCCAAACTTTTCTTGGAGTTGGCCTTCTGATTCTCTCACGAATGGCGACTTTCTTGGTGCTTTCTTCTTTTTGGTGCCCTTTTTGCCGTTAATCTTTGCGGCAGCCTGTTCAAGTTGGCGAACCGTCATCGATTCTGCAACTGACTTCTTTGCTAATTGAATCAAATCCTGCTTGTTATTAACGGACAATAAAGTCCGCGCCTGGCCCATTGATAACTGATTATCTTCTAATAATTCCTTCACCTCAGAAGGTAATCCTAAAATCCGCAAATAATTTGCGATATAGGGCCGGCTTTTGCCAAGGCGGGAAGCAACTTGGGCCTGCGTCAAATCAAGGCGGGTCATCAACATATTATAAGCTTCAGCCTCTTCTAGCGCCGTCAGATCTTCTCGCTGTAAATTTTCCATTACAGCGATTTCCATCATTTGTTCTTCGGTTGCATTACGCACGATTGCCGGAATTGTCGCCTGCTTGGCAATCTTTGATGCCCGCAGCCGCCGTTCACCAGTTAAGAGTTCATACGAAGCAACTTGTGGATCTGGTTGGCGAACAATAATCGGTTGAAAAACACCTGAATTCTTGATTGAAATTGCCAAATCCTGCAGTGCCTTTTGATCGAATCGGTGTCTTGGCTGGTAAGGATTAGGCTTAATCTCACTGACTTTAATATCAATGACGTCTTCCTTGCTTGTATCAACGTTATTATCTTGGAAAAGGGCTTCAATGCCCTTTCCCAGCCCCGTGGGTTTCTTTTTATTAGCCATGATTTGCCAGCACCTCTTTCGCCAACTTCATATATTTTTCAGCACCCTTTGACTTTGGATCGTAGTCCATGATTGGCAAACCATAACTAGGGGCCTCAGATAATCGAACATTTCTTGGAATAATGGTTTGGTAAACTTCATCTTTAAAGTATTTGCGAACTTCCGTGTTGACCTGTTCACCCAAATTCGTCCGGGCATCAAACATCGTCAACAAGACGCCTTCAATCTTCAAATCAGGGTTAAAATGCTTACGAACCAAGTCAATGGTGTTTAACAGCTGACTCAACCCCTCAAGCGCATAATACTCACTTTGCACCGGAATTAAAATCGAGTCGCTGGCCGTAAATGCATTGATGGTAATTAATCCAAGTGACGGTGGACAATCAATTAGGACAAAGTCATATTGGTTTTTAACAACATCCAACGCTGCTTTGAGCCGAGTTTCTCGAGCCATCTGCGGCGTTAATTCAATTTCTGCACCAGATAATTGAATCGTCGCTGGGACAATATCCAAACCAGCATGGGCTGTATGTATAATCGTTTCTTGCATCGGATCTTCATTTACTAATACATCATAAATATCTTTTTTGATATCTGCTTTAGAAATCCCAACGCCACTAGTCGCATTCCCCTGGGCATCAGCATCGACTAACAAAATCTTCTTGCCTAACGAGGCCATTCCTGCCCCTAGGTTAACGGCAGTAGTTGTCTTTCCAACCCCACCTTTTTGATTGGCAAGCGAAATCACGTCTGTCATTGTCCATCCCTCCTTTTTAATTAGTAATCGGTTCCCGGTTGGGGGTTCCTGGTTTTCTTGGATACTTTTTCGGCGTTGATTTAAGTTTATTCACCACAATGATGTGTCGCGGTTCATTAGAAATTGGCAATAAAAAGTCATTGTCACTAGCTACTTGACCACCCAAAACTTGAATAGCTGCCTTGGCATCGACCAGTTCATCTTCGGCTTTAGCAGCCTTCATTGCGATCAATTTGCCGCCAACTTTAGCCAGTGGCAAACATAGTTCACTTAACACAGCCATCCGGGCAACGGCTCGCGCAGTCACCACATCAAATTGTTCGCGAAACGGCGACTTTTTGCCACCAAATTCCTCTGCCCGCGCATGATGCATCAAAACGTCTTTAAGTCCAAGTGTCTTGACAAGTGCTTCTAGAAAATTAATCCGCTTATTTAATGAATCAACGATTGTGACCTTTAGTTGGGGAAAGACGATCTTTAATGGAATAGATGGAAATCCTGCTCCTGCGCCAACGTCGCAAATTGTCAACGATTCAGTTTGAATCTGTGAAACAAAAAAAGCAGGCGTAATCGAGTCATAGAAATGTTTTAAATAAACCGCTGATCTTTCCGTGATGGTTGTAAGGTTAACATGCTCATTAGCTTCTACCAACAGCTTAAAATAGGCATCGAACTGATCCATTTGCTGATCCGAGACTTCGATGCCTTGGTCTAAAAGTGCTTGTTTAAACTGGTCATTGTTCATAAATACTTTCTCCCGGTGTGTGAAACAATCTGTTTCACGTCTTAGTATACTTTACCTTAAAATAGCTTGCCTGACAAGGCTTTCGTCAACATTAATTCACTCTATACAAAGATCATTTTAACATGGCTTCCTCGGATCTGGATAATTGGTTCCTCAGTTCATTTTAAATACATGAACTTGACGCTATTAAAACGGTTAAGTAACGCAAAAACCATTGAGAAATTACAAACACGAGGTTGGCAACTAAAAGTCGTCTCAACCTCGTGTGATCAAGTTTTATTTAATTATTTGTTAATCTTGCTAACCTCTTCCAAGAACCACTCATTGAATGCTTGGGCATCAATGTCCACACAAACGTTGGCATTCGTTTTGCCATCATGATAAGCGCCACGGATGTCGCCAACCGTTTCTCCGATTGCCGGGCCGTCAGTGACGATATCAATCCACATCTTCTCAGTCTTAATGGCTTCTGGATGTAGCAGATAAAAGATGGTGTTCACGTCGTGCATCGCAATCCCTTGGTCGCTATTATCGCCATCGTGAATAATAATATCATGTAACATTTTACCAGTCTCGTTCATCGTTTCCAGCTTGGCAAGGGATTCAGGGGTCAATAACGCCTTCATCGTAATATCCAACCCAACCATCGTGATCGGAATACCAGCATGATACATAATTTTAGCTGCATCCGGGTCGGTAAAGACGTTGAATTCAGCTGCACTGGTCATATTCCCTTTGCCAAGTGAGCCGCCCATGGCAACGATTCGCTCAATGTGATCCTTAACCTCTGGATACTCACTGAACAACAATGCAATGTTCGTATAAGAACCAGTTGGTACCAACGTGATTTTTTCATCGCTGTTCATGATAGTTTCTCGCAAGGCTTCAACCGCACTGACATCCAGCGGCTTTGGCAAGTCTTCTGGGAACTCATAACCAGGCATGCCAGACTCGCCATGAATCCGGGCCGCATCTTCAAATTCTTTGATTAGCGGTTGTTTGGCACCAGCGGCAACTGGCACTTTTTTGTTGAAGAAACGGACAATCTTTTGAGCATTCTTAGTTGTTTTATCAACCGTCACATTACCAGCAACGCTCGTAATCAATTTCAGCTCAATTTGGGGGTCATTTAACGCCATAGTCAAAGCCGCCGCGTCATCAATCCCCGGATCCGTATCCATTACAATCTTAATTGTCATAATAAATGATTCCTCCTTAATCTTAAACGCTTACAAAAATCATGTGCATAAAAGGCGAACAATAACTGCTCACCTTCTATGCTCCGATGAAAGCCTGCTATCAATAATTCCGAAGTGCCACCAACGACCTTCCTTTGATAACAAGTCTATAATACCGCACTTAAAACCAGGTCACATAAAAATAATGCCCCTAAAACATATGTTGCAACGGTCAGTTCATTCTGCCGACCAGCCGCAATCTTGAGAATGGGATAGGCAACAAAGCCAAACGCCAAGCCTGTCGAAATACTGGTCGTAAACGGAATAATCACGACGATTAAAAATGCCGGGAACCAATCCGAGAAGTCAAACATATTAATTCGGCTTAGCTGATTCATCATGAGGGCTCCCGTGATAATAATCACCGGTGAAATCGCTGCTTGTGGGACAAAAGACAACAGGGGGATAAAAAACAGCGAAATGGCAAACATGATTCCAGCCACAATTGATGTTAATCCCGTTCGGCCGCCACTTTCAATGGCTGAGGCACTTTCGGCGGCGGCTACCGTTGGACTGGTACCAAGAATTCCAGATAGAAAAGTCGTCACTGAACTTGCTTGAAAGGCTTTCTTGAATTTCTTGGGATTTGGCATAATCCCTTCCAGCAGCCCCATTGATTCAAATACCAAAATCATCGTCATTGAAAAAACCGCCAAGATAAAGGGAATACTCAATCCATGACTAAAATCCCCTTTGGCCAAAATGTGGCTGTACTTAGAGATGTCGCCAATGCTGACCGAAGGCGATGCCTGATCCTTAATGCCAAATAAAATACCAGCGATGGACGTCACCAGGATTCCAATAAAGAACCCCCCGGTCACGTTGCGAATAAACAAAAATAACGTGAGCAACAATCCAAATATAGCCAGCAACGTTGCCGGCTTCGTCATATCACCCAAGGCCAAAATTGAATTTTTGCCTTGCTGGATTAATTGGGCCTTTTCAAGACCAATTTCTACCAGAAACAATCCAATTCCAGCAGTAATTCCTGCCTTAAGCGTTTCTGGGATTCCCTTTGCAAGAATTTCACTCAGCCTGGTGAACGCGATGAGCATATAAATCACACTGGAAACAATTGAAATGCCCAAGGCCTCCTGCCAAGAAAGCCCCATTGCCACGACAATCGTATAGGTGAAAAACGCATTAACTCCCATCCCCGGCGTTAAAATAACCGGCGCGTTCGCCCAAAATCCCATGATTAAACAGCCGATAAAGGATGAAATAATGGTTGCAAAAACGCTCAAATCAGCAGGGATCCCTGCGTCTTTTAAGATCATCGGGTTAACGATAATGATATATGAAATCGCAAAAAAGCCCGTCATCCCCGCAATGATTTCCCGCTTAATCAACGATTTATCTTTAATAGCCTCACGAAGCCGCAGCTTGTTGGCTACGGCTTCTGCTTGTTGCTTTTTATCCAAAAATAAAACCTAACTTTCTAATCCTAAATATTACCAAACAAACAATCCAACGATACCAGCTGACATGAGCGATACCAAGATTCCTGAAAGTAACATCGTCAAAACATTTTTACTGATCAAGTCATTTTTTTCCTTATCAACCAGCCCTTTGAAGGCGCCGATAATCATACCGGTTGTTGAGAAGTTCGCAAATGATGTAATGAAGACCGTCAATTGAGCTTGATAATGAGCTGGGAAGATACTGAGGTTATGGATCGTTCCTGCAATTTTTCCCATGACAACAAATTCGTTGGTAACTAACTTCATTCCCATAAATTGGGCAAATTGGAACGCATGGCTAACATCCAAGCCCATCAACCAAGCAAATGGGAACATGACAATTCCCAAGATATGTTCCAATGACAGCCATGGATTAAATAATGCCAAAATCTTGTCAATCAAAGCAGCTAACGCAACAAAGGCAATAACATTAGCGGCAATAATTAAAATCAATCGGCCAGCGCCAAGAATTGAATCACCTAAGAATGAGAAGTAAGGTTCCCGTTTGCCATTGGCTTGAACATCACCGGCTTCAACAGCTGCTTCACTCGTACCGCTGCCGCCCATCTTAGCAATGGTATCTTCTTCTGGTGTGACCTTAACCGGATTCAAAATGCTTGTAATAATCAGCGCATTCAACACATTAAGTGGAATGGCCGTCAACACATATTGACCAGGTACCATTTGGGTATAGGCCCCGATGATTGATGCCGTGACACATGACATTGACATCATTGCCAAAGTTAAATTACGCTTTGCAGACATTTGCTTTAGTTGAAGTGAGGAAACGGCCAATGCTTCGGTGTTCCCAAGAAACATCATTTCAACGGCAAAGAATGATTCGAACTTTGGGGCCCCGGTAATAAACGACAGCCCACGGCCAACCCATTTGATAATCCACGGTAAAACACCGATATAAGTCAGTGTATCAAACAATGGGACAATCATCAGGATTGGCAGTAAAGCAGAGGTGACAAAGTTCATTGTTTTAGCAGTCCCGCCAAATTGTGGTGTTACCCAGTTTGGTAACGCAAAATTGATTCCTTGATAAGCAACTTGCACCAACCAGTTGAACCCATCGGCCGCCGCCTTAACTGCATCTCTTCCCCATTCAAAGCTGGTCAAAATCCAAGCAAGAACAAGGTTAATCACTAAGACGATTGCGACTGAACGCCAGTTGACGCTTTTTTTTGCATTAGAAAATAGCAATGCAATTCCTAAGTACACGACAATACCAAGGATGTTAACCAGCAAATATGTTAATTGCATATTTCAAAATCCTCTTTTCTGAATTTATCAACAAAAATTGCAAAATCTAATTCTTAACCTCTACCCTCCTTGCGTTACAGAATTGGTTTTAAAATTTAAACCCGAATTAATCATATCGTGAATCATGCCAATTCACCAAGAAAACTGCTTCCAATAAACGATTGGGAAACATCGAGATTGAAGACATCCGTGATCGTCGCGGCAATATCCGCGAAGGAAGCCCGAACGCCTAGCGAATACCCAGTCGACCCAGAAGGCGTGTAAACAATGAGCGGCAAATACTCACGAGTTGGCGTGGTGCTAAACGTTGGGTCGTTAGCAAACGAAGACGTTATCACCAGCAAATCGGTTCGATACAGTTCGTTAATTAACCGTGCCAGCTGCTGGTCAACATAGCGTAATGACTTTGCACACCCCTCAATATCAGCTTGCCGACAGCATTCTTGCAACCCCATTGTCCGCATATAAACCAGTCCACTGCTTGGGACAATGACTTGTTCGTGCAATTTTTTAAAGGCCGAAACATCATTATTAGCGGTCAGAATTGTCGCCAGGTCTTGATTAAATATGTAACTATTATAATGACTAATCACGACTGACCGAAGCGCGGCATTCCCATTATAAACAACTGAATCAATCGCACTGGTAATTCTCACGTCGGATTGATAATCAAACATTTCCCGCAAGCCGGTATTCAATTTGTTAGCGTTAGCTGCCAAACGCACCTTGCCAAAATAACCAAGTGGCGCTTCAACTGGCGGAATGCCAACAATCGGGTCACCAAAGCGGCTATTCCCAAGGCCCAATCGGCTTAATGTTGGCAGCTTAAATCGTTCACCAGTTCGTGCGGCAATGTGGCCGAGCATATCGGCCCCAACAGAATTAAATTGGTCGGCATCGCTTGCTTGACCAATGCCAAGTGCAGATAAATCAACAATAATAACGCGCTGAAAATCCATAGGCCTCTCCTTTGGTTGTTATCATTATCCCAGCTAATGTGAAATGGTTCTATTGACTAGAATAACGAATTAGCTACCCGATGTAAATTAAAAGTCACAACAAGTAATACCTTTTACTCAATTGATTGCGCTTTCATTGTAACAAAAACATCATCATCTCACAACCACAACTTTTACAGAATAAACGGCAGCTTAGCTAAACGCTTCTAAGTGATCCAAACTAACGACACTCCTTTCATCACTCAAATCCGTTCATAGTCAAGGCATACTGGTAATTGAACAAGTGTTAACAGCAACAATGAACACTTGTTACATTAGTTATTGGTTAGCTTGATTATTAGAATAAATTGTTATATCCACCAATCAATCCATAACTAAGTTGTTTACCTAAAATAATCGCAGATAGCTTAATCTTGATGCCATCTTTTTGTAGCGAACACTTATAGGACTTTTGTTGCATATTTAATGCAAAAAAAATAGGATTTAAACTCGATTTGAAATACTACAAGTTTAAATCCTATGTGGAAGGGATTATCGGGGTTAATACCCACTTCATCAATAATTTAATGTTTTATCGCCTCAATTTAACTAACTTGTTGATCCATCTGCCGCAAACTTTAATCACTGTTTTTAATTTACTTTTGATAAATTTGCCGTGCGATCAACGAATGGTTCTTCGTGAAACTCATTGTATCAACTTGATATCTCATCAATTTGACTGCGGAACCATCTGGCTTACTACAAGCGACCTCTCTACGTAAAACTTATTCAATTACTCCAACAGGTATTAATAGTGAGCCCTCAGGTTGCATAAACATTTGAAACCAAACTTATTATATTCAAACACTTAATCACCTGAATTAATTTTGTTATTTTAACTCTTAAACATTTGAAACTCTCTTGAGACTTATGAAACATTAACATTTAAATACAAGCTACTCAAACTTCATGTTCCTAAAACCATCATGAAACTTTCAAACCTTAATACTTAAAATAATCATCCGTCATTTCAAACTGTGAAACATTTGAAAATAATCTAGTTACAGTTCAACATATTACTTTTGGATCAGAGAACATTCAAAGTAGGTGAAACCCCTTAAACTTCGAACTTTCTTTCCCTTCCTTGACTATATAATACCATATCTGGAAGCGTTTGCAAGCATTAGTTCCCAATTTTATCATTTTAACTGAAAAACAACCTCAAAGTGCTTTCTCATCAAGGGTTTAGCAGATGATAAGCATTTAACCCTTCTCGCTTTTACATGGGTAATTGGCCATTAATCACCACTAAATCAAAAGGATCAACCCGCCAACCTGATGACCGATCAATCCTTTATTTACCATTACTTAAATAAAAATCTCAATGGATCAAATGCAAAAAATGATAATCCAGCCAAGCCGATAATCGACACCGTCGCAATCAACGGCCACATATCCGAAACACCTGATTGGTCATTCATCTTATATTTAGCCTTAGAAACTGGCGTCGTAATGGTTACTTTATCACCATTCGTTGTTGTTAACTCACCCGGCCGTGCCCGTCGCTTATTGACTGTTTGATAATACGAATCAGTAAACGCATCAAAGGTTACCAACTTTGCTTTACTTTTAATATTGCGATAATTATTATCAATTGGTAAAACCGTCTTCATCGGGTTATCCTTGCGAATATCTTCGCTAGTGACCGTTTTTTCAATCCGCGATCGTTTGTTAATTGGAAACTGATTTGGATTAACCATTATTGCACCGTTAGCCGATCCGAGTGTCGTCTTGTTATCCGATTCTGAAGACGCATCAGCCTTTGGTTGTTCATCTGGAATAATTTGATCGATAATGGATTTCAGCGTTTCGTCAATGCCAGTTGCTTTCGACACTGTTGATTGCTTGGCAATTCCAGTCATTTCTTGATTAACAGTTCCCGATGGCATCGCTGAATCTGTTTGACTATTCTTGACCGCTTTAGTTGACTTGGTTGAGCTAGTCGAGCTTGCCGACGTTGCAGTGCGATTATCCGTCGTTGCCGATGAATTAGTCGTTGAATCAATTGCCGTTGATTTAGTTGTCTGGGCTGTTTGATCACTTGCATCAGCATCTGAATTGGCTGTATGTCCATCCTGTGAAGAGCCATCAACGGTTGTCGACACTTCGCCAGTATCATCTTGCTTCGATTGATCGGAAGTTGAACTTTTCGAACGCGTCGCATCACTTGATGAGTCATTCTTGTCCGTCGAGCTGGACGATTCATCAGGCGCTTTGACTTGATTATCGTCAGCATCCTTATATGAAACCGAATCATCGTTTTTTGACTCTTGATCAATGGTACTTGAGCTGCCCGTATAATCTTTCGTTTGGACAGTCGTTTGGTGGCTGGTATTATCCTGCGGCGTGATGTCCGCTTTCCCCTGAATACCAAGGCCGAATATTGTCAGTGCAAGTGAAGCTGCACAGAGTGACAATCGACTCTCAATCTTATTACTCATAATATTGTTATCCCCTGACTTGGATACATTAACTTAGATTACAAATGTATAGTGTAATGGTAGGTTATTTTATCAAGTTTGGCAAGTTGGTTATCTATTCTTCATTCTGGTGTAAATGTCTCGTAATATATCAATGGTATATTGATACTTGATTGAAATCATTCTGAGGAGATAATAGCATGAATAAAAAGTTATACATAGTGACGGCAATTGCCGCAGTATTGGGGATGGCAGGTACTACAACCGCGACTTACGCGGCAAGCAGTAAATCGACAACAACTTCTAATTCAACTAAAACAACGGATAATAAAACTCAAAAAGATATTGAACCCGCAACGGTTATTAAAACAACCGACTTATCTGATGAGCCAATGCCTTACCATATGAAGTCGGGATATGTTTATACAGATTCAACCCTCACAAAAACATTAGGCTCTGCCAAACAATTTGCCAACGTTACTTGGTACGTTTATAAGGAAGCCCTAATTGACCGTTCTACTCAAGGAAGCGGCAACTCCGCTTTTTATTATGTGAGAAGCGGTAACGGTAAGCAAACCGGCTATATCTGGCATGGTAATCTCGAAGACATTTCGGAAGGAACGTTTAATATCGCAATGAAGCACAGCGACTACTTTAAATCAAATAAACTGATTACAATGGGCGACTCAATCACCTGTGGCTATGACGGTTACCAGACATTAAAGAACCTGGGCTACCCAACTTGGCTCTCTCGTTATTTAAACGTTAAGGTAACCAACGTTGGCTACAATGGCGCCTTCTTGGCTAGCAGCGATGACAACACTACGCCTGGTGATTTAACAACTGTCGTCAACAATCACAATTTCAAAAATTATAACGTGGCAACCATTGCATATGGAACTAACGATTATGGCCACACCACCAGTTCACTGGACGATATTAAAGCCGAGTTGGACAAGGACATTAAGAAGATGAAATCGGATAATCCCGATCTGATCATTTATGGCATCCTGCCAATTACCCGCTATGATAACAACGTCAATTCCGATGACGTTGCGGGCCAAGGCGGCTACACAATGAATGAACTGCGAGACGCAGAAGCGCAAGTCTACAAAGACAACGACGTTTCCTATCTTGACTGGCGCAATGATTCCAAACAATTAATTACTGATGCAAATCATATTAGCCGGTTCAACGATGGCCGCCTGCATCCTAACCCAATGACTTATCAACTAATGGGAAGAGAAATTGCTCAATTTATGATTTCAAATTATCCAAAAGACATGATTAAGACGACTAAATCAACTAGTAAAAAGACAACCAAAACAACCGCAACTAAGTCAACCACTACTAAGAAAGCAACTGCTAAGTTGAACTTGGCTGAATAAACCATCTATAGACGATCCAAGAAGGCACCCGCTTTGGGTGTCTTTTTGAATTACCATTTAAAGTAGTGATCCATTTCTCTTTGAGTATTGATCATCCGTCCCATTACCGATAGTCTTCCACTTTTCGCCCTTTCCGCCTTTGCGATTGTCGATTATTAAAAGCAAAGTGCCGGTTAAACCAGTCAAGCTGCGCCTGGCCGATCGTAATATCCGGGTTCACAATCATTAACCACTCGATGCCTTCAGCCAGTGACGGGGTTTTCAATGACCCCAAGTAGTGAAATCTAATGGGCCGTTTAGGCAGCCACTAGTTATTCTGTAATTGATTGGCCACCGATTGATAACAAATTAGTTCGAAATATGAAGGAAAATAGAAACGTTTGTGAATATGAGCGTTAGAATTGAGGGTCGCTATTTGAGCTTGTTATGATGATATCGAATCAAAAATAGTAAATTGTTATTGAGGAAAATTTATGGAGGAAGATGACATGAAATCAGTTAAATTCTATTGTACAGCAGCAATGGCGGCTCTTGTTTTGATGGGAGTTGGTGTGTCGCAGGCGAATGCGGCGGATAATTTAAAGAATAATGTGAAAGTCTCTGAAATGACAGGCAAAAGCGAAACAGTGCAACAGGCAGCGTACTTCGAGTATGGAAAAATACACAATGAAGATAGTGAGTGTAAAATTGTCGGATTGAGTCTTGCGGGTAAACAAGCTTTGGAAAATGGCAAAAGCCTTGTGATCCCTGATAAAGGCAACGGATACTATAGGAATAAAGTTGTTTCAACGATTGGTAAAGAGGCCTTTTCATCTGAAAAAGATCAACCCAAAATTACCGGAACATTAACTTTATCAAGAGATCTGACTAAGATTGAAGATTCTGCTTTTGCTGGAAACGAAATAACTAAAGTGTTGTTTAACGCTGAAAACACTAGTCTCATCATCGGCAAACATGCTTTCGCAAATAACCTTCTTAGAGACAACCTATCAATTCCAAATAGCGTACGGAAAATTGGAGAAAGTGCCTTTTCAAATAATAGCATCTCCTTAGAAGAGAGTAATAATAAAAATGACAGTTTATCCTCAGTTGAGATTACTCCACCCAACAATACTACATTAACAGTTGGTTCTAATGCATTTTCTGGCCATTCAATTACCAAAATTGAAGTTAAAGATTCTAATAGAAAACCTTATTTTTCCCCCAATGCATTTTCTGATCAGAGAATCTCATCTTCAGTTACCTACCAAGAGCCGCTTCCGTTAGAGAATATCGAAAACTATAATGACCCAACAATTTCGTACTTGGGAAAATTTGTTGATACGTATTCGATTACCCCAAATCCTGAAAGTCAAGTAAATTATAGCAAAGGAAAGTTCACACAACTGCCAGCTGGAGGTTCATTCGCCTTCACAGTTACACCCAATTCCGATAGTACAAATAATTTTTCAGACCTCGGCTATTCCTTACACCATACTGTTAACGTAGGTGAAAAGCCAACTCCACCAGGTCCAGAAAATCCCGATCCAGAATCCCCAGAGACCGGTAGCCCAGAAGCTCCAGGAATCAATATTGGCGGTGGCAGTTCAAGTTCTACTAATAATACCGACAAGGTAACTTCAGACAATACTAGCGATCCAACAATTGGCACCACTGTTCCAACGACTGGTACCACCGGCGAAATAGTCGACGACCTCGAATCCCCACAAGGCATCCCATCTGCCGACAGCCAACCACACAGTGTTTACAACAAGAAAGCCATTCGCCTTCACAAAACTGTGGAACTCAATAAACCAACTAAGGCTTACAAAAAAGTTCCCCGAAACAAAGCCAAAACTTTCAAAGTTCTCGGTGTTTCATACTCTAAGAATGGTGCCAAACGTTACCGAGTTAACGGCGGCTACATCACTGCTAATAAAAAATATGTTGCCAACGCCCATTACCAAAGTGTTCCAAAGAGCGCTAAAGTAAAAGTTGTTAGCAACAACGGGCTACATTTATATAGAGATGCCAAACTGAAAACTAAGGTTCGTCACGTTAAGAAGAACCAGACCCTGAAAGTTAAAAATATTGTGAAACAAGGCAACATGACTCGTTACCAACTATCAAACAACCACTATATTTCAACTAACAAAACGTTGATTATGTGGAAATAAGGGGATTTCACCTTTCCCTAAACACAAAACAAACACCAACTGCCTTGGTGTCAAGTAAGAATCCACCAGCATAGCTGGTGGATTTTTATTAGCCCTAGGAGGGCTTGACCCAACACAAAAAGACAAAATCCTCGTATTTGAAGGATTTTGTCTTTACTTTGAGCCTCGAGAAAAACTCCGAAGCTTTTTTGCGTTAACTGAGGCTTTTGCCCCAGCCTCTTTTGTTAAATAGGCTGTTAATCAGCCTAACCGATTACTTAGCAACGTAATCCGTATTGGTGTTGATATCCGCATTTTTACTATTCAATTGGGTGTTTGACGTTGTATATCGATCAAAGACCAGTTGAACCGTTGATCCGTTCTTTAATGCTGAGGCGTTGGCCTTAACCGTTGCATCACCATCGTAAACGTAGAAGTAGCGTTGAGAACCGGTCATATTACCAAAGAAGCCGGTCAAATCATTTTTAGCGCCTTTAACCGTGTTCGCTTTGATGGTTGTCACCGTGTTCGACTTGTTAGCGTCATTTAAAGCCTTGGCAAAGCCACTGTTCTTGCCAAACCAGTAATCCACGTTATAAACACCGTTGACATCGCCACCGCTTGGTAACGTTTCTTTTTGAGCTGAAGCGGTTAAGCCAGGGAAGCCAAGGGCAAAGTCAGAGGCAGATAAACTATTTGTCGCCGTATTACTGCCAGTGCTGTACGAGAATTTCACTTTCGTTGTTGCGGCAACTGGTGTAACGTCAACCGTTAAGGTATCACCAAACTTAGCGGAATCAGCCGATGGCGTAACCGTTAAATTATTAATGTCGGATTGACTACCGGAATCACTCTTTAACTTAAATGCATAGCCTGTTGGGGCCCCTGTATTTGTGATGTAATCTGAAACACTGCGGCCTGAGTTGTCAACATTATTTATGGTCGTATCGCCCTGCTTAGTGTTAGCGGTTGTCGTTGTCCAAGTGTTTGTCTTGTCCAGCGTCTTTCCAGTCGTGACATCACGATAAGCAATCTTGACACTCTTGTTGGCATCAAAAGTTTCTGCAGGCGTTCCGGTTGTTAGGCCGCTGAATTTAATCCAGCCATTAGCGGCACTATTGGCTTGATCAGTTGCTTCGATTTTGACCCAAAGATCCCCTTCACGGGTGCGCGTCGTCTGATCGGTGATCTTGAACGTAGCGTCTTTATACTTCGTCGAATCGGTCATGACCCGGCCCTGCTTATATTGTGTCCAAGCTGGCGACGTATACGTTACTTGTGTGCCGTCGTTAGCTGTCCCAACGGTCGCAATTTTATAAGTTGCCGCTTTTTGCGCATCCGTTAAGCCGGTCGTTTGACTAGACGTGGTTGACGTACTTGCAGCCGATGAACTGCTCGTTGAAGTCATATCTGCTGACTTCGGATCAGTTGTCGTGTTGTAAGATTTAACGCCACCGCCGAAAGAATCCGTTGATTTGCCACCGTAGATCCAGCCACGATACTGGCCATCGTAGGTCACGACTTTATAGTAAACCGATCCACGATTCGTTGTAGCTACTCGATAAGCCCGAACATTATTTTTGGAACTGGTTGATGATGCCAACCCAGACAACGTAGTCTTGCTGGCTTGAACCCGAGCACCCTTTAAGGTACCAGCTTTCGTATACAAAGCACTGTTA
This sequence comes from Lentilactobacillus fungorum, assembly GCF_016860605.1. Taxonomy (GTDB): domain Bacteria; phylum Bacillota; class Bacilli; order Lactobacillales; family Lactobacillaceae; genus Lentilactobacillus; species Lentilactobacillus fungorum. Next base: position 70,108 of record NZ_BNJR01000008.1, read on the forward strand.
CCGGTAAAGTTGACGTTGCGATCATTTGCGTTGGTTGTTAATTTTTTATTCGAAACAACTTTAGCATAAGTTTTCGCGTTGGCAGTCGTCGCATTAACCGCACCAGCCGCTGCAACAAAACCCAAGGCAGCTAAACCGGTGAATAATGATTTCTTAAGACGATTATTCAAAATAAATTCCTCCAATTGTGCTTTCACAAAGATTAGCTCAAGTATATCGCGGGACGGTGCAAATGATATTACTAAACTCGAACAATTTATCCTAATTGTTTCGTAAATATTACACGTGAAAAACAATGTCACAAGTTTCTAAAGAAGCATTTAAATTAACTAAAAATTCATACAAAAATCAATTTCTTGTGATTGACTATTAAAGTATTTTGGCTAATATGCCTAAATTGCGAGTATTTTCGGCTTTAAAACCGTTTTACCGGATAAACAATATATGAATTTTTTGTGAAGATAATGTTGGCGTTAATTTTAGTAAAGTTTTAGCGCCATCATCTAAATCAGCTGAACAACCACAACTAGCTGCCGTCAATGCACTGACAAACAAATTCCCCATAAATCCAGCTAGCTTTGCTGAGTTTATGGGGAACTTTAAAGTAACTTGGATTGATTAATTGCGACTGCAAAAATTGGCTTGGATTGGCTAACCACGCTTATTATCAATAGTTTCTTAACTAGCAAGCTTCTTAATTGAAATCTCTTAAGAACTCATTTCGTAAGTGACGCCACTATTGATAACTTTCCACTTTTCGCCCAGCCAAACTTTGAGGCTGACGGTTATTAGGAGCAAAGTGTTGCTTAAACCAATCAAGTTGGCTGCTGTCAATCGTAACCGCTGGATTGGTCACGACCAGCCACTCAACGCCTTCTACCAGCGGGGGCGTCGTCAGTGATCCCAAGTAGTGAAAACCAGCCGGCTGTTGGGGCAGCCACTGATCGATCTGCAATTGCGTCGCCGTGGTTTTACCAACTGCATAGTTGTCAATAATCCGCTGACAAGGTTGATCAGCCGTGCCTATTTCGACTAATAGCGCCACGACGACCAGTTGCCCGATTTCATTTTGATGGACCAGATGAATTTCAAATGGTGTCTGATGCCCATCAATCACGTGTTCGGCTGGGGCGTGGAAGTGAACCTGCTGAAAACTAAATGGGCGGCTAAAAATATCGGCTTGCCCTTGGCCAGTCAGCCGGATGGTTGTCTGATCATCAATTTCTTGGTTTAAACGATATGCGGATTGGATAGTGACCGGCAACGGGCCAGTTTTTGCCGCAGTCGAGCTTGTTTGAATGTGAATGGGTGATTGTTGGTTGCCAAAACCGTTAGTCCATTGTTCCTGATGCGCATAATCGATCATCTTCGTCATCCTTTCAAGAAACTTTAATTGTGATTAGTTTACTACGAGTTAACACTAACCGGCCATTAAAGTCAAAGCGCGATCGACTCGCTAGGGTGAACTGGTTACACAATCATTGGTTATTTTTATTTAACCTTAAAATAGGATTGGTACCGGCCATCGTGAACGGTATTAAATGGGACTAATTGGGTTGCCCTTTTCAATTCGCTACTCGATGTCTCTATGCAATGTGCTTTACCTAACTGTCTTACTAACATATCAGGGCCACGAAAAACCGCCATTAGTGATTGATCATCTGGGGCAGCTTTCAAATGAGTCGAAGTTTCATAATCAAGTTGAAACGCTTGATCACCCAGTAATTTGGCTACCCTTAGATAACCATTTTGAGGGACTACCGTTATTACCTGCCCATTCTGCTTAACCCGCAAGTGAGTCATCCAATTAGGCACGCGGATTAATAACGTGAGCGGTCGATTAAGGTGCATTTTCAATGTCACTTGATTAGCCGTGACTTGTTGAAAAATCTCCCCCTGATTTTTAGGCAGTTTTAAACGACTATCATAAAACAGGTTAACGTATAAGTTAGCGCCATCAAAGCCGTAGAGGTCTTTTTGAAACCGGACCATATTTTCTAACCCTGTCCCGTGGCAGCAAGTATTGTCTGCATCGGTGTCATAGTGCTTTTCACCACCTGGTTTTAGTGGTAGAAAATACGTCGAGCCGCCATCAATCTGATGATCGTTAGCGACCAATAGATGATTATTCAACACATTTTCTGCGTAAGCCATGTATTTTTTATTGCGGGTAATCTGGAATAGCTGGTTGGATAACTTGAACATGTTATAACTAGCACAAGTCTCATCGGTGTGATCGGTTAAATATGCTGCAACTGTATCAGCTTCGTGAAACATCTCGTTTTCACCGACGCCACCGTTGGCAAACGTATGATGCTGAACGACGATTTGCCAAAAATTCTGAGCAATTTTTAGGTAATTATCATCACCAGTTTCTTGGTATAAGTCAACCGCGCCAATTATTTGGGGGATGTGCTGGTTGGCATGAAGATTGTTAAGTGTGTCGTAATGAGTGAGCATCGGGATAAATAACTTATCATTGGTAAACCGTTTGGCAGTTGTTAAATACTTCACCTTACCAGTTTCTCGATAAAGTCTCACCATTGCCGAAATCATCCCGCCAAATTCTCCGGCAATATAAATTGACCACATTTTTGTTAACTGATCGTGAGATAGCTTTCCAAGTCGCTGACTCACCCAGTCGCCGAGCTGTTGCGCAACTTTCAGAGCTTGCTCATTTTGGGCATAGTGATAGCTATCTAACAAGCCGCTCAAAATCTTATCTAACGTATAATAAGGCGCCCAGATATTAGGATAAGTTTCGAAGTGCTCCAACTGATCAAACTGGGTTTCATCATAGGCACTCAAAAAGCCAGGATGGGCGCCTTTTTTAGTAAAAGCAGCTTGAACTTCCGCTAAACCGGCCACAACGGTCGCCACTTTATCTTTATAGATCGCCTTTTGACTGTCAAAATAAGCAAGCGCCAGCGCTGACATGTAATGACCAGTCGTGTGTCCCCGCAGCTTACAGTCTGGTGCATCCCAACCTGTCATTCGCAGCGAGTCATCAACTGGAAGGCCGGCTGCTTGGCGAAAGTTGTACAGCAAACGATTGGGGTCAACCGTTTTCAAGTGCGCCAGCATCGCATGATAACCCGAAATGTAAGGGTTGTCCCCAGTTAAGCTTACAGGTAATTCTTGAAATGAATTCTGCTGCTGGTGATCTGCTTGGGGTATTAACTTAATTATCGCCGAAACGTTGTCGCCATTTTCTTTAACCACACCGCTAATCGGCCGCCCCGAATCACTTGGTTCAAATGGATGCGCCCAAGCTACCTCGGCTGTCGCAAACGAACCATCTCGAAGCGCAACGACGACCACTTGCGGTAACTGATAATGGGCGTCGTGTACCGTGAGTTTAAGATCAATTGGGTGATCAATTGCCACTTGACGGACTTGTTGGACCACCGTAACTGTGTACTGTTGATGCACGATCTCCTCGTTTAATGACGCGGTTAAATTTAAATGAACCACGCGATTGCCAACGCCAGGAGTGGGACGGGTCACTTTACCGTCATCGGTCATAAACAAGTGTTCATCGGACTGCCATTGAAATTGGCTGCCATTATGGCCAACCGTTGGCAAGTCGAGATCAGCATCAACCGTTCCTAGGTTCCCTAAATAAATGTGTTGGATATCCTCAAGTAATCGTTTGTTTTCAGTCATGTTTTTCATCGTAGCACTCCTTTTATCATGGTGAGCGAAGCAAAGAAACTAGCAGTTATTAAATGAACTAGCCACTTCTTGGCGATCAAAGCTTAAACCCACTTAACCCTATATTCCGGGTTTGAACTTTGAGACAGACATTCATTAGGACTTTCTGTTTGCGCAGTTGTGCTAATTTTGCACCTTCTGTGGTTGGCTGGCAACTGTCTCAATTTTAGCTTTAATCCAATCCTTACCATCAACAATTCTTGCAAGCACCATTGCAGTTGCTGGATTACTAGTAACATTATTCATCGTGCAAAATGGATCCGTCAAAGTTCCCATGATGACAATAATGGGAACAACGGCAGTTGGAAAGCCAAACGCTGAACAAATAAACATTTCACCAATAAAACCACCACTGGGGATGGTTCCAACAATCACACCACTGATAACGGCCACAACAACTGCTAAAGCCATATTTTTCAAATCAAAAGCTCGGTGAAACATCGCAAACAGAAAAGCAATTTTCATAATTTGGACTGAAACAACGCCATTTTTATTGATACTCCCGCCAAGTGGCATGATAATATTTGCAATTTCTGAGGGGATGTTCATTTTTTCGCTGGCAACTAAATTCACCGGAATGCAGGCGGCACTACTACAAGTCCCCATTGCAGTTGCCATCGGCGTCCAAATGTTTGTAAAATAGGCTTTCAACCCGGCACGGCCACCCCCATAATATGCCATTGCCGGATTAGTGATGATAAAGAACAGAATTGTAAATCCAACGTAAACAACTGCTAACTGAGCAATTGACGAAATAACTTGGCCACCCATTTTACCGACTAATGCTGCAAAATAACAGCCAATTCCAATTGGCGCTAATTTCATAACGTAACTCACTAATTTCATACAAACTTCAGACATGGAATGAATCACCTGCTTCACTGGCTGCCCAACTTTACCTAGCGCATTAATTGCAATTCCAGTTGCAATAGTGAAGATGATCAATGGCAGCATATTATTCTTTGATAGTAAATTATAGAAATCTGGTACTGTCAGCATATTAACGACGTTAAAATTGGCGGCAACCGCAGTACTCTTTCCTAATCCAATTGACCCGCTTGGCGCAACTGAAATAACATTAACAACGATTAAAGCAAGCAAAGAGGTCATCACTCCGCCGATCACAACAATTGTAATAAACAACATCAAAATCTTTCGTAATTTACCCCGACTATCCATATTTGAAATCGCATCAGCAATCGAAAAGAAAACAATCGGAACAATTAAGACAAATACTAAGTTCAAAAAGATATCTGCAACTGGCTGAACAACCAATGCCCGTTTTCCAAATGCAAGCCCGGCAATTGCGCCTAAGACCGATGCGGCTATCAAAATAATTGAAAACCCATAATTCTTCATGATTTGTTTCATAGCTCTATCCTCCAAAATAATAATTAAACGAATGATTACAGTACCCCAAAATAATAAAAATCTGGCTGTAGTAGATAATTGGGTTATCTGCCCAACTAATCAACTTAGTTTCCAGCTTCTAAAATTATGATAGCGGATACATGGATGTGCTACAATGTCCTTAGTTATCATAAAATATCAAAATATTAATCTTAAAAATCAGATAATATTAAAGTAATCGCTTACATTCAAAAGGACGTTAACTAAAAGATGATATAAACCTTAGTTCTGCTAACTCAATTATTATCACAATATTAAAGGGGGATGTTTATGTATTTACAATTCCAATGCCCACCGCTTCCTTATTTTGTGGTCGCCGGGCAAACACTTTTCCGTGCTGGCGATGTTCATGAACGCCGCATTCTTAAAAACGTTTTTGATCTTATTTTAGTAACTCAAGGGCGGCTATATCTCCAAGATGAAGCCGATAAATATTCACTGGGAAAAAACGATTATGTAATCCTAGCACCCAACCGCCTCCATTATGGTTTTCGCCCTTGTGAAGAAGATACCCGAATTGCGTGGCTTCATTTTGCCGCCGCAGGAAACGTCGATCGGGTTCGCCAACCTAAAATCGAAATTCGTAAAAAAGCTAACCGCCGCAAATACTATTCAAAAGATATCTTTAACCTTTATTTGCCGGTCTATAAGCGGCTTTCCGAAAAGGATCAGCAATACCTGATTCAAAACATGGTTAACTTATCAGACGTTGATGTTAACCATAAATTACGAGAAAAACGGTTTAGCCGGCCACAAATTGACCAATTGGTTGAGCAACAGCTTTTTTTAAATATCATTGCGGCCATTTATGTTCAATCATCAATCAGCCCACAAGATAGCCTGGCAACTCAAGTTTACAATTTCATCGAGTCCCATTATGATCACCCTTTTTCTCTAACCGAGATCTCTCAAAGATTTTTGTACTCTAAACCTTACATTATCAATTCAGTTAAACAGGCATATGGTCAAACGCCGCAACAACTCCATCGCCAAATCCGATTAGAAAAAGCCGAGCGGATGCTCATTGAGTCAACTCAATCAATTGATGAAATTAGTGAAAAACTAGGGTACGCCAGCTCCTCATATTTCATCAAGCAGTTTAAAAGTCGTTATCACCAAACACCGCTTGCTTACCGGCACCACTCCAATTAATGATCGACAATCAAACCAGTGTCCGCTTTATTTTGCTAGCTTTTTTGATAAAAGGACCAAGTTGACAGACTATTTTTGTTATTTAACTTCGTCCATTCATAACAGAGCTTTTTAAAGCAATTTTAGGGAATTATTGCGAGCTACACCCGTTAGCACCCTTCTTTTTATTATTCTGACACCACCATGGCAAGCACTAATTGTTCTGATTTTTCCGTTGATTTCCAAAAAAAGGTTGACTTATCACCAGAATGTATTAGACTTTTATGATAATTAATCTAATAATCAAATCCTTGCTAAAGGACGTCACCGTGCTGTTGCAAACCTTTGCTTGGATTAGCTCTCATCACATTTAATGAGAAAATGATTCATTCAAAGAGTTGCTACACATACATAAGTATTAGGTTAATCGGATTAAACTATTTAGGACAGCTGTGCGAGGCAGAAAGCTCCGTATAAGCACCTCAACTAAAAATTCCAAGCCCGGGAATTTCTGTCTGAGGGGCCTTACACTCCGCTTTCTAACCGCTTTGCTCCGCTCACTTTTTTTAGGACAGCTGCGCAAAGCAGAAACTTCCGCATAAAACATCTTGGCCAAAAATCCAAGCCCGGGATTTCCGGCCAAGATGCCTTATGCTCCAGTTTCTAACCGCTTTGCTCTGCTCACTTTTTACTAACAGGAGGATGTTATATGACAAGAAAAGTTGGCGTTATTGGTATGGGCCACGTTGGCTCAACGGTTGCACATTACATAATTTCAGGTGGTTTCGCGGACGATATCGTCTTAATTGATACCAACGAATTAAAGGTGAATTCTGATGCCACTGATTTCACGGACGCAATGGCTAATTTGCCCGCCCACACAAATATCATTATTAACGACTATGACGCCTTAAAAGACGCCGATGTCGTTATTTCTGCGGTTGGTAATATCAGTTTACAAAAAGATAACCCTAAGCACGACCGCTTCGTTGAACTTCCATTTACCAAGAAAGCCGTTAAGGATGTCGCTGCCAAAATTAAAGCATCCGGCTTCAATGGCATCTTAATCGACATTACAAACCCGTGTGATGTTATCACCACCATGTATCAAAAGTACACCGGCTTACCTAAGAAACACGTCATGGGAACTGGTACGTTACTGGATTCTTCCCGGATGAAGCGGGCAGTGGCTCAAGAATTAAACATTGACCCTCGTTCAGTTGATGGCTACAACTTAGGCGAACATGGCAATTCCCAATTTACTGCTTGGTCAGCCGTGCGGGTGCTTGGTCATCCGATTACGCAAGTGGCCAAGGAACGCAATATTGATTTAGCCGAATTAGACGAGATTGCTAAAGCGGGCGGCTACACCGTCTTTCATGGCAAACACTACACTAATTACGGCATCGCTTCGGCCGCTGTCCGCTTAGCCGCCACCATTATGAGCAATGCCCGGACTGAATTGCCAGTTTCGAACTGGCATGAGGAATACCACACTTACCTCTCTTATCCAGCTATCGTTGGCCGCGATGGCATTGAAGAACAGGTTCACTTGGACCTAACGGATGAAGAAAAGGAAAAGTTAGCTGAATCCGCTAAGTATATTCGAACCCGATTTGAAGACACGGTTGCATCGTTAGGCGACTAGTCAAATTAATTGGTAGATACATCAAAACGTCAGGTTGAGATTTCTCAACCTGACGTTTTTAATTGCACATTTTTACTTTAATACTGGGTCAAAATTAAACTTGTTGAGCGGCGGATTCATTGTCTGATCGGCTTGCGGACCCTTTTGAGTTCAGCTCTGTTAACAATCGAATCGCGTTTCGTTCAAAGAAAGTGGCCCCCGTGATTAAAAGACCATCATCGGCGGTGAAGTTCGGGTTATGCGGACTCACTTTGCCACCGTTGCCAATGTTGACATACACGCCTGGTACCTTTTCTTGATAGCAGGCAAAGTCGTCGCTGCCTAAAGCCGGCTGTTGATCATAAATTTCGGCAAATTTACTAGTTTCATCCCTGATAATCTCGGTTAAACGTGGATCATTGTCCACCGACGGATCGCCAGCATACCAATCAATCTCGGCTTTGATGTCATACGCTTTAGCGACCTGATTGACGATCTCTAAGAAACGTGCTTTAATCTGGCGGCGCACTTGTTTATCAGCTGTGCGGACGGTTCCCTCAAAAAATGCCGTTTGCGGCAGAACATTCCAAGTGTTGCCGGCCGTCACGTGGGTAATACTAACCACAGCTGCTTTAAACGGATCTAAATTGCGGCTGACGATTGATTGGATGGCATTAATCTCAGCCCCCAGCGCCGCAATCGGATCCCGGCCATTCTGTGGTGCCGATGCATGCGTTCCCACGCCCACTAACGTAACTTTAAATTTGTCGATGGCGCCGCTGGTAATGCCAGCTCGAATTCCGACCGCGCCGACAGGATGATTCGAGGCATTGTGAAAACCGATGATCGCGTCAACCCCGTTAAGCTGCCCATCGTTGATCACTTGCAAGGCCCCTTCTTTGTCCTCTTCGGCCAATTGAAAAATGAGTTTAATTTTGCCTGGCAACTGTGCCTCTTTTTGCTTTAGCAAGTATGCCCCACCCAATAATGACGCAATGTGGGTATCATGGCCGCAAGCATGCATGACACCAGGGATTTTAGACGCAAAGTCGACGCCTGTTGTTTCAGTAATCGGCAAGGCATCAATGTCTGCCCGCAACGCTACCGTCGGCCCATTAGCGTGACCAATTTCAGCGAACACGCCGGTCTTTAAGTGAGTGGGCAAAATTGGGATCCCCCAACCAGTTAAGACCTCTTTAATCGTCGCGGTCGTTTTGACTTCGTGATTGGCTAGTTCTGGATATTCATGAAAATGATGCCGTAGCCGAATTAGCCGTTGTTCTAAATCTTCTTTCGTAAGTTCAACCATTGTGCAGACCTCCTAAAAATAAGTGAGCGGAGCCAGGCGCTTAGAAAGCGGAGCGTAAGTCTCCTCTAACATAAATTCCCGGGTTTGGAATTTGTGTTAGAGGTGCTTACGTGTAGCTTTCTGCCTGGCGCAACTGTCCTAATAAAGTGAGCGGAGCCAGGCGCTTAGAAAACGGAACATAAGTCTCCTTGAACAGAAATTCCCGGGCTTGGAATTT
>NZ_BNJR01000010.1 GCF_016860605.1 Lentilactobacillus fungorum
AGCTATAAGAGTCTTCAATGGTTATTTACTGTTGAAGGCTTTTGTTTTATATTAATATAAGTACATATTTTAATAGAATACGGGTGAAATTATGAAGCACTATAAGGCGTATCGATTGACCTTGGGCTGGCAAATTTTGATTGGATTAGTTTTGGGGGTTATTTTTGGGATCATTTTTTATAAAAATAATACTGCCATTACAACGATGCAAAATATTGGGACGATGTTCATCAACTTAATTCAGATGATTGTGCTACCAATCGTTGTATCTTGTTTAACTGTCGGGATCGCCAGCATGGGGGATATTAAGAAGCTGGGTAGAGTTGGTTTAAAAACCATCATTTATTTTGAGTTGATGACGACCATTGCCATTGCGCTTGGAATGATTGTAGCAAACGTGCTTCATCCAGGGACGATGATCGACATTCATTCGCTCCACGGGTCTGATATCAGCCAATATATGGCCACCGCAAAATCCGCACAGCATACTGGAATTTGGGGAACCCTATTAGGCATTATTCCAACAAATATTTTTCGTTCACTTGCTAATGGCGATATGATGCCAGTGATTTTCTTTTCTGTTTTCTTCGGTTTAGGGATTGCAGCGATTGGTGAAAAAGGACAGATTTTAATTGATGCTTTAAATGCAGTAGCAGAAGTGATGTTTAAAGTAACTAATTGGGTAATGCACGCTGCCCCAATTGGCGTTTGTGCCTTAATTGGAGTTGCTCTAGCCGAAATGGGGATTGGGGCCTTAATTCCATTAGGATACTTTGTGGCGATTGCCTACGTAACGATGGCTGCCTTTATTCTAGTCATTATGGGAATTGTTGCTAAAATATTTGGCTTCAGTATTTTTGATCTCTTATTGGTTATTAAGGATGAAATTGTTCTGGCGTTCTCAACCGCCAGCTCTGAAGCAGTTTTGCCAAAAATGATTGAAAAGATGGGTAAATTTGGTTCTAGTCAGGGAATTGTTTCCTTCGTAATTCCAACTGGATATACTTTTAATTTAGATGGCTCAGCAATTTATCAATCAATCGCAGCTTTATTCTTAGCTCAGGCATATCACATTAACTTGTCGATTGGCCAACAAATTACCTTACTGGTTGTTTTAATGATTACCTCAAAAGGGATGGCTGGCGTTCCTGGTGCTTCATTTGTTGTTTTATTGGCAACAATTTCAACGATTGGCGTTCCAGTAACCGGGTTGACATTTATTGCCGGGATTGACCGAATTGTGGATATGGGACGAACCGCTGTTAACGTAGTTGGGAATTCGCTTGCAACCGTCGTAATTGGTAAATCAGAAAAAGAGTTTGACGAAGAAAAGTCGAAAAAATACATTGCTTCATTTAAAAAACATTAAATTAAAAAGCCGCTAACGAATTTACGTTGGCGGCTTTATGATGTTATTCGATAAGATAGCAGTCATTGTTCAAGAATCAGTTTCCACCAGATTCTTGGAGGTAATGTCCCTCATAATTACTATGATTATCGTATTTATGTGTTGGCAATATATAACGATTAATCTCATTCTCCCCCAATAGTCTCCTAAAGGGTGAAGCGTTTATCGGCCGAAGTCGATTGAACACAAGTACGTCAGTACCTATATGCTCAAAACCACTGAGAAATTGCATTAATCGAATTCCCAAAAGAGTTGACGAACCTAAACCAACGAAGACGGGAATTTTCTTGTGATGCAGATAGCACTAAAGCCACTAAGCAAGAAACAAAACGTTTAGGCGGTCAAACTATTCATGATCTTGGGAAAATCGATTGTAACAATTTCTCGTTAAATCAAAGCTGTGAGGGGAGTCATCACAACCGGTTTTCCCTTGGTAGACTGATGTTTCGACGCTCCAGGATCTATAAATTCTGCTGTCATGATGCTCACCTCTTTAAAAAGTTTGATTAGAATGAAAAATGTCCGGCCGCGAACGACTGGACACACAAAATAAAGCTTCGCCAGTCGTTGAGCTTTAGCACTATGTGATGTAGTTATAATAACAGCTACGTTAGTCCAAGCCTTACTCTGACCTGGACAGCTGACTCATTGGCGTTTTTCGACGTTTCTGAGCAGTAGCATTTTTCACATAGGAGCCTCACCTAACAGCCATATTCAATTTTCATTCCATAAGGTATCCTATCATATCCAAAAGATGGTTGCAAGGATAAAGATTACATATCCATTCCAGGAATATGGAGGTCTGACACTTTGACGCCGCGCTCTTTGGCAAACGCATTCATCAAGGTTGTCATGTCCATCAGTTGATATTTCTTAGGGTGATCAGGATCGTAGACCTCAAATTGCGCCATCATACCGCCATCTTCGTGCTCAATGATATGGCAGTGATTCATATAAACGCCAAGGTGTTCGAACCAAACCTTTAAGCGAACCGTTTCTCCCGGGTTAACCCCAACAGTATCTTTTAAACCATTCTCGTTTGGATAAGGGGCATGACCGTTTCTAGAAATGACTCGGAACTGGGTGCCATGCATGTGATAAGGATGGACCATGCCCGAAGCTTTATCATTTGTATTAGAAATATCCCAATATTCAACTTTGCCAACTTGTTGCCGGTCATCAATTCGTTGCATATCGAACTTTTGATTATTGATCATGACTTCTTCATCCATTCCAGACATGACTACTTGATGGACAGGAGCATTGGCAGTCACTTCGGGATCAGGGATATCAACTAAGTGATTGGGAAGCTTGGTGTGATCTGGGGCAAATTCATGAATTCTAAAGTGGGCAATTGGGATATCGTCAGAATAAAGCGTCACCACATCGCCTGGCTTGTAGCCGCTAAAGTCAACGATCACTTCAGCCCGTTCAGCGCAGGTAAGCATCAAGTGGGTGAAATCGACAGGTTCCGGTAGCACACCACCATCTGAGGCAATCTGGGTAAACTTTAAATCATTGCTAAAATGAAGGCGCCACTCCCGTCGGTTGGCACCATCTAGCAACCGGAGCCGCAATCGCTGTGTAGTAACATCAAAATATGGATTAACGGTTCCATTAATGAGTGGGGTAGGCCCTTGAACGCCATCGGGATCATAGTCAGCTAAGTAGTCCCACTGATTATTTTCATGGAAGCGGCGATCTTGTAAAATCAACGGGATATCATCGATACCATAATGGTGAGGAAACGGCAGTTTGTCTTCGACGGCATCTTTGACAACCACCATGGTTGCCAGGCCCTTCCAGACTTGTTCAGCTGTTGATGGGCATGGGTGCGCGTGAAGCCAAAGGGTTGCTGCTGGTTGATGGCACTTGAATTGAATTTCGGTACTTTCTCCTGGATAAACTGGCGCATGACAGCCGCCATCGGTGACAGGACCAGGAACGTTTAGTCCATGCCAATGGAAAGTTGTTAATTCTGGTAAGTCATTTTTTAAGGTAATGTGAATGGTCTTGCCATTTTTGAAAAGAATGGTCTTACCAAGTAACGGTGCATTGAATCCCCAAGTCTCTGTTTTGGCCCCGGGAAGTAACTGAACCTCACCAGCCTGGGCAGTGACCGTGTAGTACATATCACTTGCCGTTTCTTTGTCAGGCTTGAGGAGCTCTGGAATTCTAAGCGGTTGTTGAGGTGTCGTTGGCTCGACTAGTGGCACGTAGCCACCATCGTGGGTGTTATAAGCAGGCTCATCAAAAAAATAATCTGTATAAACTTTTCTGTTTGACATAATATCCGCATCCTTTGATTATTTTGGATTCACTTTTATCATACTACTAAATTAGACTATGCCCTAATATTTGTGGCATAATAGGATTATGGAGGAGGTGGCACTGTGGCAAACATCGTATCAATCGATAAGCTAGACGAAACAGCGACCAAAAAAGCAATTCAAGATTTTATTGACTTTTATCTAAGATGGCTAAAGAAAAATGATCTTGAAATTCTAGCCGAATATAAAGTTGACTATTATTTGGCAGATATTAATCATTTTGTTTTTGAAAATCAGGCCTTTACTCCCGAACAAATGAGAGCGGACTTGTATAAGGATCGTGGCCAAGATATTAAGCACGTAATTTCGGTGATTAATCCCGACTATGATGCTGAAGGCCATTTGATGGCTGGATCATGGGATCAGTGGTATGAAGATAAGTTCAACCAAATTAGCGTTCGTGACTAGTCATTTCAATATACTTTCAATTTGGAATTTGCTATTATGAAGTTAATGAACTTGCAGGTTAGTTATATAAAATAATCACCTGCATACAATCATTCCCAGCAAAAATTTGGCTTCAAGAGTTTTTGCTGGGGCAGACTGATGCTTCGATGGCTGCATTTACGCGCCTAGCTTACTCGGCGGTTATGAGCGTTCACTTTATATGTAAGGAGGGATTTTCGTGGCTAAAGGAAAGACTAAACAATCCAAGCAAAGAATTAGTCAACAACCGTTGCATTATCGGACTGGTGTCGATGTTCATCAAATGGTGATTAATAAGTCGGTAATGGCCTTAAAAGTACCGACAGTGATTGCCCAAAAGAAGGCACAGGGGCTATTATCCAAAGCCATGGATGATGGAATCACCCCTTACTACCTTAAGCAGGAAACCCTTGATCGACTGAGTGGCATGACACACCACGAATAATTAAATACCTGAAATTTTAGCGGGAACTGATGATAACTAAGTGGTTGTCACCGGTTCTTTTTCGTTAATTTGGAAGAAAACGAAGTAGATAGTTTAGTGATAGACAACCCCATTGAACCCCGTTGCAACATGCGAAACCAAGCGAGAAGCGGCAACACTTTAGTTGCTTTTTACGCCGATTTAAGATAATCTGATATCATACTTACAAAAGATAAGCGGTGGGAGGAAGCATATGGTTAACGTAGATAAATTACAGTTTGGTCTCGAAACTTTTGGAGACATTGTTGCCAAAGAAGATGGTGAATTGTTGACAGCCGGCCAATCAATTCGCCAAATCGTCAAGGAAGGCGAGCTAGCTGATAAGCTGGGGATTGATGTGATTGGAGTTGGTGAACATCATCGCCCCGATTACAGCGTCTCCAGTCCAGAAGTTGTGTTAGGGGCCATCGCTTCGGTTACGAAGCAAATTAAATTGGCAACGGCCGTTACCGTTCTCAGCTCAGATAACCCAGTGCGGGTGTATGAACGGTTTGCGACTCTCGAAGGCCTTTCGCAAGGCCGCGCGCAAGTGATGCTTGGCCGCGGATCGTTTACGGAGTCGTTTCCACTCTTTGGATACGATTTGATTGATTATGATGATTTATTCAACGAAAAGCTTGAAATGTATAGCCAACTGATTAAAGAAAAGCCAATTACGTGGGATGGCAAGTTTACCCAGTCCCTGAAGGATCAAGACGTTTATCCAAAGACTGACTATGATGGCTTGGAAACATATATCGGTATCGGTGGGTCACCAGAGTCAATCATTCGGGCGGCCCGGTATGGCTATAAAGTAATTTTGGCGATCATCGGCGGCCAAGCGGATCGATTTGTCCCATACTTGGATCTATATAAAAAAGCCGCTGCGCAATACAACATGCCAGTCTATCCAGTTGCGGTTCACTCCCATGGCTTTATTGCTGACGATGAGGATGAAGCTGTTGAAGTTGCTTGGAAAAATATTAAGGCTAATTTTGATCGAATTGGCCTCACCCGCGGCTGGGCACCAATGAGTCGAGAGCAATTTGATGGCGAAACTCAGTCGGGTTCTTTTTACGTTGGTAATCCAGAACACGTTGCCCAGCGAATTGCCCGAACAATTAACTTACTTGACTTAGGTCGTTTTGATCTGGTTTATGGGGCTGGCAATCAAACTGCTGCTCAGCGCGAGCGGATGATTGAGCTTTATGGGACGAAAGTGATTCCGCGCGTTAAGGAAATCCTATCCGGGGAGGCGGTTGCATGAGTGAGATTAAAACGGTTGGGATCATAGGTGCTGGTAAAGTTGGTATCGTCTTGGCCCAATTGGCACTTGCAGCCGGCTATCATGTCCGAATTTCTGGTTCCGGATCAGTTCAAAAAATTGCGTTGACCATTAGTACGTTGGCACCGGGGGCGACGCCGGCGACTAATCAAGGCGTCGTTAGTAAAAGCGATTTGATTATTTTGGCAATCCCGCTCAGTCGCTATAAAAATATTCCTGCCAAGCTGCTTAAAGGGAAGTTAGTGATTGATGCAATGAATTACTGGTGGGAGACGGATGGAATTAGAGAAGAAGTGTTAGACCCGTCGTCAACGTCCAGTGAGCAGGTTCAACAGTATTTCAATAAGAGTACAATTGTCAAAACATTCAACCACATGGGCTACCACAACCTCCAAGAAGAGGCCAAAGCAGCTGGCGAGGCTAATCGAAAGGCATTATTCGTAACTGGTGATAACCATGAAGCCGTTGATCAAGTAGCGCAATTTGTGAATACGATGGGATTTGATACGGTGCGGCATTACCGATTAGCGGATGGGATTATGACCGAGCCCGGCAGCGAATTGTTTGGGGCCAGCTTGACCCAACCTGATTTACAAAATGTGATTGATCATTTTGATGAAACGGAATTTGGCCAGAAGATTAAGGCGGAAAAAGGTGCTTAGTTTTTTGACAAACAAGCAACTTTGATCACGGGGATGTACGCCTTCTTGGGTAGACAAGCAAATAATTAAAGCTGGTTTACTTAGGAAGGATGAGGCCTGGATTGGGAAGTGCTTCTGATTGGGCTGGTCAAGGGAGTAAAGTGGAAATTGAAGGAATTCAGCTTTATTATGGTAATGCCACAGTTGCCAAGCATTTAAAACCCGACAAGAGTTATCTTTACCAATCCCCAGAAACTCAATTTTAGCTAAACAAGTTCTTACTAAAAGAGCTCTAAATTAACGGATTTCTGTTAGTTTAGAGCTCTTTTTCTAATTTTGAGGTTTCAATAAGGCAATTGCTTACTTTCCAAAATCTGGATAGTACTCCTGCTTGCTAGCTGCTTGGCAGATTGGATCACTGTACATGCCTATTTGCAGCCATTGTAATTTGATAAATTACTATTTTGTTTGTAAGTAGCTAACACTGCTTACTAATGACCAGCTTTTCCGCCTAACCAAAAAATAAGGATTGATATGCAAACTCGCACACCAATCCCTATTATTTTATTAATGCTCAAAAGCAAACTAGCTTAAAGAGCACTCTATTGTTCTTCATACCAAGTGTAATGGAAGTTTCCTGGGCGATCGACACGTTCATAGGTATGAGCACCGAAGTAGTCACGTTGAGCTTGCAATAAGTTTGCGGGAACAACTTCTGAACGGTATGAATCGTAGTAAGAAACGGCAGCAGCCAATGATGGTACTGGTACGCCGGCCTTAGTAGCCAATGCAACCACGTCACGAGCTGATTCTTGATACTTCTTGCAGATATCAGTGAAGTAAGGGTCAAGCAATAAGTTTTGAAGATCTGGGTTTTTGTCGTAAGCATCGGTGATGTTTTGCAAGAAACGAGCCCGGATAATGCAGCCGGCACGCCAAATCTTGGCCATTTCGCCTAACTTGATATCCCACTTGTATTGATCTGAAGCAGCCTTTAATTGGTCAAAGCCTTGAGCATAACTCATCACTTTACCAAAGTAGAGGGCTTCTCTGACCTTTTCAACCAATTCCTTCTTATCGAAGTCAACGTCAGCTTTAGGCTTTGGTAACACCTTAGAAGCGGCAACCCGGTCCTTTTTGAACATTGAAATGAATCGGGCATAAACGGCTTCGGTAATGACTGATTGGTCGATGCCAATTTCAAGGGCATCTTGTGAACTCCACTTACCGGTTCCTTTGTTAGCACCCCGGTCAAGGATCATGTCAACGATTGGCTTAGTCTTATCGTCGCCTAAATCATCTTTGTGAGTCAAGATATCAGCGGTGATTTCGATTAAGTAACTGTCAAGTTCACCCTTGTTCCAGTCTTTGTAAATGTCAGCTAATTCATCGACGTTATAGCCAGCGAGGTTTCGTAAAATATTGTAACTTTCGTCGATTAACTCTTCGTCACCATATTCGATACCGTTGTGGACCATCTTAACGTAGTGGCCAGCACCATTCGGGCCAATGTAGGTAACACATGGTTCGCCATCAGCAGGCGCCTTGGCAGCGATTTGCTTCAAAATTGGTTCTACCAACTCATAAGCTTCTTTTTGGCCACCTGGCATCAATGAAGGGCCTTGCAGAGCACCAAGTTCACCACCTGAAACCCCCATGCCGATAAAGTTGATTCCTGATTTATCAAGGCGGGCGTTTCTAGCCATGGTATCGTGGAAGTTTGTGTTACCACCGTCGATTAAAACATCACCCTTGTCGAGTAATGGTAATAATTCATCAATAACGGCGTCAGTTGGCTTACCAGCCTTAACCATCATGACAATTCGACGAGGGGTTTCAAGAGACTGAACAAAGTCCTCAATCGTATAGCTAGGAACCAGTTTTTTGTCTCCATGATCCTTCATTACTTCTTCGGTCTTGGCACCGGTACGGTTAAAGATACCTACTGTATAACCGCGGCTTTCAATGTTAAGGGCTAAATTCTTGCCCATAACGGCCATTCCGACGACTCCGATATTTGCTTTTTGATCAGACATTTAAAAACCATCCTTTTCTTTTAAGAATTACGACACAATACTACACCGATAGTGTACCATCTCACAATCATAAAGTGAACAAAAAAGCACGTTAGAGTAGGAATTTGTTCAAATAAGTTGAAAGATTGTGAAAACAAATGGCTTGATTTTGAAAAACATTTTCATGGTTATTTGTTTAGTTTATAAACCCATTCGCGGTGATCTCTGGCTAACAGTTCATCAGCAGAAACTGGTCCCATTGAGCCCGGAATGTAATTTGGAAACATTGGCTGCTGAATATCCCAAACCCGGCGAATTTGATCGACAAACTTCCAAGCGCTGGCAACTTCCGGCCAACTGGCAAAGTTAGTACCGTCACCTTTCAAAACATCATGGATTAAGCGTTCATATGGTTGAGGGGTTTCTTTGGTCCGCTTGGAATCTTCAAGGAATTGTAAGTTAACTGGTTCAGTATGGAAGCCTTGTTCACTGTTTTTAGCATTGACCATCAATGAGAAGCCTTGGTTAGGTTCGATGAAAATGGTTAAGACATTCGCGCTTAATGGGGCGCTACCACTTTGTGGGAAGGCAAAGATGTCAACCAGCGGCTTCTTGAAGACAACGTCGACACGCGTGAATTTATCGGCTAATTTCTTTCCAGTCCGAATATAAAATGGGGTACCGGACCAGCGATAGTTATCAAACAATAATTTACCGGCCACAAAAGTTTCGGTATTGGAATCCTTTGGCACACCATCTTCTTGACGATATTCCTTGGAATTGCCGACGCCGCCATATTGACCTCGGACAAAGTTAGTTGAGGCTTCAGCCACGTTATAAACCCGAAGGCTCCGTAAAGCTTTTACCTTTTCTTGTCGAATATCAGTATCCTTGAATGCAACCGGTTGCTCCATCGCAAGTAGGCTAACAATTTGCATGATGTGGTTTTGAACCATATCTCGCAGCGCACCGGAGTTATCGTAGTAACCAGCACGCTCTTCAACTCCCAAATTCTCAGCCAAGGTTACTTGGATATTGTCAATGTAACGATTATTCCATAAAGCTTCAAAAATGGTGTTACCAAAGCGGATGGCTTCAATATTTTGAATCATTTCCTTTCCGAGGTAATGATCAATTCGGAAAATTTGATTTTCTTCAAATGCGTTGCTTAAGTCATCATTGAGTTTCTTAGCGGAATCAAAGTCACGGCCAAATGGTTTTTCAATAACTAGCCGGTTAAAGCCGCCGTTTTCAGATAATAGGTGTTGAGATTTTAAGTTCTTGGCAACAATTCCAAAGAAGTTAGGGGCCATTGAGATATAGAATACCCGGTTGCCGCCTAACGTGTACTGTTTATCAAGTTCGGCTGCCTTGGTTTTTAAGTCAGCATAATGACTAATATTAGTAACATCGTGAGTTACAAAATAAAAGTGGCTGATAAAGTCGTTCACTAATTTTTTGTTGCTACTTTCGTTGGCAACGGATTTTTCGACGATTTCGCGGTATTTGGCATCATCAATCTTGTGGCGGGAAGTGCCAATTACGGCAAAGTGGTCACGAATATTCCCTTTTTCGTAAAGCTTTAGCATTGCTGGATAAAGTTTACGAGTGGCAAGGTCACCGGTTGCTCCGAAGAGCACAATTAAAGAACGTCTTTCTGTTGGCAAAATGTTCACTCCTATCAATAAATTAACTAGGTCATTCAGGTATATTGTCTATACCAGTTCGCTAACATTATATAACACATAGCCAGGCAACAAAAGCGTATTGACAATGTAAATGAATATTATTTTCATGAAGGCGCTTTTCACATCGGCACCAGTCATTTTAGCACCCTCCCGGTTTATTAAGAAACATATAAAAGGGGTTAACATTCGAACACATTCGTGGGGAATCCCTTATAATATAAAGTGCAAATTAAAAATTAGGAGTAACTAACGATGAAAAAAATCAAAGTATTTGCTTTTTTCGCAGTTGTATTTTCATTTCTGCTAGGATTCGGAGTGAACGCATCGGCAAGTTCGCCTTCCTTGAAGGTCAACAACGTTTATAACACTTCAAAGAGCGTTACCGGAACCGCCTCAAAAGGGGTTTCAATTATTGTCAGAACGGCTAACAAAAAGACGATTGCTACAAGCAAATCTGACAGTCAAACTGGTAAGTTTAGTGCCGACCTTCATACCAACCTTAAGGCTAATCAGAAACTTTACGTGTATGCTCGGCGCTCCTCAACATCTTATTTTTATCGGATTATGACGGTTAAGGCTGCCAAATCCGCAACAGCAAGTACCAGTTCAACCAGCAAAACGACCTCTTCGACTACTAGCAGTTCAAGTAGCAAGATTACGATCAACGAACCAACTGGGACTTGGCGCTCCGGTAATAACAATGGTTACACGGTTGTCACGAAGTTTAGCCAAGCTGGTGGGTTAAACCAAGGCTTGTATCAGAATGGTAAGTTCCAAAAGAAGTTGATTAACTATGCTAGCTACAAGGTAACAACCTACAGTAAGACTTTTTGGGGCATTACTTATCGCCAACGTGGTCATAAGACCTACCAGAAGTTCTACTTAAGATTTACTGACAATATGCATTTTATTATCGTCAACAAATCAAATAAAGCCATCAAAGTGCAATATGGCAATTCACCGGTACATTACTATAAGTTTGCGCTAGAAAAGTAATTAACCCGTGATTGATTATTGAGAAGCTGGAATCAAAGCAATTTGGTTCTGGCTTCTTTTGTTTTGTTTTCCTTTAGAATATGCGAGAATGGTTAAAGAAGTGATGACAAGAAATGATGACAAGAAATGGCCATTATAGAAAGGACTGATTAATTGTTCAAGCGGAGAAACGAAATCCGATTTAACTCGGTTATTATTTATTCCTTAATTTTAAATGCGGGGGCAGCCTTCATGTGGCCACTCGTAACGGTGTACATGCATAACTATTTACATAAGTCGTTGACCCTTGCTGGGTTTACGCTGCTGGCGATGTCTGGGTTTATGATGTTGGGGAATTATCTGGGGGGCTACTTATTTGATAGATGGTCTCCATACTTAACGACGATCATTAGTGTCATCATTTCAACGTCGGCAATCATCATCCTGATCTTCTTCCATGGTTGGCCGATGTTTTCAATTATGCTGTTATTCGTTGGTTTAGGCGATGGTGCCTGCATGACATTATTAAACTCATACGCCGCTAGCATTAAAAGTCGGTCAACGCGAGCTATTTTTAATGTGTTGTATATTGGTCAAAATGTCGGCATTGTCATTGGGACACTCATGGTTGGCTTTTTATTAAAGCATGGCGTCACCGTTGTATTCGCAGTAACCTCTCTTTTTTATTTCGCTCTGTTGGTGATTACCTTGATTGATTTCAACGTAACCGTAGACCGGCGAATCCCGAAAAAGACAACGGTGGCAAAAGGCGCACCACCAGAGATTGATGTTAATAAAATGGTTCTGGCAATTTGCGGCGTTGTCTTATCCCTATACCTGGCCTATGCGCTATGGGAGAGTGTCGTGCCCGTTCATATGACTAGCTTGCATATTCCATTTGAAAATTACAGCTTGTTATGGACGTTAAACGGCTTGATGATTGTATTTGGTCAGCCGTTTGTTAATCGAGCCAGTACGAGGTTTAAACTGAGTACCCAGACATATGTTGGCACGGCCATCTTTGCGTTATCGTTTATCTGTTTGATTTTTGCGAAAACCTATCCGGCCTTTATTTTAGTCATGGTGATTACGACAATTGGTGAAATGATTGGCTTTCCAGGAATTCCGGCTTGGATTGACAGCTTATCAACCCCTAGGCAGCGTGGTAAGTTTCAAGGAATGTATAACCTATTTATGTCGTTTGGTCGCGCCCTAGGACCGTTGTTTGGCGGGGTGATTCTCGACTTTGCATCGTATCGGGGACTATTTTTACTGGCAGCCGGGTTGATTATTGGCTTTTTGATCATCTTAATGGTTGTCAACAAAAGCCGAGAGATTGCGAAGATGGACTAACTGAAAAATAAATTACTGCATAGAGCTGATTACTTATTGCAGCTACTAAGACTCGTTTGGCCTTACAAGTTACTAAAAACCACAAGCATTCCTGATTTGAGGATACTTGTGGTTTTTGTAATTAAACAGATTGATTTGACAGGCAAACGGTTCAACGTTGCCGATTTTTAGTGATAGCAGCAAAAATACAATTGGCGTTGGCCTTGTCATTAAAATGATTACGCGGTTGTTTTTAGCAACTCATAGATGCGCTCAACATCTCGCCCCGTCCCTCTTAGCTCGTAATCAGCGAGAAATGGCACGTTGAATTTGGAGGCATAGCGGCGAGCGGTTAAACAATACTGTTCGTTAAAATTTTTATTGCCGCTGCCGATAATGCCACGGCATAATGAAGCATTCTGATTATAGTCGATGTATTCCCCTAGTGTATTTGTCATCAACTCTTTGACACCTGTATCAATGCCATTTCCCCCATCTAAATAGGTTGGAACAAACGCGAAGAAAGGATCGACTTCGTCCGCAAAATCGGTTTGCTCCGAAATTTCTTTAAATGAGACAACTGGATTTTGCGAATCTTGATCATGCATGCCAGACGCATAATCGGCTAATTTTTTTACGAATGAGCGGGTATTTCCCTCAATTGAAATAAATAGAATTTTAATTGGACTCAAAATGGACCTCCTCAATAATAAGCACATTATTACTTTCAAATCATATTCTTATCTAACTGTACTGGTTGTTGCTTCAGTAATCAAGCGCGGTGTTCTTTGGGTTTCTTTAAATGAGAGGCGGTATGCTCGAACTTTTTGGCTTGCCGGTGAAATAGTTGGTAAGCACCGGTAAAAATGGCCAAGCAAAGAAAGATTAACCAACTACCCATCGAAACGAATTTGGCAATTGGCAACCCCGGCGTGGTGTATTTAAAGTGAATTTGATGCTTGCCAGCGGGCAGCTTAGCCCCAACAAATCCCTTATTAACAACGAAAGTCGGTGCTTTTTGACCATCAATGGTTAATTGCCAACCGGTTGAATACGGAATCGAAGTGACTAATGTTGTTGCGCGACTATTCGAAGCGGTTCCGCTAACGTCGTTTTGGTCAACCTTCAGATTCTTCAACCCAGTTTTTTGAAGCCGATTCATTTGCCGATCGTAAGCCTTGTTAAAGGGCATGGCGATTAATTTGACGGACTTAAATTTGATATTTTTAACTTGGTTAAAGTTTAGGGTGATAGTCTTTCTAGCACTGGTAGAATAGCCCAAGTTTAAAACCATATTGTTAATTTGCCGGTAGTTGGACAGGTTATCCTTATCGTATTGAGCATAACCATTATGATATCCCTTGGCCCGAGCGTCAAAGAAGTAGCCACCAAATGTTGGCTTTAATAAACTATGACGCGCAACATCTAATTGTCCTAACCTTGAATAAAACTTGTTTTGTAGCAGAAATTGATTTTTGTACCATTGATTGTGATCGGCAATTGTGCCATCGGTCTGTTTGATTCCCGAAAGGACCAAGTATAACTCAGCGTTTTTGGTCTGCTGCGGCTTTTGGATTGTCAATGAATAGTCAAATGGCTTACCAGTAACGTCTGAGACCATCTGCTTAAGGCCATTTTGGTTTTCGTATTCATTATTTTCTAAGATCATTCGATTATTTGCCAAAAGGTCTTTGGTCTTTTGGAGATTGGCTGATAAGCTGACTTGAGCATGGGGCTGCTTAATGATTTTGTCCGCGTTAGCATCACCCAAAATTCCTAGTCGATATTTTGTAAGCTGGCTGGCAGAATCAACAATCTTGGTCTTATCAACTTGAACAGAATACTTGAGATTGTGGCTTGGCGACTGATAGTTGAGCGGATTGGTATTATTTTGATCACTATTAACAACGGCCGCTTGGGTCATAACCCGTTCTCGGTCAACGGCGTTTAAGTGGTTAAATACGCTGGGCGAAACGGTTTTGGCCTGGGTATAAACCAGCGGCAACGCGTTATTAGTTTTGTAAATGGTGGTGCCGTCCATATTTTCAATTGCCGGGACGGCGTTGACACGGGGCGCAGCTTCAAACGTCTTAATCTTACCGTTTTTGTCCCGGATTGGCTGATACCCATAAGGCAACACTGGCTGTTTAGTTGAATTAGCTTTGGCAAAAATATATTTGACGCCCAGCAAGTCGTTAAAGGCGGTTCGATAATCGCCTTGGGCAATTGGCGTATTCATTGAAAATTGGCTGTTGCCAAGTGATTGAGAAAATTTGCCCAGGTAACCATTTTGAAGGGTTAGATAAACCGATTCATCATTTAAGCCAGTATTCATTGAAAGGTCAGTATTGGTGTTAGTGTAATTAGCTTGATTTTGAAGGTGTTCATTGTAGTGATAGCGCGGTGCTTTTGAGACCCTAAAGAAGCCCGGTTGGGTTTCAAGATATTTATTGGCACCAGTATAATAATCACTGCTCAGCCGAGTTGCCAACCCACGGGTTAATTGCTGGTTGGCTAATTTGCTGGAATTGGGACTATAGATACCAATGATATTGCCAGCGATGTTTAACATGAAGACGCAGAGCAGGACCAGTCCTTTGGTGGTTTGCCGCCAATGAAACGCAAACGCGCATAAGACGACGATCACCGTCAATAACAAAAAGCCATAAGCAATAAAGTCATGCCGCTCTAAGTTCAGTAAGAACCCATTGGCCGCCCAAACAATCGTAATTAATAAAATGGCCGCGATAACAAACCAGCTAATATCCTTCTTGGTAAAGCGGTCGAGATTATCAACAAAAATAACGGTTGCCATTCCCCAAATTAAATTAGCCAATAAAACCCAGCGGTTAGAGGGAGTCGAAATGGCATTCATCACTGCACCGAAAGCTGGAATTAAAATCCCAATTAACACGATCAGTAAGCCGATATTTGGCCAAAGATACGTTTTGAATCGGCGTAGTATGTAAATAACACCTAAAAATGAGACTGATGAAATCCCGATAACTAGCCAGAAGCTCATTGCCCGCCCAGTTGGCAGGATAGAATCGAAAATATTTAGGTAATATTCTGGGGGAAACAACTTCATCCCGTTGGCAAAGTTATTAGTTATTCGAGTAGAACCGGTTGCCAGAATAACGGTTGGAACAAAGACAATTGCCGCCATCCCCATACCAAGGATAACGGATACAACTAATTTAGCTAAAGACTTAAAGAAGTGAAAATCCGCTTGTTTGAAGCGGCTAAGTAAGCGAATGACCGTGTAAAAAATGGCGCCGATGCCAAGAATCCAGGCAAAATAGAAGTTGCCCAACAGCACTAAAAAGACAGCCAGAATCAGCGGTAGCCACGATTTGTTGGTTAAAACGCGGTCAATTCCGTAACATAATAGGGGAAAGAAGATGAGCGGCAGAATAAAGAATGGGTGATGGAACCCAGTAGCTAAAGCATAGCCATTGAAGGTATAGGCTAAAGCCCCGATCACCTTACTGAGCTTACTAAAATGATACGATGATGCATATAACAAGAATGCTAACCCGGAAGCATACATTCTTAAAAATACCAAACAGGCAAATCCAGTTTCAATTTGGCTCTTTGGAAATAGGATAATCAAATAATTAAAGAGGTCGCCCATGACGTAATAGGAGAAATTAGTAAGTTGGTCAGCTCCTAAGCTAATATTCCAGGCCCAGTGAGTAAAACCACTACTTGGGTTTTGAAGAAATTGGGCAATCATATGTCGAAATTGGACGAGAATGGGATAATGCTGGGCAATCCCATCCAGTTCCCAAATCATTGATCTGCCAGTCATAAATAAACAGCCAACCAAAACACTAATGAGTGCGACAAACAGCACCGAATAAGTGACCCAGGTGGGTGTTTTTTGCCATAACTTTTTCAAGTAAAACCCTCCTAATGTATAAGTGAGCGGAACAAAGCGGTTAGAAAGCGGAGTGTAAGTTTACTTGCCCAGAAATCCCGGGTTTGGATTTTTGGGCAAGTAGACTTACGCGCAGCTTTCTGCTTTGTGCAGCTGTCCTAAGAAAGTGAGCGGAACAAAGCGGTTAGGGATCGAAGTGTAAGTCTCCTCTAACGGAAATCCCCGGTTCTGGGATTTTTGTTAGAGGTGCTTACGCGCAGATCCCTGCTTTGTGCAGCTGTCCTAAGAAAGTGAGCGGAGCAAAGCGGTTAGAAGTCGGAGTGTAAGTCTCCTTTGCGAGAAATTCCCGGGCCTGGAATTTTTCGCAAAGGTGCTTACGCGCAGACTTCTGCTTTGCATAGCTGTCCTAGAAAGTGAGCGGAGCAAAGTACCTAGAAAACGCCAAATAGGCCAAACATTTTGCGGTTGCTAAAACCCACTTAAAAGACAATGCTAACAAACAAATAAAAGGCTGACCGCATATCGCCTGAGGACAGCCTTTTATTTGTATTATTGATCAACTGATGTGCCATCGTCATCATCCGAATGTTTAACAGGTTGGTGTTTAGTAACTTCAAACCAGTTGATAAATGAATTCTCATAATCGATAATCTTAAAGTCAAAGTTTTCAAATGAGATGACATCACCAGCTTTGATATCGGGATAATTATCCAAGAAATATCCTGCTAAAGTGACGGCATCAGATGTTGTAAATTCAGGAAAATCGGCATCAAAATAACGTTCAAAGTCGTGAGTCGTAAGCTTGCCGTTAACCTGATAAGTACCGTTTGGCTGTTTGAAAATATATTCAGTAAAGGATGGATCGATTTCGTCACGAACGGTCCCAAATAATTCTTCATAAATATCCTTATCGGTGATGATACCGGATGTCCCACCATACTCGTCCACCACAACGACGATTGGCGTTCGCTTGTTAATCATTTGGTGGAGGACGTCAGTAATGGGGGTCATTTCAGGTGTCGTTGAAATATCTCGCAACAAGCGGTCAACCTTAATTGTTGAATCAACTTGCGACTGGCGAATTAAATCATAGTTATAAACATAACCTAAGATTTTGTCTTTATTATTGTTAGCAACCACCGGAATTCGGCTGAACTTTTTCTGTAGGTAAACTTGAATGGCCTGTTTAACAGTAGTCGTAATATCGATGACGATCAGCTGCGTACGATCGATCATAATATCTTTGGCAACTTTATCGTTTAATTGAAAAGCCCGTTGCATATAAAGATAATCATTTTGTTCCAGTTGGCCGCTTTTAACTGCATTTCTTGACAAATTTAAAATTTCAGCTTGTGAGAACGACTCGTCATTTTCATTAGCAACTTGCAGCCCCAGCATTTTGACAATGCCGTTGGCCGAAACGTTTAGCAGCCAAACAAATGGGTAAAAGATAATATGAAAATAATGCAGTGGGGTTGAAATGAAACTCAATACTTTCAACGGCATATCAATACTGATGTTTTTAGGCACAATTTCAGTTAAAACAACTTCTAAATAAGTTAAGATAATAATGCCAACTACCGCACCGACTGCATGGGCCGTTGTTGGATCAATTGGTGAGTTGTGGATTTCCATGACGTCCACTAAAATCGTGACCACAAATGATTCACCCAAATAACCTAGAATAATTCCAGCTAAACTAACACCAACTTGGGTGGTAGAGAGATATTCATTCAGGTTGGTAACCATGTGGATCTCGCGGTCTAATTTTTTGATCCGCTTCGGTTTATTGGCCTTACTTTGAAGTAAATTCTTTTTTCTTTCTTCAAGGGCACTGGCTCTTGTTTGAACGAGTGCGAATTCACTGGCAACAAAGAACGCCGCGAAGAAGAAAGTAACGATGACAATCAATAGGTTAGTCAGTATCTGGCTATCTCCCAAAATTCAATTCCTCATTTCGATATAATAATATTAATGCTGATCTGTTACACCTCAGATTACAATTCATTATACGCCCGTATAAGACAATTTTTAAGTGATTTAGGAATTATTGACAATTAGTCTCGACGTTTTTCTTAATTTTGCCGGGAAACAGTGCTACGCTTATAATAGATTCAAAATGAGCGGCGTCAAGCAATTCATGATTGCTAGATTGGCTCGATGCTTTAAGACCGTCAAAGTAATACCCATTGTCAAATAGGAACTTGTGTGATGGGTATTTGGTGCAAGTTGATTGCTTGAGGAGCTGCCCTATCAAAATAAGGGGATGTAGGTTTATGGCTCAAAAGGCTAAGGAAAGTGCAGCAGAGCAAAAAGCCGATGCAGCAGAACGCGAAACCGGCAAAAAATTTGATTATTCGGATGATGATATCAATAAGGCGGTTGACCTGATTAAGCAACAAGGTTACGTGACCAAAAAAGAGATTCCAGAAATGGATGATGACGATTGGACCAAGGGATTTGCTGACCGAATTGATAAGGTTTTCCAAAAGAGTGACGATGATCCTTATATCTACTTTGAAAAGTTTGATTTTGATGGTGGCGACATCGATTCGATTATTTGGAATATGGATGTCATCAAAACCCGAGATGATGCCCTAAAGAAGCTTTCAGAAGTTTTGAATAAGAAGATTGTCCGGTAATCTCAATGCAATTGGTACGTTAACGATGACGAAGCATGGATAAAAGCGAATTTCTGGTTCGCCAATACAACTGTAATACCATTAATAGTTGGCTAAAACTGCGGCAAACGGCTGATCTTTGGCCATTTAAGCAATAGCGTAACCATTCCAAAGTAGGGATGATTGCGCTATTTGTTTAAATGAGGGTGTCAAAGCGCTCCTTGCCTGACGTTGTTTTTTGAGATAGTTTTAAGTTTACGCCATTAAGATGCAAAAGAATGTGCTTTTAAATCGTTATTTTGTACAATTGATATAAAGCGAGGTGTCAAGTAAATGGCTGAGGTTAATCTAGCAGATGTCAATACGGCGCGTGGACTAAGCGACAAGCAAGTTGAACAGCAAATTAAGGCTGGTAAAAAAAATACTGCCGAACAGTCCCTTACCAGAAGTGTAAAGGAGATTTTTCGCGATAATATTTTGACGCTCTTTAACTTGGTTAACGTTATTTTGGGTGCCCTTGTCTTTTACACGGGTAGTTATAAAAACCTGCTGTTTCTTGGCATTGCTATATTTAACACGGCAATTGGGATTATCCAAGAAATTCGGTCTAAACGCCAGGTTGATAAAATGGTGCTCCTTTCCGAAGGGAAAATCAGCGTTGTTCGAAATGCCAAGATACTCCCCGTGCGCTCAGAAGACATTGTCCTCTACGATATTATTTCGCTTGGGCGAGGGGATCAGATTCCCGTTGATGGCCAAGTCATCGAAAGCCGCGGGATGGAAGTCGATGAATCGCCAATTACCGGTGAATCGGAGACGATTATAAAGGCGCCGGGCGATCCGTTAACCTCTGGGACTTTCTTGGTTGGCGGTGCCGGCAAGATGTTAGTGACCAAAGTTGGCGCGGATACGTTTGTTAATCATCTCTCTAATGAAGCCAAAAAAGGTGAAGATACGGCTAGCATCCTGTTAAATACGATTAACCGGATTATTAAAGTATTAACCTACGTGATTATTCCATTAGGGATCATTTTGTTTGTCGCAAAGTTATATGGGGGAACCGGCGTCAACCGGGCCATCTTAGGAACGGTGGCCGCAATGATTGGCATGATTCCAGAAGGCTTGGTGTTGTTGACATCGATGACGTTGGCAGTATCGGCGATGCATTTAGCAAGAAAACATACGTTGGTACGAGATTTGCCGGCGATTGAAACGCTGGCCAGAGTTGACGTGATCTGTTTGGATAAAACGGGAACTATTACAAGCGGCAACTTAAAGTTCATTGACGCCATCCCGACTAAGGCATCTGTGAGTGCGCAACAGTTAAAACAAATTGTTGCTGGCATTACGTATGGCACCGGTGATAATAACGAAACGGCTCGGGCGATTACGCAAGCAATTGATGATCCTGGTTGGCGGCCAGTAACCATCGTCCCATTTTCGTCTGAACGAAAATGGAGTGGCGTTGGCAATGACGCTGGCCAATACGTTTTTGGGGCGCCGCAATTTATCTTCAAAACGCTATCGACCGCGTTAACCGAACAAATTACCCGCTATGCCAAAAAGGGCTATCGAGTGTTGGCAGTGGCTCAAGTCGCGGCATTGGCTGCTGATAAGCCGCTGGTAAATCCAGAACTAATGGGGCTGGTCTTAATATCAGATGTTATCCGGCCCAACGCTGCCAATACATTTCAGTATTTTAGAAATCAAGATGTTGATATTAAAGTGATTTCTGGAGACGATCCAACCACGGTGGCAACGATTGCCCAAAGCGCTGATATTAGGGGAGCTGAACACGCAATTGATATGTCGACGATTGATCAAGAAGCAGACTTTGGAAAAATTGCCCAGGAAAATACGGTCTTTGGCCGAGTAACTCCCGATCAAAAGAAGCGATTAATTAGCGCGTTACAGGCAAATCAGCACACCGTTGCGATGACCGGCGATGGTGTCAATGACTTGTTGGCATTGCGGCAAGCAGATTGTGGCATTGCCATGGCTTCTGGCAGTGAAAGCACGAAGAGTATTGCTGACTTTGTCCTAATCAACTCGAATTTTGATGCCATGATTGACGTATTGAACGAAGGCCGACGGGTTATTAATAACATCGAACGAGTGGCTTCAATGTATTTAATTAAAACAATGTATTCAGTTGCCCTATCCTTTATTTTCGTGTTCTTGGCAATGAATTATCCCTTTGAACCGATTCAATTAACCCCAATCACTTCTTTGATGGTGGGCATTCCATCTTTCTTCTTGGCACTGGAACCGAACTTTGCTCGAATTACCAATCAATTTATGAAACAGGTGCTGATTATTTCGACACCGGCCGCGATTTGTATTGTTGGCTACATTATCGTAATTGAAATTGTGGGGTCATTCTTTGGGTTGCCTTATGAATTCACTTCAACACTATGTGTCTTATTAACTGGGGCAATTTGCTGGCTGGCACTTGTGATGGTTTCCCGGCCGCTCAATCGGCTCAAAGCTGGGATGGATTTGCTGGTGCTGATCGTCTTTTTGGCGATTATCATTTTCTTCAATAATATTTTTTCACTGGTTTCGTTCTTTGATAAGGATATTTGGTTGTATGCAGTGCCGTTAATTGCATCCGCGTATCCGCTGTATATGTTCCTTCAAGGCGTCATTTCAACCTTTTTAACGCAGCGGGAAAAGCGGCGTCAAAAAAAGGCACGGTCGTTACGATAATGATTAAAAGGCTATTGGGGTTGGCTTCATTTTGCCAGCCTTATTTTATTGGGATTATCTAGTCTTCATGACTAGATAATATGGTATAATAATACAAAAGGAGTGATTTCATGAGCTACGCCGAAGAACAATACAAACAATGGGAAGAAAAGCTAAAAGCCATCGAATTACCGTTGTGGTCAGAATTACCCAATTTCTCACTGTATATGGATCAAGTGACTGCGTTGGTCAACGATACGCTGGGCCCCATTGGGGTTGATAAGGTAACCCCGGCAATGATTAATAATTACGTGAAGCATAAGGCGATTATGGCACCAGTTAAAAAGAAGTACCAAACCATGCAAATTGCTGATGTGCTTTTGATTAGTTTGTTGAAGCCGGCGTTTTCGCTTGATACGATTCGCCATGGCATCGATCAAGTGACCGCTAATATCTATCCGCAACAAGCATATGACAGCTTTATTAAACGCTTGATGTTTTCGTTTAAAAATATGGATGGTCAAAATAGTGGCCGGGCGACTGAAGAAACTAATTTGAATGACAAATTAATGCAAGTAGCCGTGAATGTCATTATCGACAGGATTCAATCCGAAAAATTATTGGCAATCATTGAAAAACCATTAACAAAAGTTGATAAGTAGTGAGAGCGTTCACATATAAAATTGTGAAATCGGTTTCATTTAAGGGAGAGCTTAGCTAGGAGCTCTCCTTTTAATTTACCTTGATACACCAATGATTCTACGCTTACTGAAACAATTGTGATTTTTTGAACGAAAAAGATTTACATTTTAAAAAAACGTGATATGATAATAATTGTGAAATTGATAACAAAGCTATTTTCATTGGAGGCAAGCAATGATTGAAAATAAAGTAGAAGAAAAAAAGCAAACAAAGCCAGTCGTTAAGACCGATGTTGATACCATGATTAATGGATTGGTTTCAAAAGCTCAAAAAGCACTTGAAGTGATGGATTCATTTGACCAGGCCAAAGTGGATCATATCACGCATCAAATGGTTATGGCTGGGCAGGATAAGCACATGGAATTAGCCCAAATGGCTTATGAAGAAACCGGCCGGGGCGTTGCTGAAGATAAGGCAATTAAGAACATGTATGCGACTGAAGAGATTTGGCACAGCATTCGTGATCACAAGACCGTGGGAGTCATTAAAGACGACGAAGAACGCCAATTGATCACGGTTGCTGAACCTTTGGGCGTGTTGGCCGGCATTACACCGGTTACCAATCCGACTTCAACGGCATTGTTTAAGTCAATTATCGCAATGAAGACGCGAAATCCAATTATCTTTAGTTTTCACCCACAAGCTTTGAAATCTTCAATTGCTGCCGCAAAGGTTGTTCGTGATGCTGCAATTGCGGCCGGCGCGCCAGAGGGTTGCATTCAGTGGATTACTGAACCAAGTATTGAAGCGACTAACAAATTAATTAATCACCCAGGAGTTGCCAGCACTTTAGCAACCGGCGGTCCAGGCATGGTTAAAGCCGCTTATTCAACTGGCAAGCCGGCTTTAGGCGTTGGTCCTGGTAACGGTCCGGTTTATATCGAAAAAACGGCAAACATTTTACGAGCAGTTAACGATTTGATTTTGTCAAAAACCTTTGATAACGGGATGATCTGTGCAACTGAAAACAGTGCGGTGATTGATACTGACATTTATGATCAAGTCAAAGAACAACTTGTTAAAAATGGGGTTTACTTTGTTCCTAAGCAGGAACAACAAAAGCTATCTGACACGATGTTTGATCCCAAGCGCGGAAGTGTCCGCGGCCCAATTCCTGGGAAATCTGCCAAGCATATTGCCAAGTTGGCTGGCATTAAAGTGCCTGACGACACGAAGGTGCTTGCTGTTGAAATTACTGGGATTGGCCCGAAGCAGCCTTTGTCAGCTGAAAAGCTTTGCCCCGTCATTAGTATTTATCGGGCGAAGACCCAAGCAGACGCATTTAACATTTGTGAACAATTACTCAATTTTGGCGGCTTAGGTCACACGGCTGGTATTCAGACGATGGATGACGATGTTGCGCTCAAGTTTGGGGTTAAGATGAAAGCAGCCCGGGTGCTGGTTAACACCCCAGGTGGCCTTGGCGGGCTTGGCAATCTTTATAACGAAATGACGCCATCATTGACCCTTGGAACTGGTTCGTGGGGAGCTAACTCAATTTCTCACAATGTAACTGATTACGACCTCTTAAATATTAAAACAATCGCAAAGAGACGAAATAATATGCAATGGATTAAGTTACCGCGGGTATACTTTGAAAAGACCTCAATTCGTTACCTCGACGATATGCCAGGTATCAACAAGGTATTCATCGTAACCACCCCGGGCATGGTTGAACATGGCTACGTCGACACCGTTTTGGATGAATTAAAACGACGACCAAATGAAATTGAATACTCATTATTCTCAGACGTTGAACCCGACCCAACCACTGATACAGTTGAAAAAGGTGTTCGCCAGATGCGGGCATTCAAGCCAGATACAATCATCGCCCTTGGTGGTGGTTCACCACTGGATGCCGCAAAGAACATGTGGTTATTCTACGAAGATCCCAACACCAGCTTCTTTGGCGCTAAGCAAAAGTTTATTGATATCAGAAAGCGGGCATACCGCTTCCAGAAGCCGCGCAAAGCTCAAATGATCGCCATTCCAACGACTTCCGGGACTGGTTCTGAAGTGACGCCATTTGCCGTTATTACTGACTCTAAGACCCATGTTAAGTACCCATTGGCTGACTATGCCTTGACCCCAGATGTTGCGATCGTGGATCCGCAATTTGTTGAGACCGTTCCAAAGGGGACTGTTGCCGCTTCTGGATTGGACACACTTTGCCACGGAATTGAATCGTTTGTTTCAACGATGGCCTCTGATTATACGCGACCATTGTCATTACAAGCAATCAAGCTGGTATTTGACAACTTGACCAAGTCGTACAATGGCGACACTCACGCCCGTGAAGAAATGCACAATGCAGCTACTTTAGCCGGGATGGCCTTTGGAAATGCCTTCTTAGGAATTACTCATTCAGTTGCTCACAAACTGGGCGGCGAATTTGGCATCACCCACGGGATTGCCATTGCGATCACCGTACCGCACGTCATTCGGTTCAATGCTAAGTTACCTGAAAAAATTGCCGCATGGCCTAAGTATGAGTACTTCCGAGCTAACAAAGACTATGCAGAAATTGCCCGATACATTGGTATCCAAGGCAAAAATGATGATGAATTGATCGAAGGATTGGTTCAGAAGTTCATCGAATTAGCCCATTCAGTTGGCGTTACGTTGAGCTTGAAGGCTCAAGGCGTTGACAAGGCTAAGTTCGATGCTGCTTTAGACCGATTAGCAACCTTGGCCTATGAAGATCAATGCACGACTGCTAACCCAAAGGAACCGTTGATCGCCGACCTGAAGCAGATTATGATTGATGATTATGAAGGTAAAGGCGTGGAAACAAAATAGCATCTTTATAAGAATTGGATAGTGTTTGAAGGTTAACCAAATGAGGAGAGATGATGCAGTTCTGGCATTGTCTCTCCTCATTTGGCTTGGACAGAAAATTAAATGGCTGAGTGATAAACGTGAATTATATAGTTATAATGTATTTGTATACTTTTACAGCCAAATCAGAGAGAAGGGTTATCGTGAAAGTTGAGGTTAGAAATGTCAGTAAGCGA
The DNA here is from genome assembly GCF_016860605.1 of Lentilactobacillus fungorum. Lineage (GTDB taxonomy): Bacteria > Bacillota > Bacilli > Lactobacillales > Lactobacillaceae > Lentilactobacillus > Lentilactobacillus fungorum. Next base: position 25,469 of record NZ_BNJR01000010.1, read on the forward strand.
AACCGGATTGTTAGGTTGTCATTTAGCTTAAATTCTGGAGATCGAATCGCGTTAATCGGCCCTAATGGTTCTGGTAAGTCAACGTTACTGCAAATCATCATGGGAATTTTACCGCCAGATCAAGGAAAAGTTATTCGCAATCAAGCTCGTCTTGGCGCTGTTTTTCAAAATAATATCTTAGACGAAACCCTTAGTATTCTCCAAAATTTACGTTTTAGAGCAAGAAGCAATGCGGAGCTGGAAGCCGCCAAACGACTACTTGATCAATTTCAAATTCAAAACCTCAAGCAATTATATGGTGCATTATCGGGCGGCCAAAAGCGAATTGTTAATTTCGTCAGAACAACGATGTTGAGGCCAAACGTCTTGTTGTTGGATGAGTTATCAGCAGGAATGGATATTGATATTAAAAATGAGGCTTGGCAGCAAGTCCAACACTTGATGAGTGATGGGCCAACTGTGGGAATGATCTATACAACTCATGATTTGGGAGAACTGATCTATGCCAATAAGGTGTTGTTTATTCAAGATGGACAAGAAAAGTATTTCGGTTCTGTGGACCAATTTGTCAGTCAAATGCCGAGGTACAAATTAGTGGTCTATGGAAATCCCCAAAATGAGGAACGGGATATTGTGCAGACAACTAAGTTATTTGACAATTCAAGTGAAGTGGTTGCTTATTTAGCGGGTCACGAGCAATTAAAGCAACGAGATTTTGAAGTTAAGCACACGTCATTTGACGATCTCTTTAAAAATATTGAGGCGACTCACAATGAAAACTAAATTTATTAGGAGAACTCTGGCGATTTATCGCCGTGATAAAATGGCCATCTTTTTCTCGTTTTTGGCACTATTAATTACCTTGTTAATTTACGTCTTTTTTCTCAGAGATAATATTTTACTAGCAATGCCAAAGGGGATTCATGCAAAGAAATATGTTGATCTTTGGATGATTGCTGGGTTGATTTCAATTGTTGGGATTTCAGCGTCCCTGGCACCGTTTGAACAACGAATCAAAGATAACTTGGATCATAAGCAAGATGATTTTATCGTTAATAATCAAATGACAAAGTGGTCAATGTCAGTCTCATATTTAATTGCAGCCATTATTGAAGCTTCATTGTCAACGTTGGCGTTTATCGTAATTGCTTATGCTTATCTGTATGTTCAAGCAAAGTCGTTGTTAAGTGTGAAGATGTTCGTCCAGACCATTGGTTACGCGTTTTTGTTAGTGCTATTTGGTTGTCTGTTTTTTGCTTGTATTACTAATTTAGTCAACTCAATTTCGGTGTTTTCGTCATTATCAGCGATTGTTGGTGCCCTGACTGGCTTTTTCTCCGGTTCTTATATCATTTTTGGTGAGTTACCAAGTTTCATGCAAAAACTGGTTGTGAAGTGGCCGGGATATGAAATTGCGGGGTTGATTCGAAATATTATGGTTAAAAACGTCGCGATTCCGAGTGCTTATAAACCTAAGTTAAATAAAGGGCTAGGCATTTTGACTGATGCCAAGTCCGCGGCGTTTGTGCTGATTATCTGGATTCTGATTTTGCTGGTGTTGTTGCTTGTTGAAGCAGTGATGAGCAATCGAAACAGCCGGATTAAAAAGTTGGAACGCGGGTCAGGACTTTCAAATAATAATTGAGGCCCTTGGAAGTGATTCTAAACTAGGGCTTTAATTTCAATTGGTTCTGTTTCAAGGCTTTTTCACATCATTTTTCGACGATTATCATCTTTTTTACGATATTTATAGTTCCCCAATTTAAAATCTATAATGCTGTTAGAAGAAAAAGTAAACCGGGTAATGGAACCCTACTTGATGTTGTAAATCAATGTAATCATATGTAACTGTGATACTCAAGAAGGTGAGAGCAGTCATGATGCAGCGCTGACATTCGATTATGATGCTCGTGCATGCTTGTGTGAAGGTGATCATTCACCAAACACGATTTTATATAAAGGTAATTCGATTAAAATCTCCAGTTAGACTTTTAATGGAATTGCCTTTATTAAGTGGGTTCAAAACGACATACGACATATAGTGAAATAGGTCGTATGTCAATTTAACTTTTCTACCATACAATATTGTGTTGGTCATTCAGGTGGCAAACCACCTTTCAGCACGAATGAAACAAATTTCATGGGATGAAAAGATTTTTCGTTATCATAGCTCATTCATCTTCCCAGCGATCAGATGGACTATAATGGAAAAAACAACCCAAAACCAAAAGGAGCCTTCCCCATGATTCCCGGATTACGTCAAATCAGAGACTTTGTTCAACATGAACTTGCTTATGAAACCACCGGTCACGACTACACGCACATTGAACGGGTCGTTCGTCTGGCCCAATTGATTTTAAAAACTGAACCGGCCGACGAGCAACTGGTGCTAACGGCTGCGTATTTGCATGATGTGGCCGATGATAAGGTAACGACCAATCCAGCGGCCAAACGAAAAGCCATCACCGCCAAGCTAAAAGAAGTCGGCCATGATGACGCATTTATCAAACAAGTTTTTGAAATTATCGATAACATGTCTTATAGCGCTAATCTTAAACGACACCACCAACTTTCGATTGAAGGCCAAATTGTCCAAGATGCCGATCGGCTAGATGCAATCGGCGCGATTGGCATTGCCCGGACGTTTTATTTTGGCGGCCATTTTGGTGAGATCATGTATAATCCTCGGATGATGCCCCGTAAAAATATGGATAAATCCGAATACCGCAAGCGAGGCACGGTGATTAACCATTTTTACGAAAAGCTGCTAAAGCTTAAGGACCAATTGAATACGGAAACGGCCAAAGAAATTGCCGCCCACCGGCAACAAGTTATGCTCGATTTTTTAAGCGAATTTGTGGACGAGTGGAATGGTTTGAAATGATTATCTAATTCGAAACAGTAGGTTGACGATTATCGAAATAAGAATATTAAATAAAGAGATAACAACCAGCACGCTGATTACTTGTTTTAGCCAATTAAAAAATCCTAACTGGAATGGCAGCAGCGACATCACGATGGCAATTAAGACTAACCAAAAAGCTGCTTGCCAAACCCCTTGTTCGGCGTTTTGAAAGTCTGAGCGGCTTAGATCAAAGCCACCGATACAAATATTAGCAGCGATGATTATGAAGAGTAAAGCCGACCCCCAATGATTGACTGGTAAGCTGAGCGACCCAAGCGATGCCGTCCCGGTAATGGTATGCGTGATCGTTTGATAAATTTCTGGAAGCAATAGGCGACAGCTAAATAGGATTGCGAGGCAGCAGCCAAAGATGGGAGCAACGCCGATAAAGAGATTCCCCATATTTTGATAAAGGCTGTTTTGCCGCCAAGTGTGATGAACGTATCCCAAGGTGGGCGCTTCTGCTGACGGAAACTTAATTAAACGCCAGCCGTCAATTTTGTGGCCGAAAATAATGGCGGCAACTAAATGACTGGTTTCGTGAATCATGATGCCCAGAAAGCCAAAGTATAGCTGGCCGTTAATGCCAAAGGTTGTGGCGATCTGGCGCTTGGTATTTCGATTAATCAGGGAAAGCAAAATGATAAAAAGAAATGGTACTCCGATCACTAATCCGAGTACCAAACCGATATTGATTAAAATGGTTGTGAGCATTGGCGATCATTCCTTTATGTCAGCGAATTGGCCATTCACCAGATCGACTAGTTGTTGAGCGTCAACTTTGACAGAGCGGCCAATTTGACCGGATGAAACGATAATTTGGCCCATTTCCTTAGCCTCTTGGTCGATATAGATGGGGTAGTGAAACTTCTCCCAAATACCAATCGGCGTGTTGGCCCCATGCTGGTAACCGGTCGTTTTTAACAGGTCCTTTAACGGCACCATGTTAACCTTTTTGTTACCAGAAACTTTGGCGAGCTTTTTTTCATCCAAGTGTTCATCCACTGGGACAACCCCGACGACTGGGCCGGTCTTTTTGCCTTCGAGGACAAGGGTTTTAAAAATCTGGTGCTCGTCTTGGTCAACGTGATCGACACTGATTTGGGCAACGTCACCTTCTTGATGAGTTGGAAACTCTAGTTGTTCAAACGGAATGTGATGTTTATCAAGAATTTGTTCAACGAGCGTTTTGTGAACTTTTTTGTTTTTCTTTTTTGCCATTTTTCCGACACCTCACAAGTTATTTTAGCACATCGCAAAAACGAATTCTGTCTGAACAGAAACAAAATATCTGTTATACTCTAGAGATAATAGATCAATTGGACGATTTAATTAAGGAGCAGCAATGACTGATTTAGTGTATCGCAACATCATGAAAGATTTGAAGAACCGTATCCAGGCTAACGAATTTGTGTCTAAGCGCTTACCGGATGAACGAAGTCTAAGTGAATCTTATGGTGTTAGCAGAAGCTCAGTAAAGCGGGCGTTGAACGTCCTAGCAAATCAAGGAATCATTTTTAAAAAGCGCGGCTCGGGCACGTTTATTAACCCACTATATCAAAAAAACCAGACGATCTTTCAGTATGAAGGGTCTAACTTAGGCGTGACGGATAGCTTTAAAAGCGATGGTCAAGTCCCTAAAATTAAATTATTGGATTTCAAGGTCATCCCAGCAAGTGACGAGCTGCAAACGGAACTTTTTTTGAATCCAGGAGAATTTGTTTATCAGATTAAGCGATTGCGGTCGTTTGATGATAATCCTTTTATGATTGAATTAGGGTACATCCCGATTCGCGTGGCTCCGGAGCTTAATGCTGAGCGGGTTGAAGGATCGATTTTTAATTACTTTGAGGATGCAACGGGCAAATCGGTTACGAAGTCATTCATGACAATTACGGCTGACCCTTCGACAAAAGAAGACCAAAAGCTGTTGGGGTTAAAACCCGTCGAACCGGTTGGTGTGATGGAAGGCATCTTCTTCTTAGATGATGGCACGCCATTTGAAGTTTCCAATATGCGGATTCATTATAAATATTTGAACTACAATACGTTTGTGAGTTTGGATGAAAATGGCTAGCGTGTAGGCATCAGACACTTAGAGTGCGCATAGTAGTGCTTCTTAAGTCAATTCCCAGTTTCCGAATTTATATGCCGGTTTTTGCTTGTCCGAACCTGATTTGTTTTGAAAGCCAACTGATTAACCCAAATTAGCCAAGCCCCCCATCCCTAAAATGACAAATTTAGGGACAGGAGGCTTGGCTGTTTATATATCAAGCGCGTTTCGTTGGCTATCGAGCGAAACCACATTTTTAGAGTTTAGGTAACTGTTCGAATCGATTTTGCAAAGCGCTGAATTAGGTGAATTCAAATCAATCTTTCCCCACTTGGTTAAAAAGCGATTATTCTAGACATAGCTATAGAAAGAAAATCCTAATAATAGGGGATGACGACAAGTGGATAACCAACTAAAGAATAACCGTTGGGGCGTTTTTACTGCCGTTGTGTTACTTTCGTTTATGTCGACTTTAACTAGCAGTATTGTGAACATTGCGTTGCCGGTGATGGCTCATTCGCTTAGTATTTCAACGGCGCGAATTAACTGGGTTGCGTCCAGTTATCTAATTGTCACTTGTATGTTATTGCTGCCGTTTGGTAAACTAGGAGATCTTTATGGGAAAGTTAAGCTATTTAAATGGGGGACGCTGATTTTTACGCTGGCGTCATTATTGTGCGGTGTCAACTTAGGATTTGGTTGGATTTTGTTGATGCGCGCGATCCAGGCAATCGGCGCTAGTATGACTTTAAGCACCAATGCTGGCATTATCACCGAGACGTTCCCTAAGGCCGAACGGGGGTTGGCCTTGGGCAGCTTTGGCTCAGTCGTTGCCTTCGGTGGCATCGCCGGCCCTGGTTTAGGCGGCTTGATTTTGGCTTATTTGCCATGGAATTATATATTTTGGGTGAACGTACCGGTAGGACTGGTGGCGATTATCTTAGGCCAGCTGGTTTTATCAGCGGATAAGCCAATTGAAAAACGGCCGCTGGATTGGCCGGGGATGCTTAGTTTGATTATGACGGCTGGAAGTCTGTTTGTTGGGTTAGTGTTAGGCCAAGAGATGGGCTTCACTAATCCGATTTTTGTCAGCTTAGGCTTTTTAACGGTTCTGTCAATGATTGGACTTATCAGTATAGAAAGACGAATGGATAATCCGGTTTTTGATTTTCGACTATTTCATAACCCTGATTTTTCGTTTGGGTTATTGGCAACGGTCATCGTTTACGGGATTAATTTTGCCGTCAATATTATTGAACCGCTGTATCTGGAAGCAAACCGGGGTGTCAGGACAGACCTAGCCGGTTTGATTTTGATTAGCTTTCCAATCATTCAAATTGTGATATCGCCATTTGCTGGCTGGCTTAGCGATCGATTAGGCTCTCATATGATTGCTGGCGTCTCGCTAGTAACGCTACTGATTGGCCAGCTTGGCCTGGCAACGGTCTCTTCTTCAACCTCGTTAGTAGTTTTATGTGGTTGGCTTGGAATAGTTGGTCTAGGAAACGGCCTATTTCAAGCGCCGACAAATGTGTTGGTCATGAATGCGGTTGGCCAAAATCAATTAGGGGTGGCCAGTGGTTTATTAGGATTTGCCAGAAACACCGGGATGACCTTTGGAGCGATTTTTGCCAACATACTCCTGTTTAGTGGCATTAGCAGCTATCTTGGCCAGACAACTCGTAATTATCCCAATCATCACCCGGCGGCATTCATTTTTGGCATGCGGCTCACTTTTTTGACCACTGCCGCTGTTTTAGCAGGGCTTTTAATCATTCAATTAGTGAATCGGCGACGACAAGAACTAATGAGGTAATGATTTCGAAAATTTTGTTACAAAACATTAATAATGGTGGACGAAAGATTTATAACCGTTCATAATGGCTAATAAGTATAGGAGTTTGGGACATTTAATATTGGACCGTATCAATTTGTAAAAAGGTTGACTTTTTGCAAATATCGTTTAGTATTAGTGATGTAAATTGATGAGACGAAAGTCTGTCAATTTCTCGAACATTCTATACAGAAGCTTTGTTGTTAAATCGAAGAAGGAGTGTTAATTAATGACAGTAGATTACGATTCCAAAGAATATTTGGAACTTGTTGATAAGTACTGGCGTGCCGCAAACTACATTTCCGTAGGCCAATTGTTCTTGCGCGACAATCCATTGCTTAAGCGACCTCTTGAGTCCAAGGACGTTAAGGTTAAGCCAATTGGACACTGGGGAACTATCGTATCACAAAACTTGATTTATGCAGAATTGAATCGTGTGATTAACAAATACGATTTGAACATGTTCTACATTGAAGGATCAGGTCATGGTGGCCAAGTAATGGTTTCTAACTCATACCTTGACGGTAGTTATTCAGATATCTATCCAAACATCAGCCAAGATGAAAAAGGTATGGCTAAGTTGTTCAAGCAATTCTCATTCCCAGGTGGCGTTGCTTCTCATGCTGCACCAGAAACACCAGGTTCAATCCACGAAGGTGGCGAACTTGGCTACTCACTTTCACATGGTACCGGTGCAATCTTAGACAACCCAGATGTAATCGCTGCTGTTGAAATTGGTGATGGCGAATCAGAAACTGGCCCATTGGCTGCATCATGGTTCTCTGACAAGTTCATCAACCCAATTACTGACGGTGCTGTTCTTCCGATTATTAACATGAACGGCTTCAAGATTTCTAACCCAACCATTCTTTCACGGATGAGTGACGAAGACTTAACAAGTTACTTCAAAGGAATGGGCTGGGATCCATACTTCGTTGAAGCTACGGCTGACACAGATCATGCTAAGGTTGAAGCAGACTTTGCTAAGACACTTGATCATGTCATTGAAGAAATTAAGTCAATTCAAAAGAATGCCCGTGAAAACGAGACACCTGATAACGTTAAGTTACCTAACTGGCCAATGATTATCTTCCGTTCACCTAAAGGCTGGACTGGTCCTAAGAAGGATCTTGATGGCAACCCAATCGAAGGTTCATTCCGTGCTCACCAAGTTCCAATTCCTGTTGCCGCAGGTTCAATGGAACATAAAGACTTATTAATTGACTGGTTGAAGTCATACAAGCCAGAAGAATTGTTTGACGAAAACGGCACATTGAAGCCAGAAATTCGTGAACTTGCTCCTAAGGGTGACAAGCGGATGTCCGTCAACCCAATCACTAACGGTGGTATCAAGCCAGAACCATTGAAGCTCCCTGATGTACGCGACTTCGAAGTTAAATTCGATCGTGGTGTTACTCAGAAGCAAGATATGATTGAATGGTCAAACTGGTTGGAAAAGGTTGCCGAACTTAACCCTACCAGCTTCCGTGGCTTCGGTCCTGACGAAACTAAGTCAAACCGTCTTTACAGCTTACTTGATGACTCTAAGCGTCAATGGATGGAAGATATTCACGAACCATATGATGAAGATCTTTCAAACCACGGCCGAGTAATCGACTCACAACTTTCAGAACACCAAGCAGAAGGTTGGCTTGAAGGTTATGTCTTGACTGGTCGTCATGGCTTCTTTGCTACTTACGAATCATTTGGTCGAGTAGTTGACTCAATGTTGACTCAACACTTCAAGTGGTTACGTAAAGCTTCAGAACAATACTGGAGAAAGCAATATCCTTCATTGAACTTTGTTGATACATCAACCGTATTCCAGCAAGATCACAATGGTTATACCCACCAAGATCCAGGTATGCTCACTCACTTAGCTGAGAAGAAGCCTGAATTCATCCGTGAGTATTTGCCAGCTGATGCTAACGAATTGTTAGCTGTTGGTGATTCTGCATTCAGAACTTACGAAAAGATTAACTTAATCGTTACTTCAAAGCACCCACGTCGTCAATGGTATACCATGGATGAAGCTCAAAACCTTGTTAAGAATGGTCTTGGCTACATCGATTGGGCATCAACTGACCAGGGTCAAGAACCAGATGTTGTCTTTGCTGCCGCAGGTTCAGAACCTAACTTGGAAGCATTGGCTGCCATCTCAATCTTGAACAAAGAATTCCCAGAAATGAAGATTCGTTACATCAACGTGGTTGATTTATTGAAGCTTCGTTCACCTAAGGTTGACCCTCGTGGCTTGAGTGATGAAGAATTTGACAACTTGTTTACGACTGACAAGCCAGTTATCTTCGCATTCCACGGCTTCGAAGGCTTGATCAAGGACATCTTCTTTGATCGTCACAACCATAACTTGCACGTTCATGGCTACCGTGAAAATGGTGACATTACCACACCATTTGACATGCGCGTCTTGAACCAATTGGATCGTTTCGACTTAGCTAAGGAAGCTGTTCAAGATATTCCAGCTTACTCAGTTAAGGGCAGTTACTTCATCCAACGTATGAACGACACGATTGATAAGCACAATGCTTACATTCGTCAAGAAGGTACTGATCTTCCAGAAGTTGTTAACTGGAAGTGGGAAGGCCTTAAGAAGTAATTTAGATTAATTATCAATGATTAATCAAGAGGGACCGCAAAATTCGTTTGGATTTTGCGGTCTTTTTTTGAACTAAAATGGTTCGGTTCCTGAAGCGTCTTTAGTACAATCTAGCTGAAATTCAATTATAATAAAGTCATCTAAAAGGAGGATTATTTAATCATGGAAATCTCACAAACTGATTTTGATATATTGGATGCCATTCAAACTGGCCGGGTTGGCTCTGGTACCTTGATCAACCACTTTGTTGACTACTGTGACAATGCGATTGGCGGCCATCCCCAGCCGCTCATTGATGCCGGTTTGATTAAAAGTGATGGCAAAACGGTTGATGGCTTGACCGACGCTGGGCTGGCCGCTTGGAAAGCTTATAAGGCTCAGCATGAGTCAGATGATTAGCAAATAAAAATAGTTATTAAATAATCAAAATAGGGATTCAAACACTGGCAATGGCTTGGCGTTTGAATCCTTATTTTGATTAATTTGTCTTAAAAACGCGAAATACTTTGGTGACGTGATTGCCAGCTTGGTCAGTGGCCACCACGGTAAAGTAATTGGCCCCTGGCTGCAAGTTATCGGTCTGGCTGAAATGATGCGCTTCATGAGGATTGGCGATGGTTTGCGATGGCAGGGGGTTAAACCCGGCGTTATTTTGTTCATGAAAAAGATTGTTACCGTTGATATCAAGCCAATACCCGTCGACATTATCATCCACTGTCCCGCTTAGTGTAAACTGGCGCTGGTTGGTGGTCACATCGTAGGTGCCGGTTTGATGGTTCAAAGTAGCTTGGTCATCTTGATCAAGTTTGAGCGTCGGTAGGGTTGTGTCAGTGATGACTTCTAAAGTACCCCGATATGAATAAGTCTTGTGTTTGATTGTTTGTTTAAAAAGGTAGCCAATCCCGCGTTGACTGGGCGAATGGAGGGGGAGCTTAAACTGGAAGTTGCCATTTCGAGTGAGGTGAACGCGGTTTTTGGCGCTGGCTTCGTTTGGGTTAGCTAAAATGATTAACTTTGAGTGTGCCTGCTTTACTTGACCATCAATTTGCAGTGTGTGATTGGTAGCATTATACGCAGGGTTGTCGGCGTTAATGATAGAAAGGCTGTTATCGTTTAGATGTTTAAAATGAATCCCTGGGGTCTTCGTAAACCGGGTCGTCAAAGCATAAGGTTCCCTGCTTTGCATCGCAGGCAGATCCCGCGTTTCTTGCCGCCACAGGCTTTTAGAACCGGATTGCGTCGAGACTGGCAGATTTTGATTGATAGTTGGTTTCACTTTAAACGTTCGACTAATGGTGTTATCGGCTGCGTCAGCTAAAGCCAGTTGAAGCCGGCCGCCTTGTTTGGCCAGTGATTGACGTTGCTTTTGAGGCAAACGAAAACGGATGACCCCCCAATTGTCCTGGCCTGAACTTTTCAGGCCAATGCCAATGGTGCTGCCGTGGTTGATCGTTAACCGCATAGCAGACAAGCGGCCAAAACCAACGCCCCTATCAGCATAGTGGGCAGCTAGAATACCGTTTTGATAGCTGATTTTTGAAATTGTTGGGGCAACTGTATCGACTTTTACCGGCAAATTAAAGGTTTGAACTTGATGTTGCCCGGAATTGAAGTTGGTTGTTTTAATTTGATACGTATAGCGGCCGTCGGCTACCGGGTGCATTTTGCCGAATGATTGCTGATAAACGGTCCCATTCCAAGCAAATTTTTTAGGCGCTAACCGCATGGAAGCAGAAAGGGTTAGATCATTATTATAAGCATTGCCGTTTTCATGAAATGATTTAGTGGTGTTAGTTTCTTGATCCACGATACGAATAACGTGGCCAGCGGGATTTAAGATTTGAACTTTAACGTTGGCCAAATTTTGCTTGGCAAAAATGTAGGGGGTAATTGCGTCTGCTTGACCATCGCCATTGGGAGAAAAAGCAACCTTTTTGGGGGCGATCTTAGCTGCCAACTTATCCCAAACAGCTGGATGGGCGTTGACGTAACTGGCTAATGAAACCCGGTCGGAGAGGCCAAGTGGCGTGTTGTGATCGTCCAGTAGATAACCGCCAAAAAAATGGCTGCCGGATTGGTTAGCCGGCTTATCGATAACTTGTTCAGTGGTGGGGTCGCCATAGTAGCCATAGTAAGGAATTCTTAACGTTTGGCTGGCATTGGCGGTGTTGTTGAAAGCAATGTAACCTTCAACCTGACGATTAGAAGGGGTCAAATCAGCAATATTCAGGTTAAAATTGATTACTTTGCTTTGGTTAGGATCAATCTCGATGGTATCAGTTGAAGCTTTTAAACTAGCGCCAATTAACGGCGTGTCATGGACAATGCCGATGCCAGTCGGTTTCAATTCACGAGTTTCGGTGGCGGGCGTGCCGGGGTCAATGGTGTAAGTTTGCGGAGTGTTGCCATAATTGGTTACCTTAATTGCAAAATTGGTGTTTGTGCCAATTGAGTGGAGCGACACGGATCCTTGACCTGAGTTGGCATCCGTCGCTGAACCGGTCAAATTAAGCGAATGGGCAACATTAATCTGGCCAGCGCCTTGATGCCGTGGTGAAACGATTTCGCCTGGATAATCAGAATCAGCCATTGGTTGGGCCGCGTTCATTAATGCCGCCGTGACGGCAGCTACTAGTGGCCTACCGTGGAGATTGGGCTGGGTTCGAGTCAATTTTTGCATCACAAGGGCAGCCGCGCCGGCAACATATGGGGATGCCATTGAAGTGCCACTATCAGAGGTTAACGTATTATGCTGCCAAGTAGAAATAATGTTTTCGCCTGGGGCATTGATGTCAGGTTTGAGATCAAATTGCGGGGTTGGTCCCCAACCAGAAATGGGATCCATCGCGCTTTTGGCCCCTAAAGCTGTATTCTCATCACCGACAGCAATTGCATCGGCGGAAACGGCTGGATTGCTAGTGGTGCCAGTATTAATTGGCTCATAAGTTGTTTGGTTAGAGTTAGCATCTTCATTATTATCAGCTAAGATGCTGCCTGCGTGGCCAAAGTTACTTGTGGCAGCCGTCACGACGACACCGTGATCAACTGCGTAATGAATGGCGGCTTGTTCTTGATCGACGATTGATTGATTACCAACGAGAATTCCCAAAGACAAGTTAATGACATTCGCACCTAAGGCGACAGCGTCATAGATTGCCTGGGAAACATCACTGGGAAATTCGTCAGCAAAACCGCCAAAGACTTTCATATTTAGAAGCTGGGCTTGAGGTGCGACACCTTTAACGTATTGAGCGTTAGTTTGTGAGGCAGATCCGTTTGCGGCAATAATTCCGGCCACGTGTTCACCGTGAAAGGAAGATTGGGCATCCGGGTTAGTGTGATGATTGTCGTGATTGACATAATCGTAGGTAAATGGAATCTTGGCACTGACATACCGGCCATAGCCGTGCTCGGCAATAAAGCGATTGACGGTGGCACGAGTAATTTTGGCGGCTGCTGGGTTGCTTAAAGTGAGGTCTCGATGGGGTTGGATGCCACTATCGATGACGGCGACGACCATTCCTTGACCTTGATAACCTTGCTGCCAAGCTGCAGAAACGTTTCCTTTAGTTAAGGAAGCTTGGTTTGCCAAGGAAGCGTCGGTCGGCGTAGCGGCTGCAAACGTGGTTGATGCTGTTGGCATTTTTAATGGTGAATAAACCCCAACAACCCCCAGGCCGCAAAAGATGGTTAATACGGTGATTAGCCGTCGAAATATTAATCTTGGTTGAATGTCCATGAGTGCCTCCTAAGAAAGTGAGCGGAGCAAAGCGGTTAGAAGCTGGAGCCTAAGCCATCTTGGCTGAAAATCCCGGGCTTGGATTTTTGGCCGAGATGGCTTAGGTGCAAGCTTCTGCTTTGCGCAACTGTCCTAAAATAGAGTGAGCGGAGCCAGGCGCTTAGAAATCGGAGTATAAGTCTCCTCTAACAGAAATCCCCGGGTTTGGGATTTTTGTTAGAGGTGCTTATACGGAGATTTCTGCCTGGCGTAGCTGTCCTAAAATGAGCGGAGTCAAGCGACTAGAAACCGAAGGTAAGTTTCCTTGCCGGAATTTCCTAGAGGTGACATTTTTGGCAAAGGTGCTTACGCACAGATCCCTGCTTTGCATAACTGACCCAAAATGAATAAATGCCCCAGCCCACTACTTTGACCAACTTGTCTAAAAAAACAATCGTTATTGCTTCAATTGAAACTTATGGTGGTCCTCAAAGAATTTGCCCATTTGAAGCAATAAATCTTCACGGCCCTTTCGGGAAATTAACTGAATTCCAAGTGGGAGGCCGTTTTTACCGACGTGTGTGGGTAAACTGATCGCGGGTTGACCGGAAATATTAGCCAACTGAGTAAATGGCGATAAAGTGAGTGCCGGCAGCCACTGATCCCAAATAATCTGAAGTTGGTCGGCTGGATCGTATGCTTCAATGTTTTTCAGCTTAGCCAGGTTGTCATCCGAAACCAGCTGTGTATCAATTCTGGGAGCTTGATGGGCAGTTGTTGGGGTTAAGTATAAATCAAAGGCTTGCTGAAATTCGTCCATATCACTTGCAACGGTGTCCCAAAAGCTCAGTGTTTGACTATATTGAACGGCCGTCACTGAACGACCGGTTACGGCTAGCGCCCAAGTTAGTGGCTCAACGTGATCTTTGATGGTTTGGTCTGATAAGTGCATGTTGGCAAATAGGGTGGCAGTTTCTGCGGCATTCATGACGTAATAACTCTTCATCAAGCCAATACCGTCAATCGGGGCATCTGCGGCCTCAACATTAAAGCCGGCATCTTCAAGAAATTGAGCGGCTTCTAAAACGGCTTGCTCAGCTTCTTCGGAGACGGGGGTGCCAACCGGTGATCTGGTCGAATAAGCAATTGTGAGATCTTGAGGGAGTTTGTTTAATGACGTCAAAAAGCTCTCCGATGGCTTAGGCACTTGAAAGGGGGCAGCCATTTGAACAGTTGTCAGTGCATCAAGTAAATTAGCTGTGTCTGAAATATGTCGGGTAATTGCAAAGTTGATTGAAGCGCCTTGCCACCCGCGCCACTCGATTGGGCCGGCGGGAACTCGCCCCCTGGTTGGCTTAAGGCCAATTGCACCGGAAAATGATGATGGAATTCTAATGGAGCCGCCACCATCATTGCCAGCAGCAATCGGCAGCCAATTATCGCCAACGGCAGCCGCTGAACCGCCTGAAGAGCCACCGGGTTGAAAATCAAGATTCCATGGATTATGCGCATTGCCATATAATTTTGAATCCGTGACGTTTTTGAAACCAAATTCTGGTGCGTTAGTCTCACCAACCGGAATTAGACCAGCATTTAATAAGCCCTTAACAAAATTATTTGTCAAGGTCGCTTTGTGCTCTGCCAATAGTTGCGAGCTGCCAGTGTCGAGTTCGTCTTTGAATGATTGGCCAAGCCCCTTTAGCAGAATTGGCACGCCGGCAAACTTTTGGTCAGCATGATGAAATTGGTCGGCCATCTTAAGTGCCCGTTCTGGCCAAGTGCTAATGACAGCGTTTAGCTGGGGATTTCGATCGTTAATTGTTTCAATTAACTCATTAACCAATTCTTTGCGGTCAATTTTACCAGCTCGAATCATTTTGGATAATTCGGTTGCAGAATAAGTAGATAATAATTTATCGGCCATAGGAATCTCCTTTCAAAGTACGAGGGTTATCACTCATAGTTGGTTTTGAAAATCAATGAAATGTTTTGGCAACGGTGCGGTGATTGTCTTGACTGTTTTTGAAAATGGCAGTAACAGTTGAACCTGCCATGAATGTAGTAATAAGAAATCGCTTGCACCACCTGAATTATACAGCGGATCGCCAACCAAGGGGTGACCAAGCGCTTTAAAATGGACCCGGATTTGGTGAGTCCGCCCAGTTTCTAGTTGAATCTTTAATAACGAATAGTTCCCTTTTTGGGTGATAACTTGATAATGGGTGACAGCCGGCACGCTATTTTGGCCGTTAACTTGGCGTTTACGTTTATCTTTTGGATCATGTCCAATTGGCAGCGAGATGGTGCCTTGGGTTGGCAGGCTGGTTCCCTGCACCCATGCCAAGTAGGTTCGCTTGATTTGCTTTTCGCGAATGTTGGCAACTAAGATTGGGACTACGACGGGATTTTTAGCAAAAATAATTGCCCCGCTAGTTTGCTGGTCAAGGCGATGAATCATATATGGAACAGTTCTTTTAGGCGCTAAGTATGCGGCTAGATGATTGATGGTCGCCCCGACTTCACCGGGTTGGTTAGGATGGGTTTTATCGCCGCATCGTTTATTAGTGACTAGCAGATCTGAGTCTTCGTATAAAATCATTACGTTGGCTGCTGAATCAGGTTTAACCTGGGGGAAAGGATGAGCAAAATCACTGGGCAAAAAGGTCATTTCGACATGGTCGTAGGCATTGACGGTAAAGTTGACCGGTTGATAACGACCGTTAACTAGGACCCGCCGAGCACGGCGGATGCTAAAAATGAGGTGGCGGGGTAATTGCCAGTAGTCTTTCATAAGTGATTTGAGCGAGTGCCGATCCATCCTTGGCGGCACGATTTCATGGTATTGCCATTGAGTAGGTTGCATGCGGTTATCCTCTTTAATGAAGTCGTTGAAACAAGCGGCTGTTAACAGCTAAACCAACCACTTTTGCTTATAGGGGTGGTCGTTGAGCTTAACAGCATTGTTGATGACTGTTTCTTTGTAGGCGATTAACGATGACGATACAAAAGCTGGGACAACTATCGCTGTCCCAGCTCATTAATCACGCTTTTATTTGGTTGGCTTATTAGGCTTTTTTGAACGAACAATTAAGACATCGCACTTAGCAGTTCGCGTAACGTAACTGGTAACGGAGCCAATAATTAACCGTTCGACGGCACTTAAACCAGTCGATCCCATGACAATGACGTCGGTGTCATGGTCATTTGGAAATTCACGAGCGATAATTGGCTTTGGATTTCCGAAGCGAATATGAATATTGACGTCCTTAACGCCAGCATCTTCAGCTTCTTGTTGCATTTCCTTTAGTTTGTTTTCGGTATTTTCAGTCAATTTGAAAACAACGTCACCACTTACAGCACTCCCATAAGTCTGATTAAACTGGTTGACCTCTAAGATATTTAAAATATCTAAATGGGCGTCGTTGGTTTTGGCAACTTCGATTGCTCGCTGCAATACGTGCTCAGTGACAGCCGAACCGTCAACAGGTACTAGGACGTTTTGGTAGTTTTGTTCTTGCATGTTATCACCCCGTCATCGTTTTACATCTACTTAAACTATAACATTCTCCGGCTAAAATGTAAGCAAAAAAATGAGTGGGGGCAAGCGATTAGAAATCGGTATTATCTTATTAATAATGAAGTGTTCGGTGTATATAAACTGAAACAGTTCTCGGTGACCAATGGGTGGTTAGGTTATTTTGTGAAGTTATCAAGCAGTTTTCTCAAATTTAGTGGGGGTGTAACGCTAATTGGTAATTATCGTGGGGCATTGCCAACTTAAAATTGAAAAAATTGGAGTGCCCCTTTCTTGTGATTGTAATCGCTTACCTTTGGTGCTAACATTCTTTGTGAGTTAAAAAATGAAAAGAGGGTTTTGAATATGTATTATTATGTCATGAAATCAAATGATATTCGCCGTAACCTGGCGACCGAACAATACCTGATGAATGAAATTCAATTCGACGAACCGCTATTATTATTTTATATCGAAGGACCATGTATTATCGTTGGCCGTAACCAAAATACGCTTGAAGAAATTAATAAAAAGTACGTTGACGAGCACGGCATTGTGGTTACCCGACGTCTATCGGGGGGCGGTGCGGTTTACCAAGACCTTGGTAACCTCTGCTTTAGCTTTGTGGTTGACAGTGACAGTGAAGAATTTGGCGACTTTAAATCATTTGTCCAGCCAATTGTTGATGCCCTGCACGACATGGGGGCAACTTCAGCAGAAGTCAGCGGTCGAAATGACATTTTAGTCGACGGCAAGAAATTCTCTGGCAATGCAATGTACACCAAAAATGGCAAGACGTTCTCCCACGGAACGTTAATGTTGGACGTGGACCTTTCAGTTATTCCAAAGGCTTTGGACGTCCCAGAAGATAAGATTAAGTCAAAGGGGATTAAATCCGTTCGTTCTCGAGTTACGAATTTAAAGCCTTATTTAGCGCCGAAGTATCAAAATCTCACTACCCCGGAATTCCGGGATCGACTGTTAAAAGAGCTGTTCCATGTGGATGATCTTGATCAGATTAAAGATAAGGCGTATCAGCTAACTGAAGCGGATCAAGATGGGATTGATAAGATTTTTGATGATTATTATAACAACTGGAATTGGGTCTATGGCAATTCACCTGAATTTACCGTAAAGAAACGTCAACACTTTACAAATGGCACAATCGACGCGCGGCTCCAAGTTGAGGATGGCAAGATTGAAAACGTTAAATTTTACGGTGACTTTTTTGGCCCGAAAGATGCCGGTGAAGTGGCCGACCAGCTAAAAGGCGTTCGCTTTGAACGCCAAGATGTCGCTAACGTCCTAAAAGATATTGACACTAACCAGTACTTTACGGGAATCGCCAAGGACGATATTTTGGCAATGCTATTTGATTAGCAAACTCACTATTGCTTTTCGAAAAGATTCATTAGATTGATGAACTTAACTTTCCTAACTTAACTAAATAAGTTAAACTAAGACTGAAGGTAAAAGGATAAAATTCACAACTGAATTTATCCTTTTTTTCTTGAAAGCATAGGATAGGGGATTAGATGAAAGCAGAAGAGAAAAAAGTTGTCTGGTGGGCGGTTGTATCTTTAGGGATGTTTTTAGTGATGAACTGGCTAATGGTTTTGCCGGTTATGAAATTACATGCGACGATTAAGCTGTCAGAAGCGTTCCAAGTGACTTATATTGCGATTGCCTTTTATGCGGCAACCCTCATTTTGGCCATCCTAAAAGTTAAGGTCAGCTATTATTTGTTGGCAGCCGTGGTTGCGATCTACACAGTTGGCTTTGTGGGCATGGCAAACGTGATGATGACCAATAGCAGTGCAAACGTGATTATTCGCGTACTGATGGTCGCAATTGCGACTGTGGGCATTACTGTTAATCTATATTGGTTTATGCTGGCCTACCGGATGCGGGTTGTTTTACAAAAGGGCCATCGAGAAAAACAGGCTGAAAAATTAAAAGATCTAAAAAAGTAGGTGCAATTAAATGCAAAGAGATGTAGCAAGCTTTATCGAAGACGTGACTAACGAAAAGATTCCTGGAAAATCGATTTCTCAAAAATTGGCAGCAATTCTTGCTGATCCAGGGGCCGCCATGCAGCCGGTTTATGCATTTGTTGAGGAACAACTTAATTTAGGAAAGCTCGGGTATGGTGAACTTCAGGTGAGTGATGTCGATGCGACGATTCGATTGGAAACCAACTTGATTAACTTACCATTACAAGAACCGGCCAGGATTTCTAAAATGATTTCTGATCAAGATGAGCTGGCAGTGAACGTTTATTTGGTTATCACGTCGCCACTGGTGAACCAATCCGGGTTACGAATTGATGAAGTTGCCAGTGCCGGGGACTTTATTGGGCACGTTGATGATTATTCGAAGACGATGAATGATTGGGTGGTTGAGAAGCTCACGGCCGTCCAAGCGAATTTGGCGGAAACAGCAAAGAAAAAACCTAAAGATAAGTCTAAGAAATAGTTGATGTTAACAATAAATTGTGGCATACTGTTCTTGTGCGATGAGTCGAGAGATCACGCAGCATTTGCTGTTCGCGCAAGCGACTAGGTGATATTTTGAGCGGGACACAATTTAAGCACGGATTTGTGGTGCCTGACTTCGATGGATTGTGGAGTCTAAGAAGTCCATTCATAGCAATATGAGTGCCGCATAAGGGCCAGCTGATTTTTCAGCTGGCCCTTTTTTATGAAGTCATAAAAGAAGTTTTAGTAAATAACGCTTCATCCGATCCGTTGATTGTATCGTTAGACATTTAGGATTAACTTACCCACGACGTGTCCGGTTTCACTCAATTGATGCAGCTCACGGACATTGGCTACTGTGAAGGATAGCTGCTTAGCCAATGGCACTTTAAGTTTGCCAGCGCCTAATTGGGCACTGAGTTGAGAGATGATTTCGTGGGCTGGGGCGGCATTCATCTTTTCAAAATAGACATGAGCCTGTTTGCTTAACTCAGCTGTTTGCGGCAACGTTTCGACAATCGAGATGATCCGGCCGCTCGGCTTAGTGACTTTAAATGCAGCTAATTGATTTTGCCCACCGAGCGTATCGAACACTAAATCAACAGGATTAACTTCTTTGGTGAAGTCAGCGGCCGTGTAGTCGACGACTTGATCAGCACCTAATTTGGTAACAAAGTCAATGTTCTTTGTGCTGGTTGTCGTGATTACGTGAGCGCCGGCATTTTTAGCCAGCTGGATTGCCAGCGAACCGACACCGCCGGAACCAGCCAAAATCAGCACGGTTTGGCCACTTTTAAGCTGACCGGCGTTGAAAAGCGCTTCCCAAGCGGTGGTCCCGGCAAGCGACAGGCCAGCTGCTTCTTGAAAGGAAACGGTAATCGGTTTATGAGTCAGTTGATCGGCATCGATGGCGTAAAACTCAGCGTAAGTCCCGCGATTGCTGGGAGTCCCGTACCCCATAACTGCATCACCGGGTTTAAAGCCAGTGACTTCAGCACCCACTTCCGAAACCACGCCAGCCATTTCCTGGCCAAGAATAATCGGAAATTTAAACGGGTATCGTTGTTGACGCAGGCCGCTGCGAGTCTTCCAATCAATTGGATTGACGCCTACGCTGACAACTTTAACTAACACTTGGTTGGCCTTAATCGATGGCAATGGTAGCGTTTGGGCAACTAGTTTGGATGCGTCGCCGTATTCATTAATAACAATTGCTTTCATTTTGTTTGGTTTAGTCATTCAATCACCTCGAAATCATTATAACCGTGAATAAGCAAAGTTAAAATATAAATTGTGTACAATCTAGTTGACTTTATCTGGGAAGGGCGTAACGTATAAAGATGAGGAGCTGATAAAATGAAATTAATGATTACAGACAATGCACTGACCCAACTCAAGAAAGTATTTCCGAATAATCGTAAATTTTTGTTGAGTTTCGATGATGGGGTTGGCCCCTTTTCAAAGGTAGGTGTTTGTTCATTAGACACCAGCTTTGATATTATTGCGGTGGATCCAGCTGCTGAGGTGCCTGACTATGACGCCAAGTTATCAACTAACTTTGGTGATTGGTACTATAAAGGTTATTCAAAGATGTATCTGGATGATCCGATGAAGTTAGACTTTGTTAACCAGCAGATGAAGTTATCTGGTAATAGCGGTATTTTGGATGGCAACATTGCGCTAAAAGATTTCACAGCAGAAAAAGCTGCGGAATAATGACGGGTGCGATTGCTGAGCTTCGGCTTTGGGCAGTGTTTAATAACTTAATAGGGATTACAAAAGCGACTGTGGGCATTTTCTTTGCTCATAGTCGCTTTTTAAGACTGAAAAACTGAATTTAAGCTAATGGGTAGCAACGTAGTCATTGAGTTCCTTGAGATAAAGAGCCTTTTTTTCATCACTGATCCAAGAAGTTTCAAAGGAATTCTTCGCCAAGGTAACGATTTGGTCCTTTGTCAAATTAAATTTATTAGCGATAGCGTAGTAGTTATCACTAATGTAGCCGCCAAAATAGGCTGGGTCATCAGAATGGATCGAAACTTTGACATTTTTGGCTAGCAATGCCAATACTTCTTTGCCCTTCATTTCTGGTGAAACAAAACTATTAGATAGCGGGCAAGAGGTCAAGCCGATCTTCTTTTTGGCTACAAAGTCGACTAAATCTGGATCTTCAACAATGTTAGTGCCGTGATCCAAACGTTCAACATCCATCATTTCCAACGCTTGGCGAATGTGTTCGATTGAGTCTTTTTGGTCAATATCGCAGTGAGTCGTTAAATGAAGTCCTGCAGCTGCGGCATCTTCAAATTGACGGGCAAATTTCAATGGCGGGTTATTATGTTCATCGGAATCTAGTCCAACGCCAATGATTTTATCTTTGTAGGCCATTGCTTGAAGCAATGTTTTGCGAGCAGATTCCTTAGAGAAGTCTCGTAAGAAACACATAATCAACGCTGCATCAACATTAAGCGCCCGTGCATCAACAACCGCACGATGCAACCCGTTGATGACCGTTGCGAATGGAATGCCACGACTGGTGTGGGCTTGAGGGTCAAAGAAGATTTCAACGTGACGGACATGATTGGCCGCTGCGCGTTGAAGGTAAGCAAATGCCAGATCATAGAAATCTTGTTCGTGTTGTAAAACGTTCATGGCTGGGTAGTAAACAGCTAAGAAAGAAGCCAAATCATCGTATTGGTAGGTTTTTTGGACTTCTTCAATGGTTGTTTGGCCGATGTCGACATGGTTACGCTTTGCGAGTTTTAATTTTAAGTCAGGTTCTAGGGTGCCTTCAATATGTAAATGAAGTTCGGCTTTTGGCAATCCCTTAGTAAACTCAGGAGATACTTCAGTTGGCATGCGTTATTCCTCCAAAAATGTTCGTGTTTTGGTTACAATCAATAGTTTAACATAATATATTTAATCGTCAATACGATAAAATACGAATGATCCTATTGAATTATGATTGAAAATGTGGAATAATACGAAGCATAAATTATTTATTGGAAAGGGATTTTAGCAATTATGCAAAAGTTGAGCGACAATACGTTAGTGGGCAGTGGCCTGCTAGATCGAACCTTTCATTTATCAGAACAGAATACGACAATTGGCCGTGAGATGCTGGCTGGTTTGACGACGTTCGTATCAATGGCGTACATCTTATTCGTTAACCCAAGTGTCCTTGGGGCTGCTGGGATGAATAAAGGGGCTGTGTTCACAGTCACCGCAGTCACCTCGATTCTGGGCTGTTTGTTAATGGCCTTCTTGGCTAACTATCCAATTGCCATTGCTCCTGGGTTAGGCGATAATGCTTTCTTCACGTTTTCCGTTGTCTTAGGGATGGGCATTCCTTGGCAAAAAGCTATGGCTGGCGTATTTGTTGCCTCCGTGTTATTTACAATCTTGTCATTTTTGAAAGTTCGTGAGATCGTCATCGATGCGATTCCAAAGGACTTAAAGATGGCGATGGCTGCTGGAATTGGGATCTTTATTGCCTTTGTCGGCATGCAGGGTGGCGGTTTAATCGTTGCCAGCAAGACTTCTTTGGTTGCCATTGGTTCCTTAACTGTGCCGACCACTTGGCTGACAATCTTTGGCATCTTTGTGATTGCCATCTTAATGGCTAAAAAAGTACCGGGAGCCATCTTTATTGGCCTAGTGGCTACCACAATTTTAGGGCTGGTTACCGGCCTGATTGCGATGCCAACTCACTTGGTTTCAATGGCGCCAAGCATGGCGCCGACCTTTGGGGTGGGGATTACGCATTTGCCATCAATTATGGATCCCCAGATGTGGGCAGTTGTCTTGATCTTCTTATTAGTTGCCTTCTTTGATACGGCTGGTACTTTAATCGGTTTGGCTCAACAAGCTGGCATCATGAAAAATAACAAAATGCCACGAATTGGGCGTGCTTTGATGTCTGATTCCATTTCAATGTTGGCCGGTTCAGTGATGGGAACAACGCCAACCGCTGCTTACGTTGAATCATCTGCCGGAATTGCCGTTGGTGGTCGAACTGGTTTGACTTCATTAACAGTTGCCGTATTATTTGCTTTTTCAATGCTATTTTCACCATTACTGACGGTTGTAACTGATCAAGTGACAGCCCCCGCGCTTATTATTGTCGGCGTATTGATGGTATCAGCACTCAAAGAAATCCATTGGGATAAATTTGAAATCGCCATGCCAGCTTTCTTAACGGTCATTGGGATGCCCTTGACTTATAACATCTCGTATGGGATTGCCTTTGGCTTCTTAACTTACCCAATTCTGATGACGGTCGCTGGTCGACGCAAAGAAGTTAATTACATTATGTGGGCAATGTTTTTTGTTTTCATTTTGTTGCTTTACGTCTTAAACATTGTGCCAAAGTCTTAAGTTAAGAAAAGAAGCAGGACAGCTGCGCAAAGCAGAAACTTCCACATAAGCACCTCAACCAAAAATTCCAAGCCCAGGAATTTCTGGTTGAGGAGACTTATGCTCCAGTTTCTAAACGCTTTGCTCCGCTCACTTTAGTAGGACAGCTGCGCCAGGCAGAAAGCTACACGTAAGCACCTCTAACGAAAATTCCAGAACCGGGAATTTCCGTTAGAGGAGCCTTACGCTCCGCTTTCTAAGCGCCTGGCTCCGCTCACTTTAAACATATGGAGAATACAAATGACGATCGAAGAATTCAAACAATTAATTGATGCCGGCGCGGCCAAAGTTCCTGCCGATATGGTCATTGAAAATGGAACGTTGGTGAACGTGGATACTGCGGAGTATTATCCGGCAGACGTTGCGATTTACCATGATAAAATTGTTGCGGTTGACGATGACGTCGATGATTACGTTGGCCCTACTACCAAGCGAATTGATGCGACTGGCAAGTATTTAGTTCCTGGCATGATTGACGGCCACATTCACGTTGAATGCAGTAAAATGAGTATGACTCGTTTTGCGCAAGCAACCGTTCCAAGAGGGACAACCAGCATTGTGTCGGGGTTGGATGAGTACATTTCAACGATTGGCTTGGCAGGATTAGATGAAATTTTCGCAGAAATTGATCAGAGCCCTTTAAAAGTATTCTGGGGATTACCATACAAAACGCCGTATACCATTCCCAAATCAACAATTAAATATGACGTATCGGCCAAAGATCATCAGCGGCTGCAGCCTAATGAAAAGTGCTATGGTGTTTGGGAAACGGTCCGTGAAGCTGTCGAAACCAAAGATCCAGACACCCTTAACGCCATTTTGGCTGCCCAAAAGAATCACAAGCCGATTTTTGGCTGTTCACCAATGGCAACTGGTAAAGCCCTCAATCAATTTTTAATGAGCGGCGTCCATATTGACCACGAAAGCTATTCTCATGAAGAGTTTTTAGAAAAGGCCCGTAAAGGCTTGCACGTGGTCATTCGAGAATCCTCGGTTACCCAATTTCTCAAGGAAAATATTCGGGCAATCACGGAGGGCGCCCCTGGGGTTGCTCGGCACACAAGTTTTTGTACCGATGACGTGAATGCCAGAGATATTTTGGCTCACGGTCATTTGGATCACATGGTTCGATTAGCGATTAGAGCAGGTGTTTGTCCGATGACGGCCATTCAAATGGCAACGATCAATGGGGCTGAAGCTTATCACATTGATGATCAAGTGGGCTCGATTGCGCCGGGGAAAGCTGCCGATATCCTGTTAGTCGATCAACCGGGAACGTTTAACGTTGAGACCGTCATTAGCAAGGGAAAATTAATTTCTGAAAATCAGCAAGTGATCGCTGCGTTTAACCCGCCTCATCGTTCAGAGCAGCTTCGCGGCAAGCTTGCTCATGAGTTAATGCAACCACAAGATTTTGATTATCATGTGACGCAATTAGCAGGGACGGCAACGGTTAGAACAATTCACAGTGTTGGCCCGTTCGTGAGAAAAGCTCAAGACGTTGAGTTAGCAATCCAAGATGGAGTTGTTTTGCCGGACCCTGCCAAAGATGTGGCGGCCGTATCGGTTATTGAACGGTACGGTATCAATGGCAATCAATCCCATGGCTTTTTGTCAGGGTGGTCGTTTAAACGAGGGGCGATTGCGACGTCAGCTTCTCCGGACGATAACAACTTGGTAGTTGCTGGGGTTAGCGCTAAGGATATGGCGCTGGCAGCTAATACGTTGATTGAAAGTGGCGGTGGCCAAGTCGTGGTCATTGATGGTAAAGTGATTGCTTTATTGGAATTACCAATTGCCGGGATTACCACGGATCTAACTCCAGAACAGTTGGCGCAAAAAGAAATCGAACTTAAAGAAGCGGCCGAACAACTTGGCAGTCGACTTCCCGATCCACTGTTTTATCTCTCGTTTTTACCAATCACGGCCATTCCAGATTTAGCCATCACTGATAGTGGTAATGTGGATTACACGCAACTGGCTTACTTTGACCCAATCCAAAAGATTAGTTCGCCAACTGAAAAGAGCTGAAGGGAAAACTCCTAGGTTACCAAGGCGTTCTCATGAGCTTAGTGATTTAAAAAATAATCAAAAGGGCTTCGAGATGACATACTCTCAAGGCCCTTTTGATTGTCTCTACATATTTAAAAGTTCAGCACGAATGTTAACGAGTCTTTATAGGCGTTTCATCGCTTCTTCGATCCGTTTGTAAGGCATAATCCACAGCATCATCACTAAAAAAGTGCCAATCATGCCAAATTCGTGCCAGACAAACGTTAACAAAAAGACACCAACGAAGGCAGCCAGCGTGATTAAGCTCTTAGGTTCATGCGCAAGGGCAGCCACCAAAACTTGATGATGGCGATTGGCCCGTAATAGGCTTACCCGCAAGAAATTCCAGGCTAAATTAATACAGATGAACAATAGGGTGTACAACTGGGAGCTAAACAAACTGTTTGGGTCATCATTTACAATCTCGGTCGCAAACGGGACAAATGAAAGAAAAAATAATAAGATCGTATTGGCCCAGATCACTAGACCATTGATTGTTTGGACGAGCTGAAACATGTGGTGATGGTTTCCCCAAACGATGGCTAGTAAAAAGAATGAAATGGCGTATGCCAAAAGCTGTTCCCGCATCGCCCAAAATCCTTGCCAAGTAGACGTTTTGGGCATACCCAATTCCAAAACTAAAACGGTCATAATGATCGGGACGATGGCATCCGTAAAGGCTTCTAGACGATTTTTCTGCATGGTAAGGCTCCTTTCAACTCACTTGCTAGTACTAGAATACAATATTTGGACCAAAAGGTTTTAGATAATGACTTTTTACGATAGAAACCGGTTCCACTTGTTTTGGCTGATTGACTTTTAGGATTCATAAAAGTTAAAATAGACTAATAATTCTAATCAAGAGTTAATTTTTATCTGGAGGTTACGGATCATGTCATTGGGTTCAAGAATTTTTCAACGGGAAAGATTGGATCGCTACTTGGAAACAGACAAGAAGTTTATTAAAACGATGTCAGCTTTTGATCTAATTGCGCTTGGAATTGGGGCAGTTATTGGAACTGGTATTTTTATTCTGCCCGGGACGGTTGCGGCAACCAAAGCAGGTCCCGGTATTATTTTGTCATTCATTGTGGCCGCTATCGTTTGTTCAACTTCAGCAATGTGTTACGCAGAATTTGCATCGGCGTTGCCAGTTGCCGGCAGTGCTTATTCCTATGGAAATCTGGTTTTTGGTGAAGTCATCGGTTGGGTGCTTGGCTGGGCACTGATTTTGGAGTACGTCCTTGCGGTTGCGGCTGTTTCCAGCGCTTGGGGGGCATATTTTCAATCGTTTTTGACGGGGTTTCACATCGGTTTTCCAAAAGCAATTTCTGGCCCATTTGTTCCCAGTCAGGGAACTTATGGTAATCTGATTGCCATTATCATTGTTATTTTAATTTCGTGGATGCTCAATCATGGGATGCGGTCTTCTGTTCGGTTGAACAACTTTATCGTTGTCGTTAAAATTGGCATTATTCTACTTTTTATTTTAGTTGGGGCTTTTTACGTCAAGCCAACCAACTGGCACCCATTTTTGCCATTTGGCTGGGTTGGTGGCACCCATGGTGGCGTTCTTGGCGGCGCGGCAGCCGTATTCTTTGCTTATCTTGGCTTCGACGCGGTTTCTAGTTCAGCGGCCGAAGTTAAAAATCCCAAGAAAAACATGCCAATTGGGATTATTGGCACGTTAATTGTGGCAACGATTCTATACGTTGGCGTTTCAGTTGTGTTAACTGGGATGGTTTCGTATACCAAATTAGACGTGGCTGACCCAGTGGCGTTTGCCCTACAATTCGTTAAGTTGAACTGGGTTGCTGGCATCATTTCACTTGGGGCATTGGCCGGGATGTTTACGATGATGGTCACAATGACTTATAGTTCATCGCGGTTGATCTATTCGATCGGTCGGGATGGCTTATTGCCACACTTCTTGGGTAAGTTGGATAAGCATGGCAGCCCTCGGAATAGCTTGGTCACCATTACGATCGTAATTGCGTTTATGGGCGGCTTTGTGCCGCTTGACCAATTAACTAACTTGGTTAATATTGGCACCTTAATTGCCTTCTTATTCGTTTCATTTGGCATTATTCCACTTAGGCGAAACAAAGAGATTCAAAATCACCATGGGTATCAGGTGCCATGGTATCCAATCTTACCAATCATTTCTGGGCTATTGTGCCTAGTGATGCTCTCACAGCTGCAAGCTGAAACCTGGATTGCTTCTGGGATTTGGTTTGTGTTTGGCTTGGCCATTTACTTCGGCTATGGTGTTCGCCACAGTCAAATGAATCGGTCGTAGTGATAGGTTGAAATAGTCAAAAACGTCTCAAAGACAGCGCAATTAGGCGTCCTTTGAGGCGTTTTTATTTGACCAATTTGGTTAGTGAAAATGTTAAAATAAATTGTTGTGCATCAATTCAATTAAATTAGAAGGGACAAGTGATATGCCAGCAGCCAGTCGTAACCGTCAACATCATAACCATCCGTTTTTGGCAGTAGCCGTGATTGCTTCAATAACTTTTTTAGGTATTCTGATTGAAACATCGATGAACGTGACCTTTCCAACGTTAATGAAGCAGTTTCGTGTTTCACTAACGTCCGTTCAGTGGGTGACCACTGGGTATTTATTAACCGTGGCCTTGTTGATGCTTTGCTCGGCCTTCTTAAAGCGTCGGTTTACCAATCGCACGTTGTTTGTGGTAGCGGCTCTGTTGTTCATTGTTGGCGATGTTTTGTGCGCATTAGCCCCCACTTATTTGATCTTGCTAGTGGGCCGACTAATTCAAGCTGGTTGTGTGGGTCTATCAGCCCCATTAATGAATAATATCATTTTAGAAGTTGTTCCTAGAAGTAAGTTAGGAACCTATTTGGGGATTACTAATTTAATCTTGATTGTGGCGCCGGCATTTGGGCCGACTTTTGGCGGAGCAGTGGTCTACTTGGCGAACTGGCGGATGATTTTTTGGAGTACGCTGCCCGTTGCGGTGATTCTCCTAGCGGTGGGCATTGGGATTATTAAGCAGTATACAAGGTTGCCTGCTACACGTTACCCCTTTGACTGGCTTCGGTTTGGATTGCTATCGATTGGAATGATTTCGCTGCTGGTAGGTGTCAATACACTAGCAACACCAACTGGCTGGGTTAAGTGCTTGGCAGGAGTAATGGTCAGTATGGCAGCGTTTGGTTTGTTTTATTGGCGATCCAAATACAGCCATAAAGCGCTATTTAAGCTGTCGGTTTTTAAACGCCCGGCCTTTATCTATAGTTTTTTGCCTTACGTTCTCTTACAATTTTCAAACTTAGGGATTAACTTTATGCTGCCAAGTTATGTTCAGTTGGTTAACGGTGCGACCTCATTTGTTGGTGGACTGATTTTGTTGCCTGGGAGTATTTTAAACGCGTCCGGCCAACCGTTCTATGGGATCATGCTGGATCGCTATGGCGGCAAGTTGCCGTTATACTTAGGCAACACGTTTTATTTTGTCATGATGATTGGGTTTACGATCTTTGCCCGCCATATTTCAGTTCTTTGGGTCGCTATTTTTTATGCCATTTATGCCGGTGGTCGGGCGATGGCCTTTGGAAATACGATGACCTATGGGTTGAAAAATTTGGATAAAGCCGAGCAAAATGATGCCAACGCGTTATATGGGACTGGTCAGCAAGTTGCCGGTTCAATTGGAACGGCCGTGATTTCAGTCTTCATGACGGCAGTTCAGTCATCCGGGTTGTCTAGTGGACAAAACGTTGTTTTGGGGTCCCAGTGGGCGTTTGGAATGCTGGCAATAATTGGCTTGATTAATTTTGGCCTATATTGGCGATTATTTCAGGTAACCCGGCTGACCAACCAGAGGCATCAATGATGGTGGTAACGACTACAACATCCGTTAGCCTCGTTGATATGCTTTAAGCTCGCCATGCAGGGCTTGCCATAAACCAATCGTGGTCACTAACACCAATAATACTGCAATTGTTGCAATGATAAATAGCACGGGAAATGAGGTCATTTCAATGACGAGACCACCAAAAAGGGGGCCGAGTGCCCGACCAGCGGATGCCCAAGACTGAATGAGGCCTTGATAGCGCCCTTTAGCTTCAATTGGGGTGAGGGTGTTGACTAGTGCTGGGATTGTCGGAAATGCGGTGGCTTCACCAATTGTTAACGTCACCATTGCGAGGACGAAGATGGGATAGGTCCTCGCAAAAATTAAGATAAAAAAGGAAGCCGCTAACATGGTAAAGCCAAAAAAGACCTGCAAGATTAAGTTCTCGTGATAGCGGGCCAGCCAATTAATAATGATTTGGCTGACGACAATCAAGCCGGCATTGATGGTCCAAAGAAAACTGTAGTTTCGAAGCGGAATTCCCAGACTGGTCATATAAACGGAGAGGTTGGAAACCCACTGTTGATACATAATCCAGATAATAAAAAGCGACATGAAAAAAGTTGTGAGAATAATTGCATTGGCTCGTGGCAGCTGGCTGGAACGCCAAGCTGTTTTTTCGGTATCCGAAACCCGCTTGCGATTCTTGTTGGCGGCTGGTTTGTATTTGATGATCACCGTTGCCAAGAAGATGACAAATAACGTGCTGGCCACGACAAATAAAAGGGTGACACTAATGCTGTAAATGAAACCAACTAGCGAAGTGCCAATCACAATGCCCAAGTTTTGGACAAAATAGAGCATATTAAACACGTAGCGGCTGTCTTTTTCCTTGATGCTGGTGCCAATTGAGTTCACCACAGCTAAGTTCCAGCCACTGGCGATCCCGTTGAAAAACAAAATAATTCCAAATGCTGGCCAGCCATGGAAAAAGACAAGTATCAGCAAGGTAATCGTTGAAGCGGTGACCCCGCCGACTAGTAGATGGTATGGGTTTTGGCGATCGTATAAATAACCGCCTAAATAGCTGCCAAGGACACTGGCGAGGGAATTAAATAACAAGACGACGCCAATCCAGGTAAGCGATACACCTAGTCGATTATGTAAGTAGACGCTGGTAAGCGGCCAGACAAAGCTCATCCCGATGCTGCTGAATAGCGCACCGGTAACCAGCCATTTTAAGCTCATTTCATTTTTGTCCATGAGGAGACCCCCTTCGTAATCGAAACACTGCTTTCCAGTATATCAAAAAATGGGTGATAAATGGGGGTGGATCAGTTTAGTGAGCGGTTTCAATTTGTGAGCGCTATTTGATGGACTTACTAAATAAAATCACATATGATGGGGGTGTTGAATGAAGTCAATCATTTGTTAATGGGAGGAATTAATAATGGCTGTTGACGGATCACTTTATCATACAGAAGTTGTAAATGAACATGGGCTGACCGGCGAAAGTTATGTCAGGGGCAATGAAGGCCTGGCACTTGGAGTTAGCAGCTCACTAATGGACAGCCCGGGAACTAATCCAGAGCAATTTATTGGGTTTGCGTTAAGTACGTGTTTCAACGCGACAATTGGGATTGTTGAAAGGCAGCATCAGTTAAAGCCGGATAGTATTATTCATACGGCGGTCGATATCGTGAAGGATACGAAGGGTTATAAATTTATCGTCCGTTGCCAAATTTTGTTCCATGATTTAGACAACGATCAAGCTCAACAAATGGTCAACGAAGCATTGGATCAGTGCCCGGTCGCAAAATTATTAAAGGCAAATGAAAATGTAACGTTTGAAGTGGTGGATCAGTTTAAGTTTTAGAGAGTGCGAAACCAAGCGTTTAGAAGTCGGAGCATAAGTTACGCCCGCCAAAAATCCATGGGTTTAGGATTTTTGGCGGGCGTGACTTATGTGCAGACTTCTGCTTGGTTTCGCACGTTTCGGCAAAGTGGCCCAAAAGCGAAAATCCATGGGTTTAGGATTTTTGGCGGGCGTGACTTATGTGCAGACTTCTGCTTGGTTTCGCACGTTTCAGCCAAGTAGCCAAGAGCGCAAATCCATGAAAATACAGTTGTTCACAATAACAGAATTGTGTACAATCTAGTTACGAAAGAGGGTCGGTTCATTGAAGGCTACTACATGGGCCACTCGCTGGCCAGAACGCATTAGTTATGGGCTCAGCGACGCCGCTGATAATTTAATATTTCAGATGATGACAACTTATTTGCTTTTTTTCTATACGGATGTTTATGGTCTAGCACCAAGTGACGCCGCCATCCTATTTATGGTTGCGCGGGTGGCGGATGTTGCTGAAAGCTTTATTATTGGCGTGATGATTGATCACACCCATTCTCGGTTTGGTAAAAGCCGGCCGTTTTTTCTTTGGTACTCATTGCCATACGTTATTTTTGCTGTGTTAACGTTTGTAACGCCCAGCTTTTCTTACTCGGGAAAGCTTGCTTGGGCGTATGTGACATACCTTGGATTAGGCTTTCTTTATACAGCGGTTAATTTGCCGATTACGTCGATTTTGCCGACGATGTCTCAGAATTCGCGGGAATTAACCCTGTTGGGCGTTATCCGCCAGTTTTTCGGCAGTTCGATTCAAATTGTTGTGGCAGTATTCACGTTACCACTAGTTGCATTGTTTGGTCATGGTAATCAGCAGCAGGGGTTCTTAGGGACCATTTTACTATTTGGCGTTATTTCGCTGCTGTTAATTATTAATACCTTTGTTCATGTTCGGGAACGGTTTGCTAATCCTGAAATTGCCCATCAACCAGTTAAAGCGGTATTGTCAATGTTACGGCATAATCAGCCTTGGATTGTGATTTCAATTGTCATCTTCTTGTACTGGTTGGCGATCGCTATTAAAAATCAGACCACTATCTATTATTTTAAATATACGGTGGGCAACATTAACTTAGTTCCTTTGGCTAATGGTTTTACCTTAGCGTCACTGCTGGGAGTATTATTGATTCTTCGACTAACGGATATCAGAAGCAAAAAGACGACGATGTTGCAAGGCATCTTAGTTGCGTTGGTTGGACAACTCGTGATTGCAATCGGTGTTTATACCAAAACCATGCCGATTCTGTTTGGCGGGGTCTTTGTCAATTCAATTGGTAATGGGATTATGATTGGATTGGTTTCCATTATGATTGCTGATACGATTCGGTATGGTGTCAGCCTGGGCATCCAAGCGGAAGGGATTTTGGCTTCAACTGATGACTTTGGCGTTAACTTAGGATTAGGACTTGGTGGTTTAATTACGGCTGGGCTATTTCATTTGTCTGGCTATGTGGCTAATCACCCGCAAAATGCCGAGACGTTATCAATGATTAATTTAAATTATGTTTGGCTGCCACTGGTGATTTACGGGTTCATGTATCTAATCCTCAAATTGTATGATGAGGACCGAATTCTTAAAGCTATTCAAGGTCGCAATTAATTAGGGTTGCAAAAAAGGATTAATTTGAGAAATGTATCAATCTCAAATTAATCCTTTATATTTAGTAAATTTAATTAGTCATCATAACTTAAGGTGGTTGGGCGAGAGAAGCCGACTACGTGCCACCATGGTGAATAAACGTTTTCGGTGATCACACCGCGATTTTGCGAATCGATCATCCGGCCATTGCCGATGTACATGCCAACGTGGGAAATACTGTGTTTACTCCCACCAAAGTATACTAAATCACCTTTTTGAACGTTGCTCTTTGAGACCTTTTTAGTTCCGTTATATTGCGCCTGAGCGGTTCTAGGAATTGACTTTTGGATTGATTTTTTGTAAACATACTTTGTAAAGCCTGAGCAGTCAAAATTGGTAGGACCAACCGCACCATACACGTAACGAGAACCTAAGTGCTTTTTAGCTTCATTATAGACTTTAGAATAAGCAGGATCAGAGCTGTCAGCGCTAGCGCTGGTTGCTGCGGAATAAGCAGCAACGGCAAAGGCGAAGAGAGCGACGAAGAGCAAAACTGGTTTGAAGGCTGATTTAATAACTTTGTGAGTCACGATTATAATATTCCCCTTTTAATGTTAGTTAGAAACGAATTCTTTATTTGCAGTAATGTAATGACCGTTGGTTAATTGGAACCGGTAAGCACCGTGATCCGATCGACGAACTTGCTTAACGGTCAACTTCTTTCCGGCAGCGATTTTAGATAATCGCGACTTAAAATTAACGTCTTGATACTGGTAGATGTTTTTAGAAGTCGTGATGGTCCTGCTTGCTGGAACGGAAGTAAAGTAGGTTGGCTTGGCAACATCGGCAGATGATTGTTTGAGCCAGGAGTTAACAGTTTTACTATCGATCACTTTACTCAAATCAACATTGCCGCTAATGCCACTCAAGCGACCCTTTGACGTATACTGCCATAGATCAGTGGCAACGTTTGGCTTTTGTGAGTAATTTGCAATCCACGAACCATCAAATTTTGAATAGTTAATCTTATGAACGTTAACGTAATTTTGATATGAGTAGTAAACCAGTGGTTTGTTGGTTAATTTTCTCATGGTGCTAAGCCAAGCGTTAACGTAAGATTGCTCAGACCCTTTGCCCTTACGATGTTCATTATCCAAAACGTAGAACCTTGCTTTGGAGCTGGAACGTTTATAGAAGTCTTTGGCTTCTTTTTTAGCGTCGGCCACACTTGAAAATTCAGCGTAACCATATTGGCCAAAAGGCACTTTGTATTTATATGCGCCGTTAGCATTAATATCTTTGTGACTGTCGATTCTAAAGTCAGCATCGCCGGTATCACCATGTTGAACGCGGATAATTGCGAATTTTAATTGTTTAGATGCCTTATACCAATTAATGTTGCCTTGGTATTGGGAGACATCAGCGATTTTTGTTTTACTGGCAGAGACGGTCGTGCTGATCGTCAGTGCAGCCATCGCACCCATGAATAGGCCGGCTATTTTCTTAAAGCTTAAATTCATTTAATAGTCCTCCTGAGATAAAGTGAGCGGCGCAAAGCACTTGGGAAATGCCAAATCGACTAGGTGTTTCACGTTCGTTGGCGTGTAAGTCTCTTCAGGTAGAAACTCCCGGGCTTGGGATTTACCTGAGGTGCTTACACGCGGCTTTCTGCTTTGCGGAGCTTTCCTTTAAAGCTACAAGAAACATTATAGGAAAAAAATGCTACCAAACAATCTCAATCATGTTTCATAAAGGTTAAAAAAGATTGCGTCAAGACATGAAGCAGCCCTAATGACCGTTGTTATGGGAATGAGTGGTAATCAAAAATCGTAAATAAATTGAAGTTTTACTAACATTTAACGTTTTTCTAAGCAAAAAAAAGAAAAAATGTCAAAAATAACGCTTATTGTTACAGGTTAAGGCGGTTAAGTGTAACATTTCGTTAAAAAATATAATTGTTAGTTAAAATCACCATTAACCCGTGAACAACTGCTTAAGGACTGTATACTTGACTGTGAATAAAGAGGGATGAATTCAGCGGTTAGCTGTCCCAAATACATAAAAGAAAGTTGAATTCAAATGTTACGAGGGAATTTGTTGCACCATAAGTACTTATATTTAATTTACACAATCGTTGTTCCCGTGATTCTCGTGAGTGGATTGTTTTTGATACTCCAGATCACGCCGTTTGGCGGTCATAATTTATTGATTAGCGATTTGTCGACCCAATATCTCCAATTTTTTGCCGAACTGCGGCGACAATTATTGCATCTGTCATTTTCTAGCTATTCATTTTTAATTTCGATTGGTGATAGTCTGGTGCCAATCTATTCGTACTATTTACTTAGCCCATTTAATTTGCTGATTGTGTTTTTTTCTCCTGCTCAGTTGCCAATTGCAATTGATTTGATTATTTGGCTTAAGATTGTTTTAGCAAGTGCGTCAATGAGCGTCTTCTTAGGAAATAAATATCGATCATATGATTTCATGGGGATCTGTGGCGGGCTAGCATATGGATTGTGCGGATTTGTTGCGATGTATTTCTATGATCTGATGTGGTTGGATGCATTGATTTGGCTGCCAGTGATGGTCTATGGACTAGAAAAGTTGTTTAACGATAGTCATGGTTGGCTATACGTTTTTGGGCTGGTCGCTATTATTTTGACCAACTATTATATGGGTTACATTATTTGTATCTTTGCCGTTATTTACTTTACCTATTTAATGAAGCAAAGCCAGCCGAAAAATTTGCCATTTTTTGAACATATTAAGTTCCATTGGCGTAAAGTCAGCCAATTTTTATGGTATTCGCTTATCTCCGGGCTGTTGTCAGCGATTGTCCTAGTCCCGACATTTTTTGCGATGTTGTCAACAGGTAAGAAAGACATCTCGCTTTCAAACTTTTTATTTAAAGGCACGTTTGGCCCCAGCTTTGCGGTGAATCTCGGGCTGGGTGGCAACGATTTTTCCGGCCGACTGGTGCATAATCCCAGCCTTTTCACCGGTTCACTGTTTATCATCATTGGCGTTGCCTATTTCTTTTCTAAAAAAATAACGCCCCGTAGTAAACAGTCATCGGGGATCTTATTGGGCAGTATTCTTTTGGGTATGTGGCTATTGCCGCTGAACACCTTTTGGCACATGATGCAGCCACCAGCAGGCTTTCCGTTTAGAATGGTCTTCTTGTTTAGTTTTAGTTTGATCATGGTGGCTTATGAAGGTTATTTACAAGGAATTTTTCAAGAAAGAAAGGTCATAGTCCTATCAGCAGCGGGGATTGGTGCGGTCATTGGGGGCGGATACATCGTCGCCAACTTCTTCCAACGGCCAATGGATCCATTCAAATTTGAAATTCCTCAGTTGATGGTTAGAAACTTTGTGTATGTTTTGGTGGTTGGATTTCTCATCGCCACAATCTTGGCAATTTTATTGGTGGCGGCTGGCCGACCAAGTGGAAAGTATTTTTTGACGGCCATTTTAGCGTTTGAATTAATGGTTAACTTTTTTATTGCAACGTCCGGCGCACCTTTTGGCAACCAGAGAGCCTTTGAAAAAACATACGCTCAATCACGACGCTTAATTAATCGCGTTGAAAAGCGCGATCATCACCGGCAATTTTACCGGCTAT
This sequence comes from Lentilactobacillus fungorum, assembly GCF_016860605.1. GTDB lineage: Bacteria > Bacillota > Bacilli > Lactobacillales > Lactobacillaceae > Lentilactobacillus > Lentilactobacillus fungorum. The sequence goes on from NZ_BNJR01000010.1 coordinate 61,992, forward strand.
TAGTTGTTGATCAACCGTTTAGGAAGTTATTTCGAGTACCATACAGTGGGTATAACGACTCACTGATTTTTGAAAATCATGGATTAAGTTCCTACAGTTCGACGTTGAATTCTCATACCCACCATGTATTGGCGAATCTCGGATTTTCTAGCCGAAATATTCGGCGAATCGACATGTTTGGCAGCACGCCGGTAACCCAGCACTTATTAGGATTGAAATATAACTATTATATTGGTAATCACACAAATCAATTGCAAGTTCAAAAAAACGTTGCTGGATTAGGATTTATGACCAGTCAACGAATCCAGGGGTTGCAATTTGTTGAGAATCAACCATTTGATAACCAGAATCGGCTAATTCAAGCAGAGGCTGGCAATTCGCGTCAATATTTCAAGCGACCAGCAGTTATGAGTTCTAGTGAACAGACTTTCCGCGATTTCTACCAATATAAGGTACAGTTTAAAGCAAAAATTGGGGGCCCTCACTATTTGTACTTGCCGAATGTCCGGCTTCATGGGGTTACCTTCTACATTAATGGCAAAAGGCTGTCGGGGCTGTATAGCGGCTTGGGGACTGAAATGATTCCATTAGGGCGCATGCAATCAAATCAAGTCGGGACACTGACCATCAATGCTAAAAAAGAACTACCGGATCCGGCCTTGCATATCAGCGGGTTGGATCAAGGCCAATTTGACCGAGTTGTTAAAAAGCTCAATCGCCACCAATTGCGAGTAGAGAATCTGCGGCAATTAAATTGGCATGGTGGTCATTTCAAGGGAACGGTTCACGTTGGGGCAAAACAGCGGACGTTGTTGCTGAGTATTCCGTATGATAAGGGTTGGCAGCTTAAGGTAGACGGCCAAAGCCAACCGGTAAAAAAAGTGGCTTCTGGTTTTGTTGGCGCGACATTATCGACGGGAAAGCATCAGGTCGCATTTAATTATCGAATTCGCGGACTGACAGCCGGAATTAGTCTATCAGTATTAGGTGCCTTGATGGTAGTTGGCACGATAATTTTTAAAAAGAGTCGGTTATAAATGTAAAACTTTTTCAACAATTGTGAAAATTTCAAAGGATTCTGTTAAGTGATTATTTCGGCTAATCATTGGTACAAAGGCAAATTAAAGAAAATATAATCAGTTTTACTTCTTGTGCATCAAAAAAACCGAAAAACATTGTACAAAGCACTTGCGAAAATTCTTTTCAAATCATATAATGTGGGTGTAAGAAATAGCAGTCAACTAGTATATTAGATGAAAGAGGTAGAATGTCTTATGCAAATTGGTATGATTGGTCTTGGAAAGATGGGGCTTAACCTAGTTAAGAACATGATTCGTAATGGTAATGAAGTTGTTGCATTTGATTTGAACTCGGATAATGTTAAATTAGCCCAGGAAGCTGGGGCAACTCCGGCAACAAGTAACGAAGACCTCGTTAACAAATTAAGCGCTCCTCGCACGGTTTGGATTATGGTACCAGCAGGCAAACCAACGGATTCAACTGTTAACGATCTAGTTAAGCTACTTTCAAACGGTGATTACTTGATTGATGGTGGCAATTCATATTATGAAGACTCAATTCGCCATAGCCAAATTGCTGAAAAAGCGGGTATTAATTTCTTTGATTGTGGTACCTCTGGCGGCAAGAATGGTGCCTTAAATGGTGGTAACTTTATGATTGGCGGCCCTAGTGCCGAAAAGTTTGACCATATCAAGCCATTATTTGAAGACATTTCACAACAGGATGGCTACTTGTATACGGGCAAGCCTGGTTCAGGACACTACTTGAAGATGGTGCATAACGGTATTGAATACGGCATGATGGAAGCAATTGGTGAAGGTTACGACGTATTGGATCACAGTCCGTATGATTATGATAACGAAGCGGTCGCTAAAGTCTGGGTCAACGGCTCGGTTATCCGTGGCTGGCTCATGGAATTAGCTCAAGAAGCGTTTGCTAATGACGCTAACCTAGACAAAATTACCGGTAAGATGTTCTCATCAGGCGAAGGCAAATGGACGGTTCAAGAAGCATTGAAGCAAGGTATTCCGGTACCAGTTATTACTGACTCATTATATGCTAGACAACGTTCGGAAGAGGAAGATACTTTCACAGGAAAGGTCGTCTCAGCATTGCGCCACGGATTTGGTGGGCATGCGATGGATATGAAGAAGTAAGAGTGCGAAAATAAGCGCTTAGAAAGCGGAGCTTAAAGCCCCCTAACCTAAAATCCCGGTTCTGGATTTTAGGTTAGGGGGCTTTAAGTGCAGCTTTCTGCTTATTTTCGCACGTTTCAGCTAAAGAGCCTAAGAACCTAAAATCCCGGTTCTGGATTTTAGGTTAGGGGGCTTTAAGTGCAGCTTTCTGCTTATTTTCGCACGTTTCAGCTAAGCAGCCTAAGAAGCTAAAATCCCGGTTTTGGATTTTAGGTTAGGGGGCTTTAAGTGCAGCTTTCTGCTTATTTTCGCACGTTTCAGCTAAGCAGCCTAAGACCTAAAATCCCGGTTCTGGATTTTAGGTTAAGGGGGCTTTAAGTGCAGCTTTCTGCTTATTTTCGCACGTTTAAAACAGCGAAATAACTTACAAACAAATTTTTACATTAAAAGTTCACTTACCTGAATGCTACATTGTCGAAACGCGCGACTAAAAGCAATTTTTTTAGCTGACTTTTTTGGCTAAAGATGCAAGCAATCACTTTAAATCGACGTATAGCCACCATCAGCAACCAGGGTAGCGCCGATGACGAATGAAGCGTCGTCGCTGGCAAGAAAAGCAACTGCCTTAGCAATCTCATCTGGCCTGCCTAAGCGGCCAAGGGGATGAAGCTTTGCCAGCCGTTCTTTGGCACCGGGGTTCACCTTATCCAATAAGGGAGTGTCAATATATCCAGGAGCAATGGCATTCACACGAATTCCTTGCTTTGCGTAGGTTGCCGCCAGCGTTTGGGTAAGAATTTTAACGCCACCCTTTGCGGCGCCATAAGCAGTGACGTTTGGCAACCCAACTAGGCTGTGAATTGAACCGGCGTTGACGATTGCCCCGCCATTTCCTTGCTTGATCATTTGTTCCAACGCATATTTATCGGCTAAGAAAACGCCTGTTAGGTTGATGTCAATCGTGTGTTGCCATTTATCCAATGGTAATTCCGTGATGTTAGCATCATTGGCAATCCCGGCGTTGGCAAACATAATGTCCAAGTGACCGAATTTTTCGACAGTTTTACTAATAAGATTTTTGATGTCGTCTTCGTTGGTAACGTTTGTCTTGACAAACAGGATGTTATCACCAGCGTTTAAACTTGCGGCTACTTCATCGCCCTTATCTGAATAGTCACCAATTGCGACTTTTGCCCCTTCGTTTAGGAACAATTTAACGGTCTCTAGGCCAATGCCTGATGCGCCACCGGTAACGATGGCAACTTTGTTATCAAATCGTGACAATTGTTGCACTCCCTTTCTAACTAGCAGTAATTACGATTACGCTATAATTGTAATCGCTTACACAGCTATTAACAAGCATCCTGTTCGTGAATTTAATTGCAAAATCAATATACGCGGATGGCCCTAAAAGATGCTTTTGCCACGTGGCCCCGTTAGCTACGCTGGTGAATGACTTAGCTGCTGTTTTGACGTAAAAGCAGCAACTGAGATCAGTTTTTGGTTGTAGGTTTGGCCAAATATTAATAATGCTCTAAGCCACTTTTATAAACGGGAAATTAATTTGCGTTCGAGTCACTTTCTTTGTGGTTATAGTGGTAGTTATTCCGAGAAATCATCTTTATATAATTGAAAGCGCTACCTAAATGTGCTATATTTTGGAGTATGTTAATACTGATGTATTAGTTTTGCTAAGTATTTTTGGTAATCCGTGGAACAGATGTAAGGAGCTGCTGCTTATGTTATATCCAATTAGTACGATGAGTCGAACGGTTAGTGATTTGAATGGTATCTGGAAGTTTATGGTGGATCAAGAAGTAACGCCAATCGATCCTGGTCAGCCGCTGCCAAGCGACGATGTGATGGCGGTGCCGGCATCGTTTAACGATCAAACGGCCGATGCCAAGATTCGCAGCCATACCGGTTATTTTTGGTATCAACGGCGATTTGCGGTAGCTGATGTTTTAAAAGATCAGCGATTGGTCCTTCGATTTGGTTCGGCAACCCACGAAGCTTGGGTTTATTTGAATGGTCAAGAAGTTGGCCATCATAAGGGCGGCTTTACACCATTTGAAATTGAGATTAGTGATGATTTGGTTGACGAAGACAATTTATTAACCGTTAAACTGAGCAATATTCTTGATTACTCGACAATTCCGGTTGGGAATTACTCTGAGAGTCAAGATGAAAGTGGCCATTTGACTCGTAAAGTCGATGAAAACTTTGATTTCTTTAACTATGCCGGTCTCAATCGGCCGATCAAGTTGTATTCAACTCCGAAGGCTTATATTGAAGATATTGTGGTTGCGCCAGCAGTTGACTTGGATCAACAGCGAGCTGACGTTCATTTGACAGTTAAAAATGGTGGCGAGGTGTTTGATGAAGTTAACGTCACGATTTTAGACCAAGCCGGCAATCCGGTCGCAACCGGAAGTGGGTTGGACGAACATCTGATTCTCAATAACGTTCACTTGTGGCAGCCGCTGAAGGCCTATCTATACACAGCGAAAGTTACGGGTATGATTGCCGGAAAAGTCGTTGACGTCTATGAAGAACCCTTTGGCGTGCGAACGGTTCAAGTCACCAACGGAAAATTTTTAATTAATGGGCGCCCCTTTTATTTCAAAGGCTTTGGCAAGCATGAAGACACTTATGTCAATGGTAAGGGGCTCAATGAAGCCTATAATGTCCTTGACTTGAATTTGATGAAGAAAATGGGGGCCAATTCATTTCGGACGTCCCATTATCCGTATTCAGATGAGATGATTCGGTTATGCGATCGTGAAGGAATTGTCGTGATTGAAGAAACACCGGCAGTGGGGTTGATGGTCTCGTTTACGTTTGATAACTCCGAGATTTCAAAGCCTGGCTATCAAGATGACACTTGGAAGGATTTGAACACAGCGGCAGCTCATCGGCAGGCAATTCATGAAATAATGGATCGAGATAAAAATCACGCTTGCATTGTCATGTGGTCAATTGCTAACGAAGCGGCCAATTATTCAAAGGGCGCTCATGAATACTTTGAGCCATTATTCAAATTGGCCCGTCAACTTGATCCGCAAAAACGGCCATTGACTTACATTGATTTGGTTTGGTCCAATCCACAGTCGGATAAGAGCAGTGATTTACTGGACGTCATTTGTTTGAATCGGTACTACGGCTGGTATCTTGACACTGGAGATTTGGAAGTTTCTGAAAGAAAAACGCGAGATGAGCTAAAAGCCTGGCAGGCCAAATATCCAGATAAACCAATTATGTATACGGAATACGGTGCTGATACGATTCCTGGGCTGCACAGTGCCTACGATGAGCCGTGGTCTGAGGAATTTCAGGAAGATTATTACCGAATGAACAGCAAAGTTTTTGATGAAATCCCCAATTTTGTCGGCGAACAGTTGTGGAACTTTGCGGATTTTCAGACTAAGTATGGTATTCAACGAGTTCAGGGAAACAAAAAGGGGGTCTTTACCCGCTCACGGGAGCCTAAATCAGTGGTGCGGTATCTCAGCAAGCGTTGGAATTCAATTCCCAATTTTGATTATAAAAAATCCTAATTAATGGAGGAACGGTCTTTAATGAAAGTCAGTCAAAAAGTATTAGATATTAAGCCTGAGCACGATTATTTGTTGGTGAAAACCGATGGCGCGCAGTTTCAGGTTTACTTGTTAGATGAAAATATTATCCGGATTCGGGGCACTTTCGCCGATGAATTTGCAGCGGAGGAATCTTACGCACTGGTCAAAACAGCTTGGGCTGATCAGTTGGATGGCCTGTTTAAGGATGAACGGGTACGCGTGTCGCCAATCAAGCCGACAGTTGAAATGACTGACGATGAGTATCTGGTCCCCGGGCCAAGATACGACCTGCACATTATCAAAGAACCATTTGAATTTAAGGTGACTGATAAAAATGGTGCCGTGCTTCACGAAGATTTGCCAAAGCGATCATTCATGCAGGATGATTTAGGACGTTCCTATCATTACGCGAAGATGGGCGATCACAACTTCTTCTACGGCTTTGGTGAAAAGTCTGGTGAGTTAAACAAATTTAAACGGCGGATGCGAATGCACAATACGGATTCACTGGGGTGGAACGCTGCTAAATCAGACCCGTTGTACAAAATGATTCCATTCTATATTAACTTGGATGCAAGTCAAAAGACGGCGTTTGGAATGTTTTATAATAATTCGTATGATTCCGTTTTTGATTTGGATAGTGAGCACAGTAATTACTGGAAACGGTTCAGTTATTTTGAGTGTGATGGCGGTGATATTGATTTATTCTTTATTGGTGGGCCAACGGTTAAGGATGTCGTTGAACATTACACCGATTTGACCGGCAAAACTGCCATGGCACCCTTAGCGTCGCTTGGTTATATGGGATCGACGATGTATTACACGGAACTTGATAGTAATGCTGATCAAGCAATTATCGACTTTGTGGACACTTGTAAGAAAAATGGAATTCCTTGTGATGGCTTCTTTTTATCGTCCGGCTACACGTCTGGTAGCGATCAAAAACGCTATGTTTTCAATTGGAATAAGAAACGGTTTCCCGATCCAGAAAGGTTTATTCAGGCACTCAAACAACGAGGTGTCTTGTTAGCCCCCAATATTAAGCCGGGGATGTTATTAACCCATCCATTGATGAAAGACTTTGAAGCCGGTAACGCCTTTGTGAAGACGCCAGATAAAACGGGAAATGAGGTTGACCAGTATTGGGGCGGTGACGCGCACTTTATCGATTTTACCAGCGAAGATGGCCGCAATACTTGGAATAAATTTATGACCAAGTCACTATTATCAAAGGGCATTACGTCAATTTGGAACGATAATAATGAATATGAGATCAATAATGGTAAGGCCCAAGCGGATGCTGACGGCTTGCACAAACCAATCGAAGGCTTAAAGCCAATTATGTCGACGATGATGGCCAAGTCCGCTCGAAAGGCTATTCATGATTATAACCCCAATGTACGACCTTATATTACTAATCGGGCTGGGTTTGCCGGGATTCAACGGTATGCTCAGACGTGGGCCGGCGATAACCGGACGAGTTGGACCAACGTGAAGTACAACGTGCCGACCGTGTTAGGAATGGGCTTGTCCGGCGTTGCCAACCAAGGCTGTGATATTGGGGGCTTTGATGGACCAGCACCCGAGCCGGAATTATTTGTTCGCTGGGTTCAAAATGGGATCTTCCAACCAAGGTTTACGATTCATTCTTCCAATGACGATAATACGGTCACCGAGCCTTGGATGTATCCAAAGTACACGTCATACATTCGCGACGCCATCCGATTACGTTATCGATTGGTCCCATATTTTTACTCATTGCTATTTGAAGCATCCACGAAGGGCTCGCCAATTATGCGGCCACTGGTCTATGAATTCCAAGATGATCCCAATGTGCTTGAGGAAAGCTTTGAATTTATGCTGGGGCCCTCACTTTTGGTCGCTAACGTGTTGGATAAAGGCCAAACCATTAAGCCGGTTTATCTACCAAAAGGGGCTAAATGGGTCGATTTAAAGGATGGCCATTATTATGAAGGCGGCCAAACCTTAAACGTGCCCGTTGACCTTCACAGTATTCCAATGTTTTTGCGCAGTGGTGGCATTATTCCAACGGCGCCCGGATTAACCAATATTCATAACGAAACCATTGAAAGCCTTAATCTACTGGTAGAGCCATCAACCACCAGTACGTTTACGCTTTATGAGGATGATGGCAAGACCAATGAGTACCAAAATGGCCAGTATCTAACCACCAGGTATCAAGTATCAAGTTCTGATGACGGGGTTGTCATCGCAGTGCATGGTGCTGGCCAGTATCCATCTAAAGTGAAACGATTCAACTTGGAAGTATTGTGTCCAAAAACCGCACCAGCCCAAGTTTCAATTGGTGATCAAGAAATTGAACAGTTTTTAAATTACGACAAGTTTGTTCATGCAAGCCAAGGTTGGTTCTTTAATGGTGAGAACCGTCGGGTGATGGTGAAATTTGAACGACCAACGACTGCTGATTATCAAGTTAACTTGAATTTCTCAGTGAAGGATTTAATTTCACTTTAGGTATAATTAAACCAAGTATTAAGAAAATGGCAACTGGACGCTTTTTTGAAGCGGTTAGTTGCCTTTTTAGTATTGGTGGATTTTTTTATATTAATTTTGAATTGGAATTAATGGTTATTTTGGTTCCCAATCAATCCATCATGCCAAAATAATTGCCATACCGTAAAGACACAATAAATCAGTGAAATTCCCCAAGCAAGCGGATTTGAATAGCAAATCGCGATGAATCCAGCTGAACCTATGGCGATGAAACTGCCAATGGAGCGGCCTAATAATTCGCCGAAACCGGAGATGATGGCATAGCCGCTATGACCCCAGCCTTGCAGGGTATTGCGAAAAATCATCAATAATCCATGGATTGGAAAGAAAAAGGAAATAATCGTGAGGTATTCAACCGCGCTTTTGGTTGTCGCAGGCGAACCAGTGCCGATGACCATGGTGACGAGTGGCGTTTTAGCTAAATTCACGATTATAAATGAAACCAGTGAGTAAATGACTTGGATGAGAACACCATTGGTAATTCCCTGCTTGATTCGTTGGCGATTCTTGGCGCCGAAGTTTTGGGCCTGGTAAGTTGCCATGGCCGCACCAACGCTTTCCATTGGCAACGTGAACAATTGGCGAATTTTATCGGCAGCCGATTGGGCGGCGACAGTGCTTGATCCTAAGCGGTTAATCGCATCTTGCATGATGATGGCCCCGATTGCCGAGATACAATACTCAAAGCCCATCGGAATCCCAATCAAACTCATCTTGCGAATATGGGGCAGAGAAAAGCGCCAGTTTATTTTTTGGAGCGATAATTTTGAGCGGCCAATGAAGAACAGGCCAATATTTAATAGACCACCGATGAATTCACTAATCACGGTTGCCCAGGCAGCCCCGGCGATGCCCATCTGAAATTGCAGGATGAAAATGAGGTCGAGGACAATGTTAAGCATTAAGGAGGCAATTAAAAAGTGCAGCGGATGAATTGCATCGCCGAATGCACGCAATGCCGCGGCGGAATAATTGTAAAGAAGATTGGCGGGAATCCCAATAAAAGAAATGGTCGTAAAGGTTAGGGCCATTGACATGATATTTGCGGGCGTGTTAAGTACCCTTAATAAAGGTAAGGTCATCCCAATCATCAGCGGCGTTAAAACAATAGCGTAAATGACACTTAGCCAAACACCGTTAGTGAAGAATTGTTTGGTTGCCAAATCATCGTGGGCCCCAACACTTTGGGAGAGGGGGATACTAAAGCCAATCGAGCTGCCCTGAATAAACCCGATGATTAAGAAACTTAGCGGGTAGTAAGCGCCGACTGCAGCGACCGCGTCAACACCAATTAAGCGCCCCACAATGAGGGTATCGATAAAATTGTAAAGTTGTTGAAATAGTGAGCCGCCAACTAAGGGAAGCGAGAATAGAATTAGCTTAGTCAACGGATTACCAATTGTGAGGTCCTGTTTATTCATGGGGTAGCCTTTCTAATAGGGTCGAAAAATAGGCTGAAAGTGGTTTAAGTTGCTTTCAGCCCATTAAATAACGCCGCAGTTAATTATTTAGCTTCGGAATCTGATACTGCATCATTTAGTTCATCGTAGTTGCGAAAATAATCTGGGTAGGCTTCTAGAACTTGTCCCTTTTCCAACAACATTAAATGCAGATGTTCATTTACTAAGTATTCAAGGTCGTCAATCCTTTTTTCAACCACAGCGTCAAAGATATTTTGGTGTTGGGTGTAAATGGTACTCCAATTCAAGTCCATTTCTTTGAGCCGAAGCCGTCGGAAACGGTTCAATTGGGTGTTGTTAATCTGCAGCCATTCCCAGACGGTATCCTTATTAACAACTTTATAAAATTCGTGGTGAAAATCCTGATCAAGGTCAAAAAAGCTGTCTGGGTTAATTTCACTGGCAGTTTTGTCTTGTTGTTCAAGGTTTTTTTCGAGAATTGCCAGTGAGTCGTTAGAAATATTGGCGGCGGCATTGACCATAATCTTAGGTTCAATGCATTCTCGAACAAATCGAGCGTCCTTGGCATCTGCCATATCAATTCTAGTAATATAGGTGCCACTTTGCGGAATAACCTCAATTAGACCTTCACGTTCAATTCGGATAATCGCTTCTCTAACGGGGGTTCTGCCAAGGCCGAGTTCTTTAGAAATGGTCTTTTCAGATATTTTTTGTCCAGGTACGTAATCGAAATGAATAATCTTGTATTTGATTTCGTTGTAAGCATCGCTTCGCATATTGTCCATCGTACTAATCTCCTTTATAACACAAGACATATTATAGCATATCAACACCCCAAAAATGGTTGAAAAATGCCGCTATTGACAATCTGATATATCAGAATATAATGAACGTGGAAGCGGATTCAGAACACTGGTGTATTAGTTCCGTTTTTTAGCCGCTTTGTTCACTTTATTAGGACAGCTGCGCCAGGCAGAAACCTGGCTCCGCTCACTTGTTTTAGGACAGCTGCGCAAAGCAGAAAGCTCCGTGTAAGCACCTCTGGGAAAAATTCCAAGCCCGGGAATTTCCCCCAGAGGAGCCTTACACTCCGCTTTCTAACCGCTTTGCTTCGCTCACTTGTTTTAGGACAGCTACGCAAAACAGAAACTTCCGCATAAGCACCTTGGTCAAAAATTCCAAGCCCGGGAATTCTTGACCAAGGAGACTTATGCGCCAGTTTCTAACCGCTTTGCTTCGCTCACTTATACATTAGGAGGATCAATTAATGGTAAAGATTACGGATGATTATTTAACCAATCAACAAGAATTTACAGATGCAGGCATTAAGGTTCCTGACTATGATATTAAAACTAAGACCGGCGCCACTCGTTGGGTTCACTTTGGTGGTGGTAATTTATTTCGGGCTTTCCATGCAGCCATTGCCAATCAATTGCTCGAATCAGGTGATCTTGATTCAGGAATTGTCGTTGCTGAAACCCATGATAAGGGGGTCGTTGAAGACGTCTATCGGAAGTTTAATAACCGAATCCTGCGCGTGATTACTCATGAAGACGGTAATTTTGAAAAGGAATTATTTGCTTCAGTTGCCGACGCGCTATATTTTGATCAAAGCAATCCTGATGGCTGGCAAAAACTGTTCAAAATTTTTGAAAATCCCGCTTTGCAATTGGCAACTTTTTCCATTACTGAAAAGGGCTATAACTTGTGGGATAGTCAAGGCAACTTGCTGCCAATAATCCAAGATGACATTAAGAATGGTCCTAAAGCACCAAAGAATAATATGGCGTCATTGACTGCTTTGATGTTTGCTCGGTTTAAAGCGGGCAAATATCCGATGGCTTTGTTAAGCACAGATAATTTCTCACAAAATGGTGAGAAACTTGAAAAAAGTGTCCTGACAATTGCTGAAGGCTGGGCAGAAAATGGGTTAGTCCCATCTGAATTCATTGACTATCTAAAGGATGACAAGGCCGTTAGTTTCCCGCTTTCGATGATTGATCGGATTACTCCTAACCCTTCTGAAGCTGTTTCTGAAAAGCTCAAAGAAGATGGCTTTGACGATTACACAATTTATCATACCCCAGGACACACAAACATTGCGGCCTTTACGAATACTGAAGAGGTTCATTATTTGGTTGTGGAAGATGACTTTCCAAACGGCCGACCAGCCTTGGATAAAGCTGGCGTGATCTTAACGGATCGTGATACGGTGAATGATGCTGACGAAATGAAAGTTACAACCTGCTTGAACCCACTGCATACAGCCTTAGCGGTTAATGGTAGTTTACTTGGTTTTAATTCAATTGCCAAAGAAGTCAGCGACAATGATATGCTCAACTTAATCAAGCAGATCGGCTACGTAGAAGGCTTGCCAGTTGTTAAGGATCCAAAGGTTATCAACCCGAAGACGTTTATTGATCAACTTGTGAATAAACGACTGCCAAACCCATACATTCCAGATATGCCGCAACGAATTGCTACTGATACATCTCAAAAGTTATCAGTTCGATATGGCGTGACGATTCAACACTATCTTGATGATCCAAAGCGTGATCCAAAAGATCTTCACTTCATTCCGCTTGTATTGGCAACTTGGTGCCGTTATTTGATGGCTGTCGATGATCAAGGCAAATCATTTGATCCTAGTCCAGATCCACTGTTATCAGAATTGCAGCCAAAGGTAAGTGACATTCAATTGGGCAAACCAACTGACGTTCATGCCCACTTAAAAGATATCTTGTCAAACAAGTCAATCTTTGGTCATGATTTATATGCGATTGGCTTAGGCGAAACCGTTGAAAATTACTTTGCTCAACAAATTAGTGGGACAGGTGCAGTTCGCAAGACTTTGGAAGATACTTTGTCCAAATATGCTCAAACCGTCTAAACTGATTACATCGAAGAGGAGATAACAAATTATGACTTTATTAAACGATGATTTCTTATTAACAACGCCAATGGCCAAGAAGTTGTTTCATGATCATGCGCAAAAGATGCCAATTATTGACTATCACTGTCACTTGGATCCAAAGGAAATTTATGATAATCGCAATTATGACAATATTACCCGAATTTGGGTCAATGATGGCAATGTCGGCGACCATTACAAGTGGCGTTTGATGCGGGCTAACGGGGTTCCCGAAGACCTGATTACCGGCGACGGTGATGATTACGACAAGTTTATCGCTTGGGCTGGCACGATTGAAAAATCATTAGGTAACCCTTTGTATGAATGGACCCATCTGGAATTGAAACGTTTCTTTGGCATTAACGATGTCTTCAATAAGCAATCTGCACCAGCCATTTGGAAACAAGCTAACGAAATGTTGGCAACCGATGACTTTAAGCCAAGAAATTTGATTAAGCGGATGAATGTTAAAGCAGTTTGCACGACCGATGACCCAGCTTCTGACTTGAAATATCATCAATTATTGAAGAAAGAAGAAGCTGATAACGGCTTTAAAGTATTACCGGCGATGCGACCAGATAAGGCGCTTCATTTAACTGATACAACTTTTGGAGATTACTTGGATCAATTAGCTGGCGTTTCTGGCGTTAAGATTGACTCCTTTAAGCATCTAATGGCTGCTTTGAGGCAACGGTTTGAATTCTTTGCCAGCATTGGTGGTAAACTTTCCGATCATGGTTTGAACTTCTTTAGATTTGAAAAAGCCAGTGATGACGAACTTGATGACATTATTGATCGGGCTCGCAATAATAAGCCATTATCCACTTCAGATATCGATAAATATCAAACGATGCTGATTGAGAACCTGATGAGATTGAACAAGGAATTTAATTGGACAATGCAGTTCCATATGAATGTAACCCGAAATGCCAATAAACCAATGTTTGAAAAGTTTGGTGCAGATGGCGGCTTTGATTCAATGGGGACTCAGCCTGATATTGCCCAAGAATTCATGAAACTGTTGATTGATATGCAAACGGAAAACGAAATTCCACGAACCATTCTTTATTCACTGAATCCAAACGATTGGATGGAATTAGCGACTGGGATGGGTGACTTCCAACAAGACGGCGTTCAAAAGCTACAATTAGGCGCTGCATGGTGGTTTAATGATACTTTTGATGGGATGAAACGACAGTTGACGATCATGGCCGAACAAAGTTTGCTGCCGAACTTTGTGGGGATGCTAACGGATTCACGGAGCTTCCTATCATATCCACGTCATGAATACTTCCGTCGGGTACTTTGCAATGTGATTGGTGAATGGGTTGAACGCGGTCAGGCACCGGAAGATGAAGATTATCTTGGCCAAATTGTTGAGGACATTTCTTACAACAATGCTTACAACCAATTTAAATTCTTTGATAAGGACTAGAACAGCTGCGCCAGGCAGAAAGCTACACGTAAGCACCTCTAACAAAAATTCCAAGCCCGGGAATTTCTGTTAGAGGAGACTTACGCTCCGCTTTCTAAGCGCCTGGCTCCGCTCACTGTTATTAGGACAGCTGCGCGAAGCAGGGAGCTGCACCTAAGGCAACTTGCTCAAAAATCCAAGCCCGGGATTTCTGGCCAAGATGCCTTATGCTCCAGTTTCTAAGCGCTTTGCTCCGCTCACTGTTTTCTAGACAGCTGCGTCAGGCAGAAATCTCCGTATAAGCACCTCGGACAGAAATTCCAAGCCCGGGAATTCCTGGCCGAGGAGCCTTATACGGAGATTTCTAACCGCCTGACTCCGCTCACTGTTATTAGGACAGCTGCGCAAAGCAGAAAGCTGCACCTAAGTCAACTTGTCCAAAAATCCAAGCCCGGGATTTCCGGCCAAGTTAACTTAGGCTCCGCTTTCTAAGCGCTTTGCTCCGCTCACTTAAATTATAGAGGTGCTAATGATGCAAATAATTGAAAATAGTCAGTTTCAAGCGGCAATCGATGAGCACGGTAGTCAATTGACCCATTTGATTAACAAGGCTGGTAATTTTGACTATATTTGGAATAATGATTTGTGGCCAAAACATGCGCCAATTTTATTTCCAGCGATTGGCCGATCAAATGACGATGCGTATCTGATCGATGGCAAGAAGTACGAGATGCCCCAACATGGGTTTGCAGCTGATTATGATTTTGAAGTAACGGCTAAGCAGGCCGACGCAGTGACGTTGTCATTACATTCAAGCGAGGCAACAAAAAATAATTATCCATTTGATTTTGAGCTTACAGTGACGTTTACACTGACCGATAAAGGCTTAAACGTATCATTTACTGTTAAAAATGACAGTGATGGCGACTTATCATATTCACTCGGCTATCACCCTGCCTTTAATGTACCAATTGCCAACGAAGGCGCTTTTGACGACTATCAAGTCGACCTAGAACCGGCTCAAGCGTCTTTGGACACCTACGAGATTGTTAAGAAACCCAATCCTTATCGTTCCGGTAAGCTTGAGAAGCTGCCGAATTACAGTAACGGGATTGTTGAATTAGATCATGAGATGTTTGCCAAGGGGCTTTTAATTATCAAAAATACCGGGATTAAAACGGTTAAATTATACTCAAGGGCAACTAAGCACGCCGTAACGGTTGACGTGGCTGACTTTGACCACGTGACGCTTTGGACTAAAGAGGGCGCCAACGCACCATTCCTTTGCATTGAACCGTTTAATGGCCTTCCTGATGTTTATGGTGATTTAGTGGAATTAAAGTCCAAGGAAGATAATCAACATCTCGATGCCAAAGACAGTAAGAGCTACCAAATTAATATCGCATTACAGTAATAGATTGAATTTAACGATTTTTGTTATCAACATCGCAGTCAAAAAAACCAACTTTCGATTTTTGAAAGTTGGTTTTTATTTGGACAATAAATTGAAGTGGTCAGGTTACTTGCTTGAAGAATCTGAATTATCTGTTTTTTCTTCTTCAGTGTTTTCCATGTGGATTCGTCGAAGTGTAGCAGCATTTTCAAGCACTTTCTTCTTACTTAGTGGATAGAAGAAGAACAAGATGATTGCGTCCAATGTCAAACAAACCGTTGGTACGCCAGTTGCTAATTCATAGATCCGGTTAACAACGGCGGTCGTTTGCTGAACCCCACCGCTAGTAGAGGAGACGTAACCGATAAAGGTGAGCATAAACCCACCGAAGCCGCCGGCAATGGCTTGAGCAACCTTACGAGCAAAGGAGTTTACCCCGTAAACAATGCCATCTTCACGAACGCCAGTAATTACTTCATGATTATCAATAACGTCCGTGATGAAAGCCCAAATCATCAAGTTGAAAACGCCAGCCCCCAGAGACCCTAAGACTAACATGATTAGATAAAATTCAACGCTATGGGTATGGGTAACTAATAAAATGCCATACATAAGAGCACCAAATACCAGTGCCGTTACGGAAGCTTCCTTCCGTCCAAATCGTCGGGTCATCCAATTACTAAATGGTGCCAGTAAAAGAACGGTTGCAAAATTAACGATTAGGGCAAGCGACATGGCCGCTTTGTTTTGGAAGTAATCGTTAAATAGATATGAAATAAGCGTTCCGGATAAGTTCTGGAAGATAACTAAAATCAAGTCGGCTAGAACCAAAATTAATAGCGCGCGGTTTTCCAGCATCCCTTTTACCAAACGGCCCATTGGGACTTTCTCACTTTTTTCGGTTCGCACCCGTTCAGTCGTGAGGTGTGTTGTCAATTCATAGCAAATATAGCCTAAAATGGCACAAGCAACGACGACCCAGAAAAATCGGTTGCCTGAAATCTTTTGAGAAGCGCCAATGTACATAAACATAGGGATGATATAACTGGTGATCGCGCTTCCCAAAGCAGACCCCATTGCCCGGAATGTTGACAGCGACGTCTTATCGTTAGGATCACTACTAATTGCCGAAGCCATCGAACCATAGGGGATGTTAACGGATGAGTAGAAAATCCCCCAGGCCAAGTAGGTAATGAAGACATAGGTGAGTCGCATTGGCAATTCCCAATCCTTAACGATTGGAACAAAAAGAAGAACTAATGAAATTAACAGTGGGTACTTCATTCGAACCATCCATGGCTTGAACCGGCCGCTCTTGTGAAGCTTACTATTATCGACCAGACGGCCAACTGTTATATCAGCAAACGCATCTACGAACCGGGCGATGATAAATAATGTTCCAACCTGGGCGCCGGTTAAACCAAGCACGTTGGTGTAGAAAATCATCAAGAATGAATTAACCACGTTAAATGAAAAATTATTCCCGATATCTCCAAACATGTACCCCAGCTTGTCTTTAATGTTAAATGGATGACTGGCAACGAAGACAGTTTTTTGAGTCTTATCCAAAATTGTCACTTCCTCAGAATAAAATAAATGAATAATTAAAATAATTTCTGCAACAATCAATCAAAATAAATAAGTGCGCGGTCGGATAAATTGAATTAGCTCATGAGTTATCTCCTCCTAACTGATACATCAGTCAAAAAGAGAATACCATGATCTGTTAGCGCTTTCAACTATTTGTATGGATTAATTTTAAAAAATTTTTCTGACCGTGGGAATTCTCGCTAGTTCATTGGCCTTTAGGCATTGTTGATTCCTTAAAACAATAAAAGGAACGTCATAAAATAGTCTTCTTATTATTGCAAGATAAGAAAAAACTCAATCAGAAAATGACTAATACAACCCTTACCGTTCATGTATGGAAAAAAGAGGTGGGATTCAATATGTTAATTGGTTTTGAATTAGAAGATTGGCGGGTTTAAAATAATTGTTGATTCCAAATGAGCGCCTAATGTTATAATTATATTGGAATACTTAAACCGGTTACATTAGAGGATTAACGTAGCCTTGATTTATGTGAGGGTATTTTAGTTACAAATTGATAGGGTAAACATAGTTATTGGAGGGGATTATAAATGTTGAATCATCATTCTAGGTTGCTGAATTCTCAACGTTATAGGGATCAGATGAGCAGTGGCGCAATTGTCAAGAAAATTACGGTTTCGTTAGGCATTAGTGCTGTGTTACTAATTGCACCAGCAGTATTGAGTACGGTAACGGGAAATCCTTCATTTGTGGGGGATCAATCAGTTGGGGGATCAATCAGTTGCTTTTGCTGCCGCTGATGATGGTACGTTAATAAATGTTACGAAAGATAATTTTGATGACTATTTTACTGAACCTTCAGGAAATAATAACACGGCCAAATATGATCCAAATACAGGCATTATTAATATGGTTCAAGACGATTCGCCAAATTGGACTGCTCAAGCGGGGATGTCATTATTGAATGGTGTAATTGATATGTCTAAAAACTTTTCGATGCAAGGGGATATTGAGATTACACCAGGGTTTGATGGTACTACATATAGTGACGGGGTACTGTTTGCGTTTCGTCCTGGAGACCCAACCCAAATTGGGAACCCTGGGGCAGGAATGGGTGTCGGCGGCATTCCTAACGCATTTGGAGTTACTTTAGATACTGCAGATTATGCAACCGACGAGGCTGGAAGAAGCGAAAAGGATCCAGGTACGCCTGCTAATCCCTATGTTTCCTTTTTCCAAAATATTGAGCGCCCAGATCTTACTGCCCATAATGCTACGGACATCTTACCGAATTCTGATTGGGTTAAACATTTACTTTCGGATAATAACAATCCACAAGGGTTAAGCTATGACAACTTCGGCAAGGATAAATGGGTTCATTTTAACATCAGCATCAAGAACAAAGTCATGACTTATACGTTTACAACGGATAAGGCTGATGGTTCTCAAAGCTATACGGCCACCCGCGATTTTTCTGGTCAAATTTCTGATAAGAATCCGAATATGAGCTTAGCAATTTCATCTGGGGCACAGTCGTCGCAAGCTAATGTCAACGTAAAAATTGATTCGTTAACCTTTTCAGCTCAAGGGGTTGTAAATGTCGAGTATCTTGATGAAGATACTAATAATAAGATTGCTGATACGCAGACTTTAAGTGGTTCCTTAAAAGATACTGCAGTTATTGATCCCACTGAAATTCAAACTTTGAAAGACCAAGGTTATCGCCTGGACAGAGTGGAAGCACCCGCTGGATATGATTATAATCACGCAACGTTGCCGTTTGGTGGGACAGACAGTACGTCAACAATTCCATATACTGATGTCTTGCAGACGATTAAGTACTACTTTAAGAAAGATGCTGCAAAACAGATTAATGTTAATGTGATCCATGAAGATGCTGATAGCCATCAGGTAATTGGGCACTCTGACACGATAAATGGTCAGTTTGGCGAAACAAAAGCAATTCCTAGTCAATCAATTTCAGGTTATACGCCCGATAGCGCTAATCCAACTTCATTTAAGCTTGGAACCCTCAACGAAGATGGTTCAACTCAAAAGACGATCTTCTTGTATTATCACAAGAATTCTTCAGCAACGGGTGGGGGCTTATCAGGTACGACAACCGCTAGCCCAGTTCAACCAACTAATAATCAGTTGGCACCAACCACTAGCCAATCACCAGCTACACCAACAACTAGTGATGGGGTGGTTGCCAAGAAAGGTGAAGTCGTTTATGCCTTGAAGAAAATTTATATGTATAAAAACAATACTTTTAAGAAGACAGATCGGATTGCTACTTATGCCAAAAAGCCACGAATTAATCGGCCAATGTTTGTTGTGACCGACTATGCCCGTTCACAGCAGGGCCGTTTGCGTTACGTCGTCAGGGATATCAATCATCACAGTAAGACTTATGGCAAACGGGGGATGATTACCGCTAACTGGAACTATGTCCGACCAGTATACTACCGGAGTACTTACAAAACCTTGACGGTAATTAGTCCACGTGGGGTCAATGAATATAAAAATAAGGACTTGACTGGCAAAGTCAGAAATTATAAACAAGGTACCCGGCTAAAAGTGAAGGGCTTTGTTAACCATCATTTAACGACTCGTTATGTTTTGAGTAATGGTCATTATGTCACTGGTAATCGTAAGTTAGTTATTTCAGGTAAATATAAACAACCTAAGCAAATCAAGACTAAGAAGTCATTGTATCGGTATAACAATGTCAACCTTGGTAAGCGAACCAAGTTGATTAAAAAGGGGACCATTTTAACTGTCAAAAAGTGGGCTTATTCGCACCCGTATTCGACAACTAATTTTGGCGCTAAACGGTATCAGATTGCTGGAGAATATGTGACGGCAAATTCACGATACGTAACAGTAATCAAATAGTTTCGAGAATGGCAAGGATGTACTCGCCTGGCTACTATGACAATATTATGAAATTACTACAATCAGTCATTATACCGGAATGGTAGCGAATACAATTGCGGCATATTAATTCTGTTATGAACTGTAATTATCATGAGATTTGCTGCTGGTTAATTCAGAGGGGTAATCAACGTATAGGAAAAATCATATTTTGGAGGGATTAATTGTGAGAATAAGTAAAGGTGATAAGCACAATATTAAAAAATTAGTCGTGTGGTTAGCAATGATGACCGTCGCCATTTTGGTAGGCTTTGCAGGATTGTACCAAGGCTCAGCAACAGGTCGGGCCGATACAGCGGACAATAACCTGGCTGATATGACCTGGGGATTATTGCCCGCGGGTGAAGGCAAAACGTCAACGTCTTTGCCAAACTATTCGTATCTTCAAGGTTTTACAGTAAGTCCTCAAGACTGGAATCCTAGTGCACAAAACAGTCCATTTAGTGCAGATAAAGCAACATTGGCTAATCCTTACATCGTCGGAACTAGTGATCCTCATACCGTTAGTCTCCAAACAGATAAAGATGGAAATTATGTACCTTCGGATGCCAGAGTTGGTGACACGATCCAAGATGGGAACGGGGATACTAGATCATTTAAAGTGACGGGCTTTAAGCTGGGTGCTCATCCGCAGAGCATGAAAGCAGTTGATCCTAATCATTATGACTTTGATAAACTAGCGATTGAGTGCAACTATTTTGATTTTAAAGTCCAAGAAGTTAAACGCGATGGGACACCAGTTGATAAAACCGGTTTGAGAGTAGCGTATAATGGCACAAGCCAAACGCCGACTATTCTGGGCTTTGATCAGATGACGGATTCAAATGATTTAGCGAAAGTCACAATTACGCCTAAGGGAACTGCCGGTCAAGGTTCAATGTTTACTGGATCGCAAACGTTGTATTTTGCCCTAAAGGCACCGACTCCTGGAAAGGAAGTACCGTTTAATACTACCTTTAATTATTCATATTCATCGGGCGGTTATTATGATAATTTGATTAATTTAAATCCAGGACCTAACTGGTTTCCCAAAGGATTTGGGCCGTCAGATAATGATGACGTTAAGAACGGGACGGTAGACAAGCCTATTCAGGTAACATTACCCACTAACGATGCAAGTTTTAAATATGGGATAGCTGCTTATAACGCTAGTGAGATAAGTTTACCAATTACTGTTGATGGTAAATATGGTCTTAGTGTTGCAAGCGATAATAATGGAAGTGATTATGCAGTTAGCGGATTTGACAAGTTACAATCTGGAACCACTGTTCCGTTTAAAATAACATACGAAAATGGTGACTACAGTTTAGTTTATATTACATTCACTAAGGCAAATACAACCAATTCGATGACCGTAAATTATGTCGATAATGATGATAGTAACAAGGTCGTTGCAACCGACACGGTTTCAGGGAATGACGGTGCCACTGGGACATACGATGTTAATGCGGCAAAGAAAATTCCAGCAAATTATGAATTAGCTGGTGGTCAGTCAAGCACCATTGATTATACGATTGCATCAGGTAAGACGCTGACAATTAACTTGAAGCACCAAACAGAATCTACAAAGGCAACTACTCACGCAATCATTAATTACGAAGGTGCTGGTAGTTTGACACCGGCTGCACATTCAATTGATGTTAACTGGTCGGCAACGAAGGACAAGGTAACTGGTGATACTTCAAATTGGTCAACTACTAATTTACCAGTGACAATTCCAACACCAAATGTCACGGGATATACTGCTGATCATAATGCAGTAACATTTGATAAAGTTACTGGTCAGACAACTTCACCTGCTGACAAGTCAGTTACGGTTCATTATACTGCTAACTCGACACCTTCAAATAATGGTGGTGGGACACTGGTTGTTACACCAATAACTTCGAATGCGTCAACCACTCCTTCAGCCACTAACAATACCGCTACTTCCCCAATTACCGAAAAGCCAGCCACACCAACCATAACTGCACCAAGCTACGCTGCCAAAAAGGGCGCTGCAGTATACGCAATCAAGAGCGTTTACATGTACAAAAACGCCAACTTCAAGAAGAACCAACGCATGGCTAAATATCCAAAAGCAAAACGGATTAACCGACCAATGTTCGTGGTGTTAGATTACAAACGTTCCACTAACGGCGCTTTGCGCTATAAAGTTTGCGATGTCAACCATGGCGATAAGACCGTTGGCAAAATTGGGTACATTACCGCAAACCAGAAGTTCGTGGTTCGCGTATATTACTCAACCATGCCAAAGAATAAGAAATTGACAGTGATTGCCAAGAAAGGCGTCAATGCCTACCAAAACGTCAATCTGACTAAGAAGGCCAAGCACTTCAGGAAGGGTGCTCGCATAACGGTGAAGAAGATTGTTAAGTATCATTTAACGACTCGTTATGTTTTGAATAACGGCCAGTATGTCACTGGTAATAAGAAACTGGTTATCCAAGGCAACTACTAAAAGCTAAAGTAACAAAAGTGTTCGGTCAGCCGCCGGGCACTTTTTTTTGCCATCTTTTGGTTTCAGTATGTTTTGAATTATGTCAAGGGTCATCCCCCATTTCATAAACGATGAAAGTGTAACGACATAAGATACATTATAGGATCATGGTTTAACGAATAACATTGAGTGGGGTGATAACTCATTAAGTAGTGCCATTAAGGAATTCTGATTGCGATTAAAACAAATCGATCAGCGCCTTTATTCAAAGCATCCAGATTGAATCAGGATATCCACGTAAGCTTCATCGCAGCTATATAGATTCTGGTCAAACTAAAAACGCCTTCTCAAGTAACCAAGCGTTAATTGGGCTTGGCTCCTTGAGAAGGCGGATAGCTAATATTTCGATTACAGCCGTCTGATTTGACGTAAACCTATTTTTCTTCTGCTTCAGTATTCTCCGTATGAATCTTTTCAAGTTTAGCTGCGTTAGCCATTACTCGTTTTTTATTCAATGGGTAAAGGAAAATTAGGACTAGGGCAGCCAGTGCTAGACAAGCGGTTGGAACACCGGTTGCTAACATATAAATTCGATCGATGACTTGGGTCGTTTGGCGAACGCCACCACTAGTTGATGAGACATAGCCAATGAAGGTTAACATGAAGCCACCAAAGCCGCCAGCAATGGCCTGGGCAACTTTTCGGGCAAAGGAATTTACACCATAGACGATTCCATCTTCCCGGACGCCAGTTAAAACTTCGTGGTTATCAATCACGTCAGTAATGAAGGCCCATACCATTAAGTTAAACACGCCAGCACCAAGGGAGCCTAGGAATAGCATGATTAGATAGAAACTTGCACTATGAGTGTGAACAACCATGAGAATGGCGTACATGATTGCGCCAAAAATCAATGCGGTTACGGTACTTTCCTTTCGACCAAATCGCTGGGTCATCCAATTACTGAAAGGTGCCAGTAATAGAACGGTTGCAAAGTTCACAATCAGTGCCAGTGACATAGCGGTTTTGTTTTGGAAGTAGTCATTGAATAGGTAAGAAATTAGGGTTCCAGAGAGGTTTTGGTTCACTACCAAGATTAAGTCAACGAGGACTAAGATAATCAAAGCTTTATTTTCCAACATCCCTTTGACAAGCCGACCCATTGGCACTTTTTCACTTTTTTCGGTTCGAACTCGTTCAGTTGTCAGGTGAGTTGTCAATTCGTAGCAAATGTAACCGAGAATGGCACAAGCAACGACAACCCAGAAGAATCGGTTACCAGAAATCTTTTGGGAAGCGCCGACATACATAAACATCGGGATAATGTAACTGGTGATCGCACTTCCTAGCGCAGAGCCCATTGCCCGAAAAGTTGACAATGAGGTCTTGTCGTTAGGGCTGCTGCTGATAGCGGAGGCCATTGAGCCATAAGGGATGTTAACGGATGAATAAAAGATTCCCCAGGCTAGGTAAGTGATAAAGACATACGCCAATCGAGCACCAAGGGCCCAATCTTTTACAATTGGAACAAATAATAGAACCAGCGCAATGAGTAAGGGGTACTTCATGCGATTAATCCACGGCTTAAACCGACCAATCTTATGAAGCTTACTATTATCAACTAGGCGGCCAACGGTGATATCTGCAAACGCGTCAACGAAACGAGCAATAATAAACAGCACGCCAACTTGAGCGCCAGTAAGGCCTAAAACGTTCGTGTAGAAAATCATCAAGAACGAATTAACAACGTTAAATGAAAAGTTATTTCCGATATCGCCAAACATATACCCAATTTTATCTTTAATACCAAATGGGTTAGCAGCTACCAGAATTGTTTTTTGTGTTTTATCCAAGCTAGTCACATCCTAAATTAATTATATTTGAATAATATCAAGTGCATAATTGTCCCAATGATCAATGATGGCTTAAGCAAAAAAACGGCCAGTTTTGATCCACTCCTTTCAAAACTGATACATCAGACAATTAGCATGATAACATTTTCAGATAACGCTTACAACCCAAAAATAAATAAATGATCATACTACTTGGTTATTTGATATATCAGAAGCGCTTAATAACGTCAGTTTGATTAGATGGATAAATTTGAAGTGAATAGTCGCTTAAATAGGAATATACCAATATTTTGCTAAATGAACGATGACTGATGTTTCGTAGTGACTTTGTAAGTGTAACCTTTAACTTTTTAATAACAGATATACAAGTATTTAATAAATAGCTTACGAATCTGGTATATCACCAGGGACCGTTAGTTTGGTCAAGCTGATTATTAAAAAAACAGATGAATCCGTTACCAATCTCGTAAAAAAGGCTTTGACAAGTCTTCATGAAAGAACTAGTATATCAGTGTAAGCATAAATATAATTTATTAATCTTTTAAAGGAGATTTTGAGATGGAATACAACATCGCGGTAGTTAACTCAAATAGTTTTGGTCAGGTCTTTACCGAACATTGGCAGGAATTAGAAAAGATCGGCAAGGTTAAGCGCTTTATGCTGCCAACGGATATTGATGGCAAATCACTAGCAGAGAAGCTTCAGGGCTTTAACGTGATTATTGCCAGCGTTACGCCGTTCTTTAACAAGGAATTCTTTGATAACAAGGATGAGTTATTGTTAATTTCTCGCCATGGCATTGGCTTTAACAACGTTGACCTGGAAGCTGCCAAAGCTCATGGCACCCAAGTGGCGATCGTTCCACAAAAGGTTGAACGAAATTCCGTTGCCGAAAATGAATTGGCTAATTTAATGGCATTGGTTCGCCAAGTGGTGCCATCATCTGAACGTGAACGCGCTGGTCGCTACGAAGATCGGGCCCAATTTATGGGGAATGAATTTAGCGGCAAGACCTTTGGGGTTATTGGCTGTGGCAACATCGGCAGTCGAGTCGCTGAATTGTTCAGTGTTTTTGGTGGGCCTGTATTGGTTAATGATCCTGATCCAGCAGTTGATTCCGAATGGTTTACCAATAACAACGTTGAGCGCGTTGATTTGGAGACCTTATTGAAGCGGTGTGATTATATTTCATTGAACGCTTCATTAAACGATACAAGCTTGCACATGATTAATGCCAAGACAATCAAGAACTTGAAGAAGGGCGCTTACATTTGTAATAATGCCCGAGGCGCGTTAGTCGAAGAAGATGCGATTAGTGATGCCATTAAGTCAGGTCAGTTATCTGGGTACGCAGCTGACGCCATGGAAGTTGAACCCGTTAAGGCTGATCACCCATTTTTGAAGAACGACCGTATTTTGGTTACCCCACATACTTCTGCCTACACGTATGAATGTTTGCACGGTATGGGTGAAAAATGTGTAAGTGACGTTAGAGCCATTGTGGCTGGTAAGCGACCAGGTCGTGAGTTAACCCATTCTTTGGCTGACTAGTAAAATCGATTGAATCAATGATGCATGTTATCATTCATTAAAAAGCCAAATCCTCATCGGGCTTGAAGGGATCGCAATTACACCAAATGGTCGAGTCGGTAAAGCACGCCGATAAACTGATATATCTGACCGGTATTCTAATATCGCTGTCACATTAAAATGGAGATATAAAAATGGATTATATTATTGGAATTGACGTAGGTACTACCAGCACCAAGGCGTTGCTGTATGATACCGATGGTCACATTTACGCAAAAGCAAACAAAGGTTATCCGCTGTATCAAGAGACGCCGGATATGGCCGAAGAAGATCCGGATGAAATTTTCAATGCAACCGTTTCAGCCTTGCAAGAAGTAACGGCTAAAGCTAAGGACGGCAAGGTGATTGCCATTTCTTGGTCTGCTCAGCAGCATAGCTTAATTGCGCTAGACAAGAACTTTAAGCCGTTGACGCGGTCGTTGACATGGGCGGATAACCGATCCGGCAAGTATGCCGCAGAATATAAAGAAAATGGCCGTGGCTTTGAGATGTATCAACGAACGGGTTTGCCCATTCATCCCATGGGGCCGTTTTATAAGCTGCTTTACTTTAAGAATGAGCAGCCAGCCATTTTTAAGCAGACTGCTTACTGGGTTGGTATCAAGGAATATATTATTTGGAAGTATACCGGTGTGCTCAAGGAAGAGGTTTCAATGGCTGCCGCGACTGGCTTGCTGAATATGAAAACTGCTAAGTGGGATGACGATGCTTTAAGTGAAGTTGGGGTCAAACGCGAACAGTTACCCGAATTAGTTGACACAACCGATAAGTTCCAAGGCATCAAATCAGAATATGCTAAAGTCATTGGCCTAGATAAGGACGTCTACTTTGTTATGGGGGCCACTGACGGTGCTTTGTCGACAATTGGTGTCGGTGCTATTCAAACAGGGGTTCTTGCTATTAACATTGGTACTTCGGCGGCGGTGCGCACGTTTGTTGACAAGCCAAGGGTTGATCCAAAAGCACGACTATACTGCTACCCAATTATGAAAGGAAAATACCTGATCGGCGGACCAATTAATAATGGTGGGATCGTCTTTAACTGGGCGCATGATTCATTATTTGGCGGTGAGCAAGAAGCTGCCAAATTGCTTCATATGGATTCTTATGACATGCTCAGCCAGATTGCGGCGACGGTTCCGGCCGGCTCTGACGGGTTGATTTTCCACCCCTATCTCGGCGGTGAGCGGGCGCCATTATGGGACGCCAACGCACGGGGGTCATTCTTTGGCCTCAATCGTAAGCATACCCGAGCTCATATGATTCGAGCCGTTTTGGAAGGCATTATGTACAATCTTTATTCGGTGACTTTGGCGTTAAAAGAAGTTACTGGTGAACCTAAGGCTATTTTAGCGGCTGGTGGGTTTGCCCGCTCGACGCTTTGGACCCAGATGATGGCTGATATTTTTGAAAATGATATCGTGATTCCGGAGTCTTATGAAAGTGGTAGCTTGGCTGCGATGTTTTTGGCGAAAATGGCGTTAGGGATGGAAGATAATTTAGAAGATATTAAGAAATACATGGGTAAGGAAACGACTTACCAACCAAATGAAAAAGTCTTTGCCCGCTATCGCCGATTGATCCCGATTTACCTCAGGCTAAGTCGTGATTTGTCTAAAGAGTACCAAAGCATTGCTGATTATCAGCGTGAATTTACTGATGATGACCAGTCAAATTAATGAATTCAAAATCCTAAGCTGAACAGATGTCGAATGAACAAGCTAGTTGTCGACTATTTTGGTTTGGGATTTTGTTACAAATGAATTGAAACCGTTTTAAAAGTAAAAGGAGACTAAAACAAATGGTAAGTAATGAAACTGAAGACCGGTTTTCAACGGAATTTTGGACAGCAACGTCGGGCGACTTGAAACAACGGCGTGATCACATTCAAACACCCGAATATGGTGAAGCCCAAACGGATGCGGCCAAGATCGTCATTGATCCTTCAGAGCATCATCAAGACTGGCTGGGTCAAGGAGCTGCGATTACCGATTCAGCGGCATCATTAATTTGGGGGGTAATGGATGAGGATCAACGAAATTCATTGCTTCATGAATTGTTTGACCCTAAGCAAGGTGGCTTTTCAAGTGTCCGGGTACCACTTGGTTCGTGTGATTTTTCGAGTCAAAAATACTATACCTATGACGACGTACCATTTGGCGAACATGATTTTAAGTTGGAAAAGTTCTCGATTGGAGAAGGTACCCCTGGGGCAGCCGATGCGACAAAAGATTTGAAATACATTGTGCCGGTGTTACAAGCCATTTTGAAGATTAATCCAGCCGTTAAAATTATCGCTTCTCCATGGTCAGCGCCAGCTTGGATGAAAGATACCGGTCATTTGACTTATGGTGGTCGATTGCGCTTTGGCCAATACACCGGTAACGGCTATGGGAAAGGCTTTACCTTTGATGCTGTATATGCACGCTATTTCGTAAAATATATCGAAGCTTATCAAAAACTGGGAATTCCAATTTATGGGGTAACGATTCAAAATGAACCGTCCAATGCCGCCCATTGGCCAGCGATGATTTGGACCCCTAAGGAAATTGCGCAATTTGGTTATCAGTATCTACGGCCAGCTTTGAATCGAACCTTCCCGGCAACAAAGATTTATTTCTTGGACGATAGCTTTAGTGCTTTGAATGAGCCAATTACCGATAATGTGACCCCAGCAGAAGCGGCGGCATTTGATGGTTTGGCTGTCCACACTTACAGTGGGCCTTACGATAATCTGTTCAATGCTAATCGAGCCTTTCCTAATTGGCAGATGGTGATGACTGAACGCCGCTGCATGATGGAAGAGAGCGTTGAGAACGCCTCTCATATTATGCCTGGGATCATTGGCAATTGGTTGGTTCGAAATGGCTTGAATATGATCACCTTGTGGAATTTGGCGTTAGATGAACGGGGATTGCCAAACGCGGCTGATTCAACTGGGCGAGAAGGCGTGGTTACCATTGATCACCGAACCGGAAAGGTCCAACGCAATCTAGAATACTTTATGCTGCGAAACTTCGGTCAAGATGTCCCAGTCGGCTCAAAAGTCATTGGATCGTCAAATTATACACCGGATGGTTTTAGTGGCGGTCTGGGATCGGTTGCGTTTGAAGCGCCAGATGGCTCAATTTCAGCTCATTTATACAATCCAACGGGTGAGCCATTAACGGCCGCAGTAACTATTAACGGCCACGGAACTGGTTGGCAGAACGTCACGGTACCGGCATGGGGGACTGTAACCTTGCATAAGGCCAATCACGCAGTTAATGAGTCAAAAGTGCCTGCGGATGATGATTTTGAATTGAATCCGTCGCCTTATAATACGGATGATGTGGCACCGGGGAAAGAATAAGATGGATAACCCTTATTTATAAGGATTTAATTAAGTTAGCAATTATAAAAAGTTTCTGGCAGAAAAATGTCTTTTAATTTGCCAGAACTTTTTTATTAGCTTGAATATCGTACCAGTTAATTAATTTGTATCAATAAAACTTGCTTTAAAAAGGATCTACCACATGCGCCTCTCCTCAAGTAGCAAAAATATATAGTATGATGAACCTATAAGCAAAATTATTGAGTTTAATATCGCATGTGACGTTGTTTGTATAGTATACTTTTACTGTGGTTGCGCTTTCATTTATAATATCAAAATCGGATTCAATTATTGGAGGGTCTAGAATGTCCAAAGTTTTAATCGTCAATGCAGGAAGTTCATCGCTTAAATTTAAACTATTTGATATGCCCAAGGAGACGGTTCTCGCTGACGGCGAGATTGAACGGTTAAATATGCCGGGATCCATTGTGAAGATCAAGTATGGTCAGGGTCAAACATATAAAGCAACTGAAGATAAAGTTGATTATGAACGGTCAGCAGCGATTATGCTTAATGGCTTAAAGGATCTGGGCGTTATTGATCATCTCCGCGATATCGATGCGGTGGGGAATCGGGTCGTTGCTGGCAGCAATATTTTTGATAAGGTTGCTAAAGTTGACGACGAGGTCCTGCAAAAAATCGTTGACTTAGGCGAAATCGCCCCAATTCACAATCCGGTTGAAGCCGAATATATTAAGATTATCCAACGAATTTTACCGGAAGTTGACCAATACGCGGTCTTTGACAGTGCGTTTTTCAAAGACGTGCCAGAGGTCAACGCTATTTATGGCATTCCATATGAATTGACTGAGAAATTTACGATTCGGCGGTATGGTGAGCATGGGATTAACCATGGTTACATCAGTGGTGAAGCGGCTCAAATGCTTAAAAAACCGGCTGCAAAATTAGTGACCCTTCATTTGGGTTCCGGGGCTTCGGTTGCTGCTGAAATCGCCGGGAAGTGTTACGACACGTCGATGGGGTTTACACCAATGAACGGTTTGGTGATGGGAACCCGAGCTGGCAATGTGGATCCGGCGTTGGTGCCATTTTTCATGAAGAAAATGGGTGCCGAGGCTGATGAAGTTATTGAGATGTTTAATCACCGCTCCGGCTTGCTGGGGGTTTCAGGGGTTTCCTCTGATATGCGGGATTTGGAAAGTTCCAAGGAACCGCGAGCCCAATTGGCATTAGATATCTTTGTTAACCGAACCGTAAAGTATGCTGCCAGTTACATTACAGAGCTTGGCGGTGTTGACGCCATTGTCTTTTCTGGCGGTATCGGTGAACACGATAAGTGGGTCAGAGAAGAAGTTTGCAAGCAACTTGGCATTTTTGGCATCAAATTGGACGCTGAATTAAATGATCAACAACAGCCTGGGGATCTTGGCACTAAGGACTCTTCGACAAGAATTTTACTAATTCCAGCTAATGAGGAGTTAGCGATGGTGCGAGATGTTTCGGGGGCATTAGGTTAATAATAATTACAAATTAATAATCATTATCAGTGACTTTGTAAGCGGTATCCTCTACAATCGTTTTATAAACTAAGAGGGGGGTATTCAAATGGCAGAAGCAATTTTTGACTTACAAGACGTTGGTTTAACCGTTCCACAGCGCACGTTGTTGGCTCATATTTCTTTTAAAGTGGCCCCTGGAGAGTTTGTGACCATCACGGGTCCTTCTGGTTCAGGTAAGAGCACGTTACTGCTGCTGTTAGCTACTTTACTCACACCAACGGCGGGCCAGATTATATTTGCCGGCAAATCACAGCAGGATTACGAAAAGACCACCTATCGTCGCTTGGTGTCGTATTGTTACCAGCAACCCAGCCTGTTTGGGGATACCGTGGCTGACAATCTGGCTTTCCCGTTCCAGATTCGGCACGAAAAAGTTGATCGTGATCGCATGATAGCAGCGTTAGCAGAAGTGAATCTACCGGCGGATATGCTGACAAAGCCCATTACAGAGCTTTCTGGCGGTGAACGACAGCGGGTCGCGCTTATTCGTAATCTGATTTTTACGCCCAAAGTATTATTATTGGACGAGATCACCACGGGGCTAGATGCGGCGACAAAGGATACTGTCCACCAAGTTATGGCTAACTTTACCAAGCAGGGCGTCACGATTATCACCGTCACTCATGACGAATCTGAATTAGCAGCGGCTGATCGATTGATTACCATTACCGCTGGTAGAATGGAGGTGACGGCATGAATCAACTCATTGTTACCCCAAGTGCGCTGATTTTTGCGCTGGCGTTAGTTGCCGTAGCATTTTTTATCAGTCTCAAAGAAAAAATTGGTCTTGAAAAAGACCTGATCGTTGGTGTCATTCGGGCAGTTATCCAATTGACCGTGGTGGGTTACGTTTTAACGTACATTATTCGAGTCAATCATGTTTGGCTGACGCTGTTGATGGTAGCCATTATTGTCTTTAACGCCGCTTGGAATGCCCGTGGACGGGCCCGCGGAATTCCCTATGCCTTTATAATTAGTTTACTTGCAATTACGGTGGCCACGGGGGTTACCATTGGACTGCTGCTTTTAGCAAACGCCATTGCCTTTATTCCCAGCCAGATCGTGCCAATTTCTGGTATGATTGCCAGTAATGCGATGGTTGCAATTGGCCTGGCCTACCGCAGCTTGAACGGACAATTTCATGATAAGCGTCAAGGATTGTTAGAAAAGCTCGCGTTAGGTGCAACTCGCTACCAAACCGCTATTGATGTGGTCCGAGAGGCGATTCGAACGGGGATGAGTCCGACAATTGATTCGGCCAAAACGGTGGGGCTGGTCAGTCTTCCGGGGATGATGTCCGGGCTGATTTTTGCTGGCGTGGATCCCACCAAGGCGATTATGTACCAAATCATGGTAACGTTTATGCTGATGGCGGCCACCAGTATTGGCAGTACGATCGCTTGTTACTTGGCGTACCCGCAGTTTTTCAACGCAAACTTGCAATTGCGGACGATGAAGCCATGAACCTGTTTTGGTCAACTTTAGATTACCTTAATTTATTTGGAATTAGGGTAATGATATTGACTCCTGAAAGGTTAACGTCAGAATTATTGGATGAATAAAATAATCAGGTTAAGCTATATTAGTTCCCTAAGGATCAGGTTTGGGACCCATAAAAAAGCAGGCGCTCATGATCTTCGACTTAAAAATCGATGCTCATGAGCGCCTGCGTTATATCATGGACTTGAGTAGCCGCGCACTAAATAAGCGTTCGCAGTCCAAAGTAGCCGATCACCACAACACTGAGAACAATTCGGTACCAACCGAAAACCTTAAAGTTGTTGTGTTGAATGTAGTTTAAGAGAAATCTAATTGCCATGTAGGCAACCATAAACGACACCAGCATACCAACTAGCAAGACCGTCGTTTGCATCGTCGTAAAGGTGCTACCATGATCGAAGTACTTATAAACCTTTAGAAGTGAAGCACCAAACATGGTAGGGATCGCCAAGAAAAATGAGAACTCAGTGGCAACATATCGGGAGGTGCCAATCAAGATACCACCCAGAATGGTGGCTCCTGAGCGAGAAGTTCCTGGAACCAAGGAGAGCAGCTGAAACAGGCCAATGATAAAGGCGGTTCGATAAGACAAACGGTTTAAATCAGAAAACTGAGGTTGCCGGTTTGCGTTACGGTTTTCGATTACGATAAATAGGATGCCGTATAGCAGTAACATGGCCGAAACCACTTCCCAATTCATCAAGTGAGCATCCATCCAGTCGTTAAATAACAGGCCGATCACCACTGACGGCAAGACGGCGACGATGACTTTGAGCCAGAGAATCCACGTGTCATAACGCTCAACGGAAGTTTTCTTTGATGACAAGGGGTTAAGCTTATGGAAGTATAGTACCACCACGGCCATAATGGCGCCTAGTTGAATCACAACATTGAACATGTCAGTGAATTGAGTAGTTTCACTCATTTTGATAAATTCGTTAACTAAAATCAAATGACCGGTTGAACTAATCGGTAAAAATTCGGTAATGCCTTCAACAATTCCTAAAATAATTGCTTTGATAATGTCTAACATGTGAGTTTGCTCCTAATCTTTGGGATTTTATAGGACTATGATGGCATAAAGTGCACTGATTGGGAGATGATTTACAAAACTTTTACAGGATTTGGGATAAATCTTTACAGTGTGAAGCAAAGAGAGAAAACTTCTGTTTGTGATGCTGATTACGAAATTCAGCTAAGTATTGAGTCGTGGTAGTTGAGTACGTGATGACGGCACGTTAAAATAACTCTGGGTGATAAACGTGGGAAATTATATCCCAACTAATGCTAGAAAGAATCTCTACAAGATATTAGAAGAAGTTAATAAGCAAAAGGAACTAATTAGCATCACCCCAGTTAACGGGAATGAGAATGAAGCAGCAGTTATTATAGCCAAAAAAGATTGGGAATCGACCGCTGAAACGCTTTATTTGGAGGATACGGGTGAACTTTCAAAGGCTCGTGAACGGTCACGAGATAATACTGGTGTCACTGATATTGACTGGGATCGATTATGACCTACAAGGTTGTCATCCAAAACGCTTCAAAAAAGAATTGAAAAAAATAAATAGCTCCCATTTACCGTTAAATTGCTGAAGGCAATTATTTTGAGCCTAAATGATGAGGTCATTGATGGCTTATAACTCAAGGAGTTGGTATATTTTGGATAAACAGTATGTAATCGGATTTCCAGCAGAGACGCGTATCATTAATAATCTTGCGAGAAACGTTGTCAATGATGATGAGGTCGCTGGCGTTGTCAAACACGGCGGAGTACCGGTTCTCATTCCAACTCGCAATCCAGAAATCATGGAGCAGTATATTGATTTAGTTGATGGTTTGCTGCTGCCGGGCGGGCCGGATATTGCGCCGAAGTTCTATGGTGAAGAACCCGTCCAAAATCTCGGCGATACCGATGCTTTTTTGGATGCCAGTGAAATCGCCTTAGTTAAATTAGCAGTTGCTAAGCGCAAACCGATTTTTGGCATCTGCCGCGGTGTGCAGGTGTTAAACGTTGCGCTTGGCGGGACCCTTTACCAAGATCTATATAGTCAACGGGATCACCTGACCTTCCAACATTATCAAAAAGCGCCGATGCCACAAGGCACGCACACCGTTTCGACTACCCCAGATTCTTATTTGGCAAAAATTATCGGCTACGATGACTCGACTTTGGTTAATAGCCATCATCACGAGGCAGTCAAGGCAATTTCTGCCCAACTAAACATTTCGGCATTGGCAAAAGATGGCGTGATTGAAGGCGTTGAAAGTAAAGACGACGACCTGATCATTGGGGTTCAGTGGCATCCTGAAGCAATGTTTCGGACAGATAAGTTGCAAGATGCATTGTTTGCGAATTTTATGTCGCGAGTGGAAAAGTTTGCAAACCAAAAAGAGAAAACTGCTGATGCTTAGGTTTCCACTTGGAATGAATCATCATTGAAAATTAAAGCTAAGAGTCACGTCAAAGGCATGGGGCATACGCCTTCCTAAGTAGACAAGCAAATAATTAAAGCTTGTTTACTTAGGAAGGCGTTTTTTGGATGCAATAAGTGCAAACCCTTTTGGATTGTACGCGCTGTCGACTAAAAAGTAGGATGATCTGTTTTAGAGAGTGACAACTGTCACATCATCTCCTGACAACTGCTTCTAAAACCATCTTCAAGTTTCTTATAAACTAAAGTAGCAATTAAGAAATAGGAGATGAGCACGATGACTAAAATGATTCAGGTAACTGATGTATCCAAATGCTTTGCTAACAGAACCGTTTTATCACATATCGATTTTGAAGTTGCCCCTGGCGAGATTATTGGGCTGATTGGCAAGAACGGTGCTGGCAAAAGTACGTTAATTAACTTAATGCGCGGTCTCACTGAGCCTAGTGATGGCATGATTAAACTGTTTGGGCAAACGCCTCGAACAAAGGTGATTAAAGATAAAATCGGTGTCATGTTCCAAGATAGCTTTGGCCTGGAACGCGTCCGGGGTAACGAATTAATTCAACTTGTGAGAAGCGCTTATTCTTACCCAATCAGTTCACTGTTATAATAGGATCAAATAAGAGCGGAGGTGGGCCATTGGCTTTTCGACGAGTGGCTTTTTTAGTCAGTACAATACTTTGCGTGGTGATTTTATTCTTTTCAATAAACCTTGGTTTGCTGGCAATGACGATACTGTTCGCGTGGGCGACTTACCAACTGTTAATCAAGCGGGACTACACGCTGCTAGCAACCACATCGTTAACCGGCAAGGAATATCGAAACTTGGATAAGGCGACGGTTAAGCGATATCAATTAGTTGCTTATTGGGTTGGCTGGTTATTTTTGGTTATCACGATTTTGATTGTCATCATTGGAATTGTGATTAATCAGTGAATAAAATATAACTAAAAAGACGTATGAATCACCGATGAGGATGATTCATACGTCTTAATGATTAAGATCATTTAATAATTGTTTTTGTAGATTTCCAAGAAGGTTCAGGCATTTTTCTGTCTAATTTTTGAAGGTTGTCTATCCCGTAAAGGCCTCACTCCTTATCAAACGGCAACAACACAGTCGGTATCGATCTAATAGGGGGGCTTGAGGCCAACTTATCACCATTATTGATTATAAACCGTTTGGATTGCTTCGACTTGCAAGAAAATTTGGTTCTAAGCTTGAGAAGTCAATCATGTTCGTCACCTTGGTGATGCACTAAGACGGGACGCCAATTGTCTTTTCCTTGGTATCTTCGGATTTAAATTACCCGTTCACATGCCCCGCAAAACTTGGTATAAAGGCGCTGTTAATTGTTTGAATTTGAACATTTTGACCCGGTTGTGGAGCAGCAACGTACTGGTTGTTACCAATATAAATGGCAACGTGATACGTTGCGCCTTGGCTGCCCCAGAACAAAAGATCTCCCGGTTGAGCAGCAGAAACGGCTTCCTTTGTGACGTGGCTTTCTTGGGTAACGGTATAGTGGCCCAAACTAATGCCAGCGGCCTTTTGGTATACATAGTCGGTTAAGCCAGAGCAATCCATTCCTTTTAAGGATTCACCACCCCAAACATAAGGAATACTTTGAGAAGCTAGTTGTTTGGCTAAGTTAACAACGGCACTCGAATTGGTCGTCGAACGACTGTTTTGGCTAGTTGTAGTAACGGCCTGATTATTGGTGGCGTTACTTTGATACGTACGGTTATTGACAGTCGTCGTTTGACCAGCTTGGGGTTGCTGATAACTGGCAACCGTGTCTGCATTAGCGGTTGTGGCGGCACCGCCGAGAATGGCACCTGCAAATGCTAAACTCAAAATCACTTTATTAAATTTCAAAAGAACACCTCATTTTTCATTTTGTAGGTGTTATCATAACCGCTAAAGTTTTCAGCGAAGTTACAGGAAATTTGTGATCCAATGACGAATTAATTGCGGCTTGAAATAGTATTAAAATTTTGCTTTAGGAAATCTAAACAATGGGTTAAAATGGTTGACAAGCAGAAATAGCCCAAATTGGTATATGTCAAAATAGGCATTAATTTCAAATGAATTATCACTTATTTGTTCATTGGCCAATTGGTGAATCGAATGACCAAGTCGGAATTCACACCATAAAAAATGAGGCGATTTTATCGCCCCATCTTTTGTAACAAGTTGTTTCAAATAATGAAAGAATTTAGAATGTTGCCTTGTAACTAATTGAATAAGTCTTTTCTTCTCCCTTTGGCAAAAGAACGCTGCCGAAGCCTTCATGGTTAGGCGTGTCTGGTAAGTTTTGAGCTTCCAGCGCGATTCCCATGTGAGTCACACCTGCACCACGGTCAAATTTGACACCGTTTAAATCATCAG
Source organism: Lentilactobacillus fungorum (assembly GCF_016860605.1). Classification (GTDB taxonomy): domain Bacteria; phylum Bacillota; class Bacilli; order Lactobacillales; family Lactobacillaceae; genus Lentilactobacillus; species Lentilactobacillus fungorum. Next base: position 98,993 of record NZ_BNJR01000010.1, read on the forward strand.
GGGTGAAGACAACTAATGCGTTACGGTCGGACTTAATGGCAACGCTACGGCCAGATTCGGGATCACTCAGTGTTGCGATAGGCTCATCTGCTTGATGGTCATTGATGACGTAAACCTCATCGTAGGTATGACCAACTTCGGCCTTCATGTCATCAATGCCTAGCTTAATGTTATGGGCATCCCGGAAGTCATAAGCCGTGTCGTCAACTGGGACCATTTTGCCAGTTGGCGTCTTATCGGCGTTCAATTCAAGATATTGATCAGCATTGATTTGTAATGATTGGCCATAAACGTTTTGGCTGTCACTTAAGTTGAAGTAGGCATGTTGAGTTGGGTTAAACAACGTATCGGCATCACTCTTGGCCGTGTAAGTGATGGTGACTTCATTATCATCGTTTAACGCAAACGTAATCTGAACGTCAATGTTGCCGGGAAATGAATCGTCTGCCGAGTTGATGTGCTTTTTGAAGACAATTTTGTCGCCATCAAAAGCGCCGTCCCAAACTTGGGTATTGAAGCCGTGAGGGCCGCCGTGCAGCGTTGTCGTTCCTTCATTGGCATCAACGTGGTATTCTTGGCCATTAATTGAAAAAGTGCCCTTCGTGATTCGACCAGCAGTCCGGCCAATTGCTTGGCAGAAATATTGGTTCTTCATATATTCTTCACTACTTGGCATACTCAAAAGGACGTTTTCTGGCTTACCGTCTTTTCCAGGAATATTAAAGGCTTTCCAAGTAGCGCCTAAACTAATAGCAGAAATCGAGACGTCATGGCTGTTGGTAACCGTGAACTTTTCAATCTCTTGGCCATTATATTGATCAAATACCTCTTTTTTAGTTTGCATAATCGATCGCTTTCTCCTTAAATTATAAATTACGGTTGTGTAACCGCTTTTATCTGTATTATAATATTTTTTTGTATGGTGATGCAATAGAGAAAAACATATTTATCCGTATAATTTATATCAACTCATTGGTAAATATGATACCTTTGTGAGAGAGCAGTCGGTTGAGAAAAAGAGGGAGTAGGGTTATGCAAACGTTTTTACACGTTTTATCAGGAATTACTGATTTATTAATTATTGTATTTATCTTTTCTTGGATGTACGAGTTTGCTAGAAAGGACCAGACGAAGCCAAATCACCATTTCGGCTGGTGGACACTGGCAGCAATTATTGTAACCGGTGGTCTGATGTATCTGGCGGGGACACTTCAATGAACAAACAAGTTGTGGCCGGGAAAAATTCAATAGGTGGGGGAGTCACTCATGGAAATTAAGTATGTCATGGTTAAAAAGAGTATCAAAAATAATATCGTTAACGGAAAATACAAAATCGATGAGAAGATTCCAACTGAATCTGAGTTGATGGCAATGTATTCCGTCAGCCGGTATACCATTCGGCGGGCGGTTGGCGATTTAGAGCACGAAGGCTATATTTACCGGGTTCAGGGTGGTGGTATGTACGTCAACGATTGGATCAATCACAAAGTGCGTTCAGAGCGCACCAATCAAAGCGTTGGCGTCATTACCACCCACATTGCCGATTATATCTTCCCCAACATTATTAGCGGCATTGACCAGGTGATTTCAGAAGAAGGCTTGTCGGTCTTAATTGGCAACACCCACGATGAGTACGATAACGAACGGCATAATTTATTGAACATGCTCGATAATGACGTTGTCGGCTTTATCATTGAACCGACCCGAAGTACGTTAGAAAACCCCAATCTAGATGTTTATCAAATGATTGTTAATTCAGGTAAGCCAGCAGTGTTCATTAACGCCCATTATCCACAACTGGAATTTCCATATGTTGAGATTGACGATACAGCGGCCGAAAAAACGCTGGTCGACCATTTATTAGATAGTGGTCATGAGCGGGTGCTGGGGATTTTTCAAGTTGATGATTTGCAGGGAGTTAATCGGATGAACGGCTTCATTAAGTCGTATCAAACCCACCCCAATGTGTCATCTTCTGGCGATATTATGATGTATCGTTCTAGTGACGAAATTCGAGGCGTATTAGAGAAGGTTAAGAATCGAGTCGGCGTACAGCCGGGAACCCGCCCAACGGCAATTGTTTGTTATAACGATCAGCTGGCCATCGAAGTCATTGGGATGCTCAGTAAGGAAGGCGTGTCGGTACCAGACGACATTTCAGTAGCTGGATTCGATGATTATGAAATTTCTAAGTTCGTTGACCCCAGCATCACGACGATGACCCATCCTAAGCGGCATATGGGGGAAACGGCAGCTAACCTATTATTAGCCATGCTGGATAAAAGCGATGGTCATCATAAAATATTAGATTCACAGCTAATTATCCGGGATTCAACGAAAGCAATTTAGTTTGGGATAAGTCGTATTTGGAACCTGGTAGTTATGAAAATGACGGCAATGACCCGCAAAATGTATATAATTCCCAAGTTAAAGACAAGCACGATTCCGAGTTTAACCCGGATAGGTGGTTGTCTTTTATTTTGGCAAATCTTTCACAATATATGAAGTGCATTTAATTGTTATTTTCAACAAACGACTTTAAACTAAGGGCGTAAAGTAGTTGATGTGATTATCTTCTGGTTCACAAAGGAAGGAGTCTTCACGATGGCAAGTAAACAAAATTCGACACCTGCTAAAGCAAAGGGAGCACCTGTTTTAATTCAAATGGGAATTTTTGCTGGTGTCTTATTCGTTTCTAGTTTAATTTCGCCGTTATTTCCACCAACGTTTCCTGTGCCGACACCAGTTATTGGTTTAATTATTCTTTATCTCCTGTTGACATTTCATATTGTTAAATTGGAATGGGTTGATAATTTTGCGACGTTTATGATTAGTATGATTGCCTTTTTGTTTGTCCCTTCAGGAATTCAATTAACTGCATCTCTCGGGATTATGAAGGCTCAAGGGGTCCGCTTGATTATTGCAATTATCATTTCAACGATTGTCTTGTTGGTTGTTACTGCTTTTACAACCTCAGCTTTCATTTGGATCAAAAAGACGATTTTTCACGGTGACGTGACGGTTAATGAAAAAGTTGATAAGAAATAACATGGGGTGATGACGATGTCTGGAACTCAAACAGCAATTATAACCTATTTAGGCACACCTATTTTTGGGATTTGTTTGTCAATTGCCTTGTTTTTGCTTGGCCAATGGTTGTTCAAAATAACAAAGGGCTTCTTCTTATTCCAGCCACTGTTCGTTGGGATGGTTTTAGGGATCTTTGTCCTTTGGCTGTTGGCAAAGACATTTGGAGTTAATGTAACGTGGTTTTACACGAATGCATATAAACCAGGGGGCGACCTAATCTTCTGGTTCTTAAACCCAGCTACAATCGCGTTTGCCATTCCGCTATATAAGCGAAATGATATTGTTAAACGATTCTGGGTAGAAATTTTGCTCTCACTCATTGTTGGTTTAGGAATTTCACTAGTCATTATTTACTACGTTTCAAAATTCATTGGTTTGGACAAGAACGGGATCGCTTCGATGCTGCCGCAAGCTGCAACGACTGCCATTGCAATGCCGATTTCTGGCGCAATTGGTGGGACACCTGCGGTTACAGCGATGGCTTGTATCTTAAACGCGGTTATTATCTATGCCTTGGCTAGCTGGCTGATTAAGATTTTCCACTTAACGGAACCCATTGGCCAAGGTCTTGGATTAGGAACTGCCGGTCATACCGTTGGTTCAGCCAAAGCAATCCAGTTGAGTTCAGTTGCCGGTGCAATGGCAGCGATTGCCGTTGTTATTATTTCGATTGTCGTTGATATTGTGGTGCCAATATTTGCTAATTTCATGGGGATTGTTAAGTAATCCGTATGAAGGTATTTGAGATGTCGTTAAAAGAGCAGTTACTTGACGCTTAAGTGTGTCAAAGAAATAAAAGTTGAATAGGGTTAAGCTAAGGTTTATTTGAATTTTAGTTTAGCCCTATTTTTTATCCTTTTGGGATGAGCGCTGAACTCGTTATTTTTAGGTAAGCGGCGATTGAGATTCATCAACCAGACAAATCTGCTAAACGTTGATGGCGTCGTATCAATTAGAAAATTGTCCAATCGGATTAGCTAGCCAGTTGGATGGCTGAGCCTATTTTTAAAGGGTTAAGCCAATTGAATATAGTATAGTTGATAAAATAATTTGTCTTTTTAGTGTTTTCTAAAAGCTGTGCGGTAGTTAGCGTATCGGCATGTGTGATTAATGGATTTAACAGTATAAATAAAAAAACATTGATTTATGCGTATGAATATTCTATACTATCGGTTGTAAGCGATGTCAGAAACCGTTTGCAATGTGCGCACAAAAATTTTATTAGTGGTAGCAATTTTTATTTATTTAGTAAATTAGTCGAATGGGGTGCTTAAAATTGAAGAGAGTCACGAATAATGGTTTTATCTATACCTTTGGTGCTCTAGGTGGCTTGTTGTTTGGTTACGATATTGCGTCAGTTTCTGGGGCAATTTTGTTCATCCAAAAGCAATTAAACCTAGGACCTTGGGAACAAGGCTGGGTCGTAAGTTCAGTCTTAATTGGTGCCGTTCTTGGTGCTTTAGGAACCAGTAAATTTTTGGATACTTATGGACGTCGCAAATTATTAATTTGGGCGTCGATTATCTTCTTCATTGGTGCAATTACGTCAGGATTTGCGCCAAACTTTGAGATCTTGGTTGGCACACGAATTATCTTAGGGATTGGTGTTGGAATTACGTCCGCATTGATCCCGGCGTATCTGCATGAGTTGGCACCAAAAAGCATGCATGGGGCCGTTGCGACAATGTTCCAGTTAATGATTATGATTGGGATTTTGTTGGCTTACATTTTGAATTATACCTTTGCCCATATGTATACTGGCTGGCGTTGGATGTTGGGATTCGCTGCACTGCCTGCCGCAATCCTATACGTTGGCTCATTGTTCTTACCAGAAAGCCCTCGTTTCTTGGTTAAAATTGGTAAATTGGACGAAGCCAAAGGGGTTTTGCTTGATACCAACAAGGGCGATCAAAAAGCGGTTGATACTGCCTTGACCGAAATTCAGGAAACGGCCGAGCAACCGGTTGGCGGCTGGAAGGAATTGTTTGGTAAAGCCGTTCGGCCTGCTTTGATTACTGGGCTTGGTGCCGCTATCTTCCAACAAGTTATTGGTAGTAACAGTGTGATTTTCTATGCGCCGACTATCTTTACCGATGTTGGCTGGGGTGTGATTGCCGCATTGCTGGCTCACATTGGAATTGGAATCGTTAACGTTATTGTTACGGTTGTGGCAATGCTATTAATGGATAAAGTGGACCGAAAGAAGATGTTGATTTTTGGTGCATCTGGAATGGGTCTTTCATTAATTGTGATGTACACAATCCTGAAATTTGATAACGGATCACAAGCTGCTGCTTATGTGAGTGCGATTGCCTTAACGGTCTACATTGCCTTTTATGCTTCAACTTGGGCACCAATTACTTGGGTTCTGATTGGTGAAGTCTTCCCACTAAACATTAGAGGCCTTGGAACGTCACTCTGTTCTGCAACCAACTGGTTAGCTGATATGGCCGTTTCATTGACCTTCCCAATGATGTTAAGTGCTTGGGGACTTGATAATGCCTTCTTGTTCTACGCCATCATTTGTGGGATCGCGATCTGGTTTGTTCACAAGAAGTTTATCGAAACCCGTGGCAAGTCACTTGAAGAGATTGAATTGGATCTTCATAAAGCCGCTGGGATTAAAGAATCTACTTCGACGACGAATAATAATTAATCATTTCAAAAAAACGGCCAGCTCATTTGTTTGGCCGTTTTTGTGTAGAAAGAAAGTGGACCAGAAAATTTTATACTAATAAATATAAAATTAGATTGATTTATGCGTACAAATAATTTATAATACTTCATGTAAGCGATAACAGGATTCTTTCAATCGTTGCTTGCTGTTCATTTGTTATCACGGTCTGGATGATCGATTCAGACGTTAAAAATACTTCATTACAAGGAGAGAACACACTATGTTACAAGTTCCTGATTATGAATTTTGGTTCGTTACTGGTAGTCAACATCTTTACGGTGAAGAACAATTAAAATCCGTTGAAAAAGATGCTAAAGACATTGTTGACAAGTTAAACGCATCAGGCAAATTGCCTTATCCAGTTGTTTTCAAATTAGTGGCAACAACTGCTGACAGTATTACCAAGTTAATGAAAGAAGTTAACTACAACGATAAAGTTGCCGGTGTGATTACTTGGATGCACACATTCTCACCTGCAAAGAACTGGATCCGTGGGACAAAATTATTGCAAAAGCCATTGCTTCACTTGGCAACCCAATACTTAGACCACATTCCATATGACACCATCGATTTTGATTACATGAACTTGAATCAAAGTGCCCATGGTGACCGTGAATACGGCTTTATCAACTCTCGTCTTCAAAAACATAACAAGATTGTTTATGGCTGGTGGGGAGATCCTGAAGTCCAAGACGAAATTGCTGATTGGGAAGACGTTGCCGTTGCTTACAACGAAAGCTTTAACATCAAAGTTGCCCGATTTGGTGACAACATGAGAAACGTTGCCGTTACTGAAGGTGACAAGGTTGAAGCCCAAATCCAATTTGGCTGGACCGTTGATTACTATGCATTAGGTGACTTGGTAGAATCCGTTAACGCCGTTTCAGAAGACGACATTGACAAGAAATACAAAGAATTACAGGACAAGTATGAATTTGTTCAAGGCGACAATGACAAGGATAAGTATGAACATTCAGTTCGTTACCAAATTCGTGAATACTTTGGTATCAAGAACTTCCTTGACAAAGGTAACTACTCTGCATTTACGACCAACTTCGAAGACCTCTACGGTTTGGAACAATTGCCAGGCTTAGCAGCTCAATTGTTGATGGACGAAGGATACGGCTTCGGTGCTGAAGGTGACTGGAAGACGGCTGCTTTGGATCGCTTAATTAAGATCTTGACTCACAACAAGTCAACTGCCTTCATGGAAGACTACACCCTTGAATTACAAAAGGGTAAGGAAGCCATTCTTGGTTCACATATGCTTGAAGTTGACCCTGGGATTGCCAGTGACAAGCCAAGAGTTGAAGTTCACCCATTGGATATTGGTGGCAAAGCAGATCCTGCTCGTCTGGTATTTACTGGCCGTGAAGGTGACGCAATGGACGTTACAATTTCTGACTTCGGCACAGAGTATCGCATGATCGGTTATGCAGTAGACGGCCACAAGGCACCAAAGCCAACGCCACATCTACCAGTTGCTAAACAAATGTGGACACCAAAGATGGGCTTGAAGCACGGCGCAACGGAATGGATCAGAAATGGTGGTGGCCACCATACTGTATTGACATTCGCTGCAAGTGAAACTCAAATCCATGACTTGGCTGAAATGTTTGGGTTGAAGTTTGAGGATATTAAGTAGCAGAGTGCGGAACAAAGCGGTTAGAAGCTGGAGCCTAAGTGGTCTTGCTCAGAAATCCCGGGTTTGGATTTATGAGTAAGACCACTTAGGTGCAAGCTTCTGCTTTGTGGAGCACGTTTCAGCTAGGTAGCCTAGTACGAGCACCTCAATTACCAGTGAGGTGCTTATGCGGAGATTTCTGCCTAGCGGAGTACGTTTCAGCTAGGTAGCCTAGAAGAGGCTAACCTACCCCCTCTCAAAAGAACCACTCATCAAACAAAAACGTACCATTTATATAAACCATCTATCCGACATAGAAACGAGGTTGAGGCAAGCCAATTGCCTCAACCTCGTTTCGTACATAAACCAACTGGAGGCTGCCTTGATTATGACTACTGAAAAAGAAAGAATGCTGACAGGTCAACGTTATTTAAATACTGACCCTGAATTAGCAGCTGATCGTCAGAAAAATCGCTTATTGATCGACAAATTTAATCGGATCGCCCGCCAAGACCCAGAGCGTGGTCATCAATTGATTAAAAGAATTTTCCACCAAACCGGTGAGAAGATTGATGTTCAATCACCATTTCAATGTGATTATGGGTATACGGTATCGGTTGGCGAGAACTTTTTTGCTAACTATAATTGTACGTTTATTGACGTTGGTAAAATCACGATTGGCAAAAATGCCATGCTGGGACCCAACACGCAGATCTTTTCGGTCAATCACCCGCTGGACGTCGACGAGCGGATTGCCAATTACGAATATCCCGGCGAGGTGACGATTGGCGATAACTTGTGGACTGGCGGTGGCGTGATCATTGTTCCCGGCGTCACCTTGGGTGATAATGTTATAATTGCTGCAGGCGCGGTGGTCACCAAATCATTTGGCGACAACGTCTTGATTGGCGGCAACCCCGCCAGAATCATTAAGAAATTAAAATAGTGTTGGAGGAATTTGATGGATACTCAAAGAATTGATTCAAGCGTTAAATTGGCGGATGGCCATACAATGCCCAATCAGGGGCTTGGCGTCTATAAAATGACCGAAGAACGGGAGTTGATTGACTCCGTAAAGGTTGCCTACGATGCCGGTTATCGGTTGTTTGATACTGCCCAAATGTATGGAAATGAGGCAGCGGTTGGCAAGGCAATCAAAGAACTCAACGTCTCGCGGGATGACATTTTTGTCACGACCAAGGTTGCCGAAGCAAATCAAGGTTACGACAAAGTCATGGCGTCAGTTGAAGAATCTCTAAAAAAGCTTCAATTAGATTACGTTGACCTGTTGCTGGTTCATTGGCCAATTCACCAGCACTTCTTTGAAACTTGGAAAGCCTTTGAGGTATTAAAAGAACAGGGGCTTACTAAATCGATCGGTACCAGTAATTATGGCATGGTTCACTTGGAATACTTAGCAACCAAAGCCAACGAGATGCCGGTTTTGAATCAGTTGGAAGTCCACCCCTATTTATCTCAAGAAGCAATGATTAACTTTGATCGCGAAAAGCACATTGTCACGCAGGCGTGGGCACCACTCGGCCGTGGCCGGATTTTCGATGACCCTGCCATTTTAAAAATTGCCAAGCACCACGGCAAATCAGCTGCGCAAATCATTTTGCGTTGGCACTTGCAGCGGGGAGATTCATTTATTCCCAAGTCGGTTCATCCGGATCGGATCAGGCAAAATGCTGACATCTATGACTTTGACTTAACTGACGAGGAAATGGCTTGGGTGGATGCTTTGAACAAGAATACCCGCATCAGCCAAGAGCCTGAGATGGTCTATGAGATTGGGCATCAATACCCGCATCACTAAAAGGACGAATGAAATGGACTTAAACGAAAAGTTTGCCTATATGGCAACTGGTCAGCCTTACGATGACCTTGATCCCAAGTTGGTGACATTGAGAGCCCAAGCAACTGCAATGACGCAGCGCTTGAATGCGGAAGTAGATCCCAGTAAGCGGGCGACCTTATTTGCCAAGTTAGTCGGAAAAGTGGGGATTGACCCGATGATTGAACCTAATTTTCGCTGTGAGTTTGGGCGAAATATTCAGATTGGTGATCACTTTTATGCCAATTATGACTGTGTCATGCTCGACGGCGCACCGATCACGATTGGCACGCATGCCCTGCTGGGACCAAAGGTGGGGCTTTATACCAGCAACCACTTATTCGACCCCACTGAACGCCAAACTGGCGGCTGCATTGCCAAACCAATTACGATTGGTGACAACGTTTGGCTTGCGGCCAATGTGGTTGTCTTGCCGGGGGTGACGATTGGCAAAAATAGCATCATTGGCGGCGGTAGTGTCGTCACACGAGATATTCCAGCCAACGTAATTGCGGCAGGCAACCCTTGTCACGTATTGCGACAGATTACGGCAGCCGAACGGGATTTGATGGGCGTGATTTGTCAGCAAAGTAGAACCGATTGGGATCGCTTATCTGAATGCTGAAAAGGGTCACAATCATAAAATAAAGGACGGTCACAGCAAGTATTAGTGATCGTCCTTTATTTGGTTTGCGCTATTTTTTGGCATCCATACATAGGCAGTAACTTTAACCAAAAGCATCGATCTTTGATGCTTTCTTGAGGGGTGTTTATGCACTGAATCCGCTCAATTTCATAATTTCTTCACACAATTTATCGACAAGTTTCATCTTTTTTAGTTATGATGTTATTAATGTATAGTTATTTCCTCGAAGAAAGGCGAGATCAATTTATGGAAACTAGATGGCATTTCGGAATTCTGAATACAATGCCAGCTTTGGTGTTGGTTGTTTCTGCGATTATGTTGGCTCCTTTCGTCAGCAATGTTTGGCTGCAGGTTATCATATCGTTGGTCGTGGCAGGTGGATTCTGGGTGGGCTATTATTTTCTCTTTCAAAAAAGATACTATATTCAGCATCCGCAAGCTAAACTGAGCAATCGCCATTTAACTAAGTTGGGGAGTTTAATTTCGCTAGTCCTCATTGTCGGCCAGTTTATCGTTTTATTTACAGTGCCATTCAATCTCAATTGTTATGTCGTGCTGATCATTGCTTGGATGACGTTATTTTTGGATGATGCATTTTCGTTAGAAAAGTAAAAAAGAATAAATTAGTTAAAAACCATTGGCGGAAGATACCAATGGTTTTTTGAGTTTATGGCCATCATTAATATATCAAAAAATGACCAAATTTTGTGTAACCTTAGAGTCAACATCAACCCAAGGCGACATCCAACACCATCATTAACGTAAACCCTGCCATAATCCCAAATATGGCCCAGTGGGATTCTGCTTTAGTTCTAGCGTGGGCTTCTGGAATTAGCTCCTTTCCAGCAACGTAAATCATCGCCCCGGCCGCAAACGCTAAGGCATACGGCAAAATGGTATTGACTGAGGCAACTAATAACGCACCCAAAACCCCGGCGATTGGTTCAACGATCCCGCTGGATTGGCCATACATAAAGGCGCGGGTTCTGCTCATACCACTTTGGCGTAGTGGAATTGAAACGGCAGCGCCTTCCGGGAAGTTTTGCAGCCCAATGCCAAGGGCAACGGTGATGGCAGCAACGATTGCGGCCGTTTGACTGCCATTTTGAGTGGCGCTAATGGCCCCAAACGCAACGCCGACCGCCAAGCCTTCTGGGATGTTGTGTAGCGTAATCGAAAAGACTAAGAGAATTACCCGCTTGAGGCTTGATTGAGAGGCTGCTTCGTGGCGACTGTGTTTGAGGTAAAGGGCGGGGATTAGTTTGTCGGCTAAGTATAAGAAGAAACCGCCGGCAGTAAAGCCGATTGCCACTACCAACCACGGCAGTCGATCTTGGCTTTGGGCTAAGTTGATAGCCGGGTCCAGCAGCGACCAAAAAGAAGCGGCAATCATCACGCCGGCCGCAAACCCGTACATCAAAGAAAGTGCGTTGTTGCGAATCGTTTTAAAGGCAAAGACCAGTGCAGCTCCCAGTGCGGTGACGCCCCAAGTAAAGAGCGTGGCGACTAGTGCTTGTTGCCAGGCGGAAAAGTTCAGTAAATTGTTCATCATAACCTCGCTTTTAATGTCCGTCGATTGTTATCCTAAGTATAACAAATTACTGCCAATAATTGGCAGAATTGGCGATCGGGCTGTTAATAACTAGAGTGATGAGCAAAAAGCAATTTCAAGCTATTTTGAGTGAATAATCTTGCCAAATTAGCTATACTTAACTTGTAAACGCAAAATTCAAAGAAATGGGATGATCTTTTGGCAAAGGTGACTGCATATATGGTGCGACACGGACAAACGTATTTAAATTTGTACAATAAGATTCAAGGCTGGATTGATTCGCCGTTAACCGAAAAAGGCGTTCAAGATGCTGAGAATGCCGGTAAAAGACTTTCTAAGATTAATTTTGCGGCTGCATTTTCAAGTGATTCTGGCCGGGCAATTGATACGGCTAGAATTATTTTAAAGGCGAACCCGCACAACATGAACATTGTCAGCTACCAATATCCTGAACTACGCGAACAATTTCACGGCTACTTTGAAGGTAATGATGCCAACCAAATGTGGCAGTTTGTCGGCGAGCAGGTTAAGACAACTTCTGAGGCCAAAGTATTAAAGGACTTCGGCTTGGAACGCGCCCGCGACTTGATTCATCACGCTGATTTGTATAACCAAGCCGAAAATAACGATATGTTTTGGAAGCGACTGAGTCGGGGATTTGATAAAATTCGTCAGGTAACCCATGATGGTGAAAAGATTCTGATTGTGTCCCACGGGATGACAATTCGTTCCGTTGTTGACCGGTATGCGCCTGAACTTGATTTGGGAGAAGCAACGGTGAACGGTAGCGTGACCAAGTTGATTATCAGCGATGACGATATTCAAGTTGAGTATTTTAATAATCTTGGTGAAGTCTAGTATTGTTCGAACCTGCTTTATATGATATATTTATTTGATGATGCATTTGGCCAGGGCCAAGGAGCCCTGGCCTTTTTTGAGAGGGCGCGAAAAGACCGGGATGACTAGCAATTGCCAAGTAGGCTAGGCATTCTGTGGTCATCCAAGCCCGTTTCGGCTAAGCTGTATAGCCATTTCCCCCAACGAACAGTGAGGTAGTTAAATGATTACAATTTCAAACATGGGATTACAGATCTCGGGTAAAAAATTATATGATGATGTGAATTTGAAGTTCACGCCGGGCAACTGTTACGGCGTGATTGGTGCCAATGGCGCTGGAAAATCAACTTTCCTGAAATTGCTGGAAGGCAAATTGAGTCCATCAACTGGTGAAATTCACGTTGATAAGAATGAACGCATTTCAAGCTTGAGCCAGGATCACTATGGGTTTGAAGACCAAACGGTGATGCAAACGGTGATTCAGGGCTACCAGCATCTTGCCGATGTGATGGCCGAAAAGGATGCCCTGTATGCCAAAGCAGACTTTTCTGAAGAAGACGGCATTAGAGCCGCAAACTTGGAAGCCGAGTTTGCGGAGATGGACGGTTGGAACGCCGAAGCTGATGCGTCGCAATTATTGCAGTCGTTAGAGATTCCAGAAGCCCTTCACCAACAGTTAATGAGTGAATTAACGGAAGGCCAAAAAGTGAAAGTGTTACTCGCCAGAGCATTATTTGGCGAACCAGATATTCTACTGCTGGATGAGCCGACAAATGGATTGGATGTTTACACAATTGAATGGCTGGAAAACTTTTTAGCTGATTATCCTAAGATCACGATTATCGTCTCTCATGACCGGCATTTCTTGAACCAGACGTGTACCGAAATGTGTGACGTTGATTTTGGCGAAATTAAGATGTACGTTGGTAACTACGACTTTTGGTTGCAATCCAGCCAATTGGCCGCCAAAATGCGGGCGGATGCTAACGCTAAAAAAGAAGATAAAATCAAGGAACTTCAAGCATTTGTTGCTCGATTTAGTGCGAATGCTTCCAAGTCTAAACAAGCTACTTCAAGAAAGAAGCAATTGGAAAAGATTTCCTTAGACGACATCAAGCCATCCTCGCGGAAGTATCCGTTTATCCATTTTGAACAGGAACGCCAATTGGGTAATGACCTTTTGCGAGTTGATAAAGTGTCCAAAGCAATTGACGGGGTCAAAATTTTAGATAACGTGACGTTTACCTTGCGGCCAGGTGATAAGACCGCTTTGATCAGCCGCAATGACTTGACGACCACTACATTGATGCAAATTTTGGCTGGTACCATGAAACCAGACGAAGGCGAGATCACTTGGGGCCAAACCGTTGAATTGTCATCGATGCCAAAAGACTTTTCGACTGAATTTAACGATAATCAATTACGGATCATCGACTGGCTGCGGCAATATGCGCCTAAGGGTAGTGATGACGATGCCTTTCTCCGCGGCTTTCTCGGCCGAATGCTGTTTTCTGGCGATGACGTCAATAAAGAAGTCAACGTCTTATCTGGTGGTGAAAAGGTGCGGTGTATGCTTGCCAAGATGATGCTACAAAAAGGCAATACGTTGCTATTGGATGACCCAACTAATCATTTGGACTTGGAATCGATCACGTCGCTTAACGAAGGCCTTGTGGCATTTCCAGGATCGCTCGTTTTTACGTCTCATGACCATGAATTTATTCAAACGATTGCTAACCACGTGATTGAAGTGTCGGGTAACGGTATTATTGATAAAGCCGACACGACTTACGATGAGTTCATAAATCACCCGGACGTGCAGAAAAAATTGGCTAGTTTATATGAATCATAAAAAATTCCTACCGAAATTAACGTCGGTAGGATTTTTTTATGGCGCTTTGAAAATTGTCAATAAACGGTATAAAGATATCTGACTATTTATCGCGGAGCAATTAGAGTTCTGAGCAAAATTTCTTACAATTATTTCAAAACTCCGTATAATCTTAGTATCAACTGTTAGTGCTTTTGCCCATAAGGCTCTTTAACAAAATTTATGGGTTGGTTGCTAATTGCAGGAGACGGTTATTTTTAAGGGGGAATCTCAAATGACACAAGAACTCGGTGCCGATGATTTAGGGACTTATGAATACGTTGCTCGGGTATATAATGAAAATATGCGAATAGAAGCGTACAAATTGCCACCAACTGTCGAAGATGGAACGCCGGTTTTATTCGATACTGATCAAATCAAGATGACCATGGTTGTTCAAAAACAGCGGGTAACCAAAATCACTATTCAAACGCCGGAACCGCAGTCATCCACTTACATGCAAGTCTTTGAAGGCTTTGAGTTTGGGCTAGACGCTCTTGGAACTTGGATTAATACGTATCATCGTTCCACTTCAACTCATGGCCCGGCCAGTGACGTGGTTAACGGTATTTTAGCAAGTTATAATACCACTTCAGATAACGTCTTAACAGTCAGTTTGACCAGGGCAAAATCATAGAAAAACGGTAATATTAGTTATTAACACTGATAATCCACCAAAACAAAAAACCTGAAGGCAAGTTAGTTGTCTGCAGGTTTTTTGCTTTGGCGGATTAATTAGTTTAAGTTTGAAACTTGAGCGAACTTCTTGGCAGTCCGAACCATGTTGCTAACAAAGCCGTATTCGTTATCAAACCAAGTTGCGGTCTTTACCACTTGGAAATCACCATTTGAAGTAACTTCCGTCAAGGTTGGATCGTAAACGGCCCCGTGGGTGTCACCGATGATATCAGAAGAAACGATTTCGTCATCGTTCCAGCCAAATGCGGGATTGTTATCCGTATGTGGCTTGATCGCATCATTAACTTGATCGGCCGTTACTTTGGTCTTGAGAACAGATACTAATTCACAAACGGAGCCGTCAACTACGGCAACTCGTTGTGCGTGGCCTTGCAAATGGCCTTCCAATTCAGGAATAACGAGGCCGATTGCTTTTGCGGCACCGGTTGAATGTGGAATCGTGTTGGCAGAAGCAGTTCGGTTAGGACGGAATTTCTTGCCCTTAGGTCCATCAAGAATCATCTGAGAACTCGTGAAGGCGTGAATGGCCGTCATTGTGCCGACTTCGATGCCAAATTCTTGGTTCAACCAATAAGCCATTGGTGCTAGGGCATTTGTTGTACATGAACCAGCTGAAATGATTTGGTCATCGGCGGTTAACGTGTCGTCGTTAACGTTGAATACAATGGTCTTCATTGGGCCGGCAGGAGCAGAAATCAAGACCTTCTTAACACCGGCGTCCAAATGGGCTTGAGATTTTTCTTTAGAAGTGTAAAAGCCAGTACATTCAAGAACTAAATCAACACCATTTTCTTTAACCCAAGGGATTTGGCTGGCGTCTTTTTCTGCATAAACACGGTATTTTTTATCATTTACAACTAATGAATCGTCAGTTGATGAAATATCATACGGTAAGGTGCCATGAGTGGAATCATATTTGAACAGGTAAGCTAGCATTGACGGGCTGGTTAAGTCGTTGATAGCAACAACTTCCAGGTCCGGGTCGTTAATCTCCAAGATTCGGCGTAAAACCAGTCGACCAATTCGTCCGAAACCATTAATTCCAATTTTTACCATAATTAAAGTCCCCCTTTTACAACAGTGAGCGGAGCCAGGCGCTTAGAAATCGGAATATAAGTCTCCGCTAACGGAAATCCCCGGGCCTGGGATTTTTGTTAGCGGTGCTTATATGGAGGTTTCTGCCTGGCGCAGCCGTCCTACAACAGTGAGCGGAGCAAAGCGGTTAGAAGTCGGAGGATAAGTCTCCTCAATCAGAAATTCCCGGTTTTGGAATTTTTGATTGAGGTGCTTATACGCAGACTTCTGCTTTGCGTAGCTGTCCTACAACAGTGAGCGGAGTCAGGCGGTTAGAAACCGGAGGATAAGTCTGCTTGACCAGAAATTCCCGATTTTGGAATTTTTGGTCAAGGTGCTTATACGCAGGTTTTTGTCTGACGTAGCTTTCCTACCAAAACAACATAGCTATTTACTTCTGATAAATAACCAAACATAGATTACCCGCTTTTGGGCCTAAATTCAATTAACTTGCTTGGCAAGCGGGATTGTTAAACATAGATAATCAATTTTAGTGGGTTTTGATTACCTATTTGGCATTTTGATGCTGGATTTTGAAATTTACCAAGGTGGCTAATAATGCGAGCAGGCTTAATCCAGTTGCAATCCAAAAAGCGATATGGCCGCCCGAGTAGGACCTTTGAGTAAAGGTGCCAGTGCCGTGATTTTGATTGGCAGCCATTACGGCCGCTAAGATGCCGACACCAATGGAACCGGCAAATTGTTGGAGCATGTTAAAGAATGAATTGAGGTCGGCAGTTTTAGCTTTGGGTACGTTCAAAGAAGCATTGGAAATCGTGTTCGAAAAGCCCATGTTAAAACCAAACCGCAGGAAGATATAGACGAAAACAATGATCAGTGGGGTCAAAAGATTCTGGATGCCAACGAAAAGAAAACTACCAATCGTTAACGAACTTAGCCCGGCAATAACTGGCAAGGCATACCCTTTTACGTCAGCAATCCGACCGGCAAATGGTGAAGTGAAGGCGCCAATAATCGACCCCGGCAGCAGGACCATCCCAGCAACCATTGGTGAGGCGTGTAAAACGTATTGCGCGTAGACTGGAATCACAAAGGAAATCCCAATATTAACAAATTGTAGGCAAAAGTAGGTGAAGGCTGACAATGACGTGGATGCAAATTTTAGAATCCCAATGTCCAATAGTTGAGTTTTGCCGTGGGTATCAAAGTAGATAAACAGGCCAAGTGCAATGACGCCAATCAAGAACGGCAACAGTACCTGCTGGCTCTGGACAGGGTAAATCCCGGCTTTACTGACGGCGTAGACAAAAGCCATTAGGGTGGCTGCCAAAAGTACGAGGCTGATTAAATCAATTGATTCTTTAGTGCCAAGGGCTGGAATGTGAATATAGTGAGTTCCCAGCAACCAACTGATGATGACGATTGGTAAGACTAGCCAAAAGATCATCCGCCAAGAGGTAACGGAGGAAACCACGCCACCATAGGTTGGTCCAAGGGCTGGCGCAAATGAAATAACCATCCCGGCCAGCCCGGTCATCGATCCAATACGCCCCTTGGGGATTTGGGTAAAGATGATATGAAACATGAGTGGCGTTGATAATCCAGTGGCCATCGCTTGGATAATCCGGCCGCTTAACAACATCGGAAAGTTAAGCGAAAGGGCACACATCACGTCGCCAACTACAAAGGCCAGGGCAGCAAATAAGTGGATTGTTTGGGCCGAAAATCGCTTCAGCAGGTAAGCGGTTGTCGCCATCACAATCGTGACCATTAATAAGTAGCCGGTGGTCAGCCACTGGACAGTATCCAAGGTGACGCTAAAAACCTTGGAAAGCTCGGGGAAAGTGACGTTCATGGAGGTTTCGGTTAAAATACCGGTAAATGATAGCAGTGCCGCGGCAAGCAAAGCAAGTAAGGTTTGCCGACTGATCTTTTCGTTCAATGTTTAGACTTCCTTTATCTGAATTAATGAGTGAGCCGAGGCAACTAACCGCATGTAAGCGTCTTGGCAACAAAAACGAAGCCGGAACAGAAACAATTCTGAACTCAGCCTCGATGAATCACTAACATATGATATTAATGACTAGTTCCCTTTGAACCTAGGTTAAACTAAAGATTGCCAATCAATATCCCACACAACGCCCATCGCTTTTTCGCCGGTATGAACAGTAATTGCCGGACTGATTTGATCAGTACTGATGGCCGCGTTTGGAAATTGTTCGTGAAAGCGGCGAACCCAAGCTTGGCTTTGTTCAGGATTATTCGCGTCGACTACCGAAATTCGCATTGGTAAGTTGAAGTCAGCTTGGCTTTCTGAAATAAAGCGGACGATGTGTTCAAGCGACTGCCTTAGGGTGCGATCTTTAGCCAAGGGCACAATTTTACCGGCTTGATCAAATGTCAGCATTGGCTTAATTTTCAGTAGGTTGCCAAAAAAGGCTGACGTGTTGGAGATCCGACCCGTTCGCTGAAGATGAGAAAGGCTGTCGACAACCAGGCAGACGTGAATTGAATCGCGAAGTTGTTTGAGTTTAGGCAGGATGGTGGCCGCGTTCTCGCCAGCTAAGGCAAGTTTGCCGGCCAGTAATGCCAAATCTGCTTCGCCGGCACTGGCAATTTTAGAATCAAATGGGAAAACTTTAATGTTGGTTACTTGGCGACTATAGGCAACCAAATTTTCATAAAATGATGTAATCCCAGATGATAAATTGACACAGATAACTTCATCAAAGCCTTGATCACTTAACTGATCGAAGGCAGTTTGCATCTGGCCCATTGTGACTTGGGCAGTTGTTGGTAATTGATCGTTATTGGCTAGTTTTTCGAGGAAGGCTTTTGAGGTAATGGTTACCCCGTCTTGATACTGTTGCTGCCCGAAGATAACGGTGATGGGTAACACCAAAATGTGGTACTTAGCGGCGACATTCCTATCTAAATAGCTGGCACTATCAGTAATAACGGCTGTTTTCATAATTAATTTCCTCTCTTTGGGGATTCGTTATTATTCTAACCTTGATTTTGCGGGAATACAAAGGAAGCGTGTGATAAATCTGAAAGAGTAACAAAATTTGAGTTATTTTAATTTTCTTATTTACTTTTCATAAACATCATGATAATATGCTATTCAATCAATGAAAAGAGGAAACGAGTATGAAAAAAACGAACTCTACAATGAACTTAACAAGTATTGTCGTCCGCGTCATTGTCATTATTTAGACTGCGGGCAACGTTGTGATGCCCGCAAGTAGCGGGCAGGGTTGGTTTAAACACCAAGGACTGCTAAATGGTCCTTGGTGTTTTTTTAGCTTTAAGGAGGTGAGGCCCACTTGTTGTTTTTCTCATTTGATTTTAATAGATCCAAGCGGTTGTTGAACGTAATATTGCTGGAAGTGGCTTAACAGATGACTGATAGTCCATTAATCGATGGATTTTGACTAAATCGTTGGCAATCAGAAGATTAAGAGATTTGAAGATCGTTTTGCTTATAAAGAAAGGAATGTGACGATATGGAAGAAACCCCGACTACATATACAGGTACTGAAACAAAAGCACTACAACGAGATCCGGTTCGGACCGTTATTATGGCTTCAATGATTGGCACGGCCATTGAATTTTTTGATTTTTACGCCTATGGCACGGCTGCCGCAACTTATTTTCCGAATGTCTTTTTTCCAAGCGTAACCCCGACAATTGCCATGATTTTAAGCTTATTGACTTTCGGAGTTGCCTTTGTTGCCCGGCCACTGGGGTCATTGCTCTTTGGCCACTTTGGCGATAAATTGGGGCGAAAGCGCGCATTGGTGGTTTCATTATTAATGATGGGAATCTCAACCGTTGCAATTGGTTTTCTGCCGGGATTCAAAGCAATTGGGATGGCTTCAATTATGCTGCTTTGTTTAGCCCGGTTTATTCAAGGAATTGGGCTTGGCGGTGAATGGTCCGGTGCGGTGTTGGTCGCAACTGAAAACGCGCCTAAAGGCAAACGGGCTTTATTTGGCTCATTTACCGAACTAGGAGCGCCAATTGGCTTTTTCCTGAGTAACGGATTGTATTATGTTCTGGAATCAACCTTAACTCCGGCCCAAATGGCAGCGTTTGGCTGGCGAATTCCCTTCCTGGCTTCAGCCGTTTTGGTTGTTGTTGGTCTCTGGATTCGACGCCGAATGCAAGAAACCCCGTTATTCCGATTGGCCCAGCAGCGGGATAACGTTCAAAAGGCGCCATTAGTTGAAGTGTTTGCCAAGAATTGGCGCCAGGTTCTACAAGGAACCTTGGCAATGGCCGTATCATATACGTTCTTCTTCCTGTTATCAACTTGGTCATTAAGTTATGCGACAACGGTTCTTGGTTTTGATAACAAGGAATTTCTACTGTTACTAATGGGCTCAGTGATTGCGTTTGGCGGCATGATTGTTTACTCATCAATTTTGTCGGACAAATTTGGCCGGCGAAAGGTCCTCTTAACCGGAACCTTTGTCATTGTCGCCTTTGCGTTTGTGTTCCCATTCTTTTTCCAAGGCGAACGCAATCTTTGGGGCAGCCTCTTCTTTCTGTTAGTCGGATTTCTAGCGATGGGAATTGTCTACGGCCCAATCGGCGCGCTTTTGCCAGAGCTGTTTCCAACCAATACGCGTTATTCGGGGGCCGGGATTGCTTACAACATGTCAGCAATCGTCGGGGCAGCGTTTGCCCCAACAATTGCGTCGTGGCTAGTTTCTGAATGGGGCATTCACGCAGTAGGCGATTATTTAGCAATCATGGCGGTTGTTTCAATGATTGCCTTATTCTTCACCAAAGAGACCAAGTCAATTGACTACACGAAGTAATCATGATCAAGTTATTAAGTAGGATGTAATGAAGCTAAGCCCTAACCGACGGGACATAAGCAAATCAAACCGGCAGTGTTCACCCATAAAGGTGAGTGAGCACTGCCGGTTTGATTTGCTTAATGTTTTGGTTCAACGGGTCGAATGACTTGATAGGAAATAGCGTTAATCGAGTGCTTCAAATAAGTAATGGTGAGATGCAATACTTGCTTGGACAATAACCATAACAGCGGGGTTGCAATTAACCCGCCGGCAAATAAGCCGAGGCTAAGATTTACCCGCCACCATGTAAAGGGATGGACGCCGGTTTGGCTTTCTAACAAAATCATAAAGGGCGCAATTAGGAAGAAGCCAGTCATCATCCAGGCAAATGCTAAGCCGGCCAAGGTTATCAAAAATAATGTTGGGGCCAGCAGTAGGGTAGTGAAAATGCTGCCAATTAAGGCAAAGACGTTAAAGTGATGAGTGGCTGAAAAGTCTTCGCCAAGAAAATAACTAGGATTAACATTGTAGAAACTGGCTAATTCCTGTAAGACTGACAAAGAAGGCAAATGTTTGTTATTTTCCCAATAAGCCACTGTTTGGCGTGTTACAAATAATTGGTTGGCAACTTGAGCTTGGGTAAGTCCAAGTTCGAGTCGCTTTCGTTTAAGCCGGGTGCCGATTAATGAATCCATTTTCCTCACTTCCACTAGAAATGATTTAGCTTTATTCTATGATGATTAACCAGAGAAGTAAATGTGATGACTAATAAAATTAAATAAATGATAGTTAAAAGCTGAACGGGAGCAGGATTTAGGGCAATGACCGGCGCGCCATTGAGGTATAAGTAACAAAAGACCAACAAGACCAGTTGGGTTGGCCGTGAGCTGGCGGTCCATCTACCGAGTAACTGTGACAACAATGGTGCTAGCAACCCCCAAAGGAACAGAGAAATTTTTAGGGCGAAGGTGAGCTTTAAAAAGATTGGTAAGATGAGTATCAAGGAAAAGGCAATTCCCATTGTGCCAGTCCAAATGGTTTGACGAAGCTGGCCATTGGGAATGGTTGCTAACCAGTCATAAACGTGGGATTGAGACGCTAGTGCCCCCAAGGCCGAAAAAATTGGGGTGGCCAAAATGACTAGTAGTGGAAAAAGCGTTTGGGTGGCTTGATGACTGGGAGCTAACCACGCCCACCCCCAAGTGCCGACGAGTAAACTTAATAATAGAACTGAGTTATTGGCAGTCATTAGGTGAAGGCAAAGGCCGACTCGGGTTTGAGTGCTAACGGTTGGCCGCCAGAGGTTGAACGGCCGTTTTTGCCGGTGAATAGGGCGATTCTCAAGGCAAAAGCTAGCCAATTCAACCATCAGGCAACTAAGGATAATCAAGATACCGATGCGCAGCCAGTCGGCCCAATTGAGTTGAATTGGCGAAAAGATTAAATTCTGAGTTCCTGAATAACGCATGGTTGTGCTGCCAATAATTTTAAGGGTTGTTAATTTGGCCCCTGCATTCATCGCGATCGATTGCTTAATATTACTGATTAGATAGTTTGTCCCGGATAGATTGAATAGTTGATTGAAAAAGCTTTGATGAGCAATGTAATTGGCGCCAGCGGTGTAGAGAAAGATCAGCCCGATCACCAAAATAACCGTGCCGCTCTTTTGCCGGAGAAGCGGTAAAACCTCAGTTAAAATTGTGAGGGCAGCCAAAAAGATGAGCCCAGGAAGTAGAATCAAAAAGGGCATGAGAAATTGAACGAAGTTAAGTGAAGCAATGCCATATTTGAAGATGGCACTGAGCAATGAGGTCAATAAAATAATCAACCAAAAACTACCAGTTAACCACAGGTTACTTAAGAACTTACCATAGAGGTACGCTGATTTGGAAAAATGAGTTGTTAAGAAAAAGGCTAGGTTGCCTGTATCTCGATCTATCCCAATTGAATCTCGTAAATAAACCGCACTGATCAGGGGTAAGAAAAACCCCATGATGAAGCTGACACTAATTGGTACCCAACTGATGTTATTGGCTTGACGAAAGATGTTAGGATCAATGATGATTGCGCGCATCGTACCACTAGCGCGGGGGATCATCAAAACAATTGAGAATAGTAATGCTAGGCAGATCATTGGAAAAGCGGGGCGACGGATTTTTTCACGAGTAGTGGCT
This sequence comes from Lentilactobacillus fungorum, assembly GCF_016860605.1. Lineage (GTDB taxonomy): Bacteria > Bacillota > Bacilli > Lactobacillales > Lactobacillaceae > Lentilactobacillus > Lentilactobacillus fungorum. Next base: position 121,842 of record NZ_BNJR01000010.1, read on the forward strand.
AAAAAGACTTGTTTCATAACTGGATCACTCCCTTAAAAACGCCCAAGCAGGCTTCTTCAAGGTCGGCTGCAACCGGTTTGGCGAGTTGACTAGGCGTGTGAGCCGCGATTTCTCTGACGTGAATCCCATCGGCACGTTGAATGAGTGATCGAGCGCCTTTATTGAGATTAGCAGGCAGGTGATTGTCATCAACCCGATACTCCCAAACGGTGCCCGTACTTCGCTTTAATAAGTCGGCGGGGGTGCCGTCATACCGGAATTGACCCGCTTGAATTAACAATAGATTGGTCGCAATCGCTTCAATATCGGAAACAATGTGGGTGGCGATGATGACTAAGTGATCATTTGCCAGTTCGGCAAAAATATTTCTAAGACTGACCCGTTCTTCGGGATCCAAGCCAGCCGTTGGTTCGTCGGCAATAATAATCTGCGGGTCGTTTAACAAAGTGGCCGCGATACCAACGCGCTGGCGCATGCCACCAGAAAAGTCTTTAATCCGTTTATTGCCAGTAGCTTGTAAGTGCATTTGCGAGAGTAAGTTCTCGATTTGCGGTTTGGTTTGCGTTTTGGGAACGTGTTTGATAGCGGCGATATAGGTCAAATATTCTCGAGCAGTTAGGTTAGGTAGATAAGGAACTTGTTGCGGCAAATAACCCAGTTGCTTTCTCATCACATTAGGATGGGCAACAATGCTTGTACCGTCGAGAAGCACATCGCCGCCGGTGGGGCTTGCTAGGGTTGCTAACAGTTTGATTAAAGTGGTCTTGCCCGCACCATTGGGACCTAGTAAGCCAATGAGTTCGCCGGAATGACATTCAGTCGTTAAGCCGTTAAGAATCTGGTTCTTTCCATAAGTCATGGAAAGGTTGTTGAATGTTAATTTCATTTGTATCAGCCCTTTCATCGCTAAAGTAAATGAAAGGGGGACGCTTGGCAAGCAAGAAATGTTTAACATGGCGGTATTATGATATTTCTAATCAGTAGAAAAGGTGGGATATGAAAATAAGGTCACGTATTTTTACCAAATAATGATTGCTGTTAACATTCGAGAGAATTTTTTGAATGAGGCCTGCTTCATATCGGAAATAATTGCTTGAATCTCCAAATTGTGCCACATGATTAACTACAGGGAATTTGCTAATGGTACCAAACGAAAACAGCTTTCCGAACACCATATCGGAAAGCTGTTTTCGTTTGGTAAGATAATAACCTTTAAGTGTATGACAATAAGTAGTGTCACTTAACTAATGTGTCACTAACTGATCAATCAACTTGTTCAATTCATCTACATACTGATTCAACTTAGCATCCACCGCTGCTTGGCTCTTATCAACGACTTCAATGTAGAACTTCACTTTTGGTTCAGTTCCGGATGGGCGGACTGCAACCCAGGTCTCATCGTCTAACCAGTACTTCAAAACGTTGGATTTTGGCAAAGCGATTGAAGTGGTTTTACCATCCTTATCAGTTAGGACGGATGATTGATAGTCGGCGTGGCTGGTAACTTTGTGCCCATTTAGCTCAGTCAGTGGGTTATCCCGCAGCTCGGCCATAATGTGAGCCATCTTATCCTTGCCATCTAAACCGTCAAATTCCTTGGCAATCGTCTTTTCAGCGTAATAACCATACTTTTCAAACATCTCTTGAACGCCGTCATACAAAGTCTTCCCTTGACTCTTGTAGTAAGCGGCGACTTCTGCCAATAACAGAACGGTTTGAATGGCATCCTTATCACGGACAAACGGTTTGATTAAGTAACCGAAACTTTCTTCAAAGCCGAACAGGAAGGTATGGTCGTGTGCGGTTTCATAATGGTGAATCGCTTCGGCAATAAACTTAAAGCCGGTCAAAACGTTGTTGGTGGCAACGCCGTAGGACGCCGCGATTTTGACGGCTAAGTCAGTTGACACAATTGATTTGACGATCGTTCCATTGTCGGGTAAATCCCCGGCATCTTTTTTAGCAGTCAAAATGTAGTTCAGCAGGACACTGGCAATTTGGTTGCCGCTTAATAATTGATAGTTGCCGTCAGGCTGGCGAACAGCACAGCCTAGGCGGTCAGCGTCAGGGTCTGAAGCAATCAATACGTCGGCTTCGACTTTTTTACCGAGGGCCTTAGCCAAATCAAAAGCTTGGGGGAATTCCGGATTTGGAAATGGGGTCGTTGGAAATTCTGGGTCAGCGATGGTTTGTTCCGGGACAACGACATAATTCTTGAAGCCGGCTGCTTCCAAGGCTCGCCGGGCGATGACTTTACCGGTGCCATGAAGCGGTGTGTAAACGAATTTCATGTTGGCTCCGACCTGCTTAATCAAGTCTAGGTTGATGTTAACGGTCTTGACCCGATCCAAATAAGCTTGGTCGACGTCTTCGCCAATCAGATTCATCAGTTTGGCTTCCCGCAATTCTTGTTCAGGGGTTACTTTGATGGCAAACAAGTCACTATTTTTGCGAATATAGGACGTAATCAAATCGGATTCCTTTGGCGGCATCTGGCCGCCATCTTGGCCGTAGATTTTAAAGCCGTTGTATTGTTTTGGATTATGGCTGGCCGTGATCATAATGCCAGCGTAGGTATGAAGGTGCCGGACTGCAAAAGATAGTTCCGGGGTCGGGCGGATGTCATCGAAGACAAAGGTTGGAATATGATGATACCCTAACACTTTAGCGGATTCGTGAGCAAATTCCTTTGAGTGGTAACGAGAATCAAAGCTGATCGCCACCCCGCGGTTTTTGGTGGCGTCATCCAAAGTGTCCATAAAGGTTGCTAGGCCCTCTGCGGCTTGACGGACGGTGAAAATATTCATCCGGTTGGTTCCAGCACCTAAGATTCCCCGCATGCCGGCGGTTCCAAACGATAGAAAGGTACCAAAAGCATCTTCTTGTTTTTCCGAATCATCTTTCATCTTATTGAGATCAAGCAAAATATCGGCTGGTAAATTTGGCTGTTGTTGCCATTGTTGGTAAGCGGCTTTAATTGTGTCTTTCACGACATGACCCTCCCTGTATTCAATTCCATTTCAATTCAGTTTCATTATAGAAATTAGTGACGCTAACGTCAATAAGTTTACTATCTAAAAACGTTAATCTGACGGAACACCCTTGACTTATCAAGGTGAACAAAAGATAATTATTTTAGTAAATTAACTAAATTATCAATGGTGACTTGAACAGGGGACTATACTTGAGGAAAAGGGACAGAAGGCAGGGGTGATACTATGGCAACAATCAAAGACATCGCCCACAAGGCTGGCGTGTCAATCACGACGGTCTCGCGGGTGCTTAATTATGATAAGTCACTTTCGGTGAGTGATTCGACCCGAAAGAAAATTTTCCAAATTGCAGAGGATTTAGATTATACCAAGAAGCACCGACTAAACACCGCTAAGGATAACATTGCGGTCGTCCAGTGGTACACCGAACAGCAAGAATTAGACGATTTATACTATCTATCGATTCGAATGGGCGCCGAAAAGATGGCTGACCAGCTCCACTATAAGGTTAAACGCTATTTTGCGGATGATTCTCTTGATGCGATTGACGATGATGTTAAGTCAATTGTGGCGATTGGCAAATTTAGCGATCGGCAAATTAACACTATGTTAAAAGTGACCACAAACATTGTCTTTGTGGACTTTGATACCTTGGCTAAGGGATATGATTGCGTGGTGACTGACTTTGATTACTCCACAAAATCAGTTTTGGATTATTTTATTGGCAGCGGCTTAAAACGAATTGGCATTCTTGCCGGGGTCGAATATACCAGCGATCGGCAGCTAAAAATTGTCGATCCGCGGCTGGATGTCTTTCACAATTATTTGGCGCGCCAGTCGCTTTATGACCCTGAGCATGTTTTCGTGGGTGACTATACGCTTCAATCAGCTTATGACTTAATTAACCAGGCAATCAAAAAAGATCGACAACACTTTCCCAATGCGTTATTTGTTACCAATGATGCCATGTCAGTGGGCGCATTAAAAGCCCTCCATGAAAATGGCATCGCGGTGCCGGATGAAGTCAGCTTGGTGAGCTTTAATGATACTGCGGTTGCCAAATACGTGATTCCAGCGCTCACTGCAGTTAAGGTGGATACTGGCATGATGGGCGAAGTGGCCGTTCGCTTGCTTGCGCAACTTGCCAGCACACCAACTGATAATCAGCGAACCCCAGAAAAAGTCGTTGTCGGCAATCGGCTGATCCAGCGGGAAAGCAGTATTAACCCAACAGATAAGTAACGCCGGTAGATTCAGGGCCAATGAATGTGGCCATTTCTGGATTAGTCGCGACGATTGAGATCGGGACAAACGGAAATTCCCGAGTCAGCATGGTATATAAAAACTGGGCGCGATCACCACTGCCGGAATATAGAATGGACAGCCGAACGATCGGTTGATGATGCATTTCTGCTAATTGCTTTTCCCAAAAGGCGCTAATGAGGTCTTCCTTACGGCTTCGGGTTACAAACGAGAAGTCATTATTCAAGAAAGCCAGAATGTATGACACGTTTAATTGTTTATCAAATAAGCCGCGAAATTTACCAATCATTTTGCGGTTGATGAGTTGAGAATTGTTTTGAACTGAGAAAAAGATTCTGGTATTGGTTTTGATTCTAGTAAGCTTATCAGTGATTGTGGCGACTGTTTCGCCTTGATCTGCCCATTTGGCAGCAGCCAGCACTTGATAGGCCAAGCCGGCAGCAGTGACTTCACTGTTAATGACCGTGACATCACTATTGGATTGTGCCGCCGCGAGTGTAGCATTCTGATAGCTTCTGGTTAGTTTGTCACTCAGGTGGATTGAAAGAATTTGGCTGCCGTCATTACCAAGTTCATCATAAGTGGCGACTAATTCTGGAACCGAAAGATCACCGATCACTGGTTTGACGGAACATTTTTCGAATAGCTGCAGGAATTTTTCGCTTTTGATTTGATTGACGTAACCGAACAGCTTGCCATCTATTAAAATTGGTGGATTCATAACTTTAATCTGATAGTGATGAATATCCGCAGTAGATAGGTGAACGGCTGAGTCGGTTACAATTTTTATCCGGTTCATTTAATCACTCCTTACGCGTTGGTTTCTAACACAATACTTATTGTATATGAATCAATGAGTAATGTGTGATTTTTCGATTAATATTAGAAAATTGTTCTAACTTTGTTCACAACTAACTTATGTAAAATGATTGAGAGGGCGAAAAACTGTGAAGGGAAAATATGACGTGTTCCAATACATTGGCGTGCCGCTGGAAACCGATGAATCCGGGCACTATCAAATTAAGACTGACGAAGCGGGTGAGTTTAAATTACATAGTTGGCGGACTGGTAAGCATACCAAGGGAAAGTTTAGGCAGATCGGGCAAGTCTTTATCACCGAAAATAAGCTAATGGTCGCTATCGTCAAGGTAACTCCAGTGGCGTTTAAAGACCGTCACGCCTATACGCCGCTGCAACGGTTTACCAGCGAAATTGTCAGTGATCAACTCATTCAAAGAGCGCAAAAAAAGCTTTGAATGATTGGCTGGGAAACTTGTTCAACGGGTCCTTCAAACCGGTGAATACCATTACTGACAATCTAAATTAAGGTATTCAATTGATTAGGTTGGTATAATTAGTTCATATTAATAATAGAAAAGAGTGATGATATTGAGGGGAAGACAATTACTCATGACGGCGTTAGGTGGTTTGCTGGCCTTTGGGGTTGGCACGGCAATCAGCACCCATCCTGCCAACGCGGCTAAAACGACCATTGTCAACGTGGCACTGAAGCCAACCAATGAGGCCGACTTGACTAACTACGTTTATGATACAGTTGATCCAACTAGTGCGCAGTTTCATCAATATTTGACACCTGAGGAATTTGCTGACAAATTTGGCCAGTCGGATAGCGCCGTTCAACTGTTTAAGGATTATTTGAAGCGATATCACGTTCAAACCCAGGCATATCCGGGCAACTTGTCGTTAAAACTAACTGCGACAACCACGAATATGCAGAAGGCATTTAAGGCCAAAGCCGTCAAAAAGGATGGCAAAACCACGACGGCTTATCAATTGCCGGGACAACTCTCGACAAAGGTGGTAGCAGTTATTGGCCTTTACCCAAAGCAGTCAGCCGCTAACAATAAGACTAAGAAAACAACTAAAAAAGCAACGACTCACAAACACTCGGCGACGCTATCCGCTGATTTATCAACGACAGATAAGCCAGACACGCGCCTAGTCGGGAACGCCTTCTCTAAAAAATATGGTGCGGCTAAGTTTGCCAATGCCTATCATTTAAACACGCTTTACAATCAGAGATTGCAGGGACAAGGCCAACGGATTGGCATTATTAACACAAGTGACGTTCGCGATAGTGATTTAGTCACTTATTGGCATCAAGCTGGGGTCAATGATGATTTAAACCGGGTTCAGCATATTTACCCGGTTGATTCAAAGGCCCAAGCGCAAAAAGCAATGAACGTGGCGATCCAAGCATCTCAAATGGAAGCGACCCTCGATGCGCAATCCGCTTCTTCAGTTGCCCCACAAGCGGGCATTGATTTATATAGTGGGGATGTTTCAGGCACTCGGACAAGTTTGCCGTCATCTCATTACGCGACGTTTATGACTGCGATTTCGGGCAATCGTGATCAGCAATTGACTTCCAGCATGGCACCTGGATTTGAGGTTGCCGCTGCTTGGGATGACCCCAGTGCGACTGTCCGCCAATATAGCCATGCTTTTAACTTGATTTTGGAACAAGCAGCTGCCCAAGGAATAACGGTATTTCAAGCGAGTGGTGACAGAGGGCCATACGCACAATCCAGTGCCAAAGAGAATCATTTGATGTCAACCTCGCCTTACCAAGTGCTTGTTGGCGGCACGACCCTTCCTTATCAAAAAATTATCGCCAACAAGGTAGTAACGGTAACAAAAGAACGTGCTTGGGGGGATACGTATTCATCACCAGCCGCCGATACCAAGTATAGTAGTTTTAGTGGCGGTGGTGGTGGCTTCTCAGCCTTAAACCCAACGCCAAGATATCAACAGGGGATCTCTGGTGTTAATACGTTTAGAGCGATTAACTATTTAACTTTCAAAAATGGTAAGTATCAGTTAACTAAGCATCCTCGGGTTATTTTCGGTACCGGTCATTCACGGAACCTGCCTGATGTGGCCGGGAATGCTGACCGGCAAACGGGGTATGCTTCATATGTTTCGGGCCAGCGCTATTCGATTAACGCTAAGACGCACAAAGCGGTTAAAGTCACTGCTAAGTTATGGGGCGTTGATGGCGGCACCAGCTTTACCACACCTCAAATGGCGGCCGCTAACGCTGTGATTAACAGCGGGCGCCGGACTTCGGTTGGATTCTGGAACCCGCAGATTTATCGGTTTGCTCAAGAATCTGATAGTCCGTTTAACGTTCTTGATGACGCTGATAATAACGATAATTTGTATTATACGGGCCAACCCGGCAAACTTTATAATCAAGCGACGGGGCTGGGGACGATTAACTTTGAAAAGCTGAATAGTAAGTTTAGCGATGAGGGGTAATTAATGATGATTTCAAAGAAAAAACGACTCACGATTGTGACATTGGGGAGTTTGTTGGTACTTGGCGCCAGTGTCAGTCTTGGCACTGACTCGGCTAAGGCGGCGGCTAAAACTACTGTCGTCAACGTGGCGTTGAAACCGACTAACCAAGCAGATTTAACGAACTATGTTTATAACACGGTCGACCCAACCAGCGCGCAGTATCATCAGTATTTGACACCGGCAGCGTTTGCCGATAAATTTGGTCAATCCGATAGCTACATTCAGTCATTTAAGAACTATTTAAAAAAGTATCACGTTAAAGCAGTCGCTTATCCAGGCAACATGTCGCTAAGGCTCACTGCAACGACGACTAACATGAAACGGGCCTTTGAAGCAAAAAACGTTCCGGCGGCCAAAAAGGGGTATCCGGCTAAGACCCGCTATAAGTTACCTGGTAAGTTATCTTCTAAAGTCGTTGCAGTTATTGGCTTGTATGGCCAGCAAACTAAAAAGGCTACCAACAAGACAGCTAAGAAGGCGCATACTGCGCTGACAGCCGATTTGCCAACTACTTCGACGAAGCCTGATACAACATTGGCCGGCAACGCGTTTTCTCGAAAGTACGGCGCCGCTAAGTTTGCGAATGCCTACAAGTTAAATACCCTATATAATCGGGGGTTGCAAGGCCAAGGTCAACGAATTGGGATTATCAGTTATAGTGATATTCACAACAGTGATTTGACAACATACTGGCGCCAATCCGGGGTTAACGATGATGTGAGCCGAATCCATCGAATTTACACGGTGGGAACAAAGGCTGACGCGCAAAAATCGCTAAATGACTCGTTAGGCGGCTTGCAAACGGAAGCAACGGTTGATGTCCAATCAGCTTCGTCAGTTGCCCCGCAGGCAGATATTGATTTCTATGTTGGCAATTTGAGCGGTACGAAGACGTCTGATGCTTCTACGTATTTTGCTTCGTTTATGACTGCCGTTTCCAGTAACCAAGACAAGCAAATTTCGACCAGCTTTTCCCCAGACGAAGAAGCGGCAGCTGAGTGGGGCGACCCAAGTACGTCAGTTAAACAATATAGTAATGCCTTTAACCTATTGTTAGAACAAGCGGCTGCTCAAGGAATTACGGTCTTTAAGTCAAGCGGGGATTATGGGCGAACCAGCCAATCATCGTTAAAGGAAATTCATTCGATGTCGTCTTCGCCTTATCAAGTCATCGTTGGTGGGACGACGCTGCCGTATCAAAAGATCATTAATAATAAGCTAATTGACATCCCAACAGAACGCGCTTGGGGCAATGTTAACGCGACGACTGCCAGTGATTTGAAGTACGGCATCTTTGGGGCCAGTGGCGGTGGCTTTTCGGCTTTAAACCCAACGCCGCGATACCAGCAAGGTGTCTCTGGGGTTAACACGTTTAGAGCGGTTAATTACTTATCCGAGCAAAAAAAGACGCATCAGTTTGTGGTCAACAAGAACCCGCACGTTATCTTTGGAACCGGTCATTCACGAAATTTGCCGGATATTTCTGGTAACGCTGATGTTCAAACTGGTTATGCAACTTATATTTCTGGGAAGGTTATTTCCGTCAAAAACGTTGGCAAACATCGAAAGATTATTAAAACGCCATCTAAACAGTGGTCGGTTAGTGGTGGAACCAGTTATACGTCACCTCAAATGGCCGCAGCTAACGCGGTGATGAATAGTGGCCGTCAAACGCCAATTGGCTTTTGGAATCCGCAGATTTACCAGTTTGCCCAACAGGCTGACAGCCCGTTCACGGTTCTCGACGGCACTGAGAATAATAATTTGTACTACACAGGCCAACCGGGTAAATTGTACAACCAGGCAACTGGTTTAGGAACGATTAATTTTGAGAAACTTTATGATAAGTTTGGTAGTGAACAGTAGAACAGTGGTTGGTTTTAGAAATTAATGAGCAGCGCCATTATCCTCGGTTGGGGATGATGGCGCTGCTCGTTTAGGATTTTAATTTGGGTAAGAAGCGGTGGGCTGGTTCTGGTTAGTTTAGCTGGCGCAACGTGCTCCGCTGGGCAGAAACTTCTACATAAGCACCTCAAACAAAAATTCCAAGCCCGGGAATTTCTGCCTGAGGAGACTTATGTTCCAGTTTCTAACCGCCCAGCTCCGCACTTGGTTCTTGGCAGCCGAGTCGAAACGTGCTCCACAAAGCAGAAACTTCCGCATAAGCACCCCTAACGCAAATTCCAAGCCCGGGAATTTACGTTAGGGGACCTTATGCTCCAGTTTCTAATCGCTTTGTTCCGCACTCTGGACGCCTTCAGCTTTCTACAAAAAAGACATTCACGCTTTTGCGTGAATGTCTTTTTTGTAGAGCTGAAGGCTACTTTTTGAGTAACTTCTCAGCATCAGCTTGAAGATCGTCAGTTGACATATTCATGTATGGTTCCATGTCTTTTTCAGTCTTCATGGTGTCATGGTCGTTCTTTTCCATATAATAATCCCACAAAGCATCTCGTACCGGAATATCACTATCGCTCCAGTCGAATGCCTCACTCATCTTTTTGTTCAACAATGGGGATTCTGCACCTGGTTCTTCTGCCATTAGTAAATACCTCCTTCTGTGTGTCTAATTCTATTATAGTTCAAATTTGAAATTTGGCGCAAAAATTGTTCAAACAAATCAAACTCGCTACTTAGCTGGCTCAATTTTCATAATCCAGTTGACCTGGGGGTTGGGTTGATTGAGTCGGTCAATGTCGTCGCCAATCTCGTGGTTGCGCTCGATAACTCTTCCCGAAACGGGAGATTTAAGCGTTTCAACAGATTTATCACCCTCGATGTCCAATAGGTCATCATCGATTTCGATGTTGGTGAGTTGGGTTGGAAAATCGGCGAAAGTAATTTTGCCAATTTGGTCGTAGACTGACCGATCAATACCCAGTAAATAATCGCCGTTTTGGTCCCGAGCGTACCAAACGCCGCTTTTGACCTTAATATCGGAGAGTTGCGGTTGTTTACGGCGTTTAAACAAGTTAACAAATTTCTGCCAAATTGAAGTTGTTTTCATCACGATCACGCCTTAGTATTGTTTACCTAGATTATAACGTATAATTGTCAATAGAACTAAGATTCTGCAGGAGGCGATTGCCAATGTATTTAATTGACATTTCCAGAAACGGGCAGCCCGGCTACGACGCGCGGGTGAATCAATCCTTGGATAATTATTTTGTGAACGACCTTAAGCTGCCAGGGCATGGATTGATGTTTTATATCAACCAACCCTCAGTCATCATTGGCCGCAATCAAAACGTTTGGGCTGAAGTCGACATTGACTATTTACACGCCCATGACATTCAGTTGGTAAGAAGAACGTCTGGCGGTGGGGCCGTTTATCACGATATGGGAAATTTCATCTTTGAAAACATTCTATCAGCTGATACAACAAACTTTGGTGACTATGCGCATTTCGCCGGACCAGTGCTGGCGGCCCTGCGGAAGTTACATCTCGATGTTCAAATGAAGCCCAACAGCAGCGACCTGGTTTTAGATGGCAAGAAGTGGTCAGGGATGACGATGTTTAAAAGTGGCCAAGGTGTCGCGGCCGGCGGGACGATTATGTATGACCTTAATATTGAAAATGCCAAGCGGGTGTTGACCGAAAACCAAGTTGAGAAGCAAAAGGGCTTGGGGGTTCGTTCCAAACGGAGCCCGATGGTCAATTTGAAGGACTATTTGCCGGCTGGGATGACGATGGCCGACTTTCGGGAGTACTTGCTCAAGGAGATTTTTCAGGTGCCTTCCCTAGATGATATTGAAGTTTATCACATGACCGATGAGGATTGGCAGAAAGTCGATCAGCGACTAGCCGAAACCTATGGGACCGATGAGTGGAATTACGGGCATAACCCGGGGTACTATGACTACGCGGACCGGGAGCTGGCTGAAGGTAAGCTGGGGATGAATTGGACGATTGAGGATGGTAAAGTGCGCCATCTCAAATTTAATCCCTTTTTTGAGGCCGGCGATGATTTGAGAACGGTTGAAACTGAGCTGGTCGGCAAAAAGCCAAGTAACTGGAATATAACTCGAGCTGTTAAAAAAGCAAAACTAAAAAGTACTAATAACAATTCATTGATTGAATTCATTGAAGATCACTTAAAGTAAAATCACAGAATCATCACAATAAATTATGCCATTCACTAGTTGGATGGCGTTTTTTTACGCCTAAAATTTAGCCTAAGCAGATGATTTTTCGGTGACTATATTACACTTTGTGAATGAATATTCGGGATTTCGATTATCAAATATAAAAATTCACAATTTCTTTTTAAATTCGCCTAATTTTATTGATAATCTTATTTTGTTAATAAGATAAAGGTAATTGTTAGAATTTGTGGAGGGAAAATTATGAAATTATTAAAGAAGGGATTTATCGTACAATTCATTGGCGTTTTGACCCTAGTGTTCGGTAACTTTTACACCGCAGGGGCAGCAGTGGCCGATGTGGTGGCAACCGATGAAATTGCAGTTAAAAATGCCAAGTTAATTGACGATAAACGACAATTAGTAACGAATGCTAAAGTTGGCGATAAGGCAAACTTAGCCTTTGACGCAACGGTCGGGTCACTGTCACGGTCGGGCAAGGTGGCTTTTGACTATGATGAAGATGTTTTAAAGATTAAGAAGGGTAAATACAAGTTTAAGAATGACAGCACTAAAGTGGTCGTAGATATCGATGGTAAGGATTCGACGATCGAATGGCGTCATGCGATTGATAAGACCGATTTGGAAGTGGTCTTGCCGGTTAAGTTCAATAGGCCAGTTGATCGGCGTGAATTGACCGTGGCAGTTGACGAAAAGGAAATGAAGTTGCCGACGTTGACGGTGGTGAGTCGAGATGCCAAGGGGGCCAGAGACAACACTAGCAGTAAGAAAGTCGATGGCAACTTACAAGACGATAATTTGGTGAATAAGGTGTTAGCCGAAGCGGAACAGGATGAAGCAGCCAGTGACCAGGTTGAAGCGGCAAAGCAGGCCGAAGAAGCTCAAAAGCAGACGGCAAAGGAACGGGAGGATAAGAAGAAAGAAACCGAAGCTAAAGAGAGCCAAGCAGAAAAAAAGGAAATAACCTCAAAGGATTCAGCTGAGCAGCCAGTTCAAGCAGAGTCCAAAAAAAATGAAATTAACGCAAATTCTTCTCAGGCTGACGAGATTGAAGAACCAGAACAATCTGACAGTGATAAGGCCAAAGAATTTGTGAAGGAAAAACGGGAAGCAGATCAAAAAGCCGCTGAAGAGAAGAGTCGAAAAGCGGTTGAAAATTTGAAGAAGGCCGCTGAAAAGGATGCTCGGAATTCTCAAAGTACTAATCAGAACAATAGTGGTATCCAAAGAAGTTCCGGTAACAATAAAGAAAGCCAAACTCCCGGCGATTCTTCTTTAGCAAGTGTGGACGTTGCTAAGAAGGCGTTGGCGGGGGATGATGATGATGATGATGCGGATGGGGCAAGTGGAGAATCGTTAAGATCAACTCTTCCGGTGAACGGAGTTTTTCGTGACAAAAACGGGTCACGCAACCTCGGCAAACTAAATTACTTTTTTGACACGATCCAATTAACGGATGATGAGGGCAATAAACAGTTTATTGATGGAACCCTCAATGATAGTGTCTCTATTCCAGCATCTTTCAGAAATAGTAAGGAAATCACAATCAACTGGAGCTGGAATACTCAAAGTATTAATGAACTTAATAAATTGAATCCAGTAATTCAAGATGGGGATTACTATACTTTCCAAATTAAGGGATTTGAGTATGCATATAAAAACGGCAATAGTGATAGCACGGATATAAAAACACCTAATGGCAAGACAATTGGAAAATTCACTATCTCGAAAACGGGTGAAGATGATATTCAAGAAGTTAAGATCGACTTTACACCAGGAGTGGACACCGGAGAAAATCGGATTGAATATGGTGCAAGCGCGAAAACAACTTTATCACAAGATGCTGAAACTTTTAGCTTCGGTGAAATTGCTAGTGACGAGCATAAAATTACAGTTGAAAAAGGAAAACTTGACCTTAAGAAGGCTGGGAAGTACAAAACTGACGAAAATGAACAGGGAGTCCAAATTACTGACTACAGTAAGTTACATTGGACGGCCAATTTTGAAACAGAGGATGCCCTAGATGAAGTAACTTTACAAGATGAATTTGGTGCGGGGTATGATTTTCAGGGGGCGACGTACAAATTTACGATTACGCCAAATGAAGGGAAAACCGTGACTATATCGAGTAGTGATACTGACCAGACTATGTATAAAAAGGTTGTTGGGAATAGCCAGATTGCTCAAAGAGCCAATTTTAAGTTCATTGCAAGTGAGCTACTTGGAGAAAGCAAGAAAATAAAAGCTATCCAAGTTGATGTAATTGCGGACATTACTGATTTTGTTAATTACAATGAATATGTCAATAAAATCCAAGTATCCTTCTGGAAGAATGGAAATGATACTGGAAATAATGGACCTTGGGCACAAGCTAAGGTGAGCAATGATCGCAGAATGCTGAATAAAAAGGCCGAGATTGTTAAAGGTGGCAATGTAAAATATACTGTGAGGTTTACTGTATATGACGCAGATGATATTAAAAATCTCGTGATGACAGATACATTGGGATCAGAATTATTTAAGTATGTAAACGAGTCGTTTGTGTTAGAACCGATGGAAAATGAGGCAAGCATTAATGATTATGTTACCTTTAAATTTACTAATAATGATTCAAGTGACACTGGAAAGGCAAGCTTCTCTGCACAATTTAAGGAAAAAATAAAAGAAAATGTGGCTGAAAATAACCCGATCACCTATGAGTTGTCTTACGAGGTTACCCCTAAAGATCCTAGCAGTATTAAAGATGAAAACTACAAGGATCTAACCAACACAGTTACGTGGAAAGGGACAAGTAAATTTGAGTCGGTTGAGGATCCCAAATTCAATGTAAAGACAAGCTCTGGTGCTAATTGGACTGACTTTACTACTGATTGGACATTTGAAGTTAACAAATTCGATCGGAACGTCAAATTTCCGATTGTGATTACGGAGCCCGCCGAAGGGACGACTAACGATTATTTGAATTTCAGCGAGTTCCACGAAACAATTCGGGAAAATGCTAAGAAAGAGGGTTTTAACATTGCTAATTATATTCAAATTTATGCTAATAATGGGGCAGGCTATTTGAAACAAGAAGTAACGCTCGAAGATGTCTGGGATGGTCCCCACCAAGGTGTTGAATATAATTGGAAAGACAGCGATGAGTCAGCGTTTATAATCCAAAAAATAAAAGATAGCAATGACTTTAAGTTGTCTATTAAGAGTTCACCGCCTAAAATGAGTACTAAAAATTTTAAGATTGAACTGAAGCAAGTACCAATTAACAAAGAAGCGTTAGCAACGGCTAAAAATACTGTTTGGAATATTAGAAATTGTGCTGATATAGAATACGGCGAAAAAGAGATCGATAAAGTTTGTGCCTCCGTTGCATTGCCTAAACTAGTTCGAGAAAACATTTCCAAAGTCGGTACGTTATCAGAAGATTTCAGTAATTCAAAGAGTAATCGTCAAATCCACTGGACATCCAGCTTCAACTTCAAAGATTATTTAGACGCTGCTGGTAAATTCACAGTTACTGATAATTTTGGTGAAGGCGATTCTATAATCAGCTACAAAAATGATAAACCTGAAACCGAGCGAAAACAATTGCAAAGTATTGATTATGATCAAAATGACCCAGCCAAAAATATCAAGGTATCATTTGGCAAACTAAACGAAAAAGGGGACCAGGTCGAAAAATATGCAGAAAACACGGATGACTTTTACACCTTATCCTTTAAGAACTTAACTCAAACAAGTTTTGAACTTCAAATTGAGTTAACTGATAAAGGAAAACAATTCATTAAAGACGAAGGCTACAACGTTATCACTTTAGACTACAGCACAAATGTAGAAAGCTTATCGCTTGATTCTAAAGAGAACTATGAACACTTAAAGGAGTGGTTATTTAATAATAATGTCTCTGCGTCTGGAATAACCAGTAAGGAACTAAAGGCGTCAGCCCAAACGTACTATATCGATGCAGGCTATTTATTAGATAAAAGTGGCCAGAAAGAAATCATCAATGATAACGGCCGAGACATTACGGCTATCAAATGGAATGTTTTAATAAATGGCGAAGAAAAAGAGTTTACTGGTCCAATCCAATTGGTTGACCAGATCACTGGTGGTAAGCATAATCATTTAAGAGCACAACAGGACGACTACCATGTCAAGATTTACGAAGCAAAACGAGTGAAAGCCCAAGATAAAGAAAAGCACAAAGTTGAGTACGAACCGGGTACCCCAATCAGTTCAAATAACTATACTCTTGAATACTCTCCGGAATTGGATAAGTTAACTATCCAATTCAAAGAGGGGTATCAGCTAAACGGACCACTCATCGTTCAGTACTACACTGAAATTCAAGATACAACCGGTGCTGACTTCGAAAATAAAGTGACTCTAAGTCTTGGGACAAAGGAGTTTACACAAGGGACAGTTCTTGAGTCAGGAATTTCCGCTTGGGGTAATATTAAGCACTTTAGTGTGAACGTCATCAAACGAGATGATATAACCAGCGATCCGCTTGAAGGAGTTGAGTTTAAGCTTCAGAAAATGGGTACGGAGGGCAAATGGCAAGATGTCATGACACCGGCTGATCAGGGCGAGGGCAGCCCAGAAGTCTATAAATTAAAAACAGGTAAGGATGGCACGGCAACCTTTATGGATCTCACCGCCAAAGGAACGTATCGGATTGTCGAGACGGAAGGGCTGAGTGGCCGGTTCACACAATATGAATCCGGATCGTTTACAATGGCTGATGTCGAAAAAGATAAGACTGTCTACGTTCTCGAAGTAGCCAACCCATACGACGGTGACTTAATCATCAAAAAGGAAGTCAACAGTCATGGCCTGGACACTTCAAATGATGAGTTCACCTTTGACGTTAAAGCAACCAATGGATTATCAGCAGTTAATGAAGATTTCAATGGCGACTTTGAATATGCTGTATTTGATAAAGAAGGTAAACCTGTACTAGATGAAAACAATAATGACGTTAAAGGCACAGTGACCTTCAAAAGCGGAACTGCCACTGGACTGCCAGCAATTAAGGATGGTCAACAGCTCAAAATTTCTGGCTTGCCGCAGAATCAGCATTTCAAAATCACAGAGTTGGATGCCGAGAAGTATGACACGATTCACCAGTTAGAAAATATTTCTAGCAACTCATCTATTAGACTTAGAGGAAAAGAAACCAACCCGTTCAAACTCCAACAGGGCGAAGAGACCGATAACACGATTGCCACTTTCACCAATGCCATCGAGCCTGGCGAATTCTCCTTCTCCAAGACAATTAAAGGGCCGAACACTGCAAATGATCAGGATAAGCAGTTTGATTTCTACCTTGAAGCAATGGACAAGGATGGCAACAGAGATGAAACCTTCTCTGGAGATATCGAGGGCTGGAAACATGCTGGTGGAAGCGATACAAAGGTGACATTCCATTTCAGTAGTGGTAAGGCGACCAAGATTACCATTAATGGTAGTACTGAAGCTATCCAACTTCGCGACGGCGAAAATTACCATGGCATTAAACTGCCGAAGAATGTGCAGTTTAAAGTATATGAACGGCAAGACGACACGTATAAGTATACGAGGTACACAATTGACGGCCATAACCACGGTAAAGCGCCTTCCAAATCGGATGGGGATGGTGATTACCACTATGTTGGACCAATTAACACGGATGGAAGACATCTGAAGTTCATCAACGAACAGAAAGAAAATTCGTTTGAATTTGAGAAGAGAGTTAGTGCAACACAGTCTGAAGATAACTTCCTGTTTAATATTGAAGCTGGTAATAAGGAAACTAAAGAAGCTGTTTCTAGCAAGCAAGATGAAGATGATAAAAAATACAACGCGTCTGTTGTGAATGTTAACAGCGGGAATACGATCACAAAATATAAAATTATTTTTGATGAAGATGGCAAGGCAAAAATAGATGGTCAAAATAAAGATCCTTACAACATCCCACTGCAGCATGGTCAAAAATTTGTCATCACCGGTTTACCAATTGAAGCAACCGAATTTAAAGTAACGGAGCTAGAATTTCCAGAGGAGCCCGGTTGGGATTGGGATGTTTATCATCAGGTTGATGGTGATTACGAACGTGAAGGCAATGAAGCATATTTGACGCTTAACCGTAAAGGTAGTCGCAACGCAATTCTGTTTAGAAACTTGCCACCAGAACTGGTTTCCTTCAAAGTTAAGAAGACTGTCAGTGGTGTGGTGCCTCCGAAGGATAAAAATTTCGAGTTTAAATTAACGATTAAGAACCCTCAACCTGATTGGGGCGAGAAAAAGAATTTCCGAGCAATCAAGAGTGGTGATCTTGAAGAATTTAATCTGACGTTTACTAAGGATGAAGATGGTGAGACGTACAGCACGACCAAATCCATTAAGGTAAATGAATCGCTGACTGTCTTTACACCGAAGGGCCTGAAAATTAATATTGAGGAAAAGACTCGTGATGGCTACGAAGTGAGTCACCAATATGGTGATCATAATGAGTCTGGCCATCAACATCAGATTGTGACTGGTGAAGGAGATTGTGGTCAATCATGCCTTCCACCACTCATTTTTAACAACCATGTACCAGGAACGGCTGTAGAAATTGAAAAGGGACTTGCAGGTAATAATCTCAGTTCATCTGATTACAAAAAAACGTTTAACTTTGCGATAACAGCAACGGGTCAAGATAACCAAATGATTTCTATGAAAACTCAATACAAACTTGAATCAACCAACGGTGAGGTAAAAACCGGATTCATTGAGTTTGAAGATGGCAAAGTTGCAAAGGTCGATGATAAAGAGACCACTCGATTACAACTTAAACGTGATCAAAAGATGACCATTTTAGGGCTTCCGGCAGGAACTAAAGTTGTGATTGCTGAAACAAATGCCTTTGGTTATATTTCAAGTCATATCTTAAATGGTGGTTCTGAAGTTCAAACTAATAAAACAGAACCTTTTAAGACAAGTGAGGAGAAACTTTCAAAGGTTAAATTCATCAACACTAAGAAGAATGTAAGTTTGAAAATTAGTAAGCATCTGGCAGGTGCCGGCATTAAGGAAAGTGACAAGTCAACGGAATTTAAGTTTGAGATTTTGGCAACCGCATTGAAGGGTAGTAGCGTCTTGAACGATACTTTCAATGCATGGAAGTATACCAATACAGGTACTACAAAATCAGAAGTTAAATTTACTGATGGTGTTGCTGAAGGCCTCACACTGAAAGATGAAGAGTCAATTAATATCATCGGTTTATCAGATGAATACTCATATAAAATTGAGGAAATCAAAACTGAAGGATTTGAATACGATGTTTCATATAAGTTAAATGGTTTAAGTGAAACGATCGGAAATGCCACTCCTGAAATAACCATTCTGCACAATCAATCAACAACCGTCGACTTCATCAATACTCGTGAAGGAGCCTCACTTGAAATTGCGAAGTTACTGTCAGGTAAGGGAATCACAGATGCTGACCGAAACAAGGCTTTCCAATTCAAAGTGATAACTGATAAATCAGTTGATGGTAACTATAATTACGTGAAAGTTGATGATTATAGTCAAGAAGATCCCGGAACAATTCACTTTACGAACGGTGAGTCGGCTACGATTGAACTTAAAGACAATGAAAAACTGATTATTTCTGGATTGCCAACCAATTCGAAATATATTGTACAAGAGGTTAATGGTGAAGACTTTCAGACAGCGTATAAGATTGACGGGACTGGTAGTCATGAGGGTAAGAAGACTATCCCAATTGCTATGAAGGATGACAAAAAGTCTTCAGTTCTCTTCGTTAACAGCAAAGATGCAAGTTCATTGATGATTCGAAAGACGATCATGGGTGATGGGCTTAAGGAAGGAGACGAGGCTCATCAATTCAAGTTCGACATTAACGTTGTTGAGTTTGAAGGCAAATTGAATTCCGAAGGTTACGATGCGGTGAAACAGAACGCGGATGGAACCAAGGAAAATGTTAAGGTGAAGTTTGTAACTGATGATGAAACTGGTCAGACGAAGAGTACCATCACCCTTCGTCACAAAGAATTCTTAACAATCAGTGGCTTACCGCTCAATGTGAAATTCAACGTTGAAGAAATCAAAGATAGTGCTGAGAATTTTGAAATTAGCCACATCCTGAATGGCGCTCAACTGATGAATACGAACAAGACGACAAACTTTGAACTTCACGGTAAAATGACCCCAGTTGAGTTTGTTAACGCCAAGCACAAACCAGCTAGCGGTTCGCTCCAAATTCAAAAGGAACTGGCTGGCACTGGAATTACCGAAGCTGATGAGGATCAGACATTTGACTTCCAGATTCACTCGGCAATTAGCGGCGAGTTCAAAGCAACCAAGTTTACTCAAAGTGGTTCAGTACAATTACTTGATATCCAATTGAGAAATGATAGGTCAACCACGATTCAATTGAAGGACAAGGAACGGTTAATCATTTCTGGATTACCACTTGATACGGATTTCTCGGTAACGGAATTAGGGGCGACTGATTTCAAGACAAGCTGGGTAGTCAATGATACGAAGACCTATGATGGTAAACAGACTAGTAAGTTTGAGATCCAAGACCAGCAAACCACCCCAGTTCTATTCACCAACGCCAAGCAAAAACCAGCCACGGCTAACTTAAAGATCAGCAAGGCCCTTGCCGGGGATGGCATCACGGCCGCTGATAGGAATCAAGACTTCCGCTTCAGAATCTACTCTGGCGCAAGTGGCACTTACCAAGCCATTAAGAATCACCAGAATAGTGGTACGACGGATAATACGACCGTTACCATTACGAATGGCCAGTCTGAATTGATCACGTTGCGAGCAGGAGAATCCTTACAATTAACCGGCTTGCCGATTGATCACACTTACGCAGTTGGTGAAGAATTCGTTGCTGGCTATGTAACTTCGTACAAGGTCAATGGCGGCCTTGAGACAAGCGGGATGATGACAGCTCCGTTCACGATGATTGCTGACCAAAATGGGATCGTTGAGTTCACTAATACCAAAGCAGGCGAGATTAAGATGGGATCGCTCGCGGTTAATAAATTCGTGAACGAAGCGGGCGATCGGGCCAAAACATTTAACTTTCACATTGAAGTGGTAGATGGGATTGGTAACCCACTGGACGGCAACTTCCGAACGGTGACGACGAGCAATGGTCAAGAGAGTGAAGGGTCGATTCACATTAGTGGCGGAAACGCTACCTTCACGTTAACCCATGGCCAAAGCATCCAGTTCAACTTGCCAATGGGGGCCCGCTATGAAGTCTCCGAACAGGATTACAAGGCCGATGGGTACACGACAACCGTGACAAAACGCGGTGCGGCATACACTGGCACTCATGTATCCGGTACCGTAACGCTTAACGAAGACAAGATTAACTATCACAATGATATTGAAACGGATGATGACGCAACGTTACCACTGCCAAGCGATGAAGACACCCCCGATTCCAGTGCCACGTTAGACGAACCCGATGCCCTCCCAGCAAGTGATGGCACTAACGGAACTAATGGCACTAGCGGCAGCAGCCTTACCAGCCCACAGGCGCTCCCATCAGCTGGTTATACAGGTAAACAGGCATTACCGCAAACTGGCGATAGCGATAATAAGCTGTACGTGGTAATCGGCGTGATCTTGCTAGTAACGGTGACGGTTGTTGGAACAATTTACTACACGAAACGTAAACAGGCGAAATAGAAAGGAATGGTTGATGAGAAAGATGAATCAGGTTTAAAAATGAGCTAACAAAAAGAAGTCCAATGCCGTTAATTATTTATTATTAATCGGCATTGGGCTTTTCATTTGGAAGTTTAACTAAGCCGGCCACCATCGTTCCATGAACCGATCAGCCGATGATCGCGGCAGGCATTGGCAAACTTAGTCATTCTAGTACGAAATAATTTGGGCTGGTTAGCTTTGATTTGGATGGTATCAACTCGTACCCGTTGGTAAAGCGGCGGGCACGAGCAAAAGAATTCCCAGGCGCCAGGTCGTCGTTTTAACGCGCGCTTGATTCTGGGGTCGATTCGAAAGTGGGCAGGATCCATATCTGGCAGCAGGCGTTCACCAGCTGGCGTCATTTTACCCAATGCTTCCATACGCCGACAACGGGCTTTGTTGAGTTCGGACCAGGCACTGTTCGGCTTTCGAGGGACAAACCGCTGCGAGGCGGGCCGTCCTTTGGCAAGTCGTTTATAGGTACTATCAATCCAGCCAAAACACATGGCTTCTTCGACTGCATCAACGTACCAAAAGTGATTAGCGTCTTTAGGAACGCCACGCTTGACGTCTACCCAACATTCAGTTGCCGTTTGGTAATTTGATTTGAGCCAACTGCGAAAGTCGTCGCGGTTAGTGACGGATAAATGATTAATTGGATTTTTGAGCGTCACTTTGCATCATCCCTTTATTCAATTGTACAATTTTGAGGCGCTAAGGGGGATCGGAATTATGAGATTATGGGGGGTGAGATGTCGATGCTTTAATTAATTTTAAATGATAGTCATTGGGTTAAACCGCTGATGGTAAAGGGAATCTAAAAAAAGCATTAGAAAATATTCACATTTAATTTTAAATTACCATTGACAAATCCTAATCAATATCTCATAATACGAACTATCAATTTGAAAGAAGTTTTCGTTAACCTGCTTCGACAGAAAATCCATTCGGCGGCTGAGAGATGGTGTAGCGATTAATGATTGTGACTTTCATGCTTAACCTATAAGTTGGTGAGCGATGAGTAAGCCAGCTTCGGACTTGTCCGTTAGAGCAGTTAACGAGTGGGCACAATGTGTCTATGAAGGTGGTACCGCGGCCAAATGTCGTCCTTTGTCAGAAATGATGAGGGGCGATTTTTTGTGCAGTATGCGGAGCCAAGCGGTTAGAAGCCGGAGCCTAAGTTTTCTTGACCGGAAATCCCGGGCTGGGGTTTGCAAGAAGACTTAGGTGCAAACTTCCGCTTGGTGGCGCATCATTCAGCTCGGCTGCCCAGAACCACAACCACTCGCCAACCTCAAACGAACCAGTAACCCGCTACATATAACCAAACCAAGAAAGGAAATTTTAACATGAAATATACAGTATTAGGCGCAGGTGCTATGGGATTACGTTATGGCGTATTATTACAAGAAGCTGGCTTTGATGTCGATTTTGTCGATACTTGGGATAAGCAAGTGGAAACGATTCGCAGCCAAAAAGGGGTTTATGTTTCTCGTGATGGTCAAAATCGGCATTTAGTGCCCGTGAACGTCTATTATCCAGAAGAGTATCAAGGTGATCCGGATGTTTTAATTGTGTTCACCAAACAGTATCAGTTAGCGGATTTTCTGAAACGCTCTGCCCGCTTCTTTAACGACAAACAATACGTCGTGACCTGCATGAATGGGATGGGCCACGTTGAAAAGCTTAACCAATATTTCCCTAAAGAACGCTTGCTTGGCGGGACGGCCTTGATTGGGACAGTCCTCAATCAAGCCGGTGACGTTGACTTCATTGGGCCAAAGGGCGCCGGTTCGATGAACTTGGCAAATGAAACCGAAAAGCCGGATGCAATGACCCACAAGATTGTCGATGAGTTTACCCAGGCTGGCCTTAACCCGAACTTGACGACAAACTTCTTGGGCACTCTGATGGCCAAAGTGATCTTTAACTCCGTCATCAACACGCTGTGCACGATGTTCAAGATTCGGATGGGCGAATACATCCAATCGCCGGTTGCACAAAAATTAGGTGTTCAATTAATTGATGAAGCCTTTGACGTTTGCGAGCGGGCCGGCATTACGTTATTGAACACGCGCCAAGAAGAGTGGGAGACCGTCAAATATGTCAGCACCGTCTCCAATCCGTTGCATTTCCCATCCATGTACCAAGATATCTCGAAAAATCGCCAAACTGAAGTCGATTACATCAATGGCTACATCTATGACCTCGGCCTCAAATATCATTATGAAGCTAAAACCCATGATTTCTTGAGAAACTTGGTTCATTTGGCTGAATTCGCTGGAACGTTTGACGTTGATGGTTATATGAAGTCAGTTTTGGCAGCGGAGAATGCTAAAAAACAGACCGCTGACCAAAAGGCAGAAGTCGATGCGTAGCTAAGGGATAACAGCCCAATTTTAGAAATGTGGCATTCAAAAAGCCAACTAATCAGGTAGCAAAACCGCCTGGCTAGTTGGCTTTTTGGCTGGGAATCTTAATTAGTAACTCGGTTGAATATAGGGAACTCGTTTAATGGTTGCTCCAGCAGAGCTTTCAGCAATCCAATCTTGGTTAAGCAACTGTTTAAAGTTTTCACTTTTACCGGTTAAGATAATGCCAGCAAATTTAGCCTGTTTCAAGGTTGGATATTTCTTGGCGTACTGGTGGGCATAATCCGTTAAAGAAAAGCCGTTGTATGAGTCTAAAGCCGTGTTGGAAACCTTTTTGAGTGACTTTCTGAAAGCCTGATAACTCAAATTATCTAATTTGCCGCCTCGTTGAATTGACTGGATTCCCAGAAAGTGGTTGTCTTCGATGGTGGGATCTGCTTGACCACCGACTCCCAACCAATACCAATTGGCATGAAGATTACTTGGCAGTCGAGACTGGATTTGACGATAAGTCAACGGCTGCTTGAAGGTGATAGCCATCTCGGCGACATAGCCCTTCATCTTAGCGACCGCTGGTAATTCGGCGGCCTTTTTGATGTTTGGATTTGGCACCTGATTATTGTAAAAAAGAGGAACCTTTTGTTGGGTTAATCGAGTATAGGCCGCTGTCCGGGTGGTATCAATTAGGCTGTTATTTGGTATCCAGTTAAAAGACCAGTTGTACTGGCCGACCGCAGTGGACCACGGAATGCGATAACCGTCGATTTCCTTGTATTGATGGCTAATGACTTTACCACCCCAAATTGAGGTGTCATCAACGATTTGGTCGCTGATCTGAATGTTGGGGGCAGCAATTGCTTGTACAGTCTCCATCTTATCGTTAAGCAGTTGGGTTTGACGACCGGCCAAGCTTTGGGAGAACTTGTAGCCAACCACTAAGACTACGGGGACGGTGACGATGACAATCAAGATAGTGATAAGCCATCGCTTTAGCTTGACTTTAAAAGCCATTTTTTCAAATTGTTCATTATTCATTTGATTCATCACCTAACACCTTTCTTAATTTCTTGCGGATTCGGTATAAGCGCATTTTGATTGCTGCTGGGCTTTTGCCAGTTTGGTGGGCAATTTGGGTGATCGACTGCCCATCAAGGTACTTTGCCTTCAGCAGCTGCCGATCCTTTTTGGCTAATTGATGCAGAACTTTGGCAAGCTTTTCGTGACGATCAGAAGGTATCAGAGGTTGTGGTTGGCTTGCCTCAGGGATCAAAAAGGATTGGAGTAGCTTCTTGAACCGCGTCTGTCGACGATATTGGTCAATGTATTGATTGCGGGCCATTCGGTACATATATGGCCGAATGGCGTTGGGCGGCAAAATCATATCCATTTTGAGAATTTTGACAAAGACGTCTTGAATAACGTCTTCAGCAAGCTCCTTATTAGCGCCCTGATTGATCAAGTAGTGCATTAACTCAATTGAAATATTTTTAATTAGTGTTTCATAATCATCGAGCTTCATGATGCCCCCCTTTCACTAGAGATAACGAATGGGTATGGGAAAAGTAACGGTTATGGAGAATCAGTTATGATGAATTTGAAGAAGATCGTTAATAAGCTTTTGGTGAAAAAGATCAGTGCTTATACTGGCTGCGGGGTTGTTCGGGATTCTTGCACCTCATGCGTCAGTTCAGGTGACGAGGTTATTGGTTCCTTACGGCAATTGTTAACGGTGCTGACGGCGACGATCATTCAGAACAGGCAATTGTTAATTTCCTGGTTAACAACCAAAAAAGTGGTAATTCTAGGTGTAATCCGGTAAACTTTTGAGGAAGTGAATGGAGGAAGTTGACGATGAAAAAAAGATGGTTCACACTATCACTATTGATTGCTTTTGGGCTTGTTGGTTTGAGTTTGGATCAAGTCAGCGCCCATGCCGCGAGTCCCTACAAAGTTACTAAGACGAAATATTATACCGACAGTCGGCCTTTTCACCTTACAAACTTTAAAAAGAATGTCTATGCCTGGAATTTAAACCATACCCGGAAGTTATATAATTTAAGGAACTATCCAAATACGTCATGGCATTTAAGTCGATCGGTAATCTTGACTAAGAATAATAAAAAAAGCGTCTACTATTACGTTGGGGCAGCAACCCCCAACGGGAAGTCTAATGCTCAGGGATATGTATGGCGTGGCTATCTAAAAGCTGGCTATAATCCAAATTACAAAGTATGGAACAACTTAGATATTACCGGCTTTTTAAATGATGAGGACTATCAAAACTATCTTAATCAATCGCCATCTCAATCATTGACACGTCAAGTCTTAAACCTATTTCCTAATACAGCCCTTTCGTTAAACCTATCAAAAGTGGTCGCTAATGGGCCTGATGATTCAAAGTATCGTCAAGAGTTTACTAATATTTTTACAGATAAAAAAGTGAACGATAGTTTTTATCATTCATATTCAAATCAGACGACTGACCAACAAAAATTGACCGCTATTAAGCGTGCCCTTGATGAGGCTGGGTATACTACTCAAAAGCGCGAATCTTTAACTGGATATAAAATCGGTATCTATTATGAGCAAACAAAGTCTTCAGTATATTCTGGAGAAAAGTTTGCCGGCTTAATGCTTGCAAAAGAGAAATAAACCGACAGCCTTTGTTAATAACTGAAACTTGAAAGCTGATAATCCCGCCGTTTCGTTGCGGTCGGCACTTACAGGATTAACAACTAAGAAAGTGGCAATTCTAGGCGTAATCCAGTAGATTTTTGAGTAATTAATTGGAGGGACACATATGAAGAAAGGGTTTGTTAGTTTACTAGCCGTCGCTAGTATCATGGTTGGAATATTAAGCTTATCGGTGGTTTCTGCATCAGCTAGTAACGTGAAACGCGTAAGCGCTAGTTACGTTAAAAAATATGGCATTAAACATCGTTTCTACAGATTAACTAAGAATACCAAAGCGTCCATATACTACTACGTTAACGAACCAGGAACCAATCAGGATGCGTTAACCCGTCGGGCAAATATCAGTATACCTAAGGGCACGGTTATTGATTCTCAATCGACAGGTTCAAAGAATGGGAAAAAGGTGCTTTATGGAACTGGTGTTGATCTTAGTTATACTTTGAAACATAAGCTACTTGGTAACAATCGTTTGGTTGGCGGGCCAACGTTCGCTATTAATTATTCTGCAAATACTGTGCGAATTAAGCGTCCAGGATACATGCTCCCATATGGCAATAATGTACTATATTCGGGTGGTTTAACTGGTTTTTCACAATTTGGGACATATGATAGTAACGCTGTTAAGTTGACTTCGAATGGCTATGTTGAATATTATAAGTATACTAATCGGCGAGCTGCTGAAAACATCATAAGTGCTTACCAAAAGCAAACCGTTCCAACCAGTTATGCCAAGATAAATCGTTCAGTTGTTAGAGGAAATGTAATGTATTTATATTATGGTCATAAACTTAAAGGGGTTTCTAACAGTAAGGTTCGCGCTAAGGGACCTTATCAGTATCGTTTGACCATCACTAATCAACATACACCTTACCAGTTAGATAACGATATTTCGGCTAGCCTGTACGCCATCGGAAATCAGAAATTCTTTACTTTTGTTACGGTATCAAAAGAATAAAAATGGCTATTGGTTATTAGAAGTGTTTATTGCAACAATGTTATTTTAAACAACCAAACTGATAAATGGCCGTTAAACAATTAACTAACAGGTTATCGCTACACGCTAAATAAGACGCTCTTAATTGAATGCCCTTTTGCCAACGATGCGGGCTTCGTGTATACACAGGGGTAACTACTTGGGATATAATTAAGCCACTCAGAAAGGGGCGTTTAAAATGATCAACAAAGTAAAAGTTCGTAAATCAGGTAACAGTCTTGTACTAACTGTCCCGAC
This sequence comes from Lentilactobacillus fungorum, assembly GCF_016860605.1. Lineage (GTDB taxonomy): Bacteria > Bacillota > Bacilli > Lactobacillales > Lactobacillaceae > Lentilactobacillus > Lentilactobacillus fungorum. The sequence goes on from NZ_BNJR01000010.1 coordinate 149,546, forward strand.
ACAAGTTGGGGTCACTGAAGGCGAAGAATATAAAGCTAGCAAGTTAGCTGATGGGACTATTATTTACGAACCAACCAATCACACCAACATCTTTGCGACTAAAGAAGCACAAGATTATGATTTCCAAGCTGACGTGCAAAACGATCCGGAATTGCAACCAGTTGACCCCGTTGGATTGGAGCGATTAGATGACTAGCATGCCCATTAAAGGCGACATTGTTGTCTTAGACGCGGAACCGCATAGCGGAAAAGAATATGGTGGCCATGATGCCAACTTCGTGAACATTCGAAGACATTATGTCGTCATGAGCAGTACTGATTATAATCAGGCGACCGAAATGGTACTCGCGATGCCAATAACCACCAGTGACCGTTATCAAAACAATCAGTGGTACTTTCCAATCCTCATCAACGGCAGTCAAAATACTGGCGTTAAAGGCTACGTTGTTGGATGGCAATTAACTAACTTTGATTACAAATTGCGCCACGGGCAAATCATCAATCATATCTCGGACAAAACCTACACAGAATTAAAACGGTACATCCAAGATATGCTTGATCTCTAATGACGATTCTCTAACCAATCTCTAAACTCAACACTTAAGGTACTCTTAACTGAGCGCCTTATTTTTTTACCCGCAGTCATCTGGCGGGATTTGTTTACAGGTTCAATGGGACATCCATACGAAACAGCGATTCGCTTAACAATACGTAGAAAAAGTAGTGATAGAAAGACGAATTAGCTAAATATTATATTATATGCTGGCTGTTCGTCTTTTCGTTTGGACTTTTTTAGGCTGGGTTGGTTCACTTCGCGATAAAAAGTCCCGGCTGATATCTGATTGTTAGCCGCCATTACCCTCGCCGGTACTCACCACGGCCAAGCTAGCTTAACAGTTTGGTGGTTAATTGAGCAGCGCTTTCCCGAGCCGATTACCCATCCGATATTTCCAAGAATTGAAGACCAACTCCCGAAAAAATGGCGGTATTCCAGTCATCAACTAGAACACGCAATTGATAATTCCTAGGTGTGTATAAAAGTGTATAAAAGCAATTTGCCAAAACAAGCTCACAACTTTCTTATTCTACCCCTCAACTCTAAACTCATTCTCCGAGTCCGCCAGAGTTTAAATTTCACAATTACTATTAAATATGAAATAATAAAACTGTTAGGTAAATAATAACAAAATAGGGGGCTGAATGCCGTTTTGGTAATCGTTTTTTTGCGGCATCCGCAAATGCGCAAATGGAGGGGAAAACGATGATTAAACAACGAAAAGTTATTGTAAGGTATTTATTAGTATTCGGATTATTTCTAATTAGTTTTGTACTTGGGGGTACGCGGGCACAAGCGGCGGATAATTCGCTGGTTTATACTGGCAGCCAACCGAATACCAATATTCCTACGTATAATCATGTTAGTCATGAATTTTATTTTTCGGTAACTGGCAAAGACGGTAAGACCGTTCGCTCAAATTATGCAACGATGCCGGGGTCAACGGATCGAAATGGTTCTGTTGTGGACAGCTCGAACTTTCAAGGGCTTGTTGAACATTTTAAAGTGACCAACACCTCAAATAAAACATACACGGTAAACGAAATCATTACGTTGCCAAGATATTATGTTAAGACAAGCAACGTTGTTTATGCTGGCAGTGAAGCGCCTAAGATTGAGACCGACTATCGTGATTCGACTCAACCAGCTTCGAAAATGGACATTCAGTATATGTATTTAAATGGAAATACGAGTGACCTACAAGATTTGAATGAGTACCGGGTGATTGGCACGCTGGCACCAGGAGATTCTGTGGAAGTTAATACGCCGCTGAAAGTTTTGCCCCGATCTAATAACTCGATTGACAACATTCAAGTGGGAAACTTCAGTTACGGCATTCCGTGGAATTCTGATTATGATGGCGCCACTGAATTGGGGTTGAACCTCCGTTTTGGTAAATACGTGAGTCCACTGGATTATTGGGATACTAACAACAAGAATGTGTTCATCGCCGCAACCAATAATGACCAGGGTTCGGCAGTTTTGGCTAAGGACGTTCAGGACTTAATGCCACCGATTTCCTCGAATCTGGATGCCTTTACGTACCAAAACCTGAACGGCGAAAGTCTGCCGGTTGGCAGCCCAGTGTATACTGGCTCATCTGTGACAATTCATCTAACTAAATTAAAGGGATTGGATGGTCAAACATCGCTTGCTGATGAGCTTCATGATGAAGGTTATGCTTTTAACATTTTGGATAACGGTACCGAACAGCCAACTTATACTTTTACGATGGGAACCGGTGGCGTAATTTATGGAGACAACAATGGGTCGTCGATTGTCATGAATGAAACTAAGTATAATGGACGGACATTGGGGGACGCCTACTTAGCGATTCATAAGCTGATTAGTGCTAAAGACGAAACTTATCCGGTATCATCCAAAGCAACTTGGGATCAAGGTGCCTATCAAGACGTGCAGTTTTATGATAAAAATGGTCAAGCAATTACTAAACCGGCCAATGCGTCTTACACCGTTCAAAAAGTAGCTGCCAACGGAACGGCTACAAAGGTTGCCAATAATGAAGTTGATTTAACCAAAGATGGCGTTTACCAAGTGACCTACGTTTATCCGGTTACGAATAGTGTGACGGTTAAAAAGACGATTACAGTGACGGTGGGTAAGGGTAATCCAACGCCAACTCCGGTGGTGCCTGATAATGATCAGCACCCGGCAGCGACGCCAACGGGTTCGATAACGTCGACGACACCCAAGACTTCAGCAAGCAATAATGGTGATTTAACGAGTCATTCGACCACTTCTAAATCAGCTGTTCCAAGCAATGCCGCCAAGAAAGGTACCGCGGTTTATGCTACCAAAAAGATTTATCTGTATCGCCAAGCAACCTTCAAGAAGTCGCAGCGAATAGCGGTTTATCCTAAAGCTAAACGGATTAATCGCCCAATGTTTGTTGTCACAAACAATGCTTATTCTAAAGCCGGCCGCCTACGATATCAGGTTCGAGACGTCAACCACCACAGTAAAACTGCCGGCAAGACAGGGTATATCACTGCTGATCGTGCATTCGTCGTGCCAGTTTACTATGCCTCAATGCCAAAGGACAAGCAGGTAACGGTCATTGCCAAGAATGGAGCCAACGCCTATCGAAATGTTAACTTGACCAAAAAAGTTAAGCATTACAAGAAGGGTGCCCATCTGAAGGTTAAGAAAATCGTCAAGCACAACTTAACTAGTCGGTATGTTTTGAGCAACGGTGATTATCTGACTGGTAATAAAAAGTTGGTGATTCAAGGAACCAATTAAGCGTTTGAATAAAATCTAGCTAGAAATCTAAGTGTGATTCACACGCATAATGGCTGAGCCTCAATACTATATTGGGGCTTTTTGTGATTGGAAATTAAAGTAGTCAGTTAAATAACAATAGTGATACAATTATATTATAGAATTAGTATGAACTTATAATACTGGGATTTTTGGGGGCTTTTGATGTATAAAAGATTAGAAGGTTTGATACTAGCAACGCTAGCCGTGGTTACCACGATACTAGGACTCATATTGGTAGGTGGCCAATCCGCCAAGGCGGATAACAAAGCAAATGATATGACTGTTCAAGTTGTTAATACCTGAGGGAATCAGCTATTGCCGGATCCGGATCAATACGTTTCACTGGTGAAGGTTAAGAAGATTGTCAAGCACAACTTAACCAGTCGGTACGTTTTGAGCAGCGGTGACTATCTGACTGGTAATAAAAAGTTGGCGATTCAAGGAACCAATTAATTGAATAAAATTTAGAGCAGTTCAATTTTAAATCAGAATAATTAGTAGTGTTAAGTTATCATGAACATAGGAGGAATTCAAATGAACAAGGGATTGAGACGATTAGTTATGGGGGTTATTGCCACGACTGCGATAGTGGCTGGCTTTATCCTGGTTAATGGGAAACAAGCCCAAGCGGCCAATACGCAAAATTATTTAACGGTTCGGGTGAATGATACTCAGGGCCACCAGTTAAAGGCAGATCAAAAAGTCTTAACTGGGGTCAAAAATGTCCAGAGTCCTGATATAACCGTTCCGGGATATGCTGAGAATGATATTCATTCGGTGAGTATTTCTGCGTGGCCAGGAATGTATTTTGGAAATGTATCTAGAGTTGATTGTATGGTAAACCCGGAAGATCCGAAGACGATTTATTCCGGTGTTGATGGGCAGGATGATGCAACTGAAATTCCTGAGGGTCTTACTGCAGCGTCTTATATGTTAGTTTTATGGCAAATTTGAGCTACCATATTCCATATGGGCCAACCATCTCAATACCCAATGGCTATGATCCAACAGCTGAAAACTTTACAGTGACATATGGCTTTCAGCCAGCCGATACGATAATTACGTACGTTGATACTAATAATAAAATAGTTAAAACTGAAACGGTTAGCGGGTATGTAGGCAAGGCTGGCATTGTCACCACCGCGCCAAATGGCTATACATTGGCAGCTAATACCCCTAAAGATTACACAATGACTGCTGATGATAAGGATAACTTAACTGTCCATGTTGTGGCTAACTCGACTCCAAACAATAATACCAATGCGACTGGCTACGTGACGCCTACCCAACAGGAATCCAGTACTACCCCGACACAAGCGAGTTCAAGTAGTTCAACCACAACTACGCAACCCGCAATTCCTAACGCTGCGGCTGTGAAGGGCGCTGTGGTTTATGCTACAAAGAATATCTATCTTTATAAGCATGCTAACTTCAGCAAAAACGATCAAGTTGCTAAGTACCCCAAAGCCAAACGAGTGAACCGGCCAATGTTCGTTGTGACCGATTACGCTCGTTCCAAGGATGGGGCATTGCGGTACAAGGTCCGTGATGTGAACCATGGTAGTAAGACTGACGGGAAGACAGGTTACATTACCGCTAATCGGAAGTTTGTTGTGCCGGTTTACTATGCCTCAATGCCAAAGGACAAGCAGGTGACGGTCATTTCCAAGAATGGGGCCAACGCCTATCGAAATGTTAACTTGACCAAAAAAGTTAAGCATTACAAGAAGGGTGCCCATCTGAAGGTTAAGAAGATTGTCAAGCACAACTTAACTAGTCGGTATGTTTTGAGCAACGGTGATTATCTGACTGGGAATAAAAAGTTGGTTATTCAAGAAAACAATTAATTAAATAAAATTTGAAGCAGTTCATCGATTTGATGGGCTGCTTTTTTTACAATTGAACAATTATTTTGGAAAAAATGTCTAAATAGTTCCTTCCCGATTTAAAAAGAAATGTTTGCCAGTGAACCTTATTATGAGTTGTTTAGGTGCAATTATTGAGAATAACGATCAGATAATGCAACGAATTAAAAAGGGATGAGTGGAAAAGATATCGTGAGTTTTACCCTGACAGGGATAGCGATGCAACTTAACGTCATGTTTTTAAAAGTTCAGACAATAGAATGGATCTTTCATGACGTCAAAATGCCATACGACATATATAAAAATAGGTCGTATGGCATTTAAGTGCTAATGATAAACAAAAATGATAGCAATTTTATCCCTGAACATAGTTGTTAAGCTCATCATCTGGATTAAGTGACGAACTAGCTAGTTGCTTGATTATTAATTAGCAAATAGTCTTTTTAGCTTCTTTAAGGTCAACGGCAATCATGACAACATATTGCCCATCTTTTAACGGGATTTCGTTAATGGGCGTTGCTTTTGGCAGTTTTCGCTTGCGATCTACGAGAGCCAACCCCAATACTTCGTTGGCGTAGAAAGCGGCGTCGGTTTCATTTCTACCATAAGTGATGGCTTCTGGAACGTCTGGAAAGGTCACATTAATTGCATGAGATTCAGGTTCTGGATCAAAAATTGCTGGATAGATAACGATATCCTTTTTTGCCATGTCTGAAACCTCCTATAACGTTGATAACTAGTGGCTGTTAATTTATTCTAACATAATTTAATATGCTTGAATGATGCATTAAACGCGGTAATTAATGAATTAGGTTCAGTTAAACTCATTGGGAAGTCAGACTAATTTAAAAAATAAAAATGTAAGCGCTTGATTATTTTGCCGTAATAGGGTACATTATCTTCGAAGGTGTATCGATACACCCAATTTAAAAATGAATTGGCCATTCATATTGGATTTAAGTACGTACAAGTTAATTGGAGGATGAGCGTCATGGCAGATTTTGATCAGAACAGTTTTTCGTTAAAAGGAAAAGTCGCCTTAATTACTGGCGGTGCGGAAGGATTAGGGAAGAATTATTCAATCGCGTTATCACTGTATGGCGCTGACATCTTTATTGTCAGCCGATCCCAAAAAGGCTGGGAAGATACGCGAAAGATTGTTGAAGCTAATGGGCAACAAATTGGCTTTCTCCAAAAAGATATCACGGCTCCTGAGGCTGCTAAAGAAACAGTTGCCGCTGTTATCAAGCAATTTGGCCATATAGATATTTTGGTTAACAACGCTGGCATGCAATTGCGAAACGACGTGCTGGATTTCAAAGATGAAGATTGGCAGAAAGTGATCAATCTTAACTTGAACGCGCTTTATTACATGTCACATGAAGCGGCTAAGGAGATGGCAAAACAAAAGCATGGGAAGATTATCAACATTGGGTCCATGCAATCTTATCGGGCTGGCAAGTATATTTTCCCATACACTGCCAGCAAACATGGTGTTTTGGGGTTAACCAAAGCTTACGCGGATGCTTTGGCACCATACAATATTCAAGTAAACGCATTGGCGCCAGGATACATCAAAACTAACATGACTAAAGCCTTACAAGATGATCCAGTTCGTGGCCCCGAAATCAAGGCGCATATTCCCGCTGGCGAGTGGGGGGTTCCAGAAGAATTAATGGGGCCGATGGTTTTTTTGGCAAGTCAAGCGGCCGATTACGTGACGGGCGTGATGTTGCCAGTGGATGGTGGTTACTTGCTTAGATAGCATTCATGATGTAGAGAGAAGTTTAAGCGATTAGTAAAGTTGGCTTTTGGGTTGGTATGCATTTATTTGAAAGGATGTTCAGTATGCCATTACTAATTGTTGCGATTGGCGTTGCCCTGCTGGTCTTTTTGATCACAGTGGTTAAGCTCAACACGTTTTTGTCGCTGATTATTACGTCGTTTGTTGTTGCGTTGCTGTTGCAAATTCCGGTTGCCAAGATTCCATTAAGTATTGAAACCGGGATTGGCGGGCAACTGGGACATTTAGCCGTGATTTTTGGCTTTGGCTCCATGCTTGGTAAGCTCGTATCGGATTCTGGTGGCGGTTATCGAATTGCCCATACTTTAATTGAAAAATTTGGCAAACGCCACATTCAAGTTGCCGTTGTATTGGCTGCATTTATTGTTGGTTTAGCACTATTTTTTGAAGTGGGATTGGTTGTTTTACTGCCAATTATTTTCGTGATTGCTAGAGAAATCGACTTGCCGTTGATGTATTTAGGAATCCCAATGGCAGCAACCTTAAACGTCACCCACGCATTTCTGCCGCCACACCCGGCCCCAACGGCGATCTCTGGAATCTTCCATGCCGAATTAGGCCAGGTACTGCTAATTGGGATTATCGTGTCGATTCCAACGATCATCATTGCTGGCCCTTTGTTTAACATGTTTTTGCATAAGGTCTATCCAAAAGTGTATCGACGGGATATCAATATTAGCACGTTAGGAGAGTTCAAGGAATTTAAACTTGAAGAAACGCCGGGGTTTGGCATTAGTGCGCTCACGGCGATGATGCCGGTTATCTTGATTGCTTTGGCCACAATCTGTGAATTTGTCCTCCCAAAAGGCAATCCAATTAATGAAACCATTCAGTTTGTCGGGGCACCTGATGCGGCCATGTTGATATCACTGGTATTTGCTGTTTATACAATGGGGCTGGCCCGCAGTAAGAAGATGGCCGAGATTAGTAACTCCATGGTGATTGCGATCAAACAAATTGCGATGATGCTGCTGATTATCGGTGGTGGCGGTGCGTTTAAACAGGTGTTAATGGATGGTGGGATTGCCAAATACATCTCAGATCTATTTACGCAAATGAACATGTCCCCATTGATTGCTGCTTGGATTGTCGCTGCCTTACTCCGAGTCAGCTTAGGATCGGCAACCGTGGCATCACTGACCGCCGCTGGATTAGTGGCCCCGTTGATTACCCAATCGGGTGCTAATCCGGTTTTGATGGTCTTAGCAGTTGGTGCTGGATCGGTGTTTGCTGATCACGTGAATGATGCTGGCTTTTGGATGATTAAGGAATACTTTGGATTAACATTAAAAGAGACATTCTTATCGTGGACGACCTTAACATCGGTCTTATCGGTTAGTGGCCTCTTGTCAGTTTTGGCGGTGTCAGCATTTATGTAATGGAAGTCCTCAAGCCGGCTGTCCACAAAATAAAGCAAAACCATTCCTTTGAAAAAATGGAATGGTTTTTTGTCGCGATTAATATTAAAATGAATGGCCATTAATTCGAGTTGCCGGAATCAGCTTAGTAGTGGGAGGAGTGGCCTTGGCGGTTTCGATGGCCGTCAGTAAGATCTTGGCTGCCTGGCGACCAATTTCCCTTGGGTCCTGCTGCATGAGGTCAATGCCATCCCCCACGAATTTTGACCAATCCCAATCGTCAAAGCTGGCTAATCCAATTTGATCAGGAAAATGTAACTTTAAATGGCGAAGAGCGGCTAGTGTTTTAAAAAGCAGGGGGCCCATTAGTGAGACGATGACGGTTTTCTTTGAAGGGGTTTGCCGATAATTTTGGATTTGTTGGTCTAACCAGTTAGTCGGCTGATCAGCTAGGTCGAGGTTAACGACCCTCACAGAAGACTCAGCGGCAATTTCTTTAAAGCCCTTAATTCGAGGCGCTTGAGCTGAAATTGCAACGGTTGTGCTGCTTACCAACAGGATTTGGTTATACCCCGCCGCTATGAGTTCGGCGCCAAATTGCCGGCTAGCGTCAAGGTTATTAGTCACAACTTGACTAATTGGTTGAGGGTGGCCACTAGGTTCTCGGTCCACCGTCACTAAAGGAACTTGGTTTTTGAGAACGAATTGGTAATCGTTGAAACTTGATTGGCTGGGTTGAATGATAAAACCGTCGACTTCTTGTTCAAGCAGCCGGTTAAGACCCTTACGTTCTTCTGTGGCTGAGTTATTAGCATTTAGGAGTAGCACACTATAATCGTGTGGTTGGAGTATCTCGTAGATCCCACTGAACAATAATGATGAAAAAACATTCGAAATATCACCAACGATCACCCCAATCGTTTTGGATTGGTTGGTTCGCAGCCGCCGAGCAGAAGCGGAAGGATGATAGTTCAGTTGTTTAATAACGGTTGTGATTTTAGCTTGGGTTTCAGCACTCATTTTGTTGAAATTACCGTTTAAATAGCGAGATACCGTTGTAACCGAGACGCCAGCGGCTTTAGCAACATCAGAAATGGTCACGTTTTTCATTTTGGTTAATCCGTCCTCGTTTTTTGATACCATTATGATAACGCAATCTGAATGGAAACGGAAAATCAAGCTATTAGTAAGCCGCGTAAGTTTAGTTTCCAATATAAAGTACGATAAATCATGGCACAATAAGTCTGTGAGTATCTGGGAACAGTAACTTATACTAGTTTCTCAACATAAGCCACTAGCGCATCAGCTAATGAGTGAAAATAGTTTAACTCGTTTGGATCAGTAATCTTACCGTCTGGGTCAATGTATTTCGTAACGTTGCCAATATAGGCTTCGGGTTGTTGAACCGTTGGCATATTTAAGAAGACCAATGACTGGCGCAGGGCGTGGTTGGCACCAAACGCGCCGGTTGCCCCGTTGGTGACGCTAATGACTAAGGCTGGTTTGCCATCCCACACGCTTTGGCCGCGGGGGCGTGAACCAACATCGATGGCATTCTTTAAGACGGCCGGCACGGAACGGTTATATTCTGGAGTGACGAAGACAAAGGCATCGCATTGTTTGGCGGCGAGCCGAAATTCCTGCCATTCGCCTGGTTCATTATGGGTTTCCTCTAAGTCTTGATTAAAAAACGGGAGACTGCCAATCTTAATAAATGTTGCTTCGTAGTCGGCTGGAAACTGGGTTGCCAAGGCATTAGCCACAATTCTCGAATAAGATCCCTGCCGCAAGCTGCCGACTAAAATACCAATTTTCTTTGACATGAATACACCTCCATTGATGCAAGTTGACGACGATCAGTGGTTCATTAGTTGGCTAGGGTAACATAGTTGTTGAAAGCCTTACCAATTCAATTTTACCTGAAAGTTCGGAATGGTCAACTAATAATGCTGAATACACGGCTACCGGTTGTGAAACAATTTCAAGCTCTTCAATGCCGTTACAGCTACTTAATTGGGAGGCGAAATCCTCGCAGTTCACAAGCTTCAGGAGTAATATGTAAGCGTAGACAGAAAGATGGCTGCGCAAAGCGGGAAGTGGCATCTAAGTTGAATTGTCCCAAAACCCAAACCTGGGGTTTCCTGGCAAGTTAACTTAAGCGCCATTTTCTAAACGCTTTGCTCCGCTCATTTTGTTGTAGGACAGCTGCGCAAAGCAGAAAGCTGCACCTAAGTCAACTTGGCCAAAAATCCAAGCCCGGGATTTCCGACCAAGTCAACTTAGGCTCCGCTTTCTAGGCGCTTTGCTCCGCTCACTGATTGTAGGACAGCTGTGCAAAGCAGAAAGCTGCGCCTAAGTCAACTTGCCCAAAAATCCAAGCCCGGGATTTCTGACCAAGTTAACTTAGGCTCCACTTTCTAGGCGCTTTGCTCCGCTCACTGATTGTAGGACAGCTGTGCAAAGCAGAAAGCTGCACCTAAGTCAACTTGCCCAAAAATCCAAGCCCGGGATTTTCAGCCAAGTTAACTTAGGCTCCGCTTTCTAAGCGCTTTGCTCCGCTCACTTTATTTTTGGAGGGATAACAATGACAAGTTTTGCGAAACGTGGTGCTGATGATCGATTATTATCACCAGACAACTCAGTATTAACCATTATTGATTACCAACCAACTCAAGTAAACTCGATTGGTTCGATGAAGCATGCCGACTTGGTTAAGAATGCCGCACTGGTTGCTAAAATTGGCAAGCAGTACCAAATTCCAATAGTGCTTTCAACCGTTAATGTTGCAACTGGCCGTAACAAAGATACGCTGCCAACCATTAAAAAAGCACTTGGCGATATTCCTTCCTATGATCGAACTTCCATTAATGCGTGGGAAGATCAGGAATATAACGCAGCAATCAAGGCCACTGGACGCAAAAAGATTATTATCTTGGCACTTTGGACCGAGGCCTGTTTAACATTTCCAACCCTGGATGCATTGAGTGAAGGGTTTGAAGTTTACCCAGTTGTAGACGCAGTTGGTGGAACTTCACCAGTTGCCCACGAGACGGCGCTACGGCGAGTTGAACAAGCTGGTGCTCACTTAATTTCCATTCCACAGCTAATTTGTGAATTACAGCGGGATTGGAACCGAACCGATACTGTTCCGGAATTTGTTTCCGACTTGTTGGAGGATGGCGCATTTACGCCAGATTTAGGTTAAGCCAATATCGTTTGACTTGCTGAAAAGCAGTCATTTGAATAATAGCAAAATGAGTCAAACCACTTCAAACAAAAGTGATCTGACTCATTTTATTGATTGACTACTTTAATACTTTAAATCGATTAGCATCATCCATGAATTCCTTCTCGCCAGCAGGGGCTTCGATTGAACCAAAGTCCATTTGAGCGCGGAGATTCCAACTTGCGGGAATGCCAAAGGTTTCTCTAACTTCATCATCAATCAGTGGGTTGTAATGCTGTAAGTTGGCACCAATGCCATTTTCAGCAAGCGATGTCCAAACGGCGAATTGAGCATTGCCTTGGGCTTGTTCTGACCAATCAGCAAAGTTATCTGCGTAGAGGGCAAAATCATTTTCAAAGCGATGAACAACATCGGTATCAGTGTAGAACAAGACGGTTCCAAACGCTGACTTGAAGCCGTTGATCTTGGCTAATGTTTTTTGGTAAGCTTCCTCAGTCGGAACTTCAGACTTCAGGCGCTTGGCAACAATGTCCCAAAGCTTTTCGTGATTGCTACCGAATAAAATCACGGCCCGAGTGGTTTGGTTATTAAATGGGGTTGGCGCCCATTTGATGTTTTGCTTAATCAAATCAGCAATTTCATCAGGGGTTTGGGAAACATTGCGGCCCAGTGCGTAGATTGACCGGCGCTTTTTAGCGAGGTCTAATAATTGTTCTTTCATGGATGTGAGTAGCTCCTTTTCCTTTGTTTAGATAGTATTTAAATTCATATCCGTTAGCGGAAAGTAACGGATAATCTATTATAACAGTTACTAATAGTAAGTACAAGCCGATTGACATGCCGATTTGATTTAGATTGTTAACATCTCGGATCTCATCCTGTTAATAATCACCCACAAAGTGATGGTCCGGTATTGGCATATCTGACAAAGGGATTCCTTTTGAACCAGCTAATTTTGTGGGCCACTTGCTTTTTCTATCTCACTCTTATATTGAGGTGACAAAAGGGCAATGGTATAGTCCCCAAAGGTTGGGTAGTATTTAGTCTTGCTAGCAGCTTTATAAATCGGCGTACTATCGGCACCAATATACCAATGTTGATACTGGTCGAGATTAATTCCCTGCTTCTCCAGATCAGCTTTCACAAATTTATAAAAGGATAGCTTGCCAGTCACCAACTCATGTCTTTGCTCAGCAGTCGGCTTGGTCGAGTTGCTAATGAACTTAAAGTGAGAGTACGGCACTGTGCTTAATTTTGCATTAGTGGGATCAGTTCGGTGGAGTTGGGCGCCAATGTGCATGATGTTGTTGCCAATGCCCGCTTTAAATTGGTTACTAATGCTGGCATCCTGATTATAAGCAACTTCCTCGTTGTAGCGATCGCTGCCAACTTTATAACCTTCAACATTCTCAAGTTCATCGCTATCTGCGTTAGGGATGCCGCCAGTATTTGGCATCGTACCAGGATCGAGTTCGCCTTTGACCATATAACCCCGCCAAACATAACCTTTTACGGTACCCTTATCATTGGTAACGTAGTAGAAAATCCCCGTCTTTTTTCCGTTAGTCATCTTCAAAACTTTGTTGGCATAAAGCGTAATGTTACCCAGGGCACTAACTCTTTGAATTTTATGATTGAGATGGTAGTTCCATAGGTAGGCGCTGACGTTTTCGCCACTCCAGTGAATGGGAACCTGGTTGACGCGTTTGACTGCAAGGGCGTGGTAAGTGCCAGCTGCATGGGTGGTTGGCGGGTTAAAAAATGTGGTTAAGCCTAATAATGTGCCGGTAGCGATTAGATAGTTAATTAAAATCTTAGTTGTCTTCAATGTTTTGCCTCCAACGTGCAAAGTTAATGAATTAGTTAGTTGATGTGTCGGCAGCCTGCCCCAAAATAATCATGCCATCGCCGGGATAACCAGCCCCGGAGATGATGCCTGCTGGAAAGACGATTGAGCCGATTTGATAACCATTATACTGGCTGGGATCAACACCTTGGGCTTTAATCGCCGCTTTGACGGCCTGCAAATCGTATGGTTTGGCGACCTTGCCGTTTAGATCAATGACTTTGATATGGCTGAGGCCAGTTTCGCTTTCAATTTTGGGGATAAATTGCTTGTCATTGGCAGCGATATTTTCGCCAGAGGAATACCAGAGGCTGATGAATTGATCTAACTTAGTGCTATGCATTGTCGTAGAGAATAGATCGTCAACTTGATGATCAAAGCGGCTCAACGCTTGATTGCCGATAGTGCCCGAGTATGCGTCGGGGTTGTCGGTGGGAGAATTAGTCGGGTTAGAGCTGTTTGACTCATCATTGGCATTGGTATCAGAATTATTTTGATGACTGGCTGTAGCTGGTTGAATGATGACAACCCCTTGGCCATAGGCACGGCTTGACTTAGGACATGCATACGCACCGATTTGGTCACCTTTAAATGCGTGGAAATTCTCATTGCCTTCAGCCCCTGTGATGGCGTTGTTCACGTAATCTTTGAATGAAAGGCTGCCGGCTTTTAATTTAGCAAGATTGCCTGATGCTTGTTTTTCGTATAAGAACTTAATTTTAGGCGTGCTTTTCCAAAGAGCTGGATAGTCCTTAGTCAGCATGTCTTCAAAATCCTGGGCTGCATTCCATGGCTTACTTGGATCCTCAATGGTGGCGTACTGCTGAAACTTGTTAGCAATTGTCTGAAGTTGAGCATTGGGGACTGTGCTGTCAAAGTAGCCAATTAACGTTTGGCTGAGGCTGTTGGTAGTGGCATCTTGCTGATTCGTTGTTGAGTTGGTGTCAGAGTTGGCGGCTGTTGCGTTGGGATTCACGCCCCGAGCCAAAAAGCCATGCCAAACCAAGCCACTAATAGTGCCCTTGCCGTTAGTAACGTAAAAGTAGCGATAATTTTTACCAGTCGTCCGCCAATGAATCAGTAGGCTTTTCGAAACATACCAAGTGGTCTTTGGATAATTCTTCAAGTTGTGGATCTTGGCAGTATGGGTTGGGTTGTACATAAATACGGAGCGAAAGGTCGAAACGTGATAAGGCGTTTTTGAATGATATCTCGTTTTAAGAATCGTGTAACCACCAGCCGCATGAGCAGCCAATTGATGGGTACCTACAAGACAGAATACGGCAAAAGTCGTGGCTAATCCTAATAATCTTTTATTCCCTCTTTTATTCATAAAATAGCCTCCAAATGGTTTTCACTGATTTGCTGGTGCTAATAGCGCAATCGTATAGTCGCCCATTTTTGAATAGTTATGGTCGGGCGTTTGTGAGTAGATTGGCTGGCTAGTCATGCCAATCTGCCATCCTTGGAATTTGGCCAGATTAATGTGCTGCTTTTTGAGGTCGGCCCGCACAAAGGTTGAAAATTTGAGTTGGCCGAGCGCCAATTGACGACTTTGCTGGGCAGTGGGGGCCACTGAGTTCTTGATGTAGGTCATTTGATTGAGTTTGTCGCCCCATTCTTTGCGGGTTACAGAATCAAAATCATGGCCGAGTTGTCCGGCAGCGGCATCATCCAACTTGGTATTTCTCGTTGTTCCCTCGAATTGTTTCATCACCGGGGCATCTTGGTAGCTGGTAACCGCTGAATCATAGTAGTCATCGTCATCTTCATCGATTTCACTGAGATCAATCAATTCGTCCTTGGTAGCAAAGGGAATGCCGCCGGGGTTTCCTTTGGTAACGTTGGCGTTGTTATCTCCCTCCTTGGTGCTTGAGCTATTATCCTTTGACAGATAGCCTTGCCAAACATAACCTTTGACGGTGTCCGCGCCGTTTCTAACGTAGTAAAATAAACCCGTTTTCTGGCCATTGGTCATTTTAAACGCCTTGGTCGCGTACCAGGTAGTGTTAGGATAGTTGGTCAAGTGATGTAGCCTTTTGGTCAAATTGGCGTTCCATAGATAAGCTTTCTGGCTGGTGTTATTCCAGTGGTAAGCCACGTTGCTAACAGTTTTTGACTTAATAACGTGATAGACACCTCGAGCATGAGCTGGCTGTGAGGTTGATAGGCCGACTGCACAGCCAAGGAATCCTAGGGTTGTCGCAAGTATGTAAAGTGATTTGTTCATAACGCACCTCCATGTGATGATTTTAGTATAGCACCTTGATTACAAATGTAACATGGGTGGAATAATTGATAACGTTTCCTTAAAAGCGCTAGGTGTTGATATCACTAGGATGTGGTTATTTGTAATTGATTGGTAAAAGTTAATGGTGGCCAACAGTTTTACTGATTATGAATGGTAATGTGTGAGTGGGGGCGTTGGTTAGATTTACCAGAACTTTATGGAGAGTCGTTAACGATTTAGCTCGGCTCGATAATTTGGATTGCCGCTTTGTCGCCATAAAAAAAGAACCAACCATTTCTGGTTGATTCTCTCAGGTTTAATTAAAAAGTAAATTAGTCTTCGATTGGTGTAACGTTTGCAGCTTGTGGGCCACGGTCGCTGTCTTCAACGTCAAGGGTAACTTTTTGGCCTTCGTCTAATGACTTGAAGCCGTCTTTGTTGATAGCTGAGAAGTGAACAAATACGTCACCATCGTCAGTAGTAATGAAGCCATAACCCTTATCAGCGTTGAACCATTTAACAGTACCTTGTTTCATAATATATGAAACCTCCTTGCGCTTTTTGCGCATTTTAAATTTAATGCATCTAGTTGAACGTGATTCCAAGGAAGTCATTTCATAAAACTATAAAACAAGTACCTTTGAAACTCGGAAACCTAAAACACATTAACAATAGGATACCTTATCCATCGAACTATGTCAATGACAACGCATTGTTTATACAGAAAATGCCTCGCTAATCGCTTTGACAGCAACCAGTAAGGCATTTTTGCTAATTATTCAACTGGCTTTAATTAAACCGCCAATTATGCAGCGACTTGGCTATCTGTCGGCGTCACGACGATGGTGTTGTTATTTTTAAGATCGACGTTGAACGACTTAACGTCAGGATTTTCTAAATAACTGTTGGTCAACTTATCGGTAATTTCCTTGGTAATTACTCGATGCATTGGTCGAGCCCCCAATTCTTTACTGTAGCCCATGTCGACTAACTTATTCTTGGCGTTATCAGTTACGGTAAAGTGGATACCTCGCGACTTATTGACTAATGCGTTCAAATCGTTGAGCATCAGATCAAGAATCTTCAGCAAGTCTGGCTTGGTCAATGAATTGAACTGAATAATGTCATCAATTCGATTCAAGAATTCCAGCTTGAAGTACGGCTTTAATCTGTCGATGACGTTTTGCTTGTCGTCGGTTGTTCCTTGGCCAGCGTTACTCGTCATAATAATGACGGTGTTGCTAAAGTCAACGGTTCGGCCTTGAGCGTCTGATAGGCGACCGTCGTCCAAGATTTGTAACAGCAGGTTCAAAACATCTGGGTGCGCTTTTTCAATTTCGTCCATCAAAATGAGGCTGTATGGGTGACGACGAACTTGTTCGGTTAAGCGGCCGCCTTCTTCGTAACCCACGTAACCAGGAGCTGAGCCGATCAGCTTGCTGGCGCTGATTTTATCCATATATTCAGACATATCGTATCTAAACATGGCTTTGGTAGTGCCAAACAACTCTTTTGCAAGGGCCTTAGCCGTTTGTGTCTTTCCGACACCGGTTGGGCCGACAAACAAGAAGCTGCCAATTGGCCGATTGCCTTCCGTAAAGCCAACCCGGCTTCGACGGATAGCGGCCGAGATTGCATCAAGGGCGTTATCTTGGCCGATGACTTCTTTCTTCAAGTCCTTGTCGAGATTATTGAGTTGGTTGACTTCGTTCTTATTAACATCGGTAACTGGCACCCCGGTAATGCGTTCAACTACTGATTGAATGACTTCCGGCGTTACTTTTGGTGTTTCGACCTTGGTGCCGTTGTCAATGTTCTTAATCTGTTCGTTAACTTTATCAAGCTTATCTCGTAATTGAGCGGCCTTTTCGAAATCATCCTTGGAAGAAGCAGCCTGCTTGTCCTTTTCAAGCTGTTGAGCTTCTTGTTGTAAGGTGGACTTATCCTTGGTTAATGATGAGCCCATGGCAACTTTGGCACCAGCTTGGTCAATCAAGTCAATCGCTTTATCAGGGTTCATTCGATCCTGAATGTAACGGTTGCTTAAGGAAACAGCAGCTTTTAAAGCATCAGCGGTATAGGTGACGTGGTGGAACTTCTCGTACTTTGGTGCCAAGCCCTTAATAATGGTTAAGGTATCTTTTTCACTCGGTTCGTTAATCATAATTGGCTGGAACCGCCGAGCCAATGCTTGATCTTTTTCAATATCACGGTATTCATTGCTGGTGGTGGCCCCAATCAACTGGAAGTCGCCCCGGGCCAACTTTGGCTTTAAAATGTTGCCGGCGTCCATCTTGTCGCCTTCACCAGTGGATCCAGCGCCCATAATCTGGTGGATTTCATCGATGAACAAGATGACGTTTTTATCCTTGGAAACGTCATCGATTAATTGCTTCATTCGCTGTTCAAATTGGCCCCGGATTCCGGTGCCTTGAACTAATGAAACCACATCAATCGAAATAATCTTCTTGTTCAAGAGCTTCTCAGAAACGTCACCAGCGACAATCTTTTGGGCCAAGCCTTCAACAACGGCAGTCTTACCAACCCCGGCTTCACCAATCAAAACCGGGTTGTTCTTAGTCCGGCGACTGAGGACTTCTTCCATTTGTTCAATTTCTTTATCTCGGCCAATGACCGGATCTAATTTGCCATCTTTGGCCATTTGGGTGAGGTCAGTTCCGTATTGATCTAATAAAGTTTGCTTGTTTTGCGGCTGACGCTCCTGCACCTGAATTGGCTGTTGTCGCATTTGCCGTTGCCCGTCGGCATCATTAAATGCTTGCTTGAAGAACGGGTCATTGAAAATATCATCAAAACCATTGGTGCCGAAAATATCATTATCCATCAAAATACCCCCTTGTTAGTTGAGCCAAATCTTTGCTTAACTCAACGGTCTTAAAGTGTTTGAGTTTAAATGTGCTAATTTTAAAAGTCGTTCGTTAACGGGAACGTTTATTCCCCTACCGAACAACTATATATTATCACATGTTTGTTATGTATGCAAGAAAGGAGCACGGGAATCATCTGGATTAAACGCCTATATATAGGCGTTATTAAAATAGTTTCAAAAAAATTCCGAAAAAATTAGCACTCAATAAAATTGAGTGCTAACAAGATAAGTAATTTTCGTGATGATTACGGTGTCGTAATTTCAAACGTAAATTCAACGGCATTTTGTAAAGTATTGTGAATCGTGGAGACATGAATAACGTCTTCGACAAATTGTTCAGTTTTGGCTTTATCCATATCGTCTGATTGACAATCAATCTTGGCGTGAATTTTAGTAACCCGAGATGATTTGTCGGGGTAGCGTTCAGTTTCGGCGGTGAAATCCATATCAAACTTGTTGAGCTTGATTTTGTATTTGGGACTATGCGCATAAGCTGCAGCGCTGGCACCTAGGCAAGCCCCCAGTGCGCCCAGTAGATATTCGACGGGAGAAGGGCCGGTATCGGTTCCGTGATGATCAGTTGGCGTGTCTGAGACAAATCGATGAAGTCGGGTGGTATGAACAACTTTGGCACCAATGTTGTGTAGTTCTGAATGAAGGGTGTATTCTGACATAGCTAATTCTCCTTTGTTAGTTTCTGCCCATAGTTTACAATAAAAGAGAGCGCTTCCCAACAGAAAGTGCAAAAGCTATTTGAAATATCAAGTAAGCATATTAATTGAGAGGGTTGGATTGGATACAGATACTTCTAAAACACCAAAGTGGTGACACAATTTGTTATCGGATAAGCGTTCGGTTTCTGGTTTGCGGTTTGTGTCATCAACTGATTTATAGGGAGAGTTAACTTGATTTAATCTAACTTTTTTGATTAATTCGTTGATTTAGCGCTTATGCTTGAGAGATAAGCTTGTTATATAGTGACAATGAATTTACATTGGGGGTGATCGATATGGTTGATAACCAATTTGCTCGACGGCTTAGGGATCAAAGGAAGGCTTCGTCTTTAACTCAACAACAATTGGCAGATCGCCTAAATGTTTCAAGAAAGACAGTTTCAGGTTGGGAAACCGGCCGAAGTTTACCTGATATTGATACCTTGCGGCGAATGGCAGCGGTTTATCGAGTCTCTCTTGATCAGTTAGTATCGAATCCGCAGCAGTTTAAAAGTCGTGAAATTCTGATGGCGCGGCAATCGTCTAAGATCCATCGGTTTACAAGTAGTGTTCTGACTGTCATTTTAGCCATCTTAGTAGCCGAACGAGTGACTCAATATGCGACGATGGCTGCATTCTTATTGATGGACGTATTCGTCTTTTTGATTTTGGGACTGCGGATTTTAATCAGTAAATATGGTTTAAAAAAAGTCGATCCACTGAAATCTCCTATATTTTTAAGCGGCTATGTTTTGTTTACGGTATCAGCGATTGCCAGTGCAATTATGTATGTGTTTAAAATGGGGTTTGGCTTTCAGTATGGATTGGGATTTTCTGGTTACTTAGCGCTATTCAACCTGTATTTAATTTGGCGGCATAGGGCTGATTAAGTTGAGTCGTTAATCAATCGATCACATCTGAAAATGGGAAGTGATTGAAATGAAGGATATATTAGTTTTTAAGCACTTAACAAAGCAGTTTGGCAAACGAAGCGTTTTGGATGATCTTTCATTTAATGTTCCCAAGGGACACATTGTCGGCCTAGTCGGACCAAACGGCGCTGGTAAATCAACAATTATGAAGTGTATTTTGGGCATCTATTCTTATGATCAAGGTGAACTATTCTTCGATGGCCAACGGATCACTAAGCATAACGTCAATGAGATGAGCTTAAAGACGGGTGCCTTAATTGAAAGCCCGTCGATCTATCCATTTTTAAGCGGATTTCAGCATTTTAAGTTGTATTCAGCTAGTAAGGATGAAGTGAATAGAATAGTTGCTTTATTAGGGATGCAGAATTATATTCACCAAAAAGTGACTGGATATTCTTTTGGGATGAAGCAAAAGTTAGGAATTGCTCTGGCACTGATTAATCAACCAGAATTAGTTATTCTTGACGAACCAATGAATGGCTTGGATCTAATGGCTACGCTGGATCTACGAAATATGATTAAAACAGAAGCGGCTAAGGGCGTAACGTTTATTGTTTCTAGCCATATTTTGAGTGAACTTGAAAAGATTTCTGATGATATTATCTTGATTAATAACGGAAAACTTGTTTTCCAGACAACTTTACAAGCCTTACGCGGCCTCGGTAAGCGATATTATTTAATTACCACCAATGATAATAAGAGGGCTATGGCGCTGCTGGACGCAAAGGGAATTAAGGCCGAGCTACAACAGCATTCAATTAAAATTAATAATTCAAATGACCGGCTAACTGATTCACTGAAAGTAATATTGACAAACGACCTTCAACTTTGGGACGTAAGTCATGAGGGAATGGATTTGGAGAGTGCAACTTTGCGTTTCATCAAAGGTGGTGCTGATCATGATTGATTTACTCAGGCAAGAACTTTATAAAATGGTTCATCAAAAGAGTATTCAATTTTCACCGTTGATTTTGTTTAGCCTGATGTTGTTTGTTGGATTTGCGTCAATCCACACAGGTGATCTAAATGATTATATTTCTCAGGGATTTGCGGCCGCACAGTGGTTGGACATCTTGATTATTATTGCCAGTGCCAACATTATTTCAATGGAATTTGAACACGGAACAATCAAACATTTAATTGCTCAGCATAATCAAAGATTGTTAATCTATCTTTCTAAAATGATTGTCATTGGTATATACTGCGTTGTGCTTCATTTGTGTGCGTTTATTTTTGCAATTGTTGTGAAGTACGCCGTGTATGGAAACAGTTATCCGTTTAGCGCAATTTATGACAACCATCAAACGGTCATGCAAAATTTATTGACGAGCATTTTGAGCAATCTTTTTTCATGTTTGTTAGTTGTGACTGTCGTTTTCCTAATTGCGAGCCTGAGTCGAACAAGTTCAATTGCGGCTGTCGTTGGTGTTCTTTTCATTTTTATGGCGACAGCAGTTTCAAGAATTCTAATTAATACTGTTGGGAGGGCCTTGCCAAGTATTAAATGGAATCCTGGTAACATGTTCAATGTGGCTTTTCAGTTTTTAACTCCAGATGTATATCAACAATCAATGTTGACCAACACGCAACTGGTCATTGGCAACTTGATTTGGGCGGTTATATTTATTGCCCTTGGATACGGTGCTTTTAAGCGTAAGCGCATATAAGAATGGCTGTGTGATAATATCAGCTGATTCTCAAGCGTGGATCTAAATTGACAGATGTTAAGCAGAAATGCCTGACATCTGTTTTTTGCAATGGGAGCAAATCTTCTTTGCTAGCTCAGCAGGATAGTCTAGAATAATAGCTGATCAATAGAATAGTCAAAAATGATAATAACCATTTGAAGAGGTTAAAAATGAAAACATTAATTCTAATTTCTCATCCAAAGTTAGCGGATTCAGCTACTCAGGAATTTCTAAAAACAGCTGGGAAATCTCAAACAAACGTAGCATTTGAGTATATCGATGACCTGTATAAGGGAACTAAAATCGATATTGTCCAAGAACAGCAGCGACTCATAAAATATAATCGAATGGTTTTTCAATTCCCATTGTATTGGTATTCATCACCAGCAAGTTTGAAGCAGTACATGGATGATGTCTTCACCCGAAAATTTGTGGTGGCTAATCATCTGCTGCGGAACAAAGAACTGGGTATTGTAGTGACTTTGGGCGATGCTGAAGCCGAATTTCAAGCTGGTGGCAGTGAACACTTCACGATTTCCGAACTGTTGCGGCCATTCGAAGCATTTGCTAATAAGGCGGGGATGACTTATCTCAAGCCGTTTGTAGTGAGCCAATTTGGCTATCTGGAAGAAGAACAAAAAGAATTGTTATTGGTTGATTATTTGCAGTATGTGAGTGCCCAAATGCCATTGAGTCTGGATAATCGGGAGAAATGGTTGGTTGACCAATTGACTCATATGAAACAGGAAAAGTCTGAGGATGACCAGCAGAAGTTAGATCTTATCATCGGTTCAATCGAGGCCCGGCAAGACCAGCTTGATGATTTGAAAACAAACGTTAAAATGATTCGCGATCAGGAGGAATGAGCATGAGTGACACAACGGATTGGTTGACCAAGCAATTATCCCAGTTGCAGGAGCAGGAGCCGTCATTTATTAATCGCTCAATTTTAGAAGCCACTAAAGCATTGGTAGCCGAGCAGAATAAACGGATTCGTCAGGCTCAAGATGAGATTGACGGGCGAATTTGGAGCCCGGATAAGTGGTAGGGATGCTTCTGGGAGATAAAGTGAGTAAAAATGACTCTTATGTAATGAAATATCATCGAGGTAAGAATAATACTTGCACTAAAAAAGCAGCCACCCAAAAGATGACTGCCACGCTTCTTTTGCCGTAGTAGAAGCTGAAGGACATTATTTTGACGACGTTAGCCGCCGAATAGCTATGCGAACTCGAAGGCCAATACGGGATTTTATCCCAACTCAATAATGACGTGATCAGAAAATAGTTTCATTCATAACACCGGCTTATTTTTAGAGTTCGTCCGCCGGGGCCCAGTGATTAATTGGGCCGAATTTATGGCCAACTTGAATTTCATTGGCAATTGCGACATCCACAAACTTTTTGGCGATTCGAACGGCGGTTTCAATGTCTTCACCCTTGGCCAATTCGGCAGCAATGCAGGCGGATAAACTATCGCCCGTGCCGTTTTTGCGTTCGGTTGGGTAGAAGTCACCAGTTAACCAGAAGCTTTTGCCAGATTCAAGGAGGATGTAATCTGACACCTTGGTTTGGTTGGGGTCGTGGTGGCTACCCTTTAAGACGATATTTTTGGCCCCAAGGCTTCGGAGCTTTTCAGCCGCCGTCTTCATATCATCGTCGGTTTTAATGTCCATCTCAGCCAACTTTTGCGCTTCAAAGAAATTTGGCGTGATGACGTCGGCGAGAGGGATTAGTTCATCCCGCAAAGTCTTATAAGCACTCTGTTCCAGCAGCATATTACCATGCTTGGTAGTAATGACTGGATCAACAACCAAGGGGCCAAAGTCATATTTTTGATAATTCTTGATAACGGTGCGGATTAATTCCGAATCAGAAAGCATTCCCGTTTTGCTTGCCCGAACGTGGTAGTCATCAGCCAGGTCTTTGAATTCATTATCAATAAAGGACGTCGGTAAATTGACTGCATCGTGGATCCCGTAACTGTTGCCGGCCACGCAGGCGGTCATTACGGACGTGCCGTAGACCTTGCGTCTAAAGAAGGTGTGCAGATCTGCCTGCATCCCTGCACTGCCGTCACTGTCTGAACCTGCAATTGTGAGCGCTTGTGGATATTCGTTTGCCATATTAATTCACCTCATATCGTTTCTTAACTACTAACAATACCATAATTTACGGAAATTGATAGTGAAATGTGAAATAGATTTGCGTTAGTACCTGCAGGTGTATTATAATAGTTTAGTCTATTGGAATTCTAGAAAAGTAATAAATAATAAGGAGAGTTTAACTATGCGTATTTGTCATCCACACGGTGTTCAGGGCCGTCGCCCAATCAACCGTAAAAAAGACCTTAAGCGGAATAAAGAACTAGCAGATTTGCAACACTTCTTGAAGCAAAAGCCTGCTAAGTAAGGTAAAAAATCCCAGCCGGAGATGATCTTTGGCTGGGATTTTTTGACGGCTTATTGTATTGGTCTTTGGAGATTCTAGTTGAAAATACTGATACGGTGTCTTTGTCAACCACTTCTAAATAAATTCAGAAGCTTGTGAGAATAGTGTTACAGCTATGATTTGCTTAGATACAGCAGGTCTTACGTGCTAGTTATCAAAGCCTTTAATGTCCGCAGGTTACCAGACGGACAAAGGGATGATCCCCTTTGCTAAGATGCTTTTGGCGGCATTGTGGTCGCAAAGATACTGCTAAATTCCCTTCACTCATAACTTTTCGAACCCAATGCATTTATTGAACAATAAGTAACCATTATTCTTGGGTATCTGTGATAACTTGAAAAAGCGTTGTCTGATTTTTAATTTAAAAATAAAAAATTAATGGTATTATAATTATACTGATATTGTATTGGAGTGTACAGGAGGATAACGGATTATGATCAAAGTTGCGATATGTGATGACATTCCGGAAATGACATCACAAGTTGAGGACTTACTGACAAAGTATGATAGTTCTTTATTTCATTGTGATGTTTTTCTGACCTCGGAAAAACTAATGAGAAGTCTTGCAAGCACTGATTACGATTTTTTTATTTTAGATATTGAATTACCTGAACACTCTGGCATTGATATCGCAAAACTAATTAGAAAAAGTAATTATAATGTCCCAATTATTTTCTTAACAAGTTACAGCCAATACATGCCCGAGGTATTTGAAGTTCAGACCTTTGATTATATTATCAAACCCATTAGTCCAAACACACTGTTTCCAGTATTAGATAAAGTCGTTAAGTATCTGAATCTTGACGATAATCATTTTTCATTTACGTTTAATCGAATTTCGTACAATCTAAAGTTAAATAATATTATTTTTTTCGAAAAGCGCCGACGGCAGGTGATTATCCATACGCTCACCGGAAACTTAATAGCTAACATGGCAACCACAACGATTTTAAATAAGTTGGATAATTCGTTTGTACAAGTACACAATTCATTCATTATCAACCCTAGATATGTTCAAGAAATTGGAAACAATTTTGTTATTCTAACCTTTTCTGATCAATCACAAGAAATCCCAATTAGTCGAAAGTTCAAACACTCGGCACGAGATAAAATAATAACCCAGTTGAGGAACGAAATATGATAGTTGACGTCGTAATCAGACTTTCAAGCTTTATAATTTATGTATTCTTACTAAATTTTTTCTTTTTAGATGGATCTATTGATTTAAAGATTCAGCTTAAAACTATAGTATTTGTTTGTATACTTATGATTATTATTGCGCTTAATACGAGTCTCGTCCCTGAAAGTGTTGAGCCGGTTATCAATATTATTGTAACTGTTGGTTTAATAGTCACAATTGCTAAACATCATAATATTCCAGCGAAGGAAGCAATTTTTTTAACCATTATCTTCTTAGCAATTGACTTCATCTGTGAAACTTTGTCCGTTTCACTATTTGAAAGCCTGTTATCACCACAATTTGGTCCTACAAGCTTTTTATTTAAGATAATGACAACAGGAATTACTATGATTGTTGAAATTTTGCTGATTATAGGGGCAAAACTTATTTTTTTTAAAAACAAATCCTATTATCAATCATTAACAATACCTGCGCTACTTACACTAAGTTCTATTCCAATTATTTCAGTTATGATTTTGTTCAGCTTCTTACTATCCAAGCTTAATATTAACATTCAAAATAATTATTTTGAACTATTTGTCGTTTTGGGTATTCTATACATGAATATTTGTATCCTATACCTTTACAATAACTTAACAAGTCACTTGCGGAAAATTAATCAAATAACTCTTCAGAACAATGCTCTGAAAGCCGAAAGAAAGTACATTACTGAAATAAAAAAAACTCAGAAGACGATTCAATCTATTAGACATGATCTAAAAAATAGGTTCTTGGTCATTCTGGGACTACTTGATCAAAATGATATTGATTCAGCAAAAGAGTATTTGAATAAGACTCTTGATAGTGTTTCTACACACCAAGTTATGTATTCTGAAGATCCTGTCCTAAATTATATATTGAACGAAAAGAGTAAAATTGCGAAGAGAAATCATACGCAGTTCAACATTAAAGTATTTGTTTCACACAATATTGAAATTGAAAATGACATCTTCGCAATATTAATTGGAAATCTAATTGATAATTCATTGGAAGCAGTTGCTCGTCTCTCAGCTGGAAAAAGGCGATCCATTTCCCTCGTTATCAAACAGCTACACAAGAATCTCTTGATAGATATATCAAATTATTATGATCCAAAGGAAGTAATCACCAGAAAAAGCCGCCAATATGACGGTTTAGGTACCAATAATGTAAAAACTATCGTTAATGATTACCATGGCATTTATAAGCAGTGGACGGAAGGGGCTACTTATCATGTTGACATTGCATTGTTTAATGTTGCTCGTGACTAACTCGTGACTAATGAGGTTATTCAGAAGAATACAAGTTGTTAATAAAATTACAGTTGTTATAATTCCGCCTTCTATTCCGAAGTTGCCGCCACTCAATATGCTCCGCGTTGGTACTAACTGAAATTGAAATAACGATGATGGGAGGGAAAGATTACTTATTTCGCTACCAAATACAACGCCCATAACAAAATTCCATGCACCATGAAGGCTTGCAATTATCCAGATGTTTTGATGTGAGTAAACAATGAGTGAACATACGATGCTAAATAAGAAAAGATTCGTGATACTCACGATGGATGATCCACCGTTACTAGTATGAGCAAGTGTAAATATTAGCGAGCTCAATACAATTGATACTTTTATTGAAAATCTGGTGCAAAGTCCAATCATTAGATATCCTCGAAAAATTACTTCTTCACTTAATCCTTGTATCATAAAGCCTATTCCATAAATTAATGTATTCAAGAGTGATATGTTTGGAACCCAGATTAACTGAATACTTCCAGTAACTACATTGATGGCGACAATTACGCAAATAAGCAGACAGCCGATTATTAGTCCCTTATAAGTTTCAGAACCGATATCTTTTCTGGTGATCCCTAAGGAATGTAGACTACGTTTCTCAATGACATAAGAATATAACACAACTAAAATTAACGAAACACTTGTTGAAAATAGTTCTCCTTTAACAAACCAATTATTTTGAAAGTTCATTTGATCATTTGTTCTGTTGAATATCCAGAAAATTCCCAAAAATATTATTTGAGATATTGCTTGAGATGAAAGAATTATTGGTAGTTGCCATACAAGTGACGTTTTCCGAGTACTAGCCGTTAATTGTATAAGTCTCATGGTCTTCATAGTTTCCTCGTTGAATGCTTTTACAAAGGAATTATTCGGCATCAGTTTTCTCAATTCGTTTACCAAAGACTCTGCCAATAAAGCCAGTAATTAGTAACAACGAAATTGCACAAATAATCATTAGGTTAGCAGTAGTGATGGACAGTATTGCGGTAATATTTGACACTAGAACTACAAATACAACACTAGAAATTACTGTTGCAACTTTCGATGAGCGTTGGAGTCCAATAAAGACTGACAGTAACACTATAGCCAATGACATACTTACAATGATGGTTAGTGTTTGAATACATGCAATCCAATAGTCTAATAATGATCCAACAACTAGTTTTAGAAACATATTAGATGTCATAAAAACAATATTCGCAATTAATACTCCTAAAAATTCTTCACTCGTTATTATTACTGATAATGCAATTAATCTAGTATAAAACAAAGAACTTCGATTTATCGGCAGAAGAAAGGTTTCATTTTTACCGAATCCAATATAGTTATTAACAATCAGCTTGCTAGCACAAATAGCTCCATAAACAGAAACCACACACATTGTCACAGTTCCAGATAAGCTGACAATCCCTGAAAATCTAGTTAACAAACTTCCACTGTCCGATTCGTCAAATTTGCCAACAACAGCAAAAAAGAAAAGAAAAACACACTCAGTAAAAAATGCGTAAAGGATTATTGACTGCATCTTTTTTTTCATAGCATTGAATTCATGATTGAAATAATTCATAGTTAAGGCTCCTTACTTAGAACGGCTCATCCAGGTTCTTAATTTGGTCATTATAGATTTTTCTTATGCCGTCTGAGAACTTTCCATTTATTTGATAGGGCTTTTGGAACCCCCCAATATAGCCTTTATTCATAACTGCGATACTGGACACCATGTTTCCGAGGTCTTCGAACACATGACTGGTAACAATAACAATATTAGTCCTTGCAAAATTAATAAGCGTTTTTGTTATAGATTCAACTGTATCAACATCTAATCCATTAAATGGCTCATCTAAAATAAGAATTTTGGGATGATGTGAAAGTGCAACTGCTAATAAGAATTTTTGCCTCATGCCTAATGACATAGCGCCTAATTTCATTTTATATGAAATTTGCAAATGAACTTTACTTAACAAGTTATCCCAAGATTGAGGAGGTGTTAATGCGTAGTAGTAATAATGCTCTTCAAGGACCTCTGATGCAGATCTATTGAGCAAAAATTCTGATTGGGCAAAGACTGAGCCAATATTTTTTAATATTCTGCTGCGCGTATCAGGTGATAAAGGCGTTTCCTCTATATATATTTCTCCTTCATCAGGTCTTAATAGACCACAGATACATTTCAGTAAAGTAGTTTTCCCGGCACCGTTTGGACCAATAATCCCATATATTCCTGGCTCATTAATTACTATATCCTCAATATTAATTATCAAATCTCCATTAATGGATTTCTTGAGGTTCTGAAGTCTTAACTGTTCCATTAATTACTCCTTTCGCGACAAAGCACTAAGTGATAATCCATATCCAATCAGTCCCCAGCTTAGCACCACGAACATATCAGCCCATGAAAATTGGCTTGATTTGAAAAGTGTTGCTCGTATCAAATCACTCGTGGGAACAAACGGGAGAAACTGATAGAGTGCATATAAAAGATCCGGTATTCGACTTGCAGGATACGTAATTGGTGAAAACAAAAGTCCACCAATCATGATTACTTGAGTTATTAAAGACATAATGTTTGTGGGAAGCCAATAGGCTAATGAAAATCCAATCAGGATCATAGTAGCCAGCGAAATAATAATTACAAGGATACTAGTCGGGGAAATGTATAGGTGAATTTTAAATCTGATAACGGCCGCTATCCCTCCCATTACAATACCCGGCAGTGCCGCTACCCCCCAAATAATGGTATCTGCAATAATGATTTCACCTCGACTAACCGGTAAAGTTTTTTGATAATTAACAATACCATCTTGTTTTGCTGTGCTAATTATTTGCGCAGCCAGCACACACCCTACAGCGATAATCCCAATTGTAATTGTTCCCGAAGATAAGTAGACTGCTTCTTGGGGTCCTATCGATGGAAGAAACAAGCCCAACCCATAAACAATTGCAATTGATAAAATTATTTCAACCAGACTAAACGTGGGCAACAGGTATTTGTGACGAACTAGGCTCCACCAAATCACACCAGTAAACCTCTGTATGTAATTTGGTGGATCAAAGCTGAGTGTAGTAGAGTGTATTTTTTTAACCATCCGTTAACCCCCTATAAAGCATGTCAAGTGGGAAAGGTGATAAACTATAATGCGTAATTTTATTGCTTTTAATTCCCTGAAGTAACCATTCAATAGCCTTAGGAATCTGATCATTCGTTAAATGAATACTGTATTCCAAAGCACCATCCTTAATGTTGGTATTTAAATTATCGGGAATTTTTGCTTCGTCTAATGGCTTATTGCTAGTAATACTTAATAAAGATGAGCTAAGAAGCTCCTTTCTTAAAATGCTCGTATGCTCATCTTGAGTGACTTTGCCTTCATTTAGAAGGATGTATCGATCTGCGTATCGTTCCACTTCGAATAGATTGTGTGTCACAACTACAATGATATGGTCGTTGTTTGCTAGTTTTCGTAAATATTCCCATACAATAATTCTCCTAACAGGATCAACGTCATTAGTGGGTTCGTCAAAAAGTAAAATTGGTGGTGGTGCTACCACCGTCATTGCGAAAGAAGTTAATCTTTGTAGACCTCCAGATAATTTTTGGCCTGGAATATTTAACCATTTTTCAATTTTTAAATCATGGGCAATTTGGTCAATACTTTCATTCATTTCTAAATGTGAAATACCTCGGATTTTCCCCACTGCTTCAATTGCTTGTCTAAGTGTCACTCCAACTAAGGGAGCATGAAACTGTGGCATCATTGCAATTAACTCTCTTGCCTTATTTGACTCACGGATGAATGAAATGCCTCTATAAGTAATTGACCCACTGTCTGGTTTTACCACGCCCATTATTTGTTTCAGCAGCGTTGTTTTCCCTGCACCATTGTGTCCAGTTAGCGCAGTAATTTCCCCTGGACTAAAATCTACTGTAATATTTTTATTAGCATTGATTCTGCCATGTTTGTAGTTCTTACTTATTGAGTATGTGGATAGGCTAGTAACCATTTGTTACACCTCCAAATATAATTAATCACCAGATCTTTAGAAAGATTGCCAAGACAAATGGAATGCCCCATCCAAGCAAAATTAATAATGAGGTTAAATGACCAATAACCTTTAAAAATTGTGTTCCAAAAGTGTGGGTGGAACCAATCATTCGTTCATTTAAAAATGGATCGTCTATGAGCATTGCTACAAGTAATTGGCCGTCACATCTTTTATGAAATCTAAATTGCCATAAAATTCTGACCAGTAGAACCGAACTAGTTACTGAAAGCATCCAATTATTCACAAATAGCTGGGCGTAACTAAGTATTAGTAGTAAAAGTGTGTCAAGAATCATTCCTGCACTAACTGCTGAGACTCTTCCTAGTCTTGACCAAATCCAAATGTTAGATAACGAGACTTTAGCCGTTGCCATTTTAAACGATGTAATTAATTTAACCTTGTCGAAATTTTGGCTAAAAATTATGTGCATAATTTCATGGAGAATAGTGGTCAGTATGGAGACAAAAACAATGAATATTAAGTTTTCAGCGATCTGGATATTTGAGGATATTAGCTTATTTCCGAACGGAATGCCTATAATGAACATTAAAAAAATTACTCCAACACTGGATATTACTCCAAGATATAGCAAGGTTTTCCTACAAAGGATACATATAGTCGTCAACTGTTCTGGGATTATTTTAAACTGATTAACGTTTTTTAAAAATCCGTTCTGTTGTAGTGTTAATTTGAAATCGGTATCATACAAATCAAGATCAATTTTAGAGGCCATAAGAGAGGTTTTAGTAGCGTCATTAACAACTATTGGTTGGTTGGCTCCAGTCAATAGAATCCAATCACCATTTCTGAGTTGGCGACTCCCCACTTGATTAAGCTCGACAATGTCAGTCATAACTTATTTCCTTGTTTTTGTAATAATTAAAAATTTCCCAATCCTTTTCATTGCCATTTCCGCATGTTGGGCATTCTTTAGGGAATCGAGGCCACGTTGTATGTGTAAAGGACGAGCCGTCTTCATAATTGATTTCAAATTGGGTACCGAGACTTCTTGCAGGTGCATATCCAGTTAATACTCTGACGGCTTCATCAACAATTTCGGCGGTTAGCTGAAATATGCCTGGGCCATAGGCAATTGAGGGTGGATTAAAATTAATATTCCTAAAACCGACAAACTGTTCAATAAATTTAGGATCATGTTTGGAAAAGTTTAAATTAAGACAATCAAAGCACCCAGTTACTCCTGGAATTACGGTGTAAACACGTCCTCTGCTTACTTGTGATGCACCAAAAACACAGGGAATATTTGCCTTAACAATTGCCTTATTAACAATTCGATGGCTAAGAAACGGTGGCTCATCTATAGCACAGATCACTAGGTCAATACCATTTGTATATTGTAATACATCATTAGGACTTGTTATTTTTTGATTATGAACTTCAATTTCAATATCAGAGTTCATTTCATTTATTGCTTTCTTCGCAACTGCTGTTTTTAATTTTCCGATATCCGTTTCACGATACAAAAATTGTCTACCTAAATTTCCTAATTCAACTCGATCATAATCAACAATTGTAATCTTTTTAGGACCAAGGCCAGCGAGTAATGTCAATATATTTGACCCGCCACCGCCCAGACCAAGTAATAGAATGCTGGAATTATTAATTTTTTCTTGAATGCTAAATCGATTGCCACCACTATTTATAAATCTGCTAAAGTAGTCTATATTTGGAACATATCTTTCTTTAGTACTCTTTTCGGGTAGTGCCTCTTCAATTACACCTTGTTTATCTAATATGTTAAGGCCATACTCAATATCCTCTTCATTAATTTCCGGAAATTCTGTCTTCATTTCCGCCACTACGTTATCAATCGGTTGACCAGTTAATTTCGAAGCTAAGGACCAAAGTTGTCCTTCAGGATCTTCAAATTCGACAGTAATTCCAAGTTGTGCCCCGATTCGGAAAAGCTTATCGTTTAGTTGATATAGAGGGTAAATGGGCTTTATTCGTGGGTTTATATATTTCATAAGATCATCTCCATTTCATATGCTTAAAAACACACATGGTGAGGTCATCGTTACGATAAGCTCACCATGTTATTATGTGTGAAATTAAACTACGATCCACCAGGCAGTAGCGTCGACTTTCTCTGCTTTACGAACCTTTACTTTTCTCATCGCGATACCTAACCTTTCCGTGAAAATGCTATGTTGCGGCTTTCCACATGTATTTTAAAAGCGATGTTATAAACATTACTTAAATATTTATAACATCATTCATGTTATCTCTATCTTTCATCTTTGCACCAAACATGTCATAACTGGTGATATTAGTGTCATGATTGGCAAATTGTATAGCTACTATCAACATTTTTTAGATTATTAGTAAAGAACAGAAATAAGCTTAATAGCATTTTTAGCTTTTTGTAGTGGCCTCATTGCTACCTCTTGCTTGGTAGCAGTCAGGTGAACAAGCTTCTCAATATGGGCATATAAGGGTTAGAACATTAAGGCTACGTTTCTATTCAACATCGCAGGATAAAAACAAGTCAGAAATATGTATCAGGACACCGAAAAGATTTTATTTTTTGAGCTAAGAAGTCAGGTAACTACCGATTTTTTCGAGTCGCTAAAGCTCGTTAAAAAATTAGCTGGTTGAGTGGACTTTATGGCAGGTGTTTTCAGATTAAAAGAACTGAATTCGGAGCTGTTAGTAAGGCCAAAAAGTGTCGTCGACAGCGCCTGAGCTTGGTCACAAGCGATTTTAAATGGGGGTTAATTATTGCTGATTGAATCAGAGATAACGCGGATCAGTTATGACTATTTTTGGATTTCACAGACGACTCAAAAATTAAATTAGTTGTCGGTTGGTTAGCAATCTTTCAACGGAATCAGCCGCTTTTTTAGATTGTTTAAAATTTAAAAAGTAGGTGACTTGTGGTCGATAAGCGGCCCCCCAAGTAGGCCATAACGAGTCAAAATCCGCCTAATGCAATGTGAAAAGCCATCAAGGTTCGGATGGAAACCAATTAACGAGCTAACCCATCACAAAAGAGTTGATCAATTAAGACCTTTTGTTCTTCCTAGAAGGAAGTTGATTGGTTTATAAAAAATCACCGGCCATCTTTGGTTGATGGTCGGTGATTTTCATCTTTTCAACTTTATACCGAAGTGATTAAGAACTTCATATAATGATTTACAATACTCAGTAGTTAAGCCTGGCATTGAATAACAACTTAACAGTTTAACCTAGTTGTCTTCTGATAAGCGATTTGTCTTACTTTCACATTATACGAAGTGGCAAAACAAAACCGATAAGTAGGAGGTGTTACGAGCCATCGACTGTATGAAGACTGGACTGAAAAAAGACATGACTGCGATCCCATCACAGGACATGGTCACGATCGAAACGTTATCGTAGCTCATAACTGTCTGGATTCAAAAGGGGATTACCCAGAAAGGCTTTGCGGCTTAAGATCAGCATGTCCCAGCCACAACTTGCTAAGCTTGAACGGCTAGATTCAATACCGTCATTGCACACTTTGCAGCGGTACGCACATCTGATTACCTGCTCTATGTTGAGCTTTGTAATTGTTGTAGTCGTAATCAAAAGCGGGTCATATACAGAAGTGGATATGGATTACCTTGTTCGTCTTGCTCGGTGCGTTTATACACTTTGAATCCCATATGTTCATAAAATCCTTTAGCAAGCGGATTTTGTTCATTAACTGCTAAATCATTTACTGAATATTTTTCAATTCCGTGTTGCAACAAAGCTTTTCCGACACCATTCCCTCTTTCTTCAGCAATAACAAAAAGCATTTCAAGATGTCGATCCGCAATCCCCATGAATCCCACTGGAATTTGATTTTCGTTTTCGGCAATTATTAACCGAGGAATTTCTTTTAACGCCTGGGGGACGTACTCCTTAATGCTTTGGATTTCGGCCGTTGATAAAAAGGCATGGCTTGCCTTTACGGAACTTTCCCACACTGCTAGAAGCTGGTTTATTAATCGTTCATTTCGATCTTTTACTTCAATTATTTTCACTTTTTTGTCTCCGTAATCTTAAGGGTGTGGTAGTTAACCCATCATTCAAGTTTCAAGAAAATAGACAAATCTCCACTCATAATTTTTGCTGGTCTTACCAAATATTGCTTGGTTAGCTCTTTTTGTGAAGAATCGGTTGTCGAGTGGCTTGGTGATTCATCGATTAGAAGCTTAGACACAAGCGTTTCAGTAAAAATGCTAGGCGATCAAGCCTAATGCTTCTCGGAGTTCTAACTGCTTAGCCCCTGCACACTAGCCCCTAAACGCCTCTACATTCTCCAGATAAGTCATTTCATCGGTTGAAATTCGGCGTTGCAACTTTTCTGCCAGGGCCGAATCAATTTTGCCCGATTGTAGTGAATCTTGAATCAATTCGTACTCGGCGTGAAATGCCCGCATAAACATTTGATAGACAATGTCGCCATCGACATCTTCGCCGTGGATTCGTCGATGCCTGGTTCGATAGAATCGTTTGACCATGTTGGCTTCCACACCGCTTTGTCCGTCCTTAGTCTTCAAATAATCCATAACGGCATCAAAGCCGACTTGTTCAATGGGCAAAATATCCTCGTCGTGTTTTTTGAATTGTTCTCGCCAATAGACTTCTTCTAGGGCAACCGGTGCCGTTAAGAAGGCTTCTTGAGCCCGATTGAGATCCTTATACAATGTGCCAATATGGAGGCTGAATCTAATTCTTAGCAGCACGTTTTTCCAGATTTTTTCATCAGCGGAAAAATTATTCAGTTGAATAAATTTGTTGTAGTAAGTCAGTTCGTCTTCGGTAATCTTGCCATCCTCGTGTAATTTCTGGATAGCTTGTTGTTCAACTTGATGGCTTTCACTCATGAGTTGGCGGCGCAAACGCATATTGGGTGTGCTGTCAAGAACTAACTGCTGCTGAAGGGAATCAATGACCACTTGGGCTTCTGCCGGGTGGTCTTTTTCTTTGGCTAAGTCACTAATCCCTGCTTGGATCATTCGACGAACCCATCGGTATCTTGGCTGATTGGTGTCTTGGCTTGGCAAGAGGGCTGGGACAAAGATGGTTGGCATAATCAAACTGGTCAAAATAATGACGGCCGCGATGAAAATGAGTGGGCCTCGAAATTCAAACGGCTGGCCATTGATTGTATTGGGCATCGAAAACGCCAGCGACAAAGTAATGGTTCCATTGGCACCGCTTAACGCCAGAACCAAGCTATCGCGCCATTCAGTTTTAGATCGAACCCGGCGTTTTAATAAGAAACGGGCCCAGAGCAGGCGAATAAATCCTTTAACCAGGTAAACTGAAATCCCAATTAACACTAATTTATAAATGGCAAAGTTGGGATTGGCTGATTGGTGCATTGCTTGGGTGACTTCTGGCAGCGATAATCCCAAAAGTACAAAGACAACCCCAGATAACAAACCAGAAACAATTTCCCAGACGTTGCTGGTGACAACTTGCATCCGAGACGAAGTTAGCCGCAACTTGTCGCGTTCAGACCCTTGAGCAAGACCGGCGGCAACCACGGCTAAGATGCCTGAAAAGAGTAATTTTTTAGCCAGTAAATAAACCAAAAACGGCGTTAGCAATTGAATCAACACCATGATGAGTGGGGTGTCGTCATTGTAGCGAATTAAGAATAAGCGAACGCTGACAATTAAGACACCAAGCAGGCTCCCAAACAACAGGCCACCTAAGAATTCCCATAAGAAGAGGATGACGGCTTGATTGAGGGAAAAGGCGCCGGAAATAAAAGCGGTTAGTGACATATCAAAGATCACAATCCCGGCAGCGTCGTTAAAAAGTGATTCGTGCTGCAGGATGCCGGCTTGCTCTTCAGCAATTGGGTTAGCTTCAAAAATCGAATTAACGGCTGAAGCATCGGTTGGCGTCACGATTGCTAATAACGCGAATGATAGGCTGAGCGGCAGCACGGCGTAAGCAACGTGTAGGCCAGTCCCAATCACTAGGACACTGAAAATAACGAGGCCGACTGCTAATGATAAGATGTTGGTAATTGACCGGCCAATCCAAAATCGTGAGCTGTTTTGAGCTTCATTGAACAGCAAGGGCGCAATAATAGCGAGTGCAAAGGTTGACGGGTCTAAATGAAAGTCATTGTAAACGGGTAGCCCTGCAAGCAATGCGCCAATAATAATCAGGAAAAATGGTAGCGGAATTGCTGACACGTGTCGAGCTAAAATATTAGCAGCTACGACAGCTGCTAATATAATGGTCAACAAGAGTACCTGATCCATGTTGGCTCCTCCTTTCATATAGTGAGCGAAGCAAAGCGGTTAGAAACTGGAGCATAAGGCATCTTGGCCAGAAATCCCGGGCTTGGATTTTTGGCCAAGATGTTTTATGCGGAAGTTTCTGCTTTGCGTAGCTGTCCTAAGTAAAGTG
The DNA here is from genome assembly GCF_016860605.1 of Lentilactobacillus fungorum. Classification (GTDB taxonomy): domain Bacteria; phylum Bacillota; class Bacilli; order Lactobacillales; family Lactobacillaceae; genus Lentilactobacillus; species Lentilactobacillus fungorum. Next base: position 186,752 of record NZ_BNJR01000010.1, read on the forward strand.
AGCGAAGCAAAGCGGTTAGAAGTCGGAGTGTAAGGCTCCTTGGCGGGAAATTCGCGGGTCTGGAATTTTTCGCAAAGGTGCTTACGCGCAGACTTCTGCTTTGCGTAGCTGTCCTAAAAATAGTGAGCGAAGCCAGACGGTTAGAAACCGTAGTATAAGGCTCCTCGAGCAGAAATCCCCGGGCCTAGGGTTTTTGTTCGAGGTGCTTACGGGTAGCTTTCTGTCTGGCATGACTACTTTAGAATTGTCATTGACCCTAGTTTAGCACGCATTCTATAAAAAAGGCCCCGCCAGCACTTGACGGGGAGTGAGCGGAGCAAAGCGCATAGAAACTGTAGCATAAGGCATCTTGGCCGGAAATCCCGGGCTTGGAATTTTGGTCAAGATGTTTTATGCGGAAGTTTCTGCTTTGTGTAGCTGTCCTAAAAAGTGAGCGGAGCAAAGCGGTTAGGGATCGGAGTGTAAGGCTCCTTTGGGAGAAATTCCCGGGTTTGGAATCTTTCGCCAAGGTGCTTACACGCAGATCCCTGCTTTGCGCAGCTGTCCTAAAAATAGTGAGTGGCACCAGAGGTTTAGAAAGCGGAATTGCCCTAAGGCAACAGCGAACGAATTATTTGGTCGCCAAATCTTCGAATTTCTCCACGTCCTTTTCGGTACCAATAACGGTGATGACGTCACCGCTTTTAATGACGGTGGCTGAATTTGGAATTTCTGCGCCGGGTGTATCGGCGTGGGAGAGGGCAATCACTTGAATCCCATAACGGTTTGTAAAGTTGAGCTCTTGTAAGGACTTGTTAAAGAACTTAGGGTTGGATAATTCGAATTCAACGACAGCCAATTTGCCACGAAGCCGCAGATCGTTTAAGATTCTGGGTTCCATCACGTGTAAAGCAATTCGGTTTCCCATATCGCGCTCGGGTTGGATGACTTCATCGGCACCCAGTCTTTCTAATACTTTAGCGTGACGGGCATTTTCAGCTTTACAAATGAGCTTTTTGACACCCAATTCCTCACAAATCATCGTCGTCATAATGCTAGCTTCCAAATCGGTGCCAATTGCGACGAATACGTTATCGAAGTTGCCGATACCAAGCTGTTTTAACGCCAATTCATTTTGCGTATCAGCGACAATTGCTTCGGTTGCAACGTCGCGAAATTCATTGACGCGGTTTTCATCTTTATCGATGACTAAGACCTCTTGGTTGTGGGCGAGTAAGGTATTTACGATACTGCTGCCGAAGAGGCCGAGGCCAATGACTGCGTAGTTCTTTTTCATGAGAAAGCTCCTTGTTAAATGCTATTTTAATGGATTAAAAGTCAGCTCTTTGATAGTCCTGGCATAACCAGCTGGCGTGTAAGTTCTTTTGGAACATGATTGAAAGGGCAGTGGGGGCAATTTTGAAGGCGGTGAATTACCCAGCTTTGCCTGACTTGGGCTGCCCAGCTCGAAAGCTCGCTTAACCAATCATCACATTTTCCTCTGGATACCTAAACGCGTCTTCTGGTCGCTTTGAGGTGAGCAATGAATACATTACCGTGAAGATCCCGACTCTGCCCATGAACATCAAGGCTGCAAAAATTAATTTACCAATCAAGCTCAAGTGGGCGATTAGGCCCAGCGTAAATCCAGTGGTGCCAAACGCTGACACGACGTCAAAGAGGATGTACTGAATGCCATCGGCTTTGGGAACTGTTTCAGTAAAGGTTAAGATTAAGGTTGCGATCGAGAGGACCACGGCGACTAAGAAGACCAAAGTAAGCGACCGCGATACATTGTCATTACTGAATCGACGCCCCCAAAATGTAGCATCGCGTTTGCCGCGCAGCGTTGCCCAAACTCGGATTAACAAGATTCCCACGGTGGTGGTTTTGATTCCGCCAGCCGTTGATCCCGGCGTGCCGCCAATCAGCATGAGAATCATGGTAAAAAAGGTGCCGCCAAGCGAAATTTGGGTTAGCGGCACCGTGTAAAACCCGGCTGTTCTCGGCGTAACCGCAAAAAAGTAGGAGTTCATCAGGCGGTCAAAAAAGCTCAGGTGAATTTGGCCGCCAAAGTTTCCTTCCGTCAGCATAAAAACAACAAAGCTGATCACAATCAGCCCCAAATAAGTGGTTAGAGCTAATTTGGTATGTAGGCTTAAGTAATGATCTTCCCGGTAAAATAAAATGTCTTTCCAAACTAAAAAGCCCAGGGACCCTGAGATAATTAAGCAGGTAAGGACAAAAAGCAAGTATGGGTCATCTTGAAAGCCCACCAAACTATTATTGTATAGATCAAAACCAGCATTACAAAACGCACTGATTGAGTGGAAAATACTATAGCCTAATCCTTTGACAAACCCATATCTTGGATAAAAGTCGACAAAAATTAACAGGGTTCCCAGCAGCTGAATTGACAAAGAAAGCCGAACTACTAGGGAAACGACACTACGCGTATTGGCAAACGATTGTAAATTTAAAGATTGCTGGGTCAATAATTGGGTGGTTAAGTCGACCTTTCGCCGCATAAAGACGGATAAGAGAACCGCAAAAGTCATAAAGCCCAAGCCGCCGATTTCTACCAGCATTAGGATAACAATCTTTCCAAACACACTCCAGTGCATCGCCGTATTGACAACGGTCATCCCAGTGACGCAGGTTGCCGAAGTCGCAGTGAAAAACGCATTAATGTAACTGGTCATGTGGCCAGTTCGGCTGGCAATCGGGAGTGACAGCAAAATCGTGCCGATTAAAATAATGCTCAAGAACCCTAGCGTTAAAATCTGGGGCAAAGCAAGCCTTAAGCGAGGTGCCAATGGATCAGAACCTTTCGAATTGAAGTATCTGCGTTCATTATCTCACATTCTATCTGAAAAGCCCCAACGAATCGGCTAAAATAAGCTATAATAATGATGAAAATAATGATTGTGAGGAACCCAATTGATGTTAATCAAAAATGTTCATATTCAAAATGACGAAACAACCAAAGATGTTCGAATTGAAGCTGGCAAATTTGCTGAAATTGCGCCAACAATTAAAGCGGCTGACAATGAAAAGGTCATCAACGCCACTGATAAGCTACTGCTGCCACCATTTGTCGATCCCCACGTGCATCTGGATGCCACGCAAACGGCTGGTGATCCAGAGTGGAATCAGACTGGGACTTTATTTGATGGCATACGGATTTGGGGTGAACGCAAGCAAACCCTAACGGTGGCAGATGTTAAGGTACGGGCTAAAAAGGCAATTAAACGCCAAGTGGCAAATGGCATTCAATTTATTAGAAGCCACGTAGACGTGACGGATCCGAATCTGACAGCCCTCAAAGCTTTAATTGAAGTCAGAGAAGAAATCAAGGATCAAGTTGAACTTCAACTAGTGGCTTTCCCCCAAGAAGGGATTCTCTCATTTCCTAACGGCAAGAAATTGATGACGCAAGCTGCTGAGTTAGGGGCCGATGTTATTGGCGGCATTCCCCATTTTGAATTCACCCGTGAATACGCGGTGGCTTCCCTGCAATTCTTAATGAAACTCGCAGAACAAAAGGATAAGTTAGTCGATGTTCATTGCGATGAAATTGACGACCCCCAGTCACGAAGCCTAGAAACTTTAGCCACTTTGGCACTGGAAAGCGGCATGGGCGACAAAGTCACGGCCAGCCACACCACGGCAATGGGGTCTTATAACGACGCGTATACTTATAAATTATTTAGGCTGTTGAAATTATCGCACATTAACTTTATCGCTAATCCGCTGGTTAACACGAACTTGAGCGGCCGCTTTGATACCTATCCCAAGCGGCGGGGAATGACGCGGGTCAAGGAATTGGCCGAAGATGGCATTAACGTGGCGTTTGGTGAAGACGATCTCAAGGATCCGTGGTACCCAATGGGGGATGGTAATATGCTCGACCCGGTTGAAATGGGCATCCACGTTGGTCACCTAATGGGCTACAACGATATTATGAATGCTTATCAATTTGTAACCATTAATGCTGCCAAAGCCATGCATATTTTAGATCACTATGGGATTGAAGTTGGTAAACCGGCTAATTGTATTATTATGAATCAAAATAATTTTTATAATGCGTTAAATGAACGGGCCGAGGTTTTATATTCAATCCACAATGGGCAGATTTTAGTGGCCACTGATCCTAAAAAAGTCCACAATCATTTTAATTCTTAAGTTAAGGGAATATTTGGGCGACTGGAGAATGTAGGCCGCTTAAAATGTGTGTCGCAAGGGAGGCTATTAGCATGCTGGCAATTGGCTTGTCAATTGTTGCCCTAGTCGGCTTGTGGTTTGTGATTGCCAAATTGACGGGGCATCGATTGGGAAAGGGTGCGGTATTGGCCGTCGTTGTTGCATTAGGGTTAATTGGGATTTCTTTAATCACGTTTTTTTCGATGCCGACTTAATCAGCAATCTAGCTGAAAACGTAAAAATGAGGTCTGGTTAGAAAGTGATCATGGATCAAATTCTAACCGGATCTCATTTTGGGTGTAACGGATGTTCCTCAAATGATTTAAAGCTTCTTGGACTTTTTCTTTAATACTGGTGACTTCTTGGGTCCCACCGCTTTTTGGGCAGCAGCTTCTTTTTGAGCGGCAGCGGCTTCCTTGCGTTTTTTTGAGCGTTCCTTCAAAATATCTTTGAGGGTATTGATATCTTCTTCGTGCATAACCTTCCACTGCTTGTAGGAGGTATTGGTATCCGTGTCAGTTGGCTTTAAGCCGGTATCGAGCCAGAATAGTGATTCGGTCAAGCTGGAAAAGTTGTGCATCCAGAGTGTCTGGCCGTTTTCTGAGTCAAAGGCAACGTATGAGCGGGCGTGTCGTTGTAAAAAGGTATGCTTACGAATTTTGAAAGCTTCTCGTTTACGCGTCAGGCGGTAATCGGGTAAAATATACTTACCTTTATTTTTCAATTGTGGAAAACGTTCGTTTATTTGATCGGAACGGTCTTTTAAGAGGGCTTTCGCCTCTGTTACCGTGATCAATGTGGCTTTTGTTTGGGTCATCAATTTTGCCCCCTTTTATATCTATTTTCGCATAGATTTATCTAATTGGAAAGCAGATAGATAGATTATAAACATTTATTAATAAGTAGTGAGCGGAGCCAGGCGTTTAGAAAGCGGAGCGTAAGTCTCCTCAGCCAGAAATCCCCGGGCTTGGGATTTTTGGCTGAGGTGCTTACGTGTAGCTTTCTGCCTGGCGCAGCTGTCCTAAAGTAGTGAGCGGAGCAAAGCGGTTAGAAGCTAGAGCCTAAGTTATCTTGGTCAGAAATCCCGGGTTTGGATTTTTGGCCGAGATGGCTTAGGTGCAAGCTTCTGCTTTGCGCAGCTGTCCTACAATAGTGAGTGGAGCAAAGCGGTTAGAAAGCGGAGCCTAAGGTGACTTGACCGAAAATCCAGGGCTTGGGATTTTTGGGCAAGTGAGCTTAGGTGCAGCTTTCTGCTTTGCGCAGCTGTCCTCTGCCAAGTAATGGTGAACCAGAAATCCCAGGCTTAGATTTTTGGACAGAAGGCAATAAATGTAATTTTCCTAATAAAAAATTTATACACTAGGAGTTCCAATAATGAAATATTACGCAGTCAAAAAAGGCCGCCAAACAGGCATTTTTACCTCTTGGGACGTGACCGAAAAGCAGGTAAAGGGCTACCCAGCAGCTAAGTTTAAAAGCTTCAAAACGCAAGCTGAAGCCAAGCAGTACTTGAATGGCCAATCAAAACCGGCTGCCGAAAAGCGGCCAGTTGCTGCTAAGTCAGGCATAGCTGATGCGGAGATTGTTTTATACACCGACGGCGGCTCCAGAAATCACGGCAATGTAAAAGGCGGCCATGTAAAAGCCAATGATAAGGCAGCTTGGGCGTATTTAATCGTTAACCACGACAAGCGAATTGCCAATTCTGGTGGCGAATGGGGAGCGACAAATAATCGAATGGAAGTTATGGCGTTCTATCAAGCCTTAAATTATCTTAATGCGCAAGGTTTACAAGACGACCCCATCACGGCGGTTTTAGATTCCAAGTACGTTTTAAACGCCGTGACCAAAGGCTGGCTGAAAGGCTGGCAGCGCCGGGGTTGGACTAAAAGTGGCGGCGGCAAACTAGAAAATAAAGAACTTTGGCAACAAGTTGCCGATAAGCTCCGCCATTTTTCTCACATCACTTTTCATTGGACCAAGGGCCACGCCGATAACGAAGGGAATGTTTACGTCGACGAACTGTTGAATCGGACAATGGATCAGATGAAAACAAAAGCACCGCAATCTGATCGGCCAACGGTGATAAACCCGAATGCTGATCGATTAGCGGCGCAGACAGCTTCAAAAGCTCCTCATCATGATACCCAAGAATCCGTTCATGATATCGAACAGAACCTAAAGCAGTTGGGATTGTTTGACGATGATCAAGGTTGATGCCGATTAACATGATGATATCTGCGATCAACTTCCTTGCTCCAAAAGCCACCGGATAGTTGAACCGGTTCTTGAACCATGATAAACGCATCTGGTGAAATTTCTTGGATCTGTTCCATAAGGCGTCGATCAGCTTTTCGAGGCGCTAAAATGCTTAGGACAAGCCGGGCACCAGAACGGCCCTGAGCCCGGCTGACGGTTACCCCATAGCCGAGGTCTCGCAGCCGTTCAGCCAATTCCTCGTTGTGAGCGTGAATGGGATTGGTTGGGTCAATTTGGACGGTTACTTGAAAGTTCACGTAACCCAAAGCAATCTTATCCTCAATGACGATGCCAATATAGATTCCGACCCCAAATCCAATCGCATAAGCGGCGATGTTGAGGGGGCTGTCAATGTGCTGCAGCGCGATTGCCAGCGCCATAACATATATAAACTCTTCAAAGACGGCGACAATCGGGGCTAAAAATTGGTGGCCTTTGACAACGAGCATGGTTCTGAAGGTATTAATTGAAATATATAAGGCGTTTAAGATAAAAATAGTGACCGCAAGTTTCATCGATTTTATTCCTCCCACTGTATTTAGTGAATAGTGTATCACTTTTGGGTAATCCGTTTGTTAATTAAAGTCATATTAAGCTTCATATCAAGGCTGGACCGCTTTGTTAACATTGACAACGGTTGCAATTAACGGTATTCTAGCTTTTGTATAATATCTTAAAATGAGGGTTGCTAACCGAATGAATAATACTAAATTAATTCCATATCTAACCTTTGAAGACACAAGAGAAGCTCTCAAATATTACCAAGACGTATTCGGCGTCACGGACGTCACTCGGGTGTCACCAACTGAAAAACAAGCTGAAGCCATGTCACTTAACGAAGACGTCAATTTGGCTGATTTAACGTTGAAGGCGAGCTTTAAAGTATTGGGGCAAGAGATTAACTGTGCCGATAGTTTCATGGGCAAACCGGTTATTTCAACACTAATCTCGCTAATGTTACAAGTTGATCTTCATGATTCGGATGCTGCTGACAACCTAGAGGCTTTATACAAGCGGGTTGTTGAATCAGAAGAAGTGAAGGTAATCGTGACTTACGAAAAGAAATCTTCTGGCAATAAATACGGCCAAATCGTTGATAAGTACGGGATCACGTGGATCTTCAACGCGATTAAGTAAGTTGAATGTGACCTTGGGCTGAAGCAAAGCAATTGTTTTGTTTTCAGCCTTTTGTTATATTCAATTTAGTAAGGAGATGGGGCGAATGGCTGAATTTGATCAGATCAAAGGGGTCTTGTTTGACCTCAATGGCATTATTACGGATTCTTGGCTGTATCACAGCAAGTCCTGGCAAGAAATTGCCAGCCAACTTGGAATCGGCTGGAGCAAGCGGCTGGAAGAACAAATCAAAGGCCGTGATCGGCTTGATTCGTTAAACGTGATCTTGGCAGCTGGCGGTCAACTTAATCACTATTCAAAAGCAGAGAAACAGCAGTTGGCAGATCAAAAGAACGCCATTTACCAAACAATGCTAGACAAGATGAGCCCTAAAGATATTCTGCCGGGCATTTTGGACTTCTTGGCTGAACTTAAGGCGAATGGTTATCAAATGATTATTGCTTCCGCTTCTGCTAACGCCCCCAAGGAAATCCAGAAACTACAGCTACAGGCCGATTTTCCCTTAATTGTTGACATTAATAAGATTAAACATAATAAGCCGGCGCCAGACGTATTCTTAAAAGCAGCTGAAATGCTGCATCTAGCCCCCGATCAGTGTGTCGGAATCGACGATGGGGTGGTTGGTGTAAAATCGATTAACGCCGCCCAGATGACGTCGATTGGCGTCGGGGATCCAAAGATTTTGTCTGAGGCCGCGATTCACTTCACAACCACTAAAGAGTTGACCTTAGCTAACATCCGTCAAGCTTGGCCTAAATGAGTGTTTAAATACTGTTTTAAAACAACAGCTTGATTATTCTCTCGATCTTTGGCGCCATATAGGAGAATGACGTTATCATTTTTTAATTTATCACCAATTAATTGCACGAAATCCGCCGTTTTAGGGTTGGTGTCCAGTTCGGTGACGTATTTTTCCTTGAATGCCGAAAATTTCGCAGGATCATGGGCAAACCAGGCACGCAGTTCTTTAGACGGCGCAATTTCTTTTTCCCATTCGTCCAGTTTTGCATTGACCTTCGAAATTCCTCGCGGCCACAAACGATCGACTAAAATGCGGTAGCCTGATAGATCTTGGGGTTTATCATAGATTCTTTCTAATTTTAATGATGTCATGTTTTGCCTCCTAAGCATAGAGGTGGGCAGAGCTAAGCGCTTTGCTGAGGACAGCTGCGCAAAGCAGAAACTTCCGCATAAGCACCTCAGCCAAAAATTCCAAGCCCGGGAATTTCTGTCTGAGGAGACTTATGCTCCAGTCTCTAAGCGCCTGGCTCCGCTCACTGTTTGTAGGACAGCTGCGCCAGGCAGAAACTTCCGCATAAGCACCTCTAACGAAAATCCCAAACCCGGGGATTCCCGTTAGAGGAGACATATGCTCCAGTTTCTAAGCGCCTGGCTCCGCTCACTGTCTTAATTATAGAACAAATTACGGGATTGCAATACTGAAAGGGGGATTAAAGCTTGAGTGAGCTTGATCCATTTTACGCCAGCGCCCCTACCACTGAATTGTCAAAGCAATTGTTGGGGATGCTGCTTACATATGAGTCGCCAAAAGGCAAAGTTGGTGGCTGGATTGTTGAAACTGAGGCCTACTTGGGCCAAAAAGATTCCGCGGCCCACGCCTTTAATGGTCGGCGGACAGCTTCTAATGAACCCCTGTACGGACCGCCCGGCACGGTTTATATCTATTCTATTCACGGCAGGTATTTGCTAGATGTTGCGGCTCAGGCCAAAGATACCCCTCAAGGAATCTTAATTCGAGCAATTGAACCGGCGATTGGCGTGGATATTATGTTGGCAAATCGTCATAAGCCGGGGACTAATTTAACCAACGGGCCCGGTAAACTAATGGAGGCTTTTGGCATTGCCGATAAAAAGATGAACTTTGAAATTTTCGGCGATGGTCGATTAAACATTGATAAACAAACCAAAAAAATCCCCACAACGATTGAATCTTCTAATCGCATTGGGGTAGCTAATCAAGGCGACTGGGCAACCAAGCCGCTGAGATATTTTGTTAAGGGCAATCCTTACGTTTCGGGAATTGCCAAACGAGACGTCGACCAAAAGTACTTTGGTTGGCGTTAGTTGTTGCGGTGGGCAATTTTGGCCGAAACCGCGCTTGCGATGGCACCGACAATATCGTCGATAAAGGTATTGGAGGTACCATCTTTTTCTTCATCAAGTTTTTTGACGACGCCGCTCTTGTCGCGGTCAACGTAGCCATAATTGGTGATACCAATTGTGCCATAAATGTTGGCAATGTTTAGGGCAATGCCTTCGTCGACGCCAAAAACACCCGAGTCGTTCATAATGATGCTTTCTAAGGGTTCTTTAAGCAATCCCTGGGTTGCCAATCGGTCGAGCTCAAGGCCAACCATCGCGTTATTTAATACTTCTCGTTTATGAAGGACATCAATGGTGTCTTTTTTGACCTCATCCATTGAAATGTCTGGGATATATTTCTTTTGGAGGTTGTACGCCATTTGAGCAATGTCCTCATACGTGACGCCGCGATCGTTTAAGGCGTTAATAACGAAATTGTACGCGGCCGTGTCCGGGAATCGAAAATTTTTATTATTCACGTTACATCAGTCCTTTTATACCAGTATAGTGCAAACGATGAGACAAGCAACGTAAACGGTTTTTAATTGTCGGAGTCGATTACGCATCGAAGACTGTTGCCGGTTTCACCACTTTAAAAGGCTGGAACAAAACGTCAATGTTTTGCTCACAGCCTTATTTTGGTTATCCATTAAATTAGTTCAAAAGGTACTTCTTGTCAATTTCTGGGTCTTGCGAAGTTAGAATCTTAGGACCATCTTTGGTAATTGCCAAAGTATGTTCGTATTGCGCTGATGGGGTGCCATCGGCTGAAACATAGTAGGTCCAATCATCTTTTTTGTCATACCGATCCTTAATGCCCCAAGTACCTGTATTGACCATTGGTTCAATGGTAATAGTCATGCCTTCTTTTAGACGAAGGCCTTGACCGGGAACCCCGTAAGCGGGTACGTTTGGTGCTTCATGGATGGATGGCTGAATGCCGTGGCCAATCAATTCACGAACGTCACCCATGTGGTTTTCGTCTTCCACGTAAGTTTGAATAGCCGCGCCAATGTCACCAAGCCGATTGCCGATAACAGCTTGATCGATCCCCAAGTAAAGCCCTTTGCGAGTCACATCCATTAATTGCTTGATTTCATCTGAAACGTCGCCAACAGCATATGTCCAGCAAGAATCGCTTTCAAAGCCATCCTTGTTCACACACATATCGACCTTGACAACATCCCCATTTTTTAGCTTTAGCCCTTTACGAGGAATGCCATGGGCCACTTCGTCGTTGATTGAAATACATGTCGCAAACTTGTAGCCGTCAAAGCCCATTTCTGAAGGGTAGGCGTTATGTTCCTTGATGTATCGCCGGGCGAACAGCTCAATGTCCCAAGTATCCAAGCCAGGCTTGATCATCTTGCGAAGTTCCTTATGAACGCCGGCAAGAACCGCCCCCGATTCAGCCATTTTTTCAATTTCACGTGGTGATTTTAATGTAATCAATGAATTTACTTCCTTTTGTTTTGATTGAGTTTAGCTTCGAGACCTATCTACCATTAAAACATAAAAAATGGCCAAGCGGCCACTTTTTAACTCATCTCGTCGATGATGCCCTTCTGGAGAGCTTCTTGGATTAATTTGACTTCCGCGATTTTGGAATCAACCAGATATTGAGTAGCTTCATCCTTGTCATTTTTAGCGGACTTCATTTGATCATTAAGAAATTGCAACTGGTTATGAAGATATTCAGTTAGCTTCATGGTATCACCTCGCAGGATTGGATCTCTTTACTTATATTATATATCATTAATGATTGGTTTTCATGAAATATATATGGACGACTATTAGTTTACTCATCATTGCTAAAATTAGCAATTGATTTGTTTTTAGATTGGAATTGTTCTAATGTAGTTTGCTTTAATTCAACATCTTCTGATATATATTGCCATTGATGACAGATAAAGCATTAGCGTAAGCAAAATTATTTGATTAGTATTACAAATGAATTATAATAACTTTGAATTGGAGGTGAGATCATGAGTAAATTAAGAGCATATTATGATAATTCTTGTCCACTTTGTATAACTGTAAAGCAAAAAAGGGGAAAGACTTTTACGCAACAATTAATAGGGTAGTAGATATAATGGATGTCGTTGCCGCAGGAGTAGTATTGGTTGATGTCTTGGCAGCGGTTTCAGTATTAGTAGGAGTTGGAGCACTTTCACCTAACTCGCTTGGAACACAAATGACGATTCGTGATTTAGTTAATAGTGTTCAATGATTTGGTATGAAGAAGGTTCTTTTGTTATGAATTCAATTTAGGTTATTGTTTTGATCATACGAATTATAATGTGGGGAATTTATATGATTGATCCAATTCACAAGATCTCTCAGTGGTTCGGTTATCGAAGTGAAGGAGCTCGAACATCACTAGCTAATTGGGAACATGCCCAAAGAATGTTTTATGGTGCGTCATTCCCCTTCTTTGCGATCATGGCATTGATTAATTACTTTGTTCCACTATCAGGTCCAGTGGCAGCATTTGTTATTTTTGGAGGAGTAATGGCCATCGTTGTCTATATTGAAATGCATTTAGAATAGGTAGAAAGTAGCATCCAGTGTACAATTAAAAATGTTCAGTGGCCCGATGCAAAGTGAGGTATATTGTCATGAATATAATTCTGATTACAGTGTTAATCGTACTGATTATAGGATGCGGAATTTATGCAGTTGATTCAACTCATAAAGTTTCTCGTTGGATTGGTTACCGAAGTGAAGGAACACGATCTTCGTTAGCTAACTGGGAGCATGCACAACGAATGTTTTATGGCATTTCAATTCCCTTCTTTGCAGTATTGACGATGATTAATTATTTTATAGCATTATCAAATCTAGTGATTGGCATTATCCTCGTTGTGTGGGCGGTTGCGATTATGATTATCATCGAGACTCATTTAAATTGAACTATGGTATTTTTAATTAAAGAAGTTAAATAATATTATGTCAAAGAGGATTATAAAAGATGGTTGATAACATTTGGTTACGGTGGTTCTTCGTCTGTTTTTATTTGGTGATGGGGATCTTACTGTACATAGGTATGAGCATGGTGGTCATGTATTTGATGGTCATCGGAATGTTTTTGGAGGCGTTGATTAGCCTGATTGATTATTACGTTAAAAAATAGGAAACATTGCGGTAGTTTGGGATTGTCTTATAAGTGGCTGTCTAAGAAGTTGGTGGCGTTGAAGCGGGGTGAATGGTTGACTGAAACTTGAAAGCTAATAACTCCTGCGACTCCTCACACCCTTAAGCTTTAACTGTTAATCAGTGAGTACCAGCAGCTGACATGTGCCGACGATGAAGCTCGCAAAATTAATTGCTAATTTCCAATATTTTTTCGCAACGAGGTTTATAGTGAACCTATTAATTCATTTTGGGGGAGTTAGCATGGATAAATCACGGGTTGAAGCCTTTACGGATGCCGTTTTGGCAATTATTCTGACAATTATGATTTTGGAGTTTAAGACCCCGGTGTCATTTTCGATTTGGGCGATTGACAACCAGTTGCCCTATTTGATTTCTTATGCAATTGGTTATTTATTTATTGGCACGGCTTGGTACAATCACCATTATATGTTTGCCAAGACTCACCGAATTACGAAAGCCGTTTACTGGGCCAATAACTTTTGGATGTTTACAACGTCGTTTCTTCCGGTTGCTACGTCGTGGGTTGGGCGAGGGTTCAATGAGCAAGGACCAGAAATCTTTTATGGTATCGTGTATTTTCTATGGTCTTTGGCGTACCTGCTGTTGTCGAAGACGTTGATTCTGGCTAACATTTCTGATCGTCATGAAAAAGCAGCAAATAGTATTCGCCAGATGCGAATTTATCGATTTATGTCTAATTGGAAATTAGTGTTGATCCAAGTTATTTTGGTTGTTCTTGGGCTAATCTATGTGCCGGCGACACAGATGCTGATCGTCACCCTTGAAATTGTGTTCGTTGGTGCCCGGTTCAATAAAGATAGTGATCGGCTGTTTAATTCATAGCAATGTCAATGGGCTGTCAAGTTTGCTGATAACAATCAAACTAGCAGCGGTAAAACGGGCTGAATGGGTGATCTAAAAATAGTGGACTAATCAGCTTACTTGGCAAGAAGTGCTGGTTGGTCCACTATTTTGCTTAGGCAACGTTTGGAACCCAAGTGTAGACAAATAAACAAATTATTTAAAATCCGAAGTTCAAATAATTGTTGTGCCATTTTTTCTGAAATTAATCAAGTGTTGGCCATCAATGTCGAAGTTGCTGATGGGGTTTATAAGCGCTGCTTGAAGCAAAGCACTATTGAGTCGATTCGATGCCAGTTGGTAAGGCATATCTAATTTAGAGTTGGCCGAATTCTAAATACACAAAAAGGATGAACGGAAGTTGTGAGTTCATCCTTTTATCTACAATAATTATTTTACAGATTTAATTCTAAAGATTAAGATCGCTCCAATTAATTCAATGACAAATGAAGCAGGGAAGATCGCTTTATAACCGCCAAGATAAGTTACAATCAGTGAAGCTACGACGGTACCAGAAATCTGAGATATCGTGTTTGCTAAATTGATGAAGCCCATATCTTTACCTGATGTTTCTTTATTTGGCAAGACGGCTAAGTTCAAAGCACCATCAACGGCGTTATAGACCCCATTTCCAATTGCAGCCAAAACAGCGTAAGTTAAAATCGTCCACGGTTTATTATCAAAGAATGGGAAGAATTGAGCAATTCCAATCAGTAAAGTTGACAGGGCAACTGGTGCTTTTAATCGCCCAAGCTTATCAGCAACAGGCCCTGAGATTGCAGTGAAGATAACACCAAATACTAAGTTAATCATTGAGATCTCTGATAAAGTTTTACCGGCACTTTGCTGACCTAAATGCATATAGTCAGTTAAAATATACAGCATGTACGCGGTAGCAATTGTGCCGCCCATAACCATCATTAGTTTACCAGCAACAGCATACCAGTAATCTCGGGCACCTTTAGTTGGTAATGAGAAATGCAGCCAAAGAGCGCCCCAAGAGAATTTTTCCCTTGGTTCATCTAAATTACTACCTTCATGTGCAAATAGAACATGGAGAATTCCCATTCCAAACCCGATAGCAGCCATGACGTACATTCCAAGCTTAGGATTGCCCAAGAATTGAGCTGCAATCATTGTAATCACTTGAATAGCGGTGTACCCAATTCCATATAATGTTGAAATTGTTCCCCGCCACTTTGGCGCAATTCGGTCAGCTTCTTGGGCGACCATCGCCGCTGCGACGGCATTTTCTGCTGCGGCAACAAATCCCCAGATTACAACTATTATCCAAAGATCATGTAAGTTGGCAACCAAGCAAATTAAGCCTGATTCAACGATCGTTCCGCCTAAAATCCAAGGCTTTCGTTTTCCCCAACGGGTTCGGGTAATATCTGATAGACCGCCGAAAATAATGTTTGCAATGGCAGCAACAATTGACGATACTGATGCCATAATTGCAATAGCGGCAACTTTACCACTCGGATCAATTTGACTAAAATATTGCGGTAATAATGTGTTTCGAACGTTACCTGCCGGAGCTAGCCAAACAAACGGGCCGATTAACATAGCTAGACCAAAGAGCTTTGGGAACTTTGGCTGTTCGGCGTTGGTAACCTTTGCGTTCGTTGGTTCCGGTTCAGCTGGTGTTTGTTCGACATCTGATCCATTTTTCTTTGACATCTTTAATCCTCCCTGTGAAAATAGTTTTATTTGCTAAAACGCTTTCATTTTCAATAAAGAAATAGGTTGATAGCCCTATTTCAATGTAATCGATACCACGCTTTTTGATGGCAAGGCCAGTTGAAGTTCACCGTGATCGAATTTGGCGCCAGTAAATGTCGCTTCAGAAACCGCGTTTGGATTTTCAAACGTATTATGGGCATCTAATTTGTCAGCAGTAAGAATCTGAGCCGAGTCAATCGTTTTCAAGGTTTTCAAACCATTAAAAGTAATTACCTGATTTTCATGAGCATCATAATTGCAAATTGAAATTGTCACCGTTCCATTCTTACGAGAAGCGGTGTAAGTGACGTTATCTGGAACTTGGCCGATGCCTTCAAGTAATTCAGCATCCATGTGTTTTTGATACATATCAAAGACATAATAGGTAGGGGTCTTCAGCATTTGATCCCCCTTGGTTAAAATCATTGCCTGAAGAACGTTTACCATCTGAGCAATATTAGCCATATATACTCGATCCGCATGTTTGTGGAAAATATTCAAATTAATTGCAGCTACCATTGCATCACGAATCGTGTTTTGCTGATGAAGGAACCCTGGATTAGTTCCCTTTTCAACGTTATACCAAGTGCCCCATTCATCAACAATCAAGTTAACTTTTTTCTCAGGATCGTAATGGTCCATAATCGTTGAATGCTTGGTGATTAATTCATCCATATGTTTAGCCCTGGTCATGGTTGATGACCATTGAGATTCGGGGAAGTTAGTTGCATCGCCCTTATTTTGGCCCCAAGTTCCCGTTGGTAACGTATAGTAATGTAAACTGATACCGTCTAAATATTGGCCAGCGGCATTCATCACTGTATCTGTCCAGTGATAATCATCTTCGTTAGGTCCGCAGGCGACTTTATAGATGGGATGTTCCTTATCGTACTGTGGCAAAAATGTTTGATACTGACGGTAAACATCGGCATAATATTCGGGGCGCATGTTGCCGCCGCCACCCCAAGATTCATTACCAATACCGAAGAATTTAACCGGCCATGGTGTTTTTTGACCATTTTGCCGGCGCAAGTTAGCCATTGGCGATTCGCCTGGCATTGTCATGTATTCAACCCATTCGGCCATTTCTTGAACTGTACCGCTACCAATGTTTGCATTAATATAAGCATCAGCACCAAGCTGTCTTAACAATTCAAAGTATTCGTGGGTTCCAAAATGGTTATTTTCGGTTACGTCACCCCAGTTTGTATTAACGATCTTTTTCCGGCCATCTTTGGGACCAATACCATCACGCCAATGATAAGTATCGGCAAACAAACCACCTGGCCACCGTAACACTGGAACATGAATTTTCTTTAACGCGTTGACAACGTCGCTGCGCATGCCATTAACATTTGGAATGTCAGAGTGATCGCCAACGTACAAGCTACCGTAGATACCATTTCCTAGATGTTCAGAAAACTGACCGTAGATGTACTTGCTAATTTGAGGACCAGTTTTCTGTAGGATGATCTCAACTGTCATCTTTCTCATCCTTTCATTTTTTGAGATATTGGTCATTAACGTTATTGTTAACAACAACATAAAATAATTGTTAATTTCTACCGGTAAAAGTTTTAACATTTCTAATATAGCGCTTACAAATTCCGAAGTAAATATTTTTTTACTAAAAAATGAAAAAAGTTATCTAATTAATATAAATGTTAAGATAGCTGGCTGCTACTTGCTGTTTAAAAATGGAAGATTAACATCATCGTTAATTTGAATTGAAAGCTGTTACGAATATTTATAGTGTGGGATAGCCAAGTTTGAATAACAATGATTAACATCATTATCGGGGAAAGAGGCGCCCCGCTCACATGTCATCCATCGCAGTAACCCAATGATCATTATGGTGATACACCTTGATGAATTAAAAGCTGTTAATATCATTCAAAACGTGAAAAAGAAAACGGTTGATTGGGATCCTCGAGCAAGTTGAATGTTTACTAAAATAATTTGACTTTACCTTGGAAACCGGTTACATTTGGTTTGCTAATAAAAATGTAAGGAGACACAGAAAATGACAATTCATGTTAGCGAGCAACGGATTTTTCATCTTCAAACTGACCATACCAGCTATATTTTTACAATTTTACCAACTGGTGAGCTTGGTCAACTATACTATGGCAATCGAATTCCAGTTAAAGCGGATTATCCTAACTTAGCAACTCGGGAGTGGCATAACGACACGCCATCATTTTCTGAAGATCTAAATGATGTCCAACCTGAATTATTGAAGCAAGAGTATGCCAGCTTTGGTAAGGGGGATTTTCGGGATCCAGCTTATCAGGTGACAATGGCAAATGGCAGTTCAATTTCAGGCTTCCAGTTTGATCATTACGAAATTCACCAAGGAAAAAACCGACTGCCTGAATTGCCATCAACTTTTGATGATTCAGGCGATGAGGCGACGACCATTGAAGTGATGATGAAAGACGATTTGGCTGGGTTAACCCTGGTTTTAAGCTACGCAGTTTTCGATCATCAAGACGTCATTATTCGAAGCGCCAAGTTTATCAATGACGGCCAGGCGAAAGTAGTCTTAAACCGAGCATTAAGCGGCCAGCTAGATTTGCCGGATGATCATTATCAGATGATTCAGTTTTCCGGCACATGGGCTCGGGAACGTCATCTTTATCGAGAGTCTCTTCATCCAGGGGTTCAAAGCATTAGCAGCAAGCGCACCGCTTCCAGTCATCAGGCCAATCCTTTTTTGATGCTGGCAAGACCGGATACCAATGAGGATGCCGGAGAGGTGTTTGGGTTTAATTTGATTTATTCTGGCAACTTCCTTGACCAAGTAGAAGTTGACCAATTTGACACTACCCGGATTTTAACGGGTATCAACCCAGCCGGCTTTGGCTGGAATTTACAGCCCGGCGAAAGCTTTCAAACGCCAGAAGCTGTCATAAGTTACAGTAATCAGGGCTTTAATCAGTTGAGCCAACAACTAGGGAAATTTTATTTAAAGCACTTAGTTAACCCTAAATTTGCTAAGCAGCCGCGCCCGACGCTGATTAATAATTGGGAAGCCACGACGTTTGACATCACAGACAAAAAATTAGTTAATTTTGCTAAAGCGGCCAAGAAGCTCGGGTTGGAAATGTTGGTTGTTGATGACGGTTGGTTTGGCCATCGGGACAGTGATCGCAGTTCGCTGGGCGACTGGTTTGTCAATCAGAAAAAATTTCCGGGAGGATTCAAGGAACTGGTTGACAAGGTGCATTCACTTGGGCTGAAATTTGGCTTATGGTTTGAACCAGAGATGATTTCAAAAGACAGCCGCTTGTATGCGGATCACCCAGACTGGATGATAAAAACGCCTGGGCGGCGAAGTACGCCTCAACGGCATCAATTTGTGTTGGATATGACCCGCCAAGAGGTTGTGGATTATTTGTATTCGGTTATGAGCCAGATGATTCAAGCCAATCATCTTGACTATATTAAGTGGGACATGAATCGGAATATTACCGAAATGTTTGGGGCTAAACTGGCCGCGGATCAGCAATTAGAATTTTCTCACCGTTACATTTTAGGCGTCTACCAGCTATACCAGCGCTTGATTAGTCAATTTCCGAACGTTTTATTTGAATCCTGTGCTTCAGGCGGCGGCCGCTTTGATCTCGGCATGATGTATTATGCCCCTCAGGCTTGGACAAGTGATAATACGGATGCTATTGAGCGGCTATTCATTCAATACAGTACGTCATTTGGCTATCCTCAATCGATGATGGGGGCCCATGTTTCAGACGTTCCTAACGACCAAAACCGGCGGATAACGTCGTTTGATACCAGAGCAGGCGTTGCCTTTTTCGGCGACTTTGGGTATGAATTGGATATCACAAAGTTATCCACCGACCAGCAAGCGCTGATTAAACAACAAGTGGCATTTTATAAAGCTCATCGACAATTGTTCCAATTTGGTACCTTTTATCGGATCGATAGTCCTTACCAAAAGCCAGGGAATATTGTAAGCTGGGAAGTTGTGGATAAACAAAAGAAACATGCAATTGCGGCTCGCTACCAACTGCTTAATGTGGCCAATCCTCCGTACGCTCATATTAAGTTCAAAGGGCTTGATCCTCAAAAACGGTATACGGTTAATGGTAGTTCGGAACAATTTTTTGGCGAGGAATTAATGCAGGCTGGATACTTTGTCCCGCAAGTTCAAAAGCGGGTTCCAAGAGGCCAATCGGCTGACTTTAATACCCAACTGTTTTTAATTGATGAAGTGTGAACCAATTATGTGAACCGATTAATTGATAGAAATCACAAAAACGACCTCCAGCTTAATGCTAACTGGGGGTCATTTTTTGGGTGATTAAGTAGTGGCTTGATGGTACTAAAATATTTCGAACAACTCAAATGCGTTGTTCTCATACAGTGGGCCTGAATTTGTGGTGAACATCACCAAATTTTTACCCGGTCTGCTGGTTTTAGATACATGCCATCACCAGGTTTAACTTCAAAGGTTGAATAAAAATCGTCTAAGTTCTTTACCTGCACATTAGCTCGCAATTCTGCCGGGGCATGAACATCAATGTTGAGCAGCAGTTGTTTATACTGACTAGTAGCCTTCATCCGCCAAATTTTGGCCCAGTTGATGAAGAAGTCGTATAAGTTGTAGTCGCCCTCGCTTTTGGCGGCTTCATTGGCACAGCTTAGCCCGCCGGCATCGGCAATATTTTCAGAAACGGTTAATTTACCGTTGACCTTACCGCCGGCAAATGGGATGCCATCAAACTCTTTGACCATTTTGTCAGCCAGCTTGGAAAAGTATTCATGGTCTTCTTTGGTCCACCAATTGTTTAGATTTCCGTATTCATCAAACAAAGAACCGTTGTTGTCAAAAGCGTGGGAGATTTCATGAGCAATGACCGCGCCAATGCCACCATAATTTTGGCTGGAAGTCTGTTTTAAGCTGTAGAATGGTGCTTGCAGAATTGCGGCTGGGAATACGATGATGTTTTTGAAGGGTTCGTAATAAGCGTTAACCGTGGCCGCGCTCATTTCCCAACGCGTCCGATCAACCGGCTTGCCCAGTTTGGCAAAGTTGTCAGCTAAGGCGATTTGACCAATTTTGGTCATGTTGTCAAAGAGGGTACCGCCTTCGTTTTCGGGATTAATCTTGAATTTATATTCAAGTTCATCGATGTGATCCGGATAGCCAACTTGTAATTCAAGCTTTTGCAACTTAAGGATGGCTTTTTGCCTGGTGGCTTTGCCCAGCCAAGTGTTAGCCCGTAATCGATCTTCATAAACACCAATCATGTTCTTGACCATGTGCTCAACATCAGCCTTTGCCTTTGGACCAAAATACTTCTTGGCGTAATAGTCACCGATTGTTTGACCAAAAGTGCCGGATGCCAGGTAAAAGGCTGACTTTTTCTGCGGGGTTGCTTCCTTTCGACCAGATAGGGCACGGCTAAAGGTCGAACCGGTCTGGCGGAATTCTTCTGATAAGTAGCCAGCCGCCGACGTAATCAAGTTGACCAGCAGATAATTCTTCATGTCATTAAACGTCTCGTCATTGGCGATTGAATCTAGTGCTTCATAGTACTTAGGTTCAGTGACGATGACTTGTTTAGGTGCCTGGCCAAATAACCCATCAGCCAGCCCAGTGAGGTCAAAGTGAGAACTTGATTTGGCAAAGTCACTAAAGGCCATTGGGTTGTACATCTTGGAGTAATCGGCAGCTTCTTCGGCAGATTTCACATGAGGGGCGATCGCCGCATCAAATTTCTTGGCAGATTCAACGATTTCATCGGCTTCATTGCTGCTGTAGTCGGCTAAGACCAGTAATTGGCTGACCATCTTGGTAAAGATTGGCATTAATTGCTGGTAGGCCGGGTTGTTATTTTCGTAGTAAGTTCGATCAGGAAGGAAGAGACCGGGGGCACTGGCAAATAACGCGTTAACCTTGGTGTTCTTCATATCAGGTTCGACACCAAAGCCGATTGGCAGTGGGTAGCCGGATTTAACAAGGTTCACTAACTTTGAGTTGAGGTCATTGAAGTCCGATAAATTTTCAATGGTTTCTAGATAAGGCTTGACGGGGTTAGCACCATCCGCGTCCCGCTTTTTGAAGTTGCGGGCGAGTTCATAAAGCCTTAAGAATTCAGCGAAAGGCCCCTCGTAGGTCTTTTTAGATGCGATGATGTCATCAAGATCGCTCATCAATTGCTTATCGATGTTGTCATTGAGGTCCATGAAGCCACCGGTTGACGAATGGTCAGCGGGAATTTTGGCGGTCTTTTCCCAGCGGCCGTTGACGGCTTGATATAAGTCGTCCTTTAGTAATGCAGTGTCGATTGAATCATTGGTCGGCTGGTTACCGCCGCCGGTTGCTTGGTTGGCGCGAGTAAATGAATTATCCAAGTGAATTCCTCCCTTATTGTTAAATGATTCTATGTAACCTAGTATACTCAATATCATAAACAAGTGGAGTTATAAACGCCATTCTTCAAGAATTTGTGGTAAATTGAAGGTGTTTTGAGGATACCGCCAGGAGAAATTGGGTTGCTTTGACTTGGTTGATAAGCCTTAGAATCCATTAAATTGTGAATACAAATTGCTGGGAGATAATAGACGATGGATAACAAAAAAATAATTGACCGTGAAAAGTCGTATCGGTTCACTGGCAAAAATGATTTCAAAATAAACAAGGCATCCACGTCGGCCGTGAATGAAAAGCTGTCAAAGGATGATATTAAAGCCCGAATCGAAAAAAATATTGAGACGCTTCAAGATTTGCAGGGGAAGCTTTATGCCCAGACGCATTATGGGGTGCTGGTTGTCTTTCAAGGGATGGATGGCGCTGGCAAAGACAGTATGATTCGTCACATTTTAAGCGGGGTTAATCCCCAAGGCTGTGAAGTGACAAGCTTTAAGCAGCCAACCAGCATTGAACTTTCCCATGATTATCTATGGCGCATTCATCGCCATGTTCCAGAACGGGGGATGATTGGGATCTTTAATCGGTCTTATTACGAGGATGTCTTGGTCAGCCGGGTTCATCCGCAATTGATTGTTGACGCGCATATTGGTGGGATTACCCAATTAAGTCAGGTAGATGACCACTTTTACGAGGATCGTTTCAAAGATTTTAACTTCTTTGAAGATTATTTGAATCGAAATGGCTTTATGGTCTTGAAGTTCTTTTTACATATGTCTAAGGATGAACAGAAGGACCGCTTCAAACGCCGAATTGATTTGCCGGATCATAATTGGAAGTTTTCATCAGCCGACATTCAAGAACGCAGGTATTGGGATGATTATCAAAAGGCGTATGAGGACGCGATTAACCACACGGCAACTAAGAAAAACCCGTGGTACATTATTCCCTCGGATGATAAGTGGTACTCCAGATTGTGTGTGTCAGATATTATTGATCAGCGAATGAAGGAGCTGCCATTGAGTTATCCAGACCTTGATCCGGCTGAAAAGCAGAAGCTTAATGAGGCGTTGGAAGAGCTTAAGAGTAATTAAAAGGGCCGGAAATAAACGGGTCAAAAGCTACCCGTTTTAATAAAGTAGCCAACCAAAAAATGAGTTGTGCTGCCGGTAAGAATGTTTTCATTTTATTTCAGAAAGCCGCCTGAATAAGTTATGTTACAAATGTAGAACTGGCAACGTTTACATGAATACTTTCCCTTGAAATCAAGGGTAAAGTGTTTAGAATGAAAATTGTAAGTGATAGATAGGAAATCATTTACATTTCTAACTATGTTACGAGTATTTTGAGTTTGTACTAAGTTTGTTTAAGAGAGAAAGGGAGCTTTAGTATGGCAAACACTGTTCAAACTGAATGGAAAGATTCAGTCAAATCTAAGGAAGAATTCCATAAGTTTATTACAAGTTACTTCCAGGATCACAAAGAATTAAGCGGGAATTACGATGATGGGTATTACTTTGAAACCTATAACGTTCGCCTTGATAGCCGTGATGGCCTAGTCGTTACTTTGACAACCGGTTCATTCACCGGTCAAGGATTCCCAATAAAGGATACTGAAAACATTTCGATCGAAGACTTCAGACAATTATTGTTGAACAAGAAGTTTGCTGACAAGAATATGTCATTAACTGATGTGTTCCATGTTGCAGCTGACTTGATTAATACAAAGTTATAAATCGAGTTGATTTGAGTAAGTCTCCCCCACCTATTCATTAAACTTAAATTGACGTTACGGTACTAAGAAATGAGCTGCTATTTCGTGTAAGGCGAAATGGCGGCTCACTTTTTGTATGGGAACTTTATTGATTTCGTTTTTTTAAGATCGCGTTAATCCGCTTGAGCTTCGTGTAGCCACCAATTCTGACTAGTGTCCAAGCGATTGCATAAATGATTAAGTAAAGAACGATGAGTTCAGTCCAGAAGGTTAGGCTATTCCAAATGAGCCAACCATTAACCGTCATCATGATGGTGACTAACCCAAACGTGATGAAGAAGTGGATGATAAAGGCCGTTAGAAACGAAATCCGATCCGTTGTAAATAGCCAAGAACATAAGCCAACCAGGCCGGCCATGACCATCACGCTGGCGATGTTTTTTGAAGTGGGTGCAGAAGATTGGAGGCCAGTTAATAGGATCATTAAATAGATGGCCGACCCAATTTCGACACCTTCGAAGAAGAATTTTAAAGTTGTTTTGAATATCCACATCATTATTGCCCTCACAATCCCAGTCGATGTTCTAGTAACGACAGATATTTTCGACTGATGCTAGTTTTGACATTCCCCGCCAAAACGGCGGTCATCGCACCGGCAAAGCTGTCCTCAAGCGATTTTAAGTGATTAATGTTAATGACGGCATGCTTAGAAACTTGAACGAAATTGGGATTTTTCAATTTTTCAACAAATGCATACAGTCGGCCTTTGGTTTCAATAACTGTTTGGTTGGCATAAATCAAAAGGGTACTGCCAGAAACGTCGATGAGTTCAATATCTTGCGGCTTTACCAAGACAACTTGATCCACAGATTTAATTGGGATGATGGTCGGCGGCATGGAATCAAACTTTTGGAGGTAGGCAATCAATTCGTCTACTTTAAGCGATTTGCTAGCCGCGGCTAAAGTGATGTCAATTTCATCATCTGCCAGCTGTTCATTTTTCTGAAAATGAATTTTCATCCCAATTGCATCCCCTAATTTTCGTTATTTTTCCAATTGAATGGCACTTTGGTACTTCTTGATTAATTCTGTCACGAAAATGAGCAGAATGCTACCCACAAATAAGCATATCAAAAATTCGGCCGTGGCTGTTAGATTGAGTAAATGCGACCAATCTAATTTGACACCCATTAATTGATTGAAGTGGGCTTCTTTAATTGGTGATTGAAAAGCTGAGTGAATTTTTGCCGTCATTAAAATCTGGCGGTAAATTGCCGCAACGTAAGCACCCGGAGTAAGTTTGATGAGCCATTGGGCAAATTGGGGTAGCGCCCCGATTGGAAGATAAGTGCCAATTAAAAAGCCAGCGGCAGTCCCAATAATTGAATTAACCTTGCTTAATGAGTCAATTTTATGGATAAACTGGATGAGCAGCATGTTCAAAACGACTGATAAGCAGGCACTCAACAGGGCAACCAAAACGATTAGCGGCAATTTTTCCCAGGGAATTGCTAAATTATCGGTGCCGTTGAAATATCCTAACATGACGGCCAACATGATTAGCTGCGTGGTAAAGCCAATCACACCGGCACTCAGCATATAACTTACTTTTAGTTGAAATGGCGAAACGTCAGTTAAGTAAAAGTCTTTAATAATATTGCGTTCTTCGTCTTTCACCATCTGCCCCAAAGCTGCTAGGGTGGTTGTCACGGCAGTAATCGATAACGTCCCGCCAATCAGCCAGAGATCCAATAGTTGATGAGAACCGGGAACTTGCTGCCATTCGGCTACCATGCTTTTCTTAATAAAAATAATGTACAAAACAAATGAGATCATGGCCCCCAAGAGTGAAAAGAAGACCCCCGATCGATCTCGAAAATAAAGCAGTAAGTTTCGTTGGCATAGTGCTCGCATTTTAACGCATCTTCTTTCCGGTTAAGTTTAGGAAGGCATCGTTCAGGTTGCCTTGCTGGTACTCAAAGCGCTTAATCTGATCGCGGAACTTTGTCAACAGGTCAATGGCGTCGGCAGTTTTGCTTGGAAAACAAATAAGATTGCCAGTTTGTGGGTCAAAGTGAGCGGCTTTTGATAGTTGGGCGGGAATTGAAGATGAGCTACTCATAGCGAGGGTCAGCCGATTTCTGGAATACCGGTGTTTGATCGCTTCAGCCGTACCTTCTGCGATGACATTGCCATGATCCACAATATAAACGGCATTGGCGTGATCGGCCTCTTCCAAATAGTGAGTGGTCAGGACAATTGTTAGCCCATCAGCTTCGCGAAGTTTATGAAGCAGCTGCCAAATTGCGTTTCTGGTTTGAATATCCAAACCAGTTGTGGGTTCGTCGAGGAATAAAACGTCTGGCTGGTTGATTAAGGCTCTCGCGATATCAACCCGGCGTTTTTGACCACCGGATAGGTGACCGTACTTTTGATTGATGAAGCTTTGGAGACCAACCTTTTGAACCAGCATATCCAGCTGGTCGGCAGGTGTTGGGTGATACATCCGGCTGCGAATGGCTAAATTTTCGTAAACTGACAGGTGATTGTCGAGAATACTTTGTTGGAAAACCATGCTGATTTTGGTTCCGTACTTAAGTTCAATTGTTCCCGAAGTTGGTGATTGTAATCCAGTTAACATTGAAATTGTCGTGGTTTTACCAGCCCCATTGGGTCCCAAAATGGCTGTTAAGCTGCCTTGTTCAATTGATAAATTAAGATGGTTAACGGCAATCTGATTGCCGAATGCCTTAGTAAGGTTCTTCGCTTGAATGATCATCATCGTCATCTCCTTTGTTGGCAACAGCATAGCAGAGTTCTACTGAAAAGCTGCCAAAAAATCGCCAAGTGGTTGGCAGCAATTAATAAGTGGTAAAAAAACTGCAATGAAATGGCGATGGCGTTACTATTAACATGTGACGAATTGTCAGGTATAATGATTTCAAAGAAGGCAAACGCATGTTCGCAAAAGTGAGAAGGTGGTCATTTGAAACAAGAATCGCTATTTGCCGGCAGTAATAAAACCAATCAGCCATTAGCCTATCGGGTTCGGCCAACGACGCTGGATCAATTTGTCGGCCAAGAGCAGCTGGTTGGCAAGGGCAAAGTCCTTAGAGAGATCATCGAAAGCGATCAGTTGCCATCGCTGATTTTTTGGGGACCGCCCAGGGTTGGTAAGACCACGCTGGCGGAGATTATCGCCAAAAAAACGCAGGCGAAATTTATCACGTTTAGCGCGGTGACCAGTGGGATTCGAGAAATCCGCAGTATTATGAAAGACGCCGAGGCCAATCGGGAAATGGGCGGCAAAACGGTCGTCTTTGTCGACGAAATTCACCGGTTTAATAAGGCCCAGCAAGATGCTTTTTTGCCGTTTGTGGAACGGGGGAGTATCACGTTGATTGGGGCAACGACTGAAAATCCATCGTTTGAAATTAATTCGGCCCTGTTGTCTAGGTGTAAGGTGTTTGTTTTAAAACCGCTGCAAGTTGACGATATCAGCCAATTAATCCATCAGACGTTGAATAATCCGGCGGCCTTTCCCAAGCAGACGGTTGTCATTGACAACCAAGCGGTTAAGGCCATCGCTGAATTTGCGAATGGTGATGCCCGGGTTGCGTTAAATACCCTAGAGATGGCGGTTAATAATGGTGACAAGGCTGGTCAGCGCGTGGTGGTGACTGCTGACAGCCTGCATCAATTGATGAATACCAAGTCATTTTTGTACGATAAGCATGGCGAAGAACACTATAACTTGATCTCGGCGGTTCATAAGTCAATGAGAAATAGTGATCCGGATGCCGCGGTCTATTGGCTATCACGGATGCTAAGTGGTGGCGAAGACCCGTTATATATTGCCCGGCGGCTGGTGCGATTTGCCAGCGAAGACATTGGGCTGGCGGATACCAATGCCCTAAACGTTGCGATCAACGTGTTTCAAGCTTGTCAGTTCTTAGGGATGCCGGAATGTAACGTTCATTTGACCGAAGCGGTCATTTATCTGTCGCTGGCACCGAAATCCAACGCGGTTTATAAGGCAACCCTAAAAGCTGAAACGGATGTGAAGCATTCAATTAATGAGCCGGTGCCGTTGCAGTTAAGAAACGCGCCGACGGGATTGATGGCCGATTTGGGGTACGGCAAGGGTTACCAATATGCCCATGAAGCTAAGGATAAGTTAACAACCATGCAAACGATGCCGGGCTCATTGATCGGGCATACGTATTATGAACCGACTGAACAAGGCAATGAAATCAGGTTTAAAAAACGGCTGCGACAAATTAAACAATGGGAGCAGACCCATCGACAAGGAGAGTGAGATCATGGCTCATTTTAAGTTGATTAAAGGCGACATTACCAAGATGAACGTTGACGCGATTGTGAACGCGGCTAACACCGCCCTTTCTGGTGGTGGCGGCGTTGATGGCGCGATTCATCGAGCAGCCGGCCCTGAGCTAGACGAGGCTTGCCGGAAATTAAACGGCTGCCCGACCGGTGAAGCTAAGGTAACACCGGGCTTTAGGCTACCAGCTAAGTATGTGATTCACACGCCAGGGCCGATTTGGCATGGTGGTAGTCGCAATGAACCACAATTACTGCAGAATTCTTACGTGAATAGTTTGAAACGGGCGGTGGAAAATCACTGCCAAACGGTCGCCTTTCCGTCGATTAGTACGGGGGTTTATGATTACCCGCTGGATCAAGCGGCGAAAATTGCGATTAAGGCCATTCGCGAATTTGATGCGCCATTAGATGTAACAATGGTTTGCTTCGATTCGGGGACTTATGCGGCTTATCAGCGGGCATTGGCTGAGTGATTTAGATGGCCCTTATTCGTTTAAAAAATGGCATCAACTCACGTTAGGATTAAGTTAACGTCAGTTGGTGCCATTTTTAGAAACCGCTCGCTTTGCCATTGACAATAAATAAGAGCAAGATTAGAATTTTATTAATGTTTCTAAACAGCACGGTGTAAGGTGTTGGCATTCATAAAATGGACATAGGTTAATGGAGAAAGCAGGTGGATTTTAATGAACGATGAATTAACCATACCAAGCGGAGCCAAAGAAACGTTACCGACCGTTTTTGGCTACATTGGCATTGGCATTGCGTTTGGAATTGTCGGCAAGGCATCTGGGCTCAGTCCACTCTTAGTAACGTTGATGTCGATTATTACATATGCGGGTTCCGCTCAGTTTGTGATCGTGAGTATGTTAGTGACTCACAGCCCAATGTTATCGATTATCTTTTCAGTCTTTTTGGTGAACTCGCGGATGATTTTGATGAGTACCACGCTGGCACCTTATTTTAAAAGGGAGAGTTTACTCAAAAATGTCCTGGTGGGGACTTTGCTTACCGATGAAAGCTTCGCATTGGGGATGAACAAATTAAACTATACAGCCGGGCGACTGAACTTTAGTTGGTTCAATACTGCCAACGTGATTTCTTATCTGACTTGGATTATTTCGTCACTTGTCGGGGCCGTGTTAGGTAACTTCATCAGCAATCCTGAAAAGTATGGCTTAGACTTTGCGCTGGTTGCCATGTTTATTGGCCTGCTTTATCTGCAGTTGATCAGCGACAAATCAATTAAATTTGAACTTCAATTAACTGTCGTGGGCTTTGTATTGGTGGCCATTTATCTGGGATTGATTTTTATTCCCAGCAGCTTGTTAATCCTACTGGTTACGTTAGTAGCCTGCACGTTTGGGGTGGTGATGAAGCATGTCGTCTTTTAATTTTGTCTTGTTCACAATTATTGGCACTGGCGCGGTCACTTGGCTGTCACGAATTATGCCGTTTGTTATTTTGAAAAAGTTCAAATTGTCTGCCGGCGTCGTTGAATTCTTGAGCTTTGTGCCGATTGCGATTATGTCGGCTTTATGGTTTGAAAACTTGTTTGTGCAGCACATTGGCCAGCTGCCGTCGATTGAATGGGGCAACTTGTTGGCTTCCATTCCAAGCATTGTGAGCGCGATTATTTGGAAAAACCTGCTGGTGATTGTGATTGTTGGGGTGATTTCACTCGGCGTGTTGCGGTTGCTTTTGGGGGTGTAGCGGGGCTAACAAACCAATTGTTTTTCTCATTTTTAGAGTTCCTTCTTTAAATAAGTTTCCTAATATTGTACGATACTATCTGGATTAGGAGATGATGATTCTGCTAAAACTAGAGAAAATGTCGCAAACAGACTTTGAGAGGTATCGTCAGGATTCGGCGGCAAATTATGCCAACGAAAAGGTTAGAGCTGGTACTTGGAAAGCCGATCAAGCTAAAGAACAAGCAAAACAAGAATTCGAAAAATTATTACCAGATGGGTTATCGACTCCCGGGCATTATTTCTATGATATCGTGGCCAGCAATACCAAAGTTGGCGTTGTGTGGCTTGCTGCCAGAGGGGCGGATGCCGAAGAAGCCTTTATCTATGATTTTGCCATTTCCCCGGCTTATCAGAACCAGGGATTTGGAACCAAAGCGCTACAGTTGATCGATCAAGAGGCCCAGCAGTTAGGATTCAAAAAGATTGCTTTGCACGTGTTTGGGCATAACGAACGAGCGATTCATGTGTATCAAAAAAGTGGTTTTGAGACGACGGATTTGTGGATGGAGAAGCAATTATAAGTTTGCAAAGACGGGCTTAGAAGCTGGACTAGACAGATAAGCAAGTACCGCCCGCCATGATACACACATTGTTGAAAAATAACGATTAAAAAAGCTGGAACGAATGATTTCCAGCTTTTTTTAATCGTATGATACCGACATTCTTAATCTAATCATTCTTTTTAGCCGCCTGAATCGACTCCCAGCCTTCACTGCCAATGAAGTAGACAAGAACAAGCGCTGCCAGCGAGTCTGCCCACCACCAATTAAACAAGGCGACGAGGACAGCTCCAGCAAGCACCGTTGCAGCCATATAGGCACAGGTGATGTTGCACATCCCATCTTCTACTAATGCATTGGAATGAAGGGCGTTTCCTAGTGACCGCTTTTTTAACGTTAGGATGGGCATCAAAATAACGGATGCCATCGCGATTGCCATCCCTGACAGGCTGGGTTCAGCCGCTTGGTGAGTCAATAGATTATAAAGCGAAACGGCAATCACGTACATTGCCAATAGCAATAAAATACTGCCAACGATTAGTGACGATCGGCGTTCAGCCCGATTGATTACTGATTGAGAGGCTCCCCGACCTTCCTTTTTAAGCCGCCAAATTAAGGTGCTGCCAGAGATGATTTCCAAAAAGCTGTCCAGGCCAAAGGCGATGAGCAGGATCGATCCGGCTTTGAGACCAGAATACAGGCCAATCATAAACTCAAAGGCCATCCACCCAGTTGAAAAATATTCTGTGCGGAGGCCTCGACCGACTAATGATTGGCTTTGTGAATTACTCGCCATGCTGTTTCCCCCTAATCACATGATCTGCGTGCGCCAGCATTTCATTGATTACGTCTAAAATATGTGGATCATCTAATTGATAGTAATTGGCCTTGCCAACGCGTTTGGCTGAAACCAATTGATGCTTTCTTAATAGTGCCAATTGATGTGACACAACTGATTGTTCAACTTTCAGTAGCTCGCTTAGCTCGGTCACGTTTAGCTCTCGCTGTTCCAGTGCTTTTAGCATCTGTAGGCGAGTGGCGTTGCTGAGTAGCTTGAAAATCCGCTCTGACTCTGATAAGTGCTGTTGATCGATTAAAGCAATTCGGTCTAGTCGTGTTAAATCAGCAACCACATATGTCACCTTCTTCATATGAGCATCATAACATATGAACGTGGAAATACAACCATGAAGACCAAAAATGATTCATTTAGAAAACTTTTCGACTTAGATTACAGGGATTGGTTAATTTAAGGATGGCTCAAACTCGCTTTAGACGGTTGAAAAGGTTATCATAGTTAGCAAAAGACCAATTCACTTAGCGTTTGGAGGAGATTGTTATCGAAGCAGTGACGTGTTCGCAGACTTATGCCATTCATGAAAGCTATGTTTTTCCGGCTGACCTTAATAACGGCGGCATTCAATTTGGTGGCAAAACGTTAGCAATTCTGGATGCGAATGCCGGTCTGGCGGCCGCTAAATTCATCCCGCCAGCCTTATCATTTGTAACGGCTGGGTATGATCACGTCCAGTTTATTAATCCGGCGACGCCTGAAGACATCTTAAAGTGTACTTCTTACGTTACGGGTGCCCATGGTCGAACAATTGAAGTATTTACCAAGTTTACGACGTTTAACAAAGACAGCCGCAAGCTGACGCCAGCACTAATTGCGTTTTGCACGTTGATTGTGACGGATCGGCATACGCCTATTCAACTGCCTGAGTTGATCCCGGAAAGCGAAGAAGAACGATTTGTTTGTTCGGGCTATGAACGGCGCTTGGCAGCAAGGAAAACGGACTTAATGGCTAATAAGGCAATTCTTGGTCATTTGAATTATTAAGTGGCATATTGTATGTCCAATGATGAGCAAAATGGTAAACTAAAAGTGAAAAATCAATTTGGAGGTGTTGGGTATGTACGAAACAATTTTAGTGCCGGTTGATGGTAGTGAAAATTCGAAACAGGCGGTGGCAGAAGCCGTTCGGTTAGCTAAAAGTTTTGGGTCAACGTTGCAACTTGTCTCGGTGGCTAGTGATCAACGCTATGTTCAGTATGGGGTAACACTGGGTCAAGATGTGATGGAGTCATTCCGTGAGCGTGGCGAAGAGATCTTAGCCGATGCAGCCGATATGGCAGAAAAGCAAGGCGTCAAGTTCGAGACCCATTTTGTAATCGGCGTGCCTAAAGTTCAAATTTCAAAGACGTTACCAGAAAAGTATGACGCGTCATTAATCGTGATGGGTAAATCAGGTGTTAACGGCATCTCAAGAGCAATTCTTGGCTCAACTACGGCTTATGTGGTTCGCCATTCTGAAGTGAACGTGATGGTGGTGGATTATAAAAAGTAGTGCGCGGAGCAAAGCGTTTAGAAAGCGGAGCCTAAGGCCACTTGACCAGAAATCCCGGGCTTGGATTTTTGGTCAAGTGGCCTTAGGTGCAGCTTTCTGCTTTGCTCCGCGGTCCTTGGCAAAGTAGTGGCGGAAACCAGAAATCCCGGGCTTGGATTTTTGGTCAAGTGGCTTAGGTGCAGCTTTCTGCTTTGCTCCGCGGTCCTCGGCTAGGTAGCAGGGGGTCCACAGAAATCCCCGGTTTGGGAATTTTTGTTAGAGGTGCTTACACGCAGATCCCTGCTTTGCTCCGCGGTCCTTGGCAAAGTAGTGGCGGAAACCAGAAATCCCGGGCTTGGATTTTTGGTCAAGTGGCCTTAGGTGCAGCTTCCTGCTTTGCTCCGCGGTTCCAACTCAAGCGGCTGGAAGCAAAGTCATCGGGGTGATGTAGTTTCCTGCTTACTTCGTCTGTTTTCATAAATCGATCAGTTTGCCGCAAACAGCAAAAGTTTGCGGTTCTTTTAATTTGTAATCATTACCCTTTAACTCGGAATGCCAAATGGTACAATAACACTAACTTAAGTTGAAAAGATGGGTGAGATGAATTCTAAATTAACGAGT
Source organism: Lentilactobacillus fungorum (assembly GCF_016860605.1). Classification (GTDB taxonomy): domain Bacteria; phylum Bacillota; class Bacilli; order Lactobacillales; family Lactobacillaceae; genus Lentilactobacillus; species Lentilactobacillus fungorum. The sequence goes on from NZ_BNJR01000010.1 coordinate 219,832, forward strand.
AAAATGACTTGGCTTCAAGTAATCGGTGTCGTGCTGTTTTGCTTTTTAACGACAGTTGTGTTTATGCATAATGATGCCTTGTATACCCAGCCAATTTTTCAAGTATCTCGGGTTCAGGCGGGCAAAAAAAGCAAAATGACCGACGAATTTCAAAATGTGGACCATTATCATCAACAAACACTTTACGGCGAGATTACCAATGGTCGATACGCGGGCAAACATTTGGCCATTAATAATGCCTATTCAGATTCCCATGCGATGGATCATCATTATCTAAAAGGACAAAAACTCTTCATTACGCTACATACCAAGCCCCACCTGCACGCAACGGTTAAAGATTTGAAACGTGATGCGCCAATTGCCTTTTTGTTTGCGCTGGCGATTAGCTTACTGTTTGTCATTCTTAAGTGGAAGGGCGTCACGGTGATTGCCAGCATCCTAGTCAATACGATGTTGTTTTGGATTGCAATTATGATTGACCACAATAACGATGGGGCAGCCGTTATTATGATCTTTAGCGTATTGGCCGTCATTTTCTGCTTCGTAACCTTACTGCTGGTCATGGGCTGGAGTAAGAAGATGTTAGTGACGTTATCGGCAGTTTTGGCCGCTACGGCGCTTACGATTTTAATAACGTTGACGGTTTTTGCTTTGACCCACGAAAAGGGGATTTATTATGAATCCATGCAATACGTCACCCAACTGCCTAAGCCGTTGTTTATCGCCGAAGTCTTAATTGGGGTGTTGGGAGCCGTTATGGACGAGGCGACCGATATTGTTGCTTCATTGGCAACGTTAAAGGCTGAACGCCCCGAGCTCTCAAAGATGCAGGTATTTACTTCGGGCCGCCAAATTGGTAAATCAATTATGGGTCCTTTGATTAACGTGCTGTTTTTTATCTTCATGGCCGAAACGTTGCCGATGACCTTGCTCTATCTTAAAAATGGCAATAGTTGGCAATATTCATTTTCGATGAACATGTCGTTGGGGATGACCTCCAGCTTGATTAGTGGCATTGGCATCGTACTCACAGTTATTTTATCGAGCTTATTTGCCGGACTATGGATTAAAGGAGATGAACGCTAATGGGGGCGATTACCGCTTTAGGAATCGTGTTATTGGCACTCATGGTACTAGTTGGCGGCAAGCAGGGAATCACGTCGTTTTTAAGCATGGTGGTCAACTTTGGTATTTTATTTTTCTCAATCGTGCTGATTGCATTTCACTTGCCACCGATTATCGTCACGGTTGTCGCTAGCGTTGTGCTTTTATCGATTACGATTTTTTGGAGTAGTGCCAGTGACAACGCCTCAATTACAGCCTTCCAGGCGTCCTGTGTGATTTTAGTGCTGCTGATTGCGATTATCATTCCAATTGAATATTGGGCACAAGTGGGCGGCTTTGGCTTGGAGGACAGCGAGGAGCTTGAAGGGTTGTCCATCTATGTCGGGATTGACTTCACCAAAATTGCGATTGCCACGGCGATTTTAAGTTCGCTAGGCGCGATTGCTGAAGCCGCCATTGCGATCGCTTCTGGGTTAGATGAAATTGTGACCCAGCATCGCCAAATTACGGGGGATGCGTTATTTGCCGATGGGGTCTTTATTGGCAAGCAAATCATTGGCACCGCCGTTAATACATTGTTCTTTGGCTTCTTTGGCAGTGCCTTGGCTTTATTTATTTGGTTTTACGGTTTGAATTATTCACTAGGAGAAATCATAAACGATAAGATCTTTGCCGCCGAATTAATTGCGATTGTCGTGTCGTTGATTGGGGTTGTCTTGACCATTCCCATTACAACTTGGATGATGAGCTTTCGACTAAAGCGACTGCAGGCAAAGAAGCCGAAATAATTAAAATCAAATAAGGGTTCTATCACCTCCAAGATTGTTGGCATGAGTGATAGAACCCTTTTGAATATAAAATATAAATGGTCAGAATTGGAATTAGCCGTTTGTCAAATAGGCTGGGTGTTTTAAGGCCGCTTTCGCAGCCTTAATCCAAATATGGAGGTTCTTCCTTACACTATTTTCGAATTTGACCATTCCCACGAATAATGTATTTAGTGGTGGTTAATTCAGCCAAGCCCATCGGACCACGAGCGTGTAGCTTTTGAGTACTAATCCCAATTTCGGCACCAAACCCAAACTCAAAGCCGTCAGTGAACCGAGTAGAGGCGTTGACATAAACGCAGGCGGAATCAATTTGGTTGAGGAATTCCTGGCCGCTTTGATAGTCGTCTGAGATAATTACTTCAGAATGACCGGTTGAATAGCGATTAATGTGTTCAATGGCGGCTTGCTCATCATCAACGACTTTGACGGCCATAATCAGGTCATTGTATTCGGTTGACCAGTCGGCTTCGACTGCCGGTTTGATGGTTGCAACAATTTGGCGGCTGCGGTCATCGCCGCGCAATTCAACCCCATGGTCGCTAAGGGCCTTGGCAATTGGCGGCAAAAGCTTCTCGGCAACATCTTGATGGATGAGTAGTTTTTCTGCAGCGTTGCAGACGGATGGCCGCTGGACTTTGGCGTTGACAATAATGTCGACGGCCATTTGTGCTTCGGCCGCCTTGTCAACGTAAACGTGGCAATTACCAGCACCCGTTTCAATCACTGGGACGGTGGCGTTCTTAACGACTGCTTGAATGAGGCCGGCGCCGCCTCTTGGGATGAGGACATCAACGAATTGGTTCAGATGCATCAACTCATTAGCCGTTTCGTGGCTGGTATCATGAAGAATCTGGATTGCGTTTTGATCCAAGCCATTTTGTTTAAGGACCGTTCGTAAAATATTGGTGAGAGCGAGGTTGCTGTTAAGCGCTTCTTTTCCACCACGTAAGATGACGGCATTGCCGCTTTTAAACGTGAGCGCCGAAGCATCCACGGTTACGTTTGGCCGGGCTTCAAAAATCATGGCAATAACGCCTAGGGCAACCCGCTTTTTTTCGATCATGAGGCCGGCATCATTTTGCCAACCTTTATCAATATTGCCGATTGGGTCAGGCAGCGTAGCAACCTGACGAAGGCCAGCAGCCATATCGGCAACCCGTTGTTCAGTTAGTTTAAGCCGGTCGGAGAACTTGGCAGGCATTTGATCGGCGTTTTGGAGATCTTTTTGGTTAGCGGCTAAAATATCATCGGTATGGTCAATCAGCGCTTCGGCAAACAGTGTTAGGATGCGATTCTTGGTCACTGTGTCTAACAAACTGAGTTGATAAGCAGCTGTCTTGGCTTGTTGGCCAATTTGGATTAACGCTTCATTCATGAGAAACACACTCCTTTGAAAATAACGTTCCAACGGGTTTACCAGCTAGGATATCAAAAATAATTTGGGGATCCTGGCCGTTTGCCAGCACCATTTGCCGGTCTTCATCAATCATTCGTTTGGCAGCCAGTAGCTTCGTGCGCATCCCGCCGGTCCCAAATCGGCTGCCAGAACCGCCAGCGATTGTAAAGTCATCGTCTCCTACATTGGAAACGGTTTGGATTAAATTGGCATCCGCGAATTTCTTCGGGTTGCGATCATAAAAGCCATCAATATCGGATAAGACAATTAAGAGATCGGCATTCATATGACTGGCAACGATGGCTGAAAGCTGGTCGTTGTCGCCGAAAGTGGTGTGGTGATCTAATTCGTCAGTAGCGACCGTATCGTTTTCGTTAACAATTGGGATGACGTTGTCGTTGAGCAAGCAGTTAAACGTATCCATAACGAATTTATTGCTCTTAGGATAATCAAAAATATCGTGAGTTAATAAGACTTGGGCAATGTCCGTTAAATAGTGATCAAAGCGTTGCGTAAATAATGTCATTAGTTCTGATTGGCCAATGGCAGCCAATGCTTGTTGGGCGCCAATTTCGCTTGGCCGCTGTTTAAGATGCATCTTGTTTAAACCAACCCCGATTGCCCCTGAAGAGACCAGAATTAATTCCTTGCCCTGGTTATTTAAGGCGCTCAATGTATATGCCAGCTGGTCAAAAGTTTCTAGGTTAATGGCGCCATTGGGGTGGATAAGGCTGCTGGTGCCAACCTTAATTACAATGCGGTTTGCTTGAATATGTCTACTTGTCATTATTTTCACCTGAATTTTGTGCAAAAAAAGCCTAGCTTCAATCGAGACACCCAGATGGGCGGTACCATTCTCGTTTGAAGCTAGGCTTCACACTTTTGATTTTATAACGGAAAAATCCGTGTCGAATTAAGACAATTAAGATCGAAGATAGGATTCGTGTGCTAAAGGCACCTTTCAGCAGTTGGGGCCCTCTCTAAATTGACACTACTTGGTCTTCTAAAACACCGTAATCATATCCTATGAAAAATTAATTGTCAACTGATTTGGTAACTATTGCTCTAAATCAAGTGCCCCTTCATAGACCCAATATTTTTTGGCGTTGTCGCTGTTGGTAAATCGGATACGATACCAATCGTGGCCGTTATCTTTGGTGCCGATATCATCAATATAGACTTTCTTGCCAACTTTAGCGCTAACTGAAGACCAAGAATACTTTTTGACGTTAGCCCGGGAGTTTTTAACGTGGTTATATAATCGGTATGATTTGTAGTTATCTCCTAATAACGCTTGTGAATCAGCTTTTGCATATGACACGTTATCATACGATTTTTTCACGTTGGATGTAATTGCTCCGTGGGCTGAACCATCACTAGTTGCTAAGTTGTCATAATTGGTTTTAACTAACTGGTAGAACTGGGCAAAGGTGTAGCTGGCACCAAAGTATTTCTTACCCATTGAAGCATAGTAGTCCTTGGGATCAGTGTGATTGGTGCCGCCAAGGTATTTGGACACAGCCCCATGTGACCAAACGGTGCCTTTACCGTCATAAGCGGCATCGTTTGGTGTGAGACCGTATTTGTCTAAGATATAGGCAGTATAATAAGCGGCGTTGGCAATTTCGTGGGCAAAGGCAGATTTACTATGAACGCGAACCTGTTCAAACTGCACGAACCTGGCGTTGGCAGGATAACCCGCCCCCCAAGCCAAGTAATTAGTGTTAGCGATATTAATGATTCTACTTGCGTCAACAAATGTATGTACAAACGCATTCGAGTAGTTTTTCTTCATATAGGCAATCTCATTATAGATTGTTGAATTCGGGTTTGCGGTTTCGTGAACGACGACGCCCTCTGGCTTACTGTTACGGTATTTGTTTTTCGGAAACCCGCTCCAAATAGCTGACGTAATGCTGGTGTGGTTAATATTGTTGCTGGCAATGTAAGTGTTGACGCTACTGGCGTGGGTTGTGACGCTGTTAACTGAAAATAGGCCAATTGCCGCCAATGACAGCGAGCAGATGGCAGTCAAGATAGTTTGCTTTTTCAAAATGATGTCCCCTTCAGAATGATCAATATTGTTTTGGTAAAACGTTTATTAGTTAAAGTTAGTTCATATATTATATATTTACATTGTTAATTGCTACGAGTGTTAATATAAACGATTACTACTATAGAATTCAAGTCAATAAAAACCCCATCAAGCGCGATTTAACGCACCCTGATGGGGTTTGCGATACTTATTATCAATCATATTAAGAGTTGTTGACAAAATTGCGAGAAACAGCGTCAATCCGTTGGTATGATACGGATTACCCCTTGTAATAATTAATCTTTTTTAAGATTGGCAATGTGTAGTTTCTGCTGGCATTCGGGGCAGATACCGGAAACTTCAAGCTGGGTTCCCGTTATGAGAAACCCCGTTTTTTCTCTGGTGGTTGCCTGAACATGTTGCACAAGCGCTGGATAATCATCATCGAAAATATCGATAATTTTACCGCAATTTTCACAAATCGCATGATAGTGGGGGAACCCAAAAAAGTCATAGCGGATGCCGCCGTCGTTGTTAGGAAGTTCAATGACGAGCCCATTATCGACTAGCAACCTGAGAGTATTATAAATGGTTGCCACGCTTAAATTGGGCAACTTAGCTTCGATCCCATCGCGAATCGTTTCAACCGAGGGGTGGTTATGATGCGTGATTAAATATTCCAGGATGATTTCTCGCTGTGGCGTAATTCGAATTCCCTGTTTTTTGAGGCGGGCCAATGAATGTTTTAAAGTGGTATTAGTTGTAGCGGGCATAAGTTGCCTCCTTATCAATCACAAGTTAGCGGGATAGCTGACAAATTTAATTAGTGATACGACTTATTTTAAGTGCATAAAAACCGTTTGCCAAGGATAAGTATTAATCGTAACCTTTACTTTAGAATCATTCTAATATGTTTTGACGAATTATTCAATAATAAGCTCGCCACAATGAATTAATTAAGGTAATAATTAAAATCAATTTAAACTAACTGGCATAGCTCATAATTTTATGATAAAAGTTAATGGTGCAGACTGAGAAAATCCTTTTGAAATTAATGAATCGATAACCTGATTGTTTTGCTTGGTTAATTGAATTTGAAGACGCTCAAAATCAAAATGATCGCTCACGAACTGACGAGCCCGTTCAACGACTTCCCCGATTGAATTCGCGGCGACTTGAGTAACGATGAAATCCAAGTTACCAATGCCACTATTATTTTGAAATCCAGAGATAGTGACAATTCCAATAAAAATTTGTGAACGAGAATCAGTAATCCCCCACGTGAGTTCAGTGCCGTTCATGACTTTTTGCATCACCCGGTTGACACGTTTAACCGTCTCTAAGATTGCGGTCGGCAGTTGTTCGGCCTTGACGGTTGTCACGACAGGCTGGCTGAATAGGTCGTCGATTTGTTTAACGGGTGTTTGGGTTAACCAATCGAGGGTGTAGTGGGCTGTTAAGACGGGATGAAATTTTTCAAATGAAGTCATTGATAACAATCCTTTCGTGAAAAAACTTTCAAAGTGTTTTGGTTGCGCTTTATCTGTGGCATAATGAAGGTGTACTTTTTAGGGCGGCTAGGCTGGGTGGAAGTTGTAGGTTTGGGCGGT
>NZ_BNJR01000011.1 GCF_016860605.1 Lentilactobacillus fungorum
AGGTGCTTACACGCAGATCCCTGCTTTGCGTAGCTGTCCTACATCACTTGTTTCAAATGATCAATATACAACTGCTGAATATCTGGATATTCACCTAATCCAATCAAGCGTGCATCAACCGCAATGCCATGCGCCTGCAATTTAGCACGCCAAGAGGTTGGCGAAGCCGATGCCATATCGTGATGGGCATGGTTTCCCGCTACCATCATCAACGGTTGAAGCACGACCTGATTAATCCCATCCTTAACTAACCGCTGAATCTCAAAGTCAATATCTGGATAGCTTTCGACGGCGCCAACGTAATTACCGGACCCCATTAACATATGATCTAAACAGGCATAGGCAGTAAAGGCACTATCAGCTGTTCCGTGACCCATTAATAGCAGGCCTGAATGCGCTGGCTGGTTTGGAACCATTCCCTTGATAAAAGTGATCAAGCGCTGATAATCAGCAAACCGCTTCAATAAGGGAGCCCCCAACACAATTTTTTTAAACGTTGCCTGAAACTGATCGACAACTTTTTTGACCATGTCATACTCAATCCCAGGTATCAGGTGAAGTGACTGGACATAGACTTCTTCGAATCCAGCTTGATAAATCTTGGTCAATGCTTCTGTCGGTGTGTCAATCTTAATTTGTTCATTTTTTTGAATCCGTTTAATCACCACGGTGGACGTAAAAGCTCGAAACACTTTGAAATCGGGAAAAGTTGTTTGAAATGCTTTTTCAACCGCCCCAATTGATTTCTCGCGAGTGGCTGGATACGTGGTACCAAAACTAACGATTAGAATTGCTGACTTTGTCAACTTGCCTGGCCTCCTTTAACGCTGCCAATACTGCTTGATATGCTGGCGCAACCGCCACGACTTGATCTAAGCCATTACTTCGGCAAGCCTCAGCAACTTTTTGGCCCATTGCTAAACACGTTAGGCCTTTTAATCCTGCTAGCTGAATTGGCTCAAGGCTGCTGATTAATTCTTGGACAGCTGCCGAACTTGGAAAAACGATCGTCTGGTAGTTGGCGAAGTCAATATTCTGTTTACTGGGTACCCGCTTATAAGTCGTTAATAAATGAACGGTTTCACTGGTTGAAATTTCCGCTAATTGATGCTGTTCGCCAATCACATTAATTGGCCCGCGTAAATGGTCAAACCGATCGCTCACCTGGTCAACAATGATGCCAACCAACCGTAACTGTTTAGCAACCACCTCGTTTTTAGCAACCAAATGCCACTTTGCTAAGTGACGCTGGTCTACTCCTTGGGTGATCATTTTTTCTTGAAAATAACGGTAAGCGTTAACGTCGTTAATGAATAAGGTAGCTGGCTTAACGAGATTAGGAAGTTCAAAGGCTACCTTACGGACCTCGCCTCGTCGAAAGAAACCAACCGAGGCGCCGGCATCCTGTAATAAACTAAATAATTGAGATTGCTTTTTGTAGGGAACGAGAATATGTTGCCCTAGTAGTGATGGATGAGGCTGTAAGGTCTTCATCAATTTAGCCACTTCACCGACAACAATCAATGCTGGTGAGCCCATTTGCTTAGCAGCAACAACTTGAACAATGTCGGCCAAAGATGCTAAGACCGACCGCTGGTTCCAATGAGTGGCCCACTGAATCACGGCAACCGGCGTTTTTTGATCCTTACCATTTTCAATCAATTGACGCACAATTTTTTCCAGCTGTTCCATCCCCATCAAGAAAACTTGGGTACCCTCTTGATGGGCAATGTTGTGCCAATCCAGTTCTTCACCAGTCTGTTTGCGATGCCCGGTGATAACGTGAAACGACGACGCAAAGTCTCGGTGAGTAATTGGAATGCCAACGGCCGCTAAGCCGGCAATCGCGCTGGTGATACCCGGCACCACTTCATAATCAACCTGATTGGCTTTTAAATACTGACTTTCTTCACCACCGCGGCCGAACACGTCTGGGTCCCCTGCTTTGAGTCGAACAACTCGTTTCCCTTGCTTAGCTAATGTGACCAGCAAATCGTTAATCTTATATTGACTATATTTGTGATGGTGAGGTAACTTGCCAACGTCAATCGTCTCCGCAGTCGTTTCCATTAGTATGGCCGGATTGACGAGTCGATCGTACAAAATCACATCTGCCTCAGCTAATCGGCGCTTGGCCAAAAGTGTTAACAATTCTGGGTTCCCAGGGCCGGCCCCGACCAACGATACAAAACCGCTCATAATCGCCCCTCCAGTCTTTGCTTTAATTCGTCAAACGAACCCGTAACGTCAGGATAGTCAACGGCCGGGCGCTTGATGACCAGACACACAATTTGTAACGCCTGACAAGCTTGGATCTTTTCTGGCAGGCCACCGCGACGCCCACTTTCTTTGGTGACAACGAATTTAGCCGCCGTTCGCTTAATCAATTCAACGTTCAAAGCTTTAGAAAACGGCCCTTGAATCGCGTCAACCTGATTGGCTTGATAACCCACCTCAGCTAACATTCCCATCACTTTTGGGGTTGGTAATACTCGAACGTGAAGCCGCTCAACGCCCAGCTTAGTCGCAAACTCACTTGCGGTTTTACTGCCAGTTGACAGGTAAACGGTGCCTTTGCGCTGCTGTAAAAACTTAATCGCCGCTTCGGTATCATCAACCACTCTTAGAAATGGTCCTTCGCCGTGCATTTGCTGCCGCTCAAATCGGATATAGGGAATCCGGTTTTGCCTAGCCGCAATGATAACGTGCGTTGAAATTGACCTGGCAAACGGGTGAGTCGCGTCAATTACCAACGAAATTTGATGATTACTAAAGAAGTCATCAAAGTCTGCTGGCAAAATTGCGCCCAGATGCACCTGGCTCGCATGTTGCCGGGCGAGTTCAGCACCGTATTTAGTTGTCACTGATAATACAAAATCTCGCTGTAAACTGGTCAGCATGTCGGCGATTGTTAAACTCTCGCTCGTTCCGCCAAGCAATAAAATCATAGCGTGTATCCCCTTGGAGTAATCATTCGACCATCGGCAACGTAGGTATTTTTATTGCCAACAATCACAATTGTGGTCATATTAATTTCGGTTTCATCCAAATCTTTAATTGTTGTTATCTTGTCAATTTCGTGCTTGCGGGCAACGTCTTTACCAATTCCAACCACTGTGTCTGCCGATTTATATTTCAAAATAATCTCAAGGGCTTCTCGTAAATTATTTGGCCGTCCCTTGCTGCGGGGATTATACAAACAAATCACAAAGTCTGCTTTGGCCGCTGCATCAATCCGGTTCTTAATGACGTCCCAAGGGGTCATCAAATCACTCAAACTAATATGACAAAAATCATTCATCAAAGGCGCGCCTAGAGCAGCCGCAGCAGCAATACTGGCAGTTACGCCTGGGATCACCTTAACGTCGACGTGTTTATCCTCTTTGGCCGCCATTTCTAAGACTAAGCCGGCCATCCCGTAAATCCCAGCGTCGCCGCTAGAGATAATCGCAACGTCTTGACCAGTTTCAGCGAGTTCAATGGCTTTTTTTGACCGCTCAATTTCCCCACGCATTCCGGTTGTAACGATGTTTTTGCCCTTAATCATGTCTTCAACTAAATGAATATAAGTAATATAGCCAACAATTGTGTCGACCTTTTTGATGGTTTCAATGGCCTCTTGGGTCATTAATTGCTGTGAACCGGGTCCTAATCCAACGATATATAACATCTTTTAATCATCCTTTTTAAGTTGTCGTTTACTAATAGCCATTGTGATCTGATTGCTCGAAAATCGTTCATTAACGGTCTGGCTGCCAGAGGCAAACTCCGAAGCAGCGTTGGCAACGTTACCAACGCCAACCGTTTTGGCAACGAACGCCGATTGTTCATAGTGCCCGGCAGTAGCCTGAAGCTGTTCAACCGAATAAAACTCAGCTGGCACCCCTAGACTATCAGCCAGATAATGAATGGCATTTTCATGGGCCTTTTTTTCAATTGAAACAACCTGACAAATTGATCGCCAAGCCAGCTGTTGTCGTTCACAGAAGGCCACAAAAGCGGCCTGCATCATTGCATAACTGACATCTTTTCTGCTGCCAACGCCTAAAACGTTAATTTGAGGAATAATTTGCAGGGAATTCGGTCGCTTCGGAACGGTACTTTTATCAGAAATGATCACGAGGGGGATTTCAACTCGCTGCTGATCAAGTTCGTTAACGACTTCGAAGCCTTTAAGGTCAGTCACAATTCCTCGAAAGTCCGGGTCGATGTACAGTAGCAACGGCTTTTTTTCAACTAACCTTGTATTAAATAACTTGGTATTGTATTTAAAATCCGGATACCAGCCATTAAACCGCTGGGCTAACGTGTCAATTGCTTGGACATGCTCGGTATCGGTAGCCGTTGTAATAACTGGATCAGAATCAAGGGCGACGGCAAGTTGATTGGTGATGGCGTTGGCACGGCCAACATGACCGGATAATAGACTAATCACGTGGTTGGCCTGCTCATCCATTACAACAACTGCCGGATCGATTGTTTTATCCTGCATCAGTGGCCCCGCTTTGCGGACAACAATCCCCGTGGCCATAATGCAGACTAAACAATTAAACCCTTTAAAAGCTGCCGTAAATGCTTGGGTAAATTGGCCCTTGGCAAATGTCTCGTCGTCATCCACACCGTACTTTTCTGGAACCAATAAGCGACTGCCCGGAATTTTGGAATGGACTTTTCTAGCCAGTTGAACGCCTGGACCAGTTAGCGCCAGAATACAAACCTTAGTCTTTGTTTGCTGTAACATTTTTAATCCCTTTTCGATAAGTATGGGTAAAGGTCGGGTCATACAATTTAGAATAGGTGTAATTATCCCCAAGGAATTCACCTACCATAATTAATGCGGTTCGTGAAATGCCAGCCTTGCCAACTTTATCCGCAATGTTAGCCAAAGTGCCCTTAACCATTTTTTCATCTGGCCAAGTGGCTTTATAAATGACCGCAGCTGGCGTTTCAGCCGTGTAGCCGCCGGCAATCAACTGACGAACGACTCGGCGAATGCTTTGAACCGATAAAAAGATCACCATCGAGGTATGATGCTTGGCAAGTGACGTCAAAGACTCATCTTCTGGCACTTTCGTCCGCCCGGAAATTCTGGTAATAATCACGCTTTGGGCAATTTCTGGAATCGTGTATTCAACGCCCATTTGAGAGGCTGCGCCAAGAAACGAGCTGACTCCAGGGATGCACTCGTAATCAATGGCCCGCTTTTTGAGTTCCTCAACTTGTTCTCTAATTGAGCCGTAGATCGAAAAGTCTCCCGTCTGCAGCCGGACAACGGATTCGTTTTTTTCAACTGCTTCGGCCATTTTGTCAATGATGGCCGCCAAAGTCATCGAGGCACTGTCAAATTTTTGGGCCTCAGGCTTGCAATAATCCAATAATTTGGGGTTGACCAAAGAACCGGCGTAAATCACAACATCCGCTGCTGCCAACCGGCGATACCCTTTCAACGTGATTAAATCTGGATCACCAGGGCCGGCCCCTACAAAACTAATTAAACTCATCATTTATCATCCTTTCGTGGCACTTAATATGATGCTCGGGTTATGGTGCTTGAAATAATGTCCCTTACCAAGCGCATGCCATTTGGAAACGTCCACTTGGGTCATTTCCAACTCATCAACGTCCTGATTGGCTAATACTTGGTAAGCCGCCATGGCATTTTCGATCAAGATAAAGTTTAAAACCAATGTCCCACCTGATTTCAAACGACTCAGGCATTCTTCGATAATCTCTTTTAGATTTGACCCGCTGCCGCCCACAAAAATCGCGTCAAACCGCTCATCTGGAATCCCTTGAGGGGCATTAGCAGTGATTAAGCTAATATTGTCGGTATGAAATTGAGTCATGTTTCGGGTCATAATCTCGATTGCATCGGGATTTTTTTCAATTGAAGTTACTTGAAGATTTGGAAATTCGATGGCGGCTTGGATGCTGACACTTCCCGTACCGGCCCCTACATCTAACAAATTGGCTTTACCTTTTAACTGCAGCTTATCGATGCTAACGGCTCGGACTTCAGCTTTGGTCATTGGCACCTTGGTTCTCAAAAATTCACTGTCCTTCATCTTTTATAATCACCACGTTCATTTTGTATTTGCGCTGTTCAACGTCTGCTTCAGTAAACCGGGAAATGCGTTCATTGGGGTAACTCAACATTTCACCGACATAAATTGTTCGGTGCAGCCCGCGCTTTTGAATTTCATTGGCAATTTCAACCGGCCCAATATCGTCATCCGTCACCATACCAACCGTTTGATGCAGCAGTAAAAAATCAAAGTCGGGCATCCGCCCATGACTGCTAGTCAAGTAGCAATCGTTCATCGATAGCCCCAGTTGATGAAACAAGTACTGAATCGAGCTAATTCCCGGCACAATTGTGACCATTTGCGGATCAAAATTGGCTAATGTCCAGCTGCCAATCCCATACATCAAGGGGTCACCAGAAGCCAGCAAGGCGATTGGCTTTTCAAAATTCTCACAAATAATTTTTTTGAGAACTGCCAGCCTTGTAAAAATGACCGCCTTTTTGGTGGGAACGTTAAAGAGCTTCAATTGGCGCTTAGACCCAATCACAATTTCAGCTTGGGCAACAATCGATTGGGTACCTGCTAACATGAGTGATTGGTTACCTGGACCAATTCCAACAACTGTTATCATTGCCATCGCCCCTTAATTTGATCGATCGGAAGTGTTGCTGCTAATACACCGGACGTATTGGAATAAATTACGGCATCAAGTTCAACTTGAGGCGTTCGATGGGCAATGTATTTTTCACAACGTTCTTTGATTTTGTCAACGATTACCTGCAGAACTTGTTGATAGCCTTCTTCTTCGACAATCTTTAGCATTGAAATCGTCGTTAGGCACTTATAAACTCGTTGGAGCATCTCCGTGGGCGCACCCAATAATGCCAGGTTGGCGACCATAATCTCCGCTCGGGCGTCAGCGTCCTTGCTATGCGTCGAAAAAATGCCGCCTGATACTTTGATCAACTTACCCAGGTCACCAACGATCAAAACCCGTTTGAACCCGATCCGCTGAGCTTCCTTTAAGACATAGCCGACAAAATTGCTCATCTGGACAATTTTCTCCGCTGGTAATCCCAGCTTTTCTTTGGCAAAGGCTTCCCCAGCATCTCCCGGCGTGAGGATAATGCCGTCATCCCCCCGTTTTTTATGGATATTCATTTCAATTGAAATGGATGCTTTCCAGCTGTCTTCAGACATCGGAGTGACGATTCCACTGGTACCAAGAATCGAGATGCCCCCAACAATTCCAAGCTTGGGATTATAAGTGAGTTTAGCTACCCGCTCTCCTTCCGGCGCAGAAATCACAATGTCCGCACCACGATTGGGGCCAAGCACCTGGCGAGCACTTTGCGTAATCATTTTTCGCGGTGTTGGATTAATCGCCGGCATCCCGGGTTTGTTTGGCAAGCCTTCTTGGGTCACCCGGCCGATCCCCTTGCCACCATCGAGCTTGATTTGATTATCATCCCGCAAATTAACCGTCGAATAAATGAGCATCCCATCGGTTGCATCTTGATCGTCACCGCCATCTTTTTTAATGGCGACGGCAGCCTTTTGCTGATCAAAATCGCATTTTTCAATCGTAAACTTTACTTTTTGCCCATTGGCGGCTTGGACACTGACGGCGGCTTGCTCTTTTTGATCCAATAATGCGGTTAAAGCCGCCACCGAAGCAGCCGTTGCCGTCGTACCAGTCGTAAATCCCTTACGAAGCTTGCGGCCGTTATAAAAGACAAAATCATCGTCTGCCATGAAACCAAACACCTCACTTAATTAAGTCAAGATTGTAAATAATCGCATTGGTTAACGCGGCAGCCAGGTTACTGCCGCCTTTTCTGCCAACCGCAGCGATTGCCGGAACGTCGCTGTTTACCAACTCATCCTTACTTTCTTTAGCCTCCACAAACCCAACCGGTACCCCAATAACTGCGGCAACTGCCAGTCGATTCTCCTTAATCATTTCAAGAATCTTGTACAATGCAGTTGGCGCATTGCCAATTACAAATACTTTTTCACCTGGTAATTTAGCCGCGACTTCAATGGCGGCCATCGAGCGGGTAATCCCCTTTTCACTGGCCAGTTTTCGGACTTCTGGATCCCGGATAAAGCAGTGATAGTGAACGCCTAGTTGATCTAGTTGCCGCTTGTTAATACCAGATAAGGCCATTGTCGTATCCGTGATAATCGTGCCGTGAGCCATCATGGCATGTTTAATGCGGCCAATTGCATTATGAGTGAACCTCAGACTATGCATATAATCGAAATCCGCAGTGGTGTGAATGGCGCGCTTGATAATTTGCTCTTCAATCGGTGACACAAATGTGTAGTTCGGATCAAGTTTATCGATTTCTGTTTGAATCATCGCAAAACTTTTCTCAGTGATTTGATTTGGGACCGTGATGTACTTCTCGTCTGCCATTATTCCTAACTCCTTTGTTATGCGTAAAAAATCAGTGTCAGTGATGTGAGCGCCAACAACCCAATAATTGCCGCCGCGTACAGCATCCGAATGGTTTCTTCAATTTTGGTGACGGTGGCAACTTGTGGGTTTGGAACCGTTGTGCCGATATACGGTTTATCCACCAGTTCACCAAAGTAGTAGTGGGGACCGCCCAGTTTGAGCTTGAGGGCACCAGCAACGATTGACTCAGAAAAACCGCTATTGGGGCTGCGATGATTCTTGCGGTCGTGGATGCCCACCGAGTAGGCTAATTTGGTGTCATACCCCAGCAACATGCAGGCCGCCAATAAAAACAGCCAAGTCAACCGAGCCGGAATGAATCCCACCACGTCGTCAATTTTTGCTGACACCATGCCAATATCGCCATCCTGTTCATTTTTATAGCCAATCATTGAATCCAGCGTATTGACTGCTTTATAGGCAATCCCCAAAGCCGGGCCGCCAAGCAATAGATAAAAGAGCGGGGCAACTACACCATCGCTGGTGTTTTCAGCAACGGTTTCAATAGTTGCCTTACAGACTTGATCTGCTGATAAATGCTGGGTGTCTCGGCCAACAATCATCCCCACTTGCTCGCGAGCTTTTTGCAGATTACCGGCCTTTAGACTTCTCATAATCTTATGGCTCTCAACTGAAAGACCCTTAATTGAGAGGCAGGTGTAGCAAAGATAAGTTCCGACGATAAATTGGATCGCAGTAACAACTTGAACCGGAACCCAAGTAATCAATGAAATTCCCCAGAAAAGCAACCATACTACCGCAAACGAACTACCTACCACGATAAGCCAAATCACCAATCCCAAAAACTTTCTTAGACGATGAGCGTAAGCTGGACGATTTAATTCCCTAGTTAAGACTGCAATCAGTTTGCCCATCAGCTTCACCGGATGCGGCCAAGTTGGCGGATCGCCCAAAATGGTATCGAGGACAAAACCGCAAAGTACCATACTAACGATTTGCATTTTCCATTGCCCCTAAGTTTGCTAATAATTGATTAAAAATTGTTGGATCCTGATAAAAATGAATGTGCAAATAACTGGCAAATGTATGATTGACCTGATAACCACCATCCCAGCGCTGAGTAATTCGACCATCAATCACTTTGGTCATCTGGAGAACTGGGTCGAGGCCATCCCCTGGCCTAAAGGTCGAATGATGAAATTCATGACCACGGATTTTGATGCCTTGCTTAGCCAAGACGGTATCTTCTTTAGGACTGGCAATACAGTAGCCAAACCGCTTGAGTCGAGGAGTCATTTCACTTGTACCATCAAATACCCCAGCCATTTGATAAGTGTGACCGTGGTCAATTAATTGATTTCCTAAATACATGAGGCCACCGCATTCGGCGTAAATGGGCATGCCCCTTTCAGATGCTTCCTTAATCGCCATTTTCATTTTGTGATTGGCCGCTAGTTCAGCCGCGAATTCTTCTGGATAACCGCCCCCTAAATAAAGCGCGTCAACATCGGGAAGGCGTTGATCATTTAAGGGACTGAAAAAGGTTAGCTTGACGCCCACTTGTCTTAGTAAGTTCAAATTATCTTCGTAATAAAAACTAAACGCATCATCGTAGGCTACCCCGAGCTTTAAATGGGTTCGTCGATAACCTTGGGGCACGTTAATTGGTTCAACCGCTTTTTTCATAAGCCCTAGTAACTGCTTTAAATCAACGTGGTCCTTAATTAACTCGCCCAGTTTGGCAATCTTTTGATCAACTTGTGCCAACTCGTTATCAGGCACCAAGCCCAATTGGCGGGACGGTAAGCGAACGTCATCACAATGGGGCAAATAGCCAAGGACGGCAACGTGATCGTATTGTTCAATGGCTGCTTTAATCAGCTGAAAGTGATGATTGGACTTTAAATTATTAATAATTACGCCAACAATGTTGACATCTTTGTCAAACACCTGAAAGCCCTTAATAATTGCGGCAATCGAGGTTGACGCCGCATGCCCATCCACCACCAAAATGACTGGCAGCCCCAGCATTTTGGCAACTTTAGCAGTTGAATGGCTATCCTTATCGACTCCCAAACCATCGTACAAGCCCATGACGCCTTCAACTAAACCAATATCAACGGTTTCCGTATCCCGCCTAAACAAATAATTAAGCGTTTGAGCATCTGGCACCAAGAAATTATCAAGATTGCGAGAATCTCGGCCCACAATTCGTGAGTGAAACTTGGTGTCCACGTAATCTGGGCCTACTTTGTACGGCTGAATTTGATATTGCCGGCTGAGCGCCGCTAACAATCCCAAGACCACACTGGTTTTTCCGGAACCACTAGTGACGCCGGCAATCAGTATTTTTCTCAACGTGTCACCCCCTAACTAACTGGATTGGAACAGATTGCTTTGAGTGCTGCCAGTAATTGGGTATTTTCTGAATGCGCTCTCACCGCAACCCGGTAATAGTCTTGACCAAGACCCACGTAATCAGCGCAAGAACGAATCATGATTCGGCGTTGCCATAATTTTTCCCGTAAGTTTGGCACGTCACTTTTAAGCAGGTAGTAATTAGCAGCTGACTCATAGGCGTGAACATTTGGTAATTGTTGCAACCCAGCCCACAAATAAGCTTTTTCGCGGGTTAGCCAATCATATGTCTGTTCAATATAATGCTGATCGTCATACATATGCTGGCCAAATTGATCTGCCAAGGTATTCACTGACCACGGCTCAGCCTGTGCTTGCCAAGCGGCCTTGAGCGCTAAATTTTTGGTAATGGCAAACCCTAACCGCAGACCGGGGATCGCGAAAAACTTGGTTGCCGATCGAAGAACCATGACTGGCAACTGGGCGCTAAGGTGGGTCACAAAGCTCCACTGGTCATGATCGACAAAATCCATAAAGGCTTCGTCAATTATTAACCACTTGTGATTCTTGCGGCAAAAATCAGCGATCTGCAGCATTTCTGTCGGCTTAACCATTGTTCCAGTTGGATTGTTGGGGTTGCATAGACAAATCAAATCAATCTGTGGCTTGGCTTTTAAAGTTGCAAGCAGGTCGGCGACATCCAGTTCAAATCCCGTTGCTTGCGCCAAGCCATAGTGATCAGTCGTCATGTTTGAACGGTTAAACGACCGTTCGTATTCGCCAAAAGTTGGGGCTAAGACCAGTGCATGTTGCGCGTTAACCGCGTTAGCCATGTCAAAAATCATTTGAACTGCGCCGTTGCCGACCATAACATCGTCTTTTGAAACGTTAAAATGATCAGCGATTGACCGTTTTAGTGCTGGGTACTCCGGATTAGGATAGTAAATGACTTGAGATAATGCGTTTGTTAAAACCGGTAGTAGCCGCTTGGATAAGCCTAGCGGATTGATGTTGGCACTAAAGTCCAACATCTCATCGGCTGAAAAGCCCAGTTGAGCGGCAATCTTTTCTCTATTTCCACCATGAATGACTTTCATATTTCTGCTCCACTTTTAATTAATCAAGATATCGGGTTCCTTAAAACAAGATTGTGAAATCCTTTTCATTTGTTTCCAGTTCAAAACATACAATATGAGAGTAACCGGATACAAGCCTTTTCAAAGAAACAGCCTGCTTTGTGGAATAATTCCCTTGATTAACCTAAAAAGTGTTAAAATACCAACGCCAAGTGGCAATTAGTACATTTTTGTTGACAAAAAAGTTTGCCTCAATGGTTGATATGGATTCGTCTGACGGAGTTTAAGAAAGCGATTACATTAATCCGACCAATTTATTGTGAAAAAGCAACCTAAGCCATTAATCAAAAGTGACATTTTTAGTCTCATGAATGTAAAAATGTGATTATTTTGTTTAGTTAGTGGTTTACACCTCCAATCAGTCATATTTTTAAGTTATGCTATCGTTAATTTCGAAAAGGACTGATGATAAATGAAGATCTACACAAGAGCAGGCGATAAGGGGCGCACCCAACTTATTGGTCATAAAGTTGTTAACAAAGATGATGCCCGCGTGGAGGCCTATGGCACTGTTGATGAGTTAAATTCCTGGGTCGGCTATCTCATTTCAGTGTTAACTCAAAATACGCGTATTTTAGCCGCTGAACTCGAAGAAATTCAACAGTTGCTCTTTGACGTTGGCAATGATTTAGCTAATCCAATTGCCGATTCACACCGGGCTTACAAATTCGATCCCAAGACCGCCAACGAAGCCACTCATTGGCTGGAAGAAAGAATTGATGCCTACACCCAGGCTGCCCCGGCAATTAAAAAATTCATTCTGCCAGGTGGATCAACGCCGGCAGCCATCCTCCAAGTGGCCCGCACAATCGCTCGCCGCTGTGAACGGCGGACCATTACCCTGGCTAATCAGACTGAAATCAATCAGGAAGTCTTGCCCTTCATTAATCGGTTATCAGATTACTTCTTTGCGGCCGCCAGATATGCCAACAAGTTGGACCACCATGAAGAAATTATTTATCGAAATAGTAACCCCATATTTAGATAACCCATTTTAAATAAACAACGGTTCAATTGTCACCAACTGAAAACACTTCGATCTAATCCAGAAACCATTCTCTGGACTAATCGAAGTGTTTTTTCTACTATTGAGTTAGGCAGTGGCTATCACCGTTCATTTTCGCCGAGTTCAAAAAGTATTCTGAATTGTCATTTAACCCGCTGTCGTGAGTGTTAACCGCTTTCATAGCGCTAACCGTCGGCTGGTAAAACTTAGCCATTAGCGGTAATATCTAATTAATATTTAATTAGATGAACATTTTATTCATAAATTGACTAGAAAGCGTGAATTTATGTATAGAAGCAGTTAATTCTAATTTTATTTTCATATTAGCCCTTTTTTACTGTATAATCATTCTAAATACATATCTATATATTAGGAGGCAATTCTTTATGGACAGAAAAATTCCAAATATTATGGGGACGCAACATCCGGATAATGCCGGAGTTCCATTCTTTAAAGACCATCAAAATCCATTTGTGTCAGCATTTCGAGAAATTGACGAAGCTTACCAAAACTTTTCGGTACTAGACGCTGACGAGTACATGTGGGATTGGGAAGGCAAACACGCTGATGCTTCTGTTATTGATCGCTTATATTCTGAGCACTATGAATATTTCAAAAAGCACCCGCTTGGCAAGGATAAATTTTTAACTTTCCGGTTTCCAAATATTTGGGAAGAAAAAGGCTATAGTTTGATGCAAGCCATGACAACGATTCTTTCAGCCGAGGACTTTGCCTTAGACCTTGGCTTTAAAGAACGGCCATTATTTGAAGCGATCCTGCCAATGACCCAGTCGGCTGATCAATTAATTGATATGGAAGATAAGTTTGCCAGCCTATCTCATTACAAGACCAAGGAATTTAACACTGGCCATAAAGACTCCGATACGTTACAAATGATTCCATTATTTGAAGGGTTTGAGTCTCAACTTCACGCCCCCGAAATTTTGAAAAAATATCTGGAAATGTATCATCAACACTTCGGCCGTGATTTGAACTATATGCGAGTCTTCTTAGCAGGTTCGGATTCAGCCCTTTCAAACGGTTTTTTAAACAGTATTATTGGTAATAAGTTAGCCCTTACCCGACTAGCTGAATTTGAACAAGAGACTAAATTACCAATTTACCCAATTGCCGGCATGGGCAGCACAATTTTCCGTGGTGGCTTATCACCAATGATGATTGACCGCTACTTAGAAGAATTCCCCGGCTTAAAGACCGCTACCATTCAATCAGCCTTTCGTTACGATTATCCACTGGACGTTGTTGAACCGGCCATCATTAAGTTGCGAGAAGGACTGCAAAAGAGCAAGTTCCAACTTATCGACAAAGACGATCAAAGGGTTCTCTTGGAAATTGCCAAGAAAGCAGCCCATGAATATCATGAAACTTTGGATCCATTAATTAACGATTTACAACCAATTTTTGATGCCTTTCCCAAGCGGCGTGACCGTCATCAACACGTTGGCATCATTGGTTACTCACGAGACGTTGACGGCTACAAGATGCCACGGGCGATTACCTTTACCGGCGCGCTTTATTCAGTTGGCGTACCACCAGAGTTCCTTGGGACTGGTCGCATCTTGAACAAGTTAGATGATAATGAACTATCAACGTTAATGAAATATTATCCAAATATCAAGCACGATTACGCCCACGTCGCTAAATACTTCAGCAAAGATGCCTTAGAAGCATTGCAGGCTAAAAATCCGGCTTGGCACGCCGTTGATGAAGATATCGAAGCTATTGAAAAATTGTTTGATATTAAAGCCGGCCCTCAAGACGAGGATCAAGAAAAGCACGCTGCATTGGCTGCCGATTTGGTCAAAATTTCTGATAAAGAAACCAAGACATTGCTTATTAGTAGAGAAGCAGTCTTACGTAAGTTCCTAGGATAATTCAGCAGTTTAATTTAATAACTTAAATAGGATTATTTCAAAACAGCGCGACTCGTTTTAGGGGTCGCGTTGTTTTTTCGCCGAAAGTGGTGATAAAGCTGCCAAATCCAAGCATTTATGTATTATGGATCACTAGACAATTCTTCGCCAAGACCTCATGTTTTTGAGACTTTAGGCGGCTTAATCAGTTCAATCAACGTTCACTATTCGCTCTTTTGACGCCCAGAGTTCTATAATGGGCATAGGTTAATAGAGTTAGACCATCACAATGTAAACTAAACGCACATTAAAGTTATCATTGATATGGAACCAATTCAGGGCACCCAGTATAATTGGCACCGGATTTTAAAAGCGACCGCCAAAGCGTTTAACAACAATGGGTGCCAAGGGATTGGGCTCACGGTCAGGCCCTACGCTTTTCTAAGTTAAAAATATCTCAATAAATTCAGCTTTCTCAAACAATCACCCCAGGCAGTAAAGAGGCCTTCATAATGAAAAAATTAAAAACCCGACTAGACGCATTTAGCGATGCCGTCATCGCCATTATTTTAACGATTATGGTATTGGATTTAACTCCAGTGTTAAAAGACAGCGCTGCCGACTATCTATTATTGAGCAAAGAAATCGGCGTCTACATTATCAGCTTCGCGTTTGTCGCCAACATGTGGTACCAACACGCCACTTTATTTAATGAAATTGACGACATGAGTTATCGCATTATGCTCTATGATTTTGTCTTTCTGATTCCTTTATCGCTTACACCGCTGGCAACCAATATGATGGCTGAGAATACCACTAAAATAACGGTTACTGCCTATGGACTACTAGTCGGCATCACCGGTGCTTGCTTTCGCTTACTGGCCCGAGGTGTCATTCACTTCCAATATACCGATACGTCAAAAATGCGTCAGGTTTACCACAAAGTATTTGGGCAACACAACCTCATTTATGTCCTATTAAATTTAGTTTTGATAGTTTTGGCTTACTTCTTCCCCCAAATTATTTTGTGGTTCTACCTGCCTTACCCCCTTGTTTATCTGCTGCTTAGTTCACGAGACCGCCAACAAATGTACGACGTTGCCCAACTCACTACCAACCAGCGACAACAATACTTACGGCTACCTCGCGACCAGATGAAGCAATTTCGACAATTGGTTGAAACTCAAAAAGCAGCCAATGGGACTGAAGCTGTCCGGTCAATTAGTGCCAAACCAATCAGTTGGGTCCGTTGGCTGGATCAACCCATTGGCGCGGGAGCTGGCAAAAGCGGTGGTCATTTAGATGCCGAAGCTAT
This sequence comes from Lentilactobacillus fungorum, assembly GCF_016860605.1. GTDB lineage: Bacteria > Bacillota > Bacilli > Lactobacillales > Lactobacillaceae > Lentilactobacillus > Lentilactobacillus fungorum. Next base: position 16,141 of record NZ_BNJR01000011.1, read on the forward strand.
TCGAGAATTACGCCGAGCTCAGTGGGATGAGTTTGAACGCCTGGCTAAACATCAAAAAACTGCTCAACAACAAGCCGCTGATGAACGGGAAGCCCAGCAGGATGCTCAAAAAGCAGCGGCTAGACAAGCGAAAAAAGAACGTCAACGCCAACTAGAAGCACAAAAAGATGCCGCAGAACAGGCAGCCAAGCAACGTGACCGCGATCAAGAGGCTCAAGAAGACGCTGCTAAATTAGCGGCCAAGAATATTGAGCGGCAAGCAAAGGCCAAGCGAGAGGCGGCCAAACAAGAAATCAAGATCCAAGAGCGCCAGCAAAAAGCCAAACGAAAAGCGGACCGCAAGGATGCCAAAGCACTTATTCGCCAAAAGAAGTTGGCCCAAAAAGCTAAGCGATACGATTCTGATAATCAAGATGATCAATCGCCGAAGTAGCGATCGCCATTGTCAATTACTAACATTTAGATGGCCTATCAAGATAAAAAGTTCCGATCAAGTCAGCCCATTTTACGGCAACTTGATCGGCTTTTTTAATCTCAATTCATAGCAGCTCTCTAACTGTAATGCCCAGAAATCAAATCATCTAACTTCATAGACGAATTGTCTATTTTCTAGTCGAAATTACTTCAGCCGCCTATGGGTGTATTTTAGTATAATCCGTCTAATTGCCTCACTCATTTCATGATTTGGCTCACTTGTTCAACTTCTTAATTGTCAATTGTCGTTATAGATATGGACAGACTATTAATTTATCATCCTTATCTCTTAATAATGATTTGTTCATTCTTTCGGTTCTTCTTTTCTCATAATTAATTACGCTAATCACCTATTTTCGCCCCACTCAGCAAGGCTAAATAGTCTATCATCATAGGCTTTCAGCGGTTTATCCACGTCATAATGATAGCTTGGAATTTCAATTAATTCACCTCACTTTTCTTAAGAAAAAATAAAAAAACATCTCATCTTCACGGTGCTATAATCCCTGTGGAGGTGAGTTATCCATGAAAAATCCAACTGTCAAACTGCTTGTTACCAGCCTAATTAGCTTAGGAGCTATCTTTACCAGCCAACTATCGCTCGGGGCTGCCAGCTCGAATGACGTGAAGTTAATTTGGCGCCACGCTATGGGCCGGCATGCCTATACTGCCACAACCGGGGCTCGCTATTCGGAGCATTTGGGCACTCGATATGGTTTTAACACCCAAACAGCTAAAGTTACTTGGTACACAACGGCCCACGAAAAGCTTTATTTTAAGGATTCACATACTTACGCGATTTATTATCACGTCACCAATGCCGACCAGAGTCTCCAAGGTTGGATTTGGAATGGTTATTTGAAACCAGCGACGACCTCAGGAACCGCGACCAATTCAAGCAACGGTGGTACCACCACTAATAATGGTAATTCTTCGACTACCGCCCCGACAACAAGTCCTAGTAATTCAACTGATAGTAGCAGTTATTCAGACAATGCACAGAAATTCAATCAAGCCGATAACGTTAAATTTGCTCAGCAAATCCTTCAGCTTTCTCCTAAGATGGTGGTGGATAACAAACTGACTGATTTAGCAAAATATGATTTCTGGGTAGATGATCATTATCACTATAATAACCCTCAAATCAAATTGACAAACTATCTCACTCAATTATATGGTGGTCAACCCCAAGGATTGTTAAAAGACTGGGGATACGTCAGCAAACCAGATACGAGTTTAGTGAAAGCGCAGCAATCAATCAACCTTAATCCTATTGATTACGCCAACTTGTCAAAATATGATGGTGACCACATTGGCGTTGCCACCGAAGCTTGGTCCTCACTTCCTGATGGAAAAATTGAGAAAATTAACTATGTCATCTACGTTCTTCCACCTAATCCAACAATAACGCCAAGTAATAATACTTCAAACTAATTTTAAAAGTTGCTACCTAAAATCATAAACAACCCATTATCTCGGGAAATTATTTTATTTAAAGCATACTCAGATGCCCAGTGGAGGCAATTAACTCATGAAGAATTCAACTATCAAACTACTTGCTGCCTGTTTAGTCAGCTTAGGCGCCGTTTTTACCAGTCAACTACAAACAACTGCTGCCAGCCAGTACTCGGCGGCACGTTCGAATGATGTAAAATTAATTTGGCGTCACGCTATGGGTCGCCATGCCTATACCGCAACGACTGGGGCGCGTTATTCAGAACATTTAGGTACTCGGTATGGCTTCAATACCGAAACAGCTAAAGTCACTTGGTATACAACTGCCCACGAAAAACTCTATTTTAAAGATTCCCGCACGTATGCAATCTATTATCACGTTACAAATGCCAGCCAAAGTCTTCAAGGTTGGATTTGGAATGGTTACTTAAAACCAGTCACGACCTCGACTGGGACAACTAGCACGCCAACTCATTCAGGCAGCGGTGACACTTCCACCAGCAATGGCAATCCTTCAGCCACCACGCCGGTAACTGCCAACAATTCAGCTAACAATAACAATGCCAATTATTCAGACAACGCACAAGAATTCAATGATATCGATAATATTAAATTTGCTCAGCAGATTCTTCAACTCTCACCTAATATGGTGGAAGATGCAAAGCTGGATGACCTGGCAAAATATGATTTATGGATGGACGATAATTATCGTGACGTTGATCAAAACATGTTTACAAACCATCTTGTTCAAGAATATGGTGGGGAACCACGGGGATTAGAAGAAGACTGGGGATATGTTAGCACCCCCGATATTAGCTTGGTAAAAACACAGCTTTCAAATAAGCTCAACGAAATTGATTACACTAATCTATCAAATTATGATGGTTACCATATTGGCGTCGCGACTGAAGCTGAGTCTTCACCACCTAGCGAGAAAATTGAAAAAATTAATTATGTTGTTTGGATTTTACCAGCTAACCCAATAATTGCTCCCCAGTCCCTTATTGGTTAACTCAATCCCTATGATATGCACGAGAGGAGCGGCACCATAAATTAAAGGTAAGTAACTAATGAAGCGCTCAGCAATTAAACTATCCGTTACGGACTTCGTTGGCTTAAGCGCGGGCATTACTATGCAATAACTACTTCCGCTGCCAGCCACAATTCCGCCTTAGTGAACACTCAATTTAATATTAATTCGATGTATAAGAGGGGCTAATCACTCCTCTTTTTTCGTCATTTTAACCTGATTAACCACCTAAAAAATCTTCTGAGTTATTCCACCCAAATCGCTATTAATGCACCATACCCGCACTTGAACTAAGCCAAAAAATGGTCCAGGCGTTATTATCTTGACTATCAATTGACCGTTGACCTTTCCTGTCACTCCGATCGGCTAGTCCGCAAGTTGGGTGACTAAACGAGGCTTTCAAAAATAGGCCGTTATAAACAAGTAGATTGCCAACCCAAAAGCTGCCAGCGAAATTAACACTCGCAGTAAGTGAATATTAGCGTGACGAACAATAATCGGCCCTGTATAGCCACCAATTAACAGGCCAAATCCAAGTGGGATGACATATAGCCAGTCAATGTGTGATTTAAAGATGAAAATGATAGCTGCCACTAAGTTGCCAATAAAGGCAATCGCATTTTTGGTCGCGTTCACCACCGTAAACTTGTCGTCCATAATAATCGACAAGATTGCCAAAAAGATTACCCCGCCGGCCGCGCCAAAATAGCCAGTGTAGGCTCCCACCAGCACAATCCCTGCCAGGCTGATAAATGATACCCAGAAATGTTTTTCGGCAGTAACATTGGCAGCCTTGAGTTTACGAGTCGAAACGTCCTTCTTTCGCCCAGACATCCACAACAAGATCCCAGCGACCAAAATAAAGAACGGCACGACTTTTTCAAAAGAAGCTGCCGGGGCCATCAGCAGTAAAATACTCCCACCAATACTGCCGACTAACGACAGCCCGACATAGACACCCAGCCGTTTCCAATTTCCCTTCAATTCCTTTATCGAGGAGGCCATTGACCCAATTCCAGAAAAAACCAAGGCCGTTGTATTCGTCACGTTGGCAATTACTGGTGGCAAGCCAACCATTAAAAGCGCCGGATACGAAGCCAGTGAAGCCAAGCCAGCAACTGATGCCAACAACCCCGCCACGAAGCCAGCAATGATTAAGAAAATAAATATTCTGACCATTATTTCCAAACCTTTCTAGTTCTAAGTATTTGACACAATTCACCTACTAATATACTACTTTTTCTGATTAATATAGCCAATTTTATCAGCCTGTTACGAACTAAAATTTTGCAGTATACTTAACTTTACAAGTGAGTTAAACTCACATGATTTGAAACGCTACTCGTTGTTTAATGAGGTCAGCGTTTTTATTAGAGAGGAAATGACTTTTTTGCAAACTGCTTTAAATCTTTCTAGCTGTACCGCCTTTTTAGCTGGTAAAAAGGCAACTGTTGATGGTTCGACGATGATCGCCAGAAATGAAGATGCCGGTGGAGGTATTAATGCTAAACGATTTGTCGTAGTCAATCCGGCCGATCAACCCAGCGAATATGTGTCAACGTTTAACAATTTTCGGCTGAAACTGCCAGCTAGCCCGTTGCGTTACACTGAAACCCCCTGCGCCGACACGAGCGATGGCTTATGGGGCGAATCTGGCATTAACACCGATAACGTTGCCATGAGTTCAACTGAAACTGAGTTTACCAACACGACGATGCTTGGCCTCGACCCCTTGGTACCAGACGGGATTGGCGAAGAAGCCATGTTAACGGTTGTTTTACCTTACGTCCATTCTGCCAGAGAAGGCGTCAAACGCTTAGGCCAATTGGTAACTCAATTTGGAACTTGCGAAAGTAATGGCATCGCGTTTTCTGATGCCGATGAAGTTTGGTACTTCGAAACTGTCGGCGGCCATCACTGGGCAGCCGAACGAATTCCCGATAATGCTTACGCAGTTGCACCGAACCAAACCGGCATCCAAGAAATCGACTTCAACGATCCGGATCACTTTATGTATTCGGCTGACCTCAAAGAATTCGCTGAAGCTCATCATCTCAATCAAGCTCGCTCGGGGTTTAATTTCCGTAATATCTTTGGCGAAGACGTTCAAGCCGATCACTACTACAACACGCCACGGGTTTGGTACGGCCAAAAGATGTTTAACCCAGAAATTGACCAGGATCCTGAAAGCCGCAGCATGCCCTTTACCAGAGTAGCCGCGCGCTTAATTTCCGTCGAAGACATTGCCTTCTTTTTAAGCAGCCATTATCAAGGAACTGATTTTGACCCTTATGGCAAAACAGGCACTGCGGAAAGTCGGCAACGCTATCGGCCAATCGGGATGAATCGTAATCAGGAAATGCACATTTTACAAATTCGGCCAAACTTTCCTGCCGAACACGCGGCAATTCATTGGCTGGCTGAAGGCGTTAACGAGTTTAACGCGCCGGTGCCTTTCTTCGCGAACTGCACGGATACACCCGCTAACTTTAAAAATACCCCGCTACGAACAACGACTGAAAGCTTTTATTGGCTCAATAAGTTAGTTGCCATGTTGGCTGATCCGTTCTTTGCCGAACACGATTTAGATGCCATGGTGGCGGTTTCTGAAAGCCGTAAGTTTGGCTTGGCAAACGGCCGGGCTGCGGTAGCGGCCGCCGATGCTGAATTTAAGAATATTGCCAAGGAAAAATTACCCGAGTGGCATAATCAAGTCAACGAAAAAATCGCCAACACAATTACCGAAAACGTGAAGGACTTACTTCACCAGCTTGTCTTACTGCGGGCTGAGAAGATGGTGCCGACCTTTGAAAAAGGCGGCGAACTTTAACAGATAAAGTTGATGTCACCATTAGCTGTAACCTAAAAAGCAATCTAAGATTAGATCCCGCTAGAGACTGATTAATTTCAGCTTCTAGTCAGATTTAATCCTAGATTGTTTTTTTATCAAATGAGTTCATGCTCTATCTAAATGAATATAAGAAATGACATAGCCCCATTCATTAACCATAATTGCCAAAAAAACGACTGTTCCGGCAAAGAATGCCCAGAAAAATGCGCCTAATTCAATCCCTGATAAAATAATTGCATAGGGTATCAAGAACGCAATAATTAAATAAATAACTGTCAGTCGCGATGAAATATACGTTGCCGTCAACATCATTCGCCATTCCCGTTCATCATTATGCTGCATGTCAATTGGATAACCATCTTCATTAAAGTCAAAGAATTTAACTTTCCGTTTAGTCTTTCGAGTCTTCAATAAAAGAAACAGGTCAATGATCACACCAGCTCCTAGCACCAACCATAAAATCACTGAAACACTGGCCGGAACATTAGCATAGCCTTTATAAAAAGCACTTCCAAGGAAAAATATGTAAATTGCGCCTAACGCAAGGGTGGTTGCAATCGCAACGTTGATCATATGTTTTTTAGTATTCATTTTACTTACTGTCCCTTCCATAAATAAAAAGTTCGTCAACTGTTGTCCGTAACACTTTCGCCAATTTAAAAGCCAGTTCTAGAGAAGGATCATATTTTTCATTTTCAATTGCGTTAATTGTCTGGCGGGTAACTGAAGTCAATTCACTTAATTCCGCTTGGGACAATTTCAGGCTTTTTCGACGGCTTTTAATCGTATTTTTTATATTGCTCCCTCCGTTTCAATGTAAAACTTGTTTTACATTTACAGTAAAACATCTTTTACATATTATGTCAAATTGATTTTACATTTTTAATCAGTTAACCACCAATTTAACCACTAACTTATATAGCTATGCTAGAATGAAAACGTAGTTATTTTTACTTATATGGAGGTTTTGCAATGACCAACTACCATTTTTTCAAACCTTACACGCTGCGAAACGGCGTGACAATTAAGAACCGGCTTGCCATGTCACCAATGACCGAACAATCCAGCTTTGAAGATGGTTCGATTACCAATGACGAAATTGCCTATTATCGCCTTCGAGCTGGTGGTGTCGGGATGATGATTACCGGCTGTGCTAACGTTAACGATCTCGGCAAAGGCTTCGAGGGCGAATTGAGCGTTGCCAATCGTAAAATGCTTCCTGGATTGACGCGCTTAGCCAATGCGATGAAACTTAATCACACCAAAGCTATTTTGCAAATTTTCAGTGCTGGCCGGATGAGTAATTCCAAGGTCCTTCGCGGCAAGCAACCAGTGTCTGCCAGTGCCGTTGCCCCACTGCGGCCAGGAGCCGAAACGCCTCGTGCGTTGACCAATGAAGAAGTTGAACAAACCATCAAAGACTTTGCCAGTGCAACTCAATTAGCAATTGATGCCGGCTTTGACGGTGTCGAACTTCACGGCGCTAATACTTATCTAATGCAACAATTCTTTAGCCCTCATTCGAATCGACGCACCGACAAGTGGGGTGGCACGCTTGAAAAACGGATGAACTTTCCTTTAGCAGTGGTTGCCGTTTGTGCTGAAGTGATTAAGCAGCGCAAGCCATCGTTTATTTTGGGCTACCGGATTTCACCAGAAGAACTCGAAACGCCTGGAATCCGGTTGGCGGATACCTTGGCACTCATTAAGAAGCTCAACGACACCCCCATTGACTACCTTCATATTTCTTTAGCCGATGCATTTGCCAGTTCAATTGTCGACCGTGATGACCACCAGCCGATTTTTGAGAAAATTAAGCCAATTTTAGCGCCTGATTTACCACTAATGGTAGTTGGTCACCTGGCAACCCCTGCCCAAGTTGAAAAACTGATGGCCGCCGGTGTCGATTTTGCCGCCATGGGCCGTGAATTAATTCGCGAACCAAAGTGGGTTCAAAAAGTTGAAGCTGGAGACGAAAAGGCCATTCGTTACACCTTTTCACTGCGCGATTTGGACGAATTAAAAGTTACCCCACCGCTTCTTAACTTCTTGATGACCGCCTTTAGAAAGGGGTTCCCACTCTCAACGGATGACGAGCAGCTTAAACTTTAAGGAAATTTATTTGAAGTTACGTGACTCATCCCATTGATCGATTCCCAGAACAAACTTCGATACATTACTTGACCTTCGAACGTACGTTCCTATACTAGACATAGGAGGTGCTGCTGATGATTCGAAACGTTCCCAGGGACCAATGGCTTTACCCTGATCGGGGAATGATCAAGTGGCTGGGGTACTTTTTAAGTGACCACACTCAGGACATGACGGACAAAAAGATAGCCGAAGCCCCAACTATTCGCTTACCCCAACAAGATGCCAAAACAATTGACAAACTTCTACAAATAAGCTGGCGGAATGCCATGCAAATAACCCTTCAACTGAATGCCGATGGTTATCTTAACGTTTGTAATCTTGACGGAATCGTTATTGGCGCTTACGATCAATCCATTTATTTTCAAACCGATAAATTAATAACGATTAGCGTGGCCGATATTCGTCACGCATCACTGAAAAAAGGAAGGCATACAGATTGAAAGAAACGTTTACCGCACCATGCACTGATAATGCCATTACCATTATGGTCGATTCGATTAACAACCAATACCTAGCACTACGGCGGGCATCGCTAGACGTCGCCCCGCTGGATTCCGTTCAGGTCACCCTGACTGATGAACCGGTTGACGGTCACGCTTACTACGAAGTTGCCAACTTTAAAGTAGAAGCTAGCGGCAAGTTGCAAGATTATGATTTACGGCCGGGTGATTACGCCGTTTATCGGGCACTTCCTGGTGGCACTCCAAGTATGGTCGTTCAACTAGTCAATCCAATCGATAAAAAATAAACGAATGGTATAGTCAACCTCATCAATTAAGAATTTCCGAATGATGCTTCGATATCATTCGGCTTTTTTATTACGAAGTCAACTCGATGACGGTCGGCTCGCGATGATAACTGTACTTGCGTTTTCTAAATTCGTTTTGACTTACTTATCCATAATCTTTAAACTATTTAAAGGCCCGTTTTTTTAATTTAGCGGCCAAACTACATAATCGGAAGTCTTGTTAATGTCAAAACAAATTAAATTATCGCTATTTATTATGATCTTCGGTGCCTTTTTTGGCATCCTCTGTTCAACCCTGATGAACGTTGCCTTGCCCACCTTCATGCGGGCATTTGCAATCTCATCGTCCACTGTTCAGTGGGTTAGCAACGGCTACATGCTGGTGAATGCCATCATGATTCCAGTCAGTGCCTATCTCACCAAGAAATTCACGTTTAGATCTTTGTTCATTGGATTTAGTACCATTTTTTTATTGGGAACGATTTTTGGCGCTATGGCCCCCAACTTTTTAACCTTAATTATCGGTCGAATGATTCAAGCAGTCGGCTCGGGGATGATGATGCCCTTAGTAAATATCTTAGCTATCCGTTACGCTGCTCGAGGCAAACAAGGCGCGGTAATGGGCCTTGTTGGCTTGGCTTTTAATTTCTCGCCAATCATTGGCCCCACCCTTTCTGGGGTGATCCTGGATTATTTTTCTTGGCGTTACTTATTTATTTTTGTTTTACCATTTATTATCGTTGATCTCATTTTAGCAGTTATCTCACTGCCCCTAGTCCCAACTAACCAAGAACCTCAATTTAATTCGTTGGGGCTAATCACCATCAGCTTAGGATTATTGGGATTGCTTTGGAGCTTTTCAAATATCGGCCAAGCCGCGCTGACTAACATGATCGTCTGGCTGCCATTTATGGTTGGCGTTTTGCTAATCACGGCTTTTGTCATTACCCAGCAACAATCCGATCACCCCTTTGTGAATTTAGTGGTTTTTAAAAACACGCAATTTACAACTGCGACTTTGGTCAATTCACTCATCGTTTCAACAATGTATGGCAACACCATTCTCTTGCCCCTACTCATCCAAACCATTATGGGAAAAAGTGCAATCATTTCAGGGCTGGCACTATTGCCGGGAGCGCTGCTAACCGGTGTCATGTCGCCCATCAGCGGCCGTTTATTTGATCGCTATCCCGTTCGGATCATTGTCACCACTGGTATTTTAATTGATTGTTTCGGAACGATGATGCAGGCGTTCATTGACGTTAACGCTTCGGTGATCATGCTGACGATGGGGCAAACAATTCGCCAACTCGGTTTAGTGTTAATCCTAATTCCCATTCAGACTCAAGCGCTGGCCTACCTGCCAAATAACTTAATTTCAGATGGTGTTGCCGCGTTTAACACCCTGCGTCAAATTGCCGCTTCTTTTGGTACGGCCATTATCGTTGCGACCATTAACATTGCCAGTCAGGTATTCAGCCAACACCCCAACCATCAACAGATTGGCATTCAAGCGGGTTTTACGATGTGTTTGCTTTTTCTAATTATCGCATTGTTGGTTTCTAGAAAGCTGTACACCACCCATTCACATACGCCTAAGGCTCGTAAACACAAGCAGCCGACTTTAGCAAAGGTTTAGCTAACTTATTAAAGCGTGACGCCAAATAAAAAATAGGCATATAAACGCTTGCCCATAAGCCAAAAAGTCATGGCTAAGGGGCTTCTCAGTCTGGCTCTTAACTATCTAGCCTCGCTCACTTTTACAAGGAGATTTACAATGACGACATTATTTTTAGTTTTGTTACCAGCAATCTTGGCCGGTATCGTTCAAGGCATTACCGGTTTTGGTTCAGCCATCGTGTTAATGGTCTTTTTACCAAGTATTTTGCCAATCCCCCAAAGTGCCGGCGTGGCCTCGCTCATTATGTCGGTGTCAAACCTCATGTTAGCATGGCGCTATCGACACAGTATTCACTTCAAGCGCGTCATTTTCCCGTTTATCATTTACGCAGGGGTCGCATTTATCGCGCTTAAATTAGTGAATACGATTGACGTTCATCTGTTAAAATCAATGTTGGGTGGCCTGCTGGTTGCTTTATCACTTTATTTCTTACTGGTAAAGGCTAAGGTCCGTCATTATCCCATTTACGTGGCGATTATTTTTATGATCGTTTCCGGCTTCTTCAATGGCCTATTTGGCATTGGCGGACCGCTGATGGCACTATACTTTCTGTCATTGGCCGACACCAAAGAAACTTATCTAGCCAGCATTCAAACGTTTTTCTTAATGGATCAACTTTACGTGACTTCTGTTCGGTTCTATGACGGCATTTTAAGCGTCAATGATATTCCGTTAATCTTACTTGGCATTGTTGGCGGCATTATCGGCACCATGATTGCAAACCGGATAACGACTCACATGAATATCCAAATGATTCAAAAATGCGTCTTTGTTCTAATTGGGATAAGTGGGTTGTTTTATTTATTTCAGTGACCACGTTTAAGAACAGCTACACCAAGCATCGACCTAGTTGATAGGGTCCTTAACCAAATACCGGGATTCTTGGTTTGCCACCCATTACCTAGCCGAAATGCATGCCACCAGGCCGAAGTTTGTGTATAAGTAGCTTTCCCAAAAGTCCCAAGCCTGGAGGATTCCGTGAAAAGAGACTTATGCGTCGATTTCTAATCGCCTAGTTCCACACGCTGCGTTGCTCATTTTTAGTTTGAAGGAGCTTTTTATGAAAATCATTATTTCGCCAGCCAAGAAAATGGTCGTCAATCAAGATGATTTTGACGTCCTCGATATGCCACTTTATTTGAATCAGGCCCAAGAACTGTTAAAGGCCATGCAGCAATTAAATTATCAATCGGCCCAAAAGTTATGGCAAACTAGCGATCAATTAACCAAACTTGCTTATAACCAGTTGCAGCAAACCGACCTAAATCACCAATTAACCCCAGCAATTCTTGCTTTTTCCGGCATTCAGTATCAATACCTTGCGGCTGACTTGTTAAGCGAACCGGCATTAGCTTATCTTCAAGCAAACTTACGGATTTTATCCGGTTTTTATGGGATTTTGAAACCATTTGACGGAATTGTTCCCTATCGCTTGGAAATGGGTGCTAAATTAGCCGTAGCTGGCCAAAAGAATCTTTATGATTTTTGGGGTGATCAGCTTTATCAAGCATTAGGTGCTGGCCGTGAGCCAATCGTTAATTTAGCTTCCAAAGAATACGCCAAAGCTGTAACCCCGTTTTTAAAGCTCACCGATCAATGGATTGACGTTGATTTTGTCCAAGAAGTCCAAGGTAAATTCAAGACAAAAGCTACCCTGGCTAAAATGGCTCGCGGTGAGATGGTCCGGTTTATGGCGGAAAACCAGATTACCACTATTGCTGGGCTGAAGGGGTTTGATTCACCAGATTATCGGTTTAGTGCGGCGAATTCGACGGAAACTAAGTTGGTGTTTGTGAGGCAAAATAAAAAATAAATTAAGTAGCTTGGAATACATGCCTCTTAATACAAATTGAAATCTTTACTTTAACGACAAAAAGCTCCTCCTTGCAATTTGAGGTAGGAACTTTTTTGATCACACCAATACCAGTCAATCATACTTATTCGTGTCTTGCTGCCAAATCACGCATAATCTTTGGATACTTCTTATCAAGATTGTACATTAAGAGCAAAACAATCTGGGCGATATAAATAACAACTGGAATATAAATAAACAATTGATAAATGGCGCCAATTGCGCTTGATGACTGAGTTGCCAGCGTTCCATTGTAATGACCCCAAGCAAGAACCCAGCCAGTTAATGCAGTTCCAAGGCCAACACCAACTTTTTGTCCCAGACTGCCACCACTATAAAGAAGTCCTTCAATTCGAACGTGGGTCTTCCATTCACCATACTCAATAGTATCAGGGAACATTGCCCAAACACCACCAAGTAACGGTGCTTGACCAAAGCCTTTAATAATTTGAGCAGTCATCACAACCCAGAAATTATCTGGAGCTACCAAAGTGAAGAAATACCCCACAATACTGACCAAAGATCCGGCAATCATGACTTTAGTTTTGCCATATTTAGAAAATAGTTTTGCCATAATTAGGAAGCCAACCAGAACCGGTACAAGATAGCCGATGGTTAACACCCCAACTAATCCATCGTTATGCAAAATATATTTAGCATAATAAATCGTACTACCTTGGTTCAAAGCATAGCCAATACTGTAAATGATGAAGAAGATCGTTGCAATCCACCAATATTTATTCTGAAAGATTGCATGTAAACTGGTTTTCAGCGGAATCTTTTCAGAAGCAGCGGATACCTGAACTCGTTCTCGTTGCGACTTAAAGACAATCATTAACAAGCCGACCGAAATGATTGAGAGAATCGTGTATGTGATAATCCAACTGACTTGTTTGTTACCAAAGAAATTAACCATTGGCATCGTTGCATTAGTCACGATCAAGACACCAATTTGAGCCATAAACATCCGAAATAGATTGAACTTTTCCCGCTGATGCTGATCACGAGTTACCAAAGAATTCAATGTCCCATAAGGAATGGCAATTGCGGAAAAGGCAATCATTAACAGGTTGTATGACAGGAAAATATAAATAATTTTCCAAACCTCTGTCCAGCTGGCAGGAACGGCAAAAATCGAAATGGTTAGGATGGCAAATGGCAACGCACCGAATAACAGCCACGGTCGTGTTTTACCCCAACGACTGTGCGTTTTGTCCACCAAGCCACCAACAACCACATCAATAATTCCATCAAAGGAACGTGAAAACAACATCAAAGTTCCGATAATTCCAGCTGATATGCCAATGACATCTGTATAGAAAAATACAACAAACATCCCAAGTGAAGCAAACGTAAAGTTGATCGCCATATCACCAAAACCAAAGCCTACATAGTCCGTAAATCCTAGCTTTTCCTTAAATGAAACAGCGTGTTGAACACCTGCATTACCTTCCATAACTTTTTACATCTCCAATCATTAGGCGTCAACATCACAATTAATAACGTTCCAAGAAGCTTTTGGAAGCGAAAGATCCGCAATATCACTTGAAGGGGTTATCGTCTTTGGTACAACTTTATTTGGATTTTCAAATGTATTGGTAGCTTTCAATTCATCTCCGGTAAAGACAATTTGTTCTTTGGGTGTGATCTTGCCAAATCCATCAAATTTCAAATCTAACTTGGCTTCATTTTTTAAATCGTTATTTAAAGCAAAGATATGCAGCTGCTTCTTTTCTTTGTTATAAACTGTTGCCGAGGCAACCACTGGTAAATCACCATAATCGGTTGATTGTGTATCTCCAGAGACTTTTGCTGATAAGACAGTCCCCCTGCCGTATTTAGATAACAGTGCAAATGGGTAGTAGATCGTTTGCTTCAGCAAGTTGCCATCTTCATCAGTCGTAATTGGTGAAATCACATTGAGTAATTGTGCTAAGCAAGCAATTTCAACTTGATCAACGTTGTTTAAAATGGTGATTCCTAATCCACCAACGGTTAACGCATCTAACAATGAATATTTCTCTTGTAAGATAGCTGGGTGTTCTTCCCACTTTTTAGCATCGGTTAACACAAAGGTTGTCATCCCATTAAGGTCGTCCAAGTTATCAATCTTAATATCTTGCATATTCCAAACATTCCACTCATCTAAGCAAATCTTGATGTCCTTATTTTTGTATTTTGGATCCTTTTGTAACGATTTGGAATAAGCAAGGACGTTCTTAGTGTTCTTAATATGATCGTCTAGTTGCTTCCATGATGATAAGAAGTTCAGTGTTCCTTGACCCGAATTCATGTTGTAATTATGGGTTGAAATGTAGTCCACATATGGATAGAGATCCTTCATAATGGTCTCGTCCCATTTCAAATAAGTTGGCAACATTTCATATGAACTGCCACAGGCAACCAGTTTGATACTGTCATCAACCCACTTCATCATCTTGGCAGCTTCTCGAGCTTTCTTGGCATAATCTTCTGCTGACATGTGTCCGGCTTGCCAATCGCCTTCCATTTCGTTACCAAGGCACCAATACTTGATGTTATATGGCTTTCGATGACCGTTCTTAATTCGAAGGTCACTCCAGTAAGTGCCATGGTCGTGATTGCAGTATTCTACTAATTCAGCCGCGGAACGAATGTCACCTGTCCCCAAGTTAACTGCAATCATTGGTTCAATGCCAACTTCTTGCGCCCATTGACAGAAGTCATCAATGCCAAACGTGTTTGGCTCAATACTCGACCAGGCAAAGTCCATTGTCTTGGGTCGTTTATCTTTAGGACCAATCCCGTCCTTCCAATTGTAGTTAGAAACAAAATTACCACCAGGATATCTGATAACGCCTAAGTTCAAATCCTTAACCGCTTTTTTGACATCTTTACGAAAACCATTCTCATCTGAAAATGATTTATCAGGATCATAAATGCCGCCATAAATTGAACGGCCTAAATGTTCAGTAAATGAACTCCATACTTTTGGATCAACGTTTCCTAATTCAAATGACTTATCATAACTGTAAACGGACTTCATATTGAAACTCTCCTTTTTTATTAATTACCTAGGTAAATGTCTTTCTTATCTGTGCGCATTTTTATAGTAGTCCGTTTCTGTTAGCGTTTGCAATACCAAAACGATATTCAATAACATAAATTTTCGCTTGAAATATCATAAAAGTTAATTGAATGTTGTGAATTAATCCACTATACTTGTTTTAGTATCAATTAAGTTACTTGCCAGATTTCAATTAACTGTTTAGTTACTTAAGGAAGGAAAAATGATGATAGTCGATTTAAGCGAAAAATCACTGCCAGTTTATAAAGCGCTAGCTAATCCTGTGAGGTTAAAAATAATTCGAATTCTCTGCCAAAGGCCTTATAGTGTAAAAGCGTTGGCTAAGCAAATTGGCCTTAGCCAACCAATTACACTCCGCCACGTCAATCAGCTTCAAGAAGCTGGAATCGTCCAATTCAAACGCGATGGAAAAAATAAAGTTTCTCATATATGTATTACGGAAGTAAAGCTGGAATTGCCGCAACCAAACAATACGTCACTCTTATCTCAAAGCGCTGACATTCCCGTTGGTTCTTACGTCGATTTTGATGTGACGCCAACTTGTGGTTTAGCTGATATTAATAACTTTATCGGTAACGTTGACGACCCAAAATATTTTATGGATCCTGGGAGATTGAACGCTCAAATTCTGTGGTTCTCGAAAGGTTTCGTTGAATACAAAATTGGTAATTATTTATTTGCTAAAGACCAAGTGCAAATGCTGACATTGTCTGGTGAATTTGGTTCTGAAGTACCATTATCCAACCCTGACTGGCCGTCGGATATCACTTTCACCCTTGATGGTCACGAGTTAGCGACTTGGACAAGCCAAGGTGATTTTGCTGATACCCGTGGAAAGTACACGCCCCGCTGGACACCGGAAGAATTTAACCAATATGGAACCCAAATCACTATTTTGGTTTCCGACACGGGAACTTGGATTGGCGGGTCTAAGGTCAGCAATCTGACCATCGCTGATTTATTACCATTGCCAAGAAGAATGGACCTGAAAATTGAAGTCAAAGATAACGCTCAACACGTGGGTGGCTGTACAATTTTTGGCAAAAAGTTTGGTAATGTTGATCAGGATATGAGGTTAACCTTGTATTACAAATAAGATTATTCAATGTCCTATAATCGGGGCAACTTCTATTCGCAAAATAATACTATGCAAAGGAAAAAAGAGGCGATCATGACCTCTTTTTATTTCGCACAAAAAGCCTAAAGTTACGTTTCTTATATATAATTAATCCGGCAAAACTTGTTCACGTTAATGTTATATAAGCTAACATTCTCTGCTTTCCTTTTTTTCATTATTGGAGTAAAATAATTACTAATCATTTTTTAATGATATTTTAATGAAACGGAGAGTGTTTAAACATGTTTGATAAAACTTATCGTCGTGAGATCAATGACTGTGAACCATACATTGCTGGAGAAACTGAGGATGTTGTTCGCAGAAAATATCATCTTAATAAGGTTGTTAAATTAGGATCAAATGAGAATCCGTACGGCCCGTTTGATCATGCTAAGAAAGCCATGGTGCGCAGTATCGAAACCGTTAACCGGTATCCAGAAGATGATTTTGTCGAAATGAAAGAACTCATTGCAAAACAGTGGGGATTAAGTGCCGATAACGTCGCAATTGGCAGTGGTGCTGGCAATATTCTAGAAACCCTTTCAAAGGAATTCTTAAATGCAGGTGATGAAGTCTTAATCGCTAAGCAGTCTTATCGACTTTACAGAGAGATATCCAAAATGATGGGGGCTAAAGTAATTGAAATTCCCTTAACAGACGATTTTCAGTTTAATTTAGATAGTTTTCAGAAACATATTAGTGATAAAACCAAGCTCATCTGGATCTGTAATCCCAACAACCCAACGTCAACAGTAACTGATGCCAAAAAACTAGATCAATTCATTAACAATTTACCCGATCATGTCTGGATTATCGTTGATGAAGCTTACGCGGATTTTTCAAACAAAGAAAATCTGCCTAACTTTATTAAATATATTGGTAAGAAAAGAATCATTGTTGTCCGAACTTTCTCCAAGTTCTTTGGATTAGCCGGGGCCCGTTTGGGATATGCCTTGGCTGACACACAGGCAATCAACGGTTATGACACCGTCACGGAACCCTTCAGCACTAACCGGATGGTGTTAGCTGCGGCGAGTGCATCACTCAAGTTTGATAAAGAACAAATCCAAACCACCCGCGAAAAAATCATCGCTTCAAGAGAGAAGCTTACTAAGCGTTTGACAGAGATGGGCTGTCAAGTTGCCCCCTCTGAAGCAAACTTTATCTTTGCGAAACTTCCTGATAATTTTGAGAACGCAACCACCGTTTGTGAAAACTTAATGAAACAAGGGGTTATCGTTCGGGACTGCACGCCTTGGGGCTATTCAGATTCAATTCGAATCACAATTGGCACATCTAAAGAGTTGGATTTCTTCTTAACTAAGTTCACTCAACTCACCACAACGGTCAACGAATAGAGGTGTTCAGCTTATGACGAAAGTAAAGCAATATATGCTTTTGCTACTCTTGGGAATGGCGGGCGGAACCATTTATGATTTTCCCTATATCAAATACATCTTTTATAACCAAATGTTGACATCGATGCACATCTCAAATACCCAACTTGGCCTATTGACCTCAATTTACGGAATCGGATGCCTCATTCTATACATTCCTGGCGGCCTACTCGCTGATAAGGTCAAGTCAAAAAATGCACTAATCGCCTCCCTAATCGGAACCGCAATCTTAGCAGCCGTGTTTGGTTTGACGTTAAACTTCGTTGTCGCCATCATCGTGTGGGCATTACTTGCCTTTAGCTCCGCATTCGTTTTTTGGTCAGCTTTAATTAAGGCGATTCGAATGATCGGTGGTGAAAATGACAGCGGAAAAATGTACGGGATTTACTATGCGTCTAACGGGCTATCCGCCGCTTTATTGAACTTCTTAGCTATATGGGTCTATGGAAATATCCATCAAAATCCAAAGTTAGCGATGACTGCTGCGGCAGTTTCAATGGCAATTGTCATCGGGATAATTGCGATCCTTCTAACTGTGTTTTTACCAAATGATAATCAGTTAGTTCAGAAAGATGAGGCCCCCAAGTTTAGTGACTTCAAGAAAATCATTTTCAATCCTTCGGTATGGATGATCGCCATCGTCTTCTTTATGACCTATGGATTGTTTTCTGGCGTATCTTACTTAACCCCTTATTTAGCTGATGTGATTGGTATCTCAAATCAAACAAGCAGTATCTTAGGCGTCGTCAGAAACTATGTCTTTCTTCTATTGGCTCCAGTAAGCGGTATAATTGCTGATCGCTTGTTCCACTCAACTTTGCGTTGGTTTACTGTCGGATATGTCATTCTAGCACTATCACTAATTGCAATTTCCCTCTCTTCTTCACTGCCAACGGCCTTTGTGGTGATTCTTTCGCTAATTCCAGGAATTTTAGCGTTGGGATTGTACGGCATTCAATTCTCAATTATTGGTGAAACTAAGATTCCACTTGCTTTGATGGGCGCAACCACTGGCTTTGTATCGTTAATCGGTTATTTGCCAGACATGGTATTGCCAACGATTTTTGGTAAAATCCTTGATTCGCAAAAAAACAATGGCTATCAAACCATCTTTCTGTTACTCGCCAGTTTTGCCATCATTGCCAGTCTCGGAAGTTTATTAATCTATAAGTTAAATCGTGCACGGGATAAAAAACAACAGTTATCGACAATAAAGGAGACGGCAGAACAATGAAGATAGTGATTACAGATACGGCCGAACCGTTAAATCGTGATCTAGCCTATGAAAAAAGAATCATGCGACAAATAGTTGGCGACTCAGCTGATATTGAGACTTATACCTATACTGGGAACCGGGAAGAATTGATCTCCGTTATCCAGGATGCAGATGGGATTCTCACTTCATATCTTAAGTTTGATGGCGATCTTCTCCGCAAATGTCGCAAGCTCAAAGTCATTTCGATTGAAGCCACCGGCTATAATAATATTGATATTGAAGCTGCTAATGAAATGAACACTAAGGTTTGTGTCATTGCCGAATATTGTACTGAAGAAGTATCCGATTACGTGGTACTAAGTGCGATTGCGATGAATAAGCAATTGAAATATTATACCCATGAAACTGAAGATTTGAAACAGTATGAATTTCAACCACCAAAGGCCGTTAAGCGACTAAGTGATTCGACATTTGGCATCATGGGGCTTGGCAAAATCGGCTATCAAGCTGCTAAAAAAGCCCAAGCATTTGGCATGAACGTCATCGCCTACAGTACCCCACATGCCCAAAAGAGAGCAGCAGAGTTGGGAATTCCATTGGTTTCTAAACAAGACCTGTTTGAAGAATCCGACTTCATCGCTTTAACAATGCGTCTAACCCCGGAAAACGCTGGAATCCTGAATCAACAAGCGTTTGAGCAAATGAAGAAATCTCCCATTATTGTTAATATTGCCCGCGGCGTCATGATCGACGAACAGGCACTCCTCGATGCGCTGAATAACGGTCAAGTTCGCGGAGCTGCATTAGATGTACTGACAGACGAATCAGCTAACGGGCTTAAATCCAGCCAATTATTAGGAAGAACCGATGTGATGATAACTCCTCATGTTGCCTTTTATTCCGACCAATCACTTGAGGATTGCCAACGGATTGCTTCCGAAAATCTGGCGAATGCTTTGACACGGCAAACCGACAAGTTGTTCCGATTAGTAAACGCTGAATAATATTTACCCGAAAGAGCATCCCTCGCGTCGTCAGTGACTTTGAGAGATGCTCTTCTATAATGTATAGTGCGAATATATCAATACTTGAATAACATATTCAATAAAAATCCCCGAATAAAAATGAAAAAGGAGGGACCTTTCCACAATGTACTGAAAAGATTCCTCCTTTTCAATTCATTAGATCATTTAAGCTGAGCTAACCTTTCGCATTCTCCGGATGACCCTGCAAGTAAACCGTATGGGTATTCAAGAATTCTTCAATCCCGTGCTTGCCATCATCACCACCGACACCTGATTCCTTCCAGCCAGCATGTGAGCCGTTCATTGCTTCAAAGTTGAACCGGTTAATGTAAGTCTCACCAGCTTCTAGCTCATTAGCTGCTCGGGCTGCCGTATCAATGTTTTGCGTAAAGATTGAGGAAGTTAGCCCATACTTCGTGTCATTAGCCATCTCAATGGCCTCATCTAATGTCTTAAAGGTTAAGATTGGCAAAACGGGGCCAAAAATTTCGTTTTGGACAATTTCTGAATCTTGTTTGACATTAGTAATTACTGTTGGCTCATAGTAGAACCCATTTTTGATGTTCAGTACGTGTCCGCCGGCGGTGATTTTACCACCCGCTTCGACTGCTCGATCAACCATTCCCGACACTTTGTCCAATGCGGCCTGATTGATAAGTGGGCCCATCCCAATGTCTTCATTTTCCATTGGATCGCCAACAGTTACTTCAGCCATCTTCTTAGATAACTTTTCAATAACTTCATCAGCAACGTCTTCTTGAACGTAAAGTCGCTCACAGTTATTGCAGATTTGGCCGTTATTATCGATTCGGGAGTCAATAATGGATTGAACTGCAAAATCAATATCGGCATCCTTGCAAATAATCCCCGGAGCCTTGCCGCCCAATTCAAGTGAAACCTTAGCCATGTGTTCTGCGGCACCGGCCATTACTCGTTTTCCTGAATTAGTGGAGCCAGTTAAGCTGATAATTCCGATTTTGTCATTCTTAGTCAATTCGTCGCCAACGATTGAACCACGGCCAGAAATAATGTTCACAACACCCTTTGGAATTCCGACCTTTTCAACGGTCTTGGCAAACTCAAGCGCTAAGTTTGGCGTATCTGAACTTGGCTTCAATACGATGGTATTACCGGTTACCAACGCCGGCCCCATCTTTCGGGCAATTAAGAAGAACGGGAAGTTCCAAGGCAAGATGCCAGCAGCGACCCCAATTGGTTGCTTGGCAATCATAATATTTTCGTATTTATTATCAGACTGTAAAATTTCGCCTTCATAGGTCCTCGAAGCACTCCCCATGTAGTCAAAGTAGTCAGCTGAAAATAGAATTTCGGTCATCGCCAACGACTTAATTTTGCCTTGTTCTTCTTGAAGCATTTCAGCAAAGTGATCTTTGTTCTTACGGATTTCGTTGGCAACATCGTGTAAATATTGCCCTCGAGTAGCGGCAGGAACTTGCTTCCAAGTTTTCTCAGCTTCATAAGCCGCGTCAACTGCTTCCCGGGCTTCTTCACGACTAGCCTCTGGAACTGTTGAAATCACTTCACCAGTTGCCGGGTTAATGACTGTAATTAAATTGCCTGACTCAGAATCCCTAAACTCACCATTAATATACATTTGGTAATGCTTACTAGAAACAACATTTTGTGCCATAATGAATTTGCTTCCTTTCCATATGAACTATCACGATAATCCATTTACGAACTATAGCAACGGGGAACCGCCATTAACACTAACAATTCAGTTTTTAATATTCCTTCCAGAAACAACAGTCCAATTAAATCCTTATTCGAGCAAATGTTGATTTGACAATTGCCGCTATGCTCATCTTTCGGATGATAGCGCTTTCAATAAAGCGATTTTTAAGTCATTGGGCCACGCTTCCCTTCTATTACGGCTTGTGAATTAAACCAAGTAACAGGCTAGAAAATCCAATCAAACAACTAACTAATTCGATGCTTTCATTTTATTAGAATTTGAAAAATAAACAAGTAATTAGCTTTCTAATTTTCAAGTAGCATTAATCACAAAAAAAACACCCTCAATCTAGCGGTTCCTCAAGGCTATCAGACTAACTTTGCCTTTGAGTATACGTTTTACTTATTGAGAGTGTTTCTTATTTTCTATTAGTTCTTAACCAAACCCAGCCACTTACCTTTTCAGGATCCCCCTGCAGGTAACTAACGTGGGTTCTCAAAATACTTTGATACCATAGCGATCATCGCATCACCGGCACCTAATTTGTGGACACTATTCACGGGTTCACAGTGACGGCATTGATATCGATGATCGACATGACTATTTTGCTGGTACGCAATTATTCACCCGGTTTGTAATCCTGGTCAATCACTAAGACTGGCTTAATGGTCTTGCCGCTAACTGAATCCGCGTTGGCTTGGTTAATGTCTTCAAATTTGTAGAACTTCTCGGTCTTATCAAAGTCAAACATTCCTAATTGATAGAACCGAATCAACCGTGGTACATCAACTTGCGGGATTGAGTCACCCATGTTAACACCGACAACCTTACGATCGCTAGTGCAAAGGTCGTTCCAAGTATCCAAATCAATGTGTTGGTCAGTCACCGCAATCGTAGCAGTGGTCCCACCTTGAGCCAATGCTTGAATCGAGTCTTCCATGACTTTCTTAACGCCGGTGGTATCAACTGCATAGTCCACACCATGGCCGTCAGTCAGATCCTGGATAGCTTTAACGGCATCTTGGTCTTTACTGTTAATTGTATCAGTAGCACCTAATTCTTTAGCTAACTTCAACCGTGAAGGAACGATATCGACAGCGATTACCTTTGTGCAGCCAGAAATCCGGCCAGCCATCATAGCAGCTAACCCAACCGCACCAGTTCCAAAGACCGCAATTGTCGAACCCGGTTCTGGCTTCAAGGTGTTAAAGACGGTGCCACTGCCAGTCACGTAGCCACAACCAAGAGGACCTAATTCCCGTAAGTCCAAATCCTTAGGCACCTTAACGGCGTTCCGTTCGCGCACGACTGTTGTTGTCGTAAACGATGATTGGTCAAACATGTCGGCAACATCATGCCCATTTTCAGTAAAGTGAGCACTCCCATCAGGACGAACCCCTGACAGGTTATTTGCGGCGTAGTTCAAACATTGAGTTGGAATCCCCTTTAGGCAATTAATGCAGTTGCCGCAACCATAAAACGACATCACAACGTGATCGCCGGGCTTGAAGTTCTTAACTTCAGGGCCAACCTTTTCAACAATGCCAGAACCTTCATGACCTAAAATGATTGGATATCCAATTTCGGCGGTTCCTTTTCTCAGTGCTTCGTCTGAATGGCAAATGCCACTGGCAACCATATGAACTTGTAAGTCGTCAGCCTGCATATCAGCTAATTCAACATCATCTTTAATCTCGAAGTTTCCGCCTTTTTCACTAACAACCGCTGCTTTGATCCGCATAATCACATCTCCAGTAAATTTATTTGTTAATCATTGAGCAATTTTAAGAAAAAGAAAAGCCAATCAATTCAGCATTAAGAACCAATAAATGAACCATATCATTAATCTTTCTAAAAAGCTTCATCATCAGCCATTTCCTATAACCGCTTACAACTTCAATTATAAGCGTATTTTTACTAAAATCAACTACGGGTTGGTTTGAATTTCACTTATGATTATTTGGAAATTATTTTAACTGCGTTTAGCTTTTAACTTGTGAAGAATCAGCACAATTTAATGCCAGTTCTCCCAAGTTGGATTGGTTAATAAGCGAACTCGCAACATTTCATCAATCCCATTTAATTCCGCCAGCATTTGATCGGCAGTTTGTTGGGAAATGGCAGTTAGGTCCGTATTGACAATTGTATAGGCATATCCCGCCCGGGTATTGCCCATCATCTCTTTGACTGGAACACCATAATGGTTCACAATATCGTTTACATCAGCCCATAAACTCTCCCGGGCGTACGAAAAGAAGGTCAGCCGCTGCGGACTTGTAAACGGCAAGTCCACTTGCGGAAAATTAACCGACCGCCGAACCGTTCCATATTCCAAAAAATCAAGTAAGTTTTGCAGAATTGTGTTGGCCGAATGAGTTAAAGCTTCAATGGTATTGCCGCCAAGATGCGGTAACAGCGTAATATTTGGATGATTCTGCAGCTCGGCAGTTGGGAAATCGCTAATGTAGCCGGCAATCTCGTTATGATCCAACGCAGTAAGCAATGCCTGGTTATCCACGATATCTCCCCGACCAAAGTTGAGTAAATAAGCAGTGTCCCGCATTTTTTCAAAACTAGCCGTGGATAACATCCCTTTGGTTTCGTTTGTCAGCGGCAGCAATACCACCACAAAATCGGCGACCTCCAAAACTTCATTCAGATCTTCAAATTGCTGGACATGGCGTAAGTTCTTGCGGCTGCGGTTATAGCCAATCACCTGCATGCCCATGTGATAACAGGCATCTGCTAGTCGCTGGCCAATGGTTCCTAACCCCAATATGCCAATTGTTCGGCCATAAAGTTCCTCGCCGATAAAATCGCCACGCTTGGCTTCAGCAGCTTCTTGGAGGCTTTGACCATCAGAAGCGGTTAAATTTTCCGTCATCTCAATGGCTGCATTTAACGGACGAACGCAACGAAACAGCGCTTGAACGATTAACTCCTTAACCGCATTGGCGTTAACACCTGGCGTATTAAAAACAGCTGTGCCATTTTGAGTACAGGCTTCCAAGTTAATCGTATTCACGCCGGTTCCCGCCCGGGCAATGACTAAGAGGCGGTCTGAAATTAAGTGACTATCAACATGAGAACTTCTCACCAAAATCGCATCGGGCGTATCCGTATTGGATTCTTTGAAAACATCGCCAGCAAAGTCGGTGAGGTCAAACCGATCAATCGTTTTTACTTCAAACATTTTTTGAGCTCCTTTTAACTATATCTTTACTAAACATATTATAATGGACAAATAGAAAAAGATCTCGGAGAAAGAGGCATGATAATATGCATATTGATTTCGTTAAATTATCAAAAGACAAGCCAACCATTGGCAAAGGGACACAAACTAAGAACACAACGTTTGGTGAATGGGTAGAAATTGGCAGTAGTAATTTAATCGATAACAGCACCATTGGTGATTACACGTACACCGGCCAATACTGTTTCATTCAAAACAGCGATTTAAAAAAATTCATTAGTATGGCCGCAATGATTCGAATTGGCCCAACCAACCATCCTTACGACCGAGCCGCCCAACACATTTCCTTTTACAATGGCGGCGCCTACGGGTTTGGCCATCCTGACACCGAATTCTTGGAACATCGAAAAACGATTCGGACCACAATTGGCAATGATGTTTGGATTGGCCACGGCGTGATTATCCAAGCCGGCGTGACTGTTGGCAATGGCGCGGTAATCGGTTCTGGTGCAGTTGTCACGAAAGACGTTGCTCCGTATACCATCGTCGGGGGTGTCCCTGCCAAACCAATTAAGGACCGCTTCGCCGATGAAGTCAAGGCTGACTTACAAAAAATTGCTTGGTGGGATTGGTCAAGAGAAGATTTGGAGAAATATTACTTAGACTTTAGACTACCAGTTAACGAATTTATCGATAAGCATTTACCAACTAAATAGCAAATAGGCGTTGTGTTGAAATCATCAGTTTCAATGCAGCGCCTGTTTTGTTGTTGTGAGAATTTGTAAACTTTAACCAATCTCATGTCAATTTTGATTAAGCAGCCGCCTAACTAACCAGCCACCCACAAAGATCAATCCCGAAATGACGACCGCCAAGAGAAACATGTTCTGATAAGCCTGCTGTGCAATATCATAAAATTTTGCTAACACGTTGTCTTGGCTGCCGGCGGTTGAATTTAACAATCTTCGTTAATACGACTTTTTTGCGGACGTGCTTTCAAATTTCATTTTATCGGGAGAATTCTATTTAAGACCGTCAATTTTTGCTATAATTGGTTGGTATACTAACGAACAGTTCATATTGGAGGAACGAACATGTCTGACGAAAAGACCAAGTCGTGTGTTATGTGTGGCAAAACAATCCCGGCATACGCAAATTTTTGCCCCTATTGCGGTGCTAAACAACCTTGGCTTGAAGAAGATGAAGTAAGTGATACGCGTGTCGAAAAAATTTTAAAGTGGTATGAAAAGCCGCTTGGAAAGTTAATCAGCTTAGTTGTCGTTTTTTTAGTCATCCTAGCCGTCGGCAGCTCCTGCAGTCTTCAAGATGGCCCTAGCCACACAAAGGTTGAACGGGAGTTGAATCAGTATTTGTTTAACGCTCAGAAGAAAACGGTCTATGGTAAAGATCCCAGTATTAAAGTTGACAAAAATAAAGGGATTACGATTAAGATCGCTAAGAACAACCAAGCCATTAGAGACCTAAAAAATGGCAAGCCAGCCAAATGGAATGTCTTAGTTAAAAAACTAAAAAACCGTTCTCGGGCCTTCAATGGCGTTTACGCTAACAAGAAATATTCTGATATGAAGGTTAAAACCAAGAAAGTTAAGGGCGGTCCCAAACAAACATTACTGAAAGTTAATTTAGGAAAGGTAACGTATAACGTCGGCGATAAATATGCAAAGTAAGCTGAATCATAACGACAGTCGAACTAAATAGCCCCGCTTGCTTCAAATCCGTGCTATGCTCAAACCATCATCACTATAGTTAAAAAAGTCAACAAGGTGGTTCAAATGGCAGACACTAAAAGTGGCGTTCAAATTTATCACGAATTATTTGGCACGGAGGTTCACGATCCGCGAATTATGTTTGAAATGTTGACGGTCAACGTCTTTCAACCTGGCCTTAACTGGCGGGTGGCGGCTAGTAAAATCCCCGTTTTTGATAAAGTTTTCAAGCATTTTGACGTTCACCTAATCGCTAACTTTACCGAAATGGATCTCGAAGCCCTCGAAGAAAATCCAGAAATGATTCGCAATCCCCGCAAAATTAAAGCCGTCGTCCAAAACGCGCGGGCCACGGTTAATTTATCGCCCGAGTTTAAAGACTTAGCTGATTATTTATGGTCATTTAAACCAACTAACGCCATCGTCGAAGGCCCCTTGGGTCATGACGCCCACGGCCTAGGCGCCAAAGTTGCCAAGGATATGAAAAAGCGCGGTTTTACCTTTGTGGGGCCAACCACCATGGAATTATTACTAGTTGGTACCGGCATCTTAAAACATCAAGAAAACTAAATAAAGTGGCTGGGGCGATTAAGGCGCATGCGCATCTTAATCATCCCAGCCACTTTTATTTAAGCAATTTTGGCTGCCATCGTTGCCGCCGTCAGCCGCTGAACCTTTCCCTTCACTTGGAAAAAGGCCTCACACAATTGCTGTAATGCTGCCATTGCTTCTGTTGAACGGACAGCTTGTTCTTGATTAATTGATTCAATAACTAAAAGCAGTTTGAATGTGATTATCAATTCCTTGAAGTGTCATCACCTCAATTTGGATCTCAGGAAACAAATCAACAACGGCTTGGTCCAAAATCATTTTCTTCATTTATTGGCTGACATCGGCTTTATCTAATTCTTTTTTTAAGATTAAATCACGCTGGGGACTATCCCCTAAGTTAAAGACGTGGTCGCCGATTTGTTTAAAACCCATCCGGTCATAAAATGCCAGCGCGTCAGGATTGTTTTCCCAAACGCCCAACCAAATGGCTTGCTTGGATAATTTTTTAGCTACGGTTATCGCTTGAGCAATTAATTTTTGTCCAAGTCCTTGTCGTTTAAATTCCGGTAAGATATAAATTCGCTGGACTTCCAAAGCTTCATCACCCATTTGTTCTGTCTGGGCTGATGAAACATTGATTTTTAAATAGCCGGCAGGGACGCCAGCCACTAAAATAAAATAAAAAGCGGAATTCGGGTTCGTTAACTCTTGTTTGAGTTGGGCTTCACTATATGAACGATCCAAATACTGGGCTAAATCTGTTTTCGTATTATATGCGCCAAACGTATCTGCGAATGTCACCCGGCTAATTTGCTGTAATGCGGATAGATCTGCAAGTGTACATTTCTTAATTAAGATTGTCACAAAAAACTTCCTCTCCAAGTTGGTTAAATTCGGTAGTTTAAAACCATTAAACCGGCCAAAGCTTTCACAGTCTTGCATATCTCCAAACAAAAGCTTTTACGGTTGCTTAGAAACTCAATGGCTGGCTTTCGTCTGCTATCGCTGCTCTAATAATGCCGCCGATTTCCCTTTTTAACGTATTCCCAATCACCAGCAACGTTATTTCTAACTTTCAGCAAAAGTGCCGCCAATGTGTCAGCTTCCGCCGTTGTCAAGCCGGTTAACGCAATTTGATTCGAATAGCGATTTTCCCGCTGAATCAACGGATAGCGCTGCTTGCCTTCCTCAGTTGGAAAGAGCCGCTTAATTTTCTTATTGACCTCATCGGCTCGCCGTTCAATTAACCCGTTAGCCGCTAATTTTCGAATGGCGCGAGAAGCCGTTGTGCGATCAACCTTAATCATCTCCGCCAGTCGTTCTTGAATAATGCCCGGGTGCTCGCAAATTCTCACTAAGTATAAATATTGACCTTTTGCTAAGGTTAATTCTTTAAACTCAATATTGGCAATTGAATCCAGCGCCCGAGCAATATCACCGATTGGCCGCAAAATTTCCGCGATGATTCTCACTCCCATCATGATCAATTTAATAGGATTATCATAAACGAATTTTGTTGCAAATGCAATAAATATATCAAATCATCCTTTTAAAAATAATCTTGAGCATGAGCAGAACAACCAGCCAGCTATCTTTTCACGGCCAAATAAAAAAATGGGGCTGAATAGATTTGAATGACGCACCAAGTTCATTCTATTCGAACCCCATTTTTTACTTCTGATTTAATTATTAGCTACTGGGCTAAGAAGCCACCGTCAATTGGTAATTCAACCCCGGTAATAAACGACGAGGCATCGGATGCTAAAAACAACACCGCTTTTGCAACTTCGCTTCTTTCACCTAGTCGCCCAAGTGGAAACAGCTTGCCAAGGTCATTTTCGGCAACCCCTAACGAAACGGATGCATAATCCGCCATCCCTGTTTTAATATAGCCCGGATGAATCGAATTGACTCGAATATTTTCTTTAGCATATTCGACGGCAGCATCCTTAGTCATTGTTCTGACTGCCCCTTTACTAGCACCATATAAAATATGGCCGGCAGAACCGCCAATCCCAGCGATCGAAGATGCATTAATGACTGAGCCGTGGTGATGAGCTGCCATTATCGGCAATACGTGCTTTAGCCCTAGAAATACGCCTAATACGTTGATTCTCATGAGCTTATTCCAAGTTTCAACCGTAAGTTCTGGGATTTTGCCAATAATATAAATTCCTGCATTATTGAATAAGATATCAATTGTACCGAATTTTTCAATCGTCGTATTAACGACCCGCTCCCAATCAGCTTCATTGCCAACGTCTTGCTGAATAAATAAAGCGTTTTGGTTGTTTAATTCAGCTTCAACCTTTTTCCCAGCTTCAGCATTGATATCCGTGAAAACCACTTTTGCTCCTTGGTCTAAGAACAATCGCGTTGTTTCTAACCCAATACCAGCAGCGCCACCAGAGATAATCGCAACTTTTCCATCTAATTGTGCCATTTGTTTTGCCTCCCAAAATAAAGTGAGCGGCGTCGGGCCTTAAAATCGATCATCCAAGCCTCCAGAGACAGAAATGATCGAATTTAAAGTTTTGCCTAAGCGGCCTCTACGCTGCTTTCACCCGACGCTACTATACCAAAAATAAGAATTCATGCTTACAATTTGTAACCAAAGTATAACCCGCTGCAGATAATTTGGAAGCGTTTGCACTTGGTAGTTCTATTACCGGTCGTCAATGATGATTAGTTGCGAAGTAAGGTGTGCCCAGCCCATAAAAAATATGGGAACAGCAGCTTGATATAAATCAATTCAACTGCCTTCCCATATTTTTAATCGTCATCACTAAATAGTTTAGAAACTATTTCTTGTTCCCCCGGGGTCGTTAACGCACATGTTTGATTCTTCTAACTAACCATTTACGCCCCTCTTCAAAAAGGAAGAGCGGTAATGGAATGCAAAACAGAAATCCCCAAGCAACCACATTTAACGGACCCGTATTAAAAATTTCTTGAAGAAACGGCTGATACATCAGACAAGCAATCAAGCCGATTTCGACGCCAATTCCCAACCAGATCCGGTGGTTACTGAATAAACCGATTGAAAAGACGGATGATGTTTGCGTCCGACAGTTCATGGCAGCCGCAATCTGGCAAAAAACAATTGCTCCAAGCGCAATCGTTGTCGCTTCGGCATAAGCCACCCCAGAAGATGCCAACGGGATTTTTGGCCAGCCATTTAAATAGTTCATAAAGAAGTATGCCCCCGTTGAGATAATGGAAGCCGTTAACCCGTATAAGCCAAATGCCTTCCAAATAATTGCGTGACTTAGCAAATGACTATTTTGCGGCCGTGGTGGCTGATCCATAATCCCCGGCTCCGCTTTTTCGATGCCCAGTCCAAGGGCTGGTAATAAGTCCGTCCCCAAGTCAACTGTCAAAATTTGCATAACCGTTAACGGCAACGGTACTAATCCGCGAGTCACCAAAAAGATCACGGAAGGCGCGGCTTCGGGAACGTTACTATTCAAAATATACAGTAAGAACTTCTGCAAGTTACTATAAACCGTGCGGCCTTCTTCAATTGCGCTCACGATTGAGGCAAAATTATCATCGGTTAAAATCATATCCGCTGCGTCTTTGGCAACGTCAGTTCCGGTTAAGCCCATCGCAATTCCAATGTCAGCGCGTTTTAAGGCCGGCGCGTCATTGACACCATCCCCTGTCGAAGCGACAATCTCACCGTTTGCCTGACACATTGAAACAATTCGGAATTTATGTTCGGGGGCTACCCGGGCAAAGATGACCTCCCCGGAAACTGCGCGCCTCAGGTCAGCATCACTCATTTGATCGAGCTCATCACCGGAAATTACTCTGGCTTTATCTGACGTGATCCCAATCCGGACAGCAATGCTTTTGGCGGTGATTGGACTGTCACCAGTGACCATAATAATGCGAATCTTAGCGCGTTGACAATTTTTGACGGCGGCAAAGATCTCCGGTCGCGGCGGATCAGCCATCATCACGAGGCCTACAAAGACCATGTGCTTTTCAGCAGTCTCAATCGTATAGGCATCAATTGCCGTTTGATTTAATGGGTCACTAGCCCCTACTTCTCGATAAGAAAATGCTAACGTCCGCAATCCTTGTTTAGCATATTGGGCGTTAACTTGTTCAATTTGCCGGCGGTCTCCTGCAGTTAAGGGCCGCGGTGTCCCGTTAACTAAGATTTGATCACAAATAGCCAATTCACTACTTAACGCGCCCTTTGTTTCAATTAAGGGCGTGCCCTTAGAATCTTTAGTAATGATCGTCATCAGCTTTCGCCCGGAATCAAACGGTAATTCCTTTAGGCGGCTAAACTGCTGTTGCAGCATTTTAGCATCAATCCCCGCCTTTCTGGTCAAAATTACCAAAGCGGCTTCCGTTGGCGTTCCGAGGATTTTAGCCTGACCACCAGTTGGATCTTCGTTAACTTCAGTATCATTGTTCAAAGCCGCAATCGTCAATAAGCGGTTGAGATCTCGGTTCCGGGTTAAATCAACCGCGGCACCATTTGATTGAATCTGGCCGTTATTAACATAGCCGGTTCCCGTCACTTCATAGTCGCCGTCAGCTAACCAAATGTGATTAATCGTCATCTGATTTTGCGTTAGGGTACCGGTTTTATCAGAGCAAATGACGGTTGTTTCCCCCAAGGTTTCGACGCTATTTAAATTTTTTAACAACGCATGTTTTTTAGCCATTCGTTGCGTCCCTTGGGCTAAAGAAAGCGTGACGGTCGGTAATAATCCTTCAGGAATAAAGGCCACAATCATCCCTAACGCAAAAATAAATGACTGTGCAATCGGATAATGCACGAAGAAAACGGCCAGCAGGAAAAACGCAACCCCCAGCATAATGGCGATCACCGTTAGCTGGCGCGTTAAATGATTTAATTCCCGCTGCAGGGGGTAAATCACTTTCTTTTGGGTTTCCGTCAATTGAGCAATCCGGCCAAATTCAGTCTGCATGCCAGTAGCCACAGCGATTGCGTGAGCCGTTCCCTTGGTGACAATTGTGCCGGCAAAAACGATATTTTGTTGGGCAAATTCCCCATCACCATGCCGATAGCCGTCAGCCTTTTCAACTGGTACCGATTCACCGGTTAAAGACGATTCATCTACTGCTAAATTCGAACTATTAAAGATGCGGGCATCGGCTGGCACCGAATCACCTGCTTGAATTTGAAACAAATCCCCAATGACTAACTGCTCAACTCGAATTTGCTTGGCCTGACCATCGCGAATGACTTTAACATATGCTGGCAGCATCTTCTTCAACGAATCCGTGGCTTTTTGAGCCGCGTGCTGCTGCCAATATGAAAAGCAGCCATTAATCACGTTAACTGCCCAAATTGCAATTCCAAGTTCCATCATGCCAGCAAACAGCGCAATTATCCCAGAAACCCATAGTAAGATTGCCATCAATGACGTAAAATTTTCTAAGAAAATCAAAATCTCTGATTGGCGCTTTCCTTGGCGGATTGTGTTTGGCCCATAATTCTTTAAGCGTTCGTCAGCTTCATGCTGTGTCAAACCGCTCTTCTGAGTATGAAATCGTTCAATCAGTTCCTCAACGGTTACTTTGGCGGTTTCGTCTATTTTTGTCGATTCAACGTGCTTCATTTCCCTCATCACCCTTGAAGTTCTATGACTAGATATCTGTGTAGACACCATCATTATATTCTTTATCGGCGATGAGGGAATCATCTCTAACAATAAATTTTTCAACCAATTGGCTAATGATTAGCCGACGCCGTCTTGGCTGTAGCCGCGGTCGCTGGTTTAGAATTGGTAAGCGTTGCTGGTGAAAACAAGTCATCAATTAATGGCTCAGCTAACAAATGCTGCTGTTTAACAAGTTCTTTAACCGACTTTTTCTCGGCGATCGCTGTCTTAATTAATTCGGTTGTCTTTTCATATCCCAGAATTGGCGAGAGGATTGTTGCCGTAATTGATGAATGGGCCACTTCTTGTTGACAGTGCTTTTCATTAACTTGAATCCCAGCAACGCAATTGGTCACAAGCGTTTCAATGGCATTTGCCAAGTGCGTTTCGCTCATTAAAATGGCCCGAAACATGATCGGCTCAAAAGCATTTAATTCAAGCTGACCGTTTTCTGCCGCTAAAGTCGTCG
Source organism: Lentilactobacillus fungorum (assembly GCF_016860605.1). Classification (GTDB taxonomy): domain Bacteria; phylum Bacillota; class Bacilli; order Lactobacillales; family Lactobacillaceae; genus Lentilactobacillus; species Lentilactobacillus fungorum. Next base: position 49,493 of record NZ_BNJR01000011.1, read on the forward strand.
TGACATCGTTGCCAATAACTTCAAAGGCGACTTGATTAACCACTTCTGGGATGATTGGATTAATCTTTGCCGGCATAATTGAAGAACCTGCCGCCCGCTTTGGCAATGATAATTCGTTAAACCCAGCCTGAGGGCCGCTTGAAAGTAAGCGTAAATCATTACAAAACTTAGTCAAGTCCACTGCCAAAGTCTTAAGTGCGGCCGAAATGGTTGTAAAGGCATCACTGTTCTGGGTGCTATCAACCAAGTCATCTGCTTGTGTCAATGATAAATGGGCCACTTGGTTTAGCAGTGGGACCACTCGCTGCTGATAACCAGCCGGTGCGTTGATCCCGGTTCCAATGGCGGTCCCACCCAAATTGACCGTCTCAAGTGCCGGTAAGGTCGCTTTTAAGCGTTGAGCATCACGGCGAAACATGGCGGCGTACGCGGCAAAACTGCGGCCAAACGTTGTTGGCACGGCATCCTGTAACTGAGTCCGCCCAACTTTGATTGCCTGGGCGTAGGTTTTGGCCTTATCATCCAATGTACTCGTCAGTTTAGCCAGCGCATCCTTGAGCGGTGTCAGCTTTTTTATCATTGCCATTTTTCCAGCGGTTGGGTAAGTATCATTTGTCGACTGGGAACGATTAACATCATCATTCGGGTGAATCTTAACCGGTGTGTGTCCGTCCTTTGCACTCAACCGCATTGCTAGTTGCGCAACAACTTCGTTCACATTCATATTAGTTGACGTGCCAGCACCGCCCTGAATTGCTGGTACCAGGAAGTCATCATTGTTACTGGAAAACAACAACTGATTACAAGCCGAGACAATTAGAGTCGCTTTTTGAGCACTCAAGTTGTTCGCTTGCTGGTTAGCTAGTGCCGCTGCTTTTTTAATTTGCAAATAGCTCTCAATAATTACTGGATTAACTTTTTCACTGGTAATTGGGAAATTGTGGACCGCTCGTAATGTATGAATCCCGTATAATGCATCATCTGGAACAAATAATTCTCCTAAACAATCCTGATCAAGTCTCATTTCAAATCTTCCTCTCATGTCATATTTATTAACATTTATTCACAGACTATAATATATGCCAATTTCGTTAAATGTCAATAGTTATCTTTTAAAATCAGTTAAATTAATATATACCAATTAGTAACATTGGCGTGGTAGTTATTTACCAATTTGATTTATCTAAGGATTCCGAACGATTTAATGTCATTAAATATAACACTAGCCATGTTTTCAATAATTATCTTAAGATTTTCAATGACTTTATCCACCGCTATCGAACTCTGGTATCTTTAATATAATGAATTAAACTCATTAGAAGGTCAAAAAATGAAAAAAAGATGGCAAATCATCACAATCGTGTTTCTTGGAATTTTTTTAAGTGCTTGTAGCAATCATGCTTCGCAAAACCACGCTCATTCAAAAGCAAACCAGGTGGCACCGATTACTCGAGCCGATTATAATCACATCAAATTGGCAAATATCACAACTCCTAATAAAGGCGGTACTTCACAAAGCGCAATTATCCGCCGATTCGGCAAACCCAGTGCCACAAAAACCATTTCAATTACTGGCCAATCCAAGAAGCATGCCGTCCAATATACTTGGCATCATTTAGCCAAAAGTTTCAAAGCCACTTCGCTTACCGTTGAATTTCTTTCAAAACATGCCGTTAGCAAAAGCTATCTGCTAGCCAATAATCAACGCAAATTAACCGCTGCCAGCACACTTAACGCCATTAAGCCAGGAACTTCCTATCAGCAGGTTATGAATCGCTTGGGATTTCCCGTTTCCGAATCAAAAACCGGCTCCGGCCGCTCAATGGCGACTGATGTCCTCTACGTAACCAATAAAAAGGGCAATGCTACCAGCCTCATGTTTATTGCCAACAAACTCCAATCTAAAACTTCAACCAAAGTCAACTAGTTTGCTAATTAAATAGTCTCGCGACGGTCTCAACAATCGATTTTTGGAAATAGTCAATTGCTGAGACCGTTTTTTTGAACGGCATTAATTGTGCATGAATCTTTACAACTATAGGATAACAGTGTTATCTTTAGACTATTCCAATTCAAAGGAGCCCTTCTCAATTGGCAGGAAAAACTAACCACACCAAAGATGATATTGTTACCCTGACCATTCGCTTAATTAGTCAACATGGCTATCAGCAAATTTCACTTCGGCGATTATTAGGCGATTTACACCTCACGACCGGATCGTTTTACAAGCATTTTAAAAATAAGGATGATCTTTTCAAAACCGTTACCGAGGTCATTTCAACAACCTTAGGCAGGCAGGCCCAACAGCAGATTGCCAAGCTCCATTTAACCCCATTTGATTCACTCGTTTCTCTTGGCGCATTTTTGGTGAACCAATTTGCTACTCAACCCTACTTGATGGATTTTTTATTCTTTAACCCTACTGCAATTAATCTGTATCAGGCAGTTGAAACTGGTCATCATTTTATTCTCTTAGACTATACCCGCCAGCTGATTGAAGAAATTGTGTCCCAGTTTGGCTTAAGTGAATCCAGTGACACCCTCTTTATCAAAGTTTGGTCGTTTATCCAAGGCTATGGCATCCTCGTTCGCAATCATGCCATTGTTTATGACGACGCCTTATTAAAATCCGCTGCTAAAGAATTGATTGGAGTTGAAAAATAATGAAAACGATCGTTGTTATTTACTGCCACCCATATAAGAAAAGCTTTAATCACGCTGTTTTAGAAAAAGTGCTCCAAAGTTTAATTGCTCAAAGTCTAAATCCCAAAGTTCTGGACCTGTATGCTGAGCAGTTTGATCCCGTTTACGATTTAGAAGAACTACGGCTATTTCATACTGGCCAAACTCACGATCCGCTGGTAACTGAGTATTTACAAGCGCTCAAAGATGCAGCTGGCGTTATTTTTATTACACCAATTTGGTGGAACAGCCTTCCAGGTATGCTAAAAGGCTTTATTGATAAAGTCATGAAGGAAGGCGAAGGCCTGTCTCACACTGTCAGCAAAACTGGCATTAAGGGCGAATTAACCAATCTCAAACGCGCTTACGTTTTAACTACCTCGACATCGCCAACCTTTTATTTGCGGCTATTTTGTGGCAATGCCATTCAGAAAATTTTTATTCACAAGACCTTGAAGCAACTCGGCGTTCATAGCGGCAAATGGCTTAACTTTGGCGGTATTACGAATTCAAGCCTCAAACGACGTCAACGCTACCTCCAGTCGGTTACTAAGATGTCATTTCGTTTTTAGTGGTGAGCCGTGAAATTAACCCTGCTAATGGTCGCTTTCAATCACGGGGTCATTATTTAGTTGAGGAACACTGACCGCAGCCAGTCACGCTTTACATTTTTGTCATTAAGTTAGTACGTCAAAAAACGTTTTCTTCTCTAGCTCCCAAAACCTTTAATAATTTTTTATGGGTTTTCAATTAAATCAAAAGATTATTTTAACCGCGTTCACTTAACGGGTTTCGAATGGCTCAATTCATGTTAAAATGTATGATGTATCTGTTGAACTTCAATGTAAGTTCACAACTATTTTGCACTTTTAATTTCATTCGAATTTAAATCAGCCATCGCAACGTTGATTCTCGATGACCCTTTAGTCTTTGCGGTGGTTTTTATGAGTGCTCAATTTAATGAACCACACAATAATTTTGATCTAGGGAAAGGAAGAGAATTGATGCACAATTTCAGAGAAAAACACATCTTACCGCTTATTATCTGGATTGGCTTGGTATTGATCGCGGCGTTCACGTTGCCTAACATCTCCCAACTAGTCCGCGATAAGGGAAGTGTCCGCTTACCCGCAACTGTTCAAAGCGAGGTTGCCCAAAAAATCCAAAAGAAATCTGCGGGGGGCAAAAACGTCCGAACACTCATTGCCGTTTTTAACAACAAACACGGCAAACTAACTGATGAACAGTCACTTCAAATAGGAACGGCCGTTAGTCAAATTCGTAGCGATCCGGATTTACATATTGTCAGTGTTACCAGTGCCGGCGATAATGCCGCGGCTAAAAAGCAATTAGTTTCAAATGACGGCACCACTGAAATGGCCATGATCACTGTTCCAAGCAAATACAAAGTTAAGGGGCAAACCAAAGCCGTCCTCAACAAAATTAAAACGCCAGGCCTGCGAACTTACGTCACTGGCGCGGATGTTTTAAACGAAGACTTTTCGGCAACCACCGAAAAAGGCCTTCAAAAGACCGAAATTATTGCCGCGATCTTTATTTTCCTGGTCTTAATTATTGTCTTTAGATCCTTCTTAATTCCAGTTATTTCGCTTCTAACGGTTGGGATCTCTTATTTAATTTCACTTAATATCGTCATGAACTTGGCCCAGCGGTACGGTTTTCCAATTTCTAACTTTACCCAGGTCTTCTTAGTGGTGGTCCTCTTTGGAATTGGGACTGATTATAATATTCTGCTATACGATCGCTTTAAAGAACAAATCAAAAAAGGCCAAACAGCCGTTGCGGCAGCTCGTACCGCACGGCGGCATGCTGGCCGAACCATTCTTTACAGCGGTTCATCTGTTTTGATTGGGTTTACTGCTTTGGCACTTGCTAAATTTTCATTTTATCGTTCAGGAGTAGGTGTGGCCGTCGGCGTGGCGGTCTTACTGTTAGTATTGCTGACGCTTAATATGTTCTTTATGGCAACATTGGGTGAAAAACTCTTTTGGCCAAGTAAGAACCTGGCTGCCCATGATAAAAGTGTTGTCTGGCACTTCTTATCAAAGTTTACTTTATCGCACACATTTGTGATGGTTGGCATTCTCGTAATTGCTTCTGTTCCGCTACTATTTGTTGGTTCGCAAAAGCTCAACTTTAATAATGCCGACGAACTTCCCAACAGTGTTCAATCAAAGGCCGGCTACAATCTTATCAAAGAACATTATCCGGCTGGAACATCCGGCCCTTCAACTCTTTATATTGAAAATAAGAAGCCCCTTAATACCCAACAATATTTAGCTGAAATTGATCAGATAACGGGTTATTTAAAGGCGGAGCCAGGCGTCAAATCCGTAGCCTCAGTTACCCGGCCAGGGGGAACCAAAATCGAACAACTGTATCTTAAGAGCCAGTTAAAGACCCTCACGGATGGTTTGGATCAGGCCAATTATGGCATCAAGAAAGTCCAAAAAGGATTAGCAAGTGCTAATAAAAAACTTGCCAGTTCCAATACTTCAGAGAGCCTTGCTCAGGTTCAACAATTAGCGGATGGTGCCAGTCGGCTCCAATCAGGGGCTCAACAATTGAGTAACAGCCTTTCAACTTACACGGCTGGCGTTAACAGCTTAGCCAGCGGCTCCCAGCAACTTAGCCAAGGCGCTTCTTCTCTTTCATCCGGCGTCGGTCAATTATCTACCAGCAGCCAAACATTAAATTCTGGCATTCAACAATTACGTTCCCGGACGGCTCGCTTGCGGGCACTTCGTAGTCGGGTAAGCCGTTTGGCAACTGGATCAAGTCGTCTTTCTTCTGGATTGGGTCGTCTTCGTTCCCAGACTACCCCATTTTCAAGTGGCCTTAATCAATTGAATAGTGGTGCCAGCCAACTCCAGCAAAATAGTGCTTCGCTTGTCTCTGGCGCCCAAAGCGTTGCCAGTGGCAGTACCGAGGTCAATAATGGCGTCCAAACACTGAGTTCGAAGATGAAAGCATTACAATCTCAAATGCAACAGCTTCAATCAGGTTTAACTTCTGCTAACGCCGGTCTTTCAAAAGTCAACGCAGGTACCAATACCGTGAATGATTACTTAAAAGAAATGCAAAAATCTTATTTGGGTGATACATTCTATATGCCAAAAGCAAGTGTTAAGAGCCCAACTTTTACGACTTCCTTAGATGCGTTTATGTCTAAAAATCGCAAAATTACCAAAGTAACCTTCATCTTAAACAGCGACCCAAGTACCACTAAGTCTGCTGATCGTATCCGAACCATTACCAGGGATGTTAATGCTAAACTCAAGGACTCTTCGCTAAAAAAGGCCAAAGTTGCCATTGGTGGTCAAAGTTCGCAAACTGCTGACTTACAAAAAACGGCTAACAGTGACTTCTTGAGAACCGTGGCAATTATGTTAGTTGGTATTGGGATTGCCCTCATGTTTGTTACCCGGTCATTGGTTCAAGCGTTAACCATTATCGGTACGTTAATTGTCACCTACTTCGGTGCTTTACAAATTACCAAATGGTTATCAGAATATCTGTTATTCCAAAACATGTTAACTTGGAATACCCCATTCTTCAGTTTCATTATGCTGGTTGCTTTGGGGGTTGATTATAGTATTTTCTTGATGATGCGCTATCGAGATGACGCCAGCACAATCACTGATGTCAGAATGCGGATACTTAACTCCGCTACCATCATTGGAACCGTGGTTATTTCCGCGGCAATCATTTTAGGTGGTACCTTTGCCGCCCTCATTCCATCCAACGTCTTAACCTTAATTCAAGTGGCCATCACCGTCATTGTCGGTTTAATCATTTTGGTTATTACATTACCAATCATCATGAGTGCCATGGTCAAGTGGACTTACCCTTATGTCAACGATAAGATGTATAAAAAGTCGTTAGCGAATAAAGATAGTGCCCAAAATCGACGGACCCAACAACCGGATACAAGGGTTGACAATCATACCAAGTAATTAGCTTTTTACGTTTAACCTACTCATCGACTCACTTAAACTACCCTTATATTGAATTTAAAAAACGGTCTCATTCCCATGATTTGTGAAGGAATGAGGCCGTTTTTTAACTTAATAGGCTGTAAAAGCCAAAAGCGTTTAACGAGTTAATGCATTTACTTTTTCTTGATCCAATTGCCACTGTTCGTGTTTGACGCACATATCCCAATAGTGCAGTTCATATTCACTACTATATTGGAATGCCAACCGCATTTTGTTGCGGCCGTTATCAGTCGTGCCTGCCGCCAGCTCGTCTGTTAAATCTAGCATCTTTTGATTGAGTGATCCAAACTCCTCCGAAGCACAGAAGTCAATAAAGTCTTTATACGCTGGTTTAGTTTGAAATCCTCGTTTGGCAATTTCCCGAAACATTTCAGTATAGGTCCAATAACAAGGAACCAAACTGGCTACCCCTGCCTCGATCCCCTGTTGTTCAAATTGATAATACATGTTTGTAATGTAAGCATAGGCGGTTGGGGCAACCGGTACAGAATCAATTTCTGCTTGCGTCAGCTTTAATTCGTCATAAATTGGGCTGCGTTCGCTAATTTCATTACAAAGATCCACCAAATGAGTTAGTAAGTAAGCCTGATCTTTATTAGTCATTTTGGCGGCAATCTTTTGATGAAGATCGTAGAAGGCGACACAATATTTATTGTCCTGGATAAAATAATACCGAAATGCTTCTGGCGCCAAAGTCCCGTCCGTCAAACCCGTTATAAAGGGACAGTTAAAAATCTGTTGCCAAACAGAATCATTGGCTTGTCGTAACTGAGTTGTAAATTTCATCATTTTCCTCCACTATTTACTATTTACTTGATTTACTAACATGATTCACTTGTAACTTGGCAAACGCCCGATCAAAATTAAGGGTGATTAGCTTAACCAAAACACCGTCAAATACTAAGCTTGAGATAGTTGAGATGGCAAACAAAGCGATAATCATGCCAACCCCATAATGACTGTATCCGGACGTAATAAATGTGTATCCAAACCCCAATAAGTTCGCACCAAAAGCGCCTAATAAACAACTTGTCCAAGAAAACTTCTGATAGCCATGTGGGAAAAAGCCAAATTCGTTACCAACTCCTTGCAAGAAGCCTACAATTACGGTCATAATCCCCCACTGGGCACCGAAAAACATTTCAACAATTGCGGCTAATGTTTCGCCAATAATTCCGGCACCAACCGTTGGCACAAAATATAAACATAAAGGAGCTGAAATATACCACAGGCCTGAATACAAGCCATCGACAAACGGGCTTAAACCCGTTGGCGTTAGGGCAATTTTGGTAACGTTATACAACGTGTCAACCCCATAAAAATAGATGGCCCCACAAACAATCCCGATTAAAGTTACTGTAATAATCTGCCTAACATCCCAATGTGGTGATCGAATGTCCATTATATTCACCTCAATTCATCATGAAAACAACTTGTTCAACAAACGACCAATCGATTAAAATCACTTTTACCACTAGAAATCCTGACTCCCACCAGTTGGTCGCTTTTTTAGATAGCTGGTTTACATCAGTTTAATTTTTCCAATAAAAAAGGACCTCCTCTACAAAAAGAGTGGTCCTTAGCCAGGCAAAAACTCATTACGAAATGACTAAGTGGTCTTCCTACGTCAGTACTAACTGATTCAGGTTCCATGGGTATTTCTCAGCTGGATTTAACCGGCACCCCAGACCACAGATTAAATTATTTTGAACACTGTCATTAAACACCTAAATTGTAGTGGCTGTCAATCGTTTTTTGACTGAACACTTTTTACTAAAAAGTTCCCTTTGCTCATCTTCATTTGACAATTTAACCCAATTAACGTTATAGTTTCTTAATATAATCTGTCATTAATTTACTAGTTTAATGGCAAACTAATCCTTGTAACCCTTCAACTTTATTCTACTAGGAGCATCCACCATGAAAAAAATCGTCAAGTTAGCGACAACTATTTTGGCTGGTCTTTTATTAGGTATTACCGGTAATCAGATAGCATCCGTCCCAGCTCATGCCGACACATATTATCAAGTCGGCAAAATTCATCATCAAACCCCAAAAAAGTGGCAGGGAAATTGGTATTCTTACGTTAATGGCCGGATGTGTATTACCCATATCAATCAATATTCCGTTACGCAATCATACAAGGGTAAAAAACATACCCTTTTTAAAAGCAGTTGGCACGGTTATAAAAAGTTAGCTGTTGCTAAAATTAAAGGCAGCAATCGTTATACATTTAATGCATACGCGCAACACGGTTATCAAAGTGATCGGGGATGGGGAGTCGCCCACCGGACGATCAATGGACAAAGAATTACTGTTTTGCGAGACTACTCGTCAATGGGATCATACGTTGATCTTTTTCGGGCTCCCGTTTACAAGTCATATTCAAACTAATTTAGGACAGCTTTACTAAGCGGCAACTTCTGTATGAGTTGACTTGGTTTACTCGTTTTTAGGACAGCTGTGCAAAGCAGAAAGCTCCGTGTAAGCACCTTGGCGAAAAATTCCAAGCCCGGGAATTTCCCGCCAAGGAGCCTTACCCTCCGACGGCCGTGAAACGCCTAGCCTATTTGCGATTTCTAAGCGCTTTGCTCCGCTCACTTTTTTAGGACAGCTGCACAAAGCAGAAACTTCCGCATAAAACATCTTGGCCAAAAATCCAAGCCCGGGATTTCCGGCCAAGATGCCTTATGCTCCAGTTTCTAAGCGCTTTGCTTCGCTCACTTTTTTAGGACAGCTACGCAAAACAGAAGCTTGCACCTAAGTCTACCCGACCAAAAATCCAAGCCCGGGATTTCCGGCCGGGTAGACTTAGGCTCCAGCTTCTAACTGTTTTGCTCCGCTCACTTTTTTTAGGAGGCCTCGAATGTCACCAAATAAAATTGTTAACGCGCTTTCTTATTTATCAATCGTCTTTGCACCCTTTATCTTCCCGTTTATTGTTTGGTTAGTAAGTAAGGACTATCCAGATATGCACGAAACGGCTAAACGGGCCTTTATGCTTCACTTGATTCCGCTTGTGCTATCTGCACTGACAATTCTGTTATTTACAATCACTGTCATTTCTTCTAGTGGCAGTAATGGTGTCGCTATTTTATTCGCCATCGTTGTCACCCTTGTCGGCATCATCGATGTTGCTATGTTTATCTACAACCTGTACTTGGGAATTAAAATTTTAATTGATTAATTTAAAAAGACGAGTTTCTTAGCCGTTTTCACATTCGAATTGGCTAAGAAACCCGTCTTTTAGTTAAGTTTAATAATAAATGAAGACCGGTTCATTTGTGTGCGTATACTTCCAAACCGTTGGCATTCTCGATGGTGGGTTGTTTAAACAGCCATGAGAATGATATTGCGCTCTCGCACTTGGATTACCATATACAGATGCAGGCTGCCATGGTGAGTCATGCATGCCGACACCTGAATTGGTTAACGGTTCCCAATAGCTAACCTTTGACGCATACTTCGAACCATTATCGTTCTTTCCTTTCAACGTGGTATTTCGCTGCTTATACATAATGTAGTATGCCCCTTGAGGCGTCTTATTGCCACCAGTCAGCGTACCAGACATTACCGGAATCGTTGTGATTAACTTACCATTGTAATAAATATATTCCTTCAAATGATTCAAATCAATCGCAACGTAAGTTTTTCCGGCTCCCTTAACACCGTAACCGGTTCCTAGGGCATAGTGTTTCAAATTCATTGTAACTGAATGCTTCTTGCCCATATTTTTTAGTAAGTTCTGCTTGAGAGCTGTTTGATTAACTCGCCAGCCGTACGTGCCACCAGGAACTTTTACTTTTCTACCCTGATGCGTTGTAATCTTGACAGGTTTGCCAAACGTATCAACTTTGTTAGCGAACTTTGCAATCCATGCCTTTAGCTTTGTTGAATCAAATTGGTAATCACCATTAGCGGTTGGATAACCATTGGCAACCCAGTTTTTGACCTTAAATTGGTATGATTGATGATACGTTTTCAAAGTAACCACATTTTGCAAAGTGGCCTGCAAATGTTTCTTTTGGTTCGCAACTTCACTGCTATTTGGTGAAGCATAAGCGTCTTTTACCATCTTAACAGAAATTAATAAGTGACTCTTGGCCTGTTGTTTAAACGCTTTAACCATCTTTGCTTTATCCAGCGTATTGCCAGCCTTGCCCGCTTTAACGACGATTTTGCCATCCTTAAGGAGAACCTTGGAATTAACCGTTTTTTCTCTTGAACGATTAATCTGGTCAATTCGTTGCTTAAACTTAGGCAATAAGACCGTCATTCGATAGGCTAATTGTTTATTGGAAATATCTGGTTTAGCACTCAAGTTCTTAACCGCAACCGTACTCATCGAACTGCGATCTTCAAATAACTGCTTGACATCCTTTGAATTAACTTTAATCCTGGAATCTTTGACAACCAAATAATTGCCATCCTCATCAATGTGCGACGTGTTTAACTTTTTAGTCGCTTGAGCCACCGTTAGCCCAGAAACACTGATGTTATTAATCTTGGTAAATTTAAAGTGATTTTGAAAATAAAGATGAGAACCGACAAACCCACCAAAAATCAATAACCCAATCCCAATCAGAATTCGCTTTAGGCGTGGCCTTTTTTTCTTTTTAAACTTTTCCTTGCGTGATATCACTGCTGCCTACCCCCTAAGCAAGTTTATTTCATACCTATTCTACGAATTTTCTCAACGACATACTATTAAATTATCACTAAGTTACAATACTTAACGAAATCTTCAAACTTTTTTAATTTAATAACTGTTGTGAGTACCTTCTTATGGTACCATTATCTTGTTTGAATTTCAGGCATCTATTTGTAATTATTATAATATGTTTTAAATCAAACAACTACTGAGGTGATCTCTATGACGTTAATTGTTAACAGCACAAAACCAATTCGAGCCGCTGCAGCCTATATTCGGCTATCAGTCTTCGTTTTAGAACGTGGCATTGCACTTACTGACGAGTTTGATGATAAGGATTCAGATGATATGATTTACGCTGTTTTGTTTAAAGAAAGCCAACCGATCGCAACTTGTCGCTTTGAACAATTGGACGCCACCACGCTTAAAATTGGTCGGGTGGCAACCCTGAAGGCGTATCGCGGCCATGGCTATGGTAGACAAGTTATCACCGCAATGGAAAATCGGGCCAAAGAAGCCGGCTTGACTCAATCAATTATTCATAGTGAGTTAACCGCCCAAGGCTTTTATGAAAAAATGGGGTATCGACCAATTTCCGATGTTTTTCTAGAAGATGGCGTTCCCTGTATCATTGTCAAAAAAGATCAGCTCTAGCGGTTATTATAATCACTTTATCCTAACAAACTTACGGCTAGCTGATCGGGTTATGCTGAAGAAACTGATTATCATCATTATAAGCCAATCGCGCAATCATCCCCAATAGGGTTAATTGCGCGATTGGCTTAAATGATGAACTCAAATATGATTATTTTTAATTTTTAAACGAATGAATTGGTGCCGGGATTCGGCCGCCTCGATTCACAAATTTAGCTGGACTATTGGGGTTGACTGGCATCACTGGCGCATACCCAAAAATACCACCGAAGTCAATTTGGTCGCCAACCTGTTTGCCCGCCGCCGGGATCACTCTGACAGCAGTTGTTTTATTATTAATAACCCCGATAGCCGCTTCGTCAGCAATCATCCCACTAATTGTTTCAGCTGGCGTATCACCTGGAATTGCAATCATGTCTAAACCAACAGAACAAACTGCGGTCATGGCTTCAAGCTTTTCCAAGTTCAGATTACCATACTCTACGGCTTTGATCATCCCACTGTCCTCAGATACTGGAATAAAGGCACCGGATAAGCCGCCAACATGTTCACATGCCATCACGCCACCCTTTTTAACCGCGTCATTTAAGAGGGCCAATGCAGCAGTCGTTCCAGGTGCCCCAACGCTTTGCAAACCAATTTCTTCAAGAATCTCGGCAACTGAATCTCCCTGATTTGGCGTTGGGGCCAGTGACAAATCAACAATTCCAAATGGTACGTTTAAGGCTTTAGCCGCGACATTCCCAACAAATTGCCCCATTCTAGTTACCTTAAAGGCAGTCTTTTTAATCGTTTCAGACACTTTATCAATGGGCGCCCCACTCACTTTTTCCAATGCTCGTTTAACAACTCCGGGTCCGCTAATCCCGACATTAATCACTTTATCAGCCTCACCGACGCCGTGAAAGGCACCTGCCATAAATGGATTATCTTCGACCGCGTTTGCAAACACCACCAAGCTCATGCAACTCACTGGATCGATTGCTGCCAGCTCTTTGATGACTCGACCCATTTGCTTAACGGCATCCATATTAATCCCTGCCCGGGTTGAGCCAACGTTAACCGAACCACAAACCCGTTTGGTTTCACTCAACGCCTGTGGAATTGAATCAATTAACTTTTGATCACCACTCTGTTCGCCCTTTTGAACAAGTGCTGAAAAGCCGCCAATTAGGTCTACTCCGAGTGTTTCAGCCGCTTTTTCCATTGTTTGCGCGTAAGCAACGTAATTATCGTCATGACAAGCTGCGGCAACCATCGAAATAGGCGTCACCGAAATCCGTTTATTAACAATGGGGACCCCATATTCTGCTTCAATTTGGTTAGCAACTTTTACTAGATCCTTTGCGCTAGTTGTTAATTTGTCATAAATCTTTTGCCGTGCTTTACTACCATCACTATCAATGCAGTCAAACAGCGAAATTCCCATTGTAATGGTTCTGATGTCCAGCTTTTCTTCTGAAATCATCTGGATCGTCTCTAGAATCTGTTTGGTTTCCATCTTGATGTCTCCTATAATTTTTGAATGGCGTCAAACAATTCTTGGCGTTGAATATGAATATCCAAACCAACTCTTTGACCCAGAGCTGTCAGAGATTGTTGAACGACATTAAATTTAACGTTGTTTTCATCCCACTCGCCCATCAACATCATCGTAAACTCCCCGTGCATTAAGGTCTGCGAAATATCCGTAATGTTCACTTGTAATTCAGCCAATTGTTGAGAAACTGTCGCAACAATTCCAACTTGATCATGACCAATAACTGTAATAACCGCTTTCATCGCTATCTTTCCTTTCACCCAAAATAGGTTTTATGTCACTTAATTTAAAGCGTGAAGTGACAACGAGAAAAAGTGATTGACCAAAATTTGCCTGTGTCATCTAACCCATCGCTGGTTAAATGACACCTACAATAATTATTATTTTGATATTTAGCCAATCCTCATCATTTTCTAACGCTTTTATTTATCATACTCGAAACTATCTTAACCATCAATTTGTTTTTAAATTTAACCTGATGAATTAATTGCCTTGAGATTCATGCTAATAAAAATGATATAATTTTATTAATTTAGTAAAAAGGTGGTACCTTTATGGCAACTGAGAAAGAAAAATTTTTAGCGGGTGAACCTTACCTGGTGATGGACCCAGAACTAACGGCTGATGAGACAAAGGCCCGACGACTCTGCAAAATGATGAACGAGTTAGATGACACGGCCAGTGCTGAAAAAGAACAACTGATTCGTAAGTTGTTCGGTTCAGTTGGTAAAAGCCCGTGGGTTCAACCTAATTTTCGTTGTGACTTTGGCTATAATATCCATGTCGGTGATCATTTTATCTGCAACTACGATAACGTCATTCTAGACATCGCACCAGTGACAATTGGCAACCACTGCATGTTAGCGCCACGGGTGCAAATTTATTCAGCTTATCATCCATTAGACCCAGCTGAACGGGCTAAATTTGTGGGAATGGGAAAACCAGTGACTATTGGCGACGATGTCTGGATTGGCGGCAATTCCGTTATTTTACCAGGGGTCACGCTTGGTAACAATGTCATTGTTGGTGCCAATTCTACAGTCACTAAATCCTTTGGCGATAACTTAATCATTGCTGGTAATCCCGCTCGAGTCATCCGTGAAAATCCAGTCAAAAAATAATTTTTTTGCCATTTGGTGTTGACAATCAAAATAACCAGGTGTAGATTAATGACAATCATTAAATTCAAATTAAAAAGCGATGAAGAGAAACTTCATTTAGTATTAACAATCAGAGAGTTGCTGGTTGGTGCGAAGCAATTTGTTATATTAACTGATTATCGTCTCTGAGCTGTATGGTCAAAGATTTAAGTAGATCATGCTGGGTACACCCATTATTGTGTCAGCGTATCGTGAAAACTGTACGTGTGAGGTCATGCTAGTAATAGTATGGCAAATGAAGGTGGTACCGCGCAAACGCGTCCTTTTAACTATCCCAATTGGGGAGAGTTAAAGGACGCGTTTTCTTTTTGGATTTGATGAAATTAACGAATAACATAAGGTGGTGAGGACAAATGGAATCGGAGATTAGGCCCGATAATAAGAATCCGGGTCAGATTAGTTACTTAAAAAAGGTTGTATCCGCACATAGCATCAATGATGTTTTTAATCACATAGTTACACTTAACATAGCACCTATCACATATTTTACGTCACGCATTTGTCCTCACGTTTTTTCGACAAGCGAGGACAAACTTAAGTTTTTGTAGGACAGCTGCGTCAGGCAGGAAGCTATGGATAAGCGCCTTGGTCAAAAATTCCAAAACCAGGAATTTCCGCCCAAGGAGACTTCTCCTTCGATTCTTAACCGCCTGACTCCGCTCACTTATTTTTAGGACAGCTGCGCAAAGCAAGGATCTGCGCGTAAGCACCACTAACAAAAATTCCAGAACCGGGAATTTCCGTTAGTGGAGACTTACGCTCCGATCCTTAACCACTTTGCTTCGCTCACTTGACTTTAGGAGGTCACGCTTATGACAGAACAAGCAACTATGACATTAACTGAAAAAGAAACTAAATTAGCAAATGACTTATTTCATGCTTATCAAACTCATGAACCATTAAAGGAATCAGATTACAAAGGTGTTGTAACCGATGAAAATGCTGCTTATCGAGTGCAAAAGAAGTTAACGGCGTTAAAAAACGAAGAAGTTGGCGGCTATAAAGTTTCATTAACCAGTAAGCAAACCCAAGATATGTTCGATTCCGACTCCCCGCTTTATGGCGCTCAGGTCAAGAGTCACTTCGTTCAATCACCCGTGACACTTCACCGTGCAGAATTAATGGAACCGTTAGCTGAAGTGGAGATGCTGTTCACGGCAAAAGAAGATCTCAGCAGCAAAGACTCCCTTGAAGATTTAATGAAAAAGACCAAAGTGGCTGCTGCCGTTGAAGTGCCCGATTCTCGCTTTAGTGACTGGTTCCCAAGCCTTTCAAAGTATATGGTCATGTCAGATGCAGCCGTTGGCGGGTTCGTCGTTTATGGTCAGGAAATGGATACCCAATTATTATTTGATCAAGTAGACGACCTAGCTAACGTGAAATGTGAATTGTTCCATGATGGCAAAAAGCTAAAGGATGGCGCTTCATCAGAGGTTCTTGGCAACCCATTAAATTCATTGCATTGGCTAGTTGCTAAGCTTGAGGCCCAAGGAATGCCTCTTACTGCCGGCCAACGGGTTTCAAGTGGCACTTTCCTGCTTCCAGAAAAGTTAACTAAAGGAACTTGGAAAGCGACCTTTGATAAGGGCCTTGGCGCAGTATTTCTAAACGTTACTGGTGATTAAACAGTTTAAATTTAACCATTACTTAGAACAAATTGAATTGATTGATAATTGATAAAAATGAAATCGTCAAAGCGTGACGAGAAATGCTTTGACAAGCAAAAGGATCACCCCAGGTTAAAACGGGTGATCCTTTTTTAACCGTTAATTTTGAGCTTGCTATCATTTAGCCTGTCCGACCAAATAGCCCGATTCCAGTTCAAAAATCACCCCATCAATTCCAAACTAAAATCCTATGCCTAAGATCTCCTGTAAGTAAAGTTTGTGTGCTGACAGCCCGTTAATAGCCGCTAATGCCTGATTACCAGCTTGACTTTTCGAACAAATGTTCGTATTATTTAATTAATCCATCATATTGGCAGGTAATCTTGATGACAACTCCTCTTGATAACAAGCAACGACTGCCCGTCCACGATATTATGTGCATTGACTGTAAGTCCTTTTTTGCATCCACTGAAGCCATTAAGCGCGGCGTCCATCCCCTCGCCGCTAAAATTGCAGTGATGAGTCGAGAAGAATCCTCTGGCGGCCTCATCTTAGCGGCCAGCCCCTACACCAAACAGAACTACGGCGTTAAGTTAGGATCGCGGCGGTTTGAAATTAACGATCAAATGAATATTGAAATGGTTGAACCTCATATGGCTGATTACGTTGCTTTGAATTACAAAATCAACCTCATTTATCGCCAATTTACTGACGATAAAGATTGGTACCCCTATTCAATCGACGAGAGTTTTATCGACGTCAGCCATAGCCATCAACTATTCGGTACAAACTTGCAAATTGCTAAAAAAATCCAGGATCGGGTATTTCACAAAACTGGTATTGTGACTTCCATTGGCATCGGCCCCAACCCCCTCTTGGCAAAACTAGCTTTAGACAATGCCGCTAAAAAGGCTGAACCTTGGCGGGCTCATTGGCACTATGATGACGTTGCCGAAACCATCTGGCAAATTCCTAAATTAGAAGATATGTGGGGGATTGGCAGCCATACGGCTACTAAATTAAATCGACTGGGCATCTATACCGTCAAAGAACTCGCTCACGCAGACGTTCAACTTCTCAAAAAGCAATTTGGGATCTTAGGCGAACAACTTTACTACCATGCTTGGGGAATTGATTATTCCGAGATTGAAAAGAAGTATCTCCCCCGATCAGAAAATAAGGGCTATGGGAATTCTCAAATTCTCATGCGAGATTACACTGAGCTATCAGAGTTGCTCACTGTCCTTAGTGAAACTGCCGACCAAGTTGCTTCTAGGTTACGCAAGAACAACGTGGTCGCCGAAGTTGTGGGCATCTTCATCGGGATGGCCACTACTGATCAACAAGGCCGCACCCATTTTTCAGCCCAAATGCACATCGAGGCTACTAACACTACTCAAAATATCACCCGGGCTGTCCGCTATTTATTAAAGTCAAAGTGGGATGGCAGCGCGGTCCGTTCAGTCGGTGTGCGGTGCAACCGGCTTTCTCGAAAGCGGCAAACCCAATTTAGTATTTTCGTTGATCCCGCTAAAACCTTGGCTCATGAGAATCTTGATAAGACAATTGACACTATCCGAAAAAAATATGGTTATGCAGCCTTAATTAGGGCCTCGTCCAAAACTAAGGGCGGCACTGCAATTAAGCGAGCGAATCTGCTTGGCGGCCACCAAGCCTAATGGGAGGTCATTAACGATGCTAACTGAATCTAAAACCCTTATTAACAATTACCGCCATTATTTTACACGATTACCAAACACATTATATTGGCTAGTAATCGTCGATAATCATTTTGCCGATCGCTATTATTTTTTCCTTTATAGCCAAAAGATTGGTACTAACTTGCTGCATTCCCACGAATTGTTGGCATTAGCTCATGATAAATCCCGATATCAACAAGTTTTAGGCGACCTAAAAGCCATTAGCCATCTTCGAATCGACTATCGAGACACCACTCATCTGGTAGAACCCACGGCGGAAGTTACCGTTGATAAAATTCACGGCCACAGCAGCTAATCACTGAAATTAGAACGGATCACCGGTTCTTATTAGGCGCTTTGGTAGGCTAACTATGATATATTATTAATGATTCACGTACCTTGAAAGGAGTCTCTTATGTCTCGTTATCTCGCTAGATTCAGGGGACTATCTGCCCTCTTAATAATGCCAATGGTTATATCGCTTGTAATAACCACTCCGACGGCTGCTCAACCGGCCGCCCAAGTGCTGACTAAGAAAAAAATAACGCCCAAAGCTTATCATGCGACTGCCGGATACATTTACAGTACGCCAAAATTAACCAAGCCAAGTCACAATGCCAAGCATTACCCCAAGACAATTTTTTACGCTTACCAACAGGTTCTCGTTAAAAAAGCGACTGGTAAAAACGCTGTTTATTATTACGTTAGCAGCCAAAACAAACAACTCCGTGGCTATATTTGGCGCGGGTACTTAAAGCCGATAGCCAAGCAGCAATCGGCGATGTCTCAAAAGTCCCTTATTAAATTGATTAACGCAGCCGCCGATATGGATCCAGACAAATCACTTTTGGGTCTCAAGCAGATTAACTATCAAGCGCACGAAAACGTCTTTGACCTTGGCTATAATTTGCTGCACTTTTCGCCTCAATCAACGTTTAAAGATCATCAAGCAACGATTTATGTTACTGCTAATCAATTAACGCCCTACACTGAAGCGGCGATGACCAAATGGAATCAAGCCCTCGGAACAACCGTTTTTAAACTGGGGAGCAAGCGCAGCCATACCCTAACCGTTCAATTTGGAAACGGCACTAAAGAGGGCTGGGATGGCCTCTACAATGGCAAAGCAGTCTACGTTGACCAAACTCACTTCGACGATC
This sequence comes from Lentilactobacillus fungorum, assembly GCF_016860605.1. GTDB lineage: Bacteria > Bacillota > Bacilli > Lactobacillales > Lactobacillaceae > Lentilactobacillus > Lentilactobacillus fungorum. The sequence goes on from NZ_BNJR01000011.1 coordinate 68,666, forward strand.
CCAAGTATCCAATCGGCTATATGAATCCTAAATTAGCTGAACAAACTTCAACGGATCAATACTGGACAGGGGTAATCGCTCACGAGCTTGGGCATACTTTAGGCTTGGATCACACCGGTTACCAAGAAGATTTGATGTACGCACCGAATAGCGATGGTAATGTGATTGCGAAGTATCTATGGAAAAAACCGATTCAAAAATCAGCAAGTGGGTTAGACGGCACCGAAATGGCCACGATCACCACTCGGGATTTAGATCGCGCCAAACTTGCCAAGCAATTGGGGTATTGGTAAGATTTTATCAGTGAAATAGTCATTTTTAGATTATTAATTCATCATAAAAAGGCCAAGTAAGTTGGACCGCCCTCCATCAAAGGTGGCCGATCCAATTTACTTGGCTTTTTTAGTTAAAATAAGTTAAGCTTAGCAATTCGTTGACAAGCTTCCGTGAATCTCGGCTCATCAATCAACAACCCAACACGGACATAACCTTCGCCGCCCTTGCCAAAACCATTTCCTGGGGCAACCGCCACGGCTGCTTTCTCTAAAAGCAAGTCAGCAAACGATTCGCTGGTATATCCTTTAGGCACTGGCATCCACGCGTAAAACGAACCACCAGAATGGTACGGTTCCCAGCCAATCGATCGAGCAGCCTTAAAGAATTGGTTCCGGCGCTTTTCATAAAGGGCCACTAACTCATGCACCGTTTGTTGGTCGCTGTTCAATGCGGTAATTGCCGCTTTTTGGATAGCCGGAAAAACACTGACAAACAAGTGATCCTGAATCAAATTGATGGCTTCAATCATGTCGGCATTCCCCGCGGCAAACCCAATCCGCCAACCAGCCATATTAAACGGTTTAGAGAAGGTGTAAGTTTCGATACCAACGTCTTTGGCTCCCGGTGTCTGTAAGAAGCTTACCGGCTTTTTACCATCAAAACCAATGGGGCCATATGCAAAATCGTGAACCACGCCAATGTGGTAATCACGAGCAAACTCAACGGTTCGTTTGAAGAATTCTGGCGTAGCAGTCGCCCCAGTTGGATTATTGGGATAATTAAGATACATTAATTTAGCGCGGTCAACTACAGCTTTATCTAACTCTGAATAATCCGGCATGAAGTCATTCGCTTCTTTTAACCGCATCAACGCCAATTTAACTTGGGCTAACGCGACGCCTGAAAAGTAATCAGGATAGCCGGGATCTGGCATTAAGATTGTGTCGCCGGGGTTTAAAATTGCAAACGGCAATTCAACCAAGCCAATCTTGGAACCACCTAAAATGGCAATTTCTTTTTCCGGGTCCAAGGAAACGCCATATTCACGTTGGTAAAAATTAGCCGCAGCCTCTTTAAGTTCCGGATCCCCTCGAAACAGCGAGTACTTATGATTTTCAGGCTTCGCTGTTTCTTCTTGCATTGATTTAACAATAAACTCGGGAGTTGGTTGATCTGGATTCCCCTGCCCTAAGTTAATGACATCGGCGCCCGTTGCAATTTTAGCATTGACCTTTTTGACTAAACTCGCAAAAAATTGTTTAGGCAACTGCTGCAACACTTTTGATTCTTCAAACTTCAAAATAATTCCTCCAATTTTCTAGTTTTTAAGCAACTTCATTGAACTACCAAAACGTCATCAATCAAAATATTTGCTGACGTATGGCCTCCTAGCTGCTTTGCACCGCTTAGGAACGCGTATAGTGGACAGCTAAAAAGTCCCCAATCCACTGAATGATTTGAACAATAATGACTAAAATCACAATCACACTAATTAGGACCCCGGTATCATAGCGGTTGTAACCAAACTGAATGGCAAGATTCCCAATCCCACCAGCGCCAATTGTTCCAACCATTGCCGAATAGCCAATCAAACTAATAATTGTCAAGACAATCCCCCGAATCAACGACGGCAAGGCCTCTGGGAATAACACTTCTTGAAAAATCAACCAAAAGTTAGCGCCGGTTGAACGGGCTGCCTCAATAATTCCTTCATCAATTTCGGCAAACGCACTTTCGGCAATTCGGGCAAAGAATGGGACTGCGGCAACTGATAAGGATACCGTGCCGCCCATTGGTGTATAAGGGTCGCCGGCAACCAATTTGGCAAACGGAATTAAGACGACCATCAAAATTAAGAACGGAAACGAACGGATAGCGTTGATAATAAACCCCACAACAGCGTTAACCACCGGTTTAGGTGAAAATAGGCGGTTGGAATAGTAGTAAAGGGCCAAACCGATTAACGTGCCAAAGACAATGCCAATAATTCCAGAAATCAACACCATTTCAGTGGTTTCCCACAAAGATTGTCCTAAATTTGCTTTTAAAATTTGAATTGTTTCATTCATCGGGCAACCTCCTCTACCATGTCGACCTTTTCAGTAAATAATTGAACTGCCTTGGAAATTGCACTCGGTTCACCAGTGATAAAAACTGCTAAAACCCCAATCGCATTGGAATGAATATATTCGATTCGACCTTGTAAAATACTAATGGCAACGCCGGTACTTGAAGAGATCTCAGTGATTACCGGATCAAGAGAATCATCACCTTGATATTTCAAGGTTAAAATCACGCCGGGTTCGCCACGCAACTTCTCGCGTACTTCATCTGGCAATTGCTCATCCAAAAATCGGTTAACCAATCGCTTAGCCATGCTGGACTGAGGATCGGCAAACAACCGATAAGCCGTCGTTTGTTCAACAATTTGGCCAGCTTCCATCACGGCAACTCGGTCAAATAAATCCTTGGCGACTTCCAACTGGTGAGTGATAAAGACAATCGTAATATGCAGACGCTGATTGATGTCTTTTAAAATTGCGATGATTTCTTGGGCTGTTTCCAAGTCCAACGCACTAGTGGCTTCATCACAAAGCAGAATATCCGGATCGTTGGCAAGCGCCCTGGCAATTCCCACTCGCTGTTTTTGGCCGCCGGATAATTGTGCTGGATAATTATCCTGCCGATCCTTTAAACCGACCATATCTAAAAGCGCATCGATCTTTTTTGGTTGCGCTTTTTCAGGAAAACCGCCAGCAGTCAGCGCGAAAGCGATGTTTTGGGCAATCGTTCGGTTATTAATCAAGTTAAAGTTTTGAAAAATAAAACCGATCTTTTTGCGTGCCGCTGCTAATGCCTTCTTGGTTGCTTGAGTAATGTCGACCCCATTAACGACAACCGTTCCTTGGCTTGGCTTCTGTAGACCGTTAATCGTGCGGACCAGCGTTGATTTACCAGCGCCTGAAAGGCCGACAATGCCAAAGATCTCTCCCTTTTCAATTTTAAGGGACACATTTTTGACCGCTTCAATCTGTTTGTGCTTTTGCTCAAAAGTAACTGAAACGTTTGAAATTTCAATTTGACTCATTCAATCACCCCACTAATTCCAGGTGTTTGGTTTCTGAAAATCTTTAAATTTTGAATTAGCAATCGCCTTTTTAAATTTGCTGCTGTTTAAAACGGACTTAACTGCTTTAGCAAACTTTGAATTTTTCTGACTGCTTCGAACAACAAAAACTTCTTGGTATTCCGGTTTAAGATTTTCCAATACAAGGGCACTACTTGGCTTTAATTTCGCATTCCAAGAGAAATTACCCGGAATCAACGCCGCCGTGACGTTACTTTGAGATTGCGGTAATTGCGCGGCATCCAGTGTCTTGAATTTCAAGTGCTTAGGATTTGAAGCAACATCTGCTAAACTTGCTGTTGCCACGTTAATGCCCTTTTTAAGGGTAATCAAGTGATTATCAGCCAGTAACAGCAGTGAACGCGCTAAGTTAGACGGATCGTTGGCAATTGAAATCGTATCGCCAGCTTTTAGGTCATTAAGTGATTTAACTTTTTTAGAATAAATCCCCATCCCTAAAGTTGGCGTTTTCCCGATAGCAGCTAATTTCAAATGATTGGCCTTTGAAAACGTCTTTAAATAGGCGGTGTGCTGAAATAAGTTGGCGTCAATTTCTCCAGAATTCAGTGCCTTATTGGGCTGAACGTAATCGTTAAATTCTTTGATTTTGACTTGAAAGCCCTTATCTTTTAATAATGGCCCTATTACGTCCGTTGCCATTTCACCATAAGGTCCAGGGGCCACCCCAATCGTTACCGTCTTAACTTTGCTGCTGGCAGAACCGCCGGACGAAAATTTACTAATACCAAAGATGCCAGCAAATAATACAACAATGACGCCTAAACCAATTAACCACTTTGTATTTCTTCTCATAATCTTTCCTCCAAATAAGTCAGCGATGCAACGCAATTAGCAAGTGGGCCAATTTACGGCCATCACATAAAGGCATTGTCAGCCAAAAGTTGCCCCTTTGAAAATTTTGACCGGTGATACTTCGCGCCACCCGTTACTTTACACAACTGCTCTATCAAACAATCAACTACCCAACAATAAAAAAAGTCCTTCATCAAATTTAATTGACAAAGGACGACAAAGCCGCGGTACCACCTCGTTAAGCACAGAACATGTGCTCACTCATTCAATGCTGTAACGGGCAATCCCGAAGCCGGTTTACGTTAAAAGCTTACCAACTTAATCAATTTCTCAAAAGACCATATTCCCAAAAACAACCGGCTCATCTCTCAGCAAACGATGATTCTCTGTCTCCATTTGTTTTCAGTACTCATCCTTTAAGTTAATGGTTTACATTATGAGTAAATCATTGGTAAATGTCAAGAGCATTTTAATCTGTTGCTCATTTTATAAAATAAAAAACAACCTAACCACTGATAGTAACCGGTATTTCTCTCCGCAACTAATACTGTCAAGTGTACATGAGCCCAAATATCTGGTATCATAGTCACATTATTGTATGTGATATTTTATTACATAGGAAGTGCAAAGCGGAAAGCTGTATCTAAAATTCTAAGCGGTTTGCTCTGCTCACTTTTAGGACAGCTACGCCAGGCAGAAAGCTACACGTAAGCACCTCTAACAAAAATTCCAGAACCGGGAATTTCCGTTAGAGGAGACTTACGTTCCGCTTTCTAAACGCCTGGCTCCGCTCACTTATTTTTAGGACAGCTACGCCAGGTAGAAAGCTCCGTATAAGCACCTCGGACAGAAATTCCAAACCCGGGAATTCCTGTCCGAGGACCCTTATACTCCGCTTTCTAAACGCCTGGCTCCGCTCACTGTTATTAGGACAGCTGCGCAAAGCAGAAGCTTGCACCTAAGTCCGCTTGCCCAAAAATCCAAAAAACCGGGATTTCCGGTCAAGCGGACTTAGGTGCAAGCTTCTAACCGCTTTGCTCCGCTCACTTACTGAGGAGGATATTCATGAAGCACAAAGTTTTCAAAATTTTTGGTTGGGCCGCTTTTTTAATGACCTTATTTTTCTGTTTATCGCAAACCACGATTACCGCCCAAGCAAAAACTTATCAGATTGGCACGGACGTCACCTATCCGCCATTTGAATTCGCCAATAAACAGAATAAATACATTGGTATTGACATTGATATTATGAACGCAATTGCCAAAGAAGAAGGCTTCAAAGTTAATATCAAACCGGTTGGCTTTAACGCGGCCGTCCAATCCGTTCAATCGGGGCAATTGGACGGGGTGATTGCCGGTATGACCATCACGCCAGACCGAAAAGTCAAATTCGACTTTGGAACGCCCTATTACAAGACCGGTGTCGTGATGGCAGTTGGTAAAAACAGTCATATCAAGAGCTTTAAGCAATTGAAGGGCAAACGCGTCGCACTAAAGACTGGTACGGCAGCGGCTGACTATGCCAACAGCATTAAGAAAAAGTATGGCTTTAAAACGGTCACTTTTGATGACTCTAATAATATGTATGAAGACGTTACGACCGGCAATTCGGTTGCGTGTTTTGAAGATCAGCCAGTGATGCAGTACGGTATTAAGCAAGGCCTAAAATTAAAGATCGTCACCTCCCCTGCTAATACTGGTTGGTATGGTTTCGCAGTTAAGAAGGGCCAAAATAAGACACTGCGGTTAAAATTCAACCGCGGACTCAAAAAGATTCAAGCTAATGGTACCTATGATCAGATTGTTGGCAAATACTTAGGAAATAAAACGAACCCGCAAGTAAAGGGAAAAACGTTTACGATTGGTACGGATGTCACGTTTCCACCCTTCGAATTTGCCAACAAGCATAACAAATACGTTGGCATTGATATGGATTTAATTCGCGCAATTGCTAACGAACAAGGATTCAAAGTGAAAATCAAACCGGTTGGCTTTAATGCCGCCGTCCAATCTCTGGAATCCGGCCAAATTGATGGCGTTATCTCCGGGATGTCAATCACTAACGCTAGAAAGGCAAAGTTTGACTTCTCAAAGCCTTACTTCATGTCGGGAGTTGTTATGGCAGTTGCCAAGAATAGCAAGATTACCAGCCTTTCTCAGCTTAAGGGCAAACGCGTTGCGATTAAAACCGGGACTAGTGCAGCTGACTATGCCAATAGCATCAAGAAAAAGTATGGGTTCCACACCGTGACTTTTGATGACTCAAATAACATGTACCAAGACGTTACGACCGGCAATTCAGTTGCGTGTTTTGAAGACCATCCAGTGATGAAATATGCAATCAAGCAAGGAACAAAGTTAAAAATTATCACCAAGCCAGCTGAAAGTGCACCATATGGTTTTGCGGTCAAACGTGGCCATAACCAAGCACTATTGGCCGCATTTAACAGTGGCTTGGCTGATTTAAAGGCTAGCGGTACTTATGACAACATTAAGGCTAAGTATTTAGGCACCAATGATAATGATTCGGTTGCTAAGACAGCGGCCGCAGATGACAGTGACTCACGGACATTTATTGGCTTGATTAAGCAAAATCAAGGGGCACTACTTTCCGGCCTGAAGGAAACCATGTGGCTGACAATTGTCTCAATCTTTTTTGCAACTATTTTTGGGATTATCGTCGGCTTGTTGGGCGTTGTCCCAAGTAAATTTAGTAATGGGGTTTCCTCAGTGTTAATTTATCTATTTAGGGGAATGCCATTGCTAGTGCTGGCACTCTTTATCTATACAGGGATTCCAAGCCTGACTGGAACAAAAATTCCGGCATTTGTCGCCGGAGTTGTAACTTTAACCTTTAACGAAGGTGCCTACATTGCCGCATTTGTTAAAGGTGGCATTGAAGCTGTCGACCCGGGGCAAATGGAAGCTGCCAGAAGCTTGGGGTTGCCGTTTGGCAAATCGATGCGCAAAGTCATCTTGCCACAAGGTATTCGAATCATGATTCCGTCATTTATTAATCAGTTCATCATCACCTTAAAAGATACGTCAATTTTGTCAATCATTGGCCTATTGGAATTAACCCAAACCGGAAAAATCATTATTGCCCGTAACTTGGAAGGCTTCAAAGTTTGGACAATCGTTGCTGCAATGTATCTCATCATCATTACATTGCTAACCTGGCTGTCAAATTGGGTGCAAAGGAGAACTAAAGTATGAGCGAGAAATTAAAAGTTACAAATTTGGTTAAAACATTTGGTACCAACGAAGTGTTGAAGGGAATTAATTTGACCGTTAACCAAAACGAAGTGGTTGTCATCATCGGCCCATCTGGTTCCGGTAAAAGTACCCTATTACGAGCCTTAAATCGTTTGGAAGAGCCCACTTCTGGATCAATTGTCATTAATAATGTTGATATTGCCAGCAAAGGTGTCGACATCGATACGGTCCGGGAAAATATTGGAATGGTCTTCCAACATTTCAACTTATTTAGTAACCTTTCAGTTGGTGAAAATATTATGTTGGCCCCAGTTGAATTGAAGAAGGAAACTAAGGAACAAGCCGCTAACCAAGCAAAACAATTATTGAAAACTGTCGGCCTGGAAGAAAAATTCGATGCAACCGTTCAATCCCTATCAGGCGGCCAGCAGCAACGAGTTGCGATTGCCAGAGCACTAGCAATGGATCCCGACATTATGTTATTTGATGAGCCAACTTCGGCGCTTGACCCAGAAATGGTTGGCGATGTGCTGGCAGTTATGAAAGATTTAGCTAAAAAAGGCATGACAATGGTAGTTGTGACCCATGAGATGGGATTTGCTAAAGAAGTTGCCGACAGAGTTGTTTTCGTCGATAACGGTCAAATATTAGAACAAGGGACTCCAGAGCAAGTGTTTGAACATCCAAAGAATTCGAGGTTACAGGATTTCTTGAATAAAATTTTAAATGTTTAGTGTTGGGTCTTCACTAAAAGTTGTTGCCTTAGACGATTATCGTCTAGGGCTTTTTTTATGAAGATGTCTTGTTTAGCTTGTGTTAAAATGAACATAAATAAGATGATTGGGAGGCCAGCAAAATGAAATTTTTAGTTCTTTGTGCATCAGCGTTGACTTTGTGTACTGGCGCAATTGGCGTCAGTCATTATTGCAATCAGACGCAACATTATCAGCAGCAACCCCGAATTGAACGTGGGTGTGGGATGATGCGATAAGTACATTTTTATCATTAACGTAATTGGCAAGCTGCCCTACCCAGTCAGCTTGCCAATTAATTATGAGTGGAGATCTTTATTTGGGACTATTCAAGCGATTATTTGACAATTCAAAATTAAAAAGTAATGTAACTCATACTGACCATTCAGATTTTCTCAGCGATGCTAAATTTGCCACTCAAAATATCCCTATTTATTGGATTCAGTACGAAGAATCTTTGTATCTTCTAATGTTTACCCATAATTGCCGAACTTATTTTGATCGAAAGGATTTTGTCGTGCCACGACTTGGTATGCTCAGACATGCTTTAGGATACGTTGGCAATGTGCTTTCTTTTGTCGACCTTCACACCCAAGCTCAAGTCATCGTTACAACGGATGATATTGATAAGATTGTCCAAACGATCAAGTCACCTGATTTTGATCAAAAATTTATCAATAACTATTGTGAAGCACTGGACTACAAATTAGGCTTCGTTAAAAACGATCAAGAAAAATTAGTTTGGATTACCAGATGGCAACAACGGCTAAAACCATTTGAGAAGCGACTGTCCACCGAACTTGTGGAGCAGTTTAAACAACATTGTTTGGCGTTAAAGAGACAGTTAACGACTAAATAAGTACGTGCTAGATTGTTTAAAATCTGTCGCCTTTTTTTAATACAAACGGCCGGATTTGGACACCAAATTAATGAAATTATTAGTAACTTGGTACGAGTTGTACCAATGAAGCTTAGCTCAGGAAGTATTTCTAGTTACTATACTGAGCCGTGTGTTCTGTTAATGGCAGATAAAGTGGTTAACCACGATGAATAACAATCAGCAACCAGAAAATAAACTTTATCAAATCGGCGCAATCATCCAGTCTATTGGCTGCATCGGTTGTATGTTACCGTTAGTCATTTTCTTTAGCGCAATTTTCTTGTTTGGTATCTGGGAAATGATGACAGCATTCTTTTAGTACGGAGGAAAATATGAAACTTAAGAAGTCACTGCTGTTGGGGATTACAGCACTGTCACTTGGTACATCAGTTAGCCTAATTGGTGCTCAACCGGTTAATGCAATGAGCATCTATAATTCTGGCAATCCATTCTGGAATCGATTGCCATGGGTTACTTTGAAACATAATGTTAGGGTTCACAAGATGCGAATCGTCACACCCAACTACAAAAGCTATTCAGTTGGTGCTTATGTTGCTAAAAAGGGATACCACTATCGTTTGGGCCATTGGGGAAACAATTATTCTTGGACTCTTGAGTCTGGACGTTTTAAGGGTAACCACCACTATTCCTACGTTGTCGCTAAGGGAGCAAATAATCACTCTTGGTTTAGATTTGGAATTCATTAATAAATGCCCATTTATTTGGACTTTTATTTAACACAAGAAACGAACGTGTGTACGGGAGATGAAATAAATGGCGAGTGTTCGAAAATTCCATAATACTTGGCAGGTCCGAGTAAGTTATAAAGACAAAACTGGAAAACGTAAATCAATTTCCAAGTCCGGTTTCAAAACAAAAAAGATGGCTCAAGAGTATGGGACTAGTTTAGAGTATGAATATGGTCATGGTGGTCAACTAGAGGATAAAAATGTTGGTTTTGTAAATTACTTCATTGATTGGTATCAAACTTACCGAGAGCCTAGTCTTTCTGAAAACACTAAAACTAAGTATATCTATACGATTAACGTAATTACTGAATTTTTTGGTGAAACGAGACTTAATGATGTCACCAGAAGTGCCTACCAAAACTTTCTGAATGTATATGGCCAAGGAGACGATACTAAGAAGCACCCTGCTCACGCTAAAGCAACAGTTGAAAAAGTCAATACACATATCAGGGCTGCTGTGGAGAATGCCGTAAATGACGGCGTAATCAACCGAGACTTTACTATGAACACAAAAGTCGTTTATGATAAAAAACACACCAGGGAAATTAAATATCTCAATGAAATTGACGCAAAAAGGCTTATATCCTATCTCAAGACACATCTTAACGACTCAGTTGTATTTGGTATGTGTTACACCGGCTTAGTGACAGGTATGCGTGCATCTGAAGTTGCGGGATTAACTTGGGATTGTATTGATAAAGAAAATTTAACTCTTGATATTAATAAATCCTGGAATTTTAAACAGTTTAAGTTCGGACCAACTAAAAATCCTTCATCAACACGGGTCATTGAAATCATTCCAGATCTCATCAGTGTTTTAGCTCATGTTAAATTTCTCCAGAACACTCAGTTGAAATTGAAACATCAGCAAAACAAAAAGAATCTCGTCTTTATGACCAAAGCATTCACCGTTCCAGACTATAACACTATCAACAAAGAACTACGGGTTGCACTTCAAGGAGCTGGTATCAAGCAAGATTTGACGTTCCATGGGTTGCGTCATACCCACGCTTCCCTACTTTTATACGATAAGATTGCTATTCCTTACATTTCAAAACGCTTAGGTCACAAGAATGTAGATACAACTATCAAAACTTACCTACACATTACCCAAGAACTTCAAAGTAAGGAGTCCGAAAAGACAATTTTGTATTTGAATAAATTAACCAAAACTGCTAACTAGTGTGTTCCAAAATTTGTTCCACATTTTTATGTATAAAAAAGACCGATGTTCCACTTTGTTCCACCAACTTTTGATAACGTATGTGACTCTATGTGGATTAATTTAGATAAAAAAGAAGGAACGCTGATATATCAACGTTCCTTTACCTTCAAACTACTCTATGTGGCTACTTAATACCGGAGGTGGGGTTCGAACCCACACGATCTCAACGATCACTGGATTTTGAGTCCAGCGCGTCTGCCAATTCCGCCACTCCGGCATAATAATAAATGAAACTAAATTGATTGGCCAATAAAAATGGATAAAGGCGGTAATCGGATTCGAACCGACGATGAAGGTTTTGCAGACCTCTGCCTTACCACTTGGCTATACCGCCATAACTTTGGCTAACCCAACTGGGTTAGCTGGATTCGAACCAGCGCATGACAGAGTCAAAGTCTGTTGCCTTACCACTTGGCTATAACCCAATCAAAGGGCGGTAGGTGGGAATCGAACCCACGCGTGTCGGATCCACAAACCGATGTGTTAACCACTTCACCACTACCGCCATAGTATTATTAACAGGGATAGTAGGAGTTGAACCCACACCGACGGTTTTGGAGACCGTAGTTCTACCATTAAACTATATCCCTAAGATGGAGGGGAGTGGATTTGAACCACCGAACCCGAAGGAGCGGATTTACAGTCCGCCGCGTTTAGCCAGACTTCGCTACCCCTCCATGAATGGCGCGGGACAGAATCGAACTGCCGACACACGGAGCTTCAATCCGTTGCTCTACCGACTGAGCTACCGAGCCATACATCTTAACGTTATAATACTAAGTGTTGTGTATTCAATTTTCAAATACATAACAACGGTTCGTACGAGACTCGAACTCGTGACCTCCTGCGTGACAGGCAGGCGTCCTAAACCAACTAGACCAACGAACCAATGTTGCTATGGAAATGGAGGATACAGGGATCGAACCTGTGACCTCCTGCTTGTAAGGCAGATGCTCTCCCAGCTGAGCTAATCCTCCAATGACCCGTACGGGATTTGAACCCATGTTACCGCCGTGAAAGGGCGGTGTCTTAACCACTTGACCAACGGGTCATAACTTATTATTCGGTTACGGAGAGTAAGGGATTCGAACCCTTGAAACAGGCTTTTACCCGTTTACATCATTTCCAATGATGCTCCTTCGGCCAGCTCGGACAACTCTCCAATTAAATAATAACTCCGGCAGGCGGGCTCGAACCGTCGACAACCTGATTAACAGTCAGGTGCTCTACCAACTGAGCTATGCCGGAATATTGCGTGGCAACGTCCTACCCTCGCAGGGGGCGATCCCCCAACTACTCTTGGCGTGCAGAAGCTTAACGACTGTGTTCGGCATGGGAACAGGTGTATCCTTCTGGCTATCGCCACCACACTTTTGGTAATGAAAGAACTTCGTTCTCTCAAAACTAGCTAATATTAAT
>NZ_BNJR01000012.1 GCF_016860605.1 Lentilactobacillus fungorum
AGTTAAATCCTTGGTATTAACAGCTGCTTGGTTGGCGACCACAGTCACCGTAACATCAGCCGGCTTATCATCCATTGTAAAGGTAACCTTGTAAGTTCCGGGCTTAGAGGTATCAACTTTATCGCCGGAAACCTTTAAACCGGCAGCCACGGCTTTGTCGTAATCGGTATAATTTGTTCCATCACGGCCAGTAGCCGATTTGAACAAATCTTTAGGTGAGTAGGTGTCACCAGTATAGTAGGTTTTATCTTGGGTTTGTACAGCCGCTTTACTTGGCTCAATTGTTAAGCTTACGGTGTAATTCTTATTGTCGTAATGATAATTCAGCGTGTAGATGCCGTCTTTAGTGGTATCACTTGGCATCCCAGTAATATTTAACGAGCCATTTTTAACGGCATCGGCTGGATCTACCCGCTTACCGGTAATATCAGTCATTACTGAAATTAAACTGATCGGATCAAAATCCACTCCGTTAGCAATTTTCTTTTCTGTAGATGACAATGTGAGCGATGCAAGATCAGCCTGAGGAACATATGTTTCGACCGTTGTTGGATGGTTTGTGTTACCAGTGGCATACAAAGCCATCAAATCCTCAGGGGAGTATATGCTACCGTTTGGATGGGTTTCATCAGTTGAACTTCCCATCGCTTGCCAATTAGATGATCCTTTAGGAGACTGTAAGTCAGCGGCTGAGTTTAGCATAACCTTGTTACCAAGAATTAATTTAGTTAAAGAAGAAACCTCGCCAAGCATATTTGCCATATTAGTATCGTTGCTGGTATCAAAGCTTGATAAATCAAGACTGGTTAGTGCTGTGTCGTAATAGAACATAGCATTCGTATTAGTAACCTTGCTAGTATCAAACTTAGATACATTAAGACTGGTTAATGCACTGTCCATCATAAACATAGCGTTCATGTTAGTAACCTTGCTAGTATCAAATTTAGATACATTAAGACTGGTCAATGCTTTGTCGTCTTCAAACATAGCCTGCATATTGATAACTTGGCTGGTATCAAAGCTTGATAAATCAAGGCTGGTTAGTGCGGTGTCGTCATAGAACATAGCATTCATATTAGTAACCTTACTGGTATCTAATCTACTTAATCCACTAATTGTCTTGAGGTTACCAAAGCTTGCAAACAGAGAGGTTAAATTTGTTTGACCCTGTAAATCACTATCAACTGAAATCTGAGTTACTTTACTTTTATCCAGGCCGTTCCACAAATTAGCCCCATTGCCCAACTGGGTTCCAGTAATGTGCAAGGTACCATCGGCATCTAATGACCATTTGGCATCGTAATCGCTGCTCACAGTTCCAGATGTGGTTGCAGCTACCGCACTGGTCGTGGTACTACTATCAGCATGAGCGGTATTACTTGAAGTCGTGGCTACGTTAATAGTTAGGCCTGCAAGCACTAACGCACAAGCTGAGAGATATCGGACAAGTTGTCTTTTATTCATTAGCTCATATCCCCTTTTGTTCTCTCAATAATTGTATGCTTCTAGAATTAAAAAGCACCTTAAATTATAGCACTATGTATAAGTGCTTGTTAAACTAATTATAATATTTTTTGTTAAGCGTAACAAATACACCATTTCGGAAGACAATATGTTTATGTATCAAACAACTATTAAAAATGTCGTCTAAGCAGAAAAACAACCCTGCTTAGACGACTCTCTTGTTACATATAAGTATTTAAAAATGTTCCAATCCGTTCTTGATAATCTTTCGGATTCTTCCAAAAACTCTCTGCGTGTGTGGCACCCTTCACAATCCAAATTTGTTTCGGTGCATGGGTTGCGTGGTAATTCTCATAAGCCATGTACGCTGGAACGTAGGTGTCTTTTTCACCATGGATGAATAAAATTGGTAACTGGTTTTTTTCGAGCTGCTTAATCGATGACGCGTTTGCTAGCCCAAATCCAGTCGCTCGCTTATTAATTTCACTCACCATTGGCTCAACTGGATATTCCGGTAAATGATATTGTTTCTTCAATAGATAGGTCAATTCTTCTTCAACACTTGAATAACCACAATCGGCAATCACCGCCTTCACTTGATCCGGCAAGTGTTCGCCAGACAACATTTCGACCGTGGCACCGCCCATGCTGACACCGAATAATAAGATTTGGCTATCCACACCAACGTGTTCGATCACACGATCAATCCACTGAAGATAATCGAGGCGATCCAACCAGCCAAAACTGATGTAGTCGCCGGCACTATCACCATGACCGCGATCGTCTGGGGTCAAGACGTTGAATCCCATGTTACGAAACATCTTTGCGTAGTTCGCCATGGTTTCCCGATTGCCTTTGTACCCATGTGCAATAATAACGGTCTGCTGAGTGGCCACTTTAGCGGGAATATAGGTTGCGACCATCTTATGATCCGGCTGATTTTCATTTAAATACCAATCTTCAGAAGGTACCGAATGAAACCAGTCGACATAGTCATAGTATTGGTCTGCGTATTTTTGCTTTTCTTTAGAAGTTGCCGGAACATAGTCAACTCGTTTAAACGCAAAATTAAATAATTTATAGCTTAAAAGCGCACTGCCAGCAGTGATTGCCGTCAGCGGAATCAGCAGTGGCTTTAAGGATGGCATCTTCATCAATTTTTCTCAAGCTCCTTTATGGTGATACCAGTAATCTTAGTGAGTTGCCAGCAGCAAGTCAAACAACTTTACTGCATTTTAAGAAAGTGCAGCTAATCGTCACCTCCTTGGCTGGAAACTCTGTGGTAGCCGCGTTTCTGCCCGGCGGCCTCAATGTATAGCCTCAATCGGCCGTTCTCACAAAAGCTCCAAGTCATCCCGGGAACTCTTACTTTCCCAAAATCACCTGGAGCCGGCAAACAATTTCATTTTAATCATTTATTCTCAGTTTGTTCCTATCTTACGCTTCTTGTGCAATACTAAGTATAATTAATCTAAAGGAGTTTAAACTATGAAACTTTCCGTGCTGGGGCCAGCCGGTACTTTCACCGACATGGCCGCTAAAGCCTATCTTCAAACCCAGCCTAATGCCCAAATAACCCTTGACTACCATCCCACTTTCGATCAAGTCTATCAAGCCGTTTCTGGTAATGATCTTGGCCTATTACCATTAGAAAACCAGCTTGACGGTTATGTGTCCGCAACTTTGCAACGCCTGCAGTCCGCCGACGTTACGGAAATCGGCGAGATCACCATTCCAGTCGATTTTGGCCTGGTGAGTAACGTTTCTGATCTGAGTCAAATCAAACGACTCTATGTGCAGTTCAAGACAGAGGGCCAATGCCAAGTACTGATAACCCAATTACCTAGTGTTCAAATCATCACGACAGCTTCAAATATGATTTCATTGGAGAAGTTTCAAACAGGTCAACTCGGTGATGCCGCCATTATTCCACAATCGCAACTAGCAGAAGTCTCCGGTGCCTTAAAGCTGAATCACGTTGCTGATCAAAGAGATAACAGCACCCGATTCATTCTCTTTAAGGCCAACCCCGCCAGCCTTGAGATGCTCTCTCAAACTTCTTTGACTGCCGATTATTTCAAAGCACCACTTTTCATCACGCCTGCCATCAACGATCGTCCAGGGACCCTATATGAAATTCTGGGCTATTTTGCCAAAGCCAATCTAAATTTAGTAACCCTCATGTCATTACCGACAAAATCACAGCTTGGCATGTACGCCTTTTATCTAGAAGTTTCCGGTCATCGTAAGCAACAGGAGGTTTTGTTCACGACTTTACAAGAACTCGCTTCAAAATATCAGGTACACTTACTTGGCTACTATGCCGTTTGAGCCTGCGGTGCCGATAGTTCTGCCTGATTAGCCCGCTGTTTGGCAAGATTTTGCCGGTGGAATTCAGCCAAATGAACTGCTTGGGTGACAAACAAGTGAGTTTTGGCTTCGTAATGGTACTTTCGACCTAGTTGAGCGATATAGCCATTGATATAATCAACCTCGGTTGGCCGATCTTTAATCATATCCTGATACATGGATGGATAATGTAATGGCATATCAATTCGGGTGTTTCGATCCAAAGCAGCCATTTCTTCTTTACGGGTTGATACCAAATGAATATCAGCACGGGCACAAATATCGTAGGCTTCATCAATTAGTTGTCGGCTCATTTCATAAGCGCCAGGGAAGTTGCCAAATTCGCCCATTGGTAACTCAAACATGGTACAAATTGTGTTAATAACGGAGTTAAAGATTACCTTCGTCATCAGCGTGCCGGTAAAGTCATCGGTTAAAGTTGGATTCATGCCGGCCTTTTGCAGCTCGTCAAACAACCGATGGGTCATCTCATCCGGCTTTTCGTTTAGCGGGCACATATTCATCTTGCCGGCACCGCGCTTGCCCATGAAGTCAACTTCGCCGGGACCAGGCAAAACAGTTGCGATCAAGGCCGTGCCGCCAATAATCTTGTCATCAGCAAAGTACTGCTGAAGCTTTTCGATGTGGCCCATACCATTCATACAGGTAAATGCATATTGTTTGTCATTAAAGAAATGCGAACAGCGCTTCAAGTAATCAGCTAATTGCATTTGCTTGGTAAAGAAAATCAACATGTCTGGATCACCATCGTAAGATTCCGGCGTTTCCAGTTTAATGTGCACTAAGTGACGGTCCTTGTGATCCCGCATTTGATAAACACCACCCTGTTCGCGGATTTTATCAATATGCGGTTGCCACGTATCAATAAACGTGACGTCGTTTCCAGCTTCCTGTAGTAAAATTCCGTAACGTAATCCCATTGCACCTGCACCAATCATTGCAAACTTCATAAACATCACACTCCTATTTTAGATTTTTGATTGAAAAGTGAGCGGAGTCAGGCGGTTAGAAATCGGTGCGTAAGTCTCCTTGGACGGAAATTCCCAGTTCTGGAATTTGTGGCCAAGGTGCTTACGCGCAGCTTTCCTACATAAAAAGCGCCCCTGATCTTTTGATAAGATCAAGGGCGCTTACGCGTGTTACCACCTTTATTCACGATTTGCTCACACAAACCGTCTCTGCATGTACGGCCAAACTTGGCGATACACTGGCACTTTAAGGGGTGCACACCGTAGACACTCATTGCTTTGCGCCTACTGCTTGAAGGCTACTTTCGCTTGGTCAATCATTGTCCCTTCACACTTAACCGGGACTCCCTGAAATGATTTAATCGAGTTACTCTCCTCGTCGCTGCATTTATTTTCAATCAAATTTTAATGTGTCTATAATCTAACTCACACTATTTTAATTGTCAACATAATTTTGAGTTTTTTTAATAAGCGAAGCAAAACGTTTAGAAATCTGTGTGTCGGCACCTCGGCCAAAAATCCTTAAGCTTTGGAATCTTTAGGCGAGGTGCCGACATGCAGGCTTCTGCTTTGTGGCGCTGGACTAAGAAATTAATTAACCACCCTTTGCCTTTCACTGACTTGATTAAGACTCTGACTCAGATCGGCAATCAAGTCATTCGGATCTTCAATCCCAACGGAAAGTCGAATGAGCTGGTGAGTAATCCCTGCCTTTAACTGCTCTTTTCGGGACAATTCTGCGTGAGTCATCTTGTATGGCAATTCGATGAGACTTTCAACCGCTCCCAAACTGACGGCCAATTGGATTAAGTGTAAATTATCGACAAACTCAGTCGAATCAATTCCTGGTTTCAATTCAAACGAAATGATGCCGCCGTACCCGTTCGTTTCTTGACTCGCAATTTCATGGTCGCGGCTCCCAGCAATTCCTGGATAGTAAATTCTGGCAATTTCTGGTCGCTTCGCCAAGAACTGAACGACTTTTTTAGCATTACTCAAGTGACGATCCATCCTAACAGCCAAGGTCTGAATCCCGCGTCTGATCAGACTACAGTCTTCAGGTGATAACGTTGCGCCAATGCTGTTTTGATTAAAGTAAATTTTGTCGGCAATTTTTTGGTCCTTCGCCACCGCTACACCAGCTACCACGTCGGAATGACCGCCAAGATATTTGGTAGCCGAATGAACGACAATATCAGCACCTAAATTAAGCGGTTGCTGCAAATAGGGGGTCAAGAACGTGTTGTCAACAATCGTTAAAATATCAAACTGCTTGGCTAACTGGGCGACTGCTTTAACGCTAGTGACGTGCAGGAGTGGATTTGAAAAAGTCTCAAAATAAATGGCTTTGGTATTTGGTTGAATCGCTGCTTTAACTGCCGCAATATCTTGAGTATCGACCGCAGTAAATTCAAGCTGCCAGCGTTTGAAGAAATCATTGATGATCCGGAAAGTTCC
This sequence comes from Lentilactobacillus fungorum, assembly GCF_016860605.1. GTDB lineage: Bacteria > Bacillota > Bacilli > Lactobacillales > Lactobacillaceae > Lentilactobacillus > Lentilactobacillus fungorum. The sequence goes on from NZ_BNJR01000012.1 coordinate 6,261, forward strand.
CCCATAAATTGTCTTGCTGATAATGAGATGATCACCGGGCGAAAAGATTGACAAAACGGCGTGAATCGCGGCTGACCCAGATGAAAACGCAAATCCTTGAACGCCATTTTCAAGAATTGCCAACTGATTTTCTAAGTAGTTTCGAGTTGGATTGCCAGACCGTTCATAGTCAAACTTCACCTTGGCGTCGGCACTCGGGTAAATATACGTCGAGGAATTATAAATTGGCACGTTAACGGCCCCTGTCTGATTATCGTTTTCTGGTTTTCCGTGAACTAACTTCGTATCAAATTCTGACATTGCGATCATCCTTTCCATAAAAAAAGCCCTGTACAAAATAATTTTGTACAGGGACGATTTATCATCGTGTTACCACCCAAAGTTCGCTAAAGTGTCGCCACTTTAGCCTCAAAGACACATTCATGCCCGGAATTTTATCGTGATTCCCACGTATCGCCAGCTTTCACTGTTGATAATTGCTCAGAGCTCATCTTCAGCCGGGGTTTTCAGCCGCCCTTTCACTATTGGCGGTCGCTATTCACTGATACTAGCCAGCTTACTCTTCTCTTCATCGCATTAAATATTAAAATCAAATTAGATTTATTGCCATGAATGATACATCTAATCACTAAACGTGTCAAGCTTTTTTCACTAGTGCAACGTTATTTTTCGCCTAAGAGTCGCTTTAGCCTTGCAATTCGCTCATCTAGTGGCGGATGGGTATCAAACATTTTAACCAAAAACGGCGTCTTGCCTTGGCGCGTAACCGGTTCGTTGATATACAAAGCCGCTCCCTTAGACGCCGGATTGGTAGTCGGCGTTGTATCATTTTTCAACAAAGTCAACGCGTCAATCAAGCCTTGCGGATCTCGAGTTAAGTTGACGCCCGAAACATCCGCCAAGGATTCACGCTGCCTGGAAACGGCAAACTGCATAATTTGAGCAATCGGCACACCGATCACGCGAATGATCCAGCCGCCAAGCCAGATGATAAAGCCAAAGGTTAGGATTGCCAGCATGATATACCATGAATTATTTGAATCCCGACGGTCATTGTCGCCGCCAAACCAGGCAAACCACCGACCGCCGCGCATCAGACTAATCCCGGCAACGATTAACACAGCACCCGCGCCGGCAATGAAGGTCGTTAACGCAACGGTAATTGACGACACTCGAATATCATAGTTTTTGATATGCGAGATTTCATGAGCAAGAACCCCTTCAAGTTCCTCTCGGTTCATCATCTCGCGGAGCCCTTTGGTCACTGCCACAGCCGCATGTTCCGGATCCCGGCCAGTCGCAAAGGCGTTGGGCGATGGATCGGCCATCAAATAAAGGTCGGGCATTGGAATGTTGGCAACCAAGACCAAATCGGACACAATGTTAAATAGCTGGGGGTCGTCTGATTCCTGCAATTTGGTTGCCTTGCTGGACTTCATCAAAATGTTGGTAACGTTGAGATACACAAAGAACGAATAAATTGCCGCGCCAATTAAAAAGCCGATCATCGTATAGACCGCAATCATGATATCAAAAGGATCTTGCTGGTAGGCAAAAATGCAGCCAATCGCAAAGCCAATGATGGCAATCAAGAGGATAAACCCCGCCATTACCAGCCATGTCCGTCGTCTATTTTGTTGAACCTGCTGATTTATGGTGTCCATTATCAGTCAGTCCTTCTACTAAAATTTCATTTGCGGAACTTCTTTGGTCTTCTCTGGTACTTCGAGATAACCACGAACCGCAAAGTTTCCGAATTTGGCAACTAAATTGCTTGGGAAAGTTTGAATCTTATTATTGTATACCATGACGTTACTATTGAAGTTCTGGCGGGAAAAAGCAATTTTGTTTTCAGTATTTGAAAGCTCTTCTTGCAAAGCAATGAAATTTTGGTTTGCTTTTAATTCCGGATAGTTTTCGGAAACCGCAAACAAGTGATTTAAGGCTCCGGTTAACTCATTATCGGCCTTTACCTTATCGCCTAAGCTCACATTAGGATCGGTAATTTGTGTCCGCATTTCGGTAACCTTGGCGAAGGTTTCCTGCTCGTGTTTAGCGTAGCCCTTCACCGTTTCCAGTAAGTTTGGCAGTAAGTCGCCTCGCCGCTGCAATTGCACGTCGATTTGGCTGGCAGCTTCATCGACCGAGTTGCGTTGGCTCACCAAGCCGTTGTATAAAGCGATGATCCAAATAATCAACAGTACAATAATGACTCCCACTATGATTAATACCATTTCATTTCCTCCTCTTTGAGGACAGCTGCGATTACAGCGTCTAACGCAAACGGGCGATCCTAAGCTTTGCTCACCACTAGTCCTCTTTGATATCAAATGTACCATAGTGACGGGGAATACTAAAGATTGTCGGCTCCTTTTTTGAAGTTATTTAAAAGAAAAAGTGCCCGCTATGGACACTTCCTTAACTGATCTGTTGCTAACAAACACGAACTTATTTTTAAACTAACCCTTGAGCCATCATTGCCGTTGCAACCTTTTCAAAGCCGGCGATATTCGCGCCTGCTTGGTAATTCTTATCGAGATGATATTTTTGATCAGCCGCTTTTGACTTTTCAAAAATATCTTCCATAATATCTTGAAGGCGATTATCAACGGTTTCAAAACTCCAAGATAACCGTTCACTATTTTGGCTCATCTCTAACGCGGAAACTGCAACCCCTCCGGCATTGGCAGCCTTTGCTGGACCATATAATAGGCCGCTGTCGCGATAAACTGCAATTGCATCCGGGTAACTTGGCATATTAGCCCCTTCGCAGACATACTTAACGCCATCTTTGGCAATCAGCTTGGCCTGATCTTTATTAATTTCATTTTGAGTCGCGCAAGGCAAAGCAATATCATAATCAACGTCAAAATCCCAGACAGAACCACCGTGATATTCGGCACTCGCCACACGGTCAGCATAATCACGAATTCGGCCCCGCTCAACTTCTTTAATTTGCTTGACAATCTTGTAATCAATCCCTTTTGGATCATAAATATAGCCATTAGAATCGGAGACTGTGATCACTTTGGCTCCCAATTCAGTTGCTTTTTGAATCGCATAGGTTGCCACGTTACCGGCGCCAGAAATTTTGATGCGCTTGCCAGTTAGCGTGTCACCCTGGGCTTTTATTAGGGCATTCGTATAATACAATAGCCCAAAGCCAGTTGCTTGCGTTCGTGCCAGGCTGCCGCCGAAGGTTAATCCTTTGCCAGTTAAGACGCCGTTTTGATATCCTTTAAGACGCTTATAGGCACCGAACAAGTAACCAATTTCTCGGCCACCAACGCCAATATCGCCGGCCGGAACGTCTAAATCCGGCCCAATATGGCGTTGCAGTTCGGTCATAAAGCTTTGGCAGAACCGCATAACTTCTGAATCAGACTTGCCCTTTGGATCAAAATCACTACCACCTTTGGCACCACCAATCGGCAACCCAGTTAAACTGTTTTTCAAGATTTGTTCAAACCCCAAGAATTTGACTACGCTCAAGTTAACGCTGGGATGTAATCTAAGGCCACCCTTATACGGGCCAATTGCCGAGTTAAACTGAACTCGAAAGCCTCGATTGACGTGGAATTGGCCATCGTCTGACTGCCATGGGACCCTAAATTGAATCGCCCGTTCTGGTTCAACAAGCCGTGATAACAAGTTAGCTTTAACGTATTCGGGATGAGCCTCAAGCGTTGGTTCAAGGCTGTCTAACACCGTAAAAGCAGCTTCTTGAAATTCAGACTGATCGGGATCTCGATGCTGTATTTGGTCCTTAACTGATTCAATATACGATTTGACGTTGCTCACAAAACATACCAGCTTTCTTATAAAAATAGTTTAGATTGACATCGTTATGTTATATGTTAACAGAAATATAATTAAAAATGTTCACATTTTATGAAATTTTATATAAATCTGAGTATAAAAAACAAGCCACCCAAATGTTTTTTCAAAATTTGCCCATTTGGATAACTTGCCTATGAGTCGATGCTCGCTCAGCTTTATAATTTTTGAGTTTGCTAGTCGCTGCAATAAGTCTCATGATACAAGAAATGGCTACAATCCATTTACACAAGGTAAACAATTCTAGCCATTTCTCTCATATACTACGAAGGTTTTGATGTCTCGTTGGACGAAACGGGCATCGATGATACAAAATGATTCAAATCCAGCAAGTGTCCCTGGTAGCGAATGGGGTTTCGAATAAACATTATGTCAGAAATAACGTCTACATCAGTTTCACTTGCTGCAATTTAGGAATTTCTAACTCACCTCCTAAATTGATGAGTTGCGAAATATTAACTAGTTTTTACTTTCAAGCATATTGTTAGGATTGGAATTAGTCGTTTGCTTCTTTTGCATGACGAGCAGCCAATTCCGCTTTGATTTGTGGCTCCATCTTTTCGTATCTGAAGTACAAGCACATAATGAGAGCAACAATCGCATAAATGATTACTGGGAAGTAAATAAATGTGAAGTGAATAGCCGATAGGGTGTGCGCTGATTGCGTCTTGTTAGCAACGAAGCCAGCAGCAGACATGATCTTTGATGGGATAAAGGCGCCAAACCCTGATCCTAATTGAATACAGAAGGCAGAACCTACGGCAGTTAGGAAGCCAGGAGCTCGGATGCCAGTCTTCCACTCACCGAAGTCAACGGTATCAGCTAACATCCCAAATGGCATCGCAACGGCAATTGATGCACCCATGATCCCAATAATCCAGGCAATAATAACTAACGTGAAGTTATTACCAACAAAGCCCATCATTAATTGACCAAAGGCACCAATTGCTAACCCAATAATCATGGTCATGGTCTTATTCGTAATCTTAGTAATAAATGGAATTGAAATGGTTGCGATGATGCCAAGAACTTGAAGTCCGTTGAATACTGAGGTTAATTGTTCGTTACCTAAGTTATACTTAGCATAGTAAACAGAAATTCCGTTACGGGTTGACTGTGCAATCCAATAAATCACAAATGATACAACTAAAATGTACCATGGGTGGTTACCAACAGTCGCCTTCAAAGAATCTTTGAATGGAATCGGTTTTTGGACAGCAATAGTTCGTTCTTTCATCCCCTTAAATGCTAAGAAGAGTAAGATAACGGCTAAAACACCGAAGAAGAACATTGTCCACATGAAACCAACCTTATCATCGCCTTTACCCATAAAAGCAACTAGAGGCAAAGCAAATGTGCTCGTGATAAATGATCCAAGGGAACCACCAACCATTCTAAACGAATTGGCGTTCATTCGTTCCTGACCATTAGTTGTCAAACTAGGTAAAATAGCAGTAATTGGTGTTTGAATCCCGGTATAAACAACTCCGGCAGCTAGAATGTAAGTAAACCCAGCATACCATAACTTAGCAGTTCCATGCAGGTTTGGTGCGGTGAAGGCTAAGAAAGTTGCAACGGCAAATGGAATAGCCAACCAAAGGAAGTACGGGCGACTTTGCCCCCATTTAGTATGAGTGTGGTCAACAATTGACCCCCAAACTGGCGCACTGATCGCATCGAAGAATCGGGCAACCAGCAAAATCAAGCCGGCACCTGCGGCAGTTAAGCCAAACACATCAGTATAGAAATATAGAATATAACTTGAAATCGTAACGTATAGTAAGTTACCGGCCATATCAGTGAAGGAATAAGCTGTTTTTTCCCAAACTGATAGTTTTACGTTGGCATTATCTTTGCCGGTGCTTACAGAACCTGTAGCACTTTTTTCCATTTTGACTATCTCCTTTTATAAAATCATGATAATAGCAGAACAAGGTGGAACCAATCATCACCTCCCTAAGTGCAATCTTGACTTACTTATCGAAGCGTTTTAGTGATCGAATTAAATTCGACAACGTTATGCGAATTCTCAAAGAGTTGCTTTGAATCCAGATCAATATATTCATTGATATAAGGTGCAAAGCTTTGAATTTCGTATTGACCATCGGCAAGCTGTTTAACCCGGCCGTTAATCGCCGTTAAGCCCTTGTTCTTGTCGGTGTAAATATAAGTTTTTTGGCCAAACCCGTTTAAGAATGCAACGAGTTCTTCACCCATGTCCCAATCATCTTCTCCCGTATAACCGTCTGGGAATAAGCGGGCAAAAATCCCACCGTCAGATGCAAAGATTGATTGGCCAAACCGGTTTCTGGACAAGTCCGGTCGGTTAATGTTTGGGCCAGCGATACTATACGTTGAAGCGGCTTCACCTGGTTTTAACATCCGGTCAGTTGCCGTCGCATTCGAATCATACATATAAAGGACTGCGCCGGTTGCTCGATAAGCGGCTTCTACTAGCTCTGGATCAGCTAGCTTTTCACCGGTAATCTGGGCGGAGGCAGCCGTTAAGCCACCCCATAACGCATGAATCATGTATGATAAGGCTTCCCACCAACGGTCAGGATTTTGGGAACGGAAATCATTGCTATAGCCAATATTGGCTTTCAACAATTCGCCGTATGTCTTAGCAGCCTCATCGTTTCCGGTAAGCGCCAAGGCACTGGCGGCTGGGCCAAAGCCAGCATTATCAAAGAAATGTTCCGTCATTGCCGCTGTCAAAGATGAGCTAGTCTTGGCCAAGCGATCAGTTACATTTTGCCAGGATCGAGAAATTTCTGAATATTCCTTGTCAAGACCGTGCTTCTTTAAATCAGCCAACAAATCTTCAATATACAAACCATAGGTCCCAAGCATTTGCGCTTCCGTTTTGCCTCGTTCATTATCGTTTAGGTCAGGGTTAACCCGAACGTCAAATATTTGCGCAGCCCATGACAAGTAATCATTTGGGGTGTTGAGCTTCAATGAAGAAGCTGGGCATTTCGACAGTAAGTAGAACATGTGGGCGATATATTCAAGATCCATCAGTCGGTAGAAATCGCCGTATAACTTAGCTGGTTTTCGAAAATCACCATTCACAAACCACTTTGGCCGAACGTACTTAACGGCACTTTCTTCGACTTGAGCAATTTGTTTGTCGGCGTCTTCAACCTTGTCGTCTAACAAGCATTCCTGCAAAACGAAGGTCATCTTACCAATTGATTCACCCTGATTAGAAACAGGGCCAAAGCTATATGGCACCTTGCCATCTTTACCGGCATATGAATGCTGCGAGACGTAGTTGGCGCGATTACGCAACAGCTCATTAATTGAACTCATGACGTTGAAAACACCCATATCCATCGTGCCATCCGCAAACGTTAAAATAACTTGATGTTCGCCTAAGCCTTGTGGCTGATAAACCAATCGGTCGTCCTTTAATTGATCAGTCATGTCTTGATCGACAAGTTGGTCACCTGACTTGTAACGAACCGTAATCTTTTGCAGTTCTTGACCCTTTGCCAATTTGATGGTAAAAATCTGATCAGCGCCTTGTGAAATCATCGGTTCGAATTCAAACCGGGGATGGCCATAATCATTTGTGGCAATGTCGTAAAAATCCTTTTGTGTGGTAAACGGCTTAAGATAAAATTCCCAGTGCTTGGTTTCCACTGCTTTGAGTACTAATTGATCTTGGGGATAAATCCAATCATGGTGAGATCTACGCCCATCGTCGTAGCCACCAGCCAGCACAATTTCATGGAACAGCATGCCATCCAATGACGGCGAGACGTTTTCAAAGAAACGATTTGTATAATCGTTAAACGTGCCAACCGATAACACCTGCCCACTCGTTTGATAAAGCCCTAGGTTGGGTTGGGTATTGTCGCGGCGAACCGCAGCCAGCTTCGTGTAGTTCTTTGAAATCTGTGGGAAAACGGCAGTTGACTGGTTCGCATTCCGGTGAACGTCCTTATCTCTAAACATGACATAGGCCAAGCTGACCCAAACACCCAAATTTTGAATTGTAACATCGCTGGCACTGTCATTTTTAACCGAAAATTGCCATCTTAATGAATCTTCAACTAATTCAAACTTCTGAACTAAAGTCAGATTTCCAACTTGGAAGAAAACTGTGCTGTGTTTATCGTCACCAGTGACTTCCGGAATTTGGTCAATGCTTCGATGTTTAACGCCATCAATCGTGATATTGAATTCGCCGAAGAGCTTATCCAAATCATCATATCCAAGCGACTTGAGATAATCAGGGTCAACCACCCAATTCATCTTTGATTGATCAGCCTTAAACTTCAAGCTGGTAATTGCGCCGCGTGCATTTTGTGAAACCGTCAGAAAGTCCGACTTCATTTGTAATCCCCTCCTGGCATCTATTAATTATTTATTGGCAACCATTGTTTCAATCTTGTCGATATTAGCGATATCAAAGTTCAAGCCTTCATAATCCAATGGTTTGATCTTAATGTTAAGTTTGTTCTTACCCTTGGTGGCATCCAGTGGTAGTGGATAAATATAATAAGAATCTTCTGGCCATTCTTCGCTCTTCATCGTCTGGGTAAAGAGGACTTTGTTGTCATCTTCAATTTGGAAACTATAAATGTCACCATCAAGTCGATCATACGTAATCTTTAAGTAGTTCTTCTTCTCTGGGTCAACTGCTAGCGTCCATTCGCGTTCTTCATTAACTGGCTTGTCACTGTCGTTTTGAGTATCCACAACGGTGGCAACCTTTTCATCCGGCACTTTAACGTAAACGTTGTAAGGCGTGTTGCCTGGAATTGCTGGTAATGACTTAAAGATGATGTCAGTTCCGGCAAGTCGGAATTCATTTTTACCTTCAACCTTTTGAAGATCTTTAAGGTACTCCTTAGCTGGCTTTTCTGAAGCTGGTAGGTCTTTAGTTTCAGCGGCTAATAAGATTGGGCCGTAGTAAATGGCCACTCGATTAAAGCGATCGGCCAATGTTTGGTAGCGAAGTTGGAAATCAAAGTTAACGGTGATTTCGGTCTGCTTACCCCACTTTTGAGTAAGGGCGACAAAACCATTTTTAGGTTGATCACTAATTGCTTTGCCATCAACTGTGATGGTTGTGTGGGCACTCCACTTTGGTACTCGAAGATAAACTGTAAAGACCTTTGAGGTTTCAGATTTAACCGTTAGGTGGGCAAAATGTTGCTCTGGATAATGTGCATCCTGAGTGATCGTAAGGCCTTGATTCTTCAAATCAAGAATCGAGTCAAAGTATTGAGTAACATAAACATCATCATTATCCGTGTAATAAATGCCATCTACTAAGGTTGAGTGACGTTCCGTCCCACTACCTGTGCAGCACCAAAAGCCAGTATGGCTATATTCTTTAATGGAATTTGGTGCAACACTTAAGTTATAGAGATATTCAGCGATAGCGCTATCATTGTTTTGCTGAGCCATGATGGCGTTAATAAACCGAACTTCATAGTCGTCCATTAAGGTAACGTCCTTAGTGTCAGCAAATAATTCTGAACTTAGGAAATTCAAGTCATGGCTGCAGCAGCTTTCACCGTTTAATTTAGACAAATGCTTGTAGAACATTTCTGGGTAATCAAACAACTCTGAGCCATAATCAGCAGGGGCTGGATAAGCTGAACGGCCTGAAATGCCTTTCGTTGGTAATTCGTGGCCATCGTGCATCCAGTCCATGAAATTGACAACGCCTTGCTTATACTTCTCATCGCCAGTGACGTGGTAATATTCCAGCATCCCTTCGGCACAAACTAATTCGGTGTTTGAATGGCAAGAATAATAACCTAATTCATCATCATTATTAATCAACATGTCGCGGAACCACTTACGGTCAAATTTCTCAGCTAAATCAAAAATATCCTGCTGCTTTTTATCAGTGAGTTCGTAAAGCCTTAATAACGTCCGATGCATGGCACCAAATTCTTGGTGGTAAACATACTGGCCTTTTCCCTGGTACCAACGAGTGTCAATCATGGCGTTAATGCGCTCAGGAGAAAGTCTTGCCATCCGCTTTTCAAAGTAGTGCGTCATGTTCATGGTTAGTTCAAGAGCGGTTTGGTTACCAGTAAATTCATAAGCATCCATTAAGCCATCCATTAATTTTTGCACAGCGTAATATGGTACGTAATGATTACCGTTAAACCGAAGCTTTTCAACATCGTCAAACCGTTTAGACGGCTCTGCGGCCAAGTACCCCGGAAATTCTTCAAAGGTATCAAACTTTTGTTGGCATTCTTCTAGGCCAGCAATGATTTGGTCAACTCGATCCTTTAGTTCGTTAGCTTCTTTAGTATCTTCCATGTTATTAAGCTCAACGTAACTTCTAGAAGCACCGGAAAGATAATGCCCAGTGAAATGACCCCTAAAGAACCAATCGGGTGACTCCCAAACCGTTAATGGCTTTGCACCTTTAGTATCCAATCCCGCATTAATGCGGTAATTATATAAAAGTTGATCTGGCGTGAGTGATAACATCCAGTTAAGATTGCGTTCAAACTTCTCTTTTAAAGTCGAACCTGGTAAGTATTTAAGATCGTAATATGATACCGGTTTCATTTTTAATACGTCCCTTCTGCTCATTTCCTTTAATGGGCGGTTCAATGAATTGATTATCCTGTAATCGCTTACGGTTAATAGAATAAGATAAATTCTATTAAGTTAGAATCCATTATTAAAATAACGTTTTATACTATTTCACATGATGGCCTGTAACCGTTTGCTTGCTAAGCCATAAAACAAAATCGCCTATTTATCAGCATTGTAAGCGAATATCAAAAATCACAAAATTAAAAGTGATGGTTGACAATTCTATTTATTTATTATATTTTTATGATATCAAAACAAGCTTTTATAATAATCCATTTTTAATCTTTCGCTTATGACTATTTTTTAGGGTTGAGCTTACTGTTCAGCTTTAGGACAGCTACGCAAAGCAGGGATCTGCGTGTAAGCACCTTTGCGAAAAATTCCAAGCCCGGGAATTTCTCGCAAAGGAGCCTTACACTCCGATCCCTAAGTGCTTTGCTTCGCTCACTTTTCTTAGGACAGCTGTGCCAGGCAGAAAGCTCCATATAAGCACCTCTAACAAAAATCCCAGGCCCGGGGATTTCTGTTAGAGGAGACTTATATTCCGCTTTCTAAGCGCCTGGCTCCGCTCACTTGTTTTTAGGACAGCTACGCAAAGCAGAAGCTTGCACCTAAGGCTACCCGTCCAAAAATCCAGGCCCGGGATTTCCGGCCGGGTAACCTTAGGCTCCAGCTTCTAAGCGCTTTGCTTCGCTCACTTACATTAGGAGGTTTTTCATGGCTAAACAATTTATCTCTATTTCCTGTCTGCCGACACCAACATACATTCAAAGTGGTCACGTCATTTTTCAACCTGGCGAACGGCATCCCAACCGGAAGAACTTTCAATTTTTTGTGATGATGTTTATGAAGCGAGGACACTTATTTATCGCTGAAGACGACCAAAAGTACACTGTTGGCCCCAACGAAATGTTTATCTTGCAGCCACATCATCACCATTATTCTTGGAAGCCAATGGAAGAAACGACTGAATACTACTGGGTTCACTTCACAGCCACCGGTGGCTACGTTCAGGCCGACCAGCCCCAGCAAGTCTCACCTACCATCTCAGTACCATCAATCCATTACTACACATCACCCATTACGATGTTTATCAAAAAGCAACAGGTTGTCACCGACATGGACTCAGTCATTTCAATCATTAGAAAGATCTTTGCAAATAGCCGGCGATCAAGCGAAAGCCATGCCGACATCAATCAAAATACCATCGAATTCTGGAAGGCTGAGCAGCTCTTCACCGATTTATTACGCCAAATTCAGATGCAAACCCGTGAAGAATCCTCAACCACTGTCATCGCTAACCAAATTCAACGATACATTGAAGATCATTACGATGAAAAAATTACTTACGAGCAGCTAGGTAAGCTGTTCCACATTCATCCAAATTCCATTTCAATTTATATGAAGAAGGCTTTTGGTTTAACCCCAAACATGTTATTGAATAAGTATCGCTTAAACGAAGCCACCAAATACCTGCTGCTAACAACAGATCAAGTAAGCAAGATTGCATTGACGGTGGGGTATCAAAATGTCTATTACTTTTCCACCGCATTCAAAAAGTACTATGGCGTATCACCGTCAGAATATCGGAAAAAGTACATGAGCTTAAAGCCGGACAGTACAGAGTCGGCAACTGGAACTCAATTAAATTAATCCAATTTTAACTAAACAATCCACCTGAGATTCAAACGCTAATCGGCATTTGAATCTTAGGTGGATTGTTATTATCTTAAGTTAGGTCACAATTTTAATCACTTATTAATAATCAGCTTTTTATTAGCTGTTATAAAGTAACCGTTCGTTAACTCATATCTAGTTGTCTGATTATGTTGGCTAATCTTTTTAACTTTAAGAATAGCGCCTTTCTTGTAATGTTTAGCCTTTTTAGTCAAACTTACATTTCGGTAGGCATTCACACCTTTATTAGAAATAACCATTACTCGCTTACTTTTTGGCAAAACAGTGTTATACGCTTTGACAACGTACTGAGCGTTCGCCGTAATATAGCCCACTTTACCAGCAGTCTTCGTGCCATAGTTAATGTCACGAACTTTATAGCGTAAAGTCCCGTTCGTAGACTTTGCGTAATCCGTCACGACAAACATTGGGCGACGAGTTCGGTTTTGCTTTGGATAAACTGCTGGCCGTTGTGCCTTATCAAAGGTTGCCTGTTTGTATAAACCAATTTTCTTAGTGGCATAAACAACTGTCCCTACCTTAATAGCAGGCTTTGAAGCTGAATCCGGTTGCTCTTGTGGTTTAGCAGGCTCACTAGTAGATGACGAATTAGCGGTCGTTTGATCAGTAGGGTGAGAAATTGTCCCAGTTGGCTGGTCATTGTTAGTTGTTGAATGATTATTTTTACTTGCTTTAACAATCTGAATCTGGCCATTTGATCCATTAACCGGAATATCCAACGTTACATTTCTCTGTCCATTGCCATCAACTTTTGAAACCGTCTTGCCATCATACATCACATCATACTTTTCCTGGAACCCATTACCGTTATAAATACTGAGGTGAGCTTTGTGTGGCTGTTTGGACATATTTTCAAAATCGAAAGTCGCAGAACTGCCATCTTTGACAACATTGGCATGGGTATATTTATCACCATCAAACGTATAGGCAAGTTTTTGGTCAAGTAAATTCAAGCGGGTTCTTAGCCCATCTTCAGGTTTGATGTCATAACTGTCACCGTTGTCTTGAACATCAGCGCCATAGCCAGTCAAACCAAAAACTGGATCATTGACAACATCGGCAGAAAGCACTTGTAATGCCCCAAAGACTGACAAATCAGCTTCACCAGACAGTGATCGCCAGCCATTATGAAGTTTTCCAGTTCCAACACCATACAGGGCTTGAGTTGAGCTTCCAAGTTCAGCTTGATAGGTCCAAGAAACGGCACCTAAATTGGCTGGATCGCCATCAATTTGACCGCTGTTAATATGAGTTAGGTTGGCTAGCTTGGCACCATAGTTAGCCCGTTCAGCCAAACCAACTTGATCAGAACTTAAACCGTTGTTCTGTTCTCTTAGCCAATTATCCATTGCCGTATCAGCAAGCGAGGCCGTGTATTGGAATTGCCACCAATTTTCCCCGTTGATGGTAACTGGGTCATCATACAAATACCAAACTGGTTGAACACCACGACAAGCGCGGGTTTTCATGTCAACCATTTGCATCATATGCTGGTTATCATACATATCGCCTAACATGTAGACAGCCTCTTCACCCGTATTATCGTATGGATATTCAGAGGTATACGGATATGGATCCTTAGCAAAATTATCGTATTTTTTCTTCATAAAACTCTGAAGTGTATTAGCTTCATTGTTTAAGCCGTTCTCTTTAAGCGCATTGATAATTCCGGTAGCAGTTGACTCGCCCTCAAGACCGTCCATATTATAACTAACATCTGAACTATAAAGCGCTTTCATGATGTTGTACGCTTTTAACAGATAATCTTTGGCACTTTCTTGATAGTTAATTAAGTTAGGATAATTATGTTCAATTCGGTACATCTCATAAAACGTGTTGTAAACGTGCGGATATGCAAATCCTCGCCAAGCATAATTATCTGTATCCTTGTCGCCGGTAGCTTTTTCATCAAGCCAATCCGGAACTTTGTAATCGTTATGATGATTCTTCATTAAGCCGTTCCAAAGCGTTGTATTCACATAATCATCAACCGCTTGAACTTGATCTTTGTTTGGTGTTTGGGCATTTTGAGCTGCTAAGAATAATCCGTGCGTTAGTCCCCAATCATCTCCCCAGCCAAGGCTGTTCCAGTCTGGCCCGTTAAAGTTTCCTCGCTTGGCTTTCGTATTAAAGTCCCAATCATCAAATTCTTTGTTATAGAACTTGCTGGAATCATTCCATTGAGTTTTCAGCATAAAGTTTGCGTGTTGATCCAGCGCTTTTTCTGGATTTTCAATTACATAGTACTGCAGAGTCGTTTGTTTACTTTGACCATTTAAAGTGTATTTAACGATCACGTTATTTCTACCTAGTGAGTGGAAATCAATATTGTAAACATGGTACTGTTCGCCGTCCTTTACAACGGTCTTATCAAAATTAACGCTTCCCTGCTGGTCTGATCCAAGGTTAGCATTCGTATCATTATTGGCATTATTGCGTTGGGACACATAATCATTCGTCTGATTTTGAAAATCAAAGCTAATAGCGCTTGTCGGAAGCTTAGTGTGTAAATAAAGCTTACCGCTAGCATCCCCATTATCCTTCTTAGGAATAACCATGCCAGGAACTGAAACCGCATCCATAATGTCATTCTTGTAAAGAACGGACTTTAACTGGCTTTCAAACTTGGTGTTAGTCATGTCGCCTACACCACTTGCGTTTTCTGCGCTAGCCGAATGATCATTTGCACTCCCATCAACTGTTTGCTTAGAATTGGTAGGGTTACTTGTTGAATTGTTACTTGTTGAATTCTTAATACCGGCACTATCGAACTTAAATGAATAAGTCTTAGACGCCCCTGGATTTAATGTTAAATCAGTATTTGGCAAGTAGCCACGGTTACCACTTTGGATCGCCTTAGAATGAATGTAGTAAACATTCAACCCATTATCCCAACTACCGCTGCCAACGTCCCAAGCGGCCTCATCGCCAGAATGTGATCCCCAAGTCCAGTGATCTTGATATTCAAAGCCGGTATCCGTGCTGGCATCTGGGGTCATCACCAAAAAGTTGCCAATCCCGCTAGGCCGGTTAGCATAGATATAAGATGAGTTTTGGCCAACAAAGCTGTGAAATAAAACACTTTCCTGGTAGGCTTTAACCGTCTTATCATTACTGTTATAACCCCAATATTCTTTGAATGGTAAGGGAACACCAAGATCCCCTACATCAAGTGAATGATCGGCATCGTTTTTAACGGTAATATCCCACTTTAGATTATTATCATTATCAATATAGTAAGTTTCTGTAACAGCAAGATTTGTAAAACCATTTACCGCTTTTCCTGGTGTATAAGTGACGACTACTCGATTATTGTTAATCGTGATTTTTCGAGTCGCATCAGAATAATTCGTATACTCTTTTTGCCAAACATCTCCGGCGCCACTGGCTTGAGTTGGCTTAGTTTGGAACATCAAATCACCAACCCATTTATGAGCAGAATTATTCTGGGCCGGATTATCTTTTGCATTTAACACATAGTTGGTATTATAAGCATCGTCTTGCAAGTACAACCCCTGAATTGTACCATTTTTATCGATATCTACCTTAAAAGTATCGTTAGAAAGTTCGTAACCACCATTTGCAGTTGGTGTTGGCGTCACCGTTCCTGCAGTCGTGATTTGATCATCCGCAACTGATACCTTGTTCGTCTTGGCAGCTTGTTTATCATTTACCTTGTTTGCTTGCGTATCTGAACTGTTCTGTTGATTGATCACGTTATTTAAATCATTTTGCGGCAAACTTTGTGTATGACTATTAGTTTGTGTGCTTTGGCGTACTGACGTACTGGAATCCGCTAGCACACGGTGATTACTGGCACTAGGATTAGCATATAAAAGTAGCGTGGCTAAGACCGCTGTGCTTAACCCAATAATAGAACCTTTCTTCATTTGAACACTTCCTCAATATATAGCTTTATTAAAAACAATTAACTTTCCTCAAGCATTTCACTAAGTAACTTAAATCACCTCTTTAGACAATTAGGTCAAGCAACCCCACCCATGCATATGTAAAACGCTATCAATCAAATAAAACGTTTGCCACTTATGCAATCGCTTACAGGTTGTAATTATATCTATTAAGCCGTCACCAGCGGAATCAAGAAACTAACAATACTTTTATAATTTGACCATTAGTTTTTATCTTTAAATAATTTAAGAAAATTGAGCGTTAAAAAGCTGATTTATCAGCATCAAAGAAGTGCCGGAAGTGTAAACGCTATCTTGATTAAAAATTATTTGGTCGTTTTTGCTGATCATTATTTAACAAATATCACTTGGAATTTATAAAATAATCATTTAAACGGTTATCGTTAACTTGTTTTTTCAAAGTTTGGCTATCAGAAAGTAATTCTGAAAGTCCGACAGCAATTCTTGAAATCATGATAAAAATTCGGTACCTGAGAACTGCTGGGAATTAACGAAGATGCTTCTTTATCTTTATATAGTAGAGTCCTCAATTGGCTCTTCAAAATTAACGATCAGCGTCTTCATCAACCAACGCGACTTTTTGAGTCAAAAAACGGCATCTGCAGTGAGCTGATTGGGTAGTAACGTTAAAAGTTGGCATAAGAATTATCCTTTCTAGTGAACCCGTTGTTTTGATAAATTATTATTAAAGTCTCAACAACGCTTATCAAGAAACATAGCGAACATTGAAAAACACTTTTTGCCGAGCACCCTTTAAAAAGATCACAGATATTCTGTAATCGGTTCCACTTTCTGATTGAATGGTGTACTGTACAGAATAGGTGTGATTTTGTAACTGGAATTTAGTATATTAGGTGTTCTTTTATCATATTGACAATATGATGCCTACTATCAAATTGGAAAGGAGTCTTATTTTATGAGATCAATCACATGCTTTGACATTAGCGAACCCGTCTTGCACATTTCCTCAGGAAAATTCACGGCTGGCAAACACTGGCGGCATAAGCACATGTACCATAACGGCAATTTTGAGATTATCATCATGATTAAGGGTATTATTCATCTCCAGGTTGATGACAGTTTATACACCATTCATGAAAATGAAGCTTTTGCTTTGCCTCCCTTTCACAACCTTCACGGCTACCAAGATTCCCC
This sequence comes from Lentilactobacillus fungorum, assembly GCF_016860605.1. GTDB lineage: Bacteria > Bacillota > Bacilli > Lactobacillales > Lactobacillaceae > Lentilactobacillus > Lentilactobacillus fungorum. The sequence continues at coordinate 23,462 of NZ_BNJR01000012.1, forward strand.
CGAACATACCCAGTATTTCTGGTTTCATTTTTTCACAAAGCCTAATGGCATGAAGACGTTAGCCATTGATGGCAATAGCCCCAAAATGGTTGAATCATTATTTAAGAAAAATCAGGCCGTTCTGCCCCTTCAGTTCAAGTTGCCCAATGTTGAAAAAGTCTTTATTCTCGCTAATCAAATTCTTGACGTCGCCAAAAACAACTACTTTACCTCCATGGCAACTGACTACCTGTTGACCACTTTAATCATTGAATTGTCCGAGGAGTATTTCAAAATGGTTGTTGATTTGCCAATATCCAAAGAAGCTGCTCGCATCGATAGCATTAAAGAATGGATCCGCGCTAATCTAAGCGAGAAGCTCAAAGTCAGTAACGTTGCCGATGCGTTTGCCTTAAACCCCCACTACTTAGTTCGAATTTTCAAACAACAGACAAACCAGACCGTCATTCAATACATCAATCAGTTAAAACTTCAACAAGCTAAGGAATTACTACTAAGGACAAACTTGCCGATTAAACAAATTGCCAGCATGGCTTTTTATTCGGATGAAAAACGGTTCATGAAGGCCTTTAAAGAAAACATCAATCTCACGCCATCTGAGTTTCGACGGGCCTATACAAAGAAGTTCCTGGACAGTAGTAATTTCGATCCGGAAGTGCCCATTACTAAGGACACGCCTAATTATAAGCAGCGATTTGAATCATAATTCTGTTATCACCTTGGACAAAAAAGGGAAGAGAAGCTATGAAACGACGAAGGGGTCATATGAACATATTAATTATGATTATCATTATCGTAATTATTGACTTGCTATTTATTGACCATCATTTGATGAGCAAGCGTAACAGTAAAAAAATAACTTGCCTGCTTTAAATATAGCTATAAAGGTTATCAAGCACCCTATTTCTCATAGGAGGGCTTAAACCTTTTTAAGTCTTTCAACCCAAAATGGGATCCGGGTTAAATCTCCGGATCCCATTTTGCCAGTTTGTTTTAAGATTAACCGATTATCAAATTTTTATGCATGCGTCTTAGACAACTCAAAAGTGCTCAAATTGGTGCTACCACGGCATCAATCACCCGGGTAACCAGCAAAATGGTCCCGTAGCTATCGCTGAAATCATTGCACATCGGTAAAGAAGTACATTAAATAACTATTAACAGCCGTTGCAACCAGTTGACCAGACAAGTCTAGGTTGGCGTAACTCAATCGCTCAAGAAAGCCAACTTTCTTCTTAGTCGAACCAGCCGGAAATTTTTCGGATTTAACTTCCATAGCTGTTTTTTCATCCATATATGTGATCCCCTTTAAAAAATTGATTAGACTTTCAACAGATAAACATCATGTGACTTAATCGTGATTGAATCGGCTTTAGCCATTGAAACATCTTGGTCCTGCCAAACGTCGTGGCCGTTCAATGGAATCTCTAATCCAGAAAGGTCAGCGCCTGATAACTGCAAGTCACCAGCAGAGATATTAAACACTGCATAATATTGATGATCAGCCGTTGCCGCATACCAAGTAATCTTGTTCTCATCGCGATGAGTTTGATACTTTTCAACCACGTGATCATCCAAATCTAACAATTCTTTGTTAGTCAATAAACTGGTGGTCCACTCATCATTGTCCGGTAATTCACCACCCATGATTAATGGAGATTGCATCATTGACCATAATGTCATCATGGTCTTTTGTTCTGGCTTGGTGAACCGGGTTTGCCGATTGCCGCCAGGGCCATCCACTGAACGAATACCAATGTGGCCAAGTGGCAACATATCGCAATCCGGCCAGTTGCCTGGACGAGACATTGCCGACCACTTTTCTGCCCGATCAAACATGTTCAGTAATAGTGACCACTCATCCCAGAAGTCATTGGTAATCCGCCACATATTAGCCGTTCGCTGGAAGAAAGCGCCGTTTTCAACGGGAGCTGGTCCAGGTGACAATGACAAGACCATCGAGCGACCAGTTTTATCGATTGCTTTTCTCAAAGCTTCGACTTCCTTCTTCAAGGTGCCATTATAAATAACCGAGTTGGCAATATCATCACATTTAATAAAGTCAACTCCCCAAGAAGCATACAATGCCATGAGTGAATCATAGTAGCCTTGACCTTCCGGCATGTCGACATTAACGCCGTACATGTCTGAATTCCAAGGACAAATATTGTTAAGGGCGATGTCCTTAGCGGTTTTGTCAGTCCCCTTAATGGGGGTGTTGCCATGAACCGCTTGGCGAGGGATGCCCCGCATAATGTGAATGCCAAACTTTAGTCCTAATCCATGAATATAATCGGCTAACGGTTTGAAACCGTTACCATCGGCAGCCGAAGGAAATCGCTTAGGATCCGGTAGCAGCCGTGAGTAGTCATCCATTACTAACGGAGCAAAATTATGATATTTTGATGAATTAGCGGTCGGCTCATACCATTGAATATCAACGGTTATATATTGCCACCCGTATTGCTTTAAGTGCTTGCTCATATAGTCAGCATTGCGCTTAATTTCTTCCTCGCGTACCGAAGCACCATAGCCGTCCCAACTGTTCCAGCCTTTTGGAGGAACTTCTGCGAATTTTCTGAATTCTTGTGTCATTATTTCATCCCTTCTCATTGTCTTTCACAAAGCTTGTCTGTTTGAACAGGCTTGCTAAAAACGGTCTTTTGAAAAATCAATTGATTCTTGTATCCTGTGCACATTGTTAATGTTAAAGTTGTCAGAAAGCGATTTCAATGTCATCAAAAGTACATTTGGTGTTAGAAAGTAACTGCCCGTTATATAATTGGTGGCAAAAAGTAACAATTGCAGGATTTAGTGCAAAAGATAGATTGATTTGACCATTTTTTCTAAATAGCTTTAAAATAATTTTTTAAAACCGACTTATCTTTTTCGTTCACATACAAATAGACATTTATTAATCAAACTCGTCGGTTAACCGTTCCGATCCGCAACCTCACAATCGAATTTTAGTCTTAAACGCAAAAGAGTCGCCACTCCTGACGATTCTTTTGCGTTTAACTGATAATCCGACTAACTTTGTTATGCAACTTATTAGAGCGACGCTTTATCTAGTCGTCTTTACAACTGAAACGTACTTGCTGTTAGCGGTAATGTAGCCACCACTTACTTGGTAACGTTTAGTTCCAAAGTTCTTAGTTGAAGTTGCTCTTGAGTAAGCATATCCCTTAACAGAGATCGTCTTACCCTTCTTGATAGTCTTCTTAGCATGCGTCAGGTTAGCATCTGAGTAAACCTTGATGGCTTTCTTAGTCTTAACCTTCGTAGCTTGCGCAGCCTTACCGCCGATAATGAGCTTCTTATTAGCCGTAATGTAGCGACCATTTGATAACTTGAAGCGAGTGGTTAAGTTGTGCTTCTCAATGCCAGTCACCTTCAAGACAGTTCCTTGCTTGTAGTGCTTTGCCTTGCCAGTCAAGCCAACCGTCTTGTAGGCGTTGACTCCCTTAGCAGCAATCACTGTGACGGTCTTAGATGCAGGAACGCTGGCATAGTAGACGTTGCTTACAAAGTTGGCATTCGCAGTAATGTAACCCGTCTTGTTCGTTTCAACATTACGTACCTTGTAACGAGCGACCCCATTTGAAGACTTAGCGGTACCCGTAACCACGAACATTGGTCGGTTGAGACGAGGCTTCTTAGCAAATGAAGCAACCCGTTCTGACTTCTTGAACGTTGGGTTCTTGTACATGTAGATCTTCTGGGTAGCGTAGACTGCTTTACCAATCTGGCTAGTTGATGGTTCTTGTGAAGTTGAAGTAGCACCTGACTGGCTAGTTGATGAAGGCGTGGTTGCGCTTGAACTGGTTGAACTTGAAGTTGATGAATTGGTATCTGTGCCAGTATTATTGTCGATCGGCGAGCTGATCTTTGGACCATATACAGACATTTCAACTAACCCAGCAGCCCAATCAGCTTCTTGATGATCCTTTTCTTTGATCGTTTTGTTAACAGAAAGTCGAACGTACCTGGCATTCCCAGTGAGTTTGTGACTCAAAAAGCCGACAAGCGTGTTATTACCGGTTTCATCAACTTGCTTAACCCAATTCTGGTTGTCATTACTGGTCTCAATAGTATATTGATTATATGTTTCAGAACCATTCGTTAACCTGAAACTAAGGTCCACCCTGCTCAGCGGTTGTGATTTTTGCAGATCAATTGTATAAGTATACGGCACTTGCTGCGGTTGGAAGTACGTATTGGATGCATCTCCATCAACCGCATTTTCAACACCGTTTTCCCCCTTTGCTTGTTGCCGGTTTATTCTTCGACAATAAAGGATAATTTGGTACATCCAACTTTCCTGATAGCGTGTCAATCGACCAATCTGGTGTATAATCCATTGAAACCTGAGGACTATTGCCTTCTAATCCGCTGATCTTTAGTGGCAACCAAATATACCCTGATTCGCCAATTGTCGACGGCAGCCACGAATCACCCATATAAATATAGTTTGTCTGTCCATTTTGATTAACTTTTAAAATGTTCGTGGGCTGACTATGATACGTAGAATTATCGCCTAAAAGCCCAAACGGCGTATTAATATCTTCACCAGCACTATTTTGAGTTGTCGTTACCTTCCATCCATTAGGATCAGTAATATCCTTTGTGTACGAGTAACGTCCCTGATTAGGGCTCCAACCAGATTGTTGAGAAGTCGCAATTACATAGTAATCGCCTGCTTTTACAACCGCTGGTGCTTCCCGGCGGGCATTGGTAAACAGTTCGTAAGATTTCATTGCCGTTTTATCAACATCTGTGTAGTCAGCATTCAGCTTATAAATCCGCATCGTTGTCCCACTTTCGGTCGAGATAATATAAGCATCACTACCATCTTGGAATAGGGTAAAGTCTCGCGACGGTGTCCCCCAGTTATCCGTATCCTTGGTAACATTTTGATAGTCATTTAGCTTTGTGCCGTCATCATAAAACGCAGTTGTCTGGGTATCAGTTTTGCTATCAGAATTAAGTAATTTGACACCCCAGTTACGATACTTTGAGTCTGTTCCGGCCCCCGGGCGCCAATGGCCTAGAAAGTGGTATTCCCCACCAGCCTGACTACTAGTTGCCACTGCCACCTGACTGGACGAGTAATTTCCCTGACGTTCCCAGTGAGCCCACACAACAAATTGTTTATTTTTAGCATTGTATAAAATCTTGGGCCGTTCCATGATGACATCAAACAAAGCCGAATTATTGGCATCTGGTTTTAAAATTGTATTGACGTATGTCCAGTTTTTTAAATCTTTGGAAGAATAGAGGTTAATCCCATTAAAGAAGGCATTGTTGTGACTTTTATCCTCACCAACCCAATAGTATATTGGCTGTCCATTACTAGGGTCGGTTGTCTGAATCACGCCTCCACCGTGTGCTTGAATCGGGGCCCCTTCAGTATCAAGCTGATTTTGATTATTATACCCAACAGGCACGGAATCATATCTATTTGCATCATAATTTCTCTTGACCATTTTATCGATGGTGGTATTAATAACTTTTGTTTGTTGGTCAATATCCGTTTGAGAAAACTTTGTGCTTTTATCTAAGATTTCTCCGTTGCTAATTGCGGTTTTAAGCAACGTCTGACTAATTGTGGCATAGTCGGACAAGTGACCTGTTAAAGCCTTTGCTGAATTCAATGCTTTTTCCAAGTTTGTCTTATCCACGGTATTAGTCTGCTTACTTGCTGCTTGATTAACCAAATTAGAATCTGTGGTACTTGACTGGGAAGATTGGCTCGTTGTAGTTGTCACAGTATTGCTCTGCGAAGCTCCTTGAGTCGCCGCTCTTGGTAATTCAACTGTCATCCACCCAAATGTCAAAAGTGACAGTAAAAATAGACTCCCTCTTAATACACGTAATAAAGCACGATGTCGATGAGTTAACATAATATAATCTCCTCGTATTATTAAAAATGTAATCAAGTATTGACCGATGATTGTGCTCTCTAAATTACTTATTTACAGACGATATCAATATTCAGAAGGTGCTTTCCGATAATTATTCAGGTGTGTATAGGCATCATCTGGTATTTGAATAATCGTGCCATGCTTAAACCCATATGGGAAAGAGAATGCTTGGTCACTCCGCTCAAATTTACCCGCAGCTAGCGAACTGCCAACAAACGGCACGTAGCCTTGGCCTTCAGCGCCCGTACCATAAAAGTCCAGAAAAAGGGTCCACTTACCATCCGGCAGCTGAAACGCAGTCGGTGCTTCGTATTTGCCAGCCGCAATTTGTTTCATACTGTCATCAAATGCGTTCACCCGTGAAAATGGCCCGGTTACGTGATCACTTTGAAGCAATATAATGGTCTCTGGATTCTTATCACTTTTAACAAACAAATAGAACTGACCGTTCTCTTCATACATTGCAGAATCAATAACGGAACTATCCGGCTTTTGATACAACAGCTGCGCCTCAGTATATGTTTTGAAATCTTTGGTTCGACTGTAATAAATTGCCTTCGTATCGCCCGATTCTTGCTTTAAAGGTGAAGACCAGTTAACCACGTAATCCTGGTGCGCTGGATCAAAAATGACATCTGGCGCCCAAAGACAGCCAAACTTTTCCGCACCTGGAATTGAAATCATTTCCTGCTTTGACCAGTGAATCAAATCCTTTGACCGCCATTGAACTAATTGTTGGCTGCCATTCTTTGAGATTTCAGCCCAAGAGTGATGATATTGATTCAACATGCCATATGCCAGGCTTAGGTCAGTTGCCAATATGACATATTCACCAGATTGGGTTCGATTAATAGATAGATCCCGCACCCCTTTGTCACCAAAATAGCTCCATAACACCGGTTGGCCATCGTTAACCGGTGACCATTTAAAGCCATCTTTACTAATTCCAAAATAGACTTGTTCGCCATCTGGGGTACGTTTTTCTTTAAAATGAACAAATAAATATGCTGCCATCTATGCTTCACTCCGTTTTCTATGCTTCTTTATTTTCGAATCGAATGCCATAAAGTCGTGGGCTCATTCCCTTTGTGGCCGTAAAGGTTAATTTGACCTTATCTTTTTGCGTTACTTCAGTGGGAATTGGCACCCTCAGTTCATAAAAGCCCCGATCATCAACTGGTTGCGCCTGAGGATGATTGACAATGACCGTTGCCGAGGCTGGCTGATCATTAAAGGTTAATATCAGTTGACGGCCTTCATCAACTTGCTGGTTTAATGTCAGGACCAGATACATCGATTGATGCGCGTTTCGAATATCAAATTCGTAACTAAATTTACCGCCAGGTTGGGCGACTCGGTAACGTCGATTCCGCGAAGGGCCGACCTCTGACTTCGCTTGTTCAAGGTGATGTTCGAACTCACCATTATTGTTATCAAAGTTAGTTAATTCAGCCACCGTCCGTTTTCGCAAACTTTCAACCGCAGCAACTTGTTTTGCTCGCATCTTTGCCTCAACGGAGCCTTTTTGCTGCCATTGAAAGTAAACCCCATAACGCTGATCATAAACTTGGTAGTATGGCACAAATTTGAGGTTTTCTTCAGTATCCGGTAGCGTTAAAGTGGTGTTACCGCTAGTATCTTCAAGTTGCTCATCAGCTAACTTGTTTTGCCAATGAGTCCAATCGTCCGCAGTGGTTAACGTCGAATCGGCAGTTTGATCCTTCGCAGCAATTCTGACTAAGATCCCATCCGGGCGATCAGCTTTTATCCGGTACGTCCCTAACAACCCGGCAAGTACATATGGCCCGTACTTAAAGGCGATGTAGTGTTCATTATCACTAGCCGGGATCGTTGCTAATTGCATTTTAAACTGCAACGTTATTTTGCTACCTGCCATAACGTTCTTTAGGTACGCAAAGCCATCAGCATTAGCCTGAACTTGTTGTCCATTAACGGTAATCTTGGTCTGACGACTCCAAGTAGGAATTCGAAGCTTTAATTGGTCGATCTGGCCAACCGACTTATTTGGAGAAATTGGATTCAGCACGACCTTAATGTGGTTGCGTAACTGATTCGTCGTCAAATCAAGCTTTAGATTCTGTTCAGGCAGCGCCAATTGATTAGCGAAGTATAAGCTAATCACTAGTGAATGGGCGTCACCATAGTACAAACTATCAGATAATTTCGTGTGATTCTCGATGCCCGTGCCGGTGCAGCACCAAAAATCATCGTATGGCCGATTAAAGACCTTGTTATACCCAGCTGCCATCGGTTGAAAATAAGTTGTCATTCCCGTTGCTAAGTTTTGTGACCCTAGTATCGCATTGACAAACGTCCGTTCATAATAATCCAGATAGCCTTGCTTGCCAGTGGTTCTAAATAGTTCTCGAGCAAGCTTCAACATATTGTATGAATTACAAGTTTCACAGGTTTTACCCCCATCCGCTAATTCAGCGTCATGGTACTGACTATCAGGATCATGAAAATGCTCTGACTGGCTATTGCCGCCAATCACATAACTATGATGTTTCGTAACGATTTCAAAGAAGTTAGCGGCTGCTTTCAAATACATCGGCAGGGCATTGATTGCTTCTTTTGATAAAAATTGATCGGCATCAGGATTATTACTAAATAATTGATATCGCCGTAAAGCCCCAATTAACTTGGGAATCGTGGTGTTCGCGTGTAGTCCCGGGAGAACATCTTGATTTTCTGCAAGCTGTTCAAACAGGGTGACTTCGTCAAAATAAGTGGCTGCCTTTAAATGATGCGGGTTGTGCGTCAGGCTAAATAGTTCATATAACGCATCGTTCATGCCACCATATTCCGTTTTGAGCATCTGCTGCGGGTCTGTCAATTTCATCATCCGATTGTAAACGTAGTCGCCAAACTTGGCAGCCACTCGTTGGGCTCGTGCTGCCAACTCTCGATCATACCAAGCGGTTATTGCCGCGATCTTCAATAATCCAGCCAAAATTTTGTGTAAGTTATACCAGGGCACAATGACATTATCTTTCTCGGCAGCTGGAACCGGATCCCCTTGGACTTCATCCAGCGCAACTTCCCTAAACGCAGAAATGTAGCCGGCACTTTGCGGATGCTTCTTGGCATATGCTGTTTGGACTTTTTCAAGGCCAGAAACACACTCTAAAAGCAATTGATGGATTTGGCTTCTTTGTTGTTCATCATTTACAGTCGATAAGCCTTGAGCTAGTGCCGACAGATAATGGCCAAAAAAGTGGCCACGGAAGTTGACATCATCGCTTCGTTCCCAGCCGCCATACCCTTCTTGGGTCGTCGGTTTAAGGCCAGCCACCTTATAGAACTCAAATAAGAACCGTTCCGGATCTAAAGTCAATAAGTACCTAACGGTGTTATCACGTCGTTTAATTAAATCGCCGTCATCAATTGTGATCTGATTAAAATTAACATTCTTAATCATCGAAAGCCTCCTCTTTTGCCTACCTTGCCTCAATTCGGATAACATTCCACGACCGTCCTGACAACGTTGCATTGATCCCGGCTTCCGTTACATTAATAGTCTTTAAGTCAGTCAATTTCATGGATTGGTTCTCATTGGTTTGTTTAATATCATATCCTGCAAACTGCGTCGCCATTTTTAGCTTCCCTAGCTTAAATTCTTTGACCTCAACAGAAAAGTCAACTGGATTTTTTGACTTATTAACCACAAAGATAACCATTTCGTGGGCATCTGGGTTATAAACTGCGATTGAGTCCGTATAAGAAACATCCCCATTCTTACTTGGATAACTCGCCACTTCAGTTTCAGGGGTTAACGCAATTCCTTTGCCATAATGCGCAACTTGCATAAACGGAAAGTATATTGACTGATACCACAATGATGGGGTTCCAGTTGTATTCGTCATAATTGGGGCAATTACGTTTACCAGCTGGGCTAAGCAACCAATCTTCACCCGGTCAGCATGTTTCATTAGGGTAATCGCTAGGCTACCAATCAACAAGGCATCTTCAAAATTATAATGGTCTTCTAATAAATGTGGCGCATATTGCCAATTTTTCTGCTTCTTATCAGCTTCACTGGAATGATACCAAACATTCCATTCATCAAATGCAATGTTAAGTGTCTTGTTACTCCGTTTTCGAGCCTTTGCCGAGTCACAAATCGCAATTTCATCGGTGATGAAGTGCTCCAGCTTCACAGAACTCCCCAGAAATTCAGCAAAATCATTATCTGAATTTCCAAAATATTGATGAATAGACAAATAATCAACATCGTCATAGCAGGCGTCAAGGACGGTATTTTCCCATTTCCCAAACGTATCTTTAGAATACATTGAGCTGCCACAAGCCACTAATTCGGCATCCGGATCAAGAGTATGAATAACTTTTGCGGTCTCATGTGCCAGTCGTCCGTACTCGTATGCCGTTTTATGACCAATTTGCCAATCGCCATCCACTTCGTTGCCCAATGCCCAAAGTTTGACGTTAAACGGCTTATCAGCACCATTTTGTTTTCTCAAATCAGTTAATGCAGTTTGATATGGAAAATTACAGTACTCTACTAATCTTCTAGCTTCATCGATACCGCGCGTCCCAAGGTTAATTGCCAGATAAGGTTGCGTTCCCACTTTTACACACCATTTCATAAACTCATGAAGCCCAAATTGGTTGTTATCTAAGCTTTTCCAAGCGAGTTCCGCACGAACGGGACGAGCTTGCTTAGGACCAATCCCATCTTCCCAGTTGTAGCCAGAAACATAATTCCCTCCTGGAAACCGAACGAGCGGGACGCCCAGCTGTTTGACAGCCTTGATAACATCAGTACGAAAGCCATCACTGTCCGCAGTTGGGTGATTCGGTTGATAAAGGCCCTCGTACACGGCACGACCCCCTTGCTCAACAAAGGACCCCCAAAGTCTTGGATCGATTGGGGCAATTTGTAACGCTTTACTAATCTTCAATTTTGATTTCATTAACCGTCTTGCTCCTTTGAACTTTCAACAATCTGTGATTATTTAAATGATCGCGAGCTTAACACATTGACTGAATAGGCTGGTACTGTCAGGGTTGCGCCCTGAAATGGTTGGCTTACTTGCTTGATTTGGTTACTTTCTCCCAAGTGATTTTCGGCTTTAGGATCACCTTGAAGCCGATTAATCGATCCGCCGGCAAACAAGTCATGGTCAACCTCAAGTTTGAGGTCATGATCGCCTACATTAACAACTTTCAAGAAATACCGGCCACTCTTTTTGTCATACGTAACATTGGTATAGATCGATTGGACCATAAGTGGCGTAATCTCCACCTCGTTCATCGGTACATTATCAATCCAAACTTTGATGTGCCGATTATTAACTTCAATTTGGCAATGATAGGTTTGATTTTGCTCTACATGCCAATTAAATTGATTCCAATCACTATCCTTACCCTTGTAAACTTGTTTGATGATTGAATCCGCATTGGCCCAGCCACCAAGTATCCACATCATTTCATTGCCGTCACTCTGATGACCAAAGAATAAATGGCCACCCTTATCAGGCCGCCCGCCAGTCTTTGTTAAATCAAAGCTGATCGTATAACTTTGGCTGACCATTTTGTTAAGGGAGATTCGCTTACGGCCGGTTAAATGTTGGTCTGCCAACCGTTGTGGTTGCTGATTCCCATCTTGGTAAACAATATTAGTGACTGCAATGTCCGCTTGGTCAGCTTCAAACCCAAATTGACCATTAAGTGGTTTATCATCAATCATCTTCGCTTCAGGTGTACCCGTTAACTTGTAATCAACGTTCTCAGTCCCTTGATAGTGCATGAAGAGCTTTTGGACATAATAATTCACACTTGGGGTCACCTGTTTTTCGTCAAAGAAAATTAAATCCGGCTTCCAATTAGCGTACTTAACGTTACAGAAAAGCGGTGCGTAACATGCCAGCCCTACCTTATCTGCATTTCGTTCCAGTCCAAGCATATAACTGGCTTCCACCACTGCGTTGTACCATTTATTGTCTTTTGAGGCATACTCCCCCAAAAAGACTTGAGGCCCCTTTTTCGGGTAAGCATCGTAACGATGTTGGTTGGCCAAGAACCAGTTGGGCGCTTCATAGTAATGCTCATCAACTAAATCGGAGCCGTATTTCTTTGCCGATTCCCAACCAAGTTCAAACTCACCGCCACCAGCAAACGGTCCCGAACTATTGATCAGTTTGATGCTTGGGTATTTCGCCCTAATTGCCTTGTGAAAGTATGGATAACGTTCGCGGAAGCCTTCGCCAACTTCCTCATTTCCAATGGCCAAGTATTCAAGATGAAACGGTTTTGGATGACCCAGATCAGCTCGAACCTTGCCCCATTTCGTGGTTGGCGCGCCATTGGCAAATTCAATCAAATCAAGGGCATCATCGACCCATTCATCTAAATGGTCCAAGGGAGCTTTGCGCTGATGATGAGGGTCATATCCAGCAGCCATAACTGGCAGTGGTTTAGCACCAATATCTTCACAAAGCTGAAAATACTCGTAGAATCCTAACCCCAGCGTTTGGTTGTATCCCCAATTATTTCGACGAGCCGGTCGTTGTTCAACCGGGCCAATGGTATTTTTCCAGCGATACAGTGAATCTCTCGCGTCAATGTTTAGTGTCCCATCGTGAACCAAGCAGCCGCCTGGAAAGCGCATGAACTTGGGGTGGAGGGCCTTCAGTGCTTCTGCTAGGTCCTTTCTGACCCCATTTGCCCGCTGCTTAAATGTTTCAACCGGAAATAGCGATACCATGTCCACCAAAACATGACAATGGGGTGGAAATTCGATTTTAATCATGCCATCATCAGTCGTACTTGTCGGTTCCATTGAAAAGGTATATTTTAACCACTGTTTACTTTCGATCAAGATTTCTTGAGGTGCAACAATTTGCTTATTTTTCGAATTCAAAATAGCGATCTTTAACTTGAGGTGATTATCAAGGGGCTTGGCAAACAGTGAAAATCGATACTGCTTGCCCTTCTCGAGAAAAAGGCCATCATTAAAACCGGCATTCATTAGAACGGCCGCATCTTCATTGGTCTTAACATCCAGATAATGTCGATTTTTAGTGTTCAGCGGGTCATCTTCTCCAATATGAAACGCCTGCGAATTTTCAAACGACCAGCCAAACGTCGCGTTGTAAGTCGCATTATCAACTTTGCAAAACTCAAATGAGCGGTTCTGTATCATTTCAGGGTATAGCCCACCGTCAGCAGCATGATTTAAATCTTCAAAAAAGATCCCATATAAATCTCCCAGTGCTGCCAAATGACGGCTCGTATCAATTTTTAGCTTCGGATTATTCAATTTTCGGCCTCCTTGTCTGATTAAAAATAGATTGCCTAAAAATAAAAACTAGAACCCGCCTTAATTCCCCTATTCTAATAACGTCAATGAACTACTCGCAGTTCATCTCTTAGATTGGATAATTTTAAGGAAGGTCCTAGAAGATAATATCTATCTGACAGCTTTAATTCGCCAGGTCAAGATCGCCCCAGCCAGCGATAGTAAGAACGCAGCCGGGAAAATTGCTTTATAACCGAATGTCAACACAACTCCAGATGCAACCCATGCAGCTGCAATTTGCGATAATGTGTTTGAAAGGTTTAAGAATCCCATATCTTTACCGGCGGTTTCTTTGTTTGGCAAGACGGCCAAATTAAGCGCACCATCAACCGCACCATAAATTCCTGAAGCAATTGAGGAGACAATGGCAAAGACGTAAATCGTCCAAGGTGCCGCATCAAAGAATGGGAATAATTGGGCGATCCCCATAATTGCAACGGAAACAGCAACCGGCAGCTTCAGGCGCCCCATTTTATCAGCAATCGGTCCAGAAATCGCATTAAAGATCAAGCCACCAATTAAGGTGATTGTTGAATACATCGCCATCATTTTTCCAGCTTGACCCTGATTCATTTTGATGTAATCAGTTAAAATGTACAGTAGATAGGTACCAATTAACATGCCACCCATGTTTGAGCAGAACTTTCCAGCAACGGCAAACCAATAATCATGGGAACCAGCTGTTGGAAATGCAAAGTGTTCCCAGATGGTTTTCCAGTTGAATGGTTCTCTTGGTTCATTGACGTTGCTCTTTTCATTTGTTAACAGAACATGCAAGATGCCAAGAACCATTCCCATTCCGGCTAAAACATACATCCCTAGCTTAACGTTTCCTAAATATTGGGCCGCGATAATCCCGGTAATGTTATTAGCGGTGTAGCCCAATGCCCAAAATGTTGAGACAGTTCCCCGCCATTTTGGGGCGATTCGATCGGCCTGTTGAGCAACCATTGAGGATGCCACGGCATTTTCAGCAGCAGCAACAATCCCCCAAACAATCACAATCGACCAAATACTGGTCAGGTTAGCCACTAACACAATCAACCCATTTTGGATAAGTGAACCAAACAAAATCCACGGTTTACGTTTACCCATTCGACTCCTGGTTAAGTCTGATAAGGCGCCAAACACAACGTTGGCAATGGCGGCCACTACCGACGTAACGGTTGCCAAAACAGCAATCGCTTGAACCTTTCCTGATGGGTCAATTTGGCTAAAATATTGCGGTAGTAAAGTATTACGAACCGCTCCAGCAGGCCCCAGCCATACCAGCGGTCCAATGGTCATCGCAATGCCGAACCAAATTGGAAATTTTGGTTGCTGCGCATCAGTTACCGAAACGTTAGCCATATTAACGGCATTCATTTTTGTTGGCTTTTTGATTTCACTTTTTTTGTCAGCCATCTTATTAATCTCCCTTTGCTAAGTTATCCAACCACCTCAAACGACCATTAACTGGTTGCTAAAAGTAATCGTTTACATTTTTAATTAAAAATAAAAGATTTGAAGAAATCCTTTACTTTAATGTAACCGAAACAACGCTCTTTGCCGGTAATGCAAGCGTCAACTCACCATTAGCGAACTTAGCGCCCGTATAAGTTTTTTCTACCACTTTGTCTGGGTCGTCAAACGTATTGTGAGCATCCAGTTTATCAGCGGTAATGATTTTGGCAGAATCAACCTCAGTAAACTTGGCCAACCCACTGAATTGGGTATCAACTGCTTCATGCGCATCATAGTTACAGATTGAGATTGTTAACTCGCCATCTTTTTGCGAAGCCGTATAAGTCACATTTTTGGGAACTTGGCCAACGCCTTCAACCAAGTCAGCGTCCATGTGTTTTTGATACATATCAAAGACATAGTAAGTTGGTGTCTTGATCATCTTGTCACCCTTAGTCAAAATCATCGCTTGAAGGACATTAACCATCTGGGCAATGTTGGCCATGTGAACACGATCCGCATGCTTGTGAAAAATATTTAAATTAATTGCGGCAACCATCGCATCGCGGATTGTGTTTTGCTGATGTAAGAACCCAGGATTAGTGCCCTTTTCAACGTTAAACCAGGTTCCCCACTCGTCTACAATCAGATCAACGTTGTGGTCGGGATCATACCGATCCATAATGGTTGAATGCTTCGTAATCAACTCATCCATGTGTTTAGCACGCGTCATCGTAGAATCCCATTCGGCCTCTGGAAAGCCAGTCGCATCACCTTTGTTTTGACCCCAAGTACCTGTTGGCAATGTATAATAATGAAGGCTGATGCCATCAAGGTACTGACCAGCATACCGCATCACGGTGTCAGT
The DNA here is from genome assembly GCF_016860605.1 of Lentilactobacillus fungorum. GTDB lineage: Bacteria > Bacillota > Bacilli > Lactobacillales > Lactobacillaceae > Lentilactobacillus > Lentilactobacillus fungorum. The sequence continues at coordinate 39,039 of NZ_BNJR01000012.1, forward strand.
CCAATTGTAGTCGTCTTCATTTGGGCCACAGGCAACCTTATAGATTGGATGATCCTTATCGTACTGTGGTAAAAATGTCTGATACTGACGGTAAACGTCTGAATAATATTCAGGGCGCATGTTACCACCGCCACCCCAAGATTCATTACCAATTCCAAAGAATTTAAGCCGCCAAGGGTTCTCGCGGCCGTTCTTGCGGCGAAGATTAGCCATTGGGGATTCCCCTGGCATTGTCATATACTCGACCCATTCAGCCATTTCCTGAACGGTACCACTTCCAATATTGGCATTGATGTAAGCGTCTGCTCCTAATTGCCGAAGAAGTTCAAAATACTCGTGAGTGCCAAAATGATTATTTTCAGTCACATCACCCCAGTTGGTATTAACAATCTTCTTTCGGCTGTCCTTTTGACCAATCCCATCCTGCCAATGATAGGTGTCAGCAAATAATCCGCCAGGCCATCGCAATACTGGTACATGAATTTGTTTGAGCGCATCGACAACATCACTGCGCATGCCATTCACATTGGGAATATCGGAATCTTCACCAACATAAAGACTGCCATAAATCCCATTTCCTAAATGTTCTGAAAACTGACCGTAAATGTATTTGCTAATTTGCGGACCAGCTTTTTGAGTTAAAAGTTCAATTGCCATTTTTTCAAAACCTTTCGTCTAGCCATCACAAGTGCTAATTAACATAAATGTTAATATAGTCGTTAATATTTACCGGTAAAATCTTTAACAGTTTTAATATAGCGCTTACAGTTATAAATGTAAACGTTTTTTTTACTAAAAATATAGTTATTTTTTCTTACTTAATAAAAATATTAACTTTTTAAATTGATGCAGTTAAAATTTGATGATATACTTCACGTAAACATTAATAACCTTGAAGGTGAGAACATGGACCTAGATATATCTGACAAATCATTACCGGTTTTCGCCGCTCTGGACAGTAAAGTTCGGGTTCGAATTATTCAATTACTCTCCAAGCAGCAAATGAACGTTTCTGAAATTTCAAAAGCGATTCATCTGAGCAGCGCAATCACCATTATGCATTTAAATAAACTCGAAGCGGCCCACATTATCAAAACACAGAAAAAAGGGAATCAACGACTTTCTAGTCTACAAATTGATACGATTAACGTGTCTTTCCCCCAGCAGTTATATATTCCCTACGAAAGTTGGGACATTGAGCTGCCAATCGGCCAGTTCACTAACTTTGACGTTCATCCATCCTGTGGTTTGGCGGGCCAGACAGGATTTATTGGTAAAGTAGATAATCCCAGTTACTTCATGGATCCTAAACGATACGAAGCCGGCATGTTATGGTTCTCAAAGGGGTTCGTCGAATATCAGGTTCCCAACTACTTACAACCCAACCAAGAGTTGGAAATGATTGAGTTGTCCATGGAACTTAGCTCGGAGTTTCCATTTTCTAACAACCGTTGGCCATCGGACATCACGGTCAGCCTAGATGGCAAAGAGATCGGCACCTGGACCAGCCCGGGTGATTTCTCGGATATCCGCGGCCGCTATACCCCCAAATGGGTCTATAACGATATGAACCAATATGGCATGCTAAAATCATTCCGATTGTCAAAACACGGCTCATATATAGACGGTCAGCATTCAGCGGACACCCTAATCACAGATTTGGATCCCACTAAAAACGCTTGGACATTAAAAATTGCGGTAAAACCAGACGCGAAGCATGTCGGCGGCTGCACCATCTTTGGCAATAAATTTGGTAATCATGATCAGGGGATTAAGGGAAAATTCTACTTTAGTGATGTCGATGATCATTAATCAGCCGAAAATGATGTTGGGCGTTCTTTTCAACCAAAAGGCATTTTTCTAATTGAGAAACTCTTTAAAATTTGCAATTCACCGTACCCTCCCTATCTTTATTTCGAAAAGTTAATTGGTCTTTGCATCCATACACAAATAGGCATCTACCGTCCGAATTTGGTAGATGCCTATTTGTAACTCTACTGATAATCATTTGCGCCAAAAGGTCTTAGATCACGCAGCTGCTTGATTCAAATATGAGCCTGCTCCGCTTTCAATCGTTTCTCCCAAAAATAAAAGGCAACCACAACTAATGGGCCCAAAAAATCATAGGCCAAGAACAGCCCAATGGCCACAAATAGATTAAACTCACCGAGATGTTCCCCCTTCTGGCGGGCCACCGCTTCTGAAACTGGATATAGGCCTACAAATTTCATTAAGTAGAACTGGCTCGCAAAGGATAGAAGCAACCACCCAAACAAAAAACCAACCTTGGGCGTGAAGCTGCCGTCCGCATTTAAACTGGATACAAGATAAATCCCCACAAGCATCACTGCTTGAAAGAGAATCCTCAGGATATAAACAAATTTGTTCATTTTGAAATTCCTTTCTTAAACTCATTCAACTCACAAAATGAGTGACATCGCTTTCAATATTAGTCTACAGTGAATCAATTGATTAAGTAATCCATAATCTCCCCAGGAATTTATAATAAATCACTAGGGATCTTCTTAAGAAGTCTCATAACGTCAAAAGTGTGTCCCAGCATGTGGTTAGTCGCACAGCTGGGACACACTTTTGACGTTATCTTGCAAAGTAAACTACTATTCTTTATTCAAACATTTTCTTAGTTGCCCTTGCCAAAGTTTTTGGATCCTTATCATACCGCGGATTTTTAACTAACTTAGCCATTGGGATCCCGGCAAAGTGATAGGCGGCAATTTCGCCCGATCGAACGGCACTTTGTTCGGTGAAGACCATCTGGTAGGGTTGTTCGACAAACTCACCGGTAAACGCCAAGTTGGTTGAATGTTCCGGAATGACTTTTGGCCGGTCTGACTTGGCGCGATTGTTGAACAAGGCTGAAGCGTATGGCATGTATACTGGAATGCAATTGACGATGCTATCCATAATAGCCTGCTTTTTGTCCATAATGTTACCCGGTCCTGGGTCAACTTTGGACAACTGGCCGATTAATTCCTCGGCCATTTCCTTACCAGTCATTTTGATGTATTGCTTATCAACAAATTCACCCTTTCGGCGCGGATACAAGAAGTACCCCCAAATAACGGATTCGTTTGGTTTTTGCTCAGTAAAGTGGGGTTGATGGTGAACCACAATCGACATGTTAACGTCTTTAGTGCCCATTGAAGTGATTGGGCTGGTCGAGATAAATGAATTCAAGGCATTGCCGGGAATTTGGGTCGTAATTCTCGTAATTTCATTTAGTAAAACATGATCCTTGGTTGTGAGTGTAAAGCTGGACCACTCACTGGCATTGCGGTCATTGAAGAACTTGTCGGGATTGCCCAAGTTATAGAAATGCTCAGTCGCTTTCTTCCAAAGGCTGGCCGCTGCACCGTAATCCATGTTTTCTGGTGCTGGCGTATCGAAATCACCAAGACTGGCTGAGTCAGTAATTGAACCGTTGGTAAAGATTACTGCCGTGTCGTCATCGACATCAACGTGTTCGCTATCGCCAGTATCCGTGTTTTCCATAGTGAGACCAGTTACCGTAATTTCGTCCTGCATCTGGGTGTTCTTAAAGTCAAAGTCGACCACTCGCCGGTTGAGAATCATTTGAACGCCCTGTTGCTTCAGATAATTAATCAGGGGTAGCATAATGCTTTCGTATTGATTATAGCGGGTCCGGTTAACGCCGACCAAATGTTCAATTTGGGTAAATTCATAAATCATTTGGTGCATATAGCGTCGCAACTCTTGGGTCGAACTCTGAACCCGAAAGGCAAAGGTCGTCTCCCACATATACCAGAAATTAGTCGAGAAGAAATGCGGATCGTCTTTGAAGTAATCGGCGATCGAAATGTTATCGAGTTCGTCTTCCTTTGAGTCGGGCATCAGGATGAGTTTGGTGAGGTACCAGCGGTCTTTGTTATTAAAGCCGAGCTTGCCGCCATCAATAATCCCTTTGCCGCCTTCCATCAGCCGAGCTTTGTCAAATGTCCGGTGCTTAGCATCAAAGTCGCGAGTATCTTCGGCGGCAGTCATGTTGGGTTCTGTCGCTGATGGGATCCGACTTAACAAGTCCATTAAGTCAACGTAGGTTCGATAATTTAGCATCCGGCCGCCGCGAGCAATGAACCCTTTGGTATTAGCCATCGGGTGATTCTTATTCCAATATTCTTCAGCGGCAACACTAGCGGTTGACCCATCGTTGGCCCCATGATCGTCAAGGGCGTAAAAAGTAATTTGATCCCCCCGCCAATGACCTTCTTGAATTAAATAAACCGCCGCGGCCATGTTGGCTAAACCAGCACCAATCATAATTGCTTTACTCTTTGTCATTTAGCTGCCTCCTATTTTAATTATTTTGCTTCATACTCATCATAAAGATGCGATTCGTCTTCAAACCAGCCAATTGATTTTAGAAAATAAACGACGAGGGCGGCAAAACCAATCCCCGCAATAAAAAGTTTTTTGTGTTTCATATGAACCACTCCTGTTCTTACTGGGTCACTAGACAAATATAGTTAACGATAGATTCATGTTACTACTCTAATTGTAATAGAATTATCCAGAAAATAAACGGTTATGGACTGATACATTTTGCTAGTTAATTTTCATGAATTATTTCACAATTAACATCAGGCTTTCATACTTTCAAAGTAAAAGCGAATTCATGAAAAATAATCCTTACAAGAAAATTTTATTTATGGTAATGTAATCAATTGTGTTCACGCTACTTATTTAGAACAGGAGAATTATGTATTTATGGAAAAATCATTAAACCCAAACGAATCCGTTACTCAAAAGAAAAAAGAAGTCGCCGCCAAACCGGTTGCCAAACCATTTTTGGCGATGATCGGGATGTTGATCGGTGGCTTTGTCGGGATGCTTTCTGAAACCTCGCTGAATATTGCCTTACCCAGCTTGATGACTGAGCTACATGTCAGCATTGGCACCATTCAATGGCTGGTAACAGGTTACATGCTGGTAATCGGCATTATCTTACCAATGTCATCTCTGCTTTCACGCTGGTTTTCAACCCGGCAGTTAATTTTATTTGGCCTAATTGACTTTATTGTCGGTGCGGTAATTTCTGCAATGGCGCCCAACTTTGGCATTTTGCTCATTGGCCGAATGATTCAAGGAATCGCCACCGGCCTCATTCTGCCGCTGGTGTTTACAGTTGCCACCCTCATCTTCCCACCTTATAAATTAGGGTCGGCTATGGGCATGATTGGCCTGGTGATTATGTTTGCCCCAGCAATTGGGCCGACCTTAGCTGGGATGATCCTCGGCTTACTTTCGTGGCACTGGATTTTTTGGCTATTCGTGCCGTTTTTATTGATTGGCTTTTATTTAGCTTACCGCTACTTGCCTAATGTCGGTAACGTGACTAAGCCCAAAGTCGACTCGTTTTCAATTTTGCTTTCAGCCCTTGGGTTTGGCGGCCTTGTGACTGCGGCCAGCCTAGCGGGAAATGCTGGCTGGGGATCGCTTGAAGTGATTGGTACCTTGATAATTGCTTTAGTTTTATTAGCTTGGTACATTCGGCGGCAAGTTGTTTCTTCAACGCCGATTTTGAATTTCAACATCTTCGCCAATAAGCAATTCACAACTGGTACTTTGTTAGTGATGCTTAACTTTGCCATCATTCTTTCCTCAATGTATCTGCTGCCAATGTTTTGGCAAAATGGATTGGCAATTCCAGTCGCCTTAACTGGAATTGTGATGCTGCCAGGTGGCGTGATCAACGCCGTCGTATCCGCAAATGCTGGTCGTTTTTCTGATTTGGTCAGCCCTAAATTGCTTATCTTATTAGGCTATGGCACCACTATCATTGGCCTTATTTTATTGATGCTTACCCGGGCAACTTCGCCAATGTGGTACGTGATCATCGGCCATATTGTTGTCATGATTGGCGCTCCGTTAGCCATGTCGCCCTCCCAAACGTTTGGCCTCAGTGCCTTAAACCAAGCAACTTCCAGTGACGGCAGTACGATTATGAACACCTTCCAACAGATTATCGGCGCGGTTGCAACGGCGATCGCTACCAGTCTGTTAGCATTTGGCCAGCAGCTATCAAACGGTGACCATCAAATTGCTTTCACAACTGGCTTTCATGTGGGACTAATGTTTACATTAATTGTTGCAATTGTGGCCTTCCTGGTTGCGTTAACAATTAAAAAACCGCGGCAAACAAATTAAGCCGTTTTAATTCGATGCCCCATGATTGGAAGCAGTCCATATGATAAGCAGTTAGTCGGGTCTTTCCAATGATATTTGAAATCCAGTCGCATTTACTTGATAGTTTTTTATCATTTAGAAGTTACCGAAAAATGAGATAGTTAATCCCACGATAATGACAAGAATCTACCTACTATTTACGTAAAAAAGCCTAAAATGAAATTCTGTCAGCAGTTAACTGTTGGCCGAAATTCCATTTTAGGCTTTTTTCAGACTACCTAATTATTTAAAGTGATTCAAATCAATTTCTCGGAGCTTCTTTGGTCGTAAATAAAAGATCACTAAACCCAAAACGATGATAAAAATAATCAATGATCCTTCATCAATAATGGCGCCACCAGTAGTGGCGGTCGTTTCAACCGTTGTCCCCGATTTTAACGATGCCAGATAATCCCACGCACCGTGCGCGAACATCGAAAGCAAAATTGTTCCAGAACGGACATAGAAGGTAACCAGTAACAGGCCTAACATGATTGCAAATAAAATTTGGTTCATCGTTGTAGAAAACGACTGAAGGAAAAAGTTACTCCCATGCATAAGACCGAATAGCAGTGATGAAATGATAACCGCGGCCCAGATTGTTTTGGCTTTGGAAAGATTTGGAAAGGATTGAAGGAGCTTTGCAAAAATAATCCCCCGAAATATATACTCTTCAAAAAAGCCGGCACCAACTCCTGCTGCAAGCCCTAGTGCAAATGTATGCGCTGAGTGTGGCTGAAACGAAAGGCCAATTACATAAATGGCTAAAATAAGAAAGGGCAGACTAATTAAAGTAAGCTGGCTCAAGCCAACCTGCGGTGCAATCCGAATAGGCTGCTTAATCCAATAATAATTGACCGCCCAAAATACTGGAATGATAATAATATATTGCACCACAATTTGTGGAATTTCTCCCATTCCGACAGCAATTTCAGCTTGATAAATCACAATCAATAAGACCAAAACCGCCACAAATAGTGTGCCGACTTGCCAGAAATTCTGTTTTGCTGATGAATTCAATTCAATCACATCCTCTAAAAAACGATAGTTAATCATGCAACTATTTCTAGCATCCACTGATGCCAATTCGGGAACAGAACTCATTATTGATAACTAATAATAAAATTGCAAGTAACTCGACCTAAAATTGGCTCCAGCAAGTAACCAAAACCAATCCGGTTACTCGCTGGAGCCAATTGTCAACAGCTCACCTTAAGGTACATTGCAATGCTGTGTGGAGCCAGAATGATGGCACCGTTATCGTTGCAATCTCCCTGCAAAGAGACAAATATCGTCTAAGTTCGTTTGCACCCAGAAAATGAATTCTCAATTCCAGCCACGTCTTTCTAGCTGATTCATTCAACAATTAGCCGATTAATCTTAGCAATTGCCTTTCGATATTCAGCCAAAATGTCATCGGTTTGCTGAGCCGCCATTTCTTGTCGAAGCTGGTTATCTAATTGATCCACAACCTTTTGATCATATTTTCGCACCACTTCACCAATCGCATACGCTGCCGTTGCCCGAATCATCGGCCGTGGATCTTCTTTCATGACCGCCAACAACTTAGGAGTCGCCGATTGATCACGCAAATTAGCCAGTGCAATGATCGCATTGCGCTGGAGGGGCTTTTTCCCCCGCCATGAGCCAGCCATTGCGCCAAACCGATCTTTGAACTCGCGGTTACTCATTGTCAGCATCGGTAATAATTCTGGCCGGACTTTTTCAGCATCCGGTTCCATTTCTGGATGCAAATGAAAATCTTTACCCTTGTTAAAGGGGCACACCTGTTGGCAAATATCACAGCCATAAATGACATTGCGAATCTTGGGGCGAAATTCCGCGTTCATCATGCCTTTGGTTTGGGTCTGATACGACAAACAGCGTTGCGCATTCATTCGGCCATCCCCCAGCAAGGCTTTGACGGGACAAGCGTCAATACATCGGGTACAGTCCCCACACTGGCAAGGAATTGGTGAATCCGGGGCAATTTTTAAATTAGTGATAATTTCACCCAAGTAAACATAAGAGCCGTACTCCTGAGTGATCAAGAGGCCGTTTTTGCCAATAAAGCCCAAACCAGCCCGGTTAGCCACCGCGACGTCAACCAATTCACCAGTATCGACCATCGGTTTAAACCGGGCGTCATCGCTAGCTATCGCTTGGATTTCGTCAATTAACCGGTTCATTTTTGCCCGCAGAACATGGTGATAGTCTTCGCCCCAAGATGCCCGGGCAAATTGACCCCGTTTAAATCTTGTTCGCGGCGGCCGGCTTTTTAAACGGCTCGGATAAGCCAAAGCGATGGCGATAATTGACTGGGGCTGGTCAAAAATCAGGCCTGGGTTGAGCCGTTCGTCAATGTTTGGGTGTTCGAAACCACTAGTATGGCCCGCCGCTTTTTGCGCCACTAAACTTTCTCGTAGCGATTCAAAATTATCGGCTGTCGTAAACCCAATTTTATCAATCCCAATTCGCTGGCTGATCGTGATAATTTGTTGTTTAAGGTCTTCTGCACTTGAGATAGCGAATCGCCCCTCTCGTTTGATATACCTGAATATTACCACAACCATGTGATCACTGTCACAGCCCTTTTGCTTTTCTATTTGGTTAATCCGCTTATAATAACGGTCGTAGATAACACCAGCATCCAACATGAGGATTTTTAAATGAAAACATTACGGCTTGTTTTAATCAGCTTACTTATCGCGCTGACTGGATTACTAAGCAGTTGCGCCACCAAATCAAGCGTTTCAATTAACGCCAGCCAGTCGACGCCGACTTTGTTTTTTCACGGCTATGGCAGCAGCTACCACGCTGAAAACCACATGGTTCAAGCAGCGGTCAAGGCGGGCGTTACCAAAGCAATCATTCGCGCAGACGTTTCTTCTACCGGCCGAGTGACGTTGATCGGCCGATTTTCCCCAACCGACCGCTATCCCATCGTTGAAGTCAATTATTTGAACCCCCGTAACCCCAACTATCAAGCGGATGGGCAATGGGCCAAAAACGTGATCGTCAAACTGCAACGCCAGTACCATATCAAACGGTTTAATACAGTCGCTCATTCGATGGGCAATATGGCCGTTGCTTACTACCTACTGGCAAATGCTAAAAACAAACAACTCCCCCGGCTGCAAAAACAGGTCACGATTGCCGGCCACTTCAACGGTATTTTAGGAATGGATGATCAACCCAACCGGATGAAATTAAGGGCCGACGGCGAACCCACCAAACTCAATCACCATTATCGAGAACTATTAGCCCTCCGACATTTTAGTGCCTTAAAATCCTTACAGGTATTAAACATTTACGGCGATAAAAATGACGGCTCCCACTCGGATGGCGACGTTAGCAACGCTTCTTCCAAATCACTTAGATACTTACTTCCTCAAGTAAAGTCCTATCAAGAACGACGAATTGTCGGCCCAAATGCCCAACATAGTAAGCTCCACGATAATCCGCAGGTGAACAGACTGTTGATTCGATTTTTATGGGGAAAATAAAAAGTGCAAGCATCAGGCAGCTCACCAATTATTCCGAGTTTTGAAATAATTAGTCATTTAGAATCAACTTTAGACATACCAGACTTACTGACCCCGGCAAATTATTTAACGAGTTCAACATAATTCCGGGTATACTTCACATGATATTGCCCATATTTCCCCGTGATTTTGACATGGTTAAACTTGCCAGAACGGGTATGGAACTTCATCAAGATGTGATTTTTTGTCGGCCGTGATCTCAAGTTAATCACCATTTTTCCTGAAAGATGCCCATTCCCCATCACGTTCAGTAACTGGTTGCCATCAAGTTGAAGCACGCCGTCTTTTCCTTGGGTGTAATTGCCATTCACATTTACCGCCTTAGCGGCCAGCCGCAATGTACCATCAGCCAGTTTCAAGCTTCCAGAACCCAGTGCGTGCTGATTGGCAGCGGTAACTGTCCCCCGCCTGATTAAGGTACCGCCCTTATATGAGTTGGCCCCTTCCAAAGTTAGCTTGCCAGTTCCCTTCTTAATCAGGCTACCAGAACCTGAAATCCGATTGCGCCAAATATCGCTAGCATTAAATCCCCCTCGTTTGGCATCCATGTTAACCGTCGTATTGCCAAGCAGACTGCCAAAGCCAGCGCCTGCTTTAAACAAATCCAATCGGCCCCAGCCTTCAGGATCTTGGCCCATTGGATAACCCGATTTGAAGCCGGTTGTGTAAAGCACTTCGCGGCGTTGGGTCGCATTGAGATATGGGAACCGCGTTTGGAGTAACACTTCAGCCCCCTTTGGCACCCGCATCCTTTGAGTTGACGAAAAGATTGGCTTGTAACCATAGGTCATCCTGTATTCAAAGTTCTTCAAATTGGTTTGGTAGTTCTTGTAGTCATCCTTTGATTTGGTGACTTTTGAATGTAGCAAAACACTTTGGGCATTTTGGTAAGCCTTCTTAGCAATCTCTTTGTTTTGTGGATTGTTCAAAACAGATGCCGCCACGGCGGTTCCAAGAATTCGGCCACCCATGACTGCTAGTGGCGAATGCCTCCCTACTAGAATACGGTCATAGCCAACCTCAGAGGAGCGGGTAACGAGTTGTTGAAAGCGTTCGGGAAAGGCGTAAGCCATCGATAACCCAGTTTCCCACGCTTGGGTGGTATGGCCGCTCGGAAAATCATAGTCGTCTTGTGGCGTCGCGTCAAAGGCAGCTTTTAAATATGGATTGACCTGTACCCGTGGATCTTGCCGGAACGGTCGAATGTATTTGTAATACTTTTTGGCGTTTCCAGATGAGGAGTAGTACCAAAGTGCCGTGGTGTCAACTAAATTAACCATATCACCAAGTTGCGATTTTTCATCCGCCCAGACAATCCCCGACGATGGATCATCCTTCGTATCGGCAGGCAATTCACTGGTTGGTAAATTATAAAATAGCGTCTTTGCGTTGGCATCCTCGATGAAAGGTTCGGCATAGCCCCCCAGCCCACGAATCATATCATAGGGACTGTCCTGGCGATCGGTGATGTATGAGCGAAGTTGTTCTGCTGACGTGAGATTTTTGGAAATGTTGATTGATTTATCAATATTTTCTTGGAGAATCTGGGGGTTCAACTTGGTACCGTCTGACCGCCAATATTTGGCGAAGGTATTGGTGAATAGTGCAGTAGCGGGGTTGCTTTCCGGCGTGGTATTTTCTTTGCGGTTTAGTAAGTATTGGTCCACGTAGTAGCCATAATCAGCCTTATGAGGTGCTAAGAGTTTTTCAATCTTTGCTTGAGATTGCGTTTTGGCTTGCGTGGTGTCTTGATTGGTTAGTAGTACTGAGCTAGATATAACGAAGGTGAAAGAACTGAGTATTAGGTTTACTAACAACGCGTGTTTATTGCGCATAAAATTACCCCTCCCAATGTATGATGTGTGGAACACAAGATTCCCACATGATTTAAGATACATTGAGAGGGTAAATTTTTTGTTTATAGATGGTAAAGACTAGGTAAAATTCAATGATTGAATCATCATACTTTAATATTTACAAACAGACTCATAATGCGAAACCCGAAGAAGCCCGAATGTCATTCATCCTATTTAGTGTTTAGAACATTTCAGTAAGCAGTCCATGGATTGGCTCTCTAAAGAATTGAAAACATCCGGGTTGTTTCTAACAATTACCGTTCCGCTGTCTTCGAGACATTCCGGCTTTTATCAGCCACCATCTGCTTAATTGCCTTCATTGCGGCCGCTAACGCTTCATCGCTGGCCGCATAACTAATCCGAATGTAGTCGTTATCACCAAACGGATCACCTGGCATCAAGCCGATGTGATATTCTTTGGCCAACGTTTTCACAAACTGCCAACTGTCCATGTGTAAGGCTGCTGGAATCTTGGCGAAGACGTAGAAGGCCCCACCTGGATGAACAACGTCAAAACCGGCCGCCGTCATATGGGTTACCACATAGTCGCGCCGTTTTTGATATTCGGCCTTCATCACCGCGGCATCGTTTTGGCCATGGGTTAAAGCTTCAACGGCGGCATATTGAACCAATGAAGCGGCTGCCGTGACGGTATATTGATGGGTTTTAGCGATTTCATCAATAAAAGGATGCGGGCCAAACACGAGTCCCAGTCGCCAGCCAGTCATTGCATGTGATTTTGATAACCCATTTGTAATGATCGTCTGTTCTGGCAAATACTTTGAAATGGTGTAGTGATCCTGTCCATAAGTTAATTCACCATAGATCTCATCACTGATTACCCAAATATGGTTGTCCTTTAATACCGGTGCCAAAGCCGCAATCTGATCCTGCGTATAAGCAACCCCGGTTGGATTATTCGGGTCAGTCAAAATCAGGCCACGAATAGTTGATTCCGGATGATCGGCAATCGCCTTTTGTACCTTTTCGGGGGTTAAGACGAAGCCAGAGTCACTGGTATCAATAAAAATCGGTTTAAGTTGATTCAACGTTAATAACGCTCCATAAAGCGGATAAGCCGGTGTTGGAATAATGACCGCATCGCCTGGCTTAAACAACGTTTTGACCGTTGACGCTAATGCTTCAGTTGCCCCCACGGAAACGACAATTTCATCAGCCGAATAGTGATAACCAAACTTATCACGATAATAAGTTGAAGCCGCTTGTCGCAACTCCTCAAATCCCCAGTAATAGGGATAATGTGAGCAATTGGTCGTGATCGCTTTCACCGCGGCTGCTTTAATATGTTCCGGCACGTCAAAGTTGGGCTCACCTAAGGTCAACTTGATGATATCCGGATCAACACTAATATCATGATCAAACTTTCGCATAGCAGACGGTTTAACGTGTAAGACGCTTGGATTAATATTGTCTAATTCCATATAATAGTCCCTCCGCGGAGTACAAATTTGATACTGTCAATAAGTAACATTCATCACAAATTTCCAGTAAAGATTATGATTAATCATATATCATATTTGTAAGAAGTCAATGAGAATCAGAATGATATTTGCATAAAAATAATATTATGTATGGAAAAATGTCCTTAAATCAGCAATTTATCATTAAAAATAGGTTATAAATTCACATTCAAATCACATCTAAAATCACAAGATCATTTTAAAGTCCGCTCTCAACGTTTCTATTTTGAAGAATTCCCTGAGAAAGTTGCAACGCTGAGCTGATTGCCACGATACGTTGCCCAATAAACGTCTTTAACATCGTGAATCCCTTGTTTTTCCAGTTCCCGTTTTAACCAACTATCGTCTTTCTCCATGATATCCAATACATCGGGATCCACCTGGCCGTCAACAATAACCGGATAACGGATGCTGCCTTCCCCACGATTTAAGACGGTTAGCGACCCATTTTGTTCAACAATCGCCCGCTTAACTTGGCTCAAATCATAGACGCCAGCGGTTCGCAATTTAAAGTCAACATCCTTTGCAGATAAGTTGGCCTTTAAGCAATTTTCGACTAGTATTTCACCATTTCGAACAATCGTAATCGGCTCGCCCTCGATAAATTTGCCAAACCAATGAATATGCGTCTTCAAATAACGTGTCACCATGATTAGTAACGCCCACAAAAGTAAAATGACCAGAAATTGAGCCATTGTGATTGCTGGATTATAAATCACCCCGCCAATAATGCCACCGAGGACATAGTTTTGCAGCTGATCCATCGCCGAAGTTGGTGCTAAATTGCCTTTACCAGTAACATTAATCAACACTGTAATGAATAAAAAACCAACGATTAACTTTAGTAACACGTCAGTATAGGTAAACATCAAAATCCCCCCTTAATGGTAACCTTGCTTGGATCATGCAAGCTGACTTTTTCCAAGATAAACTGAGTCCCATCGGCATTATAATCAATTCGGTAGAAGCCTTTAGGCGTCCTAATCATTAAGTTGGCATTTTGACTGGTCGAATTAATGCTAACCCGTCTTGGCGCGACTTTAAGCCGGGCTGCCGATTCTTTGACCACCGCCGTGATTTGACCGGTCTGCTTGGTAGCCGACTGCATCGCGCTAAAGTCATTATATTGCATCGCTAAGATCAACAGTAGAAGCGTGCCAACAATAATACTTAGATCCTTATATTTAACGTCTAATTGGTTTCGGAGATAGTGAATCATAAAAATCATAAAAACAATCACGAGAATACTGATAATGATGACCCGGGCGTATTGCCAATTTCCTTGAGACGTGTGTAGGTAATTATAGGTATAAAATGTCATGTTATTTTCATCCCCACTTGTTGATTTTAATTCGGGCTCTCCTCTGCCAATTCATTTGAATAAATCAGCAACCGTTGGGCATAACTTGGATGGTCAAAGTTTTCATTTACAACCGCTTTGAGCTGAGTCAAATCATCGGTAATAATGCCATCTACATTAATGAACAGCATCCGAACCATATCATCTTGGTCGTCAACGGTCCAAGCATCAACCTGCTGATGACGGCTATGGGCTTGGTCAACGAATTGTTCATTGAGCGTAGTTTCTTCCACCGTGTAAGCATTGGCTTTAGTTTCTGGAAACGAAAAGTTATACGGCAAAATATAGCTGACAAACAGCTTAGGAGCCCGTTTCTTAAGCCCACTAACCACGTGGTAATCCAATGAGTGAATCCGGTCATGATCGGCAAGCAGGCGTCTTTCGTAGCGGTGAATAAACAGTGAAAGCATATTATGACTGTCGTGGCTGGTGGTTTTTATCTCTACCAATAACTTTTGGTGATCCCGTTCGGCGGCGCTTAAATAGTCGTCAAAACTGGCAACGTGAGCTGAATGCCCATTTTCATGAACTACCAGTCGTTTGAGCTGAGTTAACGTTAACTGATACGGGGCCGCGTCAACGCCGGCTAACTTTTCCAAATTTTCATCATGCATAACGACAAACTGATGGTCCTTTGTTTCATGGATATCCATCTCAACGTAGTCCGGCCTTTCTCGGCTAGTTTTATTTAACGCGGGAATCGTATTTTGAACGCCATTGCCATCATCGACGCCGCGATGTGAAATCATCAGCGGCTTGTCTAATAAGCTGCCTTGCAGATAAACAACGTTAAACACCGCGGTGCCCGCTAAGAATAGTAGAATCAAAGTTGTCGCCATCACGCGGCGACTGATTTTTTGGCGATGGGATAAGCCAATTCGTTGCGGTCGGCTGGGGTGTTCTCGATTCAAAGCGACTGACGTTAACATTAAAATGAATACAACGACACTAAACGCGGCAACCAACCGCTGCCAAATCGTTAACACGCCCATGTTAATAACAGCCCCAGTAAGGGCTATTTCTTTTGACTGTTTATCTAGAAAAGTCTGAATCAAGTATAGGCCATACGAAAGTAGCACTGTTGACAACAAGTTGATCGCCCCTAAAACCAGCAAGCGCCAAAAATACTGCCAAGATTTTCGTCGAGTCATTTGCCAGCTTTTCTTCGCTGCCGCAAAGCCGGTTTGGCCACTTAAAATCATTAATGGCAAAACTTGGATTAATCGAATGCCTAAGTAATACGCAATCACTGCTAGTAGCCCCAACAGCCCCGCAATCCAGAGGTTTTGTTCCAAATCGTTGAGAATAAAAATCGGAATCGACACTTTCGCTAACAATGGTGAATTTAGGTAAGCAAAGGAAAACGGTAGAATTAAAATGAAATAGCCTAAGAAAAAAAGAAAGCTGCCAACCCGAAGGCGAAACAGATTGCGAATCGCATCCCCCGCCACCTGCCAAAGGCTGCGATTTTGATGCCAAGCAATGTTATCAATACCATAAAGTAAAAACGCAAACTGCCAGAAAACCAATGCCAAAAGTACCAATAATAGGCCAATCAGCTCAATAACCGCCAATGGTTTTTGCGTAAGCAGCCAACTGACATTGGTATAAGAAAGATAGGGCACTTGATTTGTGCGCAAAATAAGCCCAGTTGCATACTCTAGCAGCGGCACGATTAGACCACTTAAGATCACGTTCATGATAATAACCAAAGTTACGTATGCGCCCCAGCTTTTAAAGAATCCCCGAATCGATTGCCGTAGCATTGGCTTGCCGATCATCACTGTCATCCCCCTTTTGAACTAAATGAGCATTTTTATCATAACATAGTCATTGCTAATTGAATGACAAGACGATAGACCGGGTCTGGGCAGCCGAGCGGAATCGTGCTCCGTGAAGCAGCCGCTAACAATATAAGCGTCTCACCCCCAAAATCCAAAACAGTGCGTATTCTAGGCAACCGAGCGGAAATGCGCTCCGTGAAGCAGCCGCTAACAATATAAGCGTTTCAGCCATAAAAGCCAAAACCGGGATTTTATGTTTTGGGCAGCCGAGCGGAATCGTGCTCCGAGAAGCAGCTGCTAACAATATAAGCGTCTCACCCCCAAAATCCAAAACAGTGGGTATTCTAGGCAACCGAGTGGAAATGCGCTCCGTGAAGCAGCCGCTAACAATATAAGCGCCGCCCCCATAAAATCCAAAACCGGGATTTTATGGGGGCGGCGCTTATATTACCGCGGCTAACCGCTTCACTCCGCGCTCTTATTTTACACACTTCTCCTCTTAAACACCACATAACTAATTGCCATGAAGATCGCCGTATAAATCAAACTTCCCCAGACCATTTCCGGCGTTGATAGCAAGGTCATTTTGTGATATGAGTTGTCCACAATTTGGCTTGGTAAATTCATCATGTTTAACGGATTCCACTTGAGCCAATCCCACTTTTGCATTAGGACGAACATCAAACCAGATACCATACTAAGAGCAAAATAGCCAATAATTCCGATTGAAATAGCAGCGGCCGTACTCTTAAACACATTTGCCAGCAGCAACACCAAACTTAGAATCAGCCAAACTGACAAAAACGCGCCCACCATTCCTAATACTTGAGTCTCAACGATGCTATGGTTGTTCGCATAAGTATCGCTTAACTTAAATTTACTATTGTATAAAATGACTTTTAAAATTAGTGAATAAACAAACGTTAATACAAAGAAGTAGATGGAGTAAACCAGCATTGTAATCCACTTGCTAACCAATATTTCGCCTCGGTAGTACTTTCGATAAAGTAACTCTTTAATGGTGCCATACTGAAATTCCATGGCAATAATTGAGCTACATGCCGCGATCATGAATAATACGACCCAGTTTTCGCCAGTATACATTGACACAAACATATCCTTGGGTCCCCAATACTTGGGATTGGTTTTACTCAAAACCCCAAAGATTGTCATAATAATTAATAACACGACCGATACGGCCGGCGTACTTTTTTTATGAAGCAGTTTGTACATCTCTTGCTTTACTAAGGTGACCATTTTACGACTCCTTTACTTTGTCATTCTTCAGCAATTCCAACAATGATGTTTCCAAATCACTGTGAATGTGTTGCACATCATCGATATCAATTCCGTTGTCAGACAACAATTTAATGATATCAGCCATCTTCGTATCGGCTTTTTCAGTGATATTAACATTATCGGCATCGTTGAGTTCGTACCCATTTTGGCTTAAGACATCCTTAGCCTTAGCATCATCTGACGTCTTCAAGACCAAGAGCTTCTTACCACCGTTTTCCAGTGCCGCCATGCTTTGGGTATAGACAATTTGCCCCTTGTCGATGACGACTAGATCATCAATCAACTTTTCCAATTCACTTAGGATATGACTGGAAATCAAAAAGGTCGTGCCCTGTTTTGCCAAATCCAAAATCAAGGTTCGCAAGTCTTTGTTAGCTTGAGGGTCTAATCCATTCATCGGTTCGTCTAAGATCACAAACTTCGGTCGATTGACAAGTGCCAGTGCAATTCCTAATTTTTGCTTCATCCCTAACGAATACGACTTTGCTTTTTGGTTAATATAGCCCGTCATCTTCATCCGATCAACGGTTTCATCGATTTGATCTTGAGTGGTGGATTCCTTTGCAAACAATTTTAAGTGCTGCATCCCGCTTAAGAATGGATAAATGCCCGGGTATTCAATTAGCGCGCCTACCTTATCCATTGCCTTATGGCTGGTTGGTGAAACTGGATCACCATCAATGGTAATAGTGCCGCTTGCGTAATTAAACAAGCCTAAAACAGCTTTCATAATGGTGGATTTACCGGCCCCATTAGGCCCAACCAGCCCAACAATATGTCCACTTTGAACTGAAAACGAAACATCTTTCAAGACGTGCTTTGAACCAAAGCTCTTGTTAAGATGTTCAACATTTAAAATTGTATCTGCCATGTGTTCCTCCTATTGGATGATGGTCTAAATATAAGCAGTTAATTATTATCTTATATTCTTTTAAACAATTATTCGTTAGGATAACATAAATGCCGGTAACTTTACAACACCCCATTTCTAATCATTAGGGTCAGAATGTAGTAATATAGTTGTAGGGGAAGTATCACGCACGACTTGAAAAAAGTGAGGTAATTCAATTCATGACAAAGGCACTCATCGTTGTAACAAACAATCCAAAATTTGAAAAGCTCTATAAAGCAACGGGCATTTGGCTGCAAGAAGTGGCGCATTTTAACAAGGTCATGCAGGATAACGACATTGACGTTGATTACGTCAGCCCACAAGGCGGTTATGTACCAATCGATCCACTTAGTCTAGCTCCCGACGCGATGGACCCGGTTGACTGGGAATTTTATTTGGATAATGACTTTCGAAATCAGCATTTAGCTAAATCCTTGAGTCCTCAAGAGATTCAGCCGACTGATTATCAAGTCGTTTACTTTGCCGGCGGTCACGGTGCGATGACTGATTTTCCCGAAAATAAGGAGTTAGCCAGCATTGCGCTTACAATTTACAATAATGATGGCATTATTGCTGCCAACTGCATTGGCGTCTCTGCTTTATTGGCAATCAAATTAGTGGATGGTCACCGCTTCGTCAACGGCCGCAAATTAACCAGCTTTACCAACGACGAAGAAGCGCTAAACGGCTTAACTAACGACGTTAAGTTTCTGCCTGAAGATGAGCTTAAAAAAGCCGGTGCTCACTTCGAAAAAGAAGAAGCCTTTAAGTCCCACGTGGTTGTTGATGGCCGCTTAATTACCGGCCAAAATGCCAATTCAGCAACCGCTGTTGGTGAAGCAGTCATTAAGGGACTATTGAAGTGAGCGGAGCAAAGCGCTTAGAAAGCGCCAGATAGGCTAGGCGTTTCACGGCCGTCGGAGCCTAAGTTGACTTGGCCAGAAATCCCGGGCTTGGATTTTTGACCAAGTCTGCTTAGGTGTAACTTTCTGCTTTGCGTAGCTGTCCTAAGAAAAGTGAGCGAAGCCAGGCGATTAGAAAGTGCCAGGTAGGCTAGGCGTTTCATGGCCGTCGGAATATAAGTCTCTTTATAGGAAATTCCCAAGCTTAGAATTTTTTACAAAGATGCTTAGACGCAGATCCCTGCTTACACGCAGCTATCCAAAACAGCCAGGAGGGGTCACCATAAACATTTGGAGTGATTCTTTACTATACATATTAATTGCCACAGCGATCATCAGCGTTGGCTTATTTGGTTTACTGAAATCAACGTGGGTGCGGCAGCGTTATTATCGATTGACACTAAAAGTTTTACTGACTTTTTGTGGACTAGCCGCAAACGGCCTTGGCGTTGTCTTTTTGATCCAACCTTTTTATCGCTTTATCGATTCGCTTCTAGTTGGGCTGATTGGCATTGGCTTAGGAACTTTCTGGCTGATCGTTGCGTTTTTTGAATTTCTACGACCATGACTTAACAAAAAAAGCCGCTGACCACTTGTAATCGGGGAGATCAAGTAGTCAGCGGCTAAAGCCATTGTTAATTATCGCACGAGGAGTGCTTCACTAAAACCGATATTTCCAAAACACAAAATTAAGCGTTAATCAGATGTTGATGTTAAGGAGTAGATGTAGCAGCGGTTTGAAAGTATTACAAAAGATCCATATCGTTTTGTGAAGTTTAAATAGTAATGGCTACGATTTATTCTACTCAATTCATTCCCATTTGTCTAGTGAAAATGATTAAAAATTAATCAGCTTTTAGTGCTTTTAATTATTAATTTCCTTATTATTCGGCAGTTAGCAACGGCTGTTTTTAAGTGATTTTTATATATCATGCTAAATACCCCTTGACAGGTTTCAATTCTCGTTCCATAATTCTAAATCGTAACAATTACTATTTAGAGTAAAAATGGGAGGTCTTTCATTGAAAATTAACTTTTCACTTCTATGCGCCGTCTTGATGATCCCCATGATTTTTTTCGTGCCAATTATCTATACCCAAGCCTTTCCGAGCCGCCATACGGAAAAACATTTGGTTGAGATGATCATTGCTTTATTAACTGGCATTTTATGTTGGATCTTTTTTGGTTATTTTGAATCCTTTCAAGTCGGTTCTGGAAATGCGCTGCCAATTATTAGTCAAACGTTTAGTCCGGTCATGTTTGTGCAACTTGATTTCTTTTTATATGCGTTAGTTATGTTTACCGGCACTGCTATTACCAAACATTCTTGGAATTTCTTTTTGATCTTTGTGCCCGTTTGGACACTGCTCGTTTATGCTCCCATCGCAAATATGATGTGGTCAAAAACCGGTTACTTGGCCCAATTAGGGGCGCTGGATTTTTCAGGCGGCTTAGTCGTTCATTTAACCGCAGGCCTCACCAGCCTGATGATCGCCTTTTCAATTAGGCGGCCGCCCAATGACGAACGTTCAACCAATCCGACATTAGAATATATCGCAATTCTTTTTGTCATTACTGGTTGGTTTGGCTTCAACCTTGCACCAGCTGGAAGCTTTCAAAATTACGGTAATTTAATTGTCACCAACACTTTGATCGCAATCATCGCGGCAACATTCGGTTGGCTCATCCCATTGGCCGATCATGATCAACCCATCAAGCTAAACGACGTCGTCAACGGCATCCTAGTTGGCCTAGTCACTAGCACGGCCGCCGTTGGCTATGTTTCGCCGCTCTCAATTGGCATCATTACGCTTTTAAGTGGCCTTATCTGTCATTTGGCAACTGATTTAATGAACCGAACAAATCGATTCTACGATGCCGTTGATTCCTTTACGATTAACGGTGTCGGGGGATTAATTGGCACCCTAGGTCTTATCTTTTTGGCCGATACTAAGGTCAACCCTAGTGGTGCCAACGGCTTATTATATGGTGATTTTCATTTCGCTAAAATCGAATTGATTGCCATCGTCATTATTTCAGTCATGACAATCTTGGGTGCTGCGCTTAGTTTGTTGGCTACTAATATTTTGTCACTCAGAAAGGATTGAGCAAGTTATGTCATCACACGTCTCAGTTGCCATTATCGGTGCCGGTGCTGCCGGAATTGGCTTTGGCGCAACTTTAAAATCATACGGTTTCCAAGATTTCGTCATTTTAGAAAAGGGGGAAATTGGCGATAGTTTTCTAAATTGGAATCCTGAAACCCGTTTAATCTCACCATCATTTACGACCAATGGGTTTGGCTTTCCAGACCTAAACGCTATTATACCAGACACTTCGCCAGCTTATAGTGAAGGCAATGAACATCTATTCGGTAAAGAATATGCCCATTATCTCACTCAGATCGCTAAAAAAGCCGCCTTGCCAATTAAAACTCATACGGAAGTCGAAATGATTCGGCTTCTGGCTAACGAATCATACGAATTGACCTTAGCCAATGATACGTCGCTTTCTGCTGACTATATTTTTGTCGCAATTGGCGATTATCCTTATCCATACACACCCAATATTCCGGGAGCTGCCTATGGCATTCATTATGCCAACCTTAAAGATTACGATCAATTGTCAGCAAAAGGCCCCCAATTAATCATTGGTGGTAACGAAGCCGCCTTTGATGTCGCAATTCATCTCGCCAAACGAAAAATCCCCAGCGTTTTATTTGCGAATGAAAGTGCCGCCAATTCAAACAACCCTGATCCAAGTAAACGGCTTTCAACCTACACAGCAGCTGGTTACCAGAAGTATCGATCCTATATTCGTTTGAATGATAATAAAACAATTTTAGCGATTAATAAGACTGATCATGAATATCGGCTCTTATTTAGAGATGGTACTTTAACCAAAACTAACAAACGACCAATCTTTGCAACCGGTTTTGCCTGCTATCAAAGCCCACTAGTCGCCAATTTGTTCATTAACTATGGTGACCGTCCATTACTAAAGGACAATGACGAATCAACCATTTCGCCAAATGTCTTTTTGTTGGGCCCTCAAGTGCAGCATGGTAACGTCTTATTATGCTACATTTATAAATACCGCCAGCGCTTCGCTCCTTTAGCAGAAGTCATTTTGCAGCGAGTCGGTATTGAAATCAATCCCGAAATTTCTAGAAAATATCAGCGAAACGGAATGTATTTAAAGGACTACTCAGCTTGTGACGTAAACTGCTAATAGCTTTTATGAAAGAGGGCTGACCACAGCGACAAATTGTCGCTTGATGGTCAGCTCTTTTTGCACAATCATATAAAAAGAGTCGATTATCATGTTAAAATACGAGTTAATATCTATGCTTATTTAAATTAGATGATTATTATTTTAAGCTTAGGAAGTGTCAATATGACAGAAGAAATTAATCCCCGCTTCTTCCAGCTGACCCGGGCATTAAATCACCCCGTTAGAATTCAAATTTTAAATTATTTAATGAAACATCAAAAAAGTAACGTTAACAGTATTGTTGCCATTGTTAACGTTTCTCAACCAGCCGTTTCAAGGCATTTACGAATCCTCTTAGACGCCTACCTCGTCATTGGCCATCAAGTTGGCAAAGAAAAAATTTATCAGCTAGCTGATACACACGTTGAGAAGATTCTTGAACTTCTTAATCAACACGTTAGAGAAATCAAGTGAAAACATTTGAATATCGTATCAAGATATGTTTATATGTAGATGTAGCGATGTTGTTCAGTTTTTTATAGGAGGAATGTAATATGGCAGATCCAAAAGCAGAAGTTAACCCAAACCACGTTCATAGTTTACATTGTGGTCACACAAAGATTCTTCATCACGATCACATCGACTTTGTGGAAGCAAACGGCCATCTCCATCATAAACACGAAGACCATTGGGACGAATGTCGAATTGAAGTTTCAGAGCAAAATCCCGATGGTGAACATCCAGTAGAAGGCGAAATTCATAATCAATATTGTGGTCACGAACAAGTTCCGCATGGTGACCACATGGACTATTTAGTAAATGGCAGACTTCAACACGTTCATGGCGATCATGTTGATGACCACGGTCCAGTTGATATTGTCAGCTAATAATTAATCATCGAACCAAGGGCTTTTCCCAAGGTTTTCAAATATAATAAATCGCGCTACTATTCCTTTTGAGAATAATAGCGCGATTTTTTCTAACGACTAATTACTATTTATTTGCGTTTATTTGCGGTTGGCTCCCTGTTCTTCAATCTCTTCCAAACTGCGGCCCTTAGTTTCTGGCACGCAAGCTTTGATGAACCAAACACCCAGCAGGCAAATCACCCCAAAAATCGCAAAGACCGCATCTTGAGGCATATTGGCCGTCATGATCGGGAATAACAGTCCAACGGCAAATGACCCAATCCAGTTAGCAGAAGAAGCCGCACCGGATGCCCGGCCCCGAATTGCTAACGGGAAGACCTCGCCGATAATGACCCAAGTCAAAGGTGCCCAAGTAAATGAATAAGCAGCCACGTAAAGGCTTAAGAAGGCAACAATCATCATTGGACTTGCATTTGGCATCAACATATTAATCACTGTGGGCAAAATGAAGGATAGGCCCATCACCGTGCCACCCAAGATGAGTAAAGTCTTTCGCTTAAATTTATCGGCAATGGCTAAGAAAACTAGTGAGCCAACTACTAGCAGAATTCCTTGGATAATTGGCCACATCAATGCCGAACTAGCCGCTTTACCAGTCGCCTTTTCAACAATCAATGGAATATAGTAGAAAATTGCGTTGGCTCCTTGGAATTGTTGGAAGGCCGCAACGCCAATTCCAGCAATTGCCAAGTAACGATACTTGCCACTGAAAACAGTTCCCCAAGAAGTCGCCTTGGAGACATTCTTTTCTTCGGCTGCCGTTTCTTGAATTTGAGCTAATTCCGTATCAATTTCGTCATCATTATCACGGATATAACCCAAAACCCGGCGCGCGTCATCGATACGCTGACTTTTAACCAAGAACCGGGGTGATTCAGGCAATCGAGAGACCCCAAAGAACAAAATGAGAGCTGGTACCGCTGCTAGGCCAAGCATGAGTCGCCAAGCCAAGTTCTCTGGCAAGTCCTTTAAAACAAAGTCCATCACGTATGACAATAACATCCCCGATACGATCATCGTTTGGTTAATCCCAGTGAGCCGCCCGCGCAGTTTGGCGGGAGCCATTTCGGACATATAAGCCGGTACCAAGGCGGAAGAGGCGCCGACTGCAAGCCCTAAGAAGACCCGCACAGCAATTAGGTAATACTGGCCGTCGTTAGGCGAAATTGCTGATAAGATTGAACCAATCATAAAGACAATCGCCGATAATAGAATCATCTTTTTTCTACCAAGCTTATCAGAAAGCTGGCCGGCAATTGCGCCGCCAAAGATGGCTCCTAACATGACTGCTGATGTAATCCAACCGACGATCGTTGCGTTATTTTGTAAGCCCCAATCGGTCTGTAAAAATGGCAAGGCGCCAGTCATAACCCCAATATCGTAACCAAACAGAATGCCACCAAATGAGCCAAAGAAGTAGATAAATCTGCTTGAGATCTTCTTTTCTTTCGTGATAACCTTTTCCATTGTCAATCTCCTTATCTTAAATCAGTGAGCGGAGCCAGGCGCTTAGAAACTGGAACATAAGGCTCCTCAGACGGAAATTCCCGGGCTTGGAATTTTTGGCTGAGGTGCTTATGTGGAAGTTTCTGCCTGGCGCAGCTGTCCTACAATCAGTGAGCGGAGCAAAGCGGTTAACAATCGGAGCGTAAGTCTCCTTCGAGGAAAATTCCCGGTTCTGGGATTTTTTTCGAAGGTGCTTACGCGTAGATTGTTGCTTTACGCAGCTGTCCTATCATCCATGCTTCCCGTTTCGACAAAGTTGAAAGGGGTTGCATAACAAATCAAACAAATTCTTAAATCATAACTTATACTAACATCAGTTACAAAACGCTAATATAACAACGCTTACATTGATTAGAACAAATTAGTATTTGAAATAGCCACTAACCCTGCAGCGCTTACAAGGTGATATATTAAAGCATTTATCCGTACAAATCAACTATAAACTTTATTAACCTTACAAATAAATTTAAAGTAAGCGCAAAAAAGCCTTCGCTTCAACATTTGAAGCGAAGGACATTTTTTACTAATATTAAAATCAATTTTACTTAAATTAAACGATTTGTTATCAATATCCGCTATATGATTATCAGTCAAACATCATTACTCAGATTTTTGAATACTCCCAGCAATATCGTCTTTTGAAAAGTCGTGAGTCATATACGCCTCATTATTAACCGGCAGATGTTGTTCTAATGTATCAAACAGCTGATAAGTGACCTCACCTTTTACCAAGCGAAAATCAAGTACATGCCCGCCATATTGATGATCGGCTGAAAGGAAATGATGGTGGAAGCCACCAACCGCGGCGCCATTAAACAATTGCGGCGAATAGTAGCTGAGAAGGGTCCCATCAACTTGATCCCGCGTAAAAATGCTTTGATTTTTTGCGGTTTCAGCTAATGTTGCATAGGGCCGCTTCGATTTAGCAACTGCTCGCGTCTTGACATTTGCAAAGGTCCCCGTAATTTTAAGCGAGAAGAAGGTGTTTTCAGCCCGGCTTAGTGCTTGCATTTGTTGATTCAAATCATCTTGGTCAACGTTTTCTAATTCTGCCAGTGGCGAATAACGAGCAAAATGAGCGTTGGCAAACGGTAGCGTAAAGTCGTCATCAACAATTATGACTTTGCCAGTTGAATCGACTTGATAGGGCTTGCCATCAAGAATAATCAGTTCACCGTCTAATCCTTCACCGGTGCCAATCCCGGTGTCACCGTGTTTTAAAAGATCGCCCATTGTAATCGTGCCGTCAAGTAATCCTGGGACCAGTAAGGCTAACGTTCCATGTTGATACAGTGTCGTATAATTTACCATTATGAAGACTTCCTTAGTGTCATCGTTAATTTAAAATATCTTTCATTAAAGCTGATTTCAACTTAATGTTATCACTATAGTCCACCGGGATGTCAACAACGACTGGTCCTTGTGTATGAAACGCCTCATCAAGCACTGCTCCCAAATCATCTGGGCCAGTCACTTGCAAGCCCTTGGCGCCAAAGCTTTCAGCATATTTAACATAATCCACTGGGCCAAACTTAACGCCGGCATCCTTACCATACTTAGCGATTTCTTGGAACTTCACCATATCATAGTAGCCATCGGTCCAAATCACCTGAACGATGTTTAAATGCAATCGAACCGCTGTCTCCAATTCCTGGCCGGAAAACAAAAAGCCACCATCGCCAGAAACCGAAACTACCGGCTTTTCAGGCCGGGTTAATGCCGCCGCGATCGCCCAAGGTAAAGACACGCCCAGCGTCTGCATCCCATTACTAAACAGTAAATGTCTTGGCCGATAAATTCTAAAGTAGCGGGCCATCCAAATGTAGTGACTGCCAACATCAACGGTAACCGTTGTCTCATCATCAACGCGTTCCTGCAGCGCACGGACAATTGCTAATGGATGAACCTGACCTGGTGTCGTAGCCGCCGGTACTTCACGTTGGGAAGAAAACTCAGTTCGTAAATTATCGAGCGTTTTTGTCACTTCTGGTGAGAGATCATACTCACCCACAAATGCATTGGTGAGCGCATCAATTGTATTTTCAATATTTGATTCTACAATCAAATCAGGCTGATAATTAGTAGTAATTTCAGGGGCAACCGTATCAATATTCACAATCTTTTTATTATGTTCAAGATTCCAATTCCGAGCTTCGTATTCGACTGGGTCATAGCCAATCGCCAAAACCAAATCGCTTCGTTTTAACAAAGTGTCACCAATTTGATTTCTAAACAAGCCCACCCGCCCAAAGAAACGGTCTTCAAGCTTTCTGGAAACCACGCCGGCCCCTTGGTAAGTCTCAACAACTGGCAGCGACACCTCGCCGAGCAGCGCATGGAGCGCCTTGGTTACTTCCGGAGTCGAAGCCCGCATACCGGCAAAAATAACCGGCAGTTTCGCGTTCTTAACCATCTCAGCGATTTTTTGAATAGTTTCATCAGATGCTCGACCCTCGTCGGCACGCCGTAACGGGGCAATCTCTGGCCGATCGGTCTCGTCGCTTAGTACGTCGGCTGGCAACGACAGAAATGCCGCTCCCGCTTTTGGTGAAATTGCCGTGGCATAGGCGTTTGAGAAGGCTTCGGACACGTTATTGGCATCTTGGACTTCCACACTACTTTTGGCGGCGTTAACCATCAGTTCTTTGCTAGGGATACTTTGATGAGTTAGGCGGGCTAAATCGTCTCGAGGGACCTGGCCGCCTAAAGCAATCACTGGATCCCCCTCAGTCGTTGCCGTCATTAGACCGGTGACCAAATTAGAAACGCCGGGGCCAGAAGTAGTTGCCACAACGCCGGGCTTGCCAGTTAATCGACCAATGCCCGCTGCGATAAAAGCCGCATTTTGTTCATGCCGGGTGACAATCAGCTTCGGCGTTTTCGGGTCATCGCTATACGTTAAATCTTCAAACAGTTGATCAACTTTTGCGCCCGGAATGCCAAAAACATACTTGACGCCTTGATTGATCATTGACTGAATCAGGGCTTTTGACCCCCGCTTTTTTTCACTCATAAGAACACCTCGATTGAATTTTATAATCCTAATATACTATCGAATGTGGCTTTTAGCTATTTTGAGTTGGTTTTCACAATTCGTTTAGGGGTCGCTGGCCTTGCTAAATAAGTTAAAGTTCAGCAAAAATTACCTCAAAATTTGAAAATAAGTGTATGATTTACTAAACAAAGGACAGCTGTGCCAAGCAGAAAGCTGCGCGTAAGCACCTTTGCGAGAAATTCCAGGCCCGGGAATTTCCCGCAAAGGAGCCTTACACTCCGACTTCTAACCGCTTTGCTCCGCTCACTGTTTTTATAGGACAGCTGCGCCAGGCAGAAAGCTACACGTAAGCACCTCTAACAAAAATTCCAGAACCGGGAATTTCTGTTAGAGGAGACTTACGCTCCGCTTTCTAAGCGCCTGGCTCCGCTCACTAATTGTAGGACAGCTGCGCAAAGCAGAAACTTCCGCATAAAACATCTTGGCCAAAAATCCAGGCCCGGGATTTCCGGCCAAGATGCCTTATGCTCCAGTTTCTAACCGCTTTGCTCCGCTCACTAATTAACAGGAGTGATCACCGTGACTTATTCCACCATATTATTTGACGTCGATGATACATTACTAAACTTCGAAGCATCAGAAAAACAAGCCTTGGAAAAACTCTTTAAGACAATTCACCAACCGTTAACGCCAGCGGTTTATCGGGATTACCATGACCTAAACGCCCAATTATGGCACCGATATGAGCGCGGCGAAATTAGCCGAGAAACATTATTGAACAGCCGATTTAATCTTTTCTTTGCTCATTATGGTCAAAACATCGATGGCAAGCTTTACGGGCAAAAGTACCGAACGTTTTTATCCGAAGGCCACGACCAAATCCCTCAAGCCCAAACGTTACTAAACGATATTCGGCCAAACCATCAACTCTATGTCATTACCAATGGCATCGCGGCGACTCAGCAACGGCGGCTTAAAGAATCCGGGTTGGTCAACTACTTTGATGATGTCTTTATCTCAGAAAGAATCGGTCACAAGAAGCCTGACTCAGCCTTTTTTGAAGCGGTGGCTGATCAAATTCAGGGTTTTACTAAACAATCAGCATTAGTTGTTGGCGATTCATTGACTTCAGATATCCTTGGAGCAAAGCATTTTGGCATTGATTCGGTTTGGTTTAACCCTCACCACTTACCAAATGCTAGCCAAACTAAGCCAACCTATGAAATTGACCACTTATTGAGCTTAGAGGCAATCGTAAGTTAACCCATCTCACAATAAACTGATTTTAACGCTGGCAGATCCCAGCGTTTTTAATTTCCCTTGATAAATATTCCGCTTTAATTCATTTAATTTAAATTATTGACTAAACCCATATCCTCAACGGGCTTAGTCATTTAGGCCCCATCGAATTAATATTCATGTTAGTATACCTGACAAATTAATTTGTTATTTGTTAATTATTAACTTATAATATGAAATTACTAAGAAATTTTCTAATTAAACTGCTGGTTAGAAATGATTACGAGTCAATTAAGGAGGTCATTTAGCATGCAAACCATGAGTCAAAGTCGAATTACAAGTAATATCATTAAGGGATCATTGGGCAACATGATCGAATGGTTTGATTGGTATATTTATGCATCATTTGCCATTTATTTTGCGAACTCATTCTTTCCAGATGGTGACCAGACCGTCGAACTTTTGAGCACCGCCGCTGTTTTTGCCATCGGGTTCCTAATGCGACCGTTTGGCAGCTTTATCATGGGTAAATATGCTGACCAGCATGGTCGCCGAGCTGCGTTAACACTTTCGGTTAGCATCATGGCCGCCGGTTCATTGATGATCGCCGTCATCCCAACTTATGAAATGATCGGCCTCTTCTCACCAATTTTGCTGGTACTCATTCGGCTAATTCAAGGGCTTTCGCTTGGCGGAGAATATGGCATTTCAGCAACTTATCTGTCTGAAATGGCCACCAGTGGGCGCAGAGGATACTACGCTTCTTTTCAATACGTCACACTAATCAGTGGTCAACTATTGGCGTTGATCGTGCAAATTGTTCTTCAATTATCGTTTAGCGATTCTCAGTTACGTAGTTTTGGTTGGCGAATTCCATTTGCAATTGGTGCGATTGGCGCATTAATCGTGTTGTACCTGAGATTATCAATGGATGAAACCAATCAATTTAAGCATGTGAAAAATGCTCATGCCCATCGTGGCACGCTCCGGCAATTGGCAAAATATCCCAACCAGGTATTAACCGTTGTCGGCTTAACACTTGGTGGCACCATCGCATTTTATACGTATACTACCTATATGCAAAAGTACATGATTAATTCGCTGGGACTGACACCAAAACTGGTCACTTGGATTAACTTTTTGGCGTTACTTATCTTCATGGCCGTGCAACCCCTGTTTGGCCACTTATCCGATAAAATTGGCCGCAAGCCCTTGCTTTATTGGTTCGGCCTTGGCGGCACAGTCTTAACAGTGCCAATTTTCTTAGGCCTCCAATACTTTTCGAATCCTTGGGCATCATTTTTCCTCATGCTGGCAGGGCTACTCATTGTCAGCGGGTATACTTCCATTAACGCCGTCGTCAAGGCAGAACTGTTCCCAACTGAAATTCGGGCTTTAGGGGTTGGCTTTCCCTACAGTTTGACAGTGGCCCTGTTTGGTGGAACGGTTGAATACGTTGCCCTTTGGCTTAAGCACATTAACCATGAAGATTGGTTCTTCTTTTACGTCTCAGCCGCTGCTTTTATCAGCTTTTTGGTTTACGTCCGAATGTTAGAAACTTCCAAACACTCGACACTCAATGACAACGCGCAGACTCAAGCACCAGTCACTGACCCAGAGCAATCTAGTCTACGAGGACCGTCTGATCGCTAACGACTTCAGAATCTTGAATTATTTCTTAAGCGAACACTTTGCTTGCGATTGCTCTTCCTATTTAATATGCTTAGGTTGTGTATGAACTCAGCCATATTTATAGGAGGTACGCTGTAATGTCAGAAACTTATGATTTCCCAAAGACCCGCGCTCAACTCAATCAACTGGTTGCAGATATCAGCCAATTAATGACTAATGTTCAACAAACTCACTGGTATATGCGGGGAGAAAACTTCTTTAGATTACACCCATTAATGGACGATTATTCCGATCAACTGGGTGAACAACTTGATAACGTAGCTGAACGCCTAATTGCGCTCAATGGTTCACCGTTTGCTACCACTCACGAGTTTATTGAAAATACCGGCCTACCAGATGAAAAGGTTACTTGGGATCAACTAACGATGAGAGATTTCATGCAACGATTGTCTGATCAATTTAAGTATTTGCGTGACCAGTATCAAAAGGGCATTGAAATAACCGACGAAGAGAAGGACTTTCCAACCCAAGATATGCTTAATGGGTTTAAAGAAGCAATTGATAAGGATATTTGGATGGTCAATGCTTACTTAGGTAAAGGGCCTTACGACGAATAATTGAGATAATCAGTCATTTTGGTTCTAAATCAACTTTCCATCAGTCGGGTATGGAAAAATAAATGGCTGGTGGTTGAGTGAGCGGAGCCAGGCGCTTAGAAACTGGAACATAAGTCTCCTCAGACAGAAATTCCCGGGCTTGGAATTTTTGGCTGAGGTGCTTATGTGGAGGTTTCTGCCTGGCGCAGCTGTCCTAAAATAGTGAGCGGAGCAAAGCGGTTAGGGATCGGAGTGTAAGGCTCCTTGGCGGGAAATTTCCAGGCCTGGAATTTTTCGCCAAGGTGCTTACGCGCAGATCCCTGCTTTGCGCAGCTGTCCTACAATCAGTGAGCGGAGCCAGGCGCTTAGAAACCGAAGGATAAGTCTCCTTGGGCGGAAATTCCCGGTTCTGGAATTTTTGACCAAGGTGCTTATCCGTAGGTTTCTGCCTGGCGCAGCTGTCCTAAAAAGGAGGAATTTAACATGGCAGCATCAGTTACAATTGGCAATAGTCAAGTTACCAGCACACCACTGGGGTTAGGTACTAATAAGGTCGGCGGTCACAATTTGTTTGATGGCCTAAAGGACGAAGACGGGGTAGAAGTCGTCAAAGCGGCCCTAGACGATGGCATTGGGTTACTCGACACCGCCTTTATGTACGGTCTAGGCCGTTCAGAGGAAATTATTGGCGATGTTATCAAAGATTACGATCGTTCTAACTTTGTCATCGCGTCAAAAGCCGCCCAAGATCCCGATCGTGGCTTAAAGCCTAATAACAGTCCCCAATTTTTAAAGCAGTCTGTCGATAGCGCATTGCAACGGTTGGGAACTGACTATATTGATATCTTTTATATTCATTTTCCAGACGATGACACGCCAAAGGCTGGGGCAGTCAACGCGTTGGCTGATGAAAAGAAGGCTGGTAAAATCAAAGCGATTGGCGTTTCCAACTTTTCACTGGCGCAAATTAAAGAAGCTAATACGGACGGTCAAGTGGACATTGTTGAAGACAACTACAGTTTAGTTCATCGAAAGGCTGAACGAGAGCTGTTCCCTTATCTAAAGGAAAATAACATCTCCTTTGTGCCTTACTTTCCACTAGCTTCCGGCTTGTTAACCGGTAAGTATTCACCAGCCGATCAAAACCGCTTCAGCCGATTTTCGGCTGACCAATATTCGGCAATTATGAAGGCGCAAACCGAGGTCAAAAAAATTGCTGATAACCACGACGCCACAATGGCCCAGATTATTTTGGCTTGGTACATTGCTGATCCGGATATCAGCGTTGTCATCCCCGGCGCCAGAGTAGCCGATCAGGTTCACAGCAACGCCAAAGCTATGCAGATTGAATTATCTGGTTATGAATTTGACCAAATTAATGGCCTATACGACCAATTTTAAAATAGGTCGTATATCAAAATATAACTCGCTCTTACAAGTTCAATTCAAAAAGGAGCGTGATTGGTCAAAATCAATTTGATCAATTTTTCCGGGGATTTTTAAAGATTAAACTAAAATGTGCCCATTTTAAGCCAGCTTTTCAGCAGCCTCAAATACAGAGTATGTATCCGATTCCCGCAACTAAAATTAGGAATGATTGTCAACGAATTGAAACTCTGTAAGAATTTAGATTATCCAGAAGAATGTCAAGAATAAGGGTGTTAATTTAATGACAAAATCTTTCAAGGAAAGTTATTTTGATGAAGTCATAGCTTCGTTAATGGAATGGCTGCAGGCTTCGCAATTGGTGGAACATCAGCCGCAGAGAGTTGGTATTGGCAAACCTTTTCGAACAGTTTAGAAAGAAATAATGGTAAAAATGGGACTGTTACGACGATGAATAGATTTGTTCCAACTTTTAAAGTTAAAGCTCAGTAAATTGAATTTGAGGTGTAAGGAGTCATTTATGAACGTTTATCTATATATTGGCTTGATCATTGGCATTCCGGCACTTCTAGCAGCTAGCCTCGTTCTTTTTGGCAAAAGGTTTGTAAAAGGCCGAGATGAGAAAGAGGTTTATTTCAAGCGATTACGGATTTTAGGCCCAATAGTGATCGTTTTGTATGTACTGATTTTTTGGTTGTCGGTCCATTTAGTGTAACCGGTATCGGTACTTAGTAATCTAACAAAGCGTTTTAGTTGGTTTACCCTGGGTCTGGGTAGATACTGCCCTTGAGAAACATTAATTGTCAAGATCCATCTAGGGGGAGCTTGACATAACAAATTTAGTTGTTTCAGCATTGAGTACGATGCTGTTAATCAAAAGACTGCTATTATTATGATGGAGATGTGCAAACCGCTAAGGGCATCATCATTAACATTCATGGTGGTTGGTTCAGCGGTAATAAATCAGCAGTGATGCAATTACCTAAAAATCGTGATTGCGTCACTGCTTTTTTGCCAGTAGACATAGCGCCAAATTAAACTATAGAAAGTTGTTGCGTCAGTAACCGAACTTATGATAAGTTGATCAGGTCGTCAATTCATTGTCACGCGTAAGAGTCAACCACCCAAAAAGAGATTTTTTATGACGACGATTCTGATACCAATCCTTTTTCTGTTACTGATTATTTCAATTGTTGTGGCATTCGCTGACCTCATGAGAAAGGGACATGTGCGAAAACGACGGATTGGTTCGATTATTTGTTTTATCGTCCTTTTAGGCAATAGTCTTTATGAAGCAGTTTTTGTTTATCCCCTTCATTAAGGATTTCAAACGATATACAAAAAATTGATTCACCATAAAAAACGATTGCGTCCCCCTTTTTAGGGATGCAATCGTTTTTTTGACTTTATTTAACGCCCTTCTAACTTTGAAAAGTTATCTACTTGCCAATATACCTTGCAGCTTGTTTACCAGCTTGAAGGCCAAATACCACCGTCTCGGCGATAGAGTTCCCACCAATTCGGTTATTACCGTGCAGGCCGCCAACCACTTCGCCGGCCGCAAACAGGCCAGCAATAACGTTCCCATCAGTCCCAACGACTTGGGCTTTAGGCGTTGCTTTGACGCCGCCCATCGTGTAATGGACTGCCGGGGCAATATGGATTGAGAAGTAAGGCGCTTGGTCAATTGGCCGGCTCATCCCAGTGGTTCGTCCAAACTCGGCGTCCGCTTGAGAAGCGACCGCCGCATTCCACTTAGCCACCGTCTTTTCCAAATGGCCGCCGACCAAACCAGTACTGGCCTCAAGCTCGGCTAGCGTTTGTCCTGACTTAACCAGACCAACGTGATCGTAGAAATCAATGGCCTTCACTCGATTGCGAATGCCCTGATCAAAAATCAGATAAGCGCCAGTCCCACCCAGTTG
This sequence comes from Lentilactobacillus fungorum, assembly GCF_016860605.1. GTDB lineage: Bacteria > Bacillota > Bacilli > Lactobacillales > Lactobacillaceae > Lentilactobacillus > Lentilactobacillus fungorum. Next base: position 73,783 of record NZ_BNJR01000012.1, read on the forward strand.
ATTGATGGCCGCGGTAACCTTATCCCGAGTCGTTAATTCGTTAACGAAACGTTTGCCGGAATGATCAATCAGAATGGCCCCCTCGCCCCTAACCGTTTCGCCAATTAAATACACGTGGTCGGTGTCTTGCTGAACGGTGGGATGCACTTGAACCTGATCCATATCCACTAGTTGCGCACCCAGCTTTTCAGCAAGCTCAATGCCATCACCGGTATTGCCTGGCTGATTGGTTGTCTTATACTTAACCAAGTCGGGACGATACTTTTTAAGCAATTCCGGACTGGCGCCAAAACCACCAGTGGCTAACACGACCGCTTCAGCTTTAATCGTCGCCGTCCCAGCTTCTGATTTGATATCGACGCCGCTCACCCGACCGCTTGTCTCATCAATCTTAGTCACCGCGACGTTACAAAATACCGGAATTTTGGCTTGAGCAACTTGTTTGAGCAATCCGGTCACCAAAAATGCGCCGACGGGAGCCGTTGAACTTGGCCGATGGGCTCGTGGCACGCTCATGCCGCCGGTTGTCGTTAAATCATCCAGCTCAATACCTTCATCAGCCAGCCATTGAATCGCAGCCGCGCCGTTTTCAGTAAAATATTTAAGCAATTGATGGTCATTCGTTTGGCCGCCACCGACTAGCGTTTCTTCATAAAAACTTTGGACGCTATCGTCGATTCCATGCGCTTTTTGAACAAACGTTTCAGCTGCATTCATCCCCGATGAGGCCCGCTTGGTATCACCCCCAAGGGTCGCCATTTTCTCCAACACTACCGGCTTTTTCCCAAGCTGAGCCGCCTGCAAGGCTGCTGTTAAGCCGGCACTACCAGAGCCGATAATCACAATATCGTATCCCTGTCGCAATTGATCGAGCGGCGTTGGTTCAAAAACAAATTTGTCCGTCATGGTGAATCTCCAATCCTTTGTATAGTTTGTTAACTGATTAATTAGTCGTATTATACGCCGAATAGCATGGGCGAAACAAAATAAATTGGCAAAACTTGGTAGGTAATTAAAAAAAATTGATCTTAAAATCCTCTCTTGAAGCTTTAAAAACCAACTTGGCGTTAGCTTTTTGGATAAAGGACACCATCGGCGGTTCGCTGTTCACGCAGATTTACCACCAGCAACATAATAAAACGGTTACAATTACTTAACTTTTTTAATCAGCATAATCAATAACCCGCCAATTACACAAATTGCGGTTTCGACCGGAAACATTGCCCGATATCCCATAGTAGAAATAACCGCCGCAGCCACCAAAGGTCCAAAAACTTGGCCTAATGTATTGGCCATATTGATAATACCTAAATCCTTTGCGGCAGTATTGGGATTGGGCAAAACCGCAACGTTAAGCGCTTGATCCACCGCATTATAAGCGCCCATCCCAATGCCCGCAATAACCGCATAAGCAAACATTGTCCATGGTTTTGCACTTAAAAACGGGAAGAAAGCTCCAATCCCAAGCAGAATAGTGGTTATGGCAACCGGTGCTTTTAATCGATGCAAATGATCAGAAATTGGGCCGGCGAGCGCCGTAAAGATAATACCAGTTACCATTAAAATGGATGACATCGTCGCAATCGATGCCGAAGTTGTCGCCTTGCTTAATTTCATATAGTCCGTAAAAATATAGAGCTGGTAGCCAACAATCACGTATTGGCCGGTAACCATCATTAACTTGCCAATTAACGCAAGGTAGTAGTCCCTAGCGCCTTTTGTCGGAAACATAAAATTCTGTTTAATTGTTTGCGCATCAAACTTTACTTTAGGTTCATCCAAGTTAGCCGGTTCTTGAGCAAGATAGGCAGAAAGCAAGCCGCCGACTAAGGCAAAGGTTGCCAAAACTTGCATCCCGGTAGCAATCGAACTTGGGCCGATAAATTGAGACGCAATAATCCCAGAACCATAGTTACCAAAGGCCATCCCCATTCCATAAAATGATGAGATAGTGCCCCGCCACTTAGGAGCCACCCGGTCAGAAATTTGAGCAATCATCGGGGCAACAACCGCGTTTAGCACCGCCTGATAAACACCCCAAATGATTAGCAAAGTGGTTATGCTTTTAGCCATTGACAACCCAACCATACAAATGGCCGACAGAATTGAATTAATCACAATCCAAGGGGTTCGTTTACCGTACTTTGTTCGCGTAACATCTGAAAATGCCCCCGCAATAATATTAGCAATTGTTGCGACCGTCATCGCAATTGCTGACGCCACGGCAACTAAACCGACTTTATCAGCCGGTGCCAATTGCCCGATCTTGGCGGGCAATAGCGTCGCCGAAACTCCGACGTATGGTCCCAACCAACAAGCCGGTCCAATCACCAATGCAAATCCTAACCGAATCGGCCGTTTAGGTTGCTGTTCGTCTGTAATCCCAATTTGTGCCTGATTTTCTTGTGCCATTATCATTCATTCCTTTCAATCTACTTCCGCTATTTTGACTTCTTATTTGGCAGGCGTTATTTTAAAGTAATTAAAATCCGCGAACGATTCGCGACGATAGGCATCAAAAGCGCCGATGCCACCCATTAAGCCAGTAAATCCGCCGGTTTGTTCATCCGACATAAAGGAAATATCAATCTTGGGTCCGAGCTTTTGCCAATCATCGCTTGACTGCTTTCGCCATTCAAATTGGACAGTCCCATAATTGATTTGCGCACAAATTTGGGCTTTTCCTTCGGGTAGGCTAACCCGGTCCAAAAGATACTCGTCTTTGTTTCCTTTTTCACCCTTCATAATTGCTAATGCCGTCCCACCCAATGTTTCAGAGTAGTAAATTCTGGCAAACAGCCAGTTTCGATTATCGTAATAAAGAGTCAGCCCTGCTGATTGTGAGTAATGAATTGGCTTGAATTCTAGTTCCGTTGCAACCGTTGACTTAAACGAATCAATCCGTGATGCTAACAGTGATACTTCAAACTGGGAGAAAAATGATTGGCGTCCCCAAATTCGCAATTTACCAGAATTTTTATTAATTGAACACCATTCTTTGGTTCGTGGACCATAAGGACTCATCAAGTGTTGGTCAATTTGGCCGTGGCTGAAATCCGCATCAACGCCAACGGCTTGAGGCGCATCCGAGACAGAAATCCCTTTCATCCCCTCAGTTGTTTTTTGAGCCAGTGTGCCACCTGCTTTCATCCGCAGCCAGCCATCTTTGGTCCAGTAAACCTTTTGAATTGAAGTTTCTCTTCCCAAGGTACAATTCGTTGTTCCTGGTAATGGTCGTGCTGAAAGATGCACGACGTACCACTCATCAGTTGCAGTATGAACCAGCGAACCATGACCGCATTTCTGCAAAGGCGCCTTAGGATTATATAAATCAAGTCGGAGTGAATCAGGATCATTTCTTCTAAAATAACGATACGGTGTTGACGTAATAATCGGATTTTGCGGGTCAGATTCATACGGCCCTTCAATTTTTTTAGCGCGCTGGATGACAACGCCATGTCCGTAACCGGTGCCGCCTTCTGCAGTCATTAAATAGTAATAGCCATTGTGTTTATACAAATGTGGTGCCTCAAGACAACCCCGATCCGTCCCCCCACGAGTAATTCGCTTGGTTGGCCCAACGATTTTCCCAAGTTCTGGATCAAATTGTTCTAAGACAATTGCCCCTGGGTGCTGATAGCCTTTGCGGGTATCCCATTCTAAAGTAGTCACCCAATGCTTGCCGTCATCATCATGGAATAGTGAACAGTCAAACCCAATTGAATTCAAATAAATTGGCTTGGACCATGGGCCGTTAATGGAATCAGACCAGACAGCATAATTATCCTGGTCAAATAAATTACCGGTCATATTATGCATCTGACACATTAAAATCCAAAACTTACCCGTTCGTTTGTCGTATGAAAGATCAGGCGCCCAAATTCCTGCCGGCGTATCAGTCCCAGCAAGATGTAAAAAGTTTGGATCATTAAAAACATATGACTGAAGATCCCAATGGGCTAAGTCTCTTGAGTGAAAAATCTGAATGCCTGGGTACCAATTAAAGGTTGACGTGGCCAGATAATAATCCTCTCCATGGCCTAAAACGGCTGGGTCAGGCGTAAATCCAGGTAAAATTGGATTATGAATCGTTGAAAATTTTGTCATAGTGTTCCCCTTTCGTCATCAATTTTGATAGCGCTATCACCTTTAAAACTTAATCGATTTTAGCAATCAACACAATAATCCTCTGGACGAAAGGTAAATTTCTCATTATGCTTAGTATGTACTTATCCATTGTAAACGCTATCAATAAGGGGCTTCTGTTCATTTCAGCTGTTATAATGGGAGCCAATGGTTTTGTTGGTAAACTTTGGTAAACACACTAGGAGCGATTAACATGACAACTATTCGCGAAATTGCTAAGCAAGCGGGAGTTTCGCCGGCGGTTGTTTCTCGAATCATCAACCGCGATCCCGCACTAAGGGTCTCAGCTAAAACCCGCAGTAAGATCCAACAAATCATCAAAGAGACAAATTACGTGCCAAAGTCTGGTATCAGAAATGAAATCATCGTCTTAATGGCAATCAGCCAACAGCGTCAAGCACAGGATCTTTATTTTTCTAATTTACACTCGGCAATTCTGCACTATTGTAAATGCAATAATTTAAAAGTACTGAAAACCATTTGGCTGCCAAACGAAAACCAAATTGCAAACCTAACTCGATTTAAGGGAGCTATGATGGTTGGGCCGTTCACTGCCTCAACGATTGTGAAAGTTAAGAAAGTTGCCCGTTCATTTGTCTTAGTAGATGATAATACCAACGTTCCAGAAACCAATCAGGTCAAAAGCAACTTTGATACGATAACGAATGCTGTTTTGACTAATTTCTGGCAACGCTCTCGAGAAAAAATTACTTTCGTAGGTGGTCCAATCACTCGAATTAGCGGCGCGGGAACTAATTGGGGAGATTTAATCGATATTCGTCTGGCAACGTACTATGATTGGATCAAAAAGCACGCGTTCGCTCCTGATATTATCAACGTTGGCCTTACGATCGACGATGGCAGAAAAGCCGCCGAGCAATTGATCGCCCGGAAAATGAACCGCCCGTATACTTTTCCAAATGCAATCATTGCCTTAAACGACATGATTGCGCGCGGTTTAGTCGATCAGCTAGCAGCGAGTGGCATCAGAATCCCTCAAGACGTTACCGTAATTGGCTTTGATGATCTATCAATTACGAGGATTAGAAAACCAACGATCACATCCGTTAACATTCCAACAAACGAAATTGCCAACGCTGCTGTTAGATTGTTGAGAGACCAGCTTAACCATTCAATCTGCGGTACTAATATTATTACAGTTCCAGGAAAGCTCGTTTATCGAGACAGTTTTCCCAAGGTGATTCGATAACCTATGAAGGCTATCGAACCTGATATCAGTCATTTTGCTAAGAAAGCATTACGACTCATACCATGTTTGATTCATTCTTTTAGTATCTAGCCAAGTAAGCGGTTATTTTGACAGTAAGTTAACCGGTTTTGACCATCAACTGAAAGCTAAAAAGCACTTTGGTTGCCAACGTCCCAAATAACTCTTACACTTTTGTTAACTTTAATAATTGGTTTAACAACTACGCAAAGCAATCAGCCACGGGTAACGCCTACTTCAGAATTAGAAGCTGATGTAATGGCCCCTTCTTCAACAGCTGTGGATTAGTCTGTTTGATGATTATTAACTGCTTTGCCACAGATAGGAGTGTTTGTTATGAAAGCCTTTGGATACGATCACAATGGTTCACCGGATGTCTTTGAGGAATACGACCTCCCAACCCCCGAGATTTCTGATGATCAGATTTTAATCAAAACAAAAGCCTTTAACCTCAATAATTTTGAAAAGTCAATGCGGGCAGGTGAGTACCGCAAAACGACCCACCAAGTCATTCCCGGCCGCGATGTCGCCGGTACGGTTGCCAAAGTAGGCACAAACGTGAGTGGCTTTAAAATTGGTGATCGCGTCGTTGCTCATGGTCATGGTTCTTATGCAGAATACGCCTACGCGGATGCTAGCGAAACAGTCCTCATTCCAGATGCCGTCTCATTTGTCGAAGCGGCAGGAATTGTAACCCCCGGCATTACCGCTTACAAAGCCGTTTATTACTTTGGTCAGGTCAAAGCGGGTCAAACCGTTGTCGTAAGGGGCGCCTCTGGTGGGGTTGGTTCCTTGGCTGCCCAACTGGCCCTTAATTTAGGTGCCACCGTCATTGGCATTGGAACCAGTAAAAACGAAGCCTACGTTAAATCGCTGGGGGTTCAAGAATACGTTGCCTATAATCAGCAAGATCCCGCTTTAATTCTTGCCAACCGGGCGGACGTTGTCATTAACTCTGCCTTGAACGGTGCAGACAGTGATGGTGATGCCCAAATCGTCAAAGACAACGGCATTATTACAACCGTCGGCGGTGATGAACCACTATCTAATAAACCATTTCAGTTTAAGCCGATTCGCCCCACCAAAGCGATTACTGACGTAAAAGCATTGTCTGCTTTGCTGAACCTAATGGCTGAAAAGAAGCTGTCAATTCGAATTGGTTATCAGTTGCCGTTTACCCTTGATGGCGTGATTCAAGGCCACCAGCTATTAAGCAAGAAACACGATGGCCGTATTATTGTCACGATAGCGTAAGGTCGATTGGGTAGCTATTATTTGTTACCATTGATTAAGCCCAACCAATTAAACAAAATCTTTTCTGATTCATGAAGATTTTCAAAACGTTAGGAGCTATCAGCCAATAGTTGATGGCTTTTTTCGTGTTTTAAAGTCTTCTTAGGATGCCCGAGTAATCCGCACAGCACTGCCAAAAAGCAGTAAACTAATATTAAATACCTCAAAGGAGCGGTCAATCAATGATACTCGAACGCAACAATTTCCCCAACGTCAAACAAATTACCAGAGAGCTCAACCGGTCGGGGCTAAAGAATCAACTTAAAAATTTCAAGGAGCTGACAACCATTTATCAGCTTAGGCATGCCGGTGCCAATGAGATCGGCACCAAATTGGAAAACCTTGACGATGAATATTCAATCAACTATGACCATAATCCGATTCATCATATGGAAGAACGAATGAAAAGTGTCAACAGCCTGCTCAATAAATTAAGGCGCAAGGGCTACCCCATTACGATTGACAGCATCAAGGAAAACATTCACGACATTGCGGGTATTCGGGTAGTTACTAATTATATTGAAGATATTTATCGGGTAGAAGATGCTTTAGTTTGCCAATCGGACGTGACCTTACTAAAGCGAAAAGATTACATAAAATCGCCGAAGCCAAGTGGTTATCGAAGTTTGCACATTGTGGTTTCCGTTCCCGTTTTTCAATCAAATGGCGTATTCGACGTCCCAGTAGAAGTCCAAATTCGAACAATTGGCATGGATATGTGGGCCAGCTTGGAACACAAACTCCGCTATAAAACCGACGTTCCCCCTGACAAAGTCACCAAGCACACCGCCAGCCTCCAAAAATATGCCGCAGAACTCTACGATATTGAAAGCCGGATGCAAGAAATCTTTAAAGACCTGAGTTGATTGAACGAAATTGGCCCACAGGTGAAAATTCTGATTCGAATTTTCACCTGTGGGCCGTATTTTTACATAGATGTTAATTAAACGGGTCGTCGGGGGACTAACCCCGCTGTCCCATGCATTTTGACGCAAGCCGCCAGTGCGCGCCAGCCATTAGCGTAATGCTGAACCGGTTTGCCAGCCGCAATTCGGCGCGCCTGCTGTTCACAATAACTCGTCACCAACAGGGCATTATACTTGTCGTCCAAGCGTTTGTTTCCCATTGTGAGCTTAAGTGGAGCCGGATGATATTGATCCGCCAAAATTCGGTTAGGCAAATCCGGCATTGTGGCCATTGCTGTACAAATGCCAATCATGTCGGCATCTTTTCTCCCCAGTGCTTCTTCCATTGTCGAAATATTTCGGAAACCGCCACTAATCACAATCGGAACATCAACCAGTTGATGAATCATATGCGCGTAACCAGAAAAGCCTAATTCAGAATTTTCATAATCATCACCAGCCAATTCAATCAAATCAATTCCCAATCCCGCCATTGTTTTAATCACTGCCGTTAGATCGGTTTCAGTAAACCCATTGAGATTAATGTCTGTCAGGCTAAGCTTCAAGCTGATCGCAAACCGTGCACCACAGCTTTCACGAATGCCGTGGTAGATTTCGGTTAAAAAGCGCATTCGGTTTGCAAGCGAACCGCCATATTGATCGGTTCGCCGATTGGTTTCTTGGGACAAGAACTGTGTGATTAAATATCCAAATGCCCCATGTAACTGAACACCGGAGAAACCTGACAGTTGTGCAATTTCAGCGGTTCGGACATATTTAGCCACTAACTGTTGAACTTCGTCAGTTCGCAATTCCCTCGGCTGGTTAAAGTACCGACTGCTAGCTCCCGTAATCGGAATTGCACTGGGAGCCACTGGCTGTTGCTGAAAAATTTTGGGTGATTGTCTGCCTGGATGATTGATCTGCAGCCAAAGTTGGGTGCCATTGACGGTTCCGGCTTCGGCCCAGCGCCTTAGGGTTGCCAGATCCCGCTTACTGTCGATCACGACATTTCCCGGTTCCGCCAGTGCCTCGTGATCAACCATGACGTTGCCGCTGACAACAACGCCCGCGCCACCAAGCGCCCATTGATGATAGAGATTGGCAATGAGGTTATTTGGCCGGCCATCTTCTGAGGCCATCGTTTCGCTCATCGCTGACTTAAAAAATCGATTCTTGAGATTAACGCCACATGCCAATTGAAGTGGTTTGGCAATTTGTAAATAGCTCATGATAATTCGCTCCTCTCAGTTAGATTTGATCCGTCAGTATAGTTGAATTAATCGTACCCCGAAATCGTTATCTAAGCAATTCAAATTCAATTGCTATTTTGTTTACGAAATTGGGGCCAATCAATTACAATGTAGCCAGAGGTGATCAATTCAATGGACAAACAATGGATTTCACAATTACCGATTTCAAATGTGACCAAACTGGTCCGGGTTGGTGGTGGCGACGTGAATAATGCTTATCGCCTAGAAGCCGGTGATGATACTTACTTCTTACTCACCCAACCTCATCAACCGGCCACATTTTACGCGGGCGAAATTGCCGGTCTAAAGGATTTTGAAAAACACGACATTTTAGCCCCACGCGTTTTAGGCAATGGTCAAATTAACGGTGACGCTTATTTACTGCTCAATTATCTTGAGACAGGCCAAGGCAGTCAAACCGATTTAGGACAGCTAGTCGCCAAGCTCCATCATGTTCATAGCGCCAATGGCCAGTTCGGCTACGACCTTGACTATGTCAGCAACGATGAAAGCTTCGACAATCGTTGGACCGACTCTTGGCGTGAGTTATTTGTCAACCGACGCTTGGATAAATTGCGCTCAATGATCTTGGCCAAGCATCTTTGGACAAGTCGTGATGATGACAAATATCAACGTGTCCGCGAGGTCATTTTAACCGAATTATCCAAACATCAAAGCGACCCTTCCTTACTTCATGGTGACCTTTGGGGCGGAAACTATCTATTTTTGGCTGACGGCCAACCAGCCTTAATTGATCCAGCGGCATTTTATGGCGACCGAGAATTTGATTTGGGGGTAACAACTGTTTTTGGCGGATTTGATGCTGACTTTTACGCGGCTTACAATGCTGCTTACTCATTAGATCCAGGGGCCAATCAGCGAATCAACTTTTATCGGATGTACTATTTAATGGTTCACGTAAATAAATTTGGTTCAATGTATAAGAGCGGGGTTGACTCCGCAATGAACCAAATTTTGGAAAATGCGAGAGCTTAACTGGTAGCTGGAAGTCAAGCTTGACTGACTTCCGGTTTTTTTAGGCCGAATGGACGACTAGTCCGGTCGCAATGAACTTTTCTGATAAATTCTCAGAATCTTATTATTTACAGCTGCTATTTTTATGATGAGTAATCAGCTATTTTTAAGGGGACGCGGAGCGCTGATTATCATTGTTCGATTAGGTGCTGTTTGCTATTAGATAGCTATTCTAGTTAGAAAGTTACGGCTATGCCAGTTAACCGTTTTGTTTTGCTCAGTGGTTAGGACAGCTACGCAAAGCAACAATCTGCGCGTAAGCACCCTCGAGAAAATTTCCAAGCCCGGGGATTTCCGCCCGAGGAAACTTATGTTCCAGTTTCTAATCGCTTTGCTCCGCTCACTGCTCTTAGGACAGCTACTAGGACAGCTGCGCAAAGCAGAAAGCTACACGTAAGCACCTCTAACAAAAATTCCAGAACCGGGAATTTCTGTTAGAGGAGACTTACGCTCCGCTTTCTAACCGTTTTGCTCCTCTCACTGCTCTTAGGACAGCTACGCAAAGCAGAAAGCTGCACCTAAGCCGACTTGGCCAAAAATCCAAACCCGGGATTTCCGGCCAAGTCGGCTTAGGCTCCGCTTTCTAATCGCTTTGCTCCGCTCACTGGATATAAGGGGATTTAATCATGACAAGTACAATTTTGTTAGTTGAAGATGAGGCCGCCATGAGTGCCTACTTAATTCCTGAACTGCAATTCGAGGATTACCACGTTTTACTGGCACAAGACGGGGTTGAGGCCCTTCAAGTTTATGATAATAATCGCGGGAATCTCGATCTGATTATTCTAGATTGGATGCTGCCCAAGCTCGACGGCCTCGAAGTTCTTCGCCGGATTCGAAAAAGTGATGACATTCCAGTCATTATGATGACCGCCAGGGATTATGTTGGCGATAAAGTCGCCGGCCTTGATAGTGGTGCCGATGATTACATCACTAAGCCGTTTGAGATTGAGGAACTCCTTGCTAGAATTAGGGTCATGCTGCGCCATGAAAATCAGCATCCCCAAACGACTAGTCTCTATACAGTCGAAGATTTAACCTTAAACACAAAATCCCGTCAAGTTACTAGAAATAACCACCTCATTCAATTGACCCAGCGAGAGTATGAATTGCTTTTGACGTTGATTCGTCACAGTGGCGAAACTCTCACCCGCGATGAACTCTTAGATGCCGTCTGGGGAGTTGACTTTGAAGGCCAACCCAATGTGGTAGATGTCTATATTCGCTACTTACGAAATAAAGTCGACCGAAATTATCCAAAGCAATTGATTCACACGGTTCGAGGAATTGGCTACGTTTTAGCCGGAAATTACCAGGAGTAAGGTGATCCGCGTGCGACTTAAAAAAAATCGGACAACCGCTGAGGCCATCCGGCATAACTTCATCATCGTATTTACTTTCTTTGCGTTATTAACCGGGGCGGCCGTGGTTACTGTCGTCGGGGTCAACTTAGTTCATCAACGCCAAACCGAATCAGCCGAATTACTAAAAAGTCTCAACCGATCGTTTATTGATGACAAGCCTGATTGGACTCAGTGGCGAAAAAATAGCAGCATTAACACGCAAAACACCTACGTTAAAGTTACCGATGAAGCCGGATCAGCCAGTCAAAAGCAAACCTTTTATTCAAGAGGCGCCAAACAATTTCTAGCTCTTCAGCAAACCAAGATTTTTAAAAAACTGGCCTTGCCGTTCTTTCCAGCGTTAGTCTACACCAAGCATTATGGCCTTTTCTATTACCGTAGCGGTGAACGCCGTGGCCAACATAAAAATATTCGCTCCGAAATTTGGCTCAGCTTAAATCCCGTCGTCGATACGCTAATTTCGGTCGTTCTTGTCGTCTTACTCACGTTATTAGTAAGCCTACTAATCGGTTGGTTTGTGATTTCACTCGTTGCCAAACGGCTGACCAGATCCCTTGAAGTCCTTGAAACCACTGCGCGAAAGCATAGTCAATCGGTTGTTAATATTGAAAGTTTGTTACCGGTTCCCGATTCACCTAGTGAAGTTCGCGAACTTTCCATTAGTTTTAACGAACTTCTTAGTGCCATTATTGAGAATAACAAAAAAGAAAAAGCGTTTATTTCCAATGCTTCCCATGAACTGCGAACACCGATTGCTGCCATTCGGGGCCACATTTCCTTAGTCAAACGACGGGGCAAAACCCACCCGGAAATTGTTGACCGCTCATTACATTTTATCGACGACGAGTCAGCCAAAATGCAGTCGTTGGTGAACAGTTTGCTGGCCCTCTCAAGGGCAGATAAGGGAATCGTCGAAAAAAGTCCCTTTGATTTGGCAGGAATTGTCAATGAAACAGTCGAAGAACAACGCGTCGTTCTCAGCCAAACCATTCAAGTGCTTGGTGCGAAGTCAGCAACGGTCTTTGCCAACCAAACTAGCATTTCTCAAATTTTATCAATCTTACTAGACAACGCGGGCAAGTATTCACCACCCGACTCAATAATTACCGTGCGCATTAGGCAAACGGCCAGCGATACCGTCTTATCCATTGAAGACCAGGGGGCCGGAATTTCCGCGGCAGAAAAACGCCATATCTTTGACCGTTTCTATCGTGGTGATCATGCTCACAACAGCGAAATTGTCGGCAATGGTCTTGGATTGGCGATTGCCCTTCAACTTGCCAACCTAAACGGGCTTCAACTAACGGTTACCGATGTCACACCACATGGGGCGAGCTTTAATTTGATCTTTGACCCTTCGAAATTCCATTGACAATGCGTTTCTGAGAAATTCTCATTTAGCTCTTCTTTAATCCCTGTATTAGCAATGAACGATTCATCGTATTCTCTACGTATAGAAGAATATCTTGATAGTTAGAAGGGATTCAAATGGACTCATCATCGCTTAAACATCCAATCCTCATTGCAAGCTGGGTGGGGTTTGTGATCCTCGCCGTCATGGCGTCACTTGAAAACATTCAGTTATTTGCTTTGGACCGCCAAAGCTTGAATTATCTCGGCCATTTTATCACTGTTCAGCGAACTGAAATTTTTAAAACGGTTGCCACGATCTCCGCACCAGCAGTCATCATTTTGTTGTCACTTGGATTATCCTTGGTTCTTTGGCATTCCAAGCAGTTCTTTGAATCCCTAGCGGCTTTGACGATGACTGTTACAGGAAACTTAGTTGGTTTTTTGATTAAATTACTTGTGCAACGCCCAAGACCAACGACCATGCTAGTAAATGCTAGCGGTTACAGTTTTCCCAGTGGCCATGTCGTTAGTGCGACCATTTTTGTCTTTGTCATGTTTCTATTTGGCATCAAACTCATCCGATCCGTTCGCGTCCAATTGTTTACGGCAATGGTATTGATTTTCTGGTTGGCGTTGGTCGCTATCTCGCGAGTTTACCTGCAGGTTCACTATCCTTCAGACGTCATTGGCGGCGGCCTATTCTCACTACTTTGGTGTGACACTATTTTGGTCGCTTTTCGCCGCTCCCAAACTAACTTAGAACGCTTAATCATTAACAAACGAGGCATTGATCATGAATCTTAATAAGTCACAACCCATCATTCCGATCATGGCAATAGCAGCTAGCTTAGCTGCAATCGTGTTAAGTATCATCTTGCTGATTAATCAGGTCACCCCATTTGGTCACCAAAATTTGCTGGTGGGGGATATGGGGGCCCAGTACGCGCCATTTTTTACCTATTTTCACCATGCCGTTGCTGCTGGCCAGTTCCCAGCCTTTTCATTTTCAATCGGAGTTGGTGCCAATAGCTTTCCGCTAGTGGCTTATTATCTACTAAGTCCATTCAACCTAATTATTTTACTGTTTTCAGCTAGTCAAACTCCCACCGCGATCACTTACATTTTAATCCTAAAGGTGGCAGCCATTGCCGCTTCAATGGCCTTCTTCTTGTCTCGACACTTTGGGCGATCCGACTGGTCGATTTTAATTTTTGCCATCACGTTTAGCCTGTGTGGGTTTGTGGCCGCCAACTTTGTGAACATCATGTGGTTAGACGCGCTGATTTACTTACCACTTATTTGCCATGGCATTGACCGGTTCAAAGCAGGCAATTCCAGTAACCAACTATTTATTTGGTTAACATTGTGTATTTTAGTCAACTATTACATGGGTTACATGATCGGCTTATTTACCATTATTTATATGATTCAAACAATCATTCAAACTCAGCCTTCAAATACCAAGTTAATTGCCGCAAATGGCCCGTTCATCAGGCGATTCATCGTTACAGAACTTTGCAGTGGCTTAACCAGCATGGTCGTCCTGTTGCCAACTGCCTATGGCATGCTACAAACGGCCAAAGTTGGCCCCGAGAATATTTCACCAATCAGTCGGTTATTCTTCCAATTTGGCCCTGAAGGCTTTTCACAAATTGGCTTAGGCGCCACTGTTTACGATAATCGGTTACTGCGGGCACCTGCTATTTTTTCATCGCTGGCAATTTTTCTGCTGGTTGCAACCTACTTTGCCCATCCAAAAATCTCACGGCGCCACAAATTCGGTGTCGCCACCTCACTAGCTGTTCTCTTGTTGAGTATGTTGATTGAACCAATTAATCTAGCTTGGCATTTATTCAGCCAGCCAGCCGGGTCACCATTCCGTTATTCATTTTTGTTCAGCTTCATCATGATCACCACTGCATACGAGGCTTGGTCGGCAAAGCCTCAGCTCATCGGTCGCCGAGCTAAGCTGTTAATTCCAACGCTGACAATTGCGTTGTTAGCAGCCAGCTTCATTTACATTCGGTTGTCCCCCGTCGCTTCACTCACTGATTACTTATCGCTACAACCCGATTCAGCAAAGGTGTTACTTTTAAACAGCTTTCTTGTCTGCATTTTCGCGATACTGATCACTGTCAAAAATCAAAATTGGGTATGGCCCCTCATTGCCGGCATTATTGTTGCTGAAATGGGAACCAACTTTGAAGCTGCTCTAAAAAGTGAACCACTCGGTAACCAATCAGTTTACGAAGCACTTGTTCGCAAACAAACGGCTAACCTGAACCAAATTTCGTCATCAACAACTCTTTATCGGATTAATCAATCCAGCAGCCAGTTAGCCCCAGCCTTTCAGGAACCTTACCTAGGCTACAATGACCCCCTGCTTTTCAATTATAATGGCATTCAGGAATACAGCTCCACATTAAACGAAGCCACCCGGCAAACCCTCAAGATGCTTGGGTTGTATAGTAAGAATCAACGCCGAATCAGCACGGCTGGATCAACAGCCATTTCTAACCTGCTACTGGGCGTCAAGACAACCATCAGCGGCCAAACTACGACCCCCAATCCGGCTTATGTCGGGATGGGCTTTCCAGTAACCACTCAATTCACCAATTTAAAATTAGCAAGAGGTTATCTGTTCTTAAACTTAGAAAACACACTTCAACGCATTCAACCAGCTAAACAGCCTTATTTAATAAGTGAAACTGCCAATCTAGTCAGTCGGACCGCTTCGTCACAGTCCCAAAAGACTTATACGGTTAAAATAACACCCAAAGCAAGCGGACCGCTATATCTAGATACCTCTGACAATACATTTGATTACGCGGCTATTCAGGTGAATGGCTACCGGCTTAAAACCATCTCTAATCCATTCCATCACGCCTATTTGGTCAAGCTCGGTTCAGTCAAGAAAGGAGCGCCGGTTATCCTCAAATTTAAGAGTCGAAGCGCTCACGCAACCAGCATGATCCATTTAAAGAGTCTAAACGTTGCGCAGCTGACCAACTTAACCGCCAGTTTGCGAGCTCATTCGTTTCAACCAACTTACCAAAATAATCAGGTTACTGGAACCGTCACCCGCTCAGGTAATCACAGCTGGCTTTATACCGCTATTCCTTACGATAATGGTTGGAAAGCCACTGTAAATGGTCAAACTGTGGCGGTAAAGCGCGTCTTAGGCAATTTTATCGCCCTCCCCTTAAATGCCGCGACTAATCATATTACACTGACCTACCACACGCCAGGTCTATTGCTTGGCGCCATTCTGTCATTCATCGGCTTGTTAGCTTATTTAGGCACCATGATTTGCCGGCGATTATTGTTGGCAACCAAAGCAGCTAAGCATTAACGCCACTCCACTTTAATGAGGCTGCACCAAACTGAAAACTAAACGCAAACTAAAATCAACCACTATCGCAAACTCATTTGGATAGTGGTTGATTTGGGTGTAATGCAATTCCTCATTGCTAGTTATTGCTTCAATTTTATTTTAGGATAATCATAGTTGGAATAGGTTACAGATGTCCAGCTTCAATTTATCCGGCTCAATGAATGATTCTAAATAAAGTGAGGTAAAGTCTAATGGTCCCTTCTTTTGATATTTGGTATATGGCAATTGCTGCTATTGGGTTAGTTCTCATCCCAATTGCGTTCTTCTTGATTTTTCGAAACCGCTGGCACTTAAAAGCGCTGCCGATGTGGATTGGTGTCTTAATCTTTTTTGTATTCAGTCAAGTGCTTGAAAAGATTATCAATGTCATTATTTTGCGGCCCCAGCCAAATGGCACCATTGCTTTAGCCAATAACCATCCGTGGTTATTCGTTATCTATGGAATCCTAGCTGCCGGAATCTTTGAAGAAACTGGGCGCTTGGTGGGATTTCTCTATTTAAAAAAGAAAGTTTCCGGTTTGCAAACTGCGATTTCATATGGAATCGGTCACGGCGGCATTGAAATGATTTTAATTGGCGCAATGAGTCTGGTAAGTTATCTCATCATCAGCACTGGCATTAATGCTCATAATCAAAAAATACTTACAACCGTCGCTAGCAGCTTAACCCAATCACTGACAACAAACGCCGGCTGGCTGATTTCTGAAACCATTATTGAGCGCTTATTTGCATTTGGGATTCAATTGTCACTTTCAATCCTAGTCTGGCTTGCAGTCAATCGGACTGCCAGGCGCTGGCTTTACCCACTGGCAATTGGTTTGCACGCAATCGTTGACGTGCCATCAGCCATGTATCAGGCACATTTGCTTTCTGGAATGACAATGACGCTCTCATTAACGATTCTTTTGACACTGTTGTTGGGTGCGTTCGTTGCTTGGTATGTCAACAAGTTAGGCATTCATCTAACTATCGATTAACGCTTACTTTCCAAATAAGATTAATTGGAGGTGTTTAATTGAAAAAACTATTAGGAGGTTACTTTAATTTCACCCTCAATTCTACATAAATAAAATAACCGTAAAAAGGCTAGTAGCTGTGAATTTTGCTACTAACCTTATACTACTAACCTTATAATATAATGACTTTTGCAGGCAACAATCGTTAAAATATCATTCCGCATAGTATATACTAAGTGATCTTTATCATTAATTCTTCGTGACCAACCATCTTGATGTTTGAGCCTTTCAGGTTTTCCTAAGCCGTTGTTAAGACCATCTCGCTTAATTGACTTAATGAGTTGATCAATCCGTTTTAAGGTTTTACGATCTTCGCTTTGCCATTCGACATATTCATCCCAAGCATCATCTAAAAATTCAACTGCCATTTATTCGTCACCATCATCCAAAAGCTGATGCTCATGGACGTCTTTATCTTCGCTAACTTTTTTAAACCGACGATTAAGTTCAGCTTGATTTGCTTCACTATAAAACGGATCCCTAACGTCAAAGGGTAAACCGCCTTCAGCAATACTTTTCTTAATGAAGATGTTGATAGCGGTTGAAAGATTAAGCCCCAAAGAATCAAAAATCTCGGCAGCTTGTTGTTTATCTGCCAAATTAGTTTTAACCGAAATTGACGTCTTTTCTTTTTTAGTATCTGGCATCATCCTCACCTCTTCACCATTGTAGCACAATATGTATACGGTAGATGTGTATTGTGCTTCGATGGATGTCCACAGTTACCATGGTCAAAGCAATTTTCACTTTGTTATCTTTCAATTTTTTGGGGCAGCCGATCCGAATGATGCTGCGCCGGTTAATAATCGGAGCATAAGTACCCTTAGCCAAATTCCCAGGACCAGGGATTTCAGCTAAAGGAGACTTATGCTCCGATTATTAATCGCCCGGCTCCGCATACTACTCTTCTACCAAATGCCAGTCATCGGCCCCACCATATACAAACCAAACGCCATGACAATTAAGCACAGACCGGTAACCGTGTACTTATACCAACCATGCATCCGGTATCGTTTCGGTAAGGCTTTGGCTTCCAGCATCAGTAACAATCCCAGCACAATCGGTAACATCACTGCATTTAAGACTTGGACGAAGACCGCCATTTGAACCATTTCGACGTTCGCCAGTACTAACACCGCACCGATAACGTGAGCCAAAATATAAATCGTATAAAAGCCGGCACTCTTCTTACTCAATTTTTCATTTAAATTATGGCCCCAGCCCAGCACTTCGGTAATGCCCCAAGTCCCAGCCAAGGCAACGACTAAAGCCGCCACTAGGGCACCGCCCATGATGCTTACGCCAATCAGGATCTTTGCTGGCGCGCTGCCAATGAATGGCCCCAGTGCTGATGCCAAATCACCAACTGAACCCAATGCCCGGTGCGAGCCGGTTCGGCCAATTGTGGCGGCAAAAACGACGACAAACAAAATCATAATGCCTTGCGTTAGAAAGGTGCCAATTAATGTATCGTGTTTTGCTTTTTTAATAGCCGCCTTATTCAATTGTTTATCAACGACGGCACTTTGCTGGTAAAAGATCATCCAAGGCATGATGACCGCGCCAACATTTGCGGCGACTAAATATATGTATGAAGCATGCTGCCAGGGAATTGTCACCAGGCCTTGCGCCATTTCGCCAATGCGAGGATGAATGAAAAAAATGGCGCCAATAAAGGCTAATTCGGCGAGGCCAACAATCACGCCGATCTTTTCGGTTCGCCGATAACTGCCAGTAAACGCCACAGCAATCAGCAACACCGTTGCCACCGGAATCGTTAACCATTTGGAGATGCCAAACAACTCGCCAACCCCGGCAATCCCAACGAATTCCGTTAACAAGGCGCCAACCGCCGAAACGGCCAACGTACCGGCAGATAGCCAGGCCCAGCCCTTACCAAAGTTTTCCCGGATCAACGCCCCATGGCCCTTGCCGGTCACAATTCCTAATCGAACGGTCATTTCCTGGGCCATATACAAAATGGGAATTAATAGTAGTTGCGGCAGCACCATTGCGTATCCCCACTGAGCTCCGGATTGAGCCGCCGTGATTAAACAGCCCGCATCCGTATCGGCCAACATCACAATCAGCCCTGGCCCCCACACCTTTAACCAACTGCCAACTTTCTCTTTTAGGTCTGAATGAATCCTTGCATTTGTAACAGTCGTTGCTTCTTTCATGGAATCACGCCAATCTTTAATGAATACCAAGTTCTAGTTTGGCCTCTCGAGACATCTTGTCAATCGACCAAGCCGGCTCCCACACCAAATTAATTTTGACCTCGTTGACTTCATCGAAGGCCATTAACTCTTCGGCGATTGCTTCGTTGAGGTAATCCGTTAACGGGCAGCCGGCAATCGTCAAGGTCATTGTGACGGTACAAAGTCCCTGATCATCTAAATCAATCCCATAAATCAATCCCAAATTCACAATATCGACGGCCAGTTCCGGATCAATCACGTTTTCTAAAACGGCCATCGCTTGATCTTTAAATGATCGTTTTTCATCGGTTTGACTCATTTTCAACACCTCCGTTAGCCGATTGAGCCTTCCATTTCAAAACTAATCAGCCGATTCAATTCCACCGCGTATTCCATTGGCAGCTCCTTGGTAAATGGTTCTACGAAGCTCATGATAATCATCTCAGTGGCCTTAGCTTCCGAAATTCCCCGACTCATCAAATAATAGAGCTGTTCTTCAGAAATCTTGGATACTTTGGCTTCATGTTCCATGGACACGTTATTATTCAATATTTCGTTGTAAGGAATCGTGTCACTGGAAGACTTGTCATCCATGATAATTGTGTCACATTCCACGTGGGCAAATGAGCCATCAGAATGGCGGCCAAACTTGATTTTGCCACGGTAGTCCACCGCACCGCCATCCTTGGCAATTGACTTGGACACCACTGAAGATGAGGTATTCGGGGCGTTATGAATCATCTGGGCGCCGGTATCCGAATCAATGTTTTTGCCGGCCACTGCGATTGATAGCATGGTGCCCCGGGCGCCTTCACCGTTCAAATAAACTGAAGGGTATTTCATGGTCACTTTGGAACCTAGGTTGCCGTCAACCCACTCCATAATGGCGCCTTCCAGTGCTTGGGCCCGCTTGGTTTCCAAGCTATAAACGTTATTCGACCAGTTTTGAATGGTTGTATAACGACAATAGGCGTGGGGCAAGACATTAACTTCAACCACGGCTGCATGCAGGCTGTCGCTCTTATAAGTTGGCGCCGTGCAGCCCTCGACATATTCAACATGAGCGCCTTCGTCAACAATAATGAGGGTGCGCTCAAACTGACCGGAATTTTCAGCGTTCAACCGGAAATAAGCCTGGATTGGCGTTGTCAAAGTCACACCTTTTGGAACATAGATAAACGTCCCGCCGGACCACACCGCAGAATTTAACGCCGCATACTTATTGTTTGTGGGTTTAACTAACTTGCCAAACCACTTTTTGAATAATTTCGGGTATTTCTGTAAGGCCGTATCCGTATCGGTAAAAATAATGCCTAACTTCTCAAACTGTTTGACCATGTTGTGATACACCACTTCAGACTCATATTGAGCCGATGAACCAGCTAAATACTTACGTTCGGCTTCTGGGACGCCTAACCGGTCAAAGGTCGTTTTAATTTTTGCCGGCACATCATCCCAATCCCGGTATTTTTTATCGGTTGCCTTTTGGTAAAACTTCATATTATCTAGGTCAAGCTTCGTAAGATCTGGGCCAAATGACGGCTGTGGCATCTTCAAATAAGCGTGGTAGGCAGCCAAACGATAATCCAGCATCCACTTTGGTTCATGCTTTTCGGCTGAAATTTGGCGGACAATGGCTTCTGTTAAGCCTTTACCGGTTGTATAGACAGGCTTAACGTCATCATGGAAGCCATATTCATAATCCGACTCTTTTACAATTTCTGATACATCAGTCATGATGGTCATCTCCTTTTTGGTCTAACAGTTCATCCAGCGCGTGCCAAGCCAGCGCTGCACATTTAATTCGGGCAGGAAACTCTGCCACTGACCCAACCAGCGCGGCATCCCCTAAATCGTCATCGTCTTGGTCACTAATCGTTTCACCAGAAATCAGGTGCGAAAACGCCATAATCAGTTCGCGAGCCCGTTGAACTGGTTGGTTAACTAACACAGTGGTCATTAAACTCGCCGAAGCCTGAGAAATTGTACAGCCGCTGCCAGTAAATTTTAAGGCCGCAATCTTGCCATCCTTAAGCTGGGCGGCGACGTTGATCACGTCACCACAAGTTGGGTTTCTCAATTCGACGACGCCGCTTGCATTGGTTAACTCGCCCCGATTGCGAGGATGCTGGGCGTGGTCTAAGATCACTTCTCGATAGAGTTGATTTAACTTAGCTAATCCCATCGGCGAAGAACTCCTTTACTGCTGTAATTGCTTCCACTAATTTGTCTGCTTCGGCAAAGGTATTGTAAAAATAAAAACTGGCTCGAGCCGTAGCGGTGACGTTTAAATAATCCATTAAGGGCTGGGCGCAATGGTGACCCGCCCGCACAGCGACGCCTTCCATATCCAAGCCGGTCGCAACGTCGTGGGGATGCAGGCCAGCTAAGTTAAATGCCATGACACCGGTATGCTTATTAGGATCGGACGGCCCATATAGCGTTAAGCCATCAATTGACAATAACTTTGGTAACGTATAGGCAACAATTTCGCGTTCATAAGCCTGAACGTTTGCCATTCCAAGCTGGTTTAAGTAATCAATCGCACTAGCTAGACCAATTGCGCCACTGATGTTAGGGGTTCCAGCCTCAAACTTCCAAGGCAATTGTGTCCAAGAAGCGTCCTGATGGTGAACAAAGTCAATCATTTCCCCGCCAAATTGAGCTGGCGGCATCATTTCCAATAGATCTTGTTTGCCATAGAGTACCCCAATGCCGGTGGGGGCTAACATTTTATGACCCGAAAAAGCGTAGAAGTCAACATCTAAATCTTGAACATCGACCTTCATATGTGGAACCGCCTGAGCGCCGTCGGCAATCATATAGGCCCCGTGCTGGTGAGCAATTGCGGCCAATTCCTTGATTGGGTTGACGACTCCCATCACGTTAGCCGCATGGGCGATCGATACAATCTTGGTTTTGTCAGTAATCTGGCGTTTGGCACTCGCCATGTCCAGTTCACCGTCTTTGGTTAAGTCAATGTACTTGAGCGTTGCGTGCCGCTTTTGGGCAACCTGCTGCCAAGGGACAATATTGCTATGATGTTCGAGCTGAGAAATCACAATCTCGTCGCCTTCATTGACTACTAAGTTACCAAAACTCGCTGCGACCCAGTTAAGTGCTTCAGTCGTCGACCTCGTGTAGACAATCGATTTGCGGCTTGCCGCGTTGATGAACGCCGCAACTTTATCCCTGGCAGCTTCGTAACGATCAGTTGCCCGCTCAGCTAAGGTATGAACCCCCCGATGAACATTGGCATTATCTGCTTGGTAATAGTTCAAAATCGCCGTTAACACTTGGTTAGGCTTTTGAGTTGTCGCCGCGTTATCCAAATAGACCAAGGGTTCGCCATTTACTTGTTGATCCAAGATTGGAAAATCCTTTCTTGATTCATTCAGTCCTTTGTCCATTGACAAGCTTCCTTTCAATCATTGCGATCATCTGCTCACGAACTTCAGCCATCGGAATATCTGAAAGCACCACGCCCAAGAACCCACGGGCTACTAAGCGCTGAGCAACTTCTTTGGTCAGCCCCCGACTCATCAGATAGTAAAGCTGGTCTTGATTAATGCGTCCAACACTGGCAGCGTGGCCGGCAATAACGTCATTTTCATCAATTAATAAAATTGGGTCGGCATCGCCTCTGGCTTTGGGTGAGAGCATCAGCACCCGGTTTTCTTGTTGGGCTTTAGAACCGTGGGCGCCTTTAATAATTTTGCCAATGCCGTTGAAAACTAATGCCGACGCCCCGAGTAGGATGCCGCGTTGTAAAATATTTCCTTCTGAATGGGCACCATAATTGGTCACTTGGGTATCAATTCCTTGAGTCTGGCGATCAGTTGAAATGGCCACCGTTTGCATTTCCGTATGCGAGCCAACCCCCACTAAATCAGAATCAAAGTCAGCAACCGTATTGCCGTCATTGAACAAGCCGACGGTCCAATCAATTCGCGCGTCTCTGTCCAAGTAGCCCCGGCGGTTAATATATGAATGCGTTTGGGCTGCTAATGAATCCAATGCGGAAAACTTTACATAACTGCCAGCCGCCGCCACGATTTCAACCATGACGTGAGCAGGATTTTCAGTTTCCCCAACGGTTGCCAGCCGCTGAAGGACTTTAAACCGGCTATTTTCACCGGCCACGATTA
This sequence comes from Lentilactobacillus fungorum, assembly GCF_016860605.1. Lineage (GTDB taxonomy): Bacteria > Bacillota > Bacilli > Lactobacillales > Lactobacillaceae > Lentilactobacillus > Lentilactobacillus fungorum. The sequence continues at coordinate 97,119 of NZ_BNJR01000012.1, forward strand.
ATGTATGGTTGACAAAATTGGTTGTCTGGCGGCTGTCTTGAAACTGCAAGAGGTTGATTGGTTCATCAATTTCAACGTCGTCTGGAACATATAAAAAGGCGCCACCGTTGACCAACGCCGCGTTGGCTGCAGTTAAGCGGTCCTCATCAAAATGAATTGCTTTTGAAAATAAGAACTGCTTGACGAGATCACCATGTTCTTTAATCGCCGTCGCCAAATCACAGAGAATAACACCTTGCTTAATTAATTTTTCACTTAATTTGGCCTTGGCAACGATCTGCCCCACACTGGCAAATTGGTACGCGGCTGATTCGTTAACCACCGTTTGGGGGATCGACATATTGATACCTGGATCAGCCGTTAAATTTAATAAAGGCCAACTGTGATAATTAATTTTGGCAAAGATTGGCATTTCCAAGTCATCAATTTTTGACCAGGCCCGCTGCCGCAAGTCAGTTAACCATTGTGGTTCACTAGCAAACTTTGAACTTTCAAGCAGCGCGGGATCTTTTTTTAATACAGCAGCTTTTGGCATCTTATCGACCCCCGTTTCCTGCCGGAACATCTTCGTCAACTAAGTCAACATCTAGGTTAAGTTCTGCCCGCAAGCCAGCATACCCAGTCCTTTCGAGTTCCTTGGCTAACGAATCATCGCCGGTTTTGACAATCCGGCCACCCATCATTACGTGAACCTGATCTGGATGAATGTAGTTTAGCAGGCGTTGGTAGTGGGTAATCATCAACACACCAAAATCGGGACTCATCATTTCATTGACACCTTTTGAAACGACCTGCAAGGCATCAATATCCAACCCAGAATCAATTTCATCTAAAATTGCAAAGGTTGGTTTAATGGTCATCAGCTGTAAAATTTCGTTTCGCTTTTTCTCGCCACCAGAAAACCCTTCATTTAAGTAACGTTCGGCCATATCGGCTGACATGTTCAAAACATCCAGGTTATGATCAAGCTGCTTTAAAAATGTTCGAATTGGAATTGGCTTATCTGCCGGTCGGGTGGCGTTAACGGCAGCCCGCATAAATTCCGAGTTCGTAATGCCCTTGATCTCAGCCGGATATTGCATGGCTAAAAATAACCCAGCCCGGGCGCGTTCATCAACCGTCTTATCTAAAAGACTTTCCCCATCCAAAGTGATATCGCCCTTTGTCACAATGTACTTAGGGTTTCCCATGATCGTTTCTGATAAAGTTGATTTACCGGTTCCATTAGGTCCCATAATTGCGTGGGTTTCGCCAGTATTCATCGTTAAATTAACGCCCTTTAGAATTTCTTTAGTTGCCTTTGTCTCTTCATCAGCAACGCTGACATGTAGATCACTTACTTTCAAAGTTGTCATTATGGCAACCTCCTTTCAGGTTTCAATACCTTACAATTCCATGAAAGCCAGATTATGAGAATTCCGTTAAGAATAAAATTAGCTTTTATCATAAACTCCTATTGCCATTTGCGCAATGTGCGATTTTTTATTCATTTAAATAAAATAGCGCTTTCTTAGCCATCCATCAATATCTCGCACGTTTTGACCGTCACTTCAGCTTAAAGTAATTAAGTATAAATTTCTAAAAAAAGATTGTTTTATCATAAAATTAGAATATTATTAGAAGCATATCTGCTAAATGACAACTCAAATTACTAAGTAGGTGACGAAATGAGCCAATTAACATCTTCAGGAAAGTTAATGTATTCCGATAAGTTTGAACATGCTGCCTGTGGCATGGGCTTTATCACCCAAGTTGACGGCAAGGCCAGCCATCAACTGGTTGAAAAAGCTTTAACCATGCTGCAGCGAATGAATCACCGTGGCGGTACCGGTGCCGAGCCGGATACTGGTGATGGGGCTGGCATTTTAATGGCCATGCCCGACGCCTTCTTTCGCAGTGAGATGGCCAAAGTTGAGCTGACACTTCCTAAGAAGGGCGATTATGCGGTTGCCCAATTATTTCTACCACATAATGAACAAGAACGTGATGCAATGTTAAAGGCCGTTATCCAGAAAATAGAAGTCGCCGGTTTCACCGTTTTGTGGACCCGTTCCGTTCCATTTGTTTATGAAAGCTGCGGCCCAGCAGCTCAAAAATCAATGCCTGGTTTTGCTCAAGTCATTATTAAAAGAAGCTTTGAGGTTAAGCCTGGCCGCGATTTTGAAGACCGCCTGTACGTGTTACGCCGGCAACTGGAAAAAACGTTTGATCGGCAATCGATGTATATCTGTTCGCTTTCCAGTCGTACCCTCGTCTATAAGGGAATGTTGCACGCTTATCAAGTGAGCCGGTTTTATTCGGACCTACATCACCCCGAAATGAAAAGTGCTATTTGCCTGATTCACTCCCGATTTTCCACCAACACATTTCCCAGTTGGGACCGTGCCCAACCATTTCGCTTTTTAGCCCACAATGGTGAAATCAATACTTTAAAGGGCGCCGAAAATTGGATGACCAGCCACGACATTGAAATTTACGATGAGGATGATTCTGATTCAGCCAAACTGGAAAACTGTATGGAGTATCTTTACCGCCATGGACGCACCATTCCTCAATCGCTGATGATGATGGTGCCAGAAGCTTGGGGCAAGGGGGCCGATCTTCCCACTAAGCAGCGCGCTTTTGATGAGTATAACGCGACGTTCACTGCCCCATGGGACGGTCCGGCCGCGCTTTGTTTTACTGACGGTATCCAAGTTGGTGCTTTTCTGGATCGAAATGGCTTACGGCCTTCCCGCTACACCTTGACAAAGGACAACGAATTAATCGTTGCTTCAGAATCAGGCGTGGTTGACGTTGCCCCAGAAGACATCGTTGACAAAGGGATTCTGTCGCCGGCACAAATGCTGCTAGTCGATACTGATAAAGGCAAAATTTACAAGTCTGACGAACTCAAGCACCAATTTTCAGAGGCCCATCCATATGAACAATGGTTAACCGCCAACCGGCTTACGTTAGATAAGTTGCCGGAAGTCAAATCCGAGCCGAAAGTTACTGGCGATGCCCTTCAAAAACTTTGGCGACGAAACGGCTACACTCACGAAGTCATCGAAACGGCCTTGATTCCCATGGCCAAAAATGGCGGTGAACCGGTTGTTGCCATGGGCTTTGATTCACCTTTAGCGGTTCTCAGTAAAAAGCCGGAGTCTTTATTTACCTATTTCAAACAATCGTTTGCTCAAGTGACTAATCCACCGATTGACCCTCTGCGAGAAAAGATTGTGATTAGCACCACGCTTTTCTTGGGTCGAGACGGAGATGTCACCCAAGACGCGGCAGGAAATTGTCAAAAATTGCGAATTGACAGTCCGATTTTGGATGATCAAGCCTATGCCAAGATTTCCAACCTGGATTTGCCGGCCTTCAAAGTCGCCAAACTTTCATTAGCTTACGACTTAACTGCCACACCGAATCGATTGGCCCACGTGTTGGAACGTCTGTTTAAGCAAGCAGAAAATGCCATCGATAATGGCGCAACCATCCTGATTTTATCTGATCGGCCAGTTCATGAACATCAAATGACGATTCCTGTTTTGCTGGCGGTCGCCGGCCTTAATAATTATTTGGTTCGCCAAGGTAAAGGCACGGCAGCTTCAATCGTCGTCGATACCGCCGAAGCCTGCGAAATCCACCACTTTGCCTGCTTGGTCGGCTATGGGGCAATGGCCATTCACCCTTACGGTGCATTTGCCACCCTAACAGAACGCGGCTTGGATCGCCAAATTCCAAGCTATTGCCGAGCTTCAACTAAAGGCATCATCAAGATCATGAGTCGAATGGGGATTTCTACGGTTGCTGGTTATCAAGGCGCTCAATTATTTGAAGCTGTTGGTCTAGCTGACAGCGTTGTTAATCAGTATTTCACCGGCACGCCAACTCGGATCGGTGGTATTCAGTTGGATCAGATTGAAAATGAATATTATCAAAAATATCAGTTGGCTTATGGCAGTCGATCAATCGATGATTTACCATCCGGTGGCAGCTTCCAATACAAAGTCGACGGTGAATACCATCTTTATAATCCAAAATCGATTTATCAATTCCAAAAGGCCGTCCGTTCAGGGGATTATCAAGAATATCAAAAGTATGCCGCTCAAATGAACCAAGAAGCTCAAGCTAATCCAACAACTCTGCGGTCCATGTGGCAGGTTCACCAAGCTGGTAATCAACCAGTTCCTTTAAGTGAAGTTGAACCAGTGAGTTCCATTGTTAAGCGATTCAAGGCTGGCGCTATGAGTTTCGGCGCACTTTCTCAAGAGGCCCATGAAACCATTGCAATTGCGATGAATAAACTGGGTGCTCGCAGCAACACCGGCGAGGGTGGCGAAGACTGGCGACGTTTCCACGTTGGCAAAGACGGCGTGGATCGCAACAGTAAGATTAAGCAGGTATCCACCGCCCGCTTTGGTGTCAACACCGAATACTTGATGAGTGCCGAAGAGATTCAAATTAAGATGGCCCAAGGCGCCAAGCCTGGTGAAGGCGGTCAATTGCCAGCTGGCAAAGCCTACCCGTGGGTCGCAAATATCCGCGGTTCAATTGCTGGCGTCCAACTGATTTCACCGCCGCCCCATCACGATATTTACTCCATTGAAGATTTAAAGCAGCTTATTTATGACTTAAAGCAGGTTAATCCTTATGCCATCATCAACGTCAAACTGGTTTCATCAACCGGGGTTGGCACGATTGCGGCTGGCGTGGTTAAAGCCGGCGCCAATACCGTTGTTGTTTCTGGTTACGACGGTGGCACTGGTGCGGCTCCCAGAAACTCAACCCGCGACTGTGGGCTGCCTTGGGAAATGGGCTTGGCCGACGCGCACCAAACGTTAGCACTTAACCACCTACGTCAACGGACAACCCTAGAAGTTGATGGTAAGTTACTTACCGGCCGAGATATCGCCATTGCAATCATGTTGGGTGCCGAGGAATTTAGCTTTGCCACCCTAACCATGGTTGCTATCGGCTGTATCATGATGCGGAAGTGTAATTTAAATACCTGCCCAGTTGGGATCACGACTCAAAACCCAGACTTAAGAAAGTTATATGCTGGCAAGCCTGAATACATTATGAACATGATGCGCTTCTTGGCTGAAGACCTCAGAGAACAAATGGCACAATTAGGTTATCGAACTGTCGATCAAATGGTCGGTCACGGTGAACATTTACAACCACGCTATGTACCAGCTGGCAAGGCTAAGACGCTCAATTACGATCGCATCATTCAAAAAACCATCCCAATCGCGCGCAAGGTAAAAGACCCCTTCAAGCCAAAGTACAATTGGCCAGATTTGGATCAGTTTGCTAAGGCCAGTCTTAAAAATGGTACTTCAACAACCGTCAATCTCCCAATTAATAATACCATGCGCGCAGTGGGAACTCGAATGGGTGGCTGGATTGGCGCTCATTTCGGCAACAATGGCTTAAAACCCGGCTTGCTTAAATTCCACTATCAAGGGACGGCTGGCCAAAGCTTTGGGGCCTTCATCACTCAAGGAATGGAAGTCAAGTTAACCGGCGAAGCAAATGATTATGTTGGTAAAGGCCTTTCCGGCGGCCGCTTGATTGTCGCCGCACCTAAACAAGCTAGGAATTTGTACACCCACTCGCCAATTATCGGCAACGTTGCCTGCTTTGGGGCAACCGGTGGCGAGGCTTACTTCAATGGCCGAGCCGGCGAGCGATTCTGTGTTAGAAACTCGGGCGCCAATGTTGTCGTTGAAGGTATTGGCAACAATGGTTGTGAGTACATGACCGGCGGCGTTGCGGTCATCCTTGGCCGAACGGGGAGAAACTTTGCGGCCGGTATGTCTGGTGGCATCGCCTATGTGTACGATTGGACTCACGAATTCGAAAAGAACTGTAATCGCGACTTGGTTGACCTCTATCGTGTCGGTGAAAATGGCGATGATCGAATCTTGAAACAATTAATTCGCAAGCATTACACCTATACCCAATCAGAGACTGCCAAGCAAATTCTTGACAATTGGGAAAAGGAAAAACACACGTTCATTAAGGTTTACCCGCGGGATTATCATAAGATGCACGATTTGATCAAACAATTCACCAAATCGGGCATTCCTAAGGAACAAGTGATCGAAAAAGCATTTTATCTGGCAACGGGGCAATAAAGTTACCCTTATTTAGCAGAGTCGGGCACCGCCAAGCAGTAGTCTGCACATAAGCGCCTTGGCGAAAAATTCCAAAACTGGAATTCTTGTCCGAGGCGACTTACGGTTTGGTTTCTAATCACCTGACTCCGCTCACTTTATTCTTAGGACAGCTACGCAAAGCAGGGATCTGCGCGTAAGCACCTCAACCAAAAATCCCAAACCTGGGGATTTCTGGTTGAGGAGCCTTACGCTCCGATCCCTAAGCGCTTTGCTTCGCTCACTGATTTTAGGACAGCTACGCAAAGCAGAAACTTCCGCATAAAACATCTTGGCCAAAAATCCAAGCCCGGGATTTCCGGCCAAGATGCCTTATGCTCCAGTTTCTAAACGCTTTGCTCCGCTCACTTTATTTTTAGGACAGCTGCGCAAAGCAGAAAGCTGCGTGTAAGCCTACTTGTCCAAAAATCCAAACCCGGGATTTCCGGCCAAGTAAACTTACACTCCGCTTTCTAGGCGCTTTGCTCCGCTCACTTTATTTTTAGGACAGCTGCGCAAAGCAGAAAGCTGCACCTAAGTCAACTTGGCCAAAAATCCAAGCCCGGGATTTCCGGCCAAGTTGACTTAGGCTCCGCTTTCTAAACGCTTTGCTCCGCTCACTTCGTTAGAATAGGAGGAACAACATGGCAGATCCAAAAGGTTTTATGAAATACCCCCGAAAAGATAATCCCATGCGGCCAATCATGCAGCGGGTCAAAGACTTTAACGTCATGGAATTAGACTTAGGCGACGGCGATCGGCGTCAACAAGCCCAGCGCTGCATGAACTGCGGTATTCCATTTTGCCATCACGGCGTTTTCTATGGTGGCAAGCGGGCCGTCAGTGGCTGCCCCAACGATAATTTAATTCCTGAATGGAACGATTTGGTCTATCAAGACCGCGACCAAGCCGCTTTCGAGCGTTTGAGCCGCACCAACTGTTTACCGGACATGACCGGCCGAGTCTGTCCCGCACCCTGTGAAGCATCCTGTGTCCAAGCACTAAATGGGCCGGGAATTACAATTCGCAATAATGAAAAATTTATCATTGAACAAGCCTTCAAAAATGGTTGGGTAGTTGATTCTGGCAAGCCGCTTCACCGAACTGGCAAAACAGTCGCCATTATTGGCAGCGGGCCAGCCGGGATCGCCGCGGCCTGGCGGCTCAATCAACTTGGCCATTCCGTCACAATTTTTGAACGCGATGATCGATTTGGTGGCTTACTCATGTATGGCATCCCCAACATGAAGCTGCCCAAAGAAATTGTAGAACGACGCATTCAAACGCTGCGAGATGTTGGCATTGAGCTGGTAGCCAATACCGAAGTCGGCACTGATATTTCTGCCGAAGAACTCAAGCAGCACTTCGATCGGGTGGTTATTTGTACTGGCGCCCGACAATATCGTGATCTAGACGTTGTTGGCCGAGATTTAGCCAGTATTTATCCTGCCGTTGATTATCTGCGGCGGGCAACTCAATCGGTTATCAAAAATGGTCCGGCCGCTTCAGTTGAACTCAAGGGCAAACACGTGTTGGTTCTCGGCGGCGGCGATACCGGTAACGACTGCATCGGCACCGTCATTCGCCAAGGCTGCGCTGGCATTACACAATTAGAAATCAATCCGGCTTTACCTAAAACCCGCACGGCTGATAATCAGTGGCCCGAATGGCCAATGGTGCAAAAAAACGGTTACGGTCAAAAAGAAGCTCGGGTGCTGTTTGGTGACATTACAACCTACTCGGCAACTGCAACCGGCTTTACTGGTAAAAACGGTCACGTCACGACTGCCGAAATTAGCAAAGTGGACCACTACCAGCCAATTGCCGGTAGTGAAAAACTAATCAAAGCCGATCTGGTCTTGTTAGCCATGGGATTCACCGGGGCTGAACAGTGGTTATTTGATCAGTTTGACATCACCGAAAAAAACGCTAATTATACAACTAATGATAGTCAAGTATTTATTGCCGGCGATTGTCGAAGAGGCCCTAGCTTAGTGATTTGGGGAATCCACGAAGGTCGAATGTGTGCTGAAAAAGTGGACCAATCTCTTCAAGTGTTGGCAAATACACGCATTTAAGGTAATCACTAACTAGATAAACCACAAAAATGAGGTTGTCATTGGGGTCAATAAAAAAGCTCATCGAAAAGTTGAGTTATTCGTCAAATGTCCTAAAGTAAGAGATATCAAGATTGCGACGGCAATGGGGTGTCTCTTACTTTAGGATGTTGCCTAATAATTTTGTAGTATCAACATAGGGTATTTCCTTCTTTCTGAAAAATCTTCGTCGTGGTTGACTTTGATGAACAGACTGGGAATGCCCGCTTTTTATTCTAGCGATAAATAAAAAAATCCGTCATCAGTAATAGATAAAACCTATTATCAACAACAGATATTGGAAAACTTAGAAAAACCACTCGTCCTCTTTGAAAGTTACATTTCAAAAGGCGAGTGGTTTTTAGATTTGGCATTATTAAAAGCCGTTGAGGGAAAAGCAGTCTATATGTGACGCCCTTGTGGGAATCGATAGTCGATCTAACCGTGCGAGTTAGAAGCCCTATCGACAAAATAATCAAAGATTTTCTGAAATTCCGGGTGGGCTTTAATCATCATTTCGGGATGAAATTCGACACCAATCACGTTGCCATCAGTTGATTCAACGGCTTCAACAACTTGATCATCGCTAGCGGCCACTTTAGTAAGCTGGTTGCCCAGTTGGTGAATGCCTTGATGGTGAAAGGAGTTTACCAAGAAGCGGTCGCCCAGCAACTGATTTAGCCAAGAGCCTTTAGTCGTCGTAATGTGATGGGTGGGGATCTCCCAAGAAGTCGGTGCTTGGTTATGCTTGAGATAAGCACCAGCCTGTTTATAAACGTCTTGGTATAACGTGCCGCCTAGCGCAACGTTAATAATTTGAATGCCGCGGCAAATTCCCAAAACTGGTTTGCCGGCAGCCACAGCCGCTTTTACCAGTGCAATTTCAAACTGGTCACGGTAAACGTCAGTCTCGGCAACTTCTCTAAGGGGTTCTACGCCATAAAGTGCTGGGGTAACGCCTTGCCCACCGGATAGCAGCAAGCCATCAACGGTCTCAATATAAGCAGCTGCGTCTTTGGGATCGCCCAACGGTAAGACGAGCGGCAAACTGCCCGCTCGTTTAAGGCCGTCAACGTAGTCAATTTGAATATAGTCAATATAATTTGTATCAAACCGTGGATTTGGATGAATCAAGTGATTACTGGCAATACCAATTTTTACCATGATAATTAACATCTCCTAAGTGAGCGGAGCCAGGCGGTTAGAAAGTGGAGTATAAGTCTCCTCGGACGGAAATCCCCAGGCTTGGGATTTTTGGCTGAGGTGCTTACACGGAGCTTTCTGCTTTGCGTAGCTGTCCTACAATCAGTGAGCGAAGCCAAGACGCTTATATGGAGGTTTCTGTCTGGCGCAGCTGTCCTAACCTATTTCCAACTTGCATACTCATATTTCTGATAGCCAATCAGCGGATAATCAAGGCCTTTAATTTTGTTAGTCAACAAATGAACCGACGCGTATTGATAAAGTGGCGTAACCCCTTGAAGTTCATTAAGCAAACTGGCAGCCTTTTGCTCTAACTTCACTCGTTGCGCTGGCGTTTGGCTTTCAGTATCGTTAATTTGATCAATAATTGACTGATATTTCTGGTTGTGCCACTTGGTAAAATTAATCACTCCCGCTTTTGAGGCCAAGTTTAAGTAATCAATTGGGTCAGGAAAATCAGTTGACCAACCTAAGGTGCCAGCTTGGAAACGATGATCTGAAAAGCTTGAGATTTCTTGTTGCAACGGCAATGAACGCACTGAAACGTTAAGATCTGGTGAAATCTTTTTTGATTGGGCCTGAATATATTCCGCAACCGCCTTGTAAGCATCTGTGTCGGCAGAAATCAACTGAAACTTAATCTTTTTGCGGCCAAGTTGCTTTTGCGCCAGGGCAAAATATTTTTTCGCCTTAGCAAGATTATACGATAATTTATGGGTAACGCCCGCGTTAAAGTCCTGGCCACTTTCGTCCTTAACTTCCCCTTGAGGAACAACTGATTCAGCAGCCGTTGAGCCATCATTTAACACTTTAGCAGCTAATTGCTGGCGGTCGATTGAATAACTGATCGCGCGCCGCAAATTGAGATTTCTAGTCGTCTTGTCATAGTTATTCCAAGGAATGAAGGCAAGCTGTCCATACTGGCGAACCTTCACTTCATTTTTGAACTGCTTTTTGGCATCATTGACCCAATTACCGGAAATTTGAGTTTCATCGATATCACCTGATTGGAAAAGCTTGAAGCTAGTTTGCGGTGACTTAACAACTTGGAAATGTAGTTTTTTGATACGCACTTTGTTAGCGTCATAATACTTTGGATTCGTAACCAAATTCCAAGTATCCTTGGACGAATTCCAATTTCTAATTTGATAAGCACCATTGGAAACAGCATGCTTAGAATCTTGGCCGTACTTGTTCCCCCATTTAGCTAATGCCTTACGTTCTACCGGAAAAATTTGAGTGGCTAAGACATAGTTGTAATATGGTACCGCGTGACTCAACTTGATCTGTAGCTTGTTGGAACTCAACGCAACCACGCCCAATTCCTTGGGAGAAGCCTTACCTGAATTAACTTCGGCATAATTTAAGATATCTGATAAATGACCAGCTCGTTGAGATTTCGTTTGGGGTTCTACTTGCCGACGGGCAGACGTAACAAAGTCTTGGGCAACAACCCGGGTACCATCGTTCCATTTAGCATCTTTTCGTAATGTGAACGTATAGGTCTTACCATGATTAGTTGGCTTCACAATTTTGGTTGCGAGCGAGGGCACAATTTTGCCCTGATTATTTTGCTTATAAAGTCCTTCAAGTACTTGATTGATCGCCAAGTAACTGCCAATGTCTGTGGCGCGATTTGGATCGACCGTAATCACATTGCTCTGCGCGGTTGTTTGGAGTGTTTTTTCTTGTTGGCTAGACTGTTTTTGACCACAACCAGTTAAAATCAATATGATACTTGCTAGTAATCCCACCGTCACAACTACTTTTCTTTTCATAGATAATCCCTCCAAGACAAGCTGAACAAAGCAGTTAAGAGCCCCACGCAGCTGTCATCATACTAGTTAGAAGTTGTTAATTAATGATGCCGCCAACCTAAAATCGCCCCTTAGCCGTTAATCCGACTAAGGGACGATTCCTCGTGTTACCACCCTAATTCATGTCCGAAGACACCTCTACGATACCAATCGATACCAGGGAAAGTAACGGTTCCTACCGGTTATGATGCGTGAACACAATAACAACATTGACAAGCTCATCTTCACCAACCTATTGACGTTCTTTCCCAGCCGCCGAACTCTCTTGGATCAAATTAGTTGGTTACTCTTCTCGTTGTTTTCTAACTGAATTTTAATTTAAAATTATCATAAGGATTCGTTGATAAAATGTCAATAGTTATTTGCCTATAGTTACAACCGATCTTTATTTTAATTTGATTCTAACCAATAACCTTTTTTATCAAAACATTTTATAATAAAGTTGGTTTTACACATTGGAGGGATGATTATGGGTTATCAACTTTTATTTTTCGCCGGCATCATGATGTTCATCATCGCCGGTTTATTGTACAGTCAAATCAGTCGATCTAATGCTGATCAAGTCGCCACCCAACCTGTTTGGTATCGCGGGCGAATAGCCGCCTTTGATGTTGAAGTGATGCCTGGCGCTTATACATATAATCCCATCGATGGAACGGCCAACATCCCCACCAATTTAGACGATCACTACAAGCTCTACCGCATCAGCAACGTCCCCGTGCGACTCAACCGCCAAACTGGCATGATCGTCCCCGCAATTGAACTCAATCAAACTGACTTGGAGCTAACCAATCAACTCAGGAATCCCGCCAACGGTTGGAACCAATTTCCGCCAGAAATTAAACAGGATTATTTTGTGTGGACGATTGCTGACAAGGGCAAGGTCTTGCTACAAGTGGAAGATAATCCGGATTTAGTGGAACCTTGGTAGCGATGGCACTCATGATAATAATAATTTTTGGTCTAAAAGCTCCCAATTATTCAGATATGATTTAATCTCAAAGTTCAAAAAGGCTTCTGTTAAGTCTTTTATATAGCTAATCCTATCTTCACTCGTCCAATTGACGGCTTTCTCTAAATATTCCTGAGCTACTATACAGTGCGATGGAAATGCCAATCATGGCAACGGTAAATAAGGCAATCGCCGAAAACCCATAAAATTGGTTGAATAGGATTCCGCCCACAACCCCGGCAATTGTTTCACCAAAATACATTGCTGCATTTGAAAGCGACGAGATCGTACTGCGGGCATTGGTTGCCGTACTTTGTAAAGTGGTCATGAACAATGGGAAAATGAAGCCATTAAATAAGAATGCCGTCGTTAATAATCCTTCCGCCAACCAAAAAGTATGTACCAATGGAATAGCTAAGTATATCGCAATTAAAGCGAATAATTCATACATGAAGGCGCGTCTCAATCCCAGCCAGTCTACAATCCGGCTGCCAAATAACGATCCAATTAAATTGCCCCCGCCAATTGCAATCATGGCTGTTCCAATACCAGATAATGTCAAACCAAAATCCTTCGTAAACCATGTTGAGATGAACGTCATAACCGTAAACGATCCAGTTTGAAAGACAAAATACGCAATCAAGTAACTAATTGCCCGTTTATTGTCAAAAACTTTCGAGTAAGTCTTAAAAAATGAAAAGTGCTCGCGTTGGCCGATTTCTAATTCTGGCAGAACAAAAATTAGTAATCCCAACAATAAAATTGCTAAAGTCGAAATAACGAAAAACGGCAGCCGCCAAGACATCGCCGCCAGATAGCTACCAATCGGAATCCCCACTAACTGAGAAACCGATAAGCCAGCAGTTGCATAGCCCATTACTTTAACAACCCTTTTTCGGTCCACAACCACTGGAATTGAGGCCCATACCTGTGGCGTTACAAACGAGGCACTGATCCCTGCTAGGAACCTAAACGTCAGCATTAACTGAAAATTAAGCGCAAAGCCACAAAGCAAAGTCGAAAGCGCAAATGCAAACAATCCCCAAATCATCACCTTTTTTCGATCCCGACCATCTGAAATTGGTCCCGAAAATAAGGCAAACACCGCATAGCCAATAGCATATGCTGAAACCATCCAACCGGATACAGAAGTTGAAACACTATATAAATGACTTAAAGTTGGCAAGAGCGGCGATATTAAAAATGTATCTGTGCCAATTAAAAACATGGTTAGGAAAAAAATAATCGAATATTTTTTCAAGTGATTACCTCTTTTGTTTTATAGTTTTATATTTATCAAACAATGATGCAAAAAAAGATGCTCCTAAAAGAGCATACTTCATCATAAGCTTGCAAGTAATCCCGGAAGCTCCAATTCAATCTTAGCGACATTTAACGTAACATATTTTTCACGTCCTTGTGTCCGCGTACTCGTAATGCCAGCTTCCCGCAATGTTTTCAAATGATATGACATGGTAGATTTGTCGATTTCGACATGTTGGTTAAGTTCCCCACACCCCATTTCATGACCCACGTTGTATAGCATTTGAACAATCTTATAACGACCAGGATCTGATAAAGCAAAGAAAACTTGTTGCTTAAACTCAGTCTCGCTTACGTCTGGAGATAATTGTTTGATATTCATAAAACTATCATATCCTTTGCTCTTGATAATTACAAGGAAAAATTTATCGCATCTAATATTTGACCAGCACCAAAGTAGACTGATATATTTTTTGTGAATACAAGGTAAATACGAGGAGGCAACATAATGAAAGTTCGGGAACAGGGGAACTCGTTAGTCGTGACGGTTCCTAAAAAATTTGGCATTAAATCTGGAACTGAAGTAATTGCTGTTAAGGGTCGTGATGGCTCTTTTTCATATATCCCCAAAACGAACAATCCATTTAAAGACCCAAATGTGGACTTTGAACATGATCATGAGGAATTTGACGATACCACTACTGGACGTGAAGAAATATGACAAGTTATCAGTATCGAGGTTACTTACCCGAACAAGGAGATATTATTTGGGCAACCTTTGATCCCCAAGATGGTCGTGAGATCACCAAGCGACGACCCGCATTAGTCGTGAGTTCTACTGAATATAACTCGGCAACCGGCTTTATTCAGATTTGTCCAATTACTAGCAAGCAACGTAAGCATCCTGGATACTTTGATTTGCCTAATCATCTAAAGACCCAAGGCCAAATTAATGCAATTCAGCTAAAGTCAATTGATTTTTTTCCTCACATCGAAATATCGTAAAAATCGAAGAGATTCCTCCCAGCGTCTTTGGATCGGTTGCGCAATTCGTAACTTTTATTTTTAATTTTAACGATATGCTAAATTCGGGTGATTAGCACGTTTTAAGCAAGTGAGGCCGTAGATTCTTGTTGCTTTCGTTTATAGTCTAGACGATGCAATTCCTTCTCCTCTTTTGTGAAAACGGATACAATATAACTTAAAAGAGTTCTTCCTGATCTGATAGGAGGAACTCTTTGGCATACCAGTTGATTACAAACAGGATTGTCAACCACTTTAGTTAACAATAACTTGGTAGCTTCTAGCTGATCATACCATCGGCTTCACCATTTCTAATTGATGGTCACCCAATTCCTGTTATGATGTTAATAATAGCTGGTAGCTTAAAACTGATCGCGACGCTGGCAATTAACGTGACTAGCAGATAAGCTCTAACTTGATAAAGCCTAAGTGAACTCAACATGTTTTCAAAAAATATAAAGAAGGTTTATGATGACTCAATTACCAGATTATCAACAAACCAATCAAACCATTACGTTTGCCTTTCCAAAACATCCTTTGCAATTATTCGTCTTAACTCCTACCATCATCCGTGTCTTTGAAAATCGTGGTGACAACGGCAGCTCGTACGCTGTCGCAGATCATAAGGAGCAATCCACCAGCTTCACCATTAAGACCGTTGGCGACCACTATGAACTTCAAACCAGCAACCTATTAGTTAAAATTGACGGTGACCGCCACATTGACGTTTACGATGCTGCCGGTAATGCGTTAGCAGTCGATTATCGTGGTAAACGGCAACTCTTGGATAAAGGCGTCGATAAAGTACACGAACGACTTGTCAAAGCAGAGGGTCACAACGTTTCGGGGGCGACAACCGGTTCCGGCCAGTATTATCAAATCGTCAAATCACTCGCCAAAGATGAACATTTCTATGGGCTGGGCGATAAAACCGGCTACCTTGACAAGCGTGGTTTTGAATACGACAACTGGAATGTCGACAATCCAGCTCCTCAGCTGGAAAATTTTACTAAACTATATAAATCAATTCCAGTGATGTATGGCCTGAAGAACGGTCATCCTTACGGGCTCTTCTTCGATAATCCATATAAGAGCCATTTTGATATGGGCAAGGAAAGTCCTAACTACTACTTCTACTCAGCAGTTGCTGGCAACCTTGACTATTATATTTTGGGCGGCAATTCCTTAAAAGACGTCGTTGCTAACTATACGTATCTAACAGGCCGCGTGCCGTTGCCGCAAAAGTGGACACTGGGTTACCAACAATCTCGTTGGGGCTATAGTGCCAGTCAGAAGGAAGTTCAAGCAGTTGCCGATAACCTAAAGAAATTCGACATCCCCTGCGATGCCATTCACTTTGACGTGGATTACATGCGCGGCTACCGCGTTTTTACTTGGGATAAAGATCAATACGAAGGCGACCCCAAACACTTCATCACCAGCTTAAAGAAACAAGGTATCAAAGCTGTTCCAATTATTGATCCTGGCGTTAAAAAAGATCCAAACTATGAGGTATACGCTGATGGCGTTAAGAAGGGCTACTTTGTCAAATCTCCTGATGGTCAAGTCTACATCAACAAGGTTTGGCCTGGTGATTCCGCCTTCCCAGACTTTGGCCGTCCAGAAGTCCGTAAGTGGTGGGCACGTCATGACAAATTCTTAGTCGACATGGGCGTTGGCGGCATCTGGAATGACATGAATGAACCAGCGTCGTTTGAAGGCCCAATTCCAGACGATGTTGTCTTCTCTGACCAAGACCTGCCATCTACCCATAAAAAGATGCATAACGTTTACGGCCATAATATGGCTCAGGCCACTTATGCAGGCCTAAAACACTATCAAGGCAAACGGCCATACGTGATCACGCGCGCCGCTTATGCTGGCACCCAAAAGTATTCAACCGTCTGGACCGGTGACAACCGTAGTATCTGGCCGCACATTCAAATGATGATCCCACAGCTCTGTAACCTGGGCCTTAGCGGCTTTAGCTTTGCTGGTGTCGATATTGGCGGTTTTGCTTCCGATACGAATCCAGAATTATTAACCCGCTGGATTGAAGCTGCCATCTTCAGCCCCCTGCTGCGAAATCACGCCGCAATGGGTACCCGCCACCAAGAGCCTTGGAGTTTCGGTGACCCAACTCTTTCAATTTACCGGAAATTTGTGAAGCTGCGCTACCGCTTCATCCCTTACCTCTATGATCTGTTCGAAAAGCAAACCAAGAGCGGCTTGCCCATTATGCGGCCACTGGTATTAGTCGATGATACTGATCCACGCGTTCGGGATTTAAACGACGAATTCATGGTCGGCGATAATGTCTTAGTCGCCCCAATCGTTGAAAAATCCAAGACTAAGCGACTGGTTTATTTACCTGCCGGTGAGTGGGTTGACTTTTGGAATGATCGGCAATACACCGGTCATCAAGACATCGTCGTTGATACCCCGTTGGATAAACTGCCATTGTTTATTCGAAACAACACCATTCTGCCTTGGGGCAACCCAGTTAATCACATTTCAGAAACGCCTGATCGAACAATGACATTTAGGGTTTATGGTAATCAAGGCCATTACGATCATTACCAAGATGATGGGGTGGACTTTAACTACCAGAATGGTGAGTTCAACCACTACACAATTTCCGTTAAGAACGGTCAAGTTGCCATTAATTTACCTCATCATGGGTTTAAACCAATTTATGAAACCATCAACGTTGAACTATCAGATAACCAAATTAAATTAAGGTATGATGCCGCTGCTGGAGAATATCGGCAATCATAAAGGGACTAAAAAGCTGATTTCACTTCCGCCACTAAGAGGAATGAAACCAGCTTTTTAATCTAATATAACTTAGTTATTTTTCTTCTTCCCCGCTACCAGGCGTTTCTTCGCCCTTCTTAACCGTATAGGATTTTGCACCCACACCAGCTAGTTGGCCGCCTTGGGCAATCAAATACTCCGGTCGAATCGGTTTGTCTTCAAAAAAGTCTTCCAAGATTTCTCGAACGCCGGCTGCATAGCGAGCCTGAGCTGAAAGTGTTGTTCCCGACATATGCGGCGTCATGGCCTCATGGGGCATTGTTCGCCACGGATGATCTGCCGGAGCTGGTTGTGGATACCAAACGTCACCAGAGTAACCAGCGATTTGACCAGATTCTGAGGCTCGGACAATGGCGTCTCGGTCAACCAACTCTCCCCGACTATCGTTGACAATGTACGCGCCCCGTTTCATTGTGGAGATAAGCTCATCATCAAACATATGATAAGTTTGAGCATGCAATGGTGCGCAAATAACGGCAACATCAACGATCTTAACTAAATCACGGACATCTGGGTAAAAGGTAGCGCCCAACTCTTTTTCAACGTCGGCTGGCAGCTGATGGCGTTGATAGTAAACCAACTTGACCCCAAACGGTTTCAGCCGTTCCAAAACAGCACGGCCAATTCGGCCAGCCCCAATGATACCAACCGTCATGCCTTCAAGGTCGTATGCCCGTGAAGCAGCATCGGCGATATTCCATTTACCAGACCGAGCAAGGTCGTGAGATGGGATAAAGTTTCGAACCAAGGCTAACACTTGCATGACGTCTTGTTCGGCAACGCTGATACTATTGCTGTAAGTCACTTCGGCAACCGTCACGTTATGCTCATTAGCTGCGTTTAAATCAACGTGATCAGACCCAATTCCGGCAGTAATCGCCAACTTTAAATTACTTGCCTTAGCAATCCGCTCAGCCGTTAAGTACGCTGGCCAAAATGGCTGGGAAATCACAACATCGGCATCTGGCAATTCCTTCTCAAACTCCGAATTTAGACCCTCTTTATCTGAGGTCACGACTAATTGATGACCGTGAGACTCAAGGTATTTTCGCAATCCCAATTCACCCGATACACTTCCCAATAATTCACCAGGGGTAAAATCAATCCCCTCTGGACTTGGAACCGTTGATCCATCTGGATAATGCGTAATTGCTGGAATTGAATCTCGCGCGTACTTTGGTGGGTAACCATCAATCGGATCTGGATACAAGATAGCTAAAACTTTTGCCATAATACGAACCGTCCTTTCTTACTGCGATCAACCCTCTTGTAATTAAATATAGCATTTAGGTAAGCGGTTTCAATAATTTGCATTTATTTTTTTATTCACAAATTTGATAAGAGCGGGTCGCAAAGATTGCTTCTTCTAAAAATAAACCATCCTCAGAAGTCTGAGCAAAAGAGGTTATTTGTGATAATAATAACCAGTAGTATCCCAATGCTGTGGTAAATGACTTAAATGTGCCCAAGTTTTTAAGGCTAATTTACCGTTATGATGAACCCGTTTAAGACGATAGATCACACTACGATTTGACTCTCCTAAATCCCAATAACCTGACCTAACATAACTCACCGTTAATTTTTTACCAGCAATTCTGAGTGGGTATGGGTGACGCACGCCAGTTTCAATAACATCTTGAGTTAATGAACGTTTGGTAATTTTAAGTTCCTGTTGAATATCCCACTGCCCGGTTTTAGGTGACAGCCATTTACCGCGTAAGGAAACCGGGGTGATATGACTGACAGCTGATACAGACTGCGAAGTCCCGGTAATTCCCAATCCAAATCCCCCAATCACCAAACCAACTAAACTTAGATACTTAACTTTCACTGCTAAATGCCCTCCTGTTGAATATCCTTTGATTTTCATGAATTTACCCCTCTTTAATGTTGAATGTAATGTTGATGATTCCACCAAATTGAATGACCCTTTTTAGTCAACGTGAAGTTCTCGGTTCCTGGCGTGCCACCAGATGCGGCCGGCGCATATGCCCAACTTCGGAAATGATAGGTATAATGACTGGTCTTATAATACTTCAAGTGAATCATCGTCAACATTGGCATTCCTTGATCCTGATCCGTCATTTTCTTTGAGTAAATATTTAAGATACCCCAAGTAGGCACTGTTTGTCGGTGTAAATGATACGTGTAGTGGCCTCGAAGATGTCTCGGAATCCCATGATGCCAAGTATGGGCGAACACAGGTTGAGCTGTTGTCACAGCCCCTAAGCTCAATGATAATAAACTGGTTAAAAGTATTGTTCTGATTTTCATATAGATTCCCCTTTATCGGCCAATGAAATATTCATAGTTTTTATGAGTATAACTATAATCGTGCTTAATCTTATGATGAAAATAAACCGTAAAATCAAACATTGTTATATATGTTTTTAAGACGTGATATTTATGACCAAAGAGACTTTTCTGTGACGACCAGACAAAACCAATGCGTTTGTATGTCGGTAACAGATATCCTCGGTTCAAATCATAAACAGTATTAGTGCCCCTGTGAGCGTGTTTGTATATACGAATCGATAATTTATGCGATCCACTTCTATGTGGTGTGTACACCCGATAATCCGAAATATAACCACCGGCTAATTGATTATAAGTGACTACGGAGTGAGCTCGGATTTTCTTAACCAAATAAGTTTTGTCGTATTTATCCCAAGCATACCAATTACCCCGGATACTCTTAGCAGTCGTTGCGGAATTAGCTGATGCTGGTCGGGCGTTAATAGTATTAATACCCAACCCGACAGTTAGCATTAATCCGGTTAAAATAATTAGCTTCCAAATATTTTTCATCGTCAATCACCCCTTCGCCTTAATACTGGCCGTTGGCAAAGCACCACCCCATAGGATTCCCGTATATGTCAACAAAACATGTCGTTTATGGCCAAAGATATTTTTCGTTGTCATTCGATAGTAAGTGGGATGCATGGTAGCATATTTAGAAGTGCTTAACTGCCACCAAAAAGCATATTTACCATGACCATAATAATAATTCTCATTATGAACGGGTGTTTTATCCTGAATATCGGATGACCGAGTCGCAAATTTATAGGTAATCTTATGATACTTACCGTGCGACTTTTGATAATAATACGTCGTTTTAGCCGTAAAATGGGTTTTTCCATAAGACTGACTACCATCTGACGAATAATCTTTCCAAGTGCCCCGCCAGCTTTTCGGCACTGATGATAATTGCGTAGCCGCGGAAACGTTAGTGGCCATTAAGCCACCACTGGCTAACCCCAGGCCCACCAACAGGGTCATTAATAATTTCTTCTTTTTCATATATGTAAACCTCTCCACAAATAATGTTCAATCGCCCCCGATTGACAAATTAATTATACCGCTATTAGCAAGTTGCCAGAATAAGTTTTTTCATCGCAACATCTTTGTCTCTGTTCTTCCTTATTGCCTTTGATTTTCTCGTTTATGACCAATTCACGCTAATTTTAATTTCCAATTAGCTGAATCGATGGTTTGATCATCATTGAAAATTAACGTTCAAGGGTCAGTTTCTCGTGATACGAAGTTCGTGAGTTGATTCTAAGATTGTAAAACAAAAAACTCAGCCACTTAATGACTGAGTTGACGAATTAAAGTTAATAATAATACGTTACGAAAGTAGGATGTTTTTGATTACTAAGTTATAGCTCCATGACTTCAAAACAACTTGGCCATTATATTAAACTTGTTTCAAATTCCAAATACCGTCCGAAGCATACTGGCCAATTGCCCAATAACCAGCTTTATAAGGTGGGTTATAATAATACCAAAACAGTAGAAATGAGGAATCAAAATGACACCAGCCCTGGAAAAAGTAATTTATCCAATTTATGCGACCGTTAAATCGACGAAGCTCAATGGTCATAACCTATACGACCGACACATTCAATTACCTGAAATTAATGACTGTTATCGATATTTATTACCTTTTAATATTGACCACGAAAATGTTGAGGACTGGCGAGGCTTATCAACCAAAACTTTAATTGTGTTAATGATGAATCCCAGTATTGCTAATGACCACTATGGTGATCCAACCACCCTGAAACTATTAAAAGAATATTATCTACAAAATGTTGAAAATCAGCCAAAGCTATATCAATTCTATGAACACATTGATTTAATCAACATCTTCCCCTATGTTAACAGTCAAACAACCAAGGTTAAAGAATGGTTGAATGACTCTAACCGAACTACAACCGCAACCACAAATTACTTAAAGGCTAACCAGAATATCATTCAAATTTTACTTCAACAAATAACTAAACAAGGAAAATATGATTTGTTAGTTGCGACTGGTAACCTTAATGATTATTTTGGAAAAAAAGGAACAGTCCAATATGTCAACGTAATGAATATCTTTAATGAAGAACACAATAAGCATTATTTAGACAAGATATTATATAAGCGCATCAACGGCACCGGATATGCCTGTCATCTATCGATTCCTGGTGATAAAACATTCGAATTAACTCGTTCGCCAAAACCTTTTGCTGAATTATTTGATGAAAGCTACCAACTTCACATTTAACTCAGTTTATCATTGGAACCCGCTTACGCGGAACTCAATGGAAAATCAAAAGCAATATGGAAGTAGTCGAGAATAGAAGAAATTGGATAAACATACCCCCATGGTTTGTATAATTCTCCGCCTACTTTCAGGAACTTGTTCCTCGGACACACATTTATTGTGGGGCGGGTGACATAAGGAACAGCCGATCAACTACTCATGGTTATTTTGGATCAAAAAACACCGCTCTGGCAAGCGTCGAAAATGATTTATATTTTTAGTTAATTTAAGATTTAAGCATTGGAGCCAATATATAAGTGTTTCTGAAAAGAGTTTTGAGATGCCCATCTCATGGGTAAGATAGCCCCGTTTGGATAAATTTCAAAATTAATCTGGCTGGTATGATTCAAGAGTTATATAATTAAACTATTATATACTGACATCTCCAGCTAAGAGTGGTTTGCTTTATCCTTCAAAATTTAAAGTTGCTTTTTGCCCACTTAAGCGCCGTAAACGCCCCCATCACAATCAACAGACCGCCCAAAACCGGTTTAACGTACTTGGTAAATTTTGTCGGATCTAATCGGTTGAACAAAATAGGCGTCAGAAATGATCCCATGGCCGCGCCGATCATAATCCAAACGCCAACGCCCCAGTCGACATTGCCAGCTTGTAAATGAAAACAGATGTCAACAGTGGTTAAAATTCCCAGATAATAAGCAGCCTCACCACCTAGCGTGATGACGATCGTACCAATAATAAAGCCGGCTAGGATCAGCTAGACGATAGCTATTTTTAACCTTCCATAGTTAGCTTAGTGCCAAGTAATTGGATACCAACCAGCCAAATAAAAGCCAAAGATCGTTGTCACAATAAAAACACCAATAAGCGTCCAATAAAGCCCTTTGGCGTCGGCCTTTCGATTCTTGCGGGCAAAACTCATTTCAAGCAAGGCAATGACCGCCAAGCCAAGCAACAGCTTCAGGATGCCACTCACCGGTGCCCGTGGGATTCGGTACCAGGCTAAGAAGCCGCCGGAGAGTAACATTGGAATATAGATGACTCGGGTGATCATCATGAAAATCGTTGCTAATTTGTCTTTAAATGCAAAAGCCAGAATGACCGCAATGACTAATAAAATCCACGAAATTAAATGCATACTTAACCAAAACAAAATATGGCCTCCCCGTTAATTTAGTTTACACAAAACCTATTATAGTCTTTCTCAATGGGTTTATAATCATACATTAGACATGAGGAGTTGGTTCAATGAATGATCAATTAAAAATCATTCCCTTTAAGCACGCGACCTCGGCTCATTATAAATTACTACTCGATGCGGACCCCTCCAAGAAATTGGTCGACAACTATTTAAAGCGATCATTCAACTTTGAGGCTAAAATTGGCCAGCGATTAGTCGGCGTCATCATCTTAATTGAAACTCGACCTGAAACAATCGAAATTGTGAACTTGGCCGTTGATCCTAGTGACCAAAAACAGGGAATCGGCCATCGTTTGATTCAATTTGCAACTCATTGGGCAATCGATCAAGCTTATAAAGTGATAGAAATTGGCACAGGTAGTACTGGTTTTGGTCAGTTATATTTATACCAAAAAAGCGGTTTTCGCCCTTATGCAGTTGATCAAGATTTCTTCGTTAGGAATTATTCTGAACCCATTATTGAAAATAATTTAGTGCTAAAGGACATGATTCGCCTTAGAAAATTCTTATGAAGATTTCACAACTTCACAAACACAATCATTCCCACCACTGCCGGCTTGTGCTAAATTAAAGAAGGAAGCATGAACGTGCCCTTTAAGGATATGCGCAAGACAGAAGCTTGCACCTAAATCACCTTGTCAAAAAAGCCAGGCTCGGGATTGCCGGGCAAAGGTGACTTAGGTTCCAACGGCCGTGAAACGCCTAGCCTACCCGGCAGCTTCTAAACAGTTTGTTTCACTCACTAATTGATGAGGTGATTAAAAATGAATGAAAAGCAAAAAGCCCAGAACGCCAAGCGTGCCAATGTTTTGTGGATCATGTTGACGATTATGGTTCTTGTGGTAATAGCCGGTATTGTTGGCATTATCATGAAAAGCCGACAAACTAATCAATATAAAGAAATGATTCGCCAATCCGTCACCGCTTATAACAAAACCGCTCCAGCAACGGAACAGTTATCGGCGACTAGTCGCACCAAAGTCTATCGTGTTCGCAAATCCGGTGACCAAAAGTATTTTGTTCAGCTAAGCGGTACCACCCCCAAATTTATTTTTCAAAAGAACCAAGGCAAGTGGGTTTCCGTTAAATCTAACAAGGCCGCTAATAATATTTTGAAATACCGGATTGTCTATACATCAAATCAGTCTGCAATTGATAACAGCAAATAATGACCGATTCATTTATTGAAGTCAATTTCATTTTCTAAAGCCATTGATTACCGATAATTCGGCGTTCAAACACCGATACCACGTTTAGCCAAACGCGGTATTTTTTTAAATAACACTATTCCTAGATGATTATTCAACCAGTCATAAAGCCGTTCAAAATAATTGCTAAAGCGTTTACAAATCGATAGAATAAAGCTGTTAAGATAACTGATTGGTACTTATTAGGAAAGGAAAATGTTATTATGGCTGATTTACTAAAAGGCAAAATTGCGATTGTCACTGGCGCGGGTTCTGGTATGGGGCGTCAAATTTCGGAATTATTTGTTAAAGAAGGTGCCAAAGTGATGCTGGCTGATATTAATCCTGACGGGCTAAAACAAACCGCGGCTGAAATTGACGCAAAAGGTGATGCAACCAGCACCGTGATCACTAACGTTGCCAAAGAAGCTGACATCGTTAATATGGTTAAGCAAACCATTGATACGTATTCCAAAGTCGACATTTTGGTAAATAATGCCGGGATCGTCGATAATATCAAGACAGTTGAAAACATGACGGATGACGTGTGGGATCGGGTACTAGCAATTAATCTAACTGGTCCATTTAAAGCCGCTCGAGAAGTCATCAAGTACATGCTTCAGCAAAAAGACGGTGGCAATATCATTAATATGGCTTCCGTTGGCGGGTTGTTTGGTTCCCGGGGTGGCGTTGCTTATACTGCTACCAAACACGGTATCATTGGTTTGACCAAGAATATTGCGGCAACTTACGGCATTTATCATCATATCCGTTCAAACGCGATTGCGCCAGGCAATATCGCTACAAACATCCAAAAGACCATCAACGATCCTGATGAGTTAGGAATGAAAGCCATGAGTGCCATTGGCGGCATGACCGCCCCAGGTGGCAAGCCGGAACAAATTGCTCAGGTGGCCTTATTCTTAGCTTCTGATCAATCCAAATTTGTGAATGGCGCGGTAATTACCGCTGATGGCGGCTGGACTGCTATGTAACATCATTTTGCCAAAGCATTTTTAATAAGCTTCCAAAATTTGTCTTGATCAGGTTTTGGAAGCTTATTGAGTTTGTTAGGATATTGATATTATTGAAAGTGATCTAATAAACGAGACACCAACAAGTCGCAGCACTACTCTGACTGACCATCCTGCCAAAAAGATTAGTGGAACGCGAATAACTTACCAGTAGAATTGTCATCTAGGCAAGGAGTATGATAAGAGTGAAACACAATTAAGCAAAGGAGTCTTCACATTGAAATCAACCATATTTATTAAACCTGGTAAAGTTGAAGTTCAAAACATTGAAAAACCAACACTAAAAAAAGCTGATGACGTCATTATTCACGTACTGCGAGCCTGTGTCTGTGGTTCTGATTTGTGGGCTTATCGTGATTTGGAACCCAAAGATCCCAATTCAGAGAATAGCGGCCACGAAGCCATCGGAATCGTTGAAGCGGTTGGCAAAGATATCACGACCGTTAAACCTGGCGACTTTGTCATTGCCCCATTCACCCACGGCTGCGGCCATTGTGCTGCTTGTCGAGCAGGCTATGAAGGCAGCTGTCAAAGCCACGAGGACAACTTTAGTTCCGGTTATCAAGCCGAATACATTCGTTATCAACACGCTGAATGGTCATTAGTGAAAATTCCTGGCAAACCCGAAGACTATAGTGACGGCATGCTTAATTCATTGCTCTCATTAGCTGATGTAATGGCAACTGGGTATCACGCCGCTCGCGTAGCTAACGTTAAAGTTGGCGATACTGTTGTCGTCGTTGGTGACGGCGCGGTTGGTTTGTGTGGTGTCATTGCTGCTCAAATGCGTGGTGCTAAACGGATCATTGCGATGAGCAGACACGAGGATCGTCAAAAGTTAGCGGCTGAATTTGGCGCCACTGATATTGTGCCGGAACGTGGCGACCAAGCCGTTGCCAAGGTTATGGAATTAACCAACGGGGCCGGTGCCGATGCCGTGCTTGAGTGTGTCGGTAGTGAATTGTCTACTGAGACCGCCATGCGTGTTGCCCGTCCCGGTGCAATTGTCGGTCGAGTTGGCTTGCCGCATACACCCAAAACTGATTTAACCAGTCCATTTTATCGCAATTTAGCAATCGCCGGCGGCCCAGCTTCGGTCACTACCTACGACAAGTCGGTCTTACTCAAAGCCGTTTTAGATGGTGACATTCACCCTGGTAAGGTCTTTACCCAACGATTTGACCTTGATGACATTGATGACGCTTATCAAGCAATGACAAAGCGTGAAGCGATTAAGTCCTTAGTGGTGGTTAGCTAAGCGTATCACCAAATCAATCTACAAATAAAAAAACACAGTAGGCAGAATGGGGATCAACATCCCTTTATTCTTACCTGCTGTGTTTTTGTTACGCCCAAATGATTAGAAGGGCTCCCTTAGAAACCTACCTTTCACAGTAACTAACCTCACTTTACTTATCCGAACTCGTCAACAATTCATCAATTTTATCGTAGAATTTCTTCGCGTGAACTTCTGTAACTAAGTCAATTGGTCGACCACTATCCGTTTCAAAAGTTCTGCCTGCACTGGCGCCACTGGTTAGTACATCGCCGCGAATCGCTTTTGATTCAATCATGTCAGGATATTGGCTGGCAACGGTTGTCAAAACATCCCATAAATAGTATGTCGAATTGGCTTCATATGATGACACCAGTGCGTAACCTTGCCCAATTAAATCCATCATCGGATAGCGGCGCAGTGATGCCCAATGCTGTTGGACATCGGCGTTTAGCGGCACTTGGTTAGTACTTTCTAAGCCAACCATTTGGATATCGATATCGGCATCCCAAACAGTTTTGACCGCTTCAGGATCCCAGTAGGCATTCCACTCAGCAGACCCATCGTGCTTTGGTTCAAGCACATTGCCTTCGGTTCGCATAGTTCCGCCCATCCAGTATAGCCGCTCAATTTGATCGGTAATTGTTGGATCAGCTTCGAGTGCGCGTGCCAAATCGGTTAATGGCCCAGTCATCACCAAATCAGTCTTACCATCGGCTGCTTTGAGCTTTTCAATCATATCTAAGTGAGCCGGTTTATCGGCAAGTGGCACCTCAACTGGTCCATGCTCATTAAGTAATGGAAAAGCGTCAAAAGAAAACGAACTTAATCGCCACTCCTTTGGAAATTGGTGAACTGCTCGCGAATTTGATGCAGCAACCGAAACTTTAGCACCCCGACCAAAGCGAGCGATAATCTTTTGTGAAGCTGGTACTGAACCTTCAATGAATCCATCGGCATCAATTACCGAAACCCCAGTTAAGTGAACTTCTGGCATCTGTAATAGTAAAAGTAGCGAGACCAGATCATCCACGTTACCATCGTGATTAAAATAAACATTTTTCAAGGTAGTATCCTCCTATGATTAAAAGTGAGCGAAGCCAGGCGCTTAGAAAGCGGAGCGTAAGTCTCCTCTAACATAAATTCCCGGGCTTGGAATTTGTGTTAGAGGTGCTTACGTGTAGCTTTCTGCCTGGCGTAGCTGTCCTACCAGGCGCTTAGAAAGCGACAGATAGGCTAGGCGTTTCACAACCGTCAAAACAAACCTTTCGCCCAGCATCATTATCCTATCCTTAATCATACCGGAATCCATAGTTAACGTCCATAATGGATAATAGCTCTAAGTTAAATTTTGTGGTATTATCGAATCGAAATATAACAGTTGTATTATCTTAAGGGGTGAGAACGAATTGGATACTCAACATCGTCAGTCTTTAATTAAAGTTGTGAACCACGCAAACATTGATGCACTTCGTAGGTTGATTATTAAGCGAGCAGAATACGACCCCAGTTTTCTCCAAGACGTTACCGCCCAATTTGGTGAATTAGATACCCAGACTGAACTTGCCGCTACGAAAAAGACCCTTCAAGAGATTATCAAGATTAACAAGCACCACGGGATTTTGGACGACGTCGGCTGCGATAATGTCTGCGAAGCATTAGACGATATGGTCGACAATTATATGCGCCGACTGGAGCAAGGCTATGTCAGCCACGCAATGGATGGCCTTTTGCTGGTGATTGCGGTAGCTGGCAGACTCTTTAACACTGCTGATAGTAGTGTTGGTCCACTAACGGCAACGTTTAATAACGCCCTGGATGCTATTCGCCGGCTCAGCTTAAAGGCTAGTAAACACCAACTGAGCGATGATCAAAAAAATGAGCTAATCAAAAAAATTGTCAGTGTCTTTCGTCTGAAACGTTTTGATGATTGGCCGGCAAACCGGTATCACCTCATTCTTGTGAGTTTGCCACTCATTACGAGTAAAACTATCCGAATTGTTAAAAACGCCTCAACTGCCGTCACCAACCGCGCTGAGGAAGGTTATGACCAAACACAGTCAAGAACCTATGACAAAATTTTAAATGCCAATTTACTTTACTACATGGGCAAAAAGGATCAGGCTAAACGTTACTTGGATCGCTATATGAACTCGCCAGAGATTCGCGAACAGCGGATCCGCCTTGCTCTGCATGATAAGGAGTTTAAGATGGCCGAAAGGTTGTGCCTAGACGCCTCCCAGCAAGACCCCGGCTGGCGACGCATCTGGGAGCAGTACCTTATCAAAATTTACAATGGCACCGACCAGCGGCAAAAACAGGAGGAAATTTTGAAACGTGAGCTATTCAGGGGTACCCTGTCCGCCTATGAACCGCTCAAACAACTCATCCAAGAAGACGGTTTTTGGGATGTTGAAGGGCCCAAATTAATTGCCCAAGTTGAAAAGACACTGCCACCAGTCGATTACGCTGAAATATTAGCTGAAGAGCACAAATATGCTGAATTGCTACAAGTGGTTAGGCACAACCCAAAGATTGTCACTACCTATGGCAAAACGCTATATGCCCGTTTTCCAAAACAAATTGATACGTTGTACTATCACCAAATTATTTTAAATAACCACGCTGTAAGTCGAAAGGCCGACCAGCGGCTTGCTCACCAAATCCAAGACTATGCCGCTTATGGAAAAAAGCAACTTGCCATTGCTTGGATCGATCAGCTTCTTGCCGCCCATCCTAAACGAGCTGCCTTAGCGGAAGCTTTAACCCCGTTAGAAATGGCTTTGAAGCATCAATGATAAATGGCGGCCAGCGGCACACTCATTTATTCAGTTCCTACAAAAACCCGTTTGCCGATACAAAAAACAAGCCTCATCGACGAAATGGCTTTGATAAAGTTTGCCAGTGAGTCGTCGACAAGAGCTTGCCAAGTGACCGTTCCTAATTTGGGTTCAGTTGAGAACCAGTTATTATTTTGGTTAGACGCTCTTAATAATTAACGGCGCCGATGTTTGACCACGGTGAAGAAATGCAGGATGCAAGCTAATAAGACATAAAAAATCAAAACAAACGAAACATACCGCAGCCAAAATGCTTGAGCAGGAACCAACTTAAAGCCCAACTGAATCCCCATGGTGAGCAGGGCCATGAACGCAATCATAAAAAATAATTCAATATACCGTTTCAATGTATTGTCATCTCGCTTTTTCACAGAATTCAGACGTTGACCCCACTTTAGGCACGTCTGTTTTTTATTTTCCGGCAGTTCGACAAGCCCCCAGGTATTTGTGAGGACCAGTTCATGGAGTTTGATGACTCCAGCTGCAGTCATCACTTTATCAATGGTTCGAAAGCTTTGGTCGGTTACCCCCGTCACCCAATTTTCAAAGGTACCGGTGTAACAATCGGTAATGCTTAAATAATGTTTGTTTTTGAATCGATCTGGATGAGTCCCCCCAGTATGATCAAAGCGAACCAGGCGCTGGCGCATACAGTCAAAAAAGTCTTTCATTTGACCAGCCAAGCCACCCCAATAAGTTGGGGCAGCAATCACCCAAACGTCACTTTCAAGCATCTTTTGTTCCAATTCATCTAACACCGGATCCTTTTGATCACCTCGATCCGGCTTGAACGGATAATCTTCTAAATAAATCGTTTCAGCTTCATTTGGCTTTTGAACGCCAGCCATCACGGCAGCAAGCATTTTTGCTGTCACCCCATCATTTCGATGAGCCCCCAAGATCCCAAGTATTTTCAATAGATAATCCCCCTTAAAATAGTGAGCAAAGCAATTAGGAACTGGCATATAACTTTCTTCAACCCAAAATTTCCGAGTTAGAATTTTTGGCTGAGGTGCTTACGCGCAGTTTTCTGCTTTGTGCACTAAAATGACACAACAATAAACTGCAAATTCAAAACTGTAATAATTGCTGTTAACAGATAACCAATCACGGTTGTCGTCCAGTTGTTGGCATGCTTTTTCATTAAATCAGGGCTACTTGTCAAAGCAATCATCGGAAATAAAGTGAACGGCAGCGCAATCGACAACGCGATTTGTGCAAAGACAATCATATTTTCAAACGTCTGATCGTTAAAGCCAACAATAAACCCAATCATCAAGATTGGAATCAGGGTCACAAACCGGGTTAGCAGCCGTCGTTCCCACAATGGCAATCGAATATGTAGATAGCCTTCCATCACAATCTGCCCAGCCAGTGTGCTGGTAATCGATGAAATCAGCCCCGTAATCAACAGCGCAAAAGCAAACAAAGTGCTCATTAGTGAGCTTGCTAAATTGCCAACCACCGTAGAACTTTGTAAGCCGTTATACACGTCTTGAAAGGCCGAAAAATTCGTATGTTGATTAAAAAATAGGGTGCCACCGAGAATCAATAGCAACGCATTGATTAAAAATGCCGCCACCAGATGAACGTTTGAGTCCCAATTACCAAAGCGCAAAGCCTCATTCACTTGTCTAGGATCATGATAATCGTAACGCCGACTTTGTGCCAGTGATGAATGCAAATAAACGTTGTGTGGCATAATCGTCGCCCCGATAATTCCCAAGCTCATCACTAACTTACCATGATTGGTAATAATTGAAGGCGTTGGTAAAAGCCCTTTACAGATTTTTAAGATTGGCGGGTTAGCTCGAAAGACCTCCATGCCAAAAATAACGCCGACTGCCAGAATAGCAGCTAAAACAATAAACTCAATCCGGCGAATACCAAATCTCAGGAATAATAGCACTATCAAAACGTCAAGAATCGTGAGAAAAATGCCAAATGCAAGTGGCAGTCCGAACAACAGGTTAAGGGCAATTGAGGTCCCCACCACACCGGTCATATCCGTCGCCATCATGGCCAGCTCATTAATCAGCCACAGCCCATAACGAACTGGCCGTGACACCCTTTCGGCAATTGCTTGAGCCAAATCAAGGCGTGATACCACTCCCAATTTAATCGCTAGGCGCTGCATAAACATAGCAACTAGAATTGAAATCAACAAAACAGACAACAATTCATAGCGATACTGGCTGCCGCCCGCTAAAGAAGTTAACCAATTGCCAGGATCCATATAGCCAACCGCAACCAAGGCACCCGGGCCGCTGTAAGCCAGGAACTTTTGGAGAAATGAGGTTTCATAAACACTGGGGACCTTGACGCTGCGGTTAATTTCATCAAGGCTCTTATTTTGCTGGTCGCTCATCTGCATGCCCCCCAGTTAACTGCTAATTTTTGCCGGCTCAACTCAGCAATAAATTCACAAAAATCATCGCTAGCATTCATTGGCGGCACGGCATCAAAGACCTTGCCGCCGCTGGAGCGAAAGGTCTGGTAATTTTGGACGTCATTTTCTTCAAGGGTCTCCAAACAATCTTCCACAAAGGAAGGTGTGACGATGAGCACATTTCGTTTACCCATTGCTGCTAATTCCATTAAAGTGTTTTTTAAATAAGGCTTTAACCACGGCATTGGACCAAACTTAGATTGAAAAACGGTCATAATTTTATTTCTGGGAACTTGTTGGAGATACTTTGCGGTCGCCTCGGTAGTTGCTTTACATTCTTTTTCATAAGGATCACCGTTATGAATCATCGACATTGGAATCCCATGATAGCTGAAAATAACCGCATCATAATCACCCTTTACATAGCATTCATCAACTTGGCGCGCCAATAGTTTTTGATAAGTTGGCTGATCATAAAAGTTCTTAATAATCCGCGCTGGCACACCAGTCACCTTAACCTTTTCAATAATTGTATCGTGCGTACTTTGCGTATAGTTGGGAAATAGTGGCAAGACTAAAATCTGTCGATCACCCTTTTGATGCATCGATTTAAGCTTTTCGGCAATCGTTGG
The DNA here is from genome assembly GCF_016860605.1 of Lentilactobacillus fungorum. GTDB lineage: Bacteria > Bacillota > Bacilli > Lactobacillales > Lactobacillaceae > Lentilactobacillus > Lentilactobacillus fungorum. The sequence continues at coordinate 129,544 of NZ_BNJR01000012.1, forward strand.
GCCACCATAGTTCATCGCATATTGGACATCCCAAGTGGTTAAACGTTGTTGAACTTTTTGTGTCATCATTTTTGTATAAACCGTCAGAGGCGAGCCAGCTTGTGTCCACATGTGCTGATAAAACGTGGCTGACCGCCATGTCCGCATCGGCAAAATAATCCCCCGCAGTAATGGCTGCCAAAACCATTTAGGTAAGGTGACAACGTTTTGATCACTCAAAAATTCCTTCAAATATGCCTTCACATCTTTTGGCCGTGGAGATGCCGGTGATCCCAGATTGACCAGTAATAATCCGTTTTGCGACATGCTAACCCCCCTTTTTTGTGGTTTGGCGTAAGTGCTTTTGTAGGACAGCTGTGCAAAGCAGAAACCTCCATGTAAGCACCTCAGCCAAAAATTCCAAGCCCGGGAATTTCCTGCAAAGGAGACTTACACTCCGACGGCCGTGAAACGCCTAGCCTACCTGGCGATCCCTAACCACTTTGCTCCGCTCACTTTATTTTAAAGTTTTTAAGTTTGAAAAACAATTCGTTGGAAAACAATTTGACCTTAACAATGAAATCGGTTCGCTTATTGAGTACAATAGACACTAGGAAGGACGTGATTAACCCGTGAACAATGCCAAAGAATACTTGGACTTCTTTAACCAAGAATACGAAGATCCAAGTAAGCACAGCAATTACAGCACGAATAGCAACTTCCGTTTTGATACCCGGGCTGATGCGCTTGAAATTAAAAATATGCTTCTTGAAAAAAGCCCCAGTGCCAAGCAATATCTGTTGAGCGTTGAGTACATTAATCCAAACCGCTCAATGCAGGTTGGCTGGTACATTACCGTTAGAAAATTGGCTGACCAATCCAATCGCTCAACCGAACACCCTGATAAGGGTACCAAACCGGATAATGCTCAGCGTCCAACCGATCATCATTCTGATAAATGAATTTACTGGAGGTCATGTCTATGTCTGCAAAAGTGCCTGAAATCACAATGAACGACGGCTTTAAAATGCCAGAAATCGAATTAGGAACTTACCAAATTCGCGGTGGCAATGGGCTGCAGCAAGTTCTCGCCGCTATTAACGATGGGTATCGCGGCCTTGATACCGCCACCAATTACGATAATGAAGGAATGGTTGGTGAAGCCATTCGCCGATCAGGATTGCCCAGAGCCGACTTCTTTGTCACTTCAAAGCTTCCAGGCAAATATCATCAATATCATGAAGCGACTAAAGCCATCCAAGAAAGTCTTTACCGGCTGGGATTAGACTATTTTGATCTTTACTTGATTCACTGGCCGCTGCCTAAACGTGATCATTATGTTGAAGCTTTTCAAGCAATGATCGATGCTCAAGAACGTGGCTTAATTCGTTCGGTCGGCGTTTCGAATTTTGAACCGGAACACTTGGACCGCTTGATTCATGAAACTGGCGTTACCCCGGCCGTCAACCAAATCGAAGTTCATCCCTACTGGAACAACGAGCGAATGCTTCAAGCTGATCAAAAGCGCGGCATTGTGACTGAAGCTTGGAGTCCATTAGGCCGAGGTAGTGCAGCTCTTAAAGAACCAATTATTCAAGAGTTAGCTGAAAAGTATCATAAAAATACCGGCCAAATCATTCTCCGCTGGCACAATCAGCGCGGTATTGTCCCGATTCCAAGATCAGCTAACTTAAATCATCAACACGACAACCTTAATATCTTCGATTTTAAATTGACCGCCGATGAAATTCAGTCAATCAACAGTTTGACCAAACCAGATGGCCGAGTTGATGGTCAAGATCCTAATGAGTATGAGGAATTTGAATAGGGGATTAATCTTAGGACAGCTCCGCAAAGCAGAAACCTCCGTGTAAGCACCTCAGCCAAAAATTCCAAGCCCGGGAATTTCTGGCTGAGGAGCCTTACACTCCGGTTTCTAGGCGCTTTGCTCCGCTCACTATAGTAGGACAGCTGTGCCAGGCAGAAAGCTACACGTAAGCACCTCTAACAAAAATTCCAGAACCGGGAATTTCTGTTAGAGGAGACTTACGCTCCGACGGCCGTGAAACGCCTAGCCTACTTGGCGCTTTCAAAACGCTTGGCTCCGCTCACTTTATATTTAGAGGCGATAATTATGGAAACACAAAAAATGATTAGTTCACGTAAGGCCGTTCGCGAATACCACGGCCAGATTACCGATTATCAACTGCACGAAATTTTAACTGCTGCTAACGCGGCTCCGGTCGCAATGGGTCAATATGACAATTACCAATTAACCGTGATTCAAGACCCCAAGACATTGGCGAAGATGAGTGGCATTTATGATGCCCCCACCGTTATTGTTTTGTCGGCCAAAGAGCCAGATGCTGGCAAAGACATCTCGGCTGGCGCAATCGTTCATAACATGGAACTGGCAGCAGAAGATCAGGGCTTAGGGGCTAACTATAATATGGCCGGCCTTGGGTCCATTCCAAATGGCGTTATTCCAAACGGCTTTACCCCAATATTTGCATTGACCATTGGCCAAACTAACGAGAAATTTACCCCAAGAGAGGTCCCACTAGATCGAATTCACACCAACTTTGTGAAGTAAATAGTCGACAACCCAACCGACTAGTAGTTAAATTCATTTGTTTTTCACTAACTAACCCCCACCTGATCGGCAAAGAATTGCCAATCCAGATGGGGGTTAGTTAGTGATTTTTGTCTTCAAATGAGCGATGGACCGAGTTTGATAATGCAACTTCTGGTTAGTTCCACTTTAAAGCTAGGTTAATCAGTTGATTCTTAGATACCGCACCACTTTTTCAATTAAGCTCCGGCGTGTCCTGTTGACATCGACATTGTCGCCATCATCCCGCTATTCTTTATTCGTTCAGCCGCCTCAAAATTATCTGTGATAATGCCCGCGACGTGATTGGCTAACAATTTAGCCTGACGCTTGGGATCATCGACAGTCCAAATCCGCTCTTCAATGTTGCCCAATGGCTGGTAATGACTCAAATGCAAGCCTGCTAAGTGTTCTTTTAGGATTAATTCCTTGGCGTGGCGAATGACATGATTGGACAACAGACAATATTGCTGATTTGGATCAATTCGGTTAGCAATTTCTAACGATTCTAAGTTAAACGACGAGTAAATAACTGGGTACTCAAGATCATATTGCCGAACCATCTCCAAGACAATTTGTTCGATGTGAGGGTAATGAATCTTATTCGTTTTAAACTCCAGATTCAGATGAACTGGCTGTTGATTGGCAACCGTCAATAAATCTCTTAACGTTGGGATTTTTTGGCCATCCTTTAATCGATACTGCCGCAATTCTTCTAAGGTATAGTCGCGAATCCTGCCAGTACCATTAGTTGTTCGGTTAATCCGTTCATCATGCATAATCACCGGGACGTTATCCTTGGTTAGATGAACGTCAAATTCCAACCCTTCAACACCATGATCAATTGCGTAAATAAAACCATCAAGTGAATTTTCCATAAAGCGCTCCGGGTAACCACGATGCCCAAAAATCAATGTGTTGGTTGTCATTTAGCTTAACTTCCTTTCAATTCTCTCTTGTCTAGCGACCGTTGGCTTTATTCGTTGTTTGGAGATTGGCATTCATCGCTTTATCGGCAGTTGTCAGGGCACTATTAATATTACCGCCGTTATATACCGTCTCCATTGCGGTTTCTTCTAATTCTCTTGTTAGTTGCATCCCCTCCATCAAAATACCTGAGTTGGCATTATTTGGTTTGGCACTCGCAAGCTGCTCACCAGGAACTCGGGCTGCCGGGATCTTTTTATAAAGATCCTGGAGGACTTTTTCCTTTTGTGAGTTCTTATTAAGTGCCAAGTAGCCGGTTGCGACCTGCCAATTAGCCTGGTTCTTAGCATTTTCGGCGTACTTGATGAATTCAAAAGCACCCTTTTGAACTTTTTCGGGCTTATCATTTGAAATCCAAAGCGCAGCACCGCCAATACCGACCCCATTGGCTTTGGTGCCATCGGGATGTGGGAAGTAGCTGATTCCCAGCTCGTTCTTATTGCCCGTGGTCAACTGGCCAATGTAGGCAGAGGATTGAACGAAAATCCCTAACTTGCCGGCTAAGAAAGCCGCAATTTCATTAGTTTCGGCACTGGCACCGGAACCATAATTGACAAAGTCGCCAGATTTAATGTTTGTCCGAATCCACTTTAAAAACTTAACCGTGTTGGGATTGTTGACACTAATCTTGGTGGGGTTGCCAGTATGGCCATCCCCATGATTAATCAATGACGTCTTATCATTGGCAAGCGCTTCTTCTAATAGCCAACCATAAATCTCCATCGTCATCCCCTTAACTTGGTGATGTGACTTTTCATACAATTGTTTGGCAATCCGCGTAATTTCACTATAACTTGGTGACTTAGACGGCGGCGTAATCCCGTATTTCTTCAACAACGTTGCGTTATAGTACAAGACAGGCTGTGACGTGTTGAATGGCAATGCTAACTGCTGGCCCTTATTTGAGTAAAATGAACGGGCAACCGGTGAAATATCGCTGGTATCATAGTGTTCCTCGTCAATGAACTTTTGAACCGGCGTAGTGTACTTGCTATGCATCATTTGCGCCGTTGAAATATCAAACGACTGGAATAACGCTGGCGAAGCACTCGTGCCGTGACTTTGAATAATTTTTTGAACCGCTTCATCATAGGAGCCCTCGTACTGGGGAATCACCTCATACTTATCTTGAGATTGATTAAAGCTTTTCACCATTTTATCCAATGCCTGTTCGGCTGGGCCGCCCATTTCATGCCAAAAAACAATTGGTGTGCGCCCGGCTTTAGCAGTTGTTTCATGATGGGAGGCGTTAACGAATACGACCCCAATGGCAATGACGATGACCCCCAAGATTGGCAAAAAGTGCTTTTTTAGAAAAGTTCCGAACTTTGCTATCATTTAACTGCACCTTCATTCGCACCAGATTTAAAGTAATGTTGGCCAACGAAAAGGACGACCAGCGTTGGAATCACCACAATTGCTGCCGTGGCCTGAATCATGCCCCAATCGTTAAAAGTTTCTTCTGACTGTAGTTGGCGCAACCCATTTTGAACCGGCCGATAAGCATTACTAAAGGTGGTCAGCATCGGCCACAAGTACTGGTTCCAAGCCCCTAAGAAACTATATGCCCCCAAAGTAATCAGTGGAATTCGATTGTACGGCATCACAATTTTCCAATAAAACTGCAGATGACCCAACCCCTCGATATCAGCAGCTTCCTTCAATTCAACTGGCATTTGCTTAAATGATTGACGTAACATAAAAATCCCAAAGGCAGATGTCAGAAACGGTACCACCAAAGCAGAATAACTGTTCAATAAGCCCATTGCTTTAACGGTTGAAAAGTTAGGGATAATTTCAGCTTCAAATGGCAACATCATTGTCGCTAATACCAGGACGAACAAAGCACGTTTATACTTGAAGTCCAAGAATACAAATGCGTAAGCACTCATTGAACAAAATAGCAATTGGGCAAACATCGTCACCGTTGAAATGACTAAACTATTTCCCAAATAATGAAGGATCGGTGTTTGGGTAAAGGCATCAATATAATTTTGAAATGATAAATCCGTGCTCAAAAAGTTTCCCTTGGCAATCTGCATCGTTGGCAAGAAACTCGTCCAAAGACCGATAAAAAACGGTGCCAAGACAATTAGCGCCAAGATGGTCAATAAAACATAACTGCCAAAGTTTTTGCCGAATTTTGGTTTTGCCACAACGTCCATTAGTAATTCACCCGCTTTTCCAAAACCTTAAACTGCAACAGCGTAAACAATGCAATAATCACGGTTAAAATTAGCGACTCCGCACTTGCCTGGGAAAAGTTGCCGCTATAAAAGGCATCCTTATAAATTCGATAGACCAGCATATTAGTGGCATTAGTCGGTCCCCCTTTGGTCATCAAATCAATTAAGCCAAAACTTTTGAAACCCTCGATCAACGTGACGATTGAAACAAAGAATAGGGTTGGCGAAATTGATGGGATCGTAATGTGAAAGAACTGAAAACGAGAAGAGGCACCTTCAATACTGGCAGCTTCGTAAAGTGTCCTAGGAACTGATTGGATTGCCCCAAAGAGGATCAGAAACGTGAAGCCTAAATTCATCCAAACAGTCGTGATGATAACGGCAATCATTGCCCAAGTTGAATTGGTCAGCCATGGGATGACTGGTAAATGCAGCCAAGTACTCATTAACGCTAAAAAGCCGGTCGATGGGTTAAAAATAAACAACCAAAAGATTGCAGCGACCGAAACAGATACGCCCATCGTAGCCGAAAATAATGTTCGAAAGATGCCAATTCCAGCTAATTGTTTGCTTGCCAAGTTGGCAAGCAACAGCCCTAAAACAATCGTGGCGGCTGTGACTCCCAATACATAAACCATCGTAACTAACAAGCTATTTAAGTAATCAGCTGACGTCAATAAGTTAACGTAATTTTGAAGGCCGACAAAGACAGTGGGCTTGCCAACAGTATTAGTCAAAAATAGGCTTAGATATAACGTTCTAAACATGGGGTAGAAAATAAAGACCCCTAGAATTAGCAGCGATGGTCCCAGAAACAACCAAGCATAATATTTATCCTTAGCATTAAGTGAAAACGTCTTTTCAGACGCTTCGATTTTTGCTTGGGTATCGGCAGAATGAACGCCCGCCGTTGGGTTTGATGCAGGTGACTTAAGCATGAACATAGGCCTCCTTTGAAAGATCAATTCGTTTGCCATCAGGATCAAAGAACATGAGATTGGCATTTGCCGTCACTCTAATGGGTTCATAGCTTCTAAAATCAGCTTTGCCGGGTAATACAACATGGATGTCACTACCGCTATTAAGCGTGGCATAAACGATCGTTTCATCCCCCAAAAACTCAGTATTTTTAACCACCGCGTTTGACTCAACTCCGTCTGCACGTTTAACTTGCATATCATCCGGCCGAATGCCAATTTGAAGATTTGCTGATGGGGCTTCTTCGTCCAAAACAATTTGTAGGTCAGAAGAAACGTTGACAATATGACTATTTTCTTCGGAACGTTTGGCAGGCAAAATGTTAATTTGGGGAGTGCCAAAGAATTTGGCCACAAAGGCGTTCCTTGGATTTTGATAGATATCGCTAGGGGTGCCGATTTGTTGAACATGGCGATCATTTAAGACCATGATGTGATCAGCCATGGTCATCGCTTCAACTTGATCATGTGTAACATAGATAAGTGTTAGCCCCAATTTGCGCTGCAGAGCATAAATTTCTTGGCGCATTTTGATTCGTAATTGGGCATCCAAGTTAGACAGTGGCTCATCCATCAAGCAAATCTTCGCATCGCTGGCAACCGCTCTAGCCAAGGCAACCCGCTGGCGCTGGCCGCCGGACAATTCCCGGGGCTTACGTTTTGCCAGCTTCGTCAAGTTCACCATCTTCAACGCCTCTTTAACCCGGGCATTAATATCATCCGTGGCAAGCTTGCGGGCTTTGAGCCCAAAAGCCACGTTATCCCAAACACTTAAAAACGGAAACAGAGCATAGTTTTGAAAGACCATTGTCAACTTTCGCGCCTTTGGTGGCAAATCATTGACCACCGTATCATCAATTTTAATTTCGCCGGCCGTAATGGGGGTTAGGCCAGCGATCATCCGCAACAGCGTACTTTTCCCGCAGCCGGAGGGACCGACAATGACGAAGAATTCGCCAGTTTCAATCTTTGCTGACACATTTTTTAAGACTGCCGTTTGGCTATCGTAATCTTTTCGAACATCGTTTAACGTAATTGACAAAATTCTCACCTCAACTTCTTTTATTTCGCTACAAATCCATTGTGAGGGTTGAATGTAAAAGTGACGTTTAGGCGATGTAAAAGTGACGTAAATTTTTGATAATGATTATGTTTTAGTTATCGTTTCCTCACAAAAATAAGCTGGTAAGTCTCCAGACAGATCGTCTGAATGCTTACCAGCTTATTTTTGTAATTAATCGACTACGTTTTCTGGCTTCCCAGCTAAATAGGCTTTCAAATTATGAACCGCGATGCCCATTAAGCGATCACGAATTGCCGTTGCCGCCCACGCAATGTGCGGCGTTAAAAAGGTGTTCTTGGCGGTGATTAACGGATTATCATCATTAATTGGTTCTTTTGAAGCAACATCAGCGCCCAACGCCTTAATTTTGCCATCGTTCAGTGCCTCAGCCACGTCGGCCTCGTTCAATAATCCGCCTCGCGCGGTATTAATTAAGATAACCCCGTCCTTCATCTTTGCAATTGATTGTTGATTAATGATCTCTTCCGTTTCAGGTGTCTGAGGTGTATGCAGCGTAATGATATCAGCTTGAGCATACAATTGTTCCAAAGTCACCTGCTTAGCCCAATTTTCATCAACCTTTTTGACGTGATGGTTATAAAAGATGACCGCCATGCCAAATGAATGGGCAATCTGGGCAACCGCTTGACCAATTCGGCCAAATCCAATAATCCCCAGCACCTTACCAGTTAATGAAATCAACGGCGTCTTCCAAAACGTAAAGTCTTTGGCGCTTGTCCATTCACCATTTCTAACAGCGGCACTATGTAACCCCACTTGGTTAGTAATTTCTAGGAGCAAGGCAAAGGTATGTTGAGCAACTGCATCGGTGCCATAGCTTGGAATATTGGTAACGATGACGTTGTTATCTTTGGCGGCATTCGTATCAACAACGTTATAGCCAGTCGCCAAAACACCAATGTACTGTAATTTGGGGGCTTGGTCAATCACCCGCTTGTCCAATCGGGTTTTATTGGTAAGAACAATTTCAGCATCACCAATTCGCTCCAAGATTTCCGCATCGTCGTCTGCAGTCCGATCGTAATTAGTAAAGTCGCCGAACTGTTTAAAGCCCGCCCAACTTAAATCACCAGGGTTCAATGCATAGCCGTCTAAATCTACAATTTTCATTTGTTGGCCTCCATGATTTATTTAGTCATATAGTACCGCAAACATTTGTTAGTTTCACTGATCATTTTTCATAGTCAGTCGGGAACACTTACGAAACGTGTTATAATTATCACTGTTAAGAAGTACCATTAATCGGAAAAAGGTGAAAAGCCTTTACAGCCCCTTAGCTACTGTAAGATAAACGAAGCGGTCAAATCTCACTGGATCAATCTGGGAAGAGGATCGTCGAGGACGATATCAAGTCAGGAGACGTTAATGGTGCCGATTGCAAAGTGTCTTAGGGTCGGCTTTGTCAATTAATATCTCATGTCAGGTACCTGATTTATTTCAAATCGGTACCCGTATTTAAGCTGTTAATGATTAATTCGGCCCACTAGAAGACTAGTTGGGCTTTTTTTATGGGGTTAAATCGTACAAGGAGGGTTTTCATGGAAAAGAAACATTTTGTTTACTGGCTAGCACTCATCATGGGTGTCTTCTTATTTATCGCCGGCGGTCACAATTCTGTTAAAGCTGATCTAACGACCGATGTGGACCAGGCAATCACAACCGGCGTTACGACTATTGCCAACAAGGAAAACACAATTGACGCTTGGGATGCAACAGCATTAGCAATGAGTGAAAACGGCATTTCTGATACGCAAATTCAAGCTGCCTACCATACCATCACTACTAATAATGACTACCTAAGCGGCGGTGACGAAGGCCTCAACGGCGTTTCGAACGTTGCCGCAATTAATGGCTTAAAGGCAATTGGCAAGGATCCCACTAACGTAGCGAATAAGAATCTCGTCACGCAAGTCATTAACGACGCCAATGATCCGGCAAGTCCTTATTCGCTTGTTAACGATCCTGAAGCTTTAAGCACTGACAATTATGGTCAAGCAAGCGAAGCCGCTAAAACAACTTTGATTGCCAAATTAATTGCCAACCAGGATCCCAAAACCGGGATATGGAACCAATTTGATAAGGTGGATTATACTGGCCGAGCAATTTTGGCACTAGCTATGAATCCCAATCAACCAGGGGCTTCGACCGCAATGCAAAAAGCCATTACTGGCGTCATTGATAACTTCTACCAAAAAAACGGTGGCTTTGCTGATAAGAGTGGTACATTTGGCGCCGAAAACGCCTATAACGACGCCACAATGACTGACGCGCTTGCCGCTGCGGGGGTTGACGTTTATTCACCCTTAAATGATCAGGCTGATTACAAATCACCTGTTCAGCGATTGCTTGACCAAAATGTCACTGCCGCTAATCAGTCGGCAATGTTAATTCAACAGGCAACCTATACGTTTGAACAAGCTCGATTTACCAAGGACGGCGGTCAAGGCTCAATCTTTTCATATGCCCAAAACCAACCATTCAAACCCGGAGAACTTGCCCGCCTCAATACCGCGGCAACCAATAAAAAACAGGCTATTAATAATGATTCTCAAGCAACTGCTGATTCGAAGTCGGCAGCCATTCAAACAGTCAACCAAATCTTAGCAACTTATATTGGTAAGATTAATGCTGATACGACTAATAGTGCCGCTACTGCTGATCGCCAGGCCGGAATTTCTGCCATTAATGCAGTTGTCGTTCCGCAGCCAACGACTAATAATACACCAACGGGAACGATCACCAGCACCACCTCTAATGCCATTAGCGCTACAAGTTCGTCGACGCCTTCAGCTTCAAAAGCGGCCACCTCAGTCAGTCAACCGACCGCCACACCAGTCAAAAAGCCGGTTAGTGCCAAGGGAACGGTTGTCTATGCTTTAACCACCGTCAAACTTTACAAAAGCACTCACTTTACCAAGGCCGCTCTGATCAAAACATATCCAAAGAGGACCCGTGTCAATCGCCCAATGTTCTTGGTGATCGGTCAGGCAACTAATCAACAAAACAAGCCAATTTATAAAGTGAAGGATTTAAAGACCGGTCGAACCGGGTATGCCCTTTCTGGCGCCAAATACTTTAAAAAGGCTTACTATTCAGCTAACGTGACCAAGGTTAAAGTGATTAGTCCAAAGGGCATCAATGAATATGGCAAAGTAAGGTTAACTAACAACAAGCAGCATGTAAAAAAGCATGTTCAACTGGCTGTTAAAAAAGTTGTCAACTATGGCCGAACAACCCGTCTGCTGCTAACAAATGGCAATTACATTTCTGGCAACAAGAAACTGGTTTTTGCAACTAGAATCAGTACCAAGAAAGCTAGTGGTCAACCAGCACCGGCGGCCACATCGTCGTCGACTCCTACAGCACCTACTTCAACATCAACTTCGACCTCGACGCCGGCAACGACCAACCCAACTTCGACCACAACCACTAATTCAACAGCTCCAGCGACCCCAACAGCACCAATAACCCCCGTTGTCCCAGTCGTTCCAACGAACACTGAAACAGTTACCGTCAGCGTGAGTGCAAACGGCACAACGCTTGCTAATGGCAGCGTAACGGTTTCTAAAGGGGCAACTGCTTTGGACGCGCTAGAAGCTTTAGCTGCTAAAAATGGTTTAAATGTCACCACTACGGGATCCGGCAGCACGGCCTACGTCACTGGCATCAACGGTTACAACGCTGGCAAGCCCGGAACGATGACCGGCTGGCTGTACGCCGTTAATGGCGGTGAACCAGGTGTTTCAATGGGTGTCTACATCGTTAAGGATGGTGACACGATTTCGTTACTTTATAATAAGTAATCCCGTCTGATTATCTGAATCTTAAAAAGATCTGAATTTATCCAATCCAGATCTTTTTATTGCTTATTAATGCTACCTTAGTTTAAAAGGAGGTTGTCTAACATGCATCCATCACTAAAAAAGTTATTAACATCGGTAACACTAGTCCTTGCCTCATTAACATTCGCAACCAGTACCAGTGCCGCCTCAATCAAAAAAGCAAGCCAGTCAACCATCCATCGACGGACCGCTTTAACATATTCATATGCTAAAAAGATGATTACGCATAATAAGAGCGGCCTTTCAGGGAATGCCGGCCCAATTTTCAGTAAAAAAGCCAATCCAGAAACCGGTGCTTCCTCTGGTTATTCAGACTTTTTACTTGGCTTGAAGGGCAACGGGTATCGCTTTACTGCCAAAGAAAAGACGTTACTGAAAAAGAACTTGGTAATTAAGCAAAACAGCACGGCTGCTTCACTGGCAAATGCCGTTATGGCCGTTCAAGCAATGGGACTCAATGCCAGAAATTATAAGCCTTATGGTCATCAAAAGGGCATTAACTTAGTCTCACGTCTCTATCGATCCAAAATTACCAATCAAACGGCAAGCGCCCAAGCTCAAGTCTTAATTGCCATTTCAATGAGTTCCAAGTTTAAGCAACCTCAAAAAGCTAAGTTCAGTAAGACGAGCTTGAGTACTCGGCTTGCCAAAGAGCAGTTAAATAACAACGGTTGGACTTATAATGATCGCCAAGGGACGATTGACGCAGATACCACCAGCATGGTATTGACCGCCCTAGTCAGGGGAAATTCAACTGCTGCCAGCGTGAAAACCAGTATTCAAACAGGGCAGCAATTTTTAGCCAAGATTGTTCAAAGAAATGGCGCCTTTGGCTATGTCTTTAACGGCAAAACCTCGCCAAACGCTAATTCAACTGCCGAAGCAATTATTGCCCTGTCTGCTAACCCAACCACCCACAAATATGTAAATAGTGCCAAAATGACGGCCTCCCAAACAACCACACCACTTTATGCAATGCTGACTTATGTTAATAAAACGGGTTCAATCAAAAAAGCCGCCACTCAACTTTACGGCGTCGGCCAGGTAAACTTAGCTATCGCCGCATACAAGGCCGCACTTAATAATCGATCCGTCTATGCGATTAATTAAGCTATCATTTGCTCAGTAAAAAGTACAAATGAGAGGTGACAATATGAAAAAAGTGATGGGATTCATTCTTGCCTTCGTATTGGTGATTGGGCTTGCGTTCGGGATTCAGCAGGTGGTTTCTTCAAGAAGTCACGCGCCGACTACTTCCCGACAAGCAGCCAGTTCGAGTCGAGCAAGTTCCCAAAAACAACCTGAAAAAAAGAAAGCTAACCCCAAGGCCAAACAGCATCGTTCCAAGCAAAAAACTGCCAAAAAAGCCAGTAATCATGGCAATACTAACCATCAAGCTACTGGCAAGTCGACTAATAAAAATCAGTCAGGTTCACCAAAGGCAACCAAGGCTGTCTCAAAGTCAGCCAATTCAAACAAGCCAGCAGCAACTAAACAGACAGCCAAGACACCAAAGGATGACAAGCTTGGCAAGATTAACCACCAAAACGAAACTAAAGTTGTTAAGAGCCACGCTAAGCCGACCAGTAAATCGGCCAACCCAGCTGATACCATCCGAATTCATTTAAGAGTTGATGGCTATAAAAAAGTCTTTTATGCTAAAACCATGCGAGTCAAAAAGCATGCCAATGCGTTTTCAATTCTCAAGCAAACTAATTTGAAGATTAGCTATATTCCGGGACATTCCGTTTACGTCAATGGCATCAATGGCCTTCGTGAAAATGACATCAAAGCCGGATCGGGTTGGATGTTTAGTGTAAACCACAAATTCATTGACCATGCTGCTAACCTCACTCCACTGAAAAATGGTGATCAGGTTCATTGGTACTTTACGACCCAAGGATATTGACCAATTAGTTATTCACCCAATTGATAGTCATTTTGACTTCGGTTAAATATGAAAAAATCGCACAACTACTCCCCAAATTATTGGGAATCGTTGTGCGATTTTTTCACTCTTTGGGATTGTTTAACTGACCAATGAGCATCCCTTTACCAAGAGATGATGATCAGACTAAACGTTACTCACCTAATTCTTTGTAATCAAAGTAATCAAAGGTTGCCACCTCATCATAGCCGGAATAATCAACGGCTGCCAAGCCCACAAACGCACCAGTGAAGAAGCCACCATAAGTTTGGAGAACGTAATCATCCGACAAAACGGCCGCGTCTAAGGTTACCGGCACTTCATGCCAAGTTTCCCCATCAAAGGAATATTCATAGGTATAACTTTGTTTGCGAACCTTGGTCTTGAACCAAACGTAGTCAACGCCGGCTGGAATCTTAATGGCGTCATCTTTGAGATAAGAAGTGTAATTACCACGGTTATTTTCAGCCACTTCAATAACGTGACCTTTCTTTTCATCCCAAGTGATGAAGATCCATGACCAGTGCTTATCGTTATAGAAGTTCGTCAGCCCAGCCATTTGCTGGTACGTAAACGGATCAAATTTCACCTTGGTCTCGGCATCGAAATTAAACGCCTGCCAACGACTGGCAATCATGGAGACGTCGAAGTTACTGGTCAACGACAAGTGGCCGATTAACTTCAACTGCCCATCGCCGAACGAGCCTGTGTGGGGGGTAAATGGCACCCGCAACGTATTCCAGTCAGTATCCAAGGTATCTTGATCAAACTCATCGTGACGGGAATGCGTCAATGGCGCGTCAGTTTCAATGGCATCTTTTGGTGCTTCGACTTCTACTTGACCGCCGTGGCCACCAACTACTCTCGGCCAGCCTTGATCGTCCCATTCAACCTTTTGAATGGATGTTTCTCGGCCTAACGTGCTCCAGCCACGGGGATCATAAGCAGACTCCGTGTCATGGTTCCAAGGGCGCGCCATCAACGAAGCATAGTACCACTCACCACCCGGGGTTTCGACCAAGGCGCCATGACCCTGTTTTTGAATTTCAAAGTCAGGCGTGTCAAAGTTGGTGATAAATGGGCCATCTGGTTCCGTTTCAAACGAGTCTGCGGCCAGTGTCTTGGATCTGGCAACGACCTCTTGATGGGTAAAGACCGTGCCGCCCTGGGCAGCAAACAAATAATAGTAACCATCTTTTTGATAAAGGTGCGGGCCTTCAACTAATTTGACATCAGTGCCTCGATAGATGGTTCTAGCCGTTTTCGGATCCAATTTCATTGTATCCGTGTCAAACTCAGTTAATGTAATGCCATCAAATGGATGGCGATATTCTCGATGATCCCAAGTTTGCTGAACTAAGTATTTGCGGCCGTTTTGGTCGTGGAACAGCGAAGCGTCAAAGCCAACGCCATTCAATCGAATCGGATCACTCCATGGACCGGTGATCTCTTCAGCAGTCGTCAAATAGTTAGTCATATCCTTGAAGGCACCTTCAGTGACTTTCACATCAGTATAGACAAGCCAAAACTTACCGTCCGCATACGACAAATCTGGAGCCCAAATGCCACCTGAAGCCGGGTTGCCGTTCATATCCAACAAGGTCGTCGTTGAGAGTGGTGATGGTAATAGTTTCCAGTGAACAAGGTCCTTGGATTCATGAAGGCGAACACCCGGGAACCATTCAAAAGTTGAATTAGCAATGTAGTAAGTGTCACCTACCCGAATCATGCTGGGATCAGCATTAAATCCTGGTAATACTGGGTTTGTCAATTTCATGATAATTAATTCCTTTCCGTTATCTAAATTTGGTCCACAATGATTAAAGTAGGCCTTCACTCTTACGCTTATCAATTTCCAAGTTAATTCGTTCAACATCTTTATCACTCAATGGGTAGCGGCTCATGATCCACATTGCGACCAGGGCCAAAACTATTGGCGCCCAAATCATTGAGAACTGAATGCCCATTAATGCTGAAGCACTTTGGTGGGCTTTAGCACCGTCAAATTTGAAGAAGGCGTTGATGTAACCTGGGATAATACCGCCTAAAGCCAAGCCAATCTTGAAGAATAGGCCCATAATGGCGTTAATAATCCCGGCCACCCGTTTTTTGGATTGATACTCACCGTAAGATACGACTTCTGGAACCAGTGACCACATGTAACCAGTAGCGGCAGTAATTCCCCACTGCATCAAGAATCGACCAATGTAGCCGAGTAATGGAGAGTCTTTAAACGCTGGCATCTGCCATACCCACAAGATCAATTGACCAATAATGAATAGGGCTAAGAAAATGTAGAAGAATTGTTTCTTACCAATTTTTCGTCGAACAATTGGCCACAGGAATACTAAGAAAATACCCGGAATCGAGCCAATTAGGTTAATGGAAGCAACCCATTCTGGATGGCCAACGTTATACTGCATATAAAATGGCCAAACGGTGTTGCCAAAGAACATGAACGTAAAACCGATTAAGAAGAACATGCCCAAAACTTGAAGCGGCTTGTTACGCTTGATTTCTGCAAACAGATCTGAATACTTAACGGCATCGGTTTCTTCTTCGGTTGGCAAAACCCGTTCCTTAACGCCGAAATAAGTTACCATCAATAGTGCAAATCCGATCACCATATAGATCGACATAACTAAGAAGTATGCCCCGCCGGCATGGGGTGAGGCGTAGTTCCCCAGGTGCAGCTTAATGCCGAAGAAACCAATATCTTTGAGCTGTTTGTCTGGAGAAGCTAGCTGAACAAATAATGGGAGGAACGTGTAAACCATCAAATTGCCAATATTTGCTTCAGTCATTCGAACCGTTGTGAGTGTTGAAACTTCATCGTTGTCCCGAGTCAGTGATGCATTTAAGGCACCATAAGGAATGTTTACGAACGAATAAATCATTGCGGTTGCCATGTATGAAATGAACGCATAAATAACGTTGCCCCGAACAGCTTCCATTGGGAAGAACAACAAGGCTGCGCAGACGGTTAGCGGGATACCAAAATACAGAATGAACGGCCGATATTTCCCTCGCTTAAACTTACTCTTATCAACAACGGCACCAACCCATGGATCCCAAAAGACATTGATCCAACGAACAATTAAGAAGATAGTTGCCCCAACGGCAGCAGAGATTCCAAAAACGGTGGTTAAATAGAACAAAAGCATTGACCCGACTGTCCCAAAGATTAGGTTCTGGGCCAAGTCTCCGGCGCCGTAACTAATTCGCTCACCCCAAGAGAGTTTGGCAAATTCTTTTTCGGCAACGTGGGTGCTAGCAGAAGCATCATTAACATTACTTGCCATGTTTCATTCTCCTTTGCTTATAGCATATATAATGACAGGTTAGAGAATCTTTAGTATTCACCGGTCTCACCGTTTTATTAAAACAGAACCGATTAATCGGCTTTTCATTTGCTGATGGGTTGAATATAAACAAATTGCAGGTGTAAGTTGGTTAGAATGTTAGCAAATGATCAATTGATACAAACTGTTTAAATCACGGTTCTTCCTAAATGAAACCAAGGATTCACTTAACTACAGGGATTATTGTATCCGCTTCCACAAGATGATATTAACTTACTTTTTAACTAGATTTTGTCAATTTGTGACCAGATAAATCCCACATAATTCTTAAGAATTTAAGGCTTGTGCTAAAAATTTGTAGCCAAAGTTGACACAAATGATATAAAAATAGCATCAGTTTTAACCAAAAGTTTATTGGCTGAAACTGATGCTTGATTAAGAAAAAGATTAACAAATCACTTTTTCGCTTGTTAGTGATTGCTGAATTTCATGGTTGGCTTGCTTTGGCAAAATGTCTCATTCGGCACAACGGATTTGGCCTAATTGGTGCTCCAGGCAGAAACTTCCGTACAAGCACCTCTAGCAAAAATCCCAGGCCCGGGGATTTCCTGGGACTTGGCTACTGAGCCGAAACGTGCTCCACAAAGCAGAAGTCTGCACATAAGTCACTTCCACCAAAAATCCCAAGCCCGGGGATTTCCTGGGACTTGGCTACTGAGCCGAAACGTGCTCCGCCAGGCAGAAACTTCCGTATAAGCACCTCTAGCAAAAATCCCAGGCCCGGGGATTTTCTTGAGGCTGGGCTACTGCGCCGAAACGTGCTCCACAAAGCAGAAACTTCCGCATAAGCACCCCTAACGCAAATTCCAAAACCGGGAATTTACGTTAGGGGACCTTATGCTCCAGTTTCTAACCGCTTTGTTCCGCACTCTCTCTCACTCGAAATGCCCACTCTGCGACACTGACCTTACCGTTCTTTTTGGGTTGATCTGCTTTCGATACTCGCTTGGGGTAATCCCCGACCACTTTTTGAATTGCTTGCTAAAGTTTGAAATACTGCTTGCGCCCATCATATAGGCCACGTCTTCAATCGAATATTCCATATAACCCAGCAATAACTTTGCCTTGCGGTACTTTTTTTCATCAATGAATCGTAATGGCGTCATTCCATACACCTTTCTAAAGGTTCGATGTCCATAACCACTACTAATATCGACGCGTTTACAGATATCACCAAATGAAAATTGTTGGTGGTCTTCCTTGTCAATTCCCTCCACAATTAACGTGGCGATCTTACGGGCAACTCTTGCTTCCCGTTCAGTAAAATGTACCTGATCATTTCGAGAAAATTCAGATAGTTTTTCGGTCAACTCATACAAATAGCTCAACAACCTAATCTGGATTTTCAAGTTAACCTGTTCTTCGGTTAGCTTATCGCCCTTACTGTACTTGACAATATCGAGTGCTGCGGCCATCGAAGCTTTGGCCACTGGGTTGTCCGCCGGGATCACCGTATTCGCAATATCGCTAATAATCGTTGACTTAAGGCCGAGACTTTCAAAATTAAAATGGAAACAAATATACGTCATTTCTTGATCTTTGCTTGTATTTCGATTGTTGTGAAGCGTTCCAGGGGCAATAATCAACGCGCTTCCCGGGCCGTACGTCATCGGCTCCAGTCCCTTTAGCGTCGTTGTTTGGGTTCCCTTTAACACACACATCAATTCAAAAGCCTGATGCTTCTGCTCAAAAAAGCTCCAGCCTCCCGGCACCGTATGCATATGCCCACCAAAGATATACAAACCAGACTCGACAACTGGAATTGAAATAAAGTTTTTCATCAAAAATCACCCTCAGAATTAACCTTGAAATCGCTATCACTGATATCATAATGGGATTTAGCTAGTTAGTCAACTAAACGAACTTACTGGATTTATTCAAAACTGAACTTTAATTTATCAATTTATGAACCTGAATCCCCCAAAAATAAATTTATTTTTCTGAACATTTTAATTGTTTTTATGATAGCTTTCGATTATCGTGTTATCTGTTCACCAAAATCATTTGGAGCAGCTACGCAAAGTAAAAAAGCTTCTCATAAGTACTTTTAATAAAGCCTTCAGATCGAGGATTCTCGTTCGAATAAGCTTATGTCATTCAAGTCTCTAATTACTTTGTCTTGCTTACCAGAGAGGAGTGCCTACATATGGATCAATTGTCCTTAGTTATCATCTTATTGGCCGCATTGTTTGTTCCCCTGGCAATGGCTCGATTCAAAATTACGTTTTTGCCGACAGCCGTTGTCGAAATTATTGTTGGGGTCATTTTGGGGCCTTCCCTCTTTAACTGGATCGATTCATCGCCGACCCTGGATATTTTACAAAACGTCGGGGTCATCTTTTTGCTGTTTTTAAGTGGGATGGAAATTGACTTCAGCCTATTTAAGCGAAGACCCACCAAGCTATCGCCACTAGAAGAAAAAGGCAAACAACAGCAGCCAAAATACTCTGTCCTAAAAGTGGCCGTGTTGAGTTACCTTTCAATTGTGATCATGTCCATTATGATGGGATATGGCTTAAAAGCAGTTGGCCTGTTTGCTGACGTTTGGCTGGCGGCCATCTTGTTCATGACCATTTCGTTAGGAATCGTGATCGCCAGCCTCAAAGAACAAGAGCTACTAAGCAAACCCTTTGGTCAGGCCATTCTGCTCATTGCAGCTCTCGGTGAAGTCGTTCCAATGGTTGGCCTAACCTTTTACGCTTCAGCTTACAGCCCCAGTTCCAAATCCCTATGGCTGATTTTACTGATCTTAGTCGCTGCAGCCCTACTTTTCTGGCGGTTCAAAGCTTTCTTTAAAATTTTTGATACCATCAACAAATCAACGACCCAATTAGACGTCCGCCTGGCTTTCTTCATGATCGTTACGTTGGTTACCGTTGCCGAAACGGTTGGCGCCGAAGGCATCTTGGGCGCCTTTCTAGCTGGGATTGTTATTAAGTTATTGGAACCCCATGAAGAAACCAAAGTACGACTGGATTCAATTGGTTACGGCTTTTTCATCCCAATTTTCTTCATTATGAGCGGCGTCAACCTCAACCTACGGCAATTAGTGGCTAACCCACACACCCTATTAATGATCCCCGTTATCTTTATTGGTTACTTGTTAGCAAAAATCTTGATTTACTTCGTTCTCAGAAAACGATTTAAGCGCAGCAACGCTATTGCCGGGACTGCCATGTCAGCCACAACCATTACCGTTGTTTTGGCGGCCTTACAAGTTGCTCAGCACCTTCATCGCATTACCAATCAGCAATCTGGTGCTTTTCTTTTGGCAGCCGTGATTACTTGTATCATTGGTCCACTCATATTTAACAAGCTGTATTCCGCTGAAGCTGAGGACCTCAAGAAAACAACTGTTCACTTTATCGGCACTAATTTAACAACTGTTCCAGTCGCTCAACAGCTGGCTAAAGGCTGGTACGACGTCACGATGTACACAAATAATCAGCATAACTACCGGGCGTTCAATAGTGAGGTCTCAATTGAGCTGTTGGATAATATGGAACCCGGCTTCATGGTCAACAATGGCGTCTTTGATGCCGACATCGTTGTCTTGGGCCAAGTGAATTCCAAGAAAAATTACGAACTGGCCAAAATTGCCAAGAAGTATGGTGTTCGCCGAGTAATTGTCCGCTTTGAAGACCGGAATATCCTCAACGAAAAACAAGAAGAACTCGAACGATTGGGGGTCGAACTTTACAACACCCCAGATGTTAATATCAGCATGCTGCGAGCCTTGATCGAGGCCCCATCAACCATGAAACTGATGACGTCCACTGAATCCAGTGTCTACGAAGTGGCTTTAAGAAACCATCGATACGCTGATATCCAAGTTCGTAACCTACCATTTATCGACAAAATCACCGTCACCCAAATTTATCGAGATAAACGCTTCATCCGGCCAACCGGTGGCACGCCGCTTAAAATCAACGATCGTATTATCTTCACTAGCAGCAAGCAGGAAGCCCCGGCAGTTCGAAAGGAACTTGGTAAATTGAATTAGTATGAATAGCTTCCCATACAGGTATCCATTAATGGTCATTATATTCAATGACAAAAAAGTGATCAGAAACGACATCCCCACGGAAAAGCTGAAGTAACAGCTTTAACTTTGGGCCTTTTTCAAAGTTTCTGATCACTCTTTTTATAATAGCTATTTGAACAATTCTCGATTCACCACGCGATACCTAGCCGTCACGGAATTGTGATTGAAGAAGCGGTCAACGATTCGTACGTCTTCTGGTTCACCAACCCAACAATAGTGGCAGAGATGATTGATTTGAATTTGCTTAGCTAACATTTTGAATCCCGGAATTTCAAATGTTTTCACCATTTCATTCATCTTTTCTGGGAAGGTCAGCGTGTAGCCGGCATGAGTGACGATGCACGTTAAGTCCCAATCAGGCTTAGAATAAATAGTCGCCCCGCCCAGCTCTTTAAAGACGTGAAAACCCAAGCGCTTCAAAACCGGAACAATGTCGATTGCTAACCGATTGCCATCAGCTGGCGCGACCGCCGCTTCTTTAATGAGGGGAATGACGTCGTTTTCTGTTCGACCTTGAAATAAATGAATTAGTTTTTGTTCTGATGCATGAGCCATTTGCATTACTTCCATTTCTACGTGATTACGGTGAACGCTTCGATTGAGTTACCGCTTTCATTATATAACGTCTGCCCCGGCTTTTCGAATCGGATTAGATTTTTAAGTGCGCCTCTCTAAAACCAAGCCACTTAATCGCTAATAATGCAATGCTCATATAACCATTTAATTAACGGCTCACCATTCCCAGTACTATAGTAGGCCATTGCCAAGCGATGAAAAGTAGGCAATGCGCTATCAGTGATCGTTATTAAACCGGCTCCCCCATGAACCAGTAAATAATTAGCAAATAAAAAGGCCGTTACCGTATTCTCAGCTGCATAAAGCTGCTGCCCCATCACATACAAAATCACTTTCAATGCCTTAAAGGTCGATGAATCGTTAGCTGCCAAAATTGTTTGAAGCTCTTGGTCAACGCGCGCTTCATCAGGGGCTGAAATCACGTGGTCCGTGCCAACAATTTTAGTGGGCATTTTCCGCAACCCACTCGATTTCAGTGGCCCACCGCTTACAATTAACCCATTCATCTTGGCTAATAGTTCACCAGAAGGTTGCTGGTCACTGCGAATGACCAGCTCAACGGCTCGTTGAAGGCGTCGAATCAGTTGCGTGTCGGCAACTGAAAGGCCGTAAACATCCGACCCCAAAACAATGGTTTCCGTTTCTTGCCGAGTTGCCCGACCGCCCGCCAGTTGAGACATTGAATAAACGAGATTGATCATTTCCTTGATAGCTAATTTTTGATTATCCTTATGGGTCATTGTCACTTTATCTAGAAAATCCATGACTTAAACGCCAACCTTTTATTAATTTGAAAACACCACTTTTGATGATAGCCAATTCTTTACTGAAAAGCTACTTTTATCGCTACTATTTATAAATCATTAGTCAAATAAGGCTTTGGAAGTGATTGCGTTGTGCGCCTTCCAAAGCCCTTGTTTTAACCTGCAATATTTACTGGTTTTCTGTTCTTAAGTCAGTATCGGCCTGACGCCTCAGTAGTAAATTAAACACGACTGCCCAAATGATGGCCCCAATTGCTGGGAATAATGATTCGTGACTGAAAAATAAACTCACAAAGATTGCAACGAAAAATCCAATGGTTAATGGATTGGACCAGCGATACTCAGGCATTTTAAAACCGTCGCTTTGAAAATCGGCTGACTTTCGGTAGCGATAATGAGCCAGCATCGTCAGCATACATACCAGGATATAAATATCGCTGGAAACCGATGCGATAAACGTAAAGGCCGTGCTCAGCGTGTTAAATGCACTAATAATCGGCGCAAATAACATGCAAGCCGCCGAAAATAAAACAGCTACAATTGGAATACCATTTTTAGAAACCTTGGTGAATGGCCGCATTTCTTTGGTATTAGATTCTTTGGCTAACTGATACAAATGGCGGCCAGTTGAAAAAATCGAACTGTTTAAAGTCGACATTGCCGCCGCAATCACGACTACGTTAACCACTTGAGAAGCTGCCGGCAAGCCAGCCAAATTAAAGATTTGGACAAATGGGCTTTGAGCAGGATCTAGTGTACGCCAAGGCGTAATTGCCATGATAATGATGAGCGACCCAATATAAAACAATAAGATTCTAAAGATAATTTGGTTAACCGCCTTAGGCAATACCTGCTTTGGATTCTTGGTCTCTGCTGTTGTAATACCAACAAACTCCATCCCTTGAAACGCAAAGAATACCATTGGAAAAGCCATTATAAATTGATGAAACCCATTTGGAAACATCGTAAAGTGATCAGAAAGATTTCCCCAAGCAGCATGGGTGCCTTCCGGGTTTTGATGATGAACGGCCACGAGATAAACCCCGACAACAATTAACGCCAAAATCGCAATAATTTTAATTCCAGATAAAAACGTTTCTGATCGCCCAAATGAACTGACCATCAAAATATTAATTCCAGTTAAGACTGCCCAAAATCCCAGCTGAACCAAGCCGGCTGAAATATGCGGGAACCAAAATTTAACGTATGTTGAGAGGGCAATTAATTCCGCGTTCGCCACTAATATCAGTTCCAGCCAGTAGCTCCATTCAGCAAATTTTCCCAGCCGCCGGTTAACATATTTACCGATAAACGCGACAAACGTGTGCTGGTCAGGATCGGCATACATCATTTCGCCAATCGCCCGCATCATCAAAAAGAAGAAACCGCCGATAATCAAATAAACCAGTAAAATTGACGGCCCGGTTCTATGGATCGTGCTACCAGCACCCAAAAATAACCCGGTGCCAATTGAGCCACCAAAGGCAATCATTTGAACTGCCAAATTCGTTAGCCCCCGGTGAGTGCCATCCCGATTAACTTCAACTTTTTCCGTTTCTATCATGCTACTGCCTCCAATCGCAATTCTGAGCATAGAAAAACGCCCCTACAGTTTTCAAAAACTGCAGGGACGTTCACACGCGGTGCCACCCAACTTTATAGTCGATTTCACAACCGACTATCTTAACAACTCGTTAATCAAGGATGATTAATTAAGTCTGAGAGGGTAACGTGTCTTAACGTAGGCATCGCTTTCACGTGCCTAAAGCTCTGAGCTCATCTTCACAAACGCATATCCGATCGCCTCTCACCTAACGCGACTCTCTTTTTCGAAAATTGTTTGCTACTCTTCTCATCATTGCTTAATATTTTAATTTAACTCTTATACTAGCACCGTTCACAGAGAATGCAAGCTATTTTCCATTAGTTAAGCAGGACCTCGGCTACTAGCAAGCCGCCGCCAAAGACCAACACAAACACGACTACCGGCCAAACGAATCGTAGCCAATGTGAATATCGCATATTAAGCATCTGCAGCGTCGCCATCACGAGTCCAGTTGGCGCTAAGAATAACATCGCGTATTGCCCAAATTGGTAGGCCGTCACAACCACATAACGTGGTATGTGAACCGTATCTGCCAACGGTGCCATAATTGGCATTGCCAAAACAGCCAAGCCGGATGATGACGGCACGACAAACCCCAAAAAGAAGAAAATAATGAGCATCATGATAATAAACATTGGCCCGTTCATATTAGCAACTAAATTAGATGATACCTGCAACAAGGTATCAGAAATTTTGCCATTATTCAAAACCAAGTTAATCCCTCGGGCCAAGCCAATAATCAAGGACACGCCAACTAAGCTGGAAGCGCCGCTAACAAACGCGTTGACGACGCCTGTTTCGCCAAGCCCATTTTGCCCAGTAGCTGTTAGGAACATGATTAAAATTGCAAACGACAAAAATGACGCGGCCATCGTCGGGAACCACCAGCCTTGAGACATCACGCCCCACACCATTAATGGGAACGTGATGACAAATAAGATCAAAATGATTTTTTTACGGATCGTGAATTGAGATTTTCCGGTATCACTGCCAGTGGCAGCAATTTCCCACATGCCGTTAAATTCTTCCCGGTCGTCGTAGGAATAAGAAAACTTAGGATCGGCTTTGACTTTCTTACTGTACCAATGTAAGTAGGCAATGACAAAGGCCGCCGCGACAATGCATCCAATGACCCGTTCCATTAAGCCTTGGGTGAAGTTAATCCCGGCAGCGTTAGAAGCAATGACCACCGAAAACGGGTTAATCGTTGAAAAACACGTCCCAATGGAACTTGCCAAAAAGATCGCGCCCACGGATACAATCGAGTCATACCCCATCGCAATAAAAATCGGCACTAGGATTGGATAAAAGGCCACGGCCTCCTCTTCAATGCCACACAAAGTCCCGCCTAACACCATCAAAATTGAAACAAAGAAAATCAGTAAAAATTCATGCCCTTTAGTTTTCTTGGTAAGTGCCAGCAGTCCCGATTCAAACGCCCCACTGGCCTTAACGACGCCAATCAGGCCCCCTAAAACCAGAATAAAGACCATAATATCAACCGCTTCAATCGTTCCACTCACCATACTATTCGGAACCGCCAAAATACTAGCTGGCTTTTGCTTCAGCCTCTCGTATGTATTCGGAATTGAAACTGGTGCAGTAATGCCACCAGACGTGAATTCTTTAATGTTAATTTTAACCCCCAGTTGATCTAATTCACGTTGCGTGCTCGGCACTGTTCGACTTTTACCATGCGGATCGGTCACCTGAAGCGCGGCATGCTCTTGGTTATATGACAGTTTGGAGTAACTGCCAGCTGGCACCAACCACGTCGCAATAACGGCAACAATCGTCAATACAAACAAGATTGTAAACGCGCCCGGCATCTTTAATCTAACCCTTTTCTTTGGTCGTTGCGCTTGTGCATCCATCTATTCCACCTCAAAATTATCCAAAATTGTGTGGTTACTTTCAATAACAATAATTTCAGTTACCTCTTGTCCCATAATAATTAAAATAACCCACAAAGCTAATTTATCGGTAATGAAAGCGCTTGTCAACCAAGCATAAAAGAAAGAAAAGGGCAACTTTTTTGCAGGGAAGTCGATTAGTGAAAATGCCCACTCTCTTATGATTTAGGGTTTAATCGAAATAGCAGAATTACGCTTCGAATTAACCAGCCACAGTTGATTAAACAATTTGTTGAGATGTTGTTGACTACGGTGAGTCGATTGTAGGTAAGAAGTGGTTAAATAGGCTATTGCATTTCATCAAATACCTCCTATACAAATAGGTACTTATCTGATGGTCGTGTTAGCTCTAACTAGATTCAAAATAGTTTAGCTCGATTGTTGAAACCTAGATTACCTGGCATAATGAATGTAGCACGATGGTAAACTTGGAGGCAATTAAAATGACTAATTCAGTTTTAAAAAATAAAACCATTTCAACTCGTGTAACTGAAGAAATTGGGGATCGAGCTAAGGCTAATTTAGCTAAACAGGGAATTACTGTTTCAGAATATATCCGATTATCTTTGATCAAGGCAGCTAATAACGAAGTTGAACTAGTAAACTTCTTAGACAGCCCAGAAGCATTAGCCGCTAAAAAAGAAGTCGAGAACGGCCAAGTAGAAAAGATTGGCGATCTTAACGATTTGAAAGCGTGGGTAAGTCACCTTGATGCAGATACTCAGAAGTAAGCGCTTTGAGCGCGAATTAAAAAGATTAGGCAAACAACGTTATCCAATTGAATTAGTGGTTGACTGTATCCAGGCAATTATTAATAAAGATCAAACAACATTAAGTCAAATTAAAGATCATAGCTGAAAGGGCAAGTGGCAAGGTTATCGTGAGTTCCATCCAGGCCGCCTAGCTACTAGAAGCTCAAGCTTTGATCAATGGGTTGTTATCTACTATATCGATAATAACCGAATCACATTAACATTGGTTGCAACCGGCTCTCATGATATTTTGTCTTAAATAAGATTAATAGCGTTGCGCACAAAAAGCATGATGATCATGCTGTTTTGGCTTATATTTCAATTGTCGTTGTGACCTCGCCATCTCGTAACAAAAGTGATGACTATCACGCCAACTTGACGCCATTACTTATATTTCATATGATCGAAACTTGCCCAATTGTTTAATTATCAATCGCAAAACACTTTGGCTTTCCTCGTAAGGTTTAATCGAAATAGCGGAATTACGCTTTGAATTAACCAGCCACAGTTGATTAAACAATTTGTTGAGATGTTGTCGACTACGGTGAAGCAGTTGACAAGCGAGTGATATAAGACTCATCGATACCTTTGATGGCTACTTTGTTTTATTTAAGGCCTCTCCTTTGATTTGAATGTATCGACAGCGTTAAAAAGGAGGTATTTAAGATGGCAACCATTCAAATCACACTTTCTGATCAAGAAAAGCAACAAGTTGACCAGTTGTTTAAGCAGCTTGGCATGACAACAAGTGGCGCTATCAAAATATTTTTAAGTCAATCTATTCAAAATCAAGGATTACCATTTATTCCACAACTTAAGGATGCTTCCCGTAAACCAAGCGCTGTTTATCCAACCGTTGGGAAAAATGGCGAACTCATTATCCCTGACGATGCACCTAAAGAAGTTAAAGATTGGGTAACTCATGGATAATAAAGCTCTTTATAGCATCTATTTATTTAGAGTCGTGTTTCGAGATAAATCTGGTAGTAAGAAACGCCCTGTCGTGACAGCTTACTATGATTAAACTCACCTTTCTTTCGAACTTTTAGGCATCTATTCTGACCGACCAAAGTATTCTGAAAACACTTACTATCATGATTTTATGTATCGAATCAAAGATTATCGGGCAGCTGGGTTACAGAAGCCTAGCTGGATTAACGTTAAATCACCTTTGATTGTTCCTTTTACAGCTCTAATGGCTAAGCAGATGTTAGGCAAACTTTCTAAACAGGATGCTAAGGACTTAATGAACCTCTATAATCAGTACTGGCATATCCATTAAACTAAGATGCGGCTTAGAGCCAACAAATTATTTGCTACCAACATAATGATCACTCGAATTCATGAACAAAAATTTAGACCCAAAAAGCTCCTCTTCTAAAGTCGTTTCGGCAACTGCCAAAGTGATATTAGAAGAGAAGCTTTATTTTTAAAAGTAAAAGTCATTTATTGAAAAACTACCTAGTTGATGATTTCACCAAGCGTCGCTCATGATCACGCCAGCACATTCGCCTTAATCTTCTCAGCACCCTCAAAGTTGTTGGTAAAAATCCCAGCAACGTTTTGCGCAAACAAATGCTTTTGAGCTTTAGGATCATCAACGGTCCAGATCCGTTCCTTGATATGCCGCATCGGAACGTAATGGCTTAAATGCAGGCCCACCAAGTGCTCTTTTGCCATCAATTCCCTTGGATTCTTGATGTCATGTTCTGACAAGAAGCAATATTGTTGGGTAGGGTCGAGTTGATAAGCCATCTTGAGTGAATCCAGATTAAATGATGAATAGATCACCGGATAAACCAGATGATACTGTTTGACCATCTTCAGGACAATTTCTTCAATGTGTGGGTAATGAATTTCATTCGTTTTAAATTCTAGGTTTAAGTGAACTGGCTGGCTATCAGCTAAGGCTAAAAGTTCCTTTAGCATCGGCACTTTCTCACCATCACTTAACTGGAAGTCTCTTAATTCGTTCAAAGTGTACGAGCGAATTTCGCCGACTCCATTGGTTGTTCGATCAATTTTTTCGTCATGCATGATAACTGGAACGTTATCTTTAGTCAAATGAACATCGAATTCCAAACCGTCGATGCCATGGGCAATTGCATAGGCAAATCCCTTTAAAGAATTCTCTGGGAACTTATGCGGATAACCGCGGTGACCAAAGATCAATGTTTTGCTTACCATTATGTGTCATTTGCTTCCTTCCAAAATAACCGACTACGTGCGATCAACAATAATTTGACATCACACTCGCACTAATGTGTATCCATAATAACATGATAAAAGAGACTTTCAAGGCATTTTCACTTATTAGCCAAAAAGGTCATTTTTTACCAATTGAGGAAGGCAAGCCGTCGCTAACAAATGGCTGGTTCAAATCAAACGGTACCGGTTGATCCAAAGTTAATAATTGCGGCGTCACTTGGCAGTCGTAGGCCAAAACGTGGACGCCGTTTTTTTGTGCTTGGCCGATGGCACTTGCTAAGGGTTCAAAAATTTCTCGGTCAATTGTGACCACCCGGTTTCCTCTCATTTGAATCACAAACAATAGGTAAGCCAAGTAGCCGGCTTTAGCTGCGCTAGTCAACGTTTTAACATGCTTTAATCCTCGAACAGTCGGTGCATCTGGAAACGCCGCCACCCCTTGATTAGCCAGCGTGACACCCTTAACCTCCAAGAAAAATGGTCGCTTGCGGCTATCTTCGCCGGCAAAGTCCAGCCGCGAGTCTAAATAGGTTACTTCCGGGATAACTTGAGCAATGCTGGAAATACCAGGCAATTTAATAAAATTCTGAGTCAGCCCCGCCTTCACTAATTGGTTGGGCGCCTGTGAATCAATATTAATCCATTGGTGATTGTATTTCTTTGCGGCCACCAAATCATAACGCGTTTTTCTTGCCGGATTATCATTTCGAACCAATGATGTCGTCACATCCGGCTGCAAGATGGTCGTTCGCCCCGTGTTTTTCACGTGAGCGACCACGACTTCATTTGTTGCTATTAATCGACAATGGGCAATAAAGCGGTTAGGGCGGTCGATGAACTTCGCTAGGTGACTATTAGGATATTGCATTAGTGTTGACTCCTCATTGATAGGTCATTTTCTTTAGCGCTTTTAATAATGTATGAGCAACTTCTTCTGGTGAATCCGGCTGCTCTTTGACCAACCACATATTTAAGATGTTCCAAAAACCGCCGAACGAAAAGCTCATGACGTAAGCAACTTCTTGCTTGCTCCCCTTAATATGCCAAGGCGCCTGAAAGACATCATATAGTTTAGGTGCTTGAGGACTTAGCTTGGCAAGTAACACCATGAATAGATTTTGTTTAATCAGTAATCGAATTTCGTTTCGTTGATCATACCAAAAGGCAAAAAAAGTGATTAGCACTTGTTCAAACGTCATTTTTTGCGCTGAAAGGTTTGTTAGTCGTTGCAAATAATTGTGAACCATCTCATTGCCATAATAATCCAAAAGGGCTTCTTTATCCTTAAACGTTCGATAAAACGTTCGCCGTGATAGTTGAGCTTGCGCTGAAATATCCTTAACCGTTATTTGATGATAATCATGATGCTTCAATAATTCAAAAAAAGCTTCAACCAACCACTGTCTGGATTGGGCTGCCATTCGCTGCTTACCATTCATTTAACCGCTCCCTGTCACAAATTTAAAATTATGTAGCACTTGTTGGAAAGCCCTAGTGTTTCTGATTCAATCCAAGTATACTAAAAACCAGGTTGAATGTCACACGTGTGAATAAGCGTCACGCGTGAGACAAATTATATTTGCGCAAATATAATTGCCCATTTAACCAAAGGAGGCAATTATGTTAAATAAAATAAAATATATCTTACCTGTATTACTGATTGGCAACCTTTTATGTATGATGGACGTTTCAATTATGACCATCGTGCTGCCAGAGATTCAAACGGCGTTTAATGAAAGTCTAACGAATTTATCTTGGGCGTTAAACGTTTATACAATCGTCTTCGCATCATTTATTATTCCATTTGGTAGATTGGCAGAAAAAATTGGTCGGAACAAATTTGTGTTTGCCGGTTTAATAATTTTTGCTGCTGGTTCACTACTTTCAGGAATGGCCCCAACCCTTTCATTTATGCTAGTCGCTCGAGGCATCCAAAGTCTTGGCGCCGCAATCATCATTCCAACTAGTATGGTGATTGGTTTAGAAATTAGCAATCAACAGAATCGTAATAAGATCGTTGCCGCTTTAGCTGGTGTCCAAGGATTAGCAGTTGCATTAGGCCCAAGTATTGGTGGTTTGGTTGCTCAATATTGGGGCTGGCGCTGGGTTTTCTTCATTAACGTTCCGTTGATTATTCTTGACCTCATTATTTTTCCAGCCGTGCTTCCCCTCAAGAATGAATCAACTCAATCAGCCCCTGTTGATTGGGGTGGTGCTTTCTTAAGCATCACCATGTTATTTTCACTTTCCCTTGGATTAATTAAAGGCAACGCTTGGGGATGGCACTCACCAATTATCCTAAGTTTATTTGCCGCCTCTTTCGTATCATTTATTGGCTTTATCCTCCTAGAACGCCACTTGAAATTACCAATGATCAATCTACGCTTGTTCCATAGCCGTAACTTTGACGGTGCCAGTATTTCGCTAGTACTGTGTAATTTCTTCTTAGGTGGAATGGCTGTACTGATTCCCACCTTCTTAACAAGGGTTCACGGGCAAAGCGAGTTGGGTGCCGCCTTATTAATCACGCCGTATTCAGTCGCTGTAATGTTTTCAGTTATTTTCACCTCTCTTTTGGTCAAAAAGATTAATAATAAATTACTAATTGGTCTAGGGTTTACGTTGATTGGCACCAGTTATTATCTACTAGCGACAATGAATTTAGATCACGGCTATCAGCCTTTAATCCTTGCAGCAATTGTGTTGGGCATCGGCTACGGTTTAGTTGCCGCAACCGCCAATATTTTAGCTGTCGCTGATTTTCACGGCTCAATCCTAACTGCTTCGCAAAGTGTCGCTAATGTTTTACGGCAAGTAGGGATGGTGCTTTCGATTGCAATCTTTATGACCGTTCTATCAAGTAATATTAATAGCGCCAAGAAAAACACGCTTGCGTATGGATCCCAACAAATTACCAGCCTTCATTTAGCCAATTCCGCCAAAGAAAAAATGAGCCGCAAGCTTCACAAGCGATTAAATCCCAACAGTAATAACATCACAAAAGTGAAAGGCAGTTTGAAGTTTAAAGGAATCAAAATATCAAAAGAAAAACAATTAACTTTAATCAACCGCGCTTATCATCGACAATTAGCCTTAGTTGCTGCTAAAGAAAATTTGCCCACAAAATTGGTACCGCAAAGACTCAAACTAGAAATTAGCCGTGGCGTTTCAAGCCAAGTTAAACAGTTATTGGTTAAAAAAGTTAGTCAAACAAATCATCAATTAAAGAAATGGATCCAACACGTTAAAAATCATTTGAAAAAACGCCTCAATGTTGCCTTTCTGAGTGTTTATGGGAGTTTGGCTTGGTTACCATTCGTTTCATTGCTAATAATTCCTATCTTTAAATTTAAGAGCCCCGATACCGTTGATTAAAATGCTCCACTAACAGCTGTTATTTTTAGTTTATTTCTCGTATGATAAAGATAACAAACAGCTTGGAGGAATAAACTTGTATTCATTTGTTAACCGCTTTAGAAATTACGTTTGGCTAAAAAGCCTTGCTTACATTATCTTTGGCCTCATGTTCCTGTTTGAACCGCACGAAACGTTGAATGCTTTTATTGGTATTTTAGCCGTCTTCTTTGCCATTTTTGGTATCATTAACCTGCTTTCAGCTTGGCGGCAGCGGGCTCGCGCCGAAATTACCAGCTATAGTTTATCGATTGGGATCTCCCAGTTAGTCATCGCCGTCATTATCTGGATCTTCGCTAAACCACTGCTGGCCTTTTTGCCATTTGTTGTTGGCCTGACATTAGTTATCATGGGCATTTCTAAAACCATCGACGGTCTCCAGCAACACCGTGAATACGTTAATGTATCACCATTTCCAAATAGCTTATATGGCATGATCCTCACTTTGCTAGGGATTATGTTAATGTTTAACCCATTTGGAACCGTCTTGGTTGTTCTGCAATTTTTTGGCGCGATTCTTGTGATTATGTCAGTAATGGATATCGTATTGGCGTGGAGATGGCGTTAGTCACCAAATTATTTTTAAAAAGTAGCCCGATTGAGACGCTTCTCAATCGAGCTTACTTTTTTATCCTTATAATCCACCGTTATGCTTGGGCTAAGGCCGCCAACAGTTGCGCCCGATTAGCCCGTAGCGTATATGCCGAGGTACCATACTATATTGCCGGGTGATAATCACAAATAATATTGTTTACCATTTCACAATAGTTTATAATATAAGTGTGGAGTTTTAAGCATCTCTGCTAATCGCGCTTGATTTTACCAAACTACTAATTAGAAATAAATGAATTACCAAGCGGGGATCTTATATAGTCTACGAATTCTGAGGGGAATTCGACAGGCGGTTGCCATAATTAAATTTGAAATCAGTTGATTGACCAATTACCAGTTGACGAATTGACTTAATTCGCGTCAGTTTGATCGGGATCTCCCAATTGATCTACCACCTAATTGGCTTATTTTATATCATAACTTGTTGCCAAACTGACTTGCCGTCAACCTCGATTTCATTTTAACCGTATCAACTGTATGGGAACGGACAAATTGATTAAAAATCAGTAGATAAAGTCCCTCGGTTGAAAATCACCGGCTCTGGAATTTCTGGCCAAGGGACACATATGGAGATTTCTACCTTGCATTGCCGAGTGTTAAGCCCACAAGCTCTGGGTAGTTGACTTATAAACCATGATGCGATAAACGTGATTAGCCCAACATCCACGCAAAAAGACGACCTTTTGAGAGATCGTCTTTTTTATTAAGCATTAGTAATGAAAATTAACGCCGAATGATGTTCAATTTCACTTTTATAATCACTATTCAACGATGATTCCAAGTAACAAGTTTCGAGTAACCTGTTTAATGTGAGTTTTGGAAACAATCAGACCGTTCTCACCACTGAATGTTTCACGTGTAACATTTAGTGCCTGTTTAAAGTAAGCCCATCAACAAATTAACAACCATTATCCTTTTACTTCACTTGTCAGATCAACTTTCCAACCACCTTAACTCGTACCTTGGTAGTTTTACCGGGTGCATAAGCTAAGGGGGTCTCGTTAACATCCACCAACTCAAGCGTCTCTTGGCTGGCACCAGCTAAAACAGCTTGCTTCTCAGCAAATTGCTGTGCGTCTTTTAAGGCTACCTCACGCTTAATCTTTTCATAAGAATATAACTTTTCAAAGTCACCACTCACTTGAGCAATGGAAGCCCCAATCGCGTTCGCTACCGGGCCTTTAGGGTTTTGAATAATCGATCGAACCCCTGCCAGTCGTTCGGGCGCAATGATTGAGCCGCCACCCACTAAAATCAAATCAACATCATCCCCGCTGGTTTTCATTTGATCAATAGCGGTTTCAATCATTTCTTTGATTTTACTTTCAACTTTTTTTGCAAATTCCAAGCTAATTCCAGCCACATTCTTTGAATTACCAACTTTTGCTTGACCCAAGCGAACTGCAATATCGGTGGTTGTTAGGGTATCGCCGCCAAACACTAACGCCTTTTCTTCAATTTGATAGCCAACACTTTCCGGCCCAATTGTGATCTTCCCATCTTTGTCTTCCTTAACAAGGCTGCCGCCGCCTAATCCAATGGAAATAATGTCTGGCATTCGAAAATTTGTTCGAATACCCCCCACGTCAACTGCAATCGAAGACTCTCGTGGGAATCCATTAACTAAAACGCCTAAATCTGCCGTTGTTCCACCAATATCCAGTACAACAGCATTCTTTGCACCTGCAAGGTAAGCAGCTCCGCGAATGCTATTAGTTGGCCCGCTACCAATTGTCAGAATCGGATATTGTCTTGCATATTCAATCGACATCAGTGTCCCATCATTTTGACATAAATAAGTTTTGGCGTTTTTGACGCCTTCGTGAATCAATGATTGAGCAAAACCATTGGCAGTCTTTTGGATAACTTTATGAAGTGCCGCATTTAAAATAGTCGCATTTTCCCGTTCAATCAGGCCGATTGAACCAATTGTCGACGATAAAGAAACCGGAAAAGTTTGCCCATATAACTGCTTAATAATTACTTCAGTTCGCTGCTCTTGTTCTGGTTTAATCGATGAAAAAATTCCAACGACGGCAATCGCGTCAACCTCTCCTTGCCACTTTTTAAGCAGATCCCGCAATTCGTCTTCATTAAAGGGCGTAATCGATTCGCCGTTATATTCAGAACCGCCATGCAAAATACGGTATTTTCCAGATAAAATTCCAACCATATCTTGAGGCCAAGCCGTGTACGGCAGAATAGAGACAGACGCTGGATATCCCAACCGAATAACGCCGACTCTGGCAAGGTTTTTCCGTTCCACGATTGCATTGGTACATTGGGTTGTCCCAAGCATTGCATGCGTAATTTTGGCTGGATCAATTCCAGATTGGTCAATAACTGTTTTCATCGAGCGATAAATGCCAGTTTCAATATCTTTGGTTGTATGCGACTTGGTACTCTCAATGACATTCAGCTGATCATCTAAGATAACTGCGTCTGTATTTGTCCCACCAACATCAATTCCTAATCGGTATTTCATACTTTAACCTCCCTATGAACCATCGATTCGATTGGTTCATAATCAAAATGATAGCCAAAATACTTCGGTCCAACTGTCTCCAGCCCCTTTTTAGTCCGCCATTTTTCATCTGCCGGCAAGCCTAATACCGTGATTCGCTTGCCGTATTTAATCGATTCTGATGTACTTGGCACCAAACTATCCATATCTGTTAAACAAATTAGATCAGGAACGCTCGTGACAATTTGGCCGTTTCTTTTAGCAATTAAATTTTCATTTTGAAATTCAATGGTCATTTGCTGACCTTCATCATCATTTAGCCCCTGAACCGTCATCTCACCATAGTTAAAGCCGCCACGAGTTTCTCGAGAAATATCGACAATTTTACCGTCAAATAGATGAAAGCCTTGGGTTAAATTGAGTAATTGCGCCAACTGCCATTTTTTTCCTTTGGTGTGCTGCTTAACAATTTTGCCAACCTCTTCACAACGGGTCACAATCCCTTTAATACCGTTTTGTTTCATTTGCCGGCCAGTTGAAGGGTAGAGTGAAACTGAAGCACTGGCCCCCATTTCAACCACTTGATCTCTTGCTAGTCGCTCAGACCATTTGTCAGTTACCGTTTCAAGGATGCTTAAATTCCCTTTTTCATCCGTTACCACCATTGGCGTCGCCGAAACGCCGCCCAAATGAAAAGTCGTCATTTGAAGTTCTGGAAAGGCTCGGCCCATTCCATCACAGTCAACCAAGGGAATGCCCGCCTGAGCAGCCACAACGATTGGAATCATCGAGTTAACGCCACCAGCTTCCATTGGAAACGTCCCCGCAATCGACTTGCCCAGATATTTTCCCAAGCGATTAAATGCTCTGGTGAACTCATCGCCCTTTGGAAATTTTTCTGTCATCACTAACGGCGCGCCCATTGATGCAGCCGGCATGTACATATCCTCGTCATCGACTTCATCAACTGACAATAATTTTACTGGTCCATTTTTTTCGATCGCAGAAATTGCCATCATCTTTCCAACGTATGGATCACCGCCACCACCCGCGCCAAATAACGATGCGCCGGTAGCAATATTTTCAATATTTTCTTTATCTAAGTACCGCATAATCACTATCGCTCCTTCATTTCAGCCGTTTGCTTGATTTGTTGATGCGCTTCTATTTTTTGTAGGATCAAATAAGTCACAAAGGACAAGATAATTCCCGTTAGTGGATTAATCTGTGGATGAGCAATATTGGGAATTAATCCCATAATGACTGGTGTCGATGCAACAATCCCGCCAAGCAACCAAGCAACAATGCCAGACCACTTAAAACCTGGAGTAGATTCCCACAGGCTGGCATTGCCATGATGGGTTACCCAATAGGCTGCAGACATCACACCAGCCACTGGCGGAATCATCGCTCCTAAGATATTCATCACCGGTGTAAAGTAATTCATAATGCCAACGATAGCTAATCCAGTCCCAGACAGCCCTACCAGAAAAACGGTTATTTTTTGATAACGATCTGGAATTTTAAACGCATTGATAACCGCAATGCCACCTGAAAATGCATTAATGACATTCACTTTCCAAGTCGCTAAAACCAACGCCAAGCCGCCAACTAATGGTGAGCCAATTTTCATGAAAACGCCGTTTAAATCAGCGTTATGATAAACAATCGTTAGAATAGCTCCTACACCAATCATTAAGACACCGGCAGGAATGACGCCAAATATGGCCGCTTTAACAACGTCACGTCGTTTTGGTGAATACTGTGAATAATCACCTGCAATAACGGCTCCAATCGCAAACGAACCCAAAGTAATGGTCAACCCCGTGCCAATCGGTAGGCTGGTAGCAGGATGATAGGCACTTATTTGAGTAAAGTTTGTGGTCGTGAGTGCTTGATAAAGCCCATATAAGCAAACTGCAATTAGATACGGAACCGCAACGTATGTCAGTAATCTAATAACCCTAATGCCATAAATCGCCGTGACAACCATGATCATTCCCCAAATGAGTGATGATAATGGCGTTGGAATTGTTACTCCAAGAGCCTTTAAAAGACTCGCAAAGGCTTCTCCACATACATTGGCCTGAATGCCAAACCACCCTAAACAACCAATTGCAATCAAAATTGAGATGATGCTTCTTGAACCCTGTTTGCCAAAAACCTGTTCTGCAACTTTAACGGTTGGCTTTCCTAAGTCAGCGCTTTGCATGCCTTGAAAAATCATAATGAAAACAACCAGCGCATACCCAATCAAGGCAGTTATCAATGTTTTGCTAAGAGACATGCCCGCAACTAATGTCCCTCCCAAAAGTAGGCTTGGGATTGACACTAATGCGCCAGCCCATACAAACGCCAAACTAATCCAATTTTGATTTCGTTGATTATGATTCATAAAAAGGCCTCCTCATATTATTTAGTCGTTGGGTTTTGGCTGCCAGTTTGCTTTGCTGGAGGTGTCATGTATGTTTGCCGGCTAGGATGAATGCCCATTCGCGCATATAACTCAGTTAGTAGCATTGCACACTGCCCTGCTTCCAGCACCGGGACATCATACCCATCCGAATTGAGTCGGGATGTCATTTCTTCAACAATTCCAGCAATTCCGGTGCATCCCATGACTAGAACACTCACCTGATCATCTTCAATCGCACGTTTGCATTGCTCGTATAAGCTTGTCATTAAAAGATGGCGATCCTTCAACTGAAGAACGGGGATCCCAAGTGTCCGAATTGACGTCGCCCGTGACTGCAAACCGGCCCTGGCAACCGCTCCCTTTAACATCGGCACAACGTTTTCTAATACAGTGACAATGCCAACTGTATCGCCTAAACCAAGCGCCAAATAAACGGCCGGTTCAAAGCCGCCAAAAACCGTGATGGGTAGTTTTTCACGAGTTGCTCGCACACCAGGATCACCAAAACAATTGACAAAAATACCGTCATAGGGCCTTTTCTTTGTTGCCTCAACTGCTGTTTGTACAACTTCTGGTGCCGCAAATGCTTCATCATACTCACTTTCAATCGTGATTGGCCCCTTGCCACCAATTTGAACATGATCAACTTTAGTTGTTGCCATCAAATATTTCTCCATGTCTGCTTTCATGTCGTTACTAAGAATATCTTTTGCGACAACCGGCAGTATATCTAAAAGCCGTAAATCATTTTCCATTAGCAATTACCTCACTTTATAAGATAAACAATCATTTATTTAATTGTTTTCTCATTTATTGATTGTTAATGATGTTACGTTCTTTTTGCCAGTCTGTCATTGTCCTTTACAACAAAAATAAACGCCCCATTTTGTCTAATAAGACAAAATGAGACGTCAGGCAGGATCACCGTTAACAATTCGATAGATTGCCGCAGCTTGATAAACTACCAGTGATTCAGGCATAATGCCAATTTTAAATCCAAAATAGTTACTAATCTTTTTGAGTCGATATTTCGCGGTATTTCGATGAATAAATAAAATGTTTGCAGCATCTTCAACGCTTCCTCGAGCATCTAGTAAGAATACCAATAACGTCTTAATCATACTGGCTGGCAGCTGATTAATTAGTCTTATTCTTGACTCAATCGGCTCGCCGCATTGATTAATGAGTTCCTGACACGATCTGGCAAACTGCAAATCTTGTTCAGAAAACGTCGTCTTGGTAGGAAAAATAATTTCGGTTGTTGGCAAATACTTGTAATGGTTAATGTATGCATCCCTAATTGTCGCTTCACCATGCAAATCATTAAACTTCGTTAAAGTTAACTGCAGATGCTGTTGGCGGGCATAATGAAGAATTGCGGATTGCCAGTCATCCCAATCTTGCAAAGTTGCCGGTCGAGTTACTGGCAAAATTAAAATTTCATCCCGATAAGCTTCACAAATGATCACATTAGCGAGTGAACTGGAAATTCGCTTAATATCCGCCTTAATGCGATTGATATTATCAGCTTTTTCTAAATTACTAATGATTAACAGCATTGACAAAGCGTTAATCGAAATATGATTTTGCTTAGCTAATTGACTAATCTTTTGGGGGCGATTTTGAATAATCGCATCCAGTAAATCAACCAAATTATGATCAGCATCGTCGTTGTCCCACAAATTAAGTGAAATTCGAATTGTTTCAATTGCCTGCTTCTGTAATGTGTGGCTCAGCTCACCATGCTCTTTATAAATAACCAACTGTCTGTTTTTATCATTAACTTTATCAATATAAATATGATTACCAGTTTGATGATTACCACTTTGGCGATTGTTTAGAATCTTACGCCAAATGACATGGTTCGTTTGTGGCCACTGCTGGCTGCTGATCAACGACATTTCTTCGTTCGTAATTGCGACAGATGCTCGTAGCCGATCACTCAACAACCGCAAAACCATGTCGATATTTTGCTGATAGGTCGGCATCGAAGATACTTTTTCAACTAATTCGGCAGAAAAATTTGGATTTTCAATCTGATCATTAAACACTGCAAACATGATTTCAGTAATGACACTACTGTACGTTAACTCAGGTTCATTTTTGGGCATTAGTATCACTAGAAAATCACACTGATTAGCTGTTTCAATCAATTTTGGATCAACTTTTGGGACAACTAGGCCAACATAGAATAAAATGATGCCAAGTTCCCCAGCTTCTGCCAGCGCTCTAATATTTTCACATTGCGCTTCAACATCATCACGAACACTTGCAAAAGCCGTTAGCACCAGTTCATCATTATTAAAGTTAATATGTTTATAAATTTCAGCCTGAGTAGTGGTGATCTGTGAGTATTCCAATACTGAAACTGACGCAACCACCTTGTTAATTGCCGAATCGCCTGCAATCACCTTTGCTCGCTTTAAAGAAGGTAACTGAAGAACGTCTTTTACTGTCACACTGATAGGCATCACCTTCGATAAGATTATTTTTAATAATCCTATCACAATGTGAGAGAAAAATAAAAATCACGACTTGGCCAATGTCTTCGCGACTAATCGCCCAATATTTTCCGCTACTTGAGCAACATCGTGAGGGGCTGTATCTAGCGCTTCTTGGAGCGTCTTCACGCCTGCAACACTGGTAAAAATGGCATCAATTGATTTTTCAGAATACAGCTCATTAATGCCATCACCAACGCTGCCAGCAATCACAATAACCGGTGCGTTCGGGGCCACTTGTTTGGTTGCTAAGGCAACCCCATAAGGAGTTTTGCCAAATTTGGTTTGAAAATCAATTCCGCCTTCTCCAGTAAAGACAAAGTCTGCTCCCTGTGCTTTTTTCTTTAAGCCACTGTATTCAACGACAATCTCTACACCCTTTTCCATCGTCGAATTGGTAAAGGCAAGCAGTCCAGCACCAAGGCCACCAGCGGCCCCGGCTCCCGGATAATCTGCCAAGTCGGCGTGAAGGTCTCGCTTAATAATCTCTGCGTAATGGCGCAAATTATCATCCAAGACCTTTACCATCTCCGGTGTCGCCCCCTTTTGTGGACCAAAGACCGCCGAGGCGCCATCTGGGCCAACTAATGGGTTAGTCACATCAGAAGCAATTAAGATTTCTAAGTCTTTAATTCGCGGATCAACTTTAGAAATGTCAATTTTTTCAAGCTGATCTAACTGGCCGCCACCAACTTCAATCTGGTTACCAGCTTGGTCCAATAACTGAGCCCCAATTGCTTGGGCCATGCCAGCCCCACCATCGTTAGTTGCACTGCCGCCAATGCCTAAAATCAATTTAGATATGCCTTGATCCAACGCTTTAAGAATCAGCTCTCCGGTGCCATAAGTGGTGGTGATCAGCGGATTTCGCGTCTGTTCATTAACAAACTGAATGCCACTTGCTTGAGACATTTCAATCACACCAGTCTGGCCATCCCCAAGGATCCCAAACTTAGCTGCAACCTGGGTTCCAAGCGGGCCAGTTACTTGTTCGGTATAAAAATGGCCACGAGTCGCATCAACTAACGATTGTACGGTACCTTCGCCGCCATCAGCCATTGGAACTAACGTATAATCGGCATCCGGATACACACGGGCGAGCCCGGTTTTCATTGCTTCGGCGGCTTGCTTAGCGGTCAAGCCGCCTTTAAATGAATCGGGCGCAATAACAAATTTCATCACGACACACCTCCTATTTCTTTAGAAGAATCCATACATAACAGTTGCAACAATAGTCATCGAAAGGCCGACCATTGATTCGTAAACAATTGAGCGAGAACGCTCTTTGATTTCCATATGCATGGCGTTTGCCGTCACATGGAAATAATTTCCATGAGGTAAGTGATCAATCACCGTTGCCCCCGTGTGGACCATCGCTGCCGCAGCTAACGGGCTGACGCCAAACCCTAAGATGGCCTTACTAAACGAACCGGTGGCTAAAATAACCCCGGTCGAAGTCGACGCTGCGGCTGCCGCCATCAAGATTCCAGAAATCGGTGCCAAGAAGACGCCGGAAACGTGGCTGACCTTGATCAAACTAATAATTTCAGTCGGCAAGCTGGATGACGTAATCAACGCTCCAATCATACCAGCTCCCAACAGAATCATCACAACATCGGTCATTCGCGTAATTCCTGATTGTGCGTATGATTTCAAATGGCCGCCCTTCTTCATGGCAATTGCGCCGACAATCGCGGCAATTGGCAACACATACATCGCGTCCAAGTTTAATTTAGTCAAAAGACCAATGTGAAAGATTGAGCCAATTGGATTTAATAAAAGTAAAAAGATAGCAAGAATCGGTGTTACCAATGATGATCCCAACGAAGGCAAATCAGCGACATTGGTTTCTTGAGTTAAATTGGCCAAATCGGTATCTAAAACTTTCGACCCTTTGTTTCTTAACAGTGATGCCACTAAAACCGCTACAACTAATCCAATAACTGCCGGAATAAAGTCCGCGATCATCACTTGGCTTAATTCAAGGCCAAACCCTTTAGCAGCAGCAATTGTATTGGGGTTTGGTGAAATAACGTTACCGGCCTTGCCACCACCGGACAAAGCGACTAGCAGGGCTAACTTAGAAATGTGC
The DNA here is from genome assembly GCF_016860605.1 of Lentilactobacillus fungorum. GTDB lineage: Bacteria > Bacillota > Bacilli > Lactobacillales > Lactobacillaceae > Lentilactobacillus > Lentilactobacillus fungorum. The sequence continues at coordinate 171,862 of NZ_BNJR01000012.1, forward strand.
ATCCGTTCGCCAACTTCCAGTGCGATCGGTGCCACAATCAAAACAGCTACCGGAATAAAAACCCCCACACCGGTGATGACCATTGTCGCAAATGCCAAGCTAAATAGTGCCAAGCGGTCACCAAGCTTATTGACAATCGCCCTGGCAATCGTATCGGCGGCACCCGATTCCATCATGACCCCCGCCAGCATCCCCGCGGCAATAACCCGCAAAATTGTGCCAATCACGCTTTGGGATCCTTGAATGAGTACGTTAATCGTTTGAACAAGATTGGCGCCCCCAATTAAGCAACCAATGATCGCCCCTAACATCAACGAATAAACTGGATTTAGCTTCCATAAAATTAAAATAATTGCAAGGGCCAAGCCTAAAAGCGCTGCCCACCAAGGTAAAATTAATGCTCCCATATGTGTCCTCCTTAGAATAATACGCATTTAATAGACCAATCAAATTAATCTCGCTGAATCACCCCCTAACAGACTGATTTATAGCAATTTGCCACTGCGTTTTAAAACCATACCAAAAGTATACACGATTATGTAACCGGATTCATATTACTTTTTGCTCATATTTTTGCTTTTTTGCATATTAAAAGCAAGCAAAGTGGCGATTAAAGATTGCTCACATTTTCTCATTTTAGCATATGAAAAGATTCCGTGAAAAGAAAATTTTTTTCATGTTGCCCCAGTAAAAATGGCCACTCAAAAAGACTGCCATCAATCATCATCGATAGCAGTCCACTACAACCTTCATTTCAATTATGATTCAGTTAATGGTGTCGTCGAAATCTTAGTGCGGTTCAACATAACCGAACTGGTCACAACCGACAACGAGCTAAACGCCATTGCTAACCCTGCCAATTCTGGGCTTAAGGTTAAGCCAACAAAGTACAGGGCCCCAGCAGCAACCGGGATGCCAAGTACATTGTAGATAAACGCCCAAAACAGGTTTAATTTAATTCGGTTAAAGGTCTTTTGACTCAACGCCAACGCCCGGTCGACATCTCGCAGGTCATTTTTTACTAACACGATACCGCCGGATTCAATCGCAATATCCGTACCAGAACCCATGGCAATGCCAACATCAGCGGTACTCAATGCGGGCGCATCATTAATGCCGTCACCGACAAATGCAACTTTGCCACCAGCCTGAAGCGCTTTAAACCGATTGGCCTTGTCTTTGGGTAAAACATTGGCAATGACTTGATCAATCCCAACTTCATTCGCAATTGATTGAGCAACTTGTTCATTATCGCCAGTCAGCATGACCGTTTTGAGCCCTCGATTTTTGAGGGCGGCAACTGCCGCTTGAGACGTTTTCTTAGGGGTATCTTGAATGGCAATTAGGCCAATTACCTGATCAGCTTGGCCGACGACAACGACCGTTTTGGCCTGTTGCTGAAGTTTCTCAAATTGCCGGCTCAACTCCGAAGTCAGTCGAATATTTTCGAGCAATTTGTCATTACCTACAAACGCCATTTGACCATTAATTTCTCCCCGGACGCCTTTGCCTTCAACGGCTTCGAAGCGATCGACGTTCATCATGTCAATTTGTGTTTGCTTTGCTTCGTTTAAAATGGCGACAGCCAAGGGATGCTCAGAAGCTTGTTCCAAACTCGCTGCAATTTGTAAAATCTTTTCACGATCGCCGATGATATTAGTGACCCGTGGTTGACCAACCGTAATGGTTCCCGTCTTATCAAAGACGACCGTTTTAACATCATTTACCGCTTCCAACACTTGGCCATTTTTAATTAAAATGCCCATTTTGGCACTCCTGCCGGTGCCCACCATCAAAGCAGTTGGCGTGGCTAAGCCCAACGCACATGGGCAAGCGATGACGACTACTGACACTGCAAAGATCAGCGAACTTGCAACACTGGCGCCAATCAGCTCATACCACACTAAGAATGTCAAAATGGCAATGATTAAGACTAGTGGGACAAAGACAGCCGACACTTTGTCCGTTAGGCTTTGAATGGGTGCGTGACTATTTTGCGCTTTTTTAACCAACTCAACGATTTGAGCCAACATGGTATCTTTTCCGATTTTAGTTGCCTTGTAGGTCAGTGTTCCCGATCCATTAACCGTCGCGCCCACGACAGCGTCGCCAGCGATCTTTTTAGTCGGCATACTTTCGCCGGTGACCATTGATTCGTCAATCGTTGAACTGCCCGTTGTAATTTCACCATCGACGGCAATCTTTTCTCCTGGCCGAACTTTAATCAGGTCACCCACAACGACCTTCGAAACTGGCAGCTTGATAAATTGGCCGTCACGGAAAACTTCGGCATCCTTAGCTTGCAGGTTGACCAACTTTTTAACGGCACTAGAAGCATTCTGACGCATTCGCGCCTCAAACACCTGTCCTAGCAAGACAAAGGTGGTCACAAAAGCAGCACTTTCAAAGAATACCGGCTGCTTGGTAAGCATTGCATAGATACTGTATAAGTAGGCCGTAGCGGTCCCAATGGCAACCAATGTATCCATGTTTGAATGATGCTTTTTAAACGACGCCCAAGCACTTTTTATAAACGGTCCTGCCGACACCAGCATAATGATCGTCGTTAACCCCAGCATCGTGTACTCACCACCCGGTAACATCCACCCAAATGGTTTTAAGATCATCTCGGCCAGCATTGGCAGCGATAGAATCAGTGATACCCAGAATCGTTTGGTAATTGTCATGGCTCAACCTCAACTTTTCCAAAAAACATGTCCATCCCACAGCTAAAGCTAAATTCACCGGCTTTATCGGTTGGCACACTAACAACTTTAACCACGTCAAACGGCAAAGTCGCTTCAAAGCCCAATTCCTTTGAGTGAACGACGTCTAAACACCCCTGCTCTGAAACCCGCTTAAAGCTGAGCTTGGCTGGAATTCCCTGTTTTAGCTTAATGACTTCCGGCTGATAACCACCCGAAACAATAATCGTTGCGTTTTGTTCTTTTTGATCCATCATCGATTCCTCCAATTATTTAATAATGACTTTGCCATGAAACATATCCATTCCACATGCCCACTGGTATTCACCGGGCGTGCTGGTATCAATTTCAACTGATTCAACCTGATTTTCAGGAAGTGCTTGGTTGATACCAAAATCAGAAAATACTACCCGGTCCAAACAAGATGAAGCGTCTTTTCTGGTGAAGTTCAAAGTAGCCGGCACGTTTCGCTGAAGGGTCACCACTTCTGGCGAATAGCCACCTTTTACCTCAACATCGACGACTTGGTGATGATTAGCAACTGCCGCTGCTGCCTCATCGGTCGCATGCTTACCAAAGAACCACCAGCCGATAAATGCAATGAGTCCTAATCCAATCACTAATACAATGATTTTCATTTTATTTCCTCCCCGTTTACGTTTGTAGATTTATGATTACCTTATGCCTTAAGTTTACGTTTGTCAACTATAAATCAAATTTTTTTCATTCCAAATTAAAATCAATCAACATTAGAATGAATAGGCTGCTTGACAATGCCGCCGCCAACTCAATTTCTTGTATGGTTCTGTCGTCCCTGATACCATCATCTTAGAAAGACTTTTTCCTGTGAATTTATTTAGAAAGGATGCTGATGATTAATGAAGTATGCAGTAACTGGTTCAACCGGCAAATTTGGTCAAGCGGCCATTAAAGTTCTCAAAGATACTATCGGCTCCGGCAATATCATTGCCCTTGCCCGAAATACCGACAAAGCCAAGCGTTTATTCCCAGAGCTTGAGGTTCGCCCTGGTTCTTATGACCTAAAAGACCAGCTGGTGACATCGCTAACGGGCGTGAGTCGCTTGTTATTGATTTCATCGATCCCCGGCCAAACGGTTTCTCGAGTTCAGCAACATCAAAACGTGATTAACGCGGCCAAACAGGCGGGCGTTCAGTTCATTGCTTACACGAGCTTTCCGCGAGCCAATTCAGCGGCGTCTCCCTTAGCTGCAGATCATCGAGAAACTGAGCAGGCTTTGCGCCAATCAGGGATCAACTATGCTTTTCTTAGAAATAATTGGTACTTGGAAAATGAACGGTTATTCTTTAATGACGCGCTAGCCAATCGGCCATTTGTCTACTCTGCTGGTAATGGTCGAGTTGGTTGGGCACTTGAGCGAGAGTATGCGGAGGCGGCCGCCAAAGTCCTCTTGAGTGACGATCCTAAAACTGTTTATGAATTTAGCGGTCCACAGCATGATTACGCTGATTTAGGCCGGGCATTACAAGTTGTGAGTGGTCATCAGTTTGACATTACTTCAACTTCAGACGACGAACTAAGAAAGCGGCTCATAGCAATGGGCATGAAAGAACCCGCCGCGAATCGAGTTGTCTCAATGCAACAGTTAATTAGAAGCGGCGATCTTGATGAACCATCAGGTGATTTGGCAGATGTCTTGGGTCATTCACTGCCAACGTTTGAAGATTCAATCAAAGAAGTACTAGCCAAGCTTCAAAACTAGGTCCCTAGTGATTAAGCTAGCCCTCTAATCTAACAATTTATCCAAAATCCGTAGCAGTCAGGCTGCGGATTTTTACTTATCGTCATTATTCATATCCCTTTCAGCTAGTTGCTTCAACCCATTATTGCCAGTATCATAATGATAGAATGATATCGTTTGGAGGAACATCATGACCTACATTGACGTTGAACACGTTTCAAAAATCTATGGCAGCGGCGAACAAGCCGTCCATGCCAACAATGATATTAACTTTAAAATTCAAAAGGGCGAACTCACCATTATCGTTGGCGCTTCTGGGGCTGGCAAATCAACTTTATTGAACATTCTAGGCGGTATGGATACCCCCACTAAAGGACAAGTGATTGTCGACGGTCACGATATTGCGACTTATTCCAGTAAGCAATTAACCACCTATCGCCGTCATTCAGTTGGCTTTGTTTTCCAATTCTATAACTTGATCCCAAACCTAACTGCCTTAGAAAACGTTGAATTGGCCTCCCAGATTTCTCCTGACGCCTTGGACGTGACTTCAGTCATGACCGATGTTGGCCTAAAGAATCGAATGAACAACTTTCCGGCCCAACTTTCAGGTGGTGAACAGCAGCGAGTCGCCATTGCCAGGGCGATTGCTAAAAATCCTGATTTATTACTTTGCGATGAACCGACCGGAGCCCTCGATTATAAAACTGGCAAAAGTATCTTAAAGCTGCTGCAAGATTTCTGCCATCAAACGGATAAAAATGTCATCATTGTGACCCACAATGGCATGATTAAACCCATGGCTGACCACATTATTGAAATTGGTGACGGCCAAGTAAAGCAAGATGAGTTGAATGGGTGGCCGGAATCGGTTGCCGAAATTGAATGGTAAAGGACAGTATTGCGCATTGCTCGATCACAGGTTGACATTGAAATACGAAAAGCATATATTAGAAACCATTAAGAAATAATGAGAATTTAATGGCATTGATGAAGAAAGTAACGTTTATCCATTTTGTTAAGCGAACCCGGTTTAGTGTGAGCGGGGACAATCGAATAAATGCGAAAATCACTTCAGAGCTGTGGGCTGAACAATTAAGTAAGCAACCACCGGTGCGCAACCGTTAAAAATGCGGCAAATCGTAATATGGCGCTTCTACTCAGATCCTAGCTGGGTAGATCACGTAACTAGGACATATTACCGTTTGTGTAAGGCTTTTTAAGCGAACAAAGGTGGTACCGCGCAAATGCGCCCTTTCAGATAAACAATATCTGAGGGGGCGCATTTTTAATTTCTGTCAACCAAATTTCTTATCAAAAATAAATCTATCATCATTTCTTAATCAAAACTAGGAGGCAGATAACTATGAAACATAAAGGATTAACATTATCAATGATACTTCTATTAGGTGGGTTACTTTCTGCATGTGGCAGTAGCGCCGCGTCGCATCATCAATCATTAAGCGTGACCTTACCTGATGAGCCGGCAACTGTTGACCCTAACACTTCATATGATACCAATAGTGGCAGCGTTATTCAGCAAACTTATGAAGGCCTTTATACTTACGATAAGAACAACCGGCTTGTCCCAGGGGTTGCCACTAAAATTGTAAAACCAACCAATGGGGGTAAAACATACACATTTCATTTAAAGAAAAATGCTAAATGGAGTAACGGCCAGCCCGTAACTGCTCAAGATTTCGTTACATCATTTACTAGAACCGTTAATCCCAAAACGAAAGCACAATTTGCCAGTGTCTATAGCGCTTTTAAAAACTTTTCAGCTGTCCAGGCTGGAAAAATGGCTCCCAATAAGCTTGGCGTTAAAGCACTTAATTCTAAAACGCTGCAAATAACCCTCAGCAGACCGGTCCCTTATTTCAACGGCCTGGTTGCTAATCAATACTTGCCCATCAATACACAAGCGGTCAAAAAATACGGTAAACAGTTTGGAACCAATTCCAAGACGGCAGTTTACAACGGTCCGTATAAATTAGTTGGTTGGACCGGTAGCAATTCAGCTTGGAAATACGTAAAAAATCCGTATTATTGGAATAATCATAACGTTAAAATCCCAACCGTTAACGTTACATTAGCTAAGGATCAAAATACCTCTGTTAATTTATTTAAGGGTGGCAAAGTCGATGTAACGTCCGTCACTGGTCAATATGTCAAACAAAACAAGAACGATTCGCAACTACATACGCACTTGATTGGCCGTGAAAATTATTTGTACTTCAACAGTCAAAAGTCCGCCACCAATTCACTTGATTTACGACAGGCAATGTCTGCGGTCATTGATCGAAAAGAATTGGTAACGAATGTTCTTCAAGATGGCTCAAAACCAATGCTTAACGCTGTTCCCCAAGGTGATCAAAAGAATCCAGCAACCGGTCAAGACATGGCACAGGATGTTGGTAATTTGCTCCCTTACAACGTAAATAAAGCCAAGCAATATTGGCAGGCCTATCAAAAAGCTACCGGAAAAAAGAAAGTTACTTTAAATTTACTAACCGATGATACCGATCAAGATAAACACGTTGGTGAATATATCCAAGCTGCGGCTGAAAAAGCGTTTAATGGGTTAAAGGTTACCGTTACCTCTATTCCGCACGCACAACACGTTGCTAGAGATTTTGCCGGCAACTTTGAAATGAACTTAACCGGTTGGTCAACTAATTGGCTTGATTCTTCGGACTTTTTAGGATTATCCCAATTAAGTAACCAGGTTAACTTCACCCACCTTCGGGATAACAAATTAGACACGCTCATGAACGAATCTAATCAGTTATCTGGTCAGGATCGATATCAAAAATTAGTTGCAGCCGATAAGCAGTTAGTAGCTAACAAAGATTTAGTGCCACTATATCAACCTGCTCAAGCAAATTTGGTTAATAAAAAGGTTGGCGGTCTAAAGTATTCATTACTTCATGACGCCCAATATCAATATGCTTATTGGAAGTAACACCCAATCATTACGAATTATAAAAATGGAGGAATTTAATATGACAAAAACACTTTTTCATAACTTTTCATTATTTGACGGTCGGAGACCTGAAAATGATCAAAATGCTTGGTTCGTCGTTGAGAACGGCAAACTAGTGGATCGAGGAACTGGTAACACGCCTAAAGCTGAAGAAGAAGTTAATTTGAAAGGTAAGTTTGTTATGCCCGGCTTCTTTAACGTCCATTCCCACTTAACTTCTCGACCAGATACGTTTGACGGCGGCTTTAATATGTCTGAAACGGAAGCATCATACTTGGCAGTGACGCACTTACGCCAAATGCTTAAGTCCGGCGTCACATATGTTCGAGAGTGTGGCGATTCATACGATGTAGATATCAAATTAAAGCGGCTAATGAAAGTCGGCATGCTCAAACATGTTCCTGAACTCAAGCCTTCTGGTAAAGTCATGTCAATGACTGGTGGTCATGGTGACGGCCCCCACATGGCTTATCTGACCGATTCACCTGATGAAATGCGCAAAGCGGTTCGAACGGCGTTAAAAAATGGTGCTGAAGTTATCAAAATGATGGCAACTGGTGGTGTCATGACCCCTGGTGACTTTATGGCAGATCCCCAACTATCTGTAGCCGAAATGCGGACTGGCGTTGAAGAGGCCCACCATAAAGGCATTCGTGCTTCTGCCCATGCTGAGGGTAATCCGGGGATTCAAAACGCCCTAGATGCTGGAATGGATTCATTGGAACATGGATTTTATGTAAATGAATCTGAATGCCAACAGTGTCTTAAGCAAGGAACTTTCATTACCCCAACATTAATTGCTGAAATGAATATCCCTAAATATGGCAAAGGAAAATTACCTGAATGGGAAATCAAAAAGTGCGAAGATGCTTTGGATGATACTTACGTTAACTTCAAACGGGCATTTAAAATGGGCGTTCGCTTTACATTGGGAACTGACGCCGGAACGCCATTCAACGGCTTTGATAAAACGCCAGAAGAATTTGAGTACCTGACCAAGATTGGCATGACACCAGCCGAAGCCTATCAATGTTCCACATTAAATTCGCCAGAATTATGTGATGTTGCCGCTACTCACGGAACACTAGAGGTTGGGAAATTCGCCGATTTCTTGGTACTCGATGAAGATCCCCTCCAAGATGTTAAAGCTGTCCAACAAGAAAACAAGCAAGTTTATCTGCATGGCGTTCGCGAATTTTAATTCCTAATGACCAAACGACTGGTACAAGATATTTCACCCTGCCAGCTATCAATTGAGCAACTAATCTGTATAAATAAATTCCCCTTCTCAATTCCAACTACAAAGAACAACTACTGCCACACAAAACTTATGTTTGTGCTTTACAAGCGGGTTATCCAAACACTTTAAACTGTAACTGTTTGGATAACCCGCTTGTCGTTTGAATGCCAACTAGGACAGTTTGGCAACTTATCGTTGGCCGCTTTTATTTTGACGACCCACTTTCCCTCGATGAAAGTAATAATCCCCTTTGCCTTACTTTTCCATCTGAAATATAATGATACAAAGGGGTGTTTAATTTGTTTGTAATCCTGATACCAACCCTCATCATTTTAGTTTTACTTGGGGGAACATTATGTACATATTTAATTCGCAATCGAAATTCGTCATTACTTGGCTGGTTAGTCAACTTATCGTTAATTACGTTATTAATATTGCTGGTTCAACTGATCTCGATTTATAACAACGTCACTTTGGGAATCATCGTTGGCGTTATTATTGCCGCCGTGGGGTTAATTATTTTTCTAGGCTTAACCTTAAGCTTTATTTTTTTATTCGCAAATGCCCTGATTGTTTGGCAACGGGAAAATCACAGCTTATCCAGTTCATTGACATTAATTGCTGGAATCGGCGTTATCTTAGTGGATATTTTCGTCTTCTTTAATCCATTTCGGACACCAACACCATTACAAACGTTTATCATAGCGTTTTTAACGATGGTAATTGTCTACGTTCTCCTAACCGTCTGGAATACAATTACGTCAATGATCGTGTATCATTGGTATTTCCCCAAAAAGGACAAAGATTACATTATCGTTTTAGGCAGTGGTCTAGTAGACGGTTATAAGGTTGGCCGGCTGCTCGGTAACCGAATTAACAAAGCAATCGACTTCTATCATGAACAGCTTCAGAGCACCCATAAACGGGCCAAGCTCCTCTTTTCCGGCGGCCAGGGATCGGATGAAAAGCTGCCAGAAGGGGTTGCCATGCAAAAATACGCTATCGAACACGGTATTCCAAAAGCTGACACGCTTGTAGAAGCGCAATCGGTTAATACTGATCAAAACATGCGGTTTTCAGAAAAAGTAATTGAAAATGACGGTGGTTCTAAGGATAGTAAAAAAATCTTTGTGACAAATAACTTTCACACCCTGCGAGCAGGAATTTTAGCCCACAAACAAAAAATCCAAGCTTATGGCCTTGGTGCCAAAACGCCATTTTATTATCTACCAAATGCCGTCATTCGTGAATACCTGGCGCTTTTTGTCATGCACAAACGATTTCACATCACGATGCTTATTTTAATGTTTGCCCTTTCGGTTATTTTAGGGATCGGGGCGTTCTTTGTCCCTGCCCGCTAAAAGACTAATTTTATTTGAGGAGAACTTCATGTCACAATATATTCACGTCATTTATACCGCCGCGATTTTCTTTCCAATTATCGCGCTGATCATCACGTTACCAATTCTAATTGTGAACTACCATCGTTACGGCGCCTTACCTAAATGGAATATTTTCATGCTCTACACGTTTGTTTTTTATATGATTTGCGCGTACTTTTTGACGATCCTGCCACTGCCGTCCAGAAGTTTCGTAGCCCATTTAACAACGCCAACTCACAATTTCGTTCCATTCACGTTTGTGACCAATTTTTTTAAGTACAATCCATTTTCATTAACCCATCCTGGAACCTGGTTGGCAGCTTTAAAAGCCCCAACAGTTATCCAGCCGGCATTTAATTTATTGTTAACCCTGCCATTCGGCTTTTATCTCCGTTATTATTTCAACCGAAACTGGAAACAAACTATCCTGTTAAGCTTTTGCCTCTCGCTATTTTATGAACTCACCCAGTTATCTGGTCTGTATGGAATCTACCCGCGTCCCTACCGATTATTTGATGTTGATGATTTGCTGCTAAATACCTTGGGAGGCCTCCTAGGAGGTGGCTTGGCCAGCTTATTCAGTAAAGTCCTACCAAGCAAACAAAAAGTCAGGCAATCAGCCGCCGCTCGGAGTCAAAACGTTTCGCCGCTTCGCCGTGGAACGGCCCTGGCAGTTGATTGGATTATTATTGCCATCATCAGCGATCTGTTAAACCTCATCATCGGCCCCCGCTGGCTCTTAACGTTCATTGCCTGGGCTATTTTAATTATTGGCGCAGAAATCGCTAACCAACGAACAATTGGCATGCGGGTTGTCGGCATCCGCTTAACGAATCAATTTGGTCAGGCAGCCTCCAGTCTTCAAATTATTTTACGAAACGCGATTGCTTATGGTATTATTGGCGGCACTTTTGCCATTCAAGGCCGTTTATTAGATATGACTGGTTACGCACCCGTTTCTGAACTGACAACGATTAAAAACATTGTCCTTGCACTTTCATTTGTCCTCTTATTAATTTTAGTGGATCTGTTAATCGAAACGTTTTCTCAAAAGCACCGGCTATTTTTTGAACGCTTAAGTGGAACTGATACTAAAGCCAGCAGGTATCATTAAGCGTAAAAAATGGCCAAGTCATTTTCATTTTCGCCGTTACTCAATTCATCATGAACCGCTGAATTAAAGCCGAGAACACCCCTAGTTTAATAGGTGGTTGATCTCGGCTTTTTAATAACTTAACGCCAATTTTTGTTTCTTGGCCCGAATGGCTTCAAACTTATCAATCGATAGCGCTGTTTGTTCGCCAGTCCAGCAATCGTTGTAGTAAATCGCTTGCTGATCAAATCCCGTCATGAGCAACGCATGCGTATTAAACCCATCAAAATCGCCCACCCAGACTACGATGGGATGCTTGGTATTATTGAGAACTGTCATGAGCTGTTCAATTGACTGGCCGCTCAAGTTTACCGCGTTCCCCGCATATTTAGACACTAACGGCATCAAAGCCGACGGGTAAATACTATCACCGCTTTTTGAAAACGGATCGCCAACAAAGCCTCGGTTGGGATCAGTTCGATCATATGGCATTTCTTGGGCTAATTTTACTTTATCAAGATTGACGCCTGCATATTGCAGCATCATGGTGACTGCCGTAATTTCGCAGCCTGTTGGCAGTTCCGGCAGTTGCTTGATAAGTGGGACGATTAGTTTGAGTGTTTGCATGATGAACCTCTTCTCCGTAGTCAAAAAACCACTATTTTCTCAAGATCATAATCTGTTTATTCATATGAATCAACACAAGTCATGGATTACAAAATTCATGGCTTCTTTTGCTGTTTGCCAATTAATAGTTCTGCAAAATAACCTTTGATAATTTTCTCAATCACTTTATGATACCGATCGCTTGCAATTCCCGGATAGTAGCTTAGGTAAATGTTTCGAAAAAGCTTGGGTGGTTCGATATGTAACAGCTTAACATGGGATAAATCTGGATTGGCCCACGAATACTCGGGAATTAACCCAACACCAAAATTCTCAGCAATTAGCCCCCGCAATGTTTCTCGATCACTTGTCACAAAAGACGGTTTCAGCACAACTTTATTTTCCATAAAAAAGGAATCGATTGTTCGCCGTAAAGGACTACTGCCGGTTAAAATAAATTGCTGCTGTCGAAGTTGGTCAACTTTAACGCTTGATAGTTCAGCAAGTTTCGATGCTTCACTGACCGCAACCATTATCTCTTCTTTGACCAATAACTGATTAGCATTTCCCTTAACCGGGTGGGTACTGAACTCAAAATCATAATGTTCTAATTGGTTACTTTCAAGCCCATGCTGAATCAATTGAATGGTTACTTCCGGCAATTTTTCTTTAATTCGGTGTACGATTCCTGGAATCATCGGTGACGACGTTTCAAATCTAAAGGTAATCTGTCGATTTTTATCTGAAGAAATCTGCTGAATTCTGTTGACCGAACTATCGATAATATCAACTGCTTGTTGAATGTCATTTTGAAAGATATTTCCTATTTGACTTAATTTAAGCGCATTACCATTCCGAGTAAATAACTGCACATGCAACTCATCCTCAAGTTCTTTGATACTTCGGCTTAACGATGGTTGAGATACATGTAAATGACGTGCAGTTCGAGAGATATTCTGTGTTCTAGCAACTTCTAGAAAATACCTTAATTGCAAAAATCTCATATAGATCTCCTTTTACCATAACGATAGTGATATACGGTATGCCAATTATTGTAGTGTACACGGCTCAAAATGTGCACTATTATTTTCATAATCTTAATTTTTAATTAGATTACTCACATCTTTTTATTATAATCGAAAGGAGTCTTAATTTGAATCGTCGAGATACCTTTATTGAAACCAAGCTTCCAAAATTCAAAAGTATTCTAGCAAACCTGATTAAGCTAAAAAGCATTAGCGCAACGAATGACGGCATCTCTGAAACGGTCACTTATTTAAAGAAACTGCTAACCAGTTTGTTGGCTGCGGACGTTGACGTCATTCAAACATCCGGCTCACCCACAATTGTTGCAACGATAGCTGGTTCAACGGCAGAAACCGTTTTGTTTTACGGCCACTACGATGCTATGGTTCCTGGTAACGAAGCGCTTTGGCATACCCCGCCTTTCCGCCTTACTGAAAAAGATGGTCGCCTGTATGGACGAGGCGTTGGTGATAATAAAGGGCAGCTGTTAGGACAAATAGTTGGATTGTATACCTATAAACAGTTACATGGCACCTTCCCTTTTAATATTAAATTATTGATCGAAGGCGAAGAGGAACAAGGCAGCCTGAACTTACCGATTACCGTTCAGAAGTTAGCCGCAACTAAGTTAAAGGATGTTGATTACGTCATTGTAATTGATGGTTCATTTAATCAATCCGGTACCCACGTATTACGTCTAGGCAATCGGGGCGCACTTGGCTTTGAACTTACCGCTTACACAGGAAATCAAGATAATCATTCCGGTAATCTAGGCAACATTATGAAAAATCCTGTATTGCTGTTAATCCAATTGATTAATCGATTAATTGATGTCGATTCAGGGCACGTTAAGATTCCCCACTTTTATGATGGCGTCGAGCAACCAACGGCTAGGGATCTGGCATGGATGGAAAAGCTCCCTTATGATCCCAGTGACATTAGTAAACAGACTGGTGTTTTAAGGATACCCAAAGAATCAATTAATTATTATCAAAAATTAATGTTTGAGCCAACATTCAACATTTCCGGGATCACATCCGGTTATACCGGTAATGGGATGAAAACGATTATCCCCCACGCTGCAACGGTTAAAATTGACTGCCGTCTTGTCGCCGCTCAAAGCATTCAAAAAATTCAAAAATCAATTATCGAACTGCTTAAACCCGAACTAGACGACCATTGCGTCTCCTTTAAGCCGCTAGTAAAGGTGCCGGCCAGCAAAACCAATCCAAATGATTCACGAATTTCCTTAATTATTTCAGCAATCAAGGAAGCGACTGGGGATGCTTTGGTCGAACCGGTAATGCCAGGAACCGTTCCCAATTATGTTTGGACTGATATTTTAAAAGTGCCAGCCTTTACAATTCCCTACGCAAACTTCGATCAACACAATCATGCTCCTGACGAAAATATCACTCTCCGCGCATTTATTGATGGTATCAAAATATCGTATGAACTAATTAATCATTTAAAAAAGTGAGGTCATTTTTATGGAAAAAACATCCCCCATTGCCGAAAGGGAGAACAGTACCCCTAAGAAACCCGTTTCTACGTTTATCTTACTTTATGCCGCCTATATCATTTGCTTTATTGACCGTTCATCAATCAATATTGCCCTATCATATATTGGGACAGACTTTCATTTGAGTACAGCGACCCTTGGGGTAGTTGCCAGTGCCTTCTTCTTTAGCTATTCATTCATGCAAATTCCTGGTGGTTGGCTAACCGACAAATTTGGAACCAAGCAAACCGTTATTTTTGCAATTACCATGTGGTCATTATTTACAATCTTGACTGGATTTGCCTGGTCTTTAGTTTCTTTGCTACTGATTAGATTTCTTTTTGGAATTGGTGAGGGCGCTTACCCTTCAGCAAGCCTCAAACAAATTTCTGAAGAAACTTCTTATCAACGTCGCTCTCAGGCAACCTCTGGCATTGTTTCTTCCAATTATGTGGGCGCGGCAATCGCGCCGATGATCATGGCACCTATCATTGCAGGTGTTGGCTGGCGAGCTTCATTTCACGTTATGGGAATTATTGGACTGGTTTTTGTTTTCGTTTATATCCTTATCTTGCGGCCGATTAAGCCGGTCACAGCTAGTTCGAATTCTTCAGTCAAAACTAAAATCCCGTGGTCAAAAGTTTTATCCAGTTCCCTTATTTGGAAATTTTTCACCATCGTGTTTGGCCTAAGCATTATTACCAAGGGCCTTGATACTTGGATGCCAACTTATTTATTACAAAGCCGCCACATTAATCTAGCTGGAATTGCTTGGCTGGTCCCACTGCCTTCAATTGCTGCTGGAGTCGGTGCCATTATCAGTGGCTGGCTTATGGTTCACTTCTTTGCTAAAAAGGAAAAGTGGTTCATTGCCTTTGCCAGCTTACTCGCAACCATCTTTATGTATGGCATGTATCGATCATCTTCATTAGCCAGTGTTATTTCCTTTGAAGTCCTTACCTACTTTTTCAAATCAATTGCCTTTAGCGGTAGTTTTGCATTTTTTGCTTCACTTTTAACTAAACGAGCATATGGCTCTTCAATTGGAATCGTTAACTTTGGTGGCCAGCTTGCCGGCTTTTTAGCACCAATTATCATCGGGATCCTGGTTGAAAGCTTTGGTGGCTCATACAGCATTGCTTTCTTATTCTTGGTATTTGCTGCCGCAATCGCATTCGTTGCTTCATTAACCTTAGGTAATCAAGAATTACAAGCAAAAAAGCAAACCGCAATTAAAGATTATCAAACTAACTAACCAAAGGAAGCCTTCTTATGAAAATTATAAAAGCAACTTTAAGAAAAGTAGATCTACCCCTGCGAACCCCCTTTCAAACCAGCTTTGCAACGATGACTCACAAAAAATGCATCATCCTAGAACTTCAAGACGCAGACGGTACAACTGGCTTTGGTGAATCCTCCGCTTTTGATATCCCATTTTACAATGAAGAATTTAGAGATGGCAGTTGGGAATTAATCAAAAATTTGTTGCTTCCAAGGATTCTCGACAAAGAGATCAGCCATCCTGATGAGATCTATCAATTATTTGCTGACATCCGAAAGAATAACATGTCAAAATCTGCCGTTAATTGTGCCCTTTGGGATATTTTTTCCCAGCAAAATAACGTCACGTTGGCATCAGCGCTTGGTGGCATCCGCAAGCGGGTCGAGGTCGGTGTTAGCATCGGTATTCAACCCTCTCCAGCTAAACTAGTTGAAGTCGTTGGCGGCTACTTAGCCGATGGATATCGTCGAATCAAGATGAAGATCAAGCCAGGTAAAGATTACAATTATTTACACGCAGTTCGTACTGAATTTCCTGACGCTATGCTAATGGCAGATGCAAATTCAGCATACCGATTAAGCGATATCGATATGCTGAAAAAATTGGATAACCTCAATTTAATCATGATTGAGCAACCCTTAGAACCTGGTGATTTAGTCGATCATGCAAGCCTGCAAAAGCAACTCAAAACCAAGGTTTGTTTAGACGAAAGTATTACTTCATTAGAAGATACCAGAAAAATGATCCAACTTGGAAGCGGTAAAATTATTAACATTAAAGTTGCCAGAGTGGGTGGCTTAACAATTGCTAAGCAAATTCAGAAACTAGCTTTAAAAAATGGTATCGAATGCTGGTGTGGCGGGATGCTTGACTCGGGAATTGCCAGAGCAGAAAACATTGCTGCCGCAACACTACCTGGATACACCCTGCCGAATGATATTGCAGCATCTGAACGCTATTATGACCACGACATCGTGACCCCTATGATCCCCCTTAATGGCACTTATGTTGATGTCCCCCACAAAATTGGCATGGGATATGATATTAACTGGGATAATTTGAAGCGTTTTACAGTTGAAGAGCAAACTGTTGAAATGAAGGCGAGTTTAATTTAATAATAACGATGGTAAATGAATCAAGCTATTTGTATGAACAAGAAGCCAGAACACATTCGTGGAACTACTACCCGAAGTTTCTAGCTTCTTTACTTGTATAAATTATTTTAAGGAAAAATCACTCCAGTCGTTGCTACCATTGGTTGCTCAAAAAAACTACCAGTGGCTAGATACCAACCACTGGCAGTTTAAATTTTTAACACATTAAATCGAATGTACCTCCTACGCTTCACGTCTTGCATCTGCATCCTCAACCAAGCCTTCGTTTTTTAACTGTGCATCGATGCCGCGCATTGCTTCTGCCTCATCTTCACCAGCTACTTGAATTTGAATGTCACTGCCATTCGGAATTCCAAGTGACATCACACCCATAATCGACTTCAAATCTGCACGCTGACCTTTATAAAATACGGTAATATCTGCTTGATAGTCGTTAGCGGCCATTACTAATTGGGTTGCTGGCCGGGCCATAATACCAGTTTCGGCATGCACTCGATAAGCTTTTTCTAACATACTGATCTCCCTCTTTCAAATTGATATATTAATTCTATTAACAAGATTGATTATAGCACTTAGTGTAAGCGATTTCATCTCAATAATCAACAACTTTTTTACGTAAAATGGCATCTAAAAAATGATATTTTAGTAAATCTTTATGAAGTTAAGGTATTTTTATAACGATTTAGGTTGATTGCACTGCTTTGAAATGCAATTGCTTTCGCTTTTCCGCTGGCATATACTCAAAACAGATTTCTAATTATCCGTAATTAATTATTAAAGTATCCGAAAAATGACTTACTGAAGGGATGAACTTCCGTGCGCTTTTTACATACCGCCGACTGGCACATTGGCCACCGGCTCCGTGGCTTTGACTTAACCGATGAACAACAAAATGCTTTTGACCAAATCGAACAAATTGCGATTGAAAAAAAAGTCGATGGCATCATTATTGCCGGCGACCTTTATGATCGTTCTCTGCCCGCCGAAGATTCAGTAGCGATGCTCAACCAGATGATTGAAAAATTGAATTTAGACGATCATTTCCCAATCTACGCGATTTCTGGCAACCATGATAGTGCAACGCGACTGTCAACTGGGACTAAGTGGTTTAAAAACACCCAGTTTTATTTACACACTAAATTGACGCAAGCCTTTCAGCCGGTTGAATTACCTGATACCCAGATTTTTTTGCTGCCCTACTTCGCCCCATTTGATGCCCAGCAATACTTTGGGGACGATTCCCTGAAGACCTTGGACCAAGCGTTTATTCCGGTTGTCGCTAAGATGAAAACTTTGTTTGACCCCAATAAGAAACATCTCCTTGTCGCCCACTTTTTTGCGGCAGGTAGTACCCATACCAAATCCGAGACCCAAGTACACGTTGGTGGATTGGCCGCCGTCCCGGTATCCCTGCTCAAAGATTTCGACTACGTGGCGCTGGGCCACCTTCACGGCAAAGATGCTTTGCACGCCGACAATGCCAGATACAGCGGTTCGCCGGTGAAGTTCTCTTTGTCAGAAGCCAACCAGCAAAAGGGCGTTTTCATCGTTGACACAGACGACCCGTTATCATTTTCGTTTAAACCAATTAAACCACTGCGCGACGTCCAACGACTGACCGAGACGTTTGCCAACCTGACCAGCAAAGACTTTTACAAGCAACTGAATTTAGATAATTACTATGGCATTACGTTAAAGGACACAAAACCAATCGTCAACGTCTTGGCCCGCCTGCGAGACATTTATCCCCACGTCATTTCATTAGATCGTGAAAATGGTTATGACACAACGGTTGATTACAAAGGTGAAAGTGGCAAGAAGATCCGCCAAAAGGATCCAATGGTACTGTTGGCAGATTTTTATCAACAAATTGCCAAGGAAGATTTAACGGATCAACAGAAACAATGGGCCAAAGCCGCCCTCAAAATCGCAAATAATGGAGGTCAAAACTCGTGAAGCCTTTAAAACTCAAAATGCAAAATTTCGGCCCATATGCCAACGAAACGATCGATTTTACCGCGCTCGACAAGACGCCGGTGTTCTTGATTTCGGGAAATACCGGCAGCGGCAAGACCACTATTTTTGACGCGATTACTTTTGCGTTATTTGGCTATAGCATCACCAATGAGCGTGATCCGCAAAGCTTACGGTCCGATTTTGCCGACTTGGATTCGCCAACCGAGGTTGAACTGACCTTCGAGCACCAGGGAAAAACTTACGTGATCAACCGCCAGCCCAAGCAGCTTCTCAATAGGAAACAGGGCGATGGGCAAATACTATACAAAGCCAAGGGACGACTTCGTTTTTATGAGGGCGATAAAAAGGTCAATGAAACCACCAAGATTCAGGAAATTGGCAACAAGATTGAGCAAATTCTTCAACTCAACCGCGAGCAATTCGTTCAGATTGTGCTGTTACCGCAGGGAGATTTTCGCAAATTTTTGGCAGCCGACAGTCATGACAAGGAAGCCTTACTGCGAAAAATTTTCCATACCGACCTTTACAGCCGTTGGAGTGAGGCATTAAAGGATCAGCTGAAAAGCCAAAGAAATGATTTCAAACAGTGGCAGCGCACCATCGAAGATAATTTAGCCGCCATTCAGTGGGTCGAGGCGCCGGCAGACATTGCCAACCAGCCTACTGAAGACCAGATTGCCGCGCTCAAGCAGCAGCAAAAGCACGCCAAAGCGGTGTTGGATGACCTTGACAGCCAATTTAAACAGCTTAACGCCGCAATTACCAAGCAAACCACTCAAATGGCGACAGATAAACAAATGAATCAGCAAATCCACGACTTGAGTCGACAACGCCAGCAACTCAAAGAGCTAACCGCCGAAAAACCAAGGTTCACGAAGCTCGCCGATCAAATCGGTCAATTGAAATGGGCCAAGGACCTTAAAAACAGCCACGACCGGTTTCAAGAAATTCAAAGCGATTTGCAGGGCTATCAGGAAAAATTGGCTAAATTACAACAACAACTTACCAGTCAACAAGCTGATCAAACCCAGGCAATTCAAGCCAAGGCTAAGCTAGCCGACCAGCAAGATCACCAAACTAAGCTGAATAAGGAGCTGCCAATTTTAACTAAACAACGGGAGAATTTTCAAAAAGTTGCCAACCTTCAACTGATCGTTAATCAAGCAACTGCCAAGTGCAACTCAAAAGCGCAACAGCTTCAAACCCAACGGGAAACGATCGCAACGCTGACCAAGCAAGCCGACCAGATCAGCCAGGCGCTCAAGCAGATAGACGGCTTAAAGGAGCAGCAATACCAGCTGCAGCACAAGCAGGACCTCATTCAAAATGAGACCAATCAGCTGGACCAATTGAAGGCCAGCCAGCAGGATAATCAGCAACTAGCCGCTAAAATCAACCAAAGCCAAGCAGCCTTGGCGACGTTTGAACAGGCAGTGGCCGAGGATCAAAAGACCTACGATGACTTGCGCAACGACTGGCTGCGCAATCAAATCAAGAATTTAGCCGACCAGCTGATCCCAGGGACCCCCTGCCCGGTTTGTGGCAGTACCGACCATCCGGCACCGGCCAAAGTCGCAACTGCAACCCGGCCGGTTTCAGATAGCGCATTAAAGCGGGCCCAACAAAAATTACAGACCACTCAAGCTCAAAAGAGCGGTCAAGAAGCCGAGCTGCGTAACCAGCAAGCCCAATTCACCAAGCAAACGAAGCAGTTCCAACAACGGCTAGTCGACTTTGCCGCCAAATTAAAGCAGCAGCAACTCATTGAAGTGTCAACCACTCAACTGGCCGAATTAGATGAAGCATTAACCAACCAAGCTACCCAAACAACCCGTCAATCGGCAGCCGTTAAGCAGCAGCTGGCCGAGTTAGCCAGCCAAGCCGACAAACAGAATCACATTCAACAGCAACTCTCAACTTTAACCACCAATTCTGAACAGCTTGCCCAAGCGCTTGATGCCGCCAAAGCAGATCAAGCCACCAAAATCGGCCAACTAAAAGCACTTCAAGCCGAGCTGCCGACCAATTTTAAAAATCAAGCCGAGTTGGATCGCTACATTGCTCGCCTGAAAGCTGAGATCAACCAATACAATAAAGCCGTTGAAACCAATCAAGTAGCGCTGACCAAGATTGGCAACCAGCTTGCTTCAACCAAGGCAACCATCGCACAAATTAACCAGTCAGTTGATTCCAGCAAGGCCACCCGAAATCAAATTCAGGCAACCCTCACCGCAGCGATTCAACAACAATTCGGCGCCAACGACTGGGCACCGTTTGTAGGTTTACTACAACAGCTCCCCCACCTTGCAACCGCTCAAAAACAGCTTGACGATTATCACCAGCAAATGCGTGATTTGACGGTGACGATTCAAACCAATCAAAAGCAGGTTGGCAATCATCAGTTGGTCGATATTGATGAGGAAAATAAGGCATTGGATCAGCTCAATCAAAAGTCGGGGGATATCCAGAAGCAACGAGCCGACCAAACCGACCGCTACATTTCTAATCGAAACGTCCTAAATACGATTACCAAAAGTTTCAAGAATATTCAAACTCAACAAAAACAATTCACCGAATTAGAGCAGCTGGTTTCGACGGTTTCGGGCAATAACGATGCTAAGCTGGGCTTGGAACGCTATGTCTTGCGGGCTCAGTTGGCTGAGATTCTCAATGTTGCCAACGAACATTTAAAGCAGTTAAGTTCCGGCCGCTATCACCTCCTATTACACAAAGAATCCGGTACCTATCAAAGAGATACCGGACTCGAAATTGATGTGTATGATGATACGGTCGGCGAAACCAGGAGCGTCCACACCCTCTCAGGTGGCGAAAGCTTCATCGTCGCGTTGTCGTTGGCCCTAGCCCTGGGTGAAGTGATCCAAAACGAAGCCGGCGGCATCAGCATTGATACGTTGTTCGTCGACGAAGGCTTCGGCAGCTTAGACCAAGACTCGCTCGCTACCGCCATGGCCGCCTTGGAAAACATCGAAAGCAGCAACCGCACGATTGGCATCATCAGCCACGTGACGATGCTCCAAGACAGTATTCCTTACCAAATTCGGGTGCGGGCTGTCGGGCAAGGGAAGAGTGAGGTGTCGGTGGTGGGAGTGTGAAAGTTAGTCTAATGAACGTCGGTTTAGTTGGTCATACCGCCAACCAGCGCTACTTTTCAAATGGATCTCGCCATGGAAACTTGGGCTTCGTTGGTCCATAAATGGCAAATTCACTGCCAGACTTCCACGCCCAGTTTTGATTACCATAATCATAATGCCACCATTCATCCGTATAGTTGGTAAACCCAACGTTTGTCATTAAATGATAAAGCAGCCGCCGGTTTGTAAGCATCAAGGTTTCCTCATCAGTCAAGGTGCCGCTAGCTAATTTTTCCTCAAAGTATGACGTCCGAGCCATTTCAGTATGATCATCAAATGGCGTACCAAAATCCAATAAGTGACCTGTTTGGTCAACAATGGCTAGATCAACTGCACCACCTGTATGATGTGGCGAAGGCTTTTTAGGATCGCTAGAAGGCGGCGCCACCGTAATGAGTGTCTTTGCGGTTAAGTCTGCGGCAGATAAATCAGGATACAAAGTACCTAGCTGATTCTTTAAGGTGTCAAATAAACTTTGCTGCGTCTCATTAGATCGCCACACATCAAATAGCACAAATTTATATCCCGTGGGCAAGTTGGCAGCTGCCGCCACTAATTTGTCATAAACGGTTTGGCGGATAAAAATTGGCGGAATTGCGCCGGTAATTCCTTGGTAAAAGTAGGCTGGATAGGCCAACACTTTTTCCGGGTAGAAGCTAGCATTAATAAGTGATTCACCGGATTCCTTAATCAAGGGTTCATGTGACAGCTCCCAGTTCCATGGCTGATCTGCCATTGGAATTGGTTGATCAACGGCTATCTCTTGCATCTACAAGGCCTCCTTATTACTACCCGACAAATGATCTTGAATCGGTAATTTGAATTGCTGACCCAAGAATTCCTCTGAGATTGAAGTTTCATTCTTTTGAGCTAAATAACTGAATAGCCCCAAACCACACCAGACTGCCAAAATCACGTACTCATAGGGCCAAACTAAGGAGACTGGTGTCCCAGGGATCAGCGTAAAAATTGCAATTCCTAGGGCAACAATTCCACCTAGACTTGGATATATGAGATGCTTATTTTTAAATCCCGGTTTTAGTTCTGAATAGTTTTTTCTAATTTTTAACAGACAAAATGTGCTGAACGACCAAGCTAATGCAATCAAAAAGCCACCCATATCCAGAAAATAGACCAGTGTCCCCTTGCCCAACCAGCCGAGGCCAAGAACTAACGCCAACACCAGCCACAACGCATTGGTTGGAGTTCCATACCTTGGATGGGTTTTAGCAAATAGTTGGGGAATAATCCGACCACGTGCCAGCGATAAAATGACCCTTGGCGCCGCTGCAAATAACGTTACTGCACTCGTAGCCAAGCCTAAAAATGAAATGGCATAAGCGAAAACACTCAGAATTGGAAATCCCGCCGCTTTAAATGCATCAATTGTTCCCATTTGCATTGAAGCGGTTTTTTGCCATGGATAAATCCAAGCAGACGATAATAAGACAGCAATATAATAGCAAGCAGCAATAACAATCGATAAAATGACGACCAATCCAATCTTTTTCTTAGGAATTTTTGCTTCCTCAGCCATGATTGCAACAGATTCCCATCCCGTAAGAAACGTCATTGCAGGTAAAATAAATCGAAAGATTGAAGTGAACTTATCCTGTCCATCAGAAAAAGCCGGCATGAAATTATTAACCGTTCCCTTTGAAAAGCCAACAACAACGAGGGCTAGTCCTAAGCTAATCAGCAACAAGAACAAAACTATTTGAATGTTGCCAGTTAACTGAGCGCCAAAATAATTCATTCCAAAAACCAATAGCATCATCCCAACACCAATCGCCAGTTCGGTAAAATGCACCCGGACACCGGCAAATGAATAATATGGTCCAGTTGCGATTTCGGGAAAGATGGTCGATATCAATAGACTGGATGCCGTTACGTAAAATGCTAATGTACTGATATAAGCGCCTAGGAGAGCCCAACCAGCAAACAGTGCCCCTTTTTTACCATAGGCCGCATAGCCATAAACTACTTCGCCACCTGATCTAGAAAAGATTGTCGATAATTCGGCAAATGATAGTGAAACCAGAACTGCTAGTGCGGAAGCTACCAATAGCCCAAAGATTTCGCCACCAGCACCATAGGACTTAAAGAATTGACTATTGGTATAAATCCAACTACTACCAATGACGCCACCAGCTCCGAGTGAAACGAGACCTAAAAATCCGATATTACGCTTTAGCGAACTTTCCATAGATTAGCCTCCTACCAAGTATCTTTCCAATAAACAACTTACTTTGTAATTATGTGTATCTTAGGGAGGCCGGGAAGAGAAGTCAATGAATCTTTATTCATTCAAGCCGAATACCATATCATGGTAGTGTGAAGTTAGAATTACTGTTGTTCTAGGTGTTTCTGAACAAAATCTTAGGTTGAAAGTTGCCCATGTTATAACTATAAGGTAGCAAATATGTATAGATACTCTTTTTACTTTTTTCATACTAATGTTAGAAAACTTTTTTTATTCGTAAGAACAAGCTAAATAACTTAATAACCAAGGAAAATTGTCCATAAAATGATAGATTGTTTATTTTTGGCTAGTGCCAGGGAAATCGAGTTAGGGAAAACACAAATACTTAAGAAGTCCAAACTGAACCAAGCCATCAATGATCTGATTAATTAATGGAAAACGCTAAAATCAGCGGTTTGAATTGCTATAAGTATCTGTCCCCATCTATTCACAGAACTTCTTCAATTGACCAATTCCCAAATTAAAAATAGTCAGGAGCTTATTTGCTCTGCCGACAAAGGTTAATAATTCTGCGGTAACCAGCTTTTTTTAAATGCCCTCTAATAATTGTGAACTAAGGTTAGCATAATCGGGGGCATTTTTAGCTGCCTACTTAGCTACTACTCGCTGGGGAGTTTGATAAAGTGTAACTGTATGTATTGAAAAAAGCAGTAGAACATTGTTTAGTGAACAATTCCTACTGCTTTTTGTGCTGTCTATGTCTAATAGAAATTTAATATTAGCTGATATCGATGTTTATGAAGTTATGATAAGATCCACAATTATTTAGCCAACTTTTTTGCCAACCAATTTCCAAAGCTTTGCACTAATTGAACCACGGCTATTAATACCAAAATTGATGCATACATGATATCCGGCTGATAACGCTGGAATCCATATTGATATGCAATATCACCGAGTCCACCAGCACCAACAAGCCCGGCCATTGCAGTAGCACCAATCAATCCAATAGTTGAAATAGTTAAAGCCCGGGTTAATCCGGCTCTTGCTTCTCTTAGTAAAATCGAAAAAATAATCTTGCTATTTTTAATTCCCATCGACTGATACGCTTCAATAATTCCTGGGTCGACATCTAATAAAGAAGACTCTACTAATCGCGCAAGATACGGTGCACAGTAAACAACTAAGGGTAAAATAACACCGCGAATACCGATTGTTGTTCCAGCTATAATTTGAGTAATTGGTAAAATTAAAAATAAAAGAATAATAAATGGTAATGACCTCAAAACATTAATAATTGTTTCCAAGATTGCGTGAAAAGTTTTGTTTGGATACATACCACTTACGTTTGTCTCAACCAAAAGTATGCCAAGCGGAATGCCAATGATAACAGTTATTATCAGAGTCACAATCGTCATTGCCAATGTGGCTGATAATCCTGTAATAAGTGTTGATCCCCATTCACTAAAAAAATTATTCATAGCTATTTACCTCTTTAACAACGACTCCTTGATCTTGGATATAATCAATTTCCTTCTTGAGCATTTCCTGATCTTGTATATCTAAAGAAATTAAAAGTTTTCCAAATGGTTTACCCTTTAGATAACTGATTGACCCAGCGAGAATGTTCGGTTTAACATGAAACTTATCCGATAACGTTGCAATAATTGGTTTTTTGGCCTGTTCACCAACAAATTGCAGTAATAATAATCGATTATCTTTTCCTTCGGAAGCTAATAAGTCCTTGGGGACCCCGAGAGAATCGCTAGCTCCTAAAAACCGCTTAGTAATCTCATTTTTAGGATGTGTAAAAATATCGATAGTATTGCCAATCTCAATCAAATTTCCTTGGTCCATCAATGCAACCCGATCACAAACTTCACGAACCACTTCAAGTTCATGGGTAATCAGGAAAATTGTAATCCCTAATTTTTTATTAATATCTTGTAATAAAGTTAAAATTGATTCAGTCGTTTCTGGATCCAAAGCACTAGTTGCTTCATCCGATAACAACACATTGGGTTCATGTGCTAACGCCCGAGCAATTGCCACTCGTTGTCGTTGACCGCCGGATAATTGGTTAGGATAACTATCTCTTCGATCCCAAAGCCCAACAATTTTAAGATATTTTTCAACTCGGGTCTTAATTTCGTCTTTCGGAATTTTCTCTAACTTAAGTGGTAAAAATATATTTTGATAAACAGTTGCCGTTTTTAATAAATTATAATTTTGAAATATCATGCCAATCCTATGTCGTAACTGCTGTAAATCACTTGAATTCAAACTGGCAACATTTCGATTATTAACGATAACTCGACCTCTAGTTGGCGTTTCGAGACCATTCACCATCCTGATTAAGGTACTTTTCCCAGCACCTGAATAACCAATAACACCGAATATCTCTCCGCGCTTAACTGAAAACGAAACATCTTGGACAGCTTTAACCTCATGAGCACTATTCTTTGCAGCAAATGTTTTACTAACCCCATTAAACTGAATTATAGTTGCATCTGTTTGCTCTACCATTCTGGAATAAGCGCCCCCTTAAATTCTTTATTTACATAATTTTTAATTGCGTCTGAGTGATAATACTTCTCAATCTTTTTAACAACCTTATCATTCTGGTGCCCAGCCTTAACAACAAAGTAATTTGGCCATGCATTATTCTTTAAAGGCTCATGAGCTATTGCTTGTTTTAAAGTCATATTATTGTCTAAAGCAAAATTGCTATTGATCGCTGCGGCATCAAACTCATTTAGTTGTTTAGGAATTTGAGAAGCATCCAATTCATAAATTTTTAGTTTCTTAGGGTTAGCCGCAAGATCATTTTTGGTAGCTTTCAATCCAAGTCCAGACTTCAGTTTCAAGACACCCGCTTTTTGAAAAATTCGCAACGCTCTGGCTTCTTGAGTTGCATCGTTCGGAACCGCTATTTTTGCTCCGGTCTTTAAATCTTTCAGATTTTTTATCTTGTTAGAATAAATCCCCATAGGAAGTGCTACCGTCTTAAAGGCCTTTACAAATTTATAGTTTTTATCCGCCATTTGTTGTTTCAAAAATTGTCCGGTTTCGAAAGAACTTGCTTGAATATCACCAGAATTTAAAGCCGAGTTAGGCGTATTATAATCCGTAAATGACCTAATATTAATTGTTAACCCATGTTTTGCAGCGATCTTTTTAACTTGTTCCATGATTTGCTGATGGGGTCCTGCCGTTACGCCAACCGTGATGCTTTTCGTACTAAGCGGCTTTGAGGAATTATTACCACATCCCGTGAGAAATAAAATTATTCCGAATAGTGAAAAAATGAGTGCTGTTGTTTTTGTGAGTGTTTTTTTCATATTAATTCTCTCCAATGATTGATTTTTATTGAGCAACTTTTTCTGCATGTTCTGCTAAGTGAACTAAATCGCGCAAAAAGTCATGTGCTTGAGCGTTGTATCCGTATTTTTTACCTAATTTGTAAATATACCCATTAATGTAGTCCACTTCTGTTGGCCGATTTTTACTAATGTCTTGATACATTGATGGATAATGAAGCGGTGTTACATCCCGAGTTGCATGAACAATCATTTCAAATTCCTCATCTCGGTTATTGAGCGGTTTGATATTTGCTAAATCACAGACGTGGAATGCTTCATCAATTAATCTCGTAATCAATTTTTTGGCGTTTGGTGAGGAAATGAATTCCCCTTCTTTTAATTGATACATCGAACAAAGTGTATTCACAATAGAGTTATAGATAACCTTTGTCATGAGCGTCCCCATAAAATTATGAGTAAGCGTAGGTCCAAGCCCGGCTTTTGCAAATTCAGCCATTACTTGGTCTGTAAATTTAGTATCTTTTTCGGTTTGATTGACCAGATTGATTGTCCCTGTACCTTTTTTACCAATGAAATCAATGTCTCCTGCGCCATTTAAGACAGTTCCAATCATTGCGGTTCCTGCAATAACTTTGTCAGGATCAAAATATTGATTAATTTTTTCAATGTGGCCCATACCATTCATACAAGTAATTGCATATTGATTCTTATGAAAAAAATGACATGATCGATCCAGCATTTCTTGCAAACCCATTTGTTTAGTAAAAATAATGAATGCATCCGGAGTGTCTTGATAATCTTCGGGGTAACAAACTTTTAGAGAAACAAAGTGTCGATTTTGACCATCTCTAGAAACATATACCCCACCTTGTTTAGCAATCGTTTCAACCTGGTCCTTCCAAGTATCGATAAAATCAACTTGTTGACCTGACTGCTGAAGCAGAATACCATATCTTAATCCCATGGCTCCTGAACCTAACACTGCATAATGCATGAATAATTACCCTCCTTATATCAAAATATCACCTATGCTTTCAATAATGAAAGCAATAAAAAATCCCTTATCCAAGAATTGGATAAAGGACGAATTACCGTGGTACCACCTTAATTGGCATAGCAAATAACTGCTACACCCACTCACAACATGCCATAACGAGCACACCGATGATCCTTTCAAGACGCAAGCAAACGTCACAAAAGCACCATATCTTAGAGCGAAAGACCATATTCCCAATCTATCGAAGTCCACCTTTCAGCACTATGGCGGCTCTCTGTTTCATCTCAATAATTAGTACTCATCTTTCAAAGATTTAATTAAATTAGCATCATTCTAATATCGCAACTTACTATTGTCAAGTTGCCTTTTTTAGAAAAATAGCCCCATTTGCCACAATAATTTATTTTCTTAATCCTTCTAATTTTTCTCTTAATGCCAAAAATCTCAAGTCTCCAGTGTTAAAAATAGAATTTTTCACGCTGGCACTTGAGATTTCTTGTAAGTTGGTTGCAACACATCATTTTACTTGTTAGTCATTTTTCCTAATTCAGAATTTTTTATTTACCCTTCAATTTTTTCTTTCATTAACTGATAATATACAAAAATACGAAAGCAATCTTAGCCAATAGAAGTTAAACATCAGCCAATATTAATATTCATGAAATCATACATATTCCAATTTTCCGTATAATGCGGATTTTTCCGAGCTTTATTGGGCCCCACACCGACCAGCGCCTTAAAATCACGACAAAGATGTGCCTGATCAGAAAAGTTCAACTGAGCAGCAATTTCTGATAACGGTAAATTGGTTGTCAACATAAGCTGAATGACACGATTAATTTTAACCAGTATTCTAAATCGAGAGATACTAACGCCAACCTCTTGTTTGAAAAGGGTTGATAAATAATGTGGTGACCACCCCAGTTGATTGGCTAGTTCTGGAACCGTCAACTTAATTTCTGGGGAATCAAGAATAATCTGGTAAATATAACGAATATCTTTGGAAAGATGAGCGTTTCTAAGCAATCGCACCCGCCGAGCGATATCCTTTAAAATTTCTTCAATCTTTTGCATGACATCATCAAATGCGGTAAGCGATTCAATCGTTCTGACATATTGATCATTCAGCGAATAAGCCTGTTCATAGTCCACCCCAGCATTAATGGCGGAGCGCAACGTCACAGAAACAACGATGATTGCCCAGTTTTTAATGCTTCTTAGCTTCCCTTTATCTGATAAAATCCCGATTCTTCCAGAGTTAATTAAGGCCATAAATGCAGAATGAATAGCTGAAGGATCACCTAAAACAACGGCAGCTTTTAATGCCCGCTCATACAGATAACTAATATGGACACCGTCATCATTAAAGGTCACAGCCGCAATTGTATCGTCAAGCTGATCTGAAGGAATCGCTCGTTCAAAGGCACTATCAATGTTTTCCAATCTCACCGGCAGTTTAATGAGTTGCGAAAAAAATAAAATTTGTTGATAGCATTGCTGTTTATCCAAAATCGTTGTATTAAGCTGCTTTGACAAATAAATAATCTTTGAATTTAAGTTTAAACGTTTCCCTGACTCATTATAGTTAATAATTTCAGGACCAATTAAATAAATAATATCATTCTTTACGAAGCAAAAAGTGAACAGTGTTTGAGTATGCTCTAGTATCAAGAAGCCATCCCGTTTTGGCATGTGTTTCAACATGGCAATGTATGAATTAGCCAAAATCTTCCCCTTTTTAAATTCGATATTTGGTCTTTGATTAACCATTTTTATTTCAATTGCCGGAACGTTCAATGAACTTATGTATAGCTGTTCGAGTGTCATAGCTTTAACTCCTCCTTAATAATTATTCAAAAAGTCGGATATTTTTTAAAGTCATTTCAATACTGCTTAATTATACTGTTTCTTGTAAGCGTTTACTACGCCAACTCAAAATGGCTAAAAGGTATATCTAAAATTTTTTACGAGGAGGAATTTGTTGTGAAAATTTATGTTAATGCAGCCGCGGTACGTGACGGCAACGGCACTAAAGAAACCCCTTACAAATCAATTAATGAGGCAGCAAAAATTGCCAATCCTGGCGATGACGTTTTGGTGTTTCCAGGAACTTACCGGGAATATGTTAACCCAATTAACGGTGGCACTGATGAAGCTCGGATTACTTACCGCAGCGTTGAACCACTAGGCGCCGTGATCACTGGGGCTGAACGAGTGACAACCTGGAAGCAATATCAAGACAACGTTTGGATTTGCCGGATTAATAATAGTCTTTTTGGCGATTACAACCCCTATAAAACCTTTGTCATGGGCGATTGGTATTTTGGCCCGGTCGATAAACATACCGGTGCCGTGTATATGAACGACCGCCAGTTCTATGAAGCTGCCTCTCTACAAGCATGCATCGACGCAAAAGTCTATGCCCGTTCGTGGGAGCGAAAGAATTCCATCTATAAGTGGTATACGGAACAAGATGATAAGGCCAACGAAACCATTATCTACGCTAACTTTCAAGGGCAAAATCCAAATAAAGAAGATGTTGAAATCAACGTCCGCCGCGAAGTCTTCATGCCTCAAGCAACGGGCATTAATAACATTACGGTTAGTGGCTTTAAAATCAACAAAGCGGCAACAACTTGGGCACCTCCAGCTTCTTACCAAGATGGCATGATTGGTCCCCACTGGGCAAAGAACTGGATTATTGAAGATTGCGAAATCAGCCATAGCCGTTGTGCCGGGATTTCACTTGGGAAATATCGCGATCCCGATAACGATCAATACTTCACATATAAACATGTTAAGAGTCCAACCCAAATGGAACGAGACGCGGTTTGTCGTGGTCAATACCATGGTTGGCTGAAAGAAAATATCGGTCACCACATTGTCCGACGTTGCAACATTCATCACTGTGAACAAGACGGGATTGTCGGCCGCCAAGGTGGTGTCTTTAGTATCATCGAAGACAATCATATTCACGATATTAACAACATGCAGGAATTGGCTGGCGCCGAAATTGCCGGTATCAAAATGCACGCCGCAATTGATGTGATTATTCGCCGCAACCATATTCATGACTGCACAATGGGGATTTGGACTGACTGGGAAGCTCAGGGAACCCGGATTACTCAAAATCTGTTAGATCACAACTATGCGCCAGACGGGACAGCGACACGAATTGTTGGTGCAATGCAAAGCCAAGATATTTTTGTTGAAGTTGGTCACGGTCCAACTCTAATCGATAATAATTTACTACTATCCAAAGCCTCCCTAAGACTTGCAACGGAGGGAGTTGCTTGTGTTCACAACTTGATGCTGGGGTCAATTACTTCAATTGGTGCCAATACGGACTTCTTTGTGGACGGCAAGAACCAACCCAGATTCACGCCTTATCATATTCCTCACAGAACTGAAGTCGCTGGTTTTATGACCATTTTGCACGGTGATGATCGCTTTTATAACAATATTTTCATTCAGAACTGGCCAGTTGAAAAAACCGGAGAAGAAACGCTTGTTGATAGAGAAGCTGAAGATACAGAACAAGTCGGGACCAACGGCTTTGATGATTATCCAACTTATGACGAATGGTATGAACAATTCAAGAAATTTGACGGTACGATTACAAAAGAAAACGACATGTGGGACTTAATGAGTGCCCACTTTGGTCATTTGCCGGTTTGGGCAGCAGGTAATATGTACTTTAACGGTGCCAAAGCTTGGAAGAAAGAAACGGATAATCTGGTTAATACCAGCGATCAGGTTACATTCGATCTCGTGTCCGACAATAACAAGGTCACAATTAAAACTAACTTATATGACCTTATTGGTGACTACTTCGGAGGCATTATCACGACTAATACGCTAGGAAAAGCATTTGAACCAGAACAACGTTACGAAACGCCTAAAGGTGACGACATTATCTTTAATGAAGATTACTTCGGAAATCATCGTGGTATTTCAACGATTCCTGGGCCGTTTGTATCCGGTAAAGCTGCCAGTGAAACTTTATGGTCAAATTAGATTATTAAGATTCTAATAATTAACAATCAAATATTGAAAATTTCTTAATAACAATATCGATTATTACAAGAAGATTCTTGCTAGGAAGACTGAGACTCAATACTTGCGCTAGTAAGAATCTTTTTGTAAATATTGTCATTTTAATACGACGAATAGCACAACAGCATGCATTTTTAGTAATACGAGGAGGATTATATTATGGAAAACGAAACAAATACCGCATCTAAGTTCCCCTATCGCTTGGGATTTGGACTGCTTTTTGGCTTGTTGGGATGGTTAGTCCCTTATCTAGGAGTTAATTCGACATTATTGCCTGCGAAAATTCAGCAGATAGCTCCCAATCAAAAAGTTCAAATTGTTGCTTTACTGGCAACAATTGCAATGGTAGTAGCCACGATTGCCAATATCATTGAAGGGGCCCTGTCCGATCGAACAACCAGCCGCTGGGGCAAACGAAATCCATGGATATTTTTGGGAATGATTAGTACCCTTGTTTGCTTTTACTTTCTAACCAAAGTTACCACTATCTCTGGAATTATTATCAACTGGTCACTCTTTCAAGTGGCATTAAATATGATGGTTGCGCCACTAGTTGCCTTCATTGCAGATAAAGCACCCGAGAAGTATAGAGGATCAATTTCAGCGTTTTACGGTGTTGGCATGAACATTGGAACTCCAGTTGGAACTATGATTGCCTCACAGTATATTACTAATGTTAATAATGGTATTTATATATTTATGGTTTTTGAAATCGTCTTCACCTTAGTTGGATTGTTTCTTGTTGGCAATGGTAGCAATAAAGGAGAAACTGTTACAAAACTACATGGATCTGAATTAATAGAGGCCTTTTCTTTTCCAATCCACGGTGATATTAGAGATTTTTACTTGGCTGTTATTGGTAAACTACTATTTGTTTCAGCTCAATTCATTATTACTGGTTATCAATTATATATATTTACAGATTACATGAAATTATCTGACGCTAATGCTACTCACAATCTCTCCATCATGTCTATTATTTTACTTGTAGCAGGTGTAGCGTTTGCCACTATTGGTGGACCCCTTGCTGACAAATTTCACAGTCTAAAACTTTTAGTTGCAATCTCGACACTGGTGATGGGGCTTGGTGTCGCTGTTCCAGCAATTGATCCAGCGCCTTGGACCATGTTCGTGTATGCCGGTTTAAGCGGTGCAGCCATGGGAATGTATAACTCCGTTGACCAGGCTCTAAATGTAACCGTTTTACCGAATCCCAATAGTGCTGCTAAAGATTTAGGAATTGTAAACCTCGCTAATTCACTTGGTCAGGTTTTTGGCCCTATTGTTGCTTCGATGATTATTGGCGCAATTGGCTATCGCATGATGCTTCCAGCTGCAGGAATTATGTGCTTGGTGGGAGCAATTCTGATCTTGATGATTAAAAAGGTTCATTAATTTATATTAATCAATAACTATCAAAAATGACATACAGTTATGTTAATTTAACCACTAGTTAACATAACTGTATGTCATTTTTTTGATTGTATCTAATTCTTAATCTCGATTAAACATAATCCGCGACGGATACTCCCCACCCCCATAAATCACCTGGTGCGCTACAACCGGGTGGTTGCCATCAGCTCCGGCCTCTGTATTGGTGTTAGGGAACACTAAATTATTTGCTGCGCTCGCAATGTCTAGTCGCAAACGATGGCCAGGAGCTAGTTGAATGGATGTCTTTTGCGTTTCGACTTCAAACTGATAAACCTTTCCGGGTTTCAGTAATTTTGGCTTATCCTGTCCATCAAAAAAGATCGCATTCATCACACCATCATCAATATTAATTGAACGGCCATCAGGATAGACATCCGTTAACCGGACAACCCAATCCGTATTCACAGCCGATGAGCTGGCATAAAAGACGATTTTAAACCAACCCGTAATGGTCAATTCCTTCGTTAAGGGTTCGCTAGTAAAGGTTAGCACATCATCCCGATTTTCAACTTTTGCATAGTCATTCGGAAATTCCAGTTCATTTTGAGAGACATCAATCAAATGTGGAGTTGGCTGCTTTGGATCATAACCGAACCCAGCCGTACTTCGTGATGTTGGCTTTTCTGATAGCAACGTTCCTTTTTGACAATCCAAGTACCAACTAGTCGACTGCTTGTTAGGTGGAAATTGTTCAGCATGTCGCCACTTGTCCGCGTTTAACGTATAGTAATCAACGGGCGATTCCTCATTAATTCCGTTATCAACGCCGTTCAAGAAGTGGTCAAACCACCTGACGTGCTGCAAATCAATATCAAAGCGCAGGGCATGTTCACCCAAATGAACCGGACCTAAATCATATTGGGCGTTCCCGCTGTGTACCCATGGCCCTAAAATTAGTTTTCGTTGGCCGCTTGGATACCGATCAGTTACCCGAATTGCCTCGGTCGTCCCAACACCATTATCATCAAACCAACCACTTTGGATTAGCGCTGGCACGTTAATTTGATCTGCTCGCGTTTTCCAGTCCATTTGTGCCAAAAATGCGTCATACTTTTTATGCTTCATAAACTCAGAGAACCCCGGGATTTCGTGTCCCAGACCAACTACCGGAATCATGTTTAAAGGACGAATGCGCATGAGCTCATCCCAATCATCCCGCTGCATCTTCTCCGGGTGAAATTGCCGTTCGGCAGTCGAAAAGAACCAGGCCAAACTGCCCGACATTGGCGCGCCGTTCTTATAAATTGTGTCATTAAAGGGGCCACCAGCTGTCACAATACTAACCAGCGCTTTTAGATGAGGGGTGCCAGACGAGGCGGCCGCCCATTGGACGTAGCCGCCATATGAACCGCCGATCATGCCGACGTTGCCATTAGACCACTCCTGCTTGGCAATCCATTCAATCGTATCTTGGCCATCTTCGCGTTCGTAATACATTGGCAGCCAATCACCCTGTGAGTCATTGCGCCCGCGAACATCTTGAAGAACGACCACGAAGCCCCGTTGGACAAAGCGCTCATAATCGCGATAGAACATTTGGCGGCCGTATGGCGTCCGACCCAAAATCACACTGTGAGTTTTCTTGCCATCATCAGGAATAAAGATTTCAGTTGCTAATTCGACGCCATCCCTCATTGGCACCATCGCTTTAAAATGAGGCTTAATTTCAAGCGGCGTCGTGAGTAGCAGGCCGGCTCGCTGCCAATCTGCCAGCACGGTTGCTTGTTCATACCCTGGTTGAATCAGTACCGTTCCCATATTTCGAACTGCCACTTGCAGTCCAACAAGGTGGCCGTCATCAACAATCAGGTTAACGGCCGGCTTCTTCTCTCGTTGAATCCACAGGTGCTTGTTAGACGTTGGTTGATAACTCTCGCCAGTTTGAGTGGTAAATTGGTTACCCGCCCGTAACTTTGCGGATAATTCCGGCTTGTCTACAAGTTTTTCAACAGCTTCTCTTAAATTGAAGTGCAATCTATCGGTGTAATCCGCTTCAACCTCACCCTCAAAAGCCTGCCAC
The DNA here is from genome assembly GCF_016860605.1 of Lentilactobacillus fungorum. Classification (GTDB taxonomy): domain Bacteria; phylum Bacillota; class Bacilli; order Lactobacillales; family Lactobacillaceae; genus Lentilactobacillus; species Lentilactobacillus fungorum. The sequence continues at coordinate 207,681 of NZ_BNJR01000012.1, forward strand.
TCACCATCTACCGCATTTTTTCGCACTTGAATGCTTGTGCCCTCAATCGAAAAAGTTGCTTCTTTAATACCGGTTTGGTAATAATCAAATTTCAATTAAATCACTTCCAATAAGCAGTTGCATAAGTGAACGGCGCACCAACCATGTGATGCTGAACACCTTTCAACTTGGGATTTTGTAAAATTGAGTATACTTGCTGATTAAGCGGTACAATCGCTTTATCCACTTGAACGAGTTGTCGTTCTGCTTGGTGGAGTGCTTGGAATCGTTTGGCCGGGTTATTAACGAACTGACCGTTTGCCTGGCTCATGAACTTATCATACTTTGTATCACTAAACTGCGTCCGGCCGCCGGTTATAAAATTGGCCAAGTAGGTATTTGGATCTTGATAATCGGGTCCCCATTGGGCAAGCGCCATCTAGAATTTACCCTGGGCAATCATACCGAGCTCTTGTTGTTGCGGCAATGACCGAATCTCAATCTTCAAACCTTTGAGTTGTGATTGCAACTCGGATTGTAGATACTGAGCCGTTGTCTTCTGCCAATCTTCATCGTCAACTAATAGTTGAATAGTAATCTGCCGCTTATTAAATTGTTTCAATGCCCTCTGCCAGTTCGCCTGAACTAGATTCTTATTTGGAACAGCCAACTTGCCGCCTTCTGCCCGGAAATCTTTACCGGTTGCTGTGTTCTTAACAAATTTAGGGGGAATGTAACCCGTTAATGGCGACGATTTATCTTGAAGAATTTTTGTGGCTAACTGCTTCGTGTCCACAGCATTTGCAATTGCTGTTCGGAAATTCTTATTGCGGAAATCATTATTTGTGCCCTTCTTAAAGTTAAATTCGAGATAAGTCACCATTGAGTTCGGAATGGTCTTAAAGCCCGCTTTGTTTTGGTTATTTTTAACCAGATTACCCGTTAAGAACGTCATATCCAGCTTCTTGCCTTCGTACTGACTCAAACCAGTTTGGGCATCCTTGATAATGTTAAAGTTAAGTTGATTCAGCCTGGGTTTAACGGGACCAACGTAGTTTTTATTTCGGGTTAGCGAAAAACTGCTAGTGCCTTGACGATAACTTTTCAGCTTAAAGGGACCATTAGATAGCATTGTCTTTGGCGAAGTTGCATAGCTATTTCCTTGTTTTTCAACAAACTTCTGGTTTTGGGGGAAGTAGGGATTAAATGATAATAGCGACGTAAAATATGGCGTCGGTTTTTGTAAAGTAACCTGCAGGCGGTACTTGCCAAGCGCTTTGACTGCCAACTTGCTTGGCTTCATCTTGCCGGTTGCTATTTTATCGCCGTTTTTAACAATCGTTTGAATAATATAAGCATAATTACTTTTGGTAGCCGGATTAGCCCCGCGCGTCCAAGCATAGACAAAATCGTTGGCCGTCACTGCAGCGCCATTTGACCACTTAGCATTATGTCTTAAATTAATCGTGTAAGTTTTATTACCATTACTCTTTGTCGGCATTCCTTTGGCAATATCCGGCTTAACTTGATCCTTGGCGTTCATTCGATACAACCCACTCACCAAAGCATCTTGAACGTCAAAACTATTTGGATCTTGCGCCTTCAATGTGTCAAGCGAGGCCACTTCTGTATTTAACCCAAAGGTGGCCGTCTTTTTGCTTTGGCTGGTACTCTGTTTGCCACAGGCTGCTAGCAGCAAGGTGGTCGCCAACATCGCCGCAATTGTTAATTTTTTCTTCATGAATAACTTCCTCCTCAAATGTTAATTGTCATTCCTAAACCTGGTTTGTCGCTTAACGTTAACAGACCACCCTCGTTGGTGAAACCGCCACTCAACCAATCCGGCTCTTTAAACATCAAAAAACTGTCAAGATCACAAAAGGCAACGTTTTGGTGAGCGGCCGCAAAATGAGCGGCCGCACAAATTCCCAATCTGGTTTCAGCCATACAACCAATCATGCACCTAATTCCAGCCGCTTCGGCTACTTTGTTGATCCCCTCTGCACCAAAAATCCCAGCTGATTTCATTAGCTTAATATTCACAATATCTGCTTCGCCATTACTAATGACCTGGTAGGCATCGCTAGGCGTGTGAACACTCTCGTCTAACATTAGGTCTTGCATAATCGCACTTCTGATCACTTTATTTTCCTCATGTTGCCAATAAGGCAGCGGTTGTTCGACGATTTGGAGTTGCGTATTTTGAAATTCGTTAAGAATTCTGATCGTTTGCTTAGCGTTCCAGCCCTGATTGGCATCAATCTTGACTAACGCTTTATTCCCAACTGCATTTAGAATTTCTCTAATTGCTTCTTCATCGGATTGCTGATCAATTCCGGTTTTGACTTTTAACGCCGAGAAGCCTTTACTGACATAATCAACTGCTTCATTGGCCATCTTTCTCGGCTCATCAATTGAAATTGTGATGTCTGTATGTATTTGATTATCACTGCCGCCTAACAGCTGATAGATCGGCAAGTTGGCTGCTTTGCCCATTAAATCATAAAGGGCAATGTCAATTCCCGCCTTTAGCGCTGTGTGGCCAACAGTTTGGCTATCCATTAGTGAATGAACGCGCTCGATACAAAGCGGATTTTCACCTGTAATGGCTTTAGAGACCGCCGTCAAGGCTACTTTTTCAGTTTCGATTGACTCACCCGTTACTGGTTCAAACGGACAGGCCTCACCGTACCCGATTAAACCGGTGTCAGTCGTTATTTTAATCATTAACGATTCAACGGATTGAATCTCGCCAAACGTCACCTTCAACGGCTGCGTCAACTGAATATTGACCGCTTTACCAATAATTTGCTTAATCTGCATGAGAATATCACCCCTAAAATTAAAAACATTCTAATGTTATTAGATGATAAAGCGTTTAATCTGAAAAAGCAACCATCGCCGCAAAGCTAAAAAGCGATTCTATCAGTAATGATTACTACTCAAGCAACTCAATTAAGGTGGGTTAGATCACCATGCTTGTACGGCTGGTATCGATGTCGACTCATGACATTGACTTCAGTTGTCCAACTGCAGATATATGAGTATGATTAGTCATAGAAAATTTTTTGATAGGGTGACGCCACTTAACAAGTTGTTGTTACCTTGCCTTGAATGGAGGGACCAGCCATTGAAATATGGGATGAAAGACATCGCCAAAAAAGCCAACGTTTCACTAACAACGGTTTCGTTGGTTTTAAACAACAAGGAATCACGAATTTCTACTCAAAAAAAACAGGAAATTAAGCGAATCGCCAAAGAAATGAATTATCAGCCCAACTCGGCTGCCGTGCTCCTTAGTAAACAAATTAGCTATAATATCGGCTTAATCGTTCCAGACATTACTAACCCTTTTTTTACGGAATTGACCCAGTTCATTAACCGCCAGTTGCGTCAGAATGGGTATTTCACGTTATTCGTTGACAGCGGTAATTCCTACCTCGGTGAAAAACAGGCCATCGAAAATATGATTTCGCGAGGAGTCGACGGTATCTTGTTGGTGCCTTCAAGTGAATTCTTTTCGGCTGATCAAGCCGAAGTTGAAACAATGTTCAAAAACGCTGGTAAACCAATTATTTTATTAAATGCCAGCACCGATATGGACATTAGCTACGTTAATTTCAATAATGTTGAAGGGGCTATGATGGCTACTCAAGAGCTAATTGATCATGGTCATCGAAATATTGCTTTTATCAAGGGAAAAGATCATTTGGTTAATGCTCAGGAACGTTATCAGGGTTACAAAAAAGGCCTTGAAAAAAACCAATTGCCATTCCGAAAAGCGCTTGTTTTTGAAGGTGATTACTCTAGTAACAGCGGCTATCAACTAGCGCCACAAATTTTAAAACAATCGGCCATTACTGCCATTTTAAGTTCCAATGACCTGATGCTATTTGGTTTAATTAAGTGGTCCAAGGAACAGGGCGTAGACATTTTTAATCGCTTCTCAATGGTGGGGTTCGATAATACACCCTACACCGAAATTATTGAGGTGCCGTTAACGACAATCGACCAAGATGCAGAAAAAATGTCCGAAGATGCCATTAAGATGCTTCTAAAAAAGATCAAAGGAAAGCACGATGTGACAGAGAAAATTATTATTCAACCTCGTTTAATCAGAAGAAAATCCGTTAAATTTATTTAGTTGTGTCATAAAATCTTACACAATTTTTTGACACGATTTTTTATTTTTCTTGATAAAGCGCTTTATCTTATCGATATTTCTAATCCCTTATGTAGCAAGGCTTTTCGCTTTAATAAATGGTTCCGCTTACATTTTATTAATGTAATGTAAGTTGACATTCATTTAAAACATGGTATTCTACATTTGAAGAAGGCGTGATCATATGACGCATTTTTCTTTACTCGTTTGATAAAGCGCTTTATCAAACGATTCATGAGTTTGTTTCTTGTTTTTAATTCTGACGGGAAAGGGCCCTTTGTTTCTAGACCAAACTTCTCAAACAACTTTAGGAGGGATCGCTTCAAATGGCAAAAATACTGTTAGCTGGCGAATCATGGATTTCAACCACAACTGAATATAAGGGATATGATTCTTTTACAAGTACTAAATTAGAAATTGGGTGTGAAGCCCTATTACATTCACTGAAGGAACTCGGCCACACGGTCACTCACTTAAAGGCTCACGACGTTCCTGAAAAATTTCCATGGACAATGGCAGAACTCAACCAATATGACGTCGTTCTTCTCTCTGACATCGGTTCAAATTCGTTTACCTTATCCAATGGGGTATTCGCTGGGGGCAACCCTGCCGTTAATCGGCTTGAACTGCTAAAGCAATGGGTTCTAGCCGGCGGCGCATTAATGATGGCGGGAGGCTACTTATCGTTTAGTGGCTTTGAAGGCAAGGCTCATTACCACGGCTCACCAATTGAAGACATCTTACCCGTAAGCGTTAAGCCCTATGATGATCGAATTGAAGCCCCCCAAGGTGTCCACCCCGTTCAAAAAGTCGCTAACTCGATCACAACCGACTTAGGCCCATTCCCGGTTATTCTGGGTTACCAAGACATTGAACCCAAGCCAGACAGCCAGGTCTTGATGATAGCAAATGATACCCCCCTCTTGGTAACTGGTAAGGCTGGCAGTGGCCGAACGTTAGCTTATGGAACCGATATTGCCCCCCACTGGGCATCTCAAGACTTTATGGCTTGGAACCATTATGGCGAATTTTTCTCCCGCTGCATTAATTGGCTAGCTGGTAAATTAGTAGCCGTTAGTTAACTAACGTTAAGATAAGTCGGTTAATTTGATTAAGTATGTTGCTTGTGAGCACTGCAAAGTCTCGCACATGAACGCCTCGCTTAAAAGATCTAAATTGAGAATTGCCAATCAAGGCGTTTGTTGAGTTGGGTGTTAACTGCTTGGCTTCGCTCACCGTTTTAGGACAGCTGCGTCAGGCAGAAACCTCCATATAAGCACCTTCAACAAAAATCCCAAGCCCAGGAATTTCTGTTAAAGGAGACTTATATTCCGACGGCCGTGAAACGCCTAGCCTATTTGGCGGTTTCTAAGCGCCTGACTCCGCTCACTATTTTAGGACAACTGCACAAAGCAGGGATCTGCGCGTAAGTACCTCAGCCACAAATTCCAAGCCCGGGAGTTTCTGTCTGAGGAACCTTACACTCCGACGGCCGTGAAACGCTGGCCTACCTGGCATTTTCTAACCGCTTTGCTCCGCTCACTATTATCGAAAGGGGTAATAATCATGAATGAACAACCATCGACAAATAATTTGAAAAAAACTGAAAAGACTGTTGTTGTACCATTGTTAGTAATTGCAACTATTTTGGCAGGCATGCTGTCCCCGATGCAGTCCGCCGTCAATGGTCAAGTTGGGAAATTACTGAAAGACGGGAATGCCTCGGCAGTCGTCTCATTTGGCTCCGGTCTGGTCGTGATGGCAATTATTATTTTGGCGCGTCATTCAACTCGAAAGCAATTTGCCGCCATTCCCCATAAAATTGCCGCTAAAAAAATCCCATGGTGGAACTGGATTGCCGGGATTTGTGGCGCCATGGTTGTCTTTTCCGAAGGTGCTTCTGCATCCGTTCTTGGGGTCGCAACGTTTCAGACAACCTTAATTTCAGGCATGGTTATCTCTGGGTTAATGTGTGATCGCCTCGGAATCGGCGTTCCAGAAAAGCAATATTTTAATTTCCCTCGAATTCTTGGCGCAATTCTTGCCATTGTAGCAACCATCCTAGTGGTCTCACCAAACTGGGAAGCCCCCAAGGTTATTGCATTAGCTATTTTACCCTTTCTTGCTGGTTTATTGGCAGGGTGGCAACCAGCTGGTAATTCTGCCGTGGCCCAAGAAACGGGTTCGATGTTAGTTTCAATCACTTGGAACTTTATTATTGGCTTCTGTGTTCTGGGAGGTGTTCTCTTAGTTCGAGTTCTCATGGGCGACGTGTCCTTTAGTTTACCAACCGCCTGGTGGATGTATTTAGGCGGCCCACTGGGCTTGCTTTCCATCGCTTTGATGGCTTTATTGGTTCGAGGCTTGGGACTCCTGTTACTAGGATTGGCATCAACCGCCGGCCAGTTAATCGGTTCCGTTTTGATTGATTGGCTAATTCCTCAATTAGGAGCACAAGTCTATACCGTAACCGTTCTGGGTGCTTTGGTCGCTTTGATTGGTGCTGGAATTGCGATGATGCCTTCCGCTAAGAAACACGTTGCAGTTGATGAATTGGAGAATTAGTCATTGGAAATGATATTTCAATGCAACCTTCGGAAAGGAGCCGCACAATGGCATGTACAGGAATTGAATTAATTAGCAGGCAAGGTAACCCTTATTGGGCGAGAACCCAAGATTTTGAGCAGCATTTCGAATACTCCGGAGTCAAGATCACTAAGGGATACGAATTTACGGCAACCTTCACCCCCTTTAAAACCCAAACAAACGTGATGGGCATTGTCTGGGCAAAAGACATTCACAAATCGCCGGTGCTGCTGGATGGCATCAATGATTATGGTATCTGCGGTGGTTCGTTTTACTTTGATCACTTCTATAAATATGTTCCCACAAAAGAAATTACCGCAGCCGGAAAAGTTGCCATTCGTGGTGAAGAATTATGTACGTGGATACTAACGCATTATAAAAGCTTGGATGATATTAAAAAGAACCTCGGCAATGACATCGGAATTACCAATGAGCCGGGGCCAATGATGGGGATGTCAGTCCCACAACACTGTGTGTTCCAAGATGAGACGGGGCGATCGATTGTTGTTGAACCTTCTGTGGAAAACAGCTTTAGGATCTTTGAGAACCCGGTCGGCGTCTTTACCAACGCTCCTACATTTGATTGGCACCTTAATAACCTCAAAACTTGGCTGGAAAGAACGACAAATCGTAGTTACACCTATCAAGTTGATGAGCCAATTGAGCAAATTAAATTAGGCGAATCAACTAGCGGATTAGTTGGAATTCCAGCTGATTATAAGCCAGAGTCACGATTCTTGCGGGCAGCCTTCTCTAAGCTACTTTCGACTGAAGTAGATGACGATGAAGCTTTGAACCAGCTGTATCAATTGCTGACGGCGGTCAATACACCGAAAGGTTCTCTAAGAATTAATGCGGATGATAACACCTTAGTCGCTTGGACTCAGTACACCGCTGGCTATGATATTAAGAAAAAGATCCTGTATGCCTTCACTTATGACAACAGGAACCTGCGTTCGCTTACGTGGGGGGATCCGCGTGAGTGGAAAGATGGGATGAGTTACTTTAGTTTTATTTCGAAGCAGACTGCGGTGCCGTTTGAGGCGAAGGATGAGTGGGGGAGTGGGGAGAATACGATTTAATAATTTTTGCATGCTTGTTTGGAGTTAAGAAATTACACCCTATGTAAACGAGAATCAGTTCGTTTATGTGGGGCGTTTTTTAGTAGAAAGTGATTTTTGACGAAAATAAAAGTTATTCTTTAATTTTCGAATGACTTTCCGATTAATTGGTAACCTTTCATTAATGATCCATAAAAAATATCGATAACTTTATTATTAGTACTGAATTATTTTAAACATGTCGAAATATGATTGCGGCTTTAACTGCTGCGCGGATATACTTTTTGCGCCTCAATCCTCCATGTATATCACGGTACCACTGAATATTTTGATTATCTGTAAAAAAAATCCCGGGTACCTTATGTTCGTTGCCCATCCCATGACTATCTTCGAAAAAATATTCTTTTGAACCAGGGGAAAAGATTTCATAATAATACATATTACGGCATTCACTTAAATCAGGATTGCCACCCGTACGCTCTACCATATTCTCTTTTTCACTTATAGAACTATTTAAATCTTCAGAATCTTTTGAAAAATGCAGGTTATAATTTTGGATATATCTTAAGATTTGTAATGATGACTTTTCTGAATAATCATTTGGAACCATAAATGATATCACATTATAAACTGGAAATTGGTTATCATTAGAAACTACGCAGCTTTTCTTAATCCCTTCACCATCTCCTATCCACGTTGAAATATGCGTAGCAGCTTGCTTTTTATTATTACGTATTTGCGATAAGAATGTTAAAGCAACAAACATTAACGAAATAACGGAACAAACATCAACTATAGACATTATCTTCACCACTCATTATATTAATTACATAGTTCTGCTTTAAGCAAAGCTTCCCTTAACTCATCATCCACCGCATAAATATAAAGTCCATTAACCCCACGGGTCAACAAAACATTCAACTCATTAGGCAGCAATTGACTGGCAACTTTACGTTTTTTTCCATCTTGTAATGTCCGATTGCGAATTGCGTTAGTATTTTCACTGGCATCTGGATCGAAAATAACATGTCCATTTCGATACTTAACAGATGGTCCAATAATGACACCACAATAATTTAAATCGAATCCTTGAATAGTATACGTTGAGCCAACTTCATCAATAGTTTGCGACTGCTCAGCCCATGCTAGTTTTTTCAGTGATCGCCCTTTTTGCTTAAGCTGCAAGTTCCAAGGTAATGACAAATCACCGGCCGTCACCATCCAGTAATCCCCGTTATCAGGTTTTCGTTTGCTGTTATATTTCCAATCAAAGGTCGCTAGGATTCTAGATAATCCCGACTTTTGATCCCCTAAAGCTTTTTCGCGGATAGCTTGATACATTTCCTTAGCATCATCAAATATTTTTAGATCATAATTTTTATCCTCAGGAATTTTCTTGATAATCTTCTTATCGGTAATATCTCTGATCCAATCAATCGTCTGCTGGTTAGCGTGAATTCGCAACTGATTACTTAACATAATCAAATTATTGTTTTCCATCGCTTTTTCTTCCAAATTTTGAATCTGTTTTGGCTCTAAATATTCCTCGGTTTTCAAAATCTGATTTCGATCAAAAATTGCTACAGTAATTCTGGCCCGTTTAAGAATATCATCTAGTTGATTTTTGCCTCGATAAGCCTGTTTCCCCTGCGTCCACAGTAAATGTGCTTCATCAACCAGTACAACATCAGCAGGATTGCTTTCGTCATGAGTATTAATGAAGTGAGTCGGTTTGCTAACAACATCATCATTCTTATAATTCAAATTCAGTTTATTGATAATATCTTCATAAACTTTTAACTGCTCATCATGATTAACCAAGACATAGTTCTTTAGGTTATCAAATCCTTGACGAAGGATGCTTCCATCATTTTTTAAGGTGCTAATTAAATAAAAAATCGTACTCAACAGTACAGTTTTGCCTGAGCCAGCCTCACCTTCCACTAAAATAAGCTGACCGGTTTTCTTCGATAACAAGGCATCAATAACTCGATCGATAATTAGGTCACGTGCGTTCTTTTGTTCAGTTGTTAAATTATGAAATGGCGATGCCTTGAAAATGGCAGAATCCCGGATAATCCTTTCTACAGGAAATAAGTCTGGATTAAACCCACGAAGTTTACGCCAAATTCTCGAGAAGATTTTATCTTTTTCATCTGAGGTATAGTACTCATTTTGTTCATTTTCGCGTCGATTATTTAAATGTTTGACGTCAGGAACACCAAGCATAAAAAGCATCATTTGGTTTTCAATATCTAGCGTTAACGATTTGTTAAAGTGATCGTGTCCGATGACAAACATTTCAGCATCGTTAGTTTTTGAAAGTTCCCGCCAATCATCTCTAACTTTGGGATCTTCGTTTAAATGCTGTTCAGTTCTTCGTTCAATATCGTTGGTTTCACCAACATAAACTTTATAACCGCCTGATTTTATGGGTGAGCAGATTACATACACAGTCGGATACTCTACAAGCAGTTTATGCTTCAGCTTATCCCCCGCAATCATATCTTCTAGATTACTAGCAGCATGAGAATCGTATTTAACTTTTTCGATTATCGGATATCCAATATCACTCATCGCAAACACCCTTCAATATTATTCATCAAATTTCCAATGACGCTTCTTGTTTATGTCTAACTTTTCTTGAACAATGTCATCTGGCTTGACCCCAAGCTTATCGCACATGTAATAGCAATAGGTTAAAATATCAGCAAGCTCAAGCTCCATATCATGCTTCTGCTTATCAGAAAATCTATCATCTTTTTCCATATCCCATAAGAACAACTCATTTAGTTCGCCAGATTCGATTCCAATCGCACGAGCTAAAGCTGGTAATGTGTGATATTGATTCCAGCCTCGACTGTCTCGGAAGTCGGTTAGTTCTTTGATTAGTTGATCATACTGCATGTTTGCAATCCTCCAAGCGATAATTCAATCTGTCCATTATTGATTTAATAATAGTATATTGCTATGAATAAATTACTGGATTTATAATACAATCAAGAAAGATCTCTAACAATCCATATCATGCCAAAACTATATTTCTAAATTGTAGTAGGAGTCCGGATTAATACAAAGTCCAATTTAATACAAGCTAACTTGAAAAAAAGTAGGCGTTAAATTCACCCGTGTACTAGAGTCAAGAGCTCCCACTAACTTGTAATACTTAATATACGGCCAGTCCTTTCGGTTTAAATCAAACAAACGAACCAAAACATATTGATTTTGATATTTCCTTGAGACTTCTAATTCTCGTTTCGTTAAATAAAATGGTTGGGAACTATTACCGCCTGTACTTTTCACTTTACCGCCTGTACTTTTCACTTCTATATATATTGGATCCTTATTCTTGTCAATTGATTGAATATCATATCCAAGGCCATCTCCTTCGTCAACTGAAGAATGCTTAACGTATTTTTTGATATTTAAATTTGGAAACTCCTTCTGAACCTTGTTAATTTCGTGATTTAAAACAATTTTTTCACCTAAAAATCCAAGCTTTGACTTTTTATGTTGAGGATGTCTTTTTGGCAGCTACTTACTACTATTCAATATTCCGATTAGAGTTATAATGATATCATCTGTCAGCAACGGTTGTAAAATGTTGGAAACAATAGATCCCCGTAGCCTTTTTATCCGGATTAAATGGCACAATTCCCAATGTTGCACTTCAACTGAAAAATTGGACTCAATTTTTCAGTTGAATCCCACCAAATTACTCCATGTCAGAAAAAAAGCCCAAATGAGGATTATTCAAAGTTCCAATTAACACACCACGATCAAGAAATTGATTACGTTTTTCACAACTTGTTTCCGAAACCAATGCACATGCATGACATGCACCAGCGTTCAATGAGTCACTGCCTTGCCCATCACTTTCGATACAAATAGGATCAAAACTGCACCATTTTGCCTTTTCAATGGCTGCAGATAATACCCATTTAAGCTTTTCTGGAGCTCCTTGCTTCACCAATCCGCCCAATGTACCTTCCGAATCAGAACTTGATGTATAAATCAAGATCCCATACATCTCTTTGCCAGGTTCATTGGAGTAGTAAAGTCTTTCTTTTAAAGCCGTTGAAGAATATCCGCTGGAAATGCTTAATTCTCGAAGAAGAATGTGGCTTAAAGTATGCAGCAGATAATAATCAGGAGTTATATACTTCTTATCATCTTCGAAAACTCCTTTATTATTCACTTTATTATAAATTCTATCTGATATTGAAGATCCTTTTATTTTTGTTAACCACGAAGAAACTTTCTTGGTGTCTAACGACATAAAAATTCCCTCACCGCGTGATGCCATGCCAACATAATAACCATCCCCACGAATCAAAGGGACTTCGTTTGAGGATTCGGTATTTTCACCTTCTGTCTGAAGAATCACTTTCATACTATCGGAATCAGTAGGCTTTAGTCGACTAAAACTTCTCAAAGCACTAACAACTTCTAACTGGTGTATTAGTGATACATTAGTTACTACGTTAGGCAACCCAGAGTTAACAAGAGTTTCTTTCTTAAAAATAGTTTCCTTTAATTTATCAGATTTGTTATCATACTTTGTGACTCCTGATAAAATATTAAATTCAGCTCTTCGATAGTCCATAACCTTAACATCATCATCTGGATTATCATCACTTGGAGATAATTTGCATACAATTTCATCAACTAATTGATCTTCATTTGTCTTAAATTTATTTGCATTAAGCCTATCAACTATTTCCTTAATTAATAAGTGAGGGATCCCTTGGTTTAATACAGCTTTAAGACTGTCTGAAGAATCCCTACTAATCCTCATCTTGATATCCGAATAATCTTGCTTTGCCAAATCATCGGACATAACAGCGTCCATTAAGCCTCCCAACTTAACAGGTATATTCACAGACGAAGAAATATTTGGAAAATATAAATTATTTGCACTTCTTAGTAATACTTGAAGCTTCCTGTCACATTTTTTGTTAGAAGAATCATCTTTCTTCCAATAATGTTTGCCTTCACAATGAACACCAATTTTGTCAAGATATGAGTTAATCACACTCGGACGAAAAATAATGCCTAAACTTTTTTGTGAATGACAATTTGCACAGTACACAAAATAATCAGCAATTGATCCAGTTTGGTTAGCTCTTCGCAGCTCCAAATCTGGGTAGTTACATGCAGCGCCTCCGTGTGCCCATTCAATCCATGGAAAATCTTGAATATGACCATTTGAACAAGCACAAACAAACCTCACTGGAACAAGTTCTTCATGAACCATCTTCGTTGGGTCAAAAGGTTGTTCATCGAACTTCTTACTTGGGCGTTTAAGCATTCTCCGCCATTCTGTGATCCTCCGAAGTTTTCGTGTGGTTGGCGAAAGGTACCAAGTTGGAAATCTAATTCCAAAAACACTCGTTGACTCGGTATCATCGGAACTGATCGGTGGTTCAATGAATCCTTTGCAATGCATTACACTCTGTAATCTTGGATCATTAATTTTTTGACATTGACTCATATCCCAATACTCTGAGTCACTAATCATAACAGTTTGGTTATTGATGTCAAATAATGCCCCAATCCCAAACGGGGTTAGCATTTGTGACCGTCTAATATTATGCTCCGGATGAAATTTTTTCAGTGTCATTCTTCGATATCCCCCTTTATTTCCACATATGAAGTATCTTCAACATCACGCATACTCCCCATCACATTAGTAGATTCAGGATGGGAGTTGTCATTAAACGATTTCAATAACAAATTACCAGCATACTTATCTGATTCAGTGATATATTTGTAGTACGCAAATTTTTGGTAATCTGAATCTTTTTCTCTACCAACATCAACTTTGGCAAGTGATTTCCACTTTGCAATAAACGATTGCATTATGTTGGTAGCATCCTTTTCATACAAATGGTATTTATCCTCCGAATCTCTAACTCGATTACTAAGAAAATGTTGTACTTTTACTAGGTATTGTTTGGTTTGATCATCTAGAATACTTTGCGGACAATAATCCCCAGAAAGCGATTCAACCGTATTACGGAGCATCGAAACCAACACTCCTGGAATACCCTTTTGCATTGCGGGAACAGAAAAAGGTGTCACACTACTTGGTTCAACATACTTGTATAGGCTTTGATGATATGCTTGGAACGTTTCATAATGTGAGCGATCACGACTTCGCATCGTATTGTAAAGCGTAAACACTGCTCCCAAGGATCGTCTCCCAACTCGACTGGTGGCCTGAATGTATTCAGAAGTTAACTTAGGTTGTCCTATTACAAGCATTGTGTTGAGCCTTGAAATATCAACACCTACAGAAAGCATATTAGTTGCCAAGAGAGTATCAACTGCAACATGACTATGTTTATTATCGGAAGAGGCATCATCATGACGAATCCCCAACTCTTTAATAATATTGGGTATTTGATTTCCAGCTATCCGAGAAGTAAGTTCTTTTGCATTATCGTCAGATAAATATCTGAATGAACTATTTGGAGTATCAAATCTTTTCTTTAATTGTTGAAGATAGTCTCTTACATCATCCCGAATTAAAGAGGATGCTTTTCCTAATTCCCTTAGGCTATTAAAATAACAGGCAATCGTCCAATACAATTCTTCAAAAGTCTTGGTATTCTCATCTCCACCGAGACCTACGACGCACTGAAGCATCGCGGCTATCATATGAACCTCAACTGTCATCTGTGACTTACCGGTTCCCATGATTCCATAATATTTTCTGCCATGACCTTCTTTAGCCTCACGGACGAAAAAATTATCCCCTGCGGTTATTCCCTGTGGGGGAAATAATTGAACTTGCCGATCAAAGATTCCCTTAACTTGTTCATCTGCATTTCGTATTGTAGCTGTTGATGCGATATACTTAGGCCCTTCTTTTCGATCACCATTTTCCCCACTTTGGAGAATGTAATCAAATCCCGCCTCGTAAAGTCCCACTATGCTTCCCAGAGGTCCAGATATAAGATGTAATTCATCTTGAACAATCAAATCAGGACGACCATATCGTTTGGGATTATCCGATCCAAATAACTTTTGTGCATCCTCTTTCAGTGGTACTTGCGCAAATTTATCAACCGTTCCAAATATCAAGGTTGGCCGCACCCTATATATTGATTCATCCACAACATAAATTGGGAGCCCTTTATGGAATGGGCAATCCTTTGTTAAACAGCACATATTATATTCATCATGTGCTGTAATTTTCTTATAACCCCAGTATATTTTAGCCTTCATGTCTTTTTCACGTGGAATGATACTATGTTCCTTGCCACACCAAGGACATGTTAATAATTGAAATTTATTTTTCAGCTTAGCATCTTCAATTGTATTGGAACGCAGCATTTCTTTAAAATCATCTTTAGCATTCTTAAGTCTATTTTCTGTACCCTCTCCAATCCAGAGCCCGATACTTATTTCTGAGCCGCCAAGATCATTGCGATTTTTTCGAATATATTCGAGCGCACAAATCATTTTGGACGCCCGCTCAAACTGTTGCGCAGTCAGTAATCGCAAAGTGTAACGCATAATTACTGTAACACCTTCATAACTATGCTTGTGAGTAAGACGACGATAAGCAATTACCGCGGCAATTGCGAATAAATACGCCTCAGTTTTACCACCGCCAGTTGGTACCCAGATAAGGTCAAGATCACCACGATGTTTACTCTTAGGGTTCAATACTGATTCAAGTGAGTTCAAGATAAAGGCCAGTTGAAATGGTCGCCAATAGAAATCAACACCTGAATAATTTTTTGTTTTATATGCTCGGGCCTTTTTTTGATAATCTTTCATTCGTTGGAGCAACATAGTCTCATTAGCAATATTAAAAGCCTTGAATGCAGAGGGTGAATTCTTTAAGAATTCCAAAGTCTCGTTCATTCGCTCCACACTCTTTTTACAATGAGTAATATTGGTATTTGCCAGCGCTTTAAATTCTTTTGGCAATAAGTCGGCATTCCCTTTAGTTTCTTGAATCCATTCTTCGTACTTTTTAATAAATACTTTCAGATTCCCTAACTGTTTGTTCAAATTACCATCAATGTAATTGGCTGGATCGAGAACATTTTGAGAAATTGATTTGTTTTCAGTATTTGTTGGCAATAATTCATAAGTTGGAATATAGGTTGTGGAAACTGAGGACACAATTCCATTCTCCTTACGCCATTGTGCTGATACGCCGTGTCCCAAAGCATATGTTTTTTTATTTCTATACAGAAAAATATTCATGGCATCTTCATTTTGTAGTTTCTTTAAATCAGGTATTTTTACATCTTCAGATGCATAGAATTCCAAGTTTTGCTGAGCATTGACAGTAATTGAACTCTGAAAAAGCGCTTCGTCATTCAAATTTTTCATAACTACCGTAACAGCCTTGATGTCACCAACATTTTTTGTTTTAAGAATTTGAACTTTATCAAAAATCTCAAGATTTATGCTTTCGTTATCATCTAACTTGTATGAAACGATTTGTTTTTTTAAATTATTTTCGTTAATATCGATTTTGATATTAAACATGTGCGGTTCACGTCGAAAAAAAGAGTGGTTATAACTATAGCTATATGATAAACGGTTTAGTTGCTTTAAAACGCGAATAATTGGAGATTGTAACGTATTTAACTTGCAATTTAAATATGCACCCAGCTTTTCTCTGGCTACCTTCACCTGATCTCCTGTATCTCCTTTGATCGCCACAGAAAGTTCTTTTTCATCAAATTCTAAGAATGAGGTATCATCAAGTTGTTCTAGTTGCTCAAAAAGGTCATTATTAATATCTATAAAGGGTTTAAGAATTTTCATATACATAGCAGTACAAATAGAAGCTTCAACTGCCGACGCAGTTGTCTTAATGTAAAAAGTCATCCCCATAGAGCTAGCTCTAAAGTTATTGTCTACAGAAACCGGATCTTCAATTGCATCACCCGATTTTTCAACTTCTGCAGTATCATCCGCATCACCACCCTTGAATGAATCCTTCTCAGAATATAAGATTCCGGTAACATAACGAACTTTGGGGTTTTCAGAAATAATTTCTCTCTCTGCATCACGGCTGATGCTTTCTGATCCCGGTCCTAATATTAATCGTTTAATTCGTTCTGAATATTCAGTCCTTGCATCGTTTTCTTCATCTCTCGTAATTTTCTTTTTCATTTTTTATCCTTTCAAAAAAGTATTTGTCATAAATCGCGGTACTGCCGGCACATTAACTTCCCTTATAGAAATTACTTTACCAATTAAGAATGTCTGCGTTGCAATCTGCGCCAGCTTTTTATTATTCAGGCTGGCTAATTTGGCATCCCTTAAATCTGTAAGTTTTTGTTTAACGATCTCACTGGAGTGGTAAAATGCTTGATAATTGTTTTGAATATCTTCATCTCCAATTAAGCGCCCAACATATCTTATAAATAAATCTGTTTGTGGAAGAATAGGCATCTTGTCTTGGTTAGACCAAGTTGCATAATACGAAACATCGTGTGTAGGAGCACCTTCCAATTCCATCTTTCTTTTTAACACGGCAGGGGAGTATCCATTCCTATTAATGTAATTAAGAAAGGATCTTTTCCACCTAAAATCATTTTTTTCATCGAGATTAACAGGGGTCACTACTCGCTCAGACATCTTTTTAAAGTGCTCACGATAAAGCGAATCCGAATAAGGAACCTCAAAATCAATTATTTGTTCACCTTTAGAGATTAGGTCTATACGTTTCTTTAAAATTGTGCCATTTCCTGTAACTGTAAATAGATGTGCATTATCAGTCCCATAAAGTTCATATCCCGCAGTTAGTTCAAATACTTTATGAACATTAACGTGCGTGTTATCAGGAGCATTGTCACTCAATCTAGCAACTCGAGATTTTATCTTGTTTAGATAGATTTCGTCAGTGGAAAGAATTTCATCTTCATCTTTTTCAATCTCTTGAACCAAATCCGGATGATCTTTTGCACTAAGTACTTTCGGCATTTGTGCATGCTTGATGCCTCTTATGATCTCGGCTGCCAATTTACTGAGTGAATCAGCATAAGCATAATGCAGGTCTGTTTTCACTTTCCATTTATCATTTAACTTCCGAATTAAACGAATCTCTTTCTGGATGGACCATTTCAATGGTTTAAGAAAATCTTGCGGGGTTACAATTATCACCTTTAAGGCTAAAAAGGATTGGGTCCATTTTTCTCGTTCATGTGCATAAGGGTTGACAAGAATGATTGCATCAAACCTACCATACATGTCATCGGTTATTTGATCCCGATAAGAAAAAGTTGTGACATTAAACCGATTAAAGATTGATTCATATTCCTGTTTTAGATCATCGATAACAACAAGGGCACAGCGTGAATATGTATCAATGCTCTTCATTAAACATTTTTTCATCTGTGCTCCAAATCTGTTATGGAGCATTAAATGAAGGTGATCGATTAATTCATCAATATCCAATGTATTATGAAGTCGTCCGTATTCTTCCAATTTGCTAATCTGGCTATCAAAAACCTCCGAATTTATAGAAGCAACACTGGTACTGGTACGTAACGAGTTCCAAATTAACTTAGCAAAATATGTTAGGATCTTATCCTTTTTATATTCCTTCCAAGAATCAGTAACTATTGTTAAACAAGTTTGAAATTCTATATTTGTGTGGACGCTCCTTACTAATAGTTCTTCATCATATTCAGATAACCAATTTCGATTATATTTTTCTTCACCTATAAGCTCTAACGAATCATCGCTAAAAATGGCACTATTACTAGAAAAAAGAGCAATTGAGAAATGAAAATCCTCAGCCAAACTAGGTAAAGACCGAAGATTCGAAAAGTTGCTATCATTAAACCATTTGTTGCCAAATACATATACGGCTTCAAATTGTAAATTATCTTCATCCAATCCATTAACAATCTCATTAATACTCGATGAAAATAGTATAAATGAAGTTTCTGTCGTGTCCGAATGTAATACCGTGTGCACCTTACCACCTGCTGTTAAATATGAAGATGGACAAATTTCCCCAAAGAACGACCTCTTATTACCAACCCAAAATTGAGAACTTAAAATATCAGTATATACGTTTTTGGGCAATACGATTGCAATTTGTTTATTTTCAGTTAACCCCTTAAGATCCATTCCAAAATGCTTGGCAAATTGGTCCAACACCCCTTTAGCACGCCGTTTCTTAGTTGTTTTTGCTTTATGTCCGTATCTTTCAAGCATTTGTAGGGGTACTTGTAAATCACAAGGATTTTTACTTTTGGCCGCAGACTTCAAAACATAATTTCCATCATTATTGTGACCTTGAAACAGGTAAAATTGCTTCTTATACTCTATAGGATCACCAATTGTCAGCTTTTGAACCTTCAGTTGCTCATCTTCTTCGATACACTTTAGAGCAAAGTTTAAACATACTAAAATAATAACTTCACGAAAATATTCTTCATTTAAGTACTGGTAAGTAAATGATTCACTTTTTTCACTTAAGGCTGCAATTTCATCTAAAACCCGCTTACGCTGAACTGGAATATATCCAAATGGGCTATTCTCTATCAAAAAGCTTTTTACATCATCTCTAAATTTCATTCTTCCCCTCCAATTTTGCTTAAGAATATTCTGATTAACTTAACATAAGTTTGGAAACCGAAGCGGCAATTTTCCTACTAAATATTGGTGGTACTGCGTTTCCAATTTGAAGAAAAGCTTGTGTTCTTGAAGTTTCAAAATAATAATCATCTGGAAATCCCTGTAATCTTGCAGCTTCTCGGACCGTAATGGATCTGTTTTGTGCAATATCTGGATGAATATAGTGATGCCCATCCTTAGCAATGTGAGCTACTATAGTATGAGCGGGCTTACACGAATCGAGCACTTTAAATCTATCAAGAAAAATATCCTTGTGTTTATGTTTTTGTAGCTGTAGCGGGAGATTATCATACTTTAGATTTTCCCCTTTACGCTTTGCCAACACAACTTGCCGATAAATCTTTAAATCGGTTTCACTATTCGGCCGGCTTATATTTTGAGTTAATGGTATGTTCGCCATGCAACGATAATTACACTTTATAAAACTATTTGGCTCCCCAGAATAACGATTGATTTCTTGACCAGCAGTTAGTGCCGGCAAGTCAGCAAACACTTCCTTTACATTTACTGCTGGTTCCATGGTTTGCTGAAGATACTTAAAAAAACGGCTAATTTGAGATCTATTTTTCTTAGGGACTCCATAAATAATGACTCTTTCTCGAGTTTGAGGAACCCCATAGGCACTCATATCAATAGTTTTGACGCCCAAACTATACCCCGCACTCTCAAATTCTTTTTTCATCTTTGGGAGTAACAACTTACCATCAATATCACGAAACGACTTTAATCCTTTCACATTTTCAAACACAAAAAATTTGGGATTATATCGATTCAAAAATTCGATGTAGTATTTATACAAATAAATTCGCTCATCTGTTGACTTTTTGGGAGCATTGCGGGCTCTACCAATTGTTGAATACGCCTGACATGGAGGTCCTCCAATAACTCCATCAACATTTCCCCCACAAAGAGATTTATCAAAAAAATCAAAAATACTCTGCAACGTCTGTCTACTCATCGTCACGTTCAATGTCCTATGTAACAATTTTTGGTCAACCTTAGATAACAATTCATTTAGGGGCAGATCACCATTCAAGAAATCCGAATATAACTGAATCTCATTCTTGTTTTTTAGCCAATAAAATGCATCTCGCAACTCCAAGGTTGTACAAGCCGCTTTATTCATTTCAACGTGACCTAAAATTTCAAAATTCTTACTTCGAAAGCCTTCGGTTAAACCGCCAGCTCCTGAAAAAAGATCGATTATTGTTAATTTTGTCATCTTGCCCCTCCTTTGTTTATGCATTTAATTTATTGTAAAAAGACAAGTTAAATCTTCCTTTTCTTTTTTGTAATTTCACTTAATATAATTCGCACACAAGCATCAGGATTTTTCAAGACTTCATGTTTTTCCCAAAACCGTAATACTGTCCAACCCATTTTCTTAAGCTGTTGGTCTTCTCTCCGATCCCTATCAATGTTTCCTTGGATTTTATTAAGCCAAAACTCCCGATTGCGATGTAATCTAATTTTCTTTTGATTTTCCCAATCATAACCATGCCAAAACTCTCCATCAACAAAAATAACTATTTTATATTTTGTAATGACAATATCAGGCTTGCCGGGTAATTTTTTATAATTTCTTCGATATCGGACGCCCTCATGCCACAAGCGTTTTCCGAGCAACGTTTCACCTTTACCGCCCTTAGACTTTATTTTTGACATCATTTTAGATCTATAAGAGGTCGTTCTTAAATGTCTTACCATTTCTAATGATTACTCCTTAGATGTAAGTTGGTTCCCGAGACAACTTCTTAGAAAGGGTTATAGTTGATAAATCAGCTCTCAACTACTTGCTTATCGAATATTAAATGTACATTTAACAATATCCTGATATATAATCAGCCCACGTCGATCCATCTAATGGCATTAACGCCTACTTCCTATGCCCCCATCCCCCATTCATAAGTCCACCAGCCAAAAAACCCGACCAAAAATCGCCGAAGTGATCACTGCGGTCAACCTTTTCTTCGGGGGGATCAACTGGCAGTTCTGTAGTGGGCCCACCTGCGTTTACGGCCAGATGCACAAGCATATAATCCTTGAGAATGCTGACGCCCAATTCGTCTTCACGACTCTCCAGATATTGCCGGACTTTATGATCATCTATGCTGGGCATACTGTGCCAATAAATTGGCTTGTAGTTGTCGGGGTCATACGGCTTAATCGAATATGTCATCCCCCAATGGTTGATTAAACTCATGTGAATTGGATCAATGAACAGAATTGCACTAGTATCACTAGCTCTAAAATGATCATAGAGGTAGTCATAGTCCCCAGGGTCCGCGTAAGTAAACCCATATTGCTCAATATACATCGGATTTTTCACCGGTACCAAATATTTCTTTAATTCCGGATCCATTTCGATAATTATCCCTCCCAATGACGCTCAACTGCTAACGTAATTGACAACAATCAAAATCGTTGGCTTTTCGTAAGCCACCGAGCCACCTTCTTACCTAATGCTTAAACGTATCATCCCCACTATTCTCCCCAAAATACCAGCCATCCAAAAAGCCATTATCATACTTGGCGTCCCCATCACTATCCCAAAAACTGGTTCGTTTAGGACCGTGGTAGTTATGCCGTTTGATAAGCCAATAAATAATGGTAATGACAACGATTAGCACAATTGACCAAAAAACAACTTCCTCAAATTGCGGACCAGCGCTTAGATTTTTGACGGCCACATCTTGATTGATGAAGTGAGATATCACATTAACCGTGTGCGTAACATTTTCTTGGCCTTCATCTTGAAAGTTCAACCTTTTCGACAGGAAAAAATTTCTAACGCCGCCATTGGCATTAACGCCATCCGCAGAAAGCATTGGCAAAACGTGATACTTGAAATTCGGCAAAACGGCAATAATCGTAATGCTATCCGCTTTAGTTAAGTCGGTGTCCGTCAGGCCGTTGTACGAATAACCCGTATATTCTTTAATAAAGTCGTCCTGCAAATCCCCGGCAGCGTCTTGGAGCATATCCAAATCCAACCCGCCATCTTCTTGTATGGTTTCCAAATCAAGTGGGCTATTGACCTTGTCAAAATCGCTGGGCTTGGCAGCTGATGAGATAAACCAAATTTGTTGTTTTCGTGGTTTCTGAGCTAAGCGGTCATTTTCAGCCGTGATTTGTTGTTTCTGTTTTGCGGTTAGGATATTTAATTGATCGTCAATTACTGGCTGGAAATTGTACTGACTAGCAGCAGCCTGGTGGGTAACTGTCATTATCGCCAACAGGCTAAATACGACTAGAAAAATAACCTTAAATAACTCAATCGGTCTTAATTTATTCGAAATTTGTCTGTCAGACATCGTTCCCAATCCCCTCTCCCCATTGGTCTACACATTCCATCTTCTTGATACTATCATACTGCACTTTAGTGAAAATAACTACATGGTTATTGATTATATTGGGAGAAAATTGGGTTACTTAATTGCTTTCGAATTTAATCGACTTGAAAAGCGCTTCATTCATCAATAGTTATGATAATATTAATAATGAATTGAAGCTTGGCTTCATGCCGGCCGTCTTATTTCGGCAATCCTTCTCAAAGAGTTGCTTGATGGGTTTTACTATGCTAAATACAAAATCTGGGAGGAACAGACAGAATGCCTCAAAAGCAAAGAATCACGCTTACCGATATTACAACCATTGCTAACTTGAACGCCACTGAACTGCTTAAAACGATTGGCTCGCCAACAGGAATATATCAAAAGAGCACCTTTTATGATTGGCAAAACTTTTCATCTAATAACCAACCGAATAAGATGACCAATAACATTCTTGAAGAACTGACTTTCCACGTGAGTTCCTTTAGTGATGTAGCGATTTTCATCAACTCACTAGCCAAAATTGATACCATCGAATTTACTAATGGAGCCGGAGTCATCAGCGACTTTCAAATTACCGATGAAACCAAGGTATTAAGTTACCATCATTCGATTACGCTACAAAATAAAAGAGTATCCCGAATTCATGACGTTCTCAGCAATCAAGAGACCTTTCCAATGGCCAGCCCAATCCAATATATTTTTTATACACTTAGGAAAGAAGCAATCGTTGATGGGCGGGATGATTTCACATTTGATTTCTTTAAACAGGACTCCAACAAGGATGAAATTAATCACTTTAAGGCCCCTTTCCTTTGGTTTGACGGAGCTCATTTTCAAAAAGAACAGACAAGAAATGCAACTCAATTTGTGATTGAATGCACTTCTAATGAGGACGCCAACGAGTTGCTGACCATCGCAACTAATCCAGACCATATCAATTTGGAGATTGATACTTGGGGTCACGATGTTATTACCCTCTCGCTGCCACCAGCCCATGCTTATCTTGAGGATGAAAATACGGTGGTGGTGACGTCGTTTTCTTCATCAAAACAGCACTTTGATTCCCTCCCTGATGCATTTAGTCCTTCTGACCCAACCACTGACTGGGTAGACTGACCGAATCATTTAAAGTATTATCAACGATTCAGAATCAATCAAGTTTATAAATATTAAGACAAATCGCTGCTATTGACCCTAAATATGAAAAGATACGAAAACATTTTTTCAAGAGCGGTATACTCAAATAGATAAGAATTATGGAGGGGATTATTTTATGAATCATCTACGGTTAATCTTAGCTTCAGCAACATTGGGCGTTGGGTTAGTCGCACTGGCACCCGCATCGGCCAGTGCCCAAATCACCCACACCACCCCGCGGGCAATGCGGGGTACTTGGTACGGCTACAGCAAATCTTATGGCTTCTGGGAAAAGATTCATGTCACCAAACATTCTTTTAGATATTCAGCTGAAGGCCAAAGTTACGGTATGAAAGGGCGCCACTTAAGTGTGGTTTATGGTCACCGCCATGGTAAAACCACGGTTACATTTCAATATACGGGTCACGTAGCAGCTACCGATTCTTATCATTTTGGTAAGGCTAAGGTCCATGGCCGGTATCACACCGCATTAATTCAAGACGGCACCACTGCGATGTTCCACTCTAGGGTTAAAAGCTATTATGTTCCAAAGGCTTATCGATTTATCTAAATAACTCGTCGTAATATGAGCAATCCCTTTAACGGCTTAAAATAGTCAATAACAAAATATTCTCAGTATTTAAGGCGACAAGTTAGTTACTCTCAATCTAGAGTAATTGATTTGTCGCCTTAATTGTGGCATTGAGTACCGAGACGTTTACACGCCAAATTTCAATCAAATTTCACTGACTATATCATGCTTTTAATTAACAAAAAATTCACAAACATTTATAATAACAGTTGCTATACTTTTCCACTGTAACCGCTTAAAATTATTGATAGTAACCACCGCTAACATTTGTGAAGGGGGGTTATTCACATTGAGGAATCACAAACTTTTTTCTAAATTTTCAAGATTCCTAGTCGTCATTGTTGCGACGGCCAGCTTCTTAACATTATCGCAGAGCCAAGTTGTTCAACCGACCTCGGCTGACACAACCCCGACAATCACTGCTAACGCCCAGAATCAAAACCAAACTAACCAAATCACCGACGAACAATATCGCAATGCCAGTGCCAGTCAATTAGCCGCGATGGTACGTAATGGTCAAGTAACGCCCCAGGAGTTAATCCGCCATGCATTTAACATCATTAGCGAAGATAATCCCGCTTTAAATTCAGTTATCTACACCCGCGAACAACAGGCCCTTGCCGAAGCCAGTCAACTAAAAGATACTGGTCAGCCATTTTACGGCGTTCCAATTTTAACTAAAGGTCTGCTTCAGCTGATCGCTGGCGGGCCTAACGCCAACGGCCTGTTGCCAGCCAAAGGAACCACCATCTCAGCTACGATGCCAGTAACTAAGGCCTTTCAAAATGCCGGCTTCATTGTTATTGGCTTGACCAACTATCCTGAAATGGGATTGTTTAATGTTACCAACTCGCTACTCTATGGGGCAGCAAGCAATCCGTGGAACCATGATGATAATCCCGGTGGTTCATCTGGTGGTGCTGTTGCCAGCACCGCCGATGGCATGGTACCGCTAGCGGGCGGCAATGATGCCGGCGGTTCAATTAGAATTCCAGCTTCATGGACTGGGTTAATCGGCTTAAAACCAACTCAAGGTATTATTACTGGTGATAGCACGACAATTGGCGCCGTTAATTTTGCGGAAACTAAGACAATGCAAGATACCAATGCCCTGTTTGAGAGCCTGCTTAACCCTAAGATGGCTGACCAGGTTCAGCCAGCGCCAACTAACTTGAAGGACATGCCAATTGCCTATTCCACAAAATCACCAGTTGGCACGCCGGTGAGTGACGACGCCGTACAAGCAGTTCAAAATGCCGTTGCTTTTCTTAAATCTCAAGGATTTAACCTCGTTGAAGTTGATGCACCAGTGGATGGCGTTAAATTAATGCAAGCCTACTATTTAGCTGCAACTAGTAGCGGCGCCACGGCCAACTATATTATCAGCACAAATACCAAGCAGAATATGACCTTCGATGAAGTCAATCCAATGACGTGGGGCTTGTATCAAGCATCAAAGAAATTGCCGGCAGATGCTAGAACCACCTATACTAATGAATTGAACCTAATTAGTCAGCAGATGACCGCGTTTCATCAAAAGTACCCACTCTATTTGACACCAACCACTGCCACCACCGCGCCGAGTAACAACGATCCAATCGTCTTACCAGAATACGCCGAACAATTGAAAAATAGCGGTAACTTGAGTAGTGACCAGCAAATGCAACTCATCTATGATGCTTGGCTGCATGGCCTTTCAAAGACACCTTTTACGCAACTGGCCAATATGGCTGGCGAACCGGCAATTAGTTTGCCGACCTACGTGAGTCCAGCCGGCATGGCATTAGGAATTCAATTAGAAGCCGGCAAATATCAAGACCGACTCTTGCTTAAGATAGGTGAGCTTTTTGAGCAACATGGGCTATTTAAAGAACTTACTCATCAGACCACAACGCCAGTGCCAGCTCCAGGGTCAAATAACGATGCATCGATAACTGCGGGTTCTACTACCAGTAGTTCTGCAACTAACCCAGCTAGTGTTTCTCCAAATACTAATCCAATTCCTAAAACACCTGTTACTGTCAAAAATGATGCAAAAGTTCACCCCATCGTGGTCTACACCCTCAAAAAGGTCTACTTGCATCAATCGGCTAATTTCACCAAAACTAATCGGATCGCAACATATTCCAAGCAGTTACGGCCAAACCGGCCAATGTTTCTAGTCACCGGCTACATTCGAGATCACAACGGTTATTTACGTTACAAAGTCCGCGATATCAATGAGCATACCAAAAATGACGGTAAACAAGGTTATCTAACGGCCAACGATCAATTTACGCGAAGCGCTTACTATCAAATAAAGCCTAACTGGATTAAAGTTATCAATCCAAAAGGCCTAAATGAGTATATGAACGTGGATCTAACCCGAAAAACAAAGCATATTCAGCGGGGAACCGTTCTGAAAATCAAAAAAATTGTGACCTATCATTTAACAACTCGTTTTGTGTTGCAAAATGGCCGAATCATTTCAGCAAATAAGAAACTAGTCATTGTCAATAAATAATTACTACATCACTCAAGTTCAAAGATCGATTAATTTTGAGCCTTAGTCGCTTACTTGAATTCATCAAATAAACTTTTGCGTCTTGTCCATTTAACGTCATTCCAGAAATACTTTTACAGCCTCACAAAATGGACTAACAATACAAAGGACGCCTCGGATCGTAAAAACTTCTCTAAGCTAAACTCCACCCATAGCCTTCAAAACGACCTATACTAACAGTGACAACTAGCCACTAAGAAATCGAATGGAGGAACCCTCATGCCACTCATGAGAATCGACGTCATCAAGGGCCACGATGACGCTTACCTTAAGAAGATGCTTGATATCGCCTACGACGTCCAACTCGAAGCCTTCAAGACCCCCAAAGGCGACCGCTACCAAATTTTGACCCAACATGAACCATTTGAAATGCAGATTTTAGATACCGGATTAGGCATCAGACGATCCCAGGATGTGATTCTTTTCAATTTAGTAACCCGACCAAGAACTACGAAGGCAAAGCAAGCGTTCTATCGCCAGCTAACTGAACGTCTTAATACTGAATTAGGAATTCGAAAAGAAGACATTGTCGTCAGTTTAGTACCAAATAATGATGATGACTGGAGCTTTGGCAATGGTGAGGCGCAGTTTTTGACGGGAAAGCTTTAGCAGAACTTTCTATAGCTGCCTTTAACGTTGGTATTATTTCAAATAGCTGACCACCGTTATACTTCAGCCTGATACCAGCCAAATTAAAAGTTACCCCCTTAATGTAAGCTAATCA
Source organism: Lentilactobacillus fungorum (assembly GCF_016860605.1). Lineage (GTDB taxonomy): Bacteria > Bacillota > Bacilli > Lactobacillales > Lactobacillaceae > Lentilactobacillus > Lentilactobacillus fungorum. The sequence continues at coordinate 235,424 of NZ_BNJR01000012.1, forward strand.
CATACATTGAGGAGGTAACTTTTCTATTGCACATTGCACTTCAAAATCTATTAAAAGGGTTAAATGATGCTTCAGTACTAATTCTTAGCGTCTTTTATCTCTCGAAACATTATTATGCGATTGCAAGGAAGAATTTAACAACGTATGTAAGCGCAACGCCAATAATTATGAGCCAAAGAATACATCCCACACATGAAGAAACCGTATCCAGCAAATCTCTAAGCATTCGTCTGTCACCTTTCGATAAGATTGCCCCCACACACGTGGGGAATACGCATCAGTTACGGTTGGAAATACTTGCATGGGAGGATCACCCCCACATACATGGGGAATACTGCTGTTAGCAACGGAACCGGTTGACTTATTAAGGATCACCCCCACATACGTGGGGAATACCAGTGACACTGGCGTCCTCAAGTGCGCTTTCGGGGATCACCCCCACATACGTGGGGAATACACACCGCGATTGAGTGACGCCGATTTGCGGACAGGATCACCCCCACATACGTGGGGAATACTCCAGGCATCAATCGCTTCTAGTAAGTCACTCAGGATCACCCCCACATACGTGGGGAATACGGGGAATAATTAACAAGTGCATTGTAGCATGAAGGATCACCCCCACATACGTGGGGAATACGATTTGGCAATCGATGATCAGAAGGAATTTTTAGGATCACCCCCACATACGTGGGGAATACGAAAAGCTAAAGCCTTGCAATACCTTGCTTTAAGGATCACCCCCACATACGTGGGGAATACCTGTATGCCATCATTAGTGTTGTAATTTTGTTAGGATCACCCCCACATACGTGGGGAATACACTAACGAATCCTTGCTATAGAGCCATTACTAAATCTTCAAACCACTAATTTCAATCAACTTGAAAAATCAAACCCCATCGTCTTTGCTTCTAGTTAATAATATACTCTTTATTTAACACAAACGAACCCCTTAAAATTTGATTCTGCATTAAAATAATCTTTGCAATAAACCGACGTCATCAAACAAAAAGCGCCCTTTCAAAGTTTCCCTTGAAAGAGCGTTTTTGAGCACCGCACAATATTCATCAAGAACGACCCAAAAGTTTCACGTGGAACATAACACTCCTAATCTTTCAAATTACCTGTAAAGTTCGTGGCGCTGAAGTCAATCGCTCATTACCCTCTTGAGTCACTAGCAAATCATCTTCAATTCGCACGCCACCTTTTCCCGGCAAATAAATACCAGGTTCTACCGTCATCACATAATTTTCATGAATAACATTCGATTCGTAGCTCGGTCCAAAATTGGGTGTTTCATGAATGTCCAACCCAATACCATGGCCGCTACCGTGCTTAAAGTAATCACCGAAGCCCATTTCACCAATATAATCTCGCCCAGCAGCATCAATTACCTTACCATTATTGCCAGGCTTAATCATCTTAAACATTCTTTCCTGGGCTTCATGAACAACATCGTATACATGACGAAGTTCATCGCCCGGGTCTCCTAACGCAAATGTCCGCGTCATATCTGAGGTATACCCATCAACGTAATAGCCAAAATCAACCGTCACCATGTCGCCTTTTTCAAGTGGCTTAGTTGTCGCAAAACCATGAGGCAACGCCGAACGGTAACCGCTAGCAACAATCGTGTCAAAACTGGGCTTTTGAGCACCGTGCGTCAGCATCCAATTATTGAGCCAATTGGCCACTTCTAACTCAGTCTGGCCAACCCTAACTTGGTGGATCAACTCACTAAATGCTTGACTGGCTAACTGAGTTGACTTCCGCAAAGCCGCGATTTCATCAGCATCCTTACTTCGACGCATGGCCTCGATTACATTGGTCGTTTCAACTAACTGGCCGGCAAGCTTGCTTTTCAATTGATGAGCCAACGCTAAACTAACTGAAGTTTCAATACCAATTTGCTGGCCACCAGCTGCTTTGAGAACGTCATTAGCCACATCGTAGTAATTGCGGGTGATGCGTAACTCAATATCTTTAGGTAAAGATTGCTCAAGTTCAACTTTGTACCGATCATCAGTGATCATCGTTTGTCCAGTGGCAGTCACAACTAGGCAGCCATCACCTGGCAGGCCGTCAAACCCAACTAGATACAATAAATTAAATGAGTTGGTCACAATAAAACTATCGATGTGTAATTGCTGGAACTGCTGGCGTAACTTTTCGATGCGATTAATGGTAATCAAGATAGGGACCCCTTTCAATATTTGCATTTAGCTAATATTCAATAATATAGTCAATCAATAAATAATCTTTCTTACTTAAGATTCTTCTAAAATGGGAGCTATGTGTAATTATTTTAACTCTATCTTATTAAAAAAATCATAAACTATAACCAATTTATCCGAATTTTCCGCAAGCTTTCAACGTTTCTTTGAAAGAGATTACAATAGTTTTGCACAAGATTACAAAGAATTAAGATGCTTTGGGATAGGACTGCAAAGTGCAGCTATCATGTCAAAGGGCAGCTAAAAATCCGATAAAACTAGTGCAAACCACCAAATTCTACAGGACTACTATTTGATCTATTCTCTATATCCCTATTTCAAACTCATAATAAACCTCTAAGACTTGTTCTTCGACAAATCCAACACAGAATCTCCAACTACTAATTTACCAGGAACGACTGTACTCTTAACTTCTTCACCACTCCCATCAGCTAATGAAATAAGCTTTTTGCGAGATTCAATTGCAATTCTCCTGATATCCTGCTTAATGCAGGTTACTTTTGGAGAAATGATTTCTTGTGCATCTAATTGGCCAAATGATACCACCGATATGTCTTCAGGAATCCGTAATCCCATTTCGTTAGCTGCTTGAATAACTCCTATTGTCATTAAATTATTTGCACTAAAAATAGCCGTATAAGGATCCCCTGACTGACTGTTTTTCTTCAAAAATTCCTTAACCCGCTGATAAGCGATCTCTTGGCGATAATCGGCGGGAATTACGCCTTCTTCTCTAGAAACTAGATTGTTTTCAATCAGAGCAGCCCGATAACCAAAGAATCGATCACGTGAAGTTACTGATCCTTTAGTCCCAGACACAAAAGCAATATTCTCATGTCCTTTTCTAACTAAGTACTCGGTTAGAGCTTTAGCCTCATCAAAATTTGCATTACCAACAAATGGTGCACCCTTAACGCCAAGGTCCCGATCCAGTAATACGACATGGATGCCAGCATTCATAGCTTCTTTAACGTTTTTGGGATTCAATGATGTTGATGAAATTGCCATTGCATCGACGCCTTTTTCAATTAATACATGAATTAGCTTAGTTTCTTTATGAACAGAATCATCGGTATTGCAAACTAGCAAGTTATAATTTTGATCAAACAATTCATCATCAATTAATTTGGCAATTTGTGAGTAGTATGAATTATTAATATCCGCTACAACTAAAGCCACTAAATTAGACTTATTTGTTCGTAAGTTTCTCGCACTATTACTACGATTAAAGTGAAGTTCCTTAATAACCTTGAGGACCTTTTCTTTGGTCTCTTTTTTTACCGGATAATTACCATTTAAAACTCTCGAAACCGTAGAAATTGAAACTCCAGACATTCTTGATACATCACTAATTGTGGCTCTTTTCATACCACCCAACCTCCTGATATTCTTTTTTAAATAATTGGGGCTATTAAATTTGCTTCGTCAGCCTCTATTTTTACTTCAGAAATTTTACTTATAACTTATATATACTATATTACTAACATTATTTTGACTTTACAGCCAACGTTTCTTATAACGCCACTAACTTAACCAATAATGTCATTCAACTAAAAAACAATTCGATTAATTCAATGCTTTGCAAATATCTATCATTATACTATCTTATTTTTTATATTTTCCAATCAAGCTGCCTCTCAAAGGGCCGGCTAAACTCATTATTCCTTATAATCTTCATATTTACAGAGATAGTCTATTTTATCTTAATACAATTTATTAATCGGAAAGCTACCATACCAATTATTAATTAACACTCTCATTTCTTTCCATTCATTGACCGTAAATCAGTCTCTGATTTAAAGCAAGTAAACTTCCAATCCGATTGGTTAGTCACCCTCCAGTATTAGAACAATATAAACAGCTGCTCTTAGAAGCAGATTAAAAAAGATATCATTTCTGTCTACCATGATGATAATTAATAAATAATATGCTGCTATCCTTTACGTAAAAAAACTTGATTCCGCTAAAACAGAACCAAGCTTTTTAAGCTCATATACTTTTGCATATCAATCACACAGAATACTTTTATTTGGTTTTTAAAGCCTCCCATTGCCATTCAGTCACTTCCGGAAGATCGGTGCCGGTGTCTCGGATATAACGATTGTGCTCACTAACTTTGTCGTTCATGCGTTGGATGAAGTAACTGCCCTTAACTGAGTATGCTGGAATATCTTGAACAGCTTCCTTAGCCAAGTCGAAACGATCCAACTGGTTCAAGACCCGCATGTCGAATGGTGTAGTGATATCACCATTTTCACGGTAGCCATGAACGTGCAAGTTATGGTTGTGACGATCAAAGAAGATGTCCTTGATCAAGCCTTCAAAGCCGTGGAATGCGAAGATAACTGGCTTGTCAGTCGTAAACAAGTTGTCAAATTCTTCATCACTCAAGCCACGAGGGTCAACCTTAGGTGAACGAAGCTTCAATAGATCAACCACGTTGATGTAACGAATCTTCATTTCTGGGAATTCTTTGTTCAAGATTGAGATTGCAGCCAATGCTTCCAAGTTAGGTTCTGAACCTGCAGCAGCAAAGACAACATCTGGTTCTTGACCTTGGTCAGTTGATGCCCAATCGATGTAGCCAAGACCGTTCTTAACAAGGTTTTGAGCTTCATCCATAGTGTACCATTGACGACGTGGGTGCTTTGAAGTAACGATTAAGTTAATCTTTTCGTAAGTTCTGAATGCAGAATCACCAACAGCTAACAATTCGTTAGCATCAGCTGGCAAATACTCACGGATGAATTCAGGCTTCTTCTCAGCTAAGTGAGTAAGCATACCTGGATCTTGGTGGGTATAGCCATTGTGATCTTGCTGGAAGACGGTTGAAGTATTAATCACATTTAACGATGGATAATCGTGACGCCAATATTGCTCCGATGCTTTACGCATCCACTTAAAATGTTGAGTCAGCATTGAATCGACAATCCGTCCAAATGATTCATACGTTGCAAAGAAGCCATGACGACCAGTCAAGACATAGCCTTCAAGCCAACCTTCTGCTTGGTGTTCTGAAAGTTGTGAGTCAATAATCCGCCCTTGTGGTGCAAGATTTTCATCATATGGATCATCAACGTCTTCCATCCATTGGCGTTTTTTAGAATCCAGTAACGCATATAAACGATTAGATTTAGTTTCATCAGGCCCAAACGCACGGAAATTAGTCGGATTCAGATTTGAAACTGCTTTAAGCCATTTAGACCACTCAAGCATATCTTGAGCTTGGGTAACCCCGCGGTTTTCAAATTTGAATTCAAAGTCATCAATCTTAGGTAACTTAAGTGGCTCTGGCTTAATTCCACCGTTAGTGATTGGGTTGACGGACATCCGCTTGTCGCCCTTAGGAGCGAGTTCACGAATTTCTGGCTTCAATGTGCCGTTTTCGTCAAACAATTCTTCTGGCTTGTATGACTTCAACCAGTCAATTAATAAGTCTTTATGTTCCATTGAACCTGCGGCAACAGGAATTGGAACTTGGTGAGCACGGAATGAACCTTCGATTGGGTTGCCATCAAGATCCTTCTTAGGACCAGTCCAGCCTTTAGGTGAACGGAAGATAATCATTGGCCATGTTGGTAAGGCATTATCATTATTTTCACGAGCATTTTTCTGAATTTGTTTGATTTTCTCAATAACTGTATCCATCACCTGAGCCATTTGCTTATGAGCTTCCATATGATCAGTGTCAGCCGTAACTTCAACAAAATATGGGTCCCAGCCCATTCCTTTAAAGTAACTTGTTAAATCTTCATCACTCATTCGAGAAAGGATGGTTGGATTAGAAATCTTATACCCATTCAAATTAAGAATTGGCAAAACGGCTCCATCCTTGATTGGGTTAATAAACTTATCGGAAAACCACGAAGTAGCTAGCGGACCTGTTTCGGCTTCACCATCACCAATTTCAACAGCAGCGATTACATCTGGATTGTCTAAGATTGCACCGGTACCATGTGAAAGTGAGTAACCAAGTTCGCCACCTTCGTGGATTGAACCTGGTGTTTCTGGTGCAGCATGAGAAGCAACCCCACCTGGGAATGAAAATTGCTTAAAAAGTTTTTGCAAACCGCTTTCATCCTGAGTGATATTGGGATAAATCTCAGTGTAACTGCCATCTATATATGAATTAGAAACCATCACTTGCCCGCCATGACCTGAACCTTCAATATAGAACATATTCAAATCATATTTATTAATAATTCGATTGAGATGCGCATAGATAAAGTTTTGACCAACAATTGTTCCCCAATGCCCAATTGGTTTAATTTTTACATCGGTAGAAATTAAGTCCCGCTTTAAGAGTGGGTTGTCTCTGAGAAATAGCTGACCTACTGATAGATAATTTGCAGTCCGCCAATACTTATCGGTTAACTCAAGGTATTGTGTCGAATCGTAATCAACAGCCATAGAATTAAGTCCTTCTTTCAATATTAATATCCTTTTCTTTACATCGAGTAGTATTATAACAGAGTTTTGAATTTTATGGTATCGATTTCTATAATTGCTAAATTTATTTATTTAACAACAAGTATCAATACCTAGTCTTAATTCCGGTACTTTCTCAATTAACTATTCGACTTATTTGCCATAGGATGCGTATCATGTTTTAATTCGGAGAAGAAATATAGACCAACTAGAGCAAATTCAATTGCCGGCAAGATAAATGACAATTGCATATTAGTTGCATCCGAAAGTAGCCCTTGGAAAGCGGGTAATACCGCACCACCAACAATTGCCATAACGATAAACGCACTAGAAGTTTCGGTGAATCGTTTGTCTTCGACCGTCTCAAGTGTTCGGGCAAAGATCGTTGGCCAACATGGCCCCATCAAAGCGCTAACGCCAGCAGCCGCGTAGATTGCCGTAATGTTTGGTACAAATGTTGTATAAACGATCATCAGGGTTCCCAGCAAAGAATAGGCAAGTAAAACCCAGGTCTCTGGCAATTTCGAAAGTAAGTAGCTGGCAACAAACCGGCCAATGAAGAAGCAAATATAACTATAGAGCATGAAGTTTGCCACAAAACGTTCATTAAAACTAGGGAACATATCAAGTGCTAGACGCATCGTAAACGACCAAACACCGGTTTGAACGCCCATATATAGGAACTGAGCGCCAACACCATGCCAGTATCTATGATTATGAATAAGGTAACCCATCGCCTCACCAAATGTAGCCTGTTTTTCCCCCTCTTTAACCTTTGGCTTTCCTGTAGGGAACTTAGTAACTGCAAAAAGTATGATCATAATAACTAAAACAATCAAAACGTATTTATAAGGCTCCAACGTTCGACCCAATTGTTCCTTGCCAAATTCAACCGCTGCACTTTTACTCATTCGCGACATTTCTTCTTTTAGATTGCCATCTGTAAAAATCAAATATTTTCCTAAAAGAATGCCAATAATGTCACCGACCGCATTCATTGTCTGACTAATATTCAAACGAACAGTTGCAGATTTTCGTGGTCCCAAAATCGAGCTATACGGATCAGCAGATGTTTCCAAAAAGCTTAATCCAACTGCTTCAATAAAAATCGCAAACAAGAAGATTTGGTACGTTACTAATCTTGAAGCCGGGAAAAACAAGAAACAACCAAGAGAAAACGCTGCTAGCCCGGCAATAATGCCAAGCTTGTAACTATTCTTTTTGATAAACATTGATGCGGGAATTGCAATTACGAAGTACCCTCCGTAAAATGCACTTTGAACAAAAGCTGTTGAAAAGTCACTCAAATTAAAGACAGCTTTAAATTGTGTAATTAAAATATCATTTAGACTCGCAGCAATCGCCCAAAGAGCAAATAGAATCGTAACTAATATAAACTGCCAGATTGGTGTTCGATTCAAATACCCATCAGGTTCCTCCACCCAGTTTGCATTCTTCATATTATACTTCCACCTTTTCTTATCTATACTAATAACGCCATTAACCCTGTGCTACATTATGTTTCTCTAAGAACTCGTCAACTTCTTTTTTAGTTGGTAAGGAGGGCTGGGCCCCCATCTTGGTTACAGCAATTGCAGCTGCGGCAGCTGCATAATGCAAAGAGTCTTCTATAGAAACGCCATTTGCCAATCCATAGGCAAACGCACCAATATACGAATCTCCTGCGGCCGTTGTATCCATCGCAGATACCTTAAATGCCGGAATGCTTAATTCTGTTTCAGCGTTCTTAAAATAGCTGCCCTTTTCACCAATTGTGATTAGAACATTCTTATATCCCTGATTTAACAACGCGTCAGCTGCTTTTCGAATGCCAGCATCAGTACCCGTCTTCACACCCGTAATCAGTTCTGCTTCGTGTTCATTAGGCGTCATATAAGTAACCATTGGGGCAATTTTGGGATCGAGTTTGGCAGCCGGTGCCGGATTTAGAATAATTGTTTTATCATACTTATTGCCCAATTTAATAGCTTCATACACCGTCTCCAGTGGAATTTCCAATTGTAAAATGATAATATCGGTCGTTCGAACAACATCTTCCAACTTATCAAGATCAGCAGGCGTAAATTCGTAGTTAGCACCTGGGACAACAACAATTCTGTTATGACCAGTTGCGTCAAGCTGCGGATTACCAATTCCTGAACTTGCCTTATCGGTAAACAATACATGGTCATGTTTAATGTTGTTATCGTCTAGTGACTTGATTTGATCTTTACCAAATGAATCATTCCCAAGTTCTCCCAGCATTTCAACATTGCCGCCAAGTCGTGCCGCTGCAACAGCTTGATTAGCACCTTTACCACCTGTGAATTGGCCAAAGGATTTACCAATAATCGTTTCGCCTTCTTCTGTAAATTTATCGGATTTAACAACCAAATCAGTCATGAAACTGCCAATAACTAAGATTTTTTTCATCATTGTCACCCTTTTCTTTAAATCAAAAAACACTATTACTTAATTAATCCCTCTTTTAGCAGCCGTTGCCCCAGTGCACCACCGGGATGAAACATGCCAAACTGAACTTCTGTAAAATGTTTCTCTTCTGATACCGCCAATGCAATTGCATCGCCTACTACTAAGACAGCCGTGGAGCTTTTAGTGGGTGCTAAATTAAACTGATCAGCTTCCCCATTAACCGCCACTTCAAGTAAATAATCGCTTTTTTGAGCCAATGTAGATTCTTTATTCCCGGTCATCCCAATAATCCGCGCTCCAATTCGGTGAATCGGATCAATTGGATTAATCGCTTCTTTTGTTTCCCCGGAATTAGAAATATCTATTACTAAGTCATCTTTAGTAACCATACCAAGATCTCCATGCATTGCTTCGGTCGCATGCATAAAGAATGATGGGGTCCCAGTACTGGCAAAGGTTGCTGCTAACTTTTCACCAATATGACCGGATTTACCAACACCTGTAAAGATCAGCCGGCCTTTTAGGTTCAATATCTCATCAATAACTTGGTTGTATTGTTTTTCATTAACCTGAAGTCTATCTTCAACATTCTTAACCGCGGCAATTTCATCCTCTATTACTCGGTGCATAATCGAAACTGAATTCATAGTTGGACCTCCTTTGATTAATCATTTGTTGCAGGTGCAACGGTCAATAAGACATTGGCAAATACTCGTGTTTCGCCTGTGTTGATCCCCAGCTTAAGGTTGGTCGATTTTTTACAGGCATCGTAAAATTCTTGCCTCCCTAATTTGGTTAAATCTTGCGTCCCAAGAATCTTTTCAAACTCCGTATAAATTGCTGGTTGTTCACCTTCTCCTGGTGTCATCACCTCAGCTTTTTCAAAATTAATTTGAGAATTCAGTGATTCTAGTACATCAGTAACCTTTGGCAATCCCGGTTTTAGACCAAGGTATACTTTTTCAGTTCTTTCGTTAACATCTGAATCCAACGGATAATTTCCATCCGTAATCAAGATTTTGTCTCCATGACCGCAATTAGCAAGTGCGCGTAAAATAGCTGGATGTAATAAATTTGTAGTTAGCATAGTTCACATTTCTCCTTTATTTATAGAAATCGTTTTCTAAAATGAATAATAAAAAACGTTTTCCTTTTAAACTTCCTGACTCATCGTTAATCGTTTGTTGCAGGGGCCACTGTGAGCAAAATATTAGCAAAGACTCGCGTTTCACCCGTATTAATCCCTAATTTCAAATTAGTCGACTTTTTGCATGCATCATAAAATTCCTGACGACCTAGTTTAGTTAAACCTTTCATCCCTAAAATATTTTCAAATTCATTATAAATCGCCGGCTGATCGCCTTCTCCAGGTGTCATCACTTCAGCTTTTTCAAAATTAATTTGAGAATTTAATGATTCCAAAACATCAGTTACTTTTGGCAAACCAGGCTTTAAAGCAAGATAAATTTTTTCGGTATTCTCGTTTGTATCAGAGTCCAATGGATAGTTTCCATCTGTAATCAAAATCTTGTCTCCATGACCACAATTTGCAAGTGCTCGTAAGATAGCTGGGTGTAATAAGTTCGTCGTTAACATAAAAAAACCTCCTAAATTTTTATAGAAAACGTTTTCTATTGAACAGTAGTAATGTTAAAACATTACGTAAGCGCTGTCAATAGATTTGTGGAATTCTTCAAAAGATAACCAGAAAAAATAGCAAGGTAAAGCTTTTGAAATACCGTTTAATGTCAATAACCATAGTTATTGAATGCAGAATCATTTAATGACATAGTAAAAATAAATAGTGACTGGTAACGATCTGCTTTAGTTAGAACAATAAGAAATATACTAAAACCGACACTTACTAGCCACTACTAATTACATGTAATTAGAGATAGTACATCAAATGCGTGCCTTCAGCCTTGGTGTAATTAAATAGGCAATTACCGAACCGATGCCACCCTGAATTAAATTGGTTCCAACTCCAATAAAACCTGTATAAATATTATACAGAATTGAATCTGCAAAAAAATATCCCATAACCATCATTAGAATTCCGGCAATTAAAGAGATAAATTCAATTATTTTCCTATTAGATTCCCTTCCGGCAATTAATCCAACGATCAAGCCTTCTAAGCCATGAATAATTAGTGAGAACCACATATATTGGCCATATCCTGAAACCAAATCAAGCAGGAATCCGCTAAAGCCACCGATAATTGCTCCAAATTTTGATCCTAACAGTAACGCACTAATGAAAATTCCTGCATCGCATAAATTCACATTACCGTGGGTCATTGGAACAGGAATAATAAAAAGGCGACTAATTGTAACTGTAACTGCAATAAACATTGCCACCAAGACTAGTTTATGAATATTATTTCCTATTTTACTTTCAATATTCTTGCGGTTCATTTTAATTCCCTCTCAAAACACTGTTCTGCATATATTTATAACTGTACACTCACTTTTTCAGAGTATGCTCACACTCATTTTCTGCAGAAAAGTCATAACGTGCACGTACCCCACCAATTAGCTTTGGCCTTGAACTTAGTAAAACTGCTTTAGCTTCACCAACGTTATTGTGCATCGTTCGAATGGGTATTTGTACAAATTTGATGTGCATTCCAATTTCTGTTCCGCCAATATCTATTCCTCCAAACGCTTCAATATGCTCAACCTCAACGGGATCATTCATTCGTTCATAGCCTGCAATTTGGGTTCCACCACCCGCATGGATGGATGGAACTACAGAAACAAATTCTAAATTATTTTGTTCAGCTACCTTTCGTTCAACTAATAAAGCTCTATTTATGTGTTCGCACCCTTGGATAGCAATATTAATATTTCTTTCTTTTAAAATATTTCTAATCGTATCAAATACCATGAACCCAACTTTTAGACTGGAATTAGTTCCCTTCCATCTACCCAAGATCTCGCTAGTGCTACATCCCACAACAAATATACTATCCTTAGGAAACTTCACAACTTGAAAGTAATCCATTAACACATTCTGCAAATCTTGTTGTATTTCGTCCAGATACATATTTCTCACACTTTCTCATCCACCAATTTGTCATTCAGCTGGTATTTTAGCAACCCTCATCTCACTAACTGAATCCTGATCATTCTTAATATTCTTAAATCTACGTTTTCAAATACTTGTATCACTCAAACATTCGTAGTTGTTGAGGATACACTGACATGATATTCTTAATTTAGATCAGAGATCCCCAATTCATCTAATTATTAATCAATAGCAACTCTTCGTTATCTATCAACCTTATTGCCATTCAATATAACTAGTAACTTCTCTAACCCCACCTATGGATGGGACAAACACGTATTACACTTGCTTTTGATACAATGTCTATGGTATAAGTAGTTCTATTAATTATTTGATCACAGTCTTAGTTAAGGAGGAAAAATCCAATGCTTGATGATTTTAATTTAAGCACAACTTTTTTTAATGACTCATTTTTTAGGCACGTAAATCATGAAAGTCATCACTCCCGTAGCCTTGAAAGAAGAAAAACGCCGAAACAGCTTGGATTAGATCGCATTGCCCATTTCTCCCCCAAAAATAATAATATTGGAAAACAATTCATTACTTGGGAAAAAGATAATGATAAGCTTCCAACGATATCGAGTAGAAATGATTGCTTTAGAGAATTTGCAAACAATGTTAGTCAACTGAGAAATCATGGCTTAGGAACTGATCATAAAATTCGCTTTATCGATAAAGTAGACTATTCTTTAAATGTTTCAGCCGTTCGTTCTCTTAAATCGCAGGATGCTATTAATCTTTATAAACGTCAAATGGGTTTTATCTCCATGTATTCGAATGAACCTAATCCATTCCAAACAATCCGCGATTTGTTTAATAATGTTTCAGTTTATAACCGTCCAAATAACTATGGTTATACACCATCCGGATCCTTTGCTGGAACTTATGTTAATTTTTTGTTGGACTATTACTTTTCTCTTTATATTCCTAACGAAACTGAATGGAATATATATTTAATGCAGCAAAGAATGGCTTTAAACGAAATAGAAAAAGATGTGTTTGCGATGCTGAACGGACATACCATGATGAATTCAATAGATGAAAATGGTGAGCTTCAGATAACTGCATTTTCAACCGTTGGGCTAGAATTGATCGCTGATATATTGAGACCAGTTAGAATTGATTCTCCTCAAATTGAATCTTTTGAAGCGGCGTTTACTACCGAGATTTGGAGAAGCTATTTTCCATATACTTGGGCACTTGTAAATCCTTCAGAAGCATCCAAAGTTATGAAACGTTAATCGTTAATAATGACAAAAAGGGCCATGACAAAAAATTTGTCTCGACCCTTTTTTCGACTATCGATTTTTTGTACTGTCACGGCTCAATGCCTTATTTACTAAGTTAATTATAGTACTAATGGAGTATAGTTTAAGCACACTTCCAATTCTTGGAACGTTTGTTTGCCCAGTAAAAGCGATATTCATTGGAAAATAAAGCTGCTTACCAGATTCTCCTGTATGATCTCCGACTAATTTGATAATCTCATTAAAATTGATATCCTCAGTATTTTTTTCAGCTAATACTTCCTTTTTAAAATCCATTAAAATCGATTGAACGGTTTCAGGTGGAAATTTATTAAATTGACAATAATTAAACGTTTGCTTCTCAATATTTGCAAAGAAATATACTTTTTGCATTATATCTGTTAATTTATAGACTTCGCGTTGATAAATTTCCGTAACATGCCAAATAAATTCTTCCAAGTTAGGCAATTCCACCGTTTGAAGTTTCACAGCGATATCAGATTCTCCTTCATTTATTAAGTCAAGAATCCTATTGGTTAAAGTAGATATGCTTGAATTTTTTATATATTGTGAGTTCATCCAATCCAATTTGCTCTGGTCAAAAAATGCTGGCGACCTAGACATTCGATCGGGATCGTATGCTTTAATTAGTTCTGGCTTACTATATAATTCTTTTTCTCCAACTGGTGACCATCCTAAGAATGCAATAAAGTTAAATATTGCCTCACTCAAATATCCTTGAGCCCTATACTGGCTGATAAATTGTAAAGTTTCTTTGTCACGTTTGCTTAATTTTTTTCCAGTTTTAGGATTATAAATTAGCGTGATGTGCCCAAATTTTGGTGGCGTAATACCAAGACCCTCATATACAGCAATTTGTTTAGGAGTATTAGCAATATGATCATCACCGCGAAGTACATGCGTAATGTCCATTAAATAATCATCTATCACGACAGCAAAATTATATGTTGGCATTCCATTACTCTTCTCAATAATAAAATCACCACCCATATTATCAGAATTAAACTGAACATTTCCCTTAACAATATCATTCCACGCATAAACATGATTCTCTGGCAAATGCAACCGAACATCTGGCTTTAATCCTTGTTTTTCAGCATTTTGCTGATCTTCCACACTTCTACCATACCAGCGTCCATTGTAATGAGGAGGCTCTCCATTTTTACGCTGTTCTTCTCGCATTATCTTTAGTTCGTCTTCGGTCGTGTAATCTTTATATGCACGACCATCATGAAGTAGCTGCTGAATATACTTGTGATACAATGCTACTCTTTGAGATTGATGATAAGGTGCGTATTTAGGATTGGGTTTATCAGGTCCTTCATCCCAATCAATACCCAACCAGTGTAAATTTTCTATTTGGCTGTCTTCACCATGAGGGACATTTCGCTTCATATCAGTATCTTCAATTCTCAATACCATCGTTCCATGAAAGTGTTCTGCAAATAAATAGTTAAATAATGCTGATTGCGCATTTCCAATATGCAAAAATCCAGTAGGACTTGGTGCATATCTTACTCTAACCTTCTTACTGTTCATATTCTGACACTTCTCTCGTTCTGATATTCATCTTAACTATTACTTACTGCCGTGGAATCAGACGATGATGGAATATTATATTCTAATTCAGTATCGCCATGCACTTTGTTAAGATTATGAACTGCCATTTTAAGATCCTCAAGGAAGTCATCTAAAATTGTCATCGTCATCGAAGGACGCACAACAATCCGGCTTATCGTTGTATCTTGACGATTCTTCGGAAGTGGATATGCCGGTACTTGCCAACCATACTTAGCTAATTCTCCTTCTAAATCATACAAAGTCCAACTAACATTTGCATCATCAGCGAGTTTCCAACAGTTAATTGGTAATCGACTTCCATCATTAAGAACCTCAAAAATCTCAAATTTATTTAACTCATCAGTAATCTTTAGAGAAATGCTACGAACATTATTCATAATTGCCTGGTACCCCGCCATTCCAAAACGAACAAAATTGTAGTATTGGCCAACAATATGTGCACCACTGTGCGAAAAGTTAATAGCGATTGAGTCAACGGTTTTCCCAAGATATGGAACTGAAAATCTCATTTCTTTTGGAAGAACGTCCTCTGTATTGTTTCTCCAGAC
This sequence comes from Lentilactobacillus fungorum, assembly GCF_016860605.1. Taxonomy (GTDB): domain Bacteria; phylum Bacillota; class Bacilli; order Lactobacillales; family Lactobacillaceae; genus Lentilactobacillus; species Lentilactobacillus fungorum. The sequence goes on from NZ_BNJR01000012.1 coordinate 250,985, forward strand.
AATCCAGCCAACGCCTGGGTATACCATACCGTATTTATGACCAGAAACATTAATTGAAACAACATTCTTCAAACGAAAATCCCAAGGTTCAAAACCGTCAACAAACGGTGCAAATAGCGCACCAAAAGCACCATCAACATGAATTCGAATTGGCAAAGTAGCAGTCTTATTGTACTCTGATACTAGTCGGTCTAATTTTTGGATATCATCAACTGCTCCTGTATAGGTAATTCCTTCAATACCGATAATGCCAATTGTATTTTCATCTACATAATCCATAACATGATCCATGTCCATTGACATATGCCTTTGATCAATCGGAACTTGACGAAGTTCAACATTCCAATAAATACAAAATTTTTCCCAAACAACTTGATACCCTGACATAATAACTAAGTTTGGTAAATGATGGTGCAAGTCGTCCGTGTCAAACCCCGCTTTTTCTGCCCGGTGTTTCCAGCTTAATAGTAATGACAGCCCACCAAGCATGCACCCCTCTGATGACCCAACTGTAGAAGTGCCAATAAAATCCTTATATAGTTTTTCGGACTTCGGAATTCCCCACAAATGTGCAAGCATACTTACACAATAATTTTCCATAGCAGCAGTTTTAGGATATTCCGATTTATCAATAGCATTCGTGTTTAGTGCATCTGTCATTAATTTTTCAGCTTCAGGTTCCATTTGAGTTGTACAAAAAGTTGCGAGATTCTGATTAGCTTTAGCTTCGTTTAATCGATAATGCTGGACTAACTGTTCCGCAATATTTGCTGGCATAGGGTGTTCCGGTAATTCTTCCGTTGGAAGTGACTTCCCAGCTTCAATACTTCCCAAAAAGTTTTGTTCTAGTCCAATTTCATCAATAACTTTACTATCTATTTTTTCATTCATAACGTATTTACCATCCTACTTGTCAGGTAAGATAGTTTCCTCCTTTTTTCACGATCTATGCTAAGTTAATGACTCTTATTTTTTACAATTTCTCTATCACCATCAGCGGCGTATGTCGAACCAGCAACCGTTTCCTCAGAAGGAAGGCCTAACTCATTTGCCCAACGCTTGTGATATCTGTAGAGAATAAACGGGACAAAGAATACAAGCACAAACCCAACTAACAGCAAGATTAAATAAGTACGTTTTGCTGTTGGAACCATATCTTTAGGTGGGAAGAAGGTTACTAAAAAACCAAACGCTGAAAGTATAAATCCTAATCCGCCATAAATGAGTCTCATTATTTTACTTTGAGATGCTACATAGGGACGTTCTAAGTCATTATGCTTTATTTGCAATACAAGGTAACTAACGAAGAGCAACATATACATCAATGTATATAGTGCAACCGTTAAACTCATTGCGGTCTGAAACGACAAATTTGCTTTGTTGCCACCGGCGCCAAACGTTAGTAAAGCTCCCATTATGGATACAATTATTCCTTGTAAAATCATAACGTTAGTTTCAATACCGTACTTATTTGCTTTAGAAAACTTTGGAGGTAAGAAACCAGATTTCGCAGCCTCAAACATGCCAGCATTTGGTCCAACCACCCAACTACTTATTTCACCAAGTACACCAATTGCTAACAGTAATCCACTAAGCTTCTCAACAAACACAACACTAATACCAAACCTCTGGACTAACGCTCCATATGCATAAACGATACCAGTACTTAACTGAATATTATTATTAGGGATCGTTCCCGCAATTGCCATACTCCCAACAATATCAGAAAAGATCGCGCAAATTGCCAATGCTAACATTACTTTTGGATATACCCTTGGATTTTCCAAATCTTTAACATGAGGTGCTGATCCTTCAGCCCCTGCAAATGCTAATATAAATGGAACGAATCCAACTAACACGTCCCCACTCCAGCTACTAGGAAGTATCGTCTTAAAATTAATATTAATAAGCATTGGATTCCCTTGTGCTAGATAGATAATGAAAATTCCGAGTAAGAAAAACACTGGAATAATAACCCCAAGAGTAAAGCACCATTGTGCAATTCTACCGGTGATTTTTGTACCTCTTTGTTGAATAAGTATTAATCCCCACAAGATTATCATCATCAATCCAAATTTTACAAAGGGATTGTTATTTATAATTGGTAAATTAATACTAATTGAAAGACATCCAATAATGAAGTACATCATTGTATTCATACCAACAGTAATGTGAATCCATTGGTAAAATAATGCTGCCCAACCAGTCTTTTCACCAAGCATATTCCTTGCCCATGTAAATATACCGCCCTTGCTCCATCCATCAATTGAAGCCATTTCCCCTGCTGCTTTAGTTACAGGAATAAACCACAATATTCCAGCTAAGAACAGAAAAAACAGAGCCGTCGGACCTTGTTTTGCAAATGCAGCAAATCCATAGACTGTCATTACCATAGAAGTTGTCATGGAAAACAACTGAAATCCATTGATTCTGTTGGCTTCCTTAATGGTTTCAGCCTGCAATTCAACTTCATCTTTTTGCAATTTAATACATCTCCTTTCAAGTTCAAAACCAACTTTATTAAATGTATGGCCATTACATTTAGCTACCAAACTAAGTTATCTTCCTTAGTTACACGATGAGCATAAGTCAAAAGTAAACTTTTTAAAATATACAAATCATCGGATTTGTATGACTCCTATACAAATGAATGTAAATGTACGTGTATAGTATTATTAACTTAATAAAAAAATAAACTATCCAGCTTTACATCGCTTATTGTTCAATGCAGCACTGTCTAAATAACTTAAAGTGCATTTTGAATATGCTTGCTATTATGCACCGTATTATTTGAATCGATGCCAAGTAACATCATCAAGTGCTGTAAATCAATATCAAGTAGATCATTAACAAGTAATTCGGGATTCTCTCTTAATCCACCCATAAACCAGTTAATGATAATTCCCTGCAAACCATACTCAAACAATTTCCACGGTTGCTCTTTGGCCTTTCTAGATGATGTATCTCCTTGAATTAAATTCAAAACCCCGCGAAGCATTAGATCAATAGATTGCAGTACAAAGTCCGTAAATAATGAATATGCTTGGGAACCAACAATGTGTTGCATGAACTCTCTGTTCACATCGATATATCTAAAAATCTTTAAATAGCATTCTTGCCAGCTTTCATAATTCATATCTAATGTCAGTTGGTTTGCAAGACCTGAAAGGGCATACTGAAGACAGTCAAATTTATCTTGGAAATGATAATAAAAAGTTTGCCTATTATAAGATGTTTTTGAAACAATTAATTTCACTGAAATATCATCAAAGGACATCTTTGTAACCAAGTCGATTAAAGATGAGCTCAATTCCTGTTTAGCCATTGAATCCACGATAACCACTCTTTTCACTCGTTTGTAGTTATGCCGATTATTAATCTCACCATAAATTAAAGCGCTTTCAAATTCACACGATTTAAATTACCTTTATTGAAGTATTACATCATTACTAATCATGTCACTATCGTTTAAATACTTATCAGATTTAAATTAAAGCATCCAAATTGTTCGTTAAGTTATTGAAACTAATTTATATCCAGAGAAAAAACAGCTATTTTGCAAATTAACGATATTAGTTTTTAATCGTGCCTTACTACTTGGGTTAGCTGGATTCGAACCAACGCATAACGGGATCAAAACCCGTTGCCTTACCACTTGGCTATAACCCAAAATTAAATAATGGCCCGTACGGGATTCGAACCCATGATACTGCCGTGAAAGGGAAGTGTCTTAACCACTTGACCAACGAGCCAACAACTCTCTACAAAGACATTATGCAATATAATAGTTGTTCACGCACTATACAGATTCTGACTTTTGTATAGTAAAAAGTATTTTTTTACTTATTAACACGTAGTGCAATAAAAAAGATTAACACCGGAATAAAAACAACACTAGTTATTGCGGTTCTGACATGTCCAAATGTGTAGTTTAGTACTGCATTGACCAATAGCACGATAGAACAGAATAATATTAACGCTATCTTCTGTTTTGACATGTTAGCATCACCTCGCAATTATTGCCATTGCCATCCGGTTACTGCATTGAGAACTACCTCAGATGCTAATGAAACAAGTCCACCAGCTGCTGCAACTCCAGCAGTTATATAATTAACGTCAAACCAAATTCCACCTGGAACAGATGCCTTAATTTTATAATTCATTCTCTACAATTAGGAGTATTTCATGATAATTTAAATATGTTATCATTAACATTACTAGAATTCATTGATTTCTACAGTTGGTTTCGTTTGAGCAACAGTAACCAAAGGGAAGCATCTAACCTTGCATCAAATCAAAACAATTAAGGAGTTTTAATGTGAAAAAAGATGCTGAATCAAAAAATCACATCGGCCCTGCAACATTACTCTTTTTACTTTGCTGGACTACTAGTTTAGCCTTGGTTTTTATTTCTGTTTTAAACTTAGCAACTGGAATCCTGTCTGCAATCATTCTCGGACTATCGATAATCAATCTCGCTGGGTTTGAAAGCCTCGAAAATTATTGGGATAATCTTAATCATCGGACTAATAGCGAAAAATGGTACAGAACAAGGCTTAAAATGATTGCTACAATTATTCTATTTACTCTTTACGGTAGTTTACCTAGGAATTTATCTTTTTAAAGAAATTAAGTACAGGAATGAACAACAATAAAGCCAAATCTATTTAATTTGAAGTGTCAGCTATATTAAACCCAATACATAAATAGCAGCGAGAAGACGGACAACATAGCAACAGTGTGCATGTTTAATTGACGTCAATTGCATCAATAAAAAGAGCTAAGGCTTACTTTTGGATATATATCAACCGCAGAGTAAAGCCTTAGTCTTTTTGCTATACTTAAAGGGCTGGTTATTTACCTTCCGGGGCTTGCGAGGGGCTGGATACCCGAAAGGAAGTGATTTTCTTGGATTTCATATTGGCTAACTTGATTCTTCCGATCTTGGTCGGATTAATCATAACGTGTTTTGCCTACTGGCTTAACAAGCGCTGATATCCCCTCATGGCACATCTAAATAACTAGCGATTTGCTGGAGTAGCTTTTAGCGGAGCTACTCTTTTTTGGGCACAAAAAAACTGCTTACCTTAGCGGTGGTAGGCAGTTAAATGATTTTCTTGGATTTCAAATATAGTATACCATTCACTCCACAGCGCTTCAACAAATAGCAGCAAAGAATCTTAACCATGATACGACTTGTTAAGTCGCCTACCTCGCATCAGTTAGGAGGTGTTCATATATTCGGAACTTCTTTGCACTTTGACTATATTATACCAAGTGCTTTTTCAAGTTTTGAGCAGCAAAAGGCCATCTTTCTATACGTCTTTAAATTCAGTTGCCTTCTCGCTACTATCTCAGACTGACGTTAAATCGGTTACTTCAATTGTGAGGCGTTCAAATTCATGTTCGTTTTTAAATATTGGAAATACAGTAAAGCTCGCCTGACATTGTCCTAAAAGATTAATCACACTCAAATAAGGGTGAGTGATAATCGTTATTATTGAAAATGGTCAAATTTAAAGATTTTGCTTGCTTAAATTCAAATACAAACTTTGGTTTTTTCTCATAAATATAATAATTTACTTGCTTATCAATATTCAGTAAGAAAGCAGCTTGTTTTAAAAAGTCCAGTTTAGATTGATCCACCAAAATTCCTCCTTTCTAAATCTTAGCTTACTCAAGAGGCTGAGACAAAAATCTCTGCCTCGGATGGTTTAACTTTCAAGCTTTAATTTAGAATATTTTTTCTCAAAAATCCCTTATCCAACAATTTTATGAAAATAATGTTCTCCCCATAACCCAAGCAACCACGGCATTTCCCACCCACTACCACTAAAAAAAATCAACACAACACTTGAAAGCGATTCCAGATTGTGATAGATTATTGACTTGTAAAACGGTTTAGTAAAACGTTTCAGCTTATTTTTAATAATTCATACTAAGTTTTAGATAAGGAAGTGGTCTTTAGTGAATAAGGTAACGGTACTAGGAAGCCTAAACGTCGACACATCGTTTAGGATTAAAAGTTTCCCGCAACCTGGCGAGACGGTTCAGGTGAAAGAAAAGAGTAACGCGGCCGGCGGCAAGGGCGCTAATCAAGCTGTCGCTGCGGCTCGTGAAGGTGCTCAAACTGCTTTTATTGGTCAAATTGGAAATGATTCGGCAGGCAAATTTATGCTTGATTCATTGGAAGCTGATCATATTGATGGCACTTATGTTAGCCAAAATGAAAGCGTTGGCACTGGAACTGCTAACATCATGCTAGATGAGGCGGGTCAAAATTGCATCCTTGTGTATGGTGGTGCTAACCAGGCCTTAACAGATCGTGATGTTCAAAAAGCAGAACCCATCATTAAGAATTCTGACTTCATTGTGGCTCAATTCGAAACCCCGCAAGCAGCCGCAATTACCGCATTTAAAATTGCCAAAGCCAATGGCGTGACCACGGTTTTAAATCCAGCTCCTGCTCCGGCTAAAGCAATTGATCCGGCTCTTCTTCAGTTAACGGACATCATTGTCCCGAACGAACTTGAAAGTGCCTCAATTACTGGTATCAAGATTACGGATGAAGCGTCAATGATTCAAACTGCGGCTCAATTCCAGAAGATGGGGGTTCCTAACTTAATCATCACGGTAGGTGACAAAGGCGCATTTTATTCAACTGAAGCGGGTCATGATCTGATTCCTGCTTATAAGGTCAAGGCCGTCGACACCACCGCTGCTGGGGATACCTTTATTGGCGCATTTGTCTCTCAAATTGCACCTGACTTTTCAAACATCGTTTCAGCAATTAAGTTTGCCGAACATGCAAGTTCACTAACGGTTCAACGACTTGGCGCCCAACCTTCAATTCCCAAGTTGGAAGAAGTTTTAGTTGCCGAAAAAGAATCTGCATCATAACTTTACAATTAAAAATTAGTGTTTTAGGACAGACGCGCAAAGCAGAAACTTGTACTCAGCCTATTGCTAGTTTCTAACCGCTTTGCGTCACGCACTTTGAAAGGAAATCCAAAATGAAAAAAACAACTGTTATCAATTCTGAATTATCAACCGTCATCGCCGGCATGGGCCACATGGACTGGTTAAGTATCGGCGACGCGGGGATGCCAGTCCCAATGGGAACCAAAAAGATCGACCTGGCTTTGACTAAAGAAATCCCAAGTTTCATCGATGTTTTAAAAAACGTCTTAGCTGAATTAGAGGTTCAAAAGATTTATTTAGCCGATGAAATCAAAACAAAGAATCCCGACCAACTCAAAGCAATCAAAGAACTTTTACCTGACGTTGAAATTGCCTATATGCCCCATTCAGACCTCAAGAAAAATTTGGCAAACTGTCACGCTTTTGTCCGAACTGGTGAAATGACCCCATTCTCAAATATTATTCTTGAATCAGGCGTTACGTTCTAATGATTTTGATTTAGTTTTTCGTAACTTAGTTTTAGGACAGCTGCGCAAAGCAGGGATCTGCGCGTAAGCACCTTCAAGAGAAATTCCAGAACCGGGAATTTCCCTTGAAGGAGACTTACACTTCGATCCCAAACCGCTTTGCTCCGCTCACTCATTTTTAAGGAGGATCCAACTATGGAAGCAAGTCGTCACGTCGTTGAAGAAAAGCACGGGTGGAAACAATACGCCGATGGCTATCTCAACAAAACCCCTATTTTTCAATTTGTCTTAGTATCTTTAATTTTTCCACTTTGGGGGGCTGCAGCATCCCTGAATGATATTCTCATTACTCAGTTCAAGACGGTTTTTATGCTTAACGACGCCGCTACCGCGTTTGTTCAAAGTGCTTTTTATGGTGGTTACTTTTTAATTGCCATTCCAGCATCACTTGTTATCAAGAAACAAAGTTACAAGTTTGCGATTATGACCGGGTTAATCTTTTATATTATTGGTTGTGCCATGTTCTTTCCCGCTTCCCACGTCGCCACTTATACCATGTTTCTAGCCGCAATTTTTGCGATTGCCGTTGGTTTGAGTTTCTTGGAAACCTCTTGTGATACTTACAGTTCAATGATTGGGCCGCGGAAGTATTCAAATATTCGAATGAACATTTCCGCCACTCTGGTTCCTTTAGGTGATATGGTCGGCATCATCTTAGGGAAATACTTAATTTTTGGTTCCGTTGGTAACTTGTCTGAAACCATGAGTCACATGCACGGGGCAGAACGAATTGCCTATGGCGAAAAGATGCTCCAGTTGACTTTGCAGCCATACAAATATATTCTGGTCGTTTTAATTGCGATTTTAATTATTTTAGCCCTCACACCAATGCCAAGTTCAAAAGCGGTCAGTCTTGATAAAGAGAAGAAAACTACGCCAAGCCTGGGCGAAACGCTTAAGTACCTTGCCAAAAACACCCGATTCAAGAAGGGGATCATGGCTCAATTCTTTTACGTTGGGATGCAGACCACCGTTTGGTCATTTACGATTCGATTGGCCCTTAACTTAAATACCAGCATTTCTGACCGGGATGCAAGTACGTTCATGATTTATAGTTACGCCGCTTGGTTCTTCGGTAAATTATTTGCCAGCTACCTGTTAAAAGATCATTCCATTACGGGTGTCTTAACCATCTTCTCAGCCCTTGGCACAATTACGTTAATTGGCGCAACCACCATTCCAAACATGACAGCCGTTTGGATGGCCATCGCTGCTAGTTTCTTCTTTGGTCCAGAATGGCCAACCATTTACGCCCATACACTGGATACCGTTGAGGACAAGCGCTTTACTGAAACCGCCGGGGCCATTGTGGTTATGGCCATCGTTGGTGGTGCGGTTATCCCCGCTATCCAAGGGGTCGTCTCTGATATGACCGGTTCCATGCAGACGTCATTCATTGTCCCAACCCTCTGCTATGTCATTGTGACCATCTACTTCTTCTTTGAATATCGATATGACCTGGCTCACCCAGAACAAATCGAACAAAATCAATAGAAGTGCCTTATAACTGTGACTTATGGTATCTTATACTTGTAAACAAATCGAAAAGAGGCCTTCATTCATGGAATCATTAAATCAATATATTGACCATACCTTGTTAAAACCAGAAGCAACTGAAGCTGATGTTGACCGGGTTGTCAAAGAAGCGATTGATAACAATTTTTATTCAGTCATGATTAATCCTTACTGGGTTTCACATGTTCATAATTTACTCGCTAATACAAGTGTTAAAACGGCAACCGTGATTGGCTTTCCCCTCGGGGCTAATACCACAAATATCAAAGTTGCCGAGACTAACCAAGCCATTGAAGACGGTGCCGATGAAGTTGACATGGTGATGAACATTGGCGAATTTAAGGGCGGCAACTACCAAACTGTCCAAGAAGATATTCGATCAGTCGTCACCGCGGCCCACAAACGGGATACACTGATTAAAGTCATCATTGAAAATGCGCTATTGACCGATGACGAAATCGCCAAAGCTGCCGACATCGTTGCTAAAACGGGAGCCGACTTTGTCAAAACCTCAACTGGTTTTTCAACTAAGGGAGCAACTGCCCATGACGTTGCGATCATGAAAAAAGCCGTTGGCGATCGGATTCAAGTTAAAGCTGCCGGTGGCATCCACTCAGCTCAAGACGCCGAAGACATGATCAAGGCTGGGGCCACTCGCTTAGGCACGAGTGCAAGTCTCAAGATTATTGGTAAGTAATACTGAAACTAACTTAAACAGAGAATTTAATATTAGTTCTCTGTTTATTTTAACCAGCGTTTTGTAAGCGCTTTATAAATCAAAATTAACTGTTAAGGAGACCTGCAACAATGAAATCATTGAATCTAAGTCACGCAATGTTTAACCCAGCTCCCTTCGAATTATTTCAGGATGACAACTTTTCTATCAAAACATTCATTTACCCATCAGGCATTGAAGCTCTAAAATTAGAGAACTCCCAGGGTGCTTTGACCGTTCTGCCATTTCACGGACTGATTATTTGGGACGCCATCTTTGATAACATTTCGCTCAAAATGAAGGATATGTTCAGCCAGCCGTTACCTGGCCCGGGAATTGCTGATACGTATGGCTGCTTCCAATTTACCTCTGGTTTATTGGCTAACGGTACACCAGGGCCAGCTGATCATTATCAACTGCACGGAGAATTTCCGACCTCTGAGATGGACGAATCCCATTTAACCTTTGGCGACGACACCATCACGATTCACAGCAGTTACGAATATGTTAAAGGCTTTGGTGACCATTACTTAGCTGAACCTGCCGTTACGATTCATAAAGATAGTGGTTTATTCGACATTCAGCTCAAGGTTACGAATCTTTCAAACTATCAGCCGATGCCATTACAATACCTGTGCCATATGAATTACGCCTATGTCGACAATGCCCAAATGAGTGCCAACGTTCCTGATGACGCTTTTCAACTCCGCCAAACTATCCCGGATCACGTTCACCCAACCCCAGAATGGACAGCCTATAATGATCAGCTAAAGGCCTCGGGCAAATTGATCAACAAGCTTGACGATCCAAATCACTACGATCCAGAAATTGTCTTCTTCTCATCGGACTTGTCAAAATACGTCGATGAAGCTGAATTCCGGGTGGATATCGGTAAGGGAAAGAACTTCTTAACTAAGTTCTCAACCAAACAATTCCCAATTGGTACCCGCTGGATTCTCTACAATCCCGATCAACAAGTGAATGCGTTTGTGATTCCCGGAACGAGTACCCCAGAAGGCTTGGCAGCCGCCAAAAAAGCCGGCACGCTCATCATGCTCAAGGCCCACGAATCTCGGGAATTTAAAGTCACCACTGGTTTAGAAAACTAAGGAGGAATTCAAAATGACTCAAAGTGACGTTTTAGTAATTGGTTCAAACATGATTGATTTAATTACGTACATTGACCGAATGCCAATTGAGGGCGAAACCGTTGAAGCCCCAGATTTCCAAATGGGATTTGGTGGCAAGGGGGCCAATCAAGCCGTAGCAGCCGCTCGCTTGGGTTCCAAGGTTAGCTTCATTACAATGGTCGGCAACGATACCTTTGGTCAGCAACAGTTAGCCAACTTCAAGGAAAATCAAATTGACACAACTGGTGTGGGCACTGGTACCAAAAGTAGCGGTGCCGCCCCAATTTTCGTTGAACCATCTTCTGATAATCGAATTCTCATTATCAAAGGAGCAAACAACGAATTAACGCCAGCAGTTCTTGACCAACACGTCGACCTTATTAAAAACGCTAAAATCATCGTGCTTCAACAAGAAATCCCCTTAGAAACAAACTACCATGCCATCGACTTGGCTAACCAATTCAACGTGCCGGTATTATTAAACCCAGCACCAGCTAACAAGGATTTAGATATCAATCACGTTTCCAATGTTAACTTCTTTTCACCAAACGAAACCGAACTGGCAACCTTAACCGGAATGCCAACAACTAACCTGACCGAAATCAAACAAGCTGCGCAACATATGGTTCAAATGGGCGTTAATAACATGATCATCACTTTAGGCTCAAAAGGGGTTCTCTGGGTGAACAAGGATACTAGCGACTTAATTCCGGCTGTCAAGGTCAAAGCCGTTGACACGACCGGGGCTGGCGACTCGTTCATCGGCTCATTTGCCCATTACTTTGCTCAAGGTGAAGCTATCCCAACCGCCTTGAAACACGCCAATCAGTATGCCGCAATTACTGTGACCAGACAGGGGACTCAGAAGTCATATCCAACGGCGGCTGAGTTGGCAAGTTTGGTTAAGTGAGACTGACCATCGGCAATCTCAATCAGAAAATGTGATAGCAGATAGTAAAAAGCCGGAAGTCTTGTGATTTCCGGCTTTTTGCTACAACGACACTCACCCGATCCGCTTTTACGTTAATCGAAATGAGTGTCGTTTTATTTAGTAGCTATCAATTTTCATAGTGAAATCCAGCCAGCCATCTCGGCACTGCCCGCTTGTACTCGCGAATCAGTTGCTCTTGTTCAACGAACTTGCGGCTAATCTCCAAAAAGTTCGCTTCCTGTTGCCAAGTAGCATCACCAATCGTTGCATCGGCATGGATTCGCTGGTTAGCATTCATCGAAATGCCATAGCCCGCGACCCAACTCGCTGCTTGGCCAGGGTTTTGAATGTCGGCTAAATGACTGTAGTCTCCGCCTGTCTGTTTGATGAGCGCCGTTAACGTGTCAGCCATCTTAATCCCTTGCGTATCCAAATCACCCAGATAAGTGAATTCAATTTGGCGAGCTAGCACCGCCACGACCTCTTTGTATACCGGATTAAAATCATTACCAGATTGTAAAATTAACGGCCAGGTTGGCTGAAGGTGATGCAGCCAAATAAACACCCCGTTGTTTTCGATGATCACTGCCCGCTGAGTCGTTAACGGTAACTTCAATACATCCTCGACTTGCCAATGATTGACAGTCAATGGCTGGGGCCAATTTGTTTGAAAAATATTAGCACAGATGAATTCATCACCAATAATTTTAGCTGGCAGCTCGTGAATGGGTGTATTAGCCGCAATTGTCGCCAATACCCACTGATAATACTTGTAGATTGGTGGATTGACGTTCGGATCGTTCAAAGTATGGGCAGTGAAGCCACAATCAACTGCCTGTTGGCCTCTTGGTGGTAACAGTTCACCCGCGACGATTTTTTGAAACAAAGGGGTCAGTCTTTGGGCTTCCGATCCTAGATGAGTCCCTGTTTGTTTTTCATAGATTTCTAAAAAATTAACCATGATTATGCTTTCCATGACGAAACTTTTACCACTTTGTTGAGATGAAACTTGCCGTCGTCTCGGTTTTGAGGCGCAATTACTTGATAGGTAATATTATCCACCCCATCAGAAAGCAACTTGTTCTGAGCGCCACTTGGCATCGTAGCAATAAAGTTAAAACCAAACCGGTTAATCGTTTTGGCAAAAATCCGGGCGGTTTGTGGATCTAATTTATCGGCAAATTCATCGAACATCACCAAATAAGGAGCGTCTTTTCTGGCCGCCCGGCTCAAAATCATTTTTGGCACAAGTAATAGCGGCAACACCATCGCTTGGGCTTTCTCAGCACCAGACCCCCCTGATTCAACGAAGGTATCATCGACAATCTCATAATCGTCTTCACTACTGTGACAGCGCTTGATCTTGACAATGAACTGCGACCAGTAGCGGGTGTCCAATAATTCGCTAGCCCGTTGATTAAAGGCCTGTTCGTCGTTAGCCAGTTCAGAGTCGTTGGCTAATTGTTCCAGTCGTTTGTTAATGGTGGCAGAAACTGCCGGCCGTTCGTCTAATGATGGATCCAGAGCTTCTTCAATCACCTGTGGGTCAACCTTTTGCGGCGTCAATTCAATCTTTAATTTGATCCCATTGCTGTCACTAACCCCTTCTGAAAGCATCTCATTAAAGTTATGAATGGCTTGGTATTGAGACGCAATCCGTTGAATCACAGCTGCTTGGTAAGTTTGATTAGCCAAATCTCGACCACTTTCAACTTCTCCGAGGGCTTTCACAACATTTTCATTGGCAGTTTCTAGAATCTGGTAAACACGGTCGATATCAAAGCTGGCAACAAAAGTTTCATCCACTTTTTCAATTGGATTGGGAAACATCTGATCGGCAATTTCAGAATATCCCAGCTCGTCAAACAACGTATTAACAGCATTATTATCCAGCCGATCCTGGTTTGATGCATTAATTTGCCGGCTTACCCGGTTGCTCAATTCACCAATTGAATTGTTTCTGATCGCCGTTTTGTTTTCCGCACAATACTTAACCAAAGCATCGATATCGATTAACGGCTCGTCAACTGGTGGTAGATAGGCTTTCAGTTGATCTAAAATAATATTAACGCGTTCGTTCAAATCGGCCATGGTCGCTTGTTCATCCTCAATTTGTTCGTTAAGTCCCTTAATTTGTGAATGTGCATCAACGACTTTGGCTTTGGCTTCATCGATTTGAACTTTCAAATTATTAACCGTTATCGTTTGGCGATCAATCCGCTCGTTTAGCGTTGGATCGATCTTTAAGTTAGTTAATTGATTTGTTAAGCTGGCAATTTGTTGCTTCGTTTGCGCCAAATTAAAGGTTGGATCAAGGTTGGCTTCAATATCTGCTAGTCGGTCTTTGATTGCTTGTTGCTTAGTTTCAGCCTGCTCAATATGCCCTTGCAACGTCACTGACTGTTGCCCTAATCTAAATAAGTCAGCTCGGTATCGATCTGTGTTCATAAGCAGCTGATCATCTCTCAGTGCTGCTTTAATCTCTGGATGTTCTGCCACCAACGTTGCCATTTGCTGCTTTAATTCATCATACCGACTAGAAATTTTAGCAGCCCCGGCCTCATGAATCGCCCGGTTATCATAGTGAAGCTTTTCCTTGATTGGGGCGGGCCGCAAACCAGTCACATCAACTTCAATCCGGTCGTCCATTTGGGTTCTGGTACCAGTGAAAACTTTGATTGAATTTGTCAAATTCTGACTGTTACTTAGCCAGCGTTGATATTTGTTAACTAAATTACTAACTCGCTTGATTTGATCAGCCAAATCCTGAGCTGCCGTCTGCAAGTCCGTCTGGTAATTAAGTTCTTGCCAGCCCAACTTGTTAATCAGTGATTGAATTTGTCCTTTTAATGGCTCAATCTTCTCATTCGTTAAACCAGTGAGTTGGTCATTTAATTGCTGAAGGTTAGCCTGGCCTTCAGTTTGTTCTGCCAACAGGGTAACCTTTCGCTGCTGGTTTTCCTTGAAGACCTTCACCGCTTTTTTTAGTGATTGAATTTCACCTTGGAGTTGCTGACGTTCTTGTTGAATCACTTTTTCGCGCTGTTTTTTAAATTTCAAATCATTTAGCTGTTCGTCGGCAGCTGCCAGGGCTGCTGTTTGAGTTGCCACTGTCTGCTGAGTTAATTCGGCCTGCTTAGTTAATTTATCAATTTTGAGATGCTGCGCGTTAATCTTGTTTTGTGCCTTGGAGTAGGGATCAAAAAGCTGGCTGCTAAAGTTATCCATATTTCCAAGAAAAACCATTTGTTTAATTCGATCAATTCGAGTAACAGCTATTTCGATGCGCTTTTTTAAGTTTTGACGGTCATTGACGTCGCGCTGGAAACTAGCCACTTGATGAATGATTTCCGGATCAATTCTTTCCTGAGATTGAATCAAGGCATCCCGAATCGGCTCAAACTTGGCATTCCCCGCCGTCAGCATAGGCGAAGCGATCATCCGGTCAGCTTGGGCCAGCAATCCTAATTCTTGGCCACTGAGTCCGTATACTTCGGCCGCGACCCGCTCACGAAAATCACGGGCCTTTTCACAAATATGTAAGTGATCGCCCAAGCCTTCATTTGCTTGAATAAACGCATCCCTATCAAGGGACTTGCCATTATCATCGATCGTTTGAACCGATAACGGCTGGTCAAAATCCCCGTTGGTCGCAATAAACCACCACGTTTTACTCCGGGGATCCCCCTTAGCACGGTAAGCCCCAATTCCTAAAATAACCTCTCGATATTTAGAAGCCAGTAATTCATAAGCGTAACCGGTCCGCACTTTCATGGCACCCTTACCCCATCCCAGTAGCATTGATTCAAACGTGCGACTATCGTGGGAACTATTGCGTGGATCGATGCTGTTTTTTAATTTTTTAGTGTCAGTGGTAGGATTAAATGATGGCGTGGCAATCGAGCCGTCAACCAACATGGGGAAAAAACAGTTAGCCAACGTGGTTTTGCCAACGGCGTTCTCACCGACTAGGGCAATATTGCCATGAGCCGATACCGGGATATCCAGGCTGCGGTATAAATTGAAATTCCTGAGATGAAATGAAACGGGAATCAGTTTTTCACTATTATTCATTGAGAGCTCCTTATTCAAATACTGCTTGGTCAGCGTCGTTGGTGGCTTTAAAGCGTTTGGCAACTGGCGTTGGTTGGTAGTAATCACCGGTTTCAATAACCAATGCGTTGGTCAATAAACTCTTTTTCACATCCGTTGGGTTTACGGTTCGACCGGGAAAAAGAGCTTTGGCGACTTGGCGAATTTTGGTGGTTAAGTTGGTTTTCTTGATGGGATCGTTAAGCTGATTAGCCAGCGCAATGGCTACAATTAATGGTTTGGCTTCACTCTTTTTCTGCTGGTTATCTAACAGAATCGCATAATCTTGACCACATTCCAACCGAAAGCGTGCCAAAGGCTGCCACTCTGCCGCTAACTGTTCTTTATTGGCAACTAATTGCGGCCATAATTCTGGAAACTGGTGAGGCGATAGGTACCGAAACCTAAGCAAAACGCGATTAATCCGCTGGCAGTCACTCAACTGACCGGTATCTTGAGGATGCATCATATAGGCAATCATCTCGTGAGTAATACTGGTGAAGTCCGGATTGATGTCCCAAAACGGATCCATGATTTCAGATCGACTGGCTTCGTCGCCTTCTGGGTAATCCGGTGTGAACAAGCCAAAACGCTTGACGAACAATTGATCAATAATCGCATAAATTGCTGGTTCATCCAGTTCAAGGACCTCACTGTGAACCTGCTGAATGATACTCTGGGAGTCGATCACCATGTCAGACGCCAACCCATCCATTTCTGGCGAACTAATCACAGCCTTGAGGGTCGCCAACAAAACGTGCTTCTCAGCATTGGTTAGACTTCCGGGTCCAACTAATAAAACCAGATTATTACCGTAATTCAACGGTTGGGTGCCAATTAAGTGATCAAAAAATCGGTAGACCCGACGCTGTTTATAAGTTCGAATGGCACTTAACGTGACCTTAGTGGTAGTGGGTTCTGGTGTGCTGGTAAATAATTCTTGATCAATTAGCCGGTTAATAATTAGCTTTTCAGTATTTCCTAGTTCCATCGATTTTCCTCCACCTACTTGGCAAATCTGACAGTAAAACCACTCGGTAAGTACACGCTGTATTGCTCACCTTTGCAGTGAAGCTTAATCTGACCACATTTTTTAATCGGAGTCACCGCAACCACTTGGCGGCCAAACGGCGCGAAACCATTTAATTGATCATACGACAGCGCCGTGTACAGGCGGGCAACCTCATCTCGAGCAAGTTGGCTATCAAATTCTAAGTTATGATCAACTTTAGCCTTTCCAGTGGCATCGATTGGCAGCGCCCGATTGAAATCAGCGAGCCCTTGATCCCAACCAGAATCGGCATAGGTATCGTCAGCGAGGTCTGGATTTTCATCCTCGGTGGCAATAGTTCGCCTTGAATTATCAATCAGATAATCTACCGGCCGCAAACTGACGGCATCCAGTAGGTCATTGGCATCCTCTTCATCCCGATCATCAGCGAGATGAACTGGCAGTGCTCGAGGAAAATGAACATCTTCGTAGTGGGTCATTAGATCGTCTAGTTGCCTAGCCATTTCTTTAACATCCAACTGTTGCTGCTGACTGTGTTCGTATTCGCGAACTAGTAGCCGAATGGTTCGACTAATCGTGTCGTACAACATATAAACGGAGTCAACACTATTATCAATTTTATTGGTGGTGCTTTCGAGGCTGTTGTTTAATTGTTCAAGGCTGGCCTGAACCACTTGGCGGGTATTTTTAAAATCAATCGCCATTTTATCTTCACGGCCCAGCATTTGATCAAGGTCAATGCTGTCCTTACCTTGTTTACTGGCCGCGATCCGCCGGGAATAATCCTGGTCAAATACCATATGCTGGACTTTGCTGCCAGTTCGAATCATCTTAATAAACGCTGGAATTGCCCGTTCTTTCAGCAATTTCTGCAACGTTTCAGCATTTTGACTACCATGATTAAACGAGATATCATTCGCCAAATCTGACAAGTCGGCATCCAACTTATGCATCCCTTTGAGGACATCCTGTGAGGCGTCGATCATAACCCCAAAGTGGTTAAATAACCGACTGGTCTCGGCATTGATATCTTTGGTATAGATTTCATTGACCAACTGGCAATATTCGTCAATTCGATTAACGTTAGCGGTTGCCATGGATTGTGAGTCAGCCGCCTTTTGCATGCCATTCATAAAGCTTAAGCCAACTGAATTAATTCGGTAAATGTAGGTCGTCTTAATGTGGCGGGTTCCGTTATGCATCTGCTCGCGAACTTTATGCTGACTTTTTTCAATCATATCGGCAGTCGTCAATTTATCGAGAATTTTCTTAAAGACTTCATTGGCAATCGGTTTTTCATTTTGTTCCAGATAGTTGATGTTAAACTGCTGCAACAAAAAATCCGCCGTGATTGGCGTATCGGTATTTTGCGTATTATGGCGCAAAATCGTCAGAATCCACCAACCAGCTAGCGGATGATTCATATTTCCACCTAGAATAGTGGCGTTAAGAATGTTACGAAGTTCTGTTTGAAGAGTTGGGGTCATCGAAATTCCTTTTCTTGAGTCGTTGGTTGACAATTAGTTTCCTATATTATAAGCGATTGTGATGACTAGTGCTACCCTGACCATTAACTACCAATTAAAGCTGGGGACAAAAGGCGTTTTGATCCCAGAATATAATAGAAACTGCCAATCGTTCCTGGTTCTGGAATGGTTAGCGATTTCTATCGAACGATAGGGACCCATCGTTTACCAATTAGGCTAGGTGTTTTACAATCTCGTCGTGGTCTCAATCCAAATATGGGTGAGGATCTAAGTTGCAATTACGGGTGGAAATCAAATTTTGTTCCACCTTCGAGAAACTGCTGCTATCCAAACGTTTTCAACGAATCCATAATCAAGTGAATGAACTTCTCACGATCAATCCCCAACAACACCTCCGTATTTTTAGGCTTGCCGGTCAGTTCGTAATAGTCACAAACCGTCTCCCCATCGGTCAGATCCCCTTGATTTTCAACATCGACGTTCATGAGTTTACTTTCAAACATCGTTGGATCAATCAGCCAAGCGATTGTACATGGATCATGAAGGGGCGCCCCTTTAAAGCCCCATTTGGGTGCCTCATGATAGCGCTCAAAGAATTCCAGCAAGCCATAAAAAGCGTGGGCAACCGGATTTTTGATCTCGTCAATTTTCGCAATTTCGCTCTTGAGAATCTGAGCCTTGTGAGTCACGTTTAATGGTGCCATTGTTAATGGAATCCCAGAGTTTAATACGATCTTGGCCGCTTCAGGATCAACGAAGATATTAAACTCAACCGATGGTGTCCAGTTTCCTAATCCCATCGCACCACCCATAAAGACGATCCGCTCAATTTTGTCAGTTAGTTCTGGATAAACTCGCAGGAACAAGGCCGCGTTGGTCATCGGTCCAGTCACAACTAACGTCACCTTTTCAGTAGATTTTTGAATGGTTTGGGCCATGAGTTCAATTGCCGGCATTGGTTGCGATTTAAAATCTGGATCAGGTAACTCGGCGCCATCTAACCCAGATCGACCATGAACATTACCAGCCGTTCTCAGTGGGCGTAACAATGGCGTTTTATTGCCACTAGCGACCGGAATTTCTTCATGTTTCATTAAGGTGAGCATCCGCATCGCGTTATTTAATGTCTTTTCAGGAGTTTGGTTGCCTGCCGAAGTTGTCACTGCAGCTAAGTCAATCTTGGGCGACACAATTGCCAACATCATCGCCAACGCGTCATCGTGGCCTGGATCACAATCTAGAATAATTTTTGTCATATCGATTTCCTTTCTGATGCTAGTTTATATCACTTTGCCAACTCGCTCCCTCAACGCCTCGACCACCTCATCCATGAACCAAGGATGGGCCTTTAACCAACCATAATTAAGTGGGGAGGGATGAACTAACGGAAAGTACTCAGGTAAATAGTCATTAAAATGGCGAACTGTTTCTGTCAGGTTCCTTTTTCTGCGATTACCTAAATAATATTTCTGAGCATATTGACCAATCAGTAACTTTATCTTCACTTTGGGCATGAGCTGCAATAACGGTTCATGCCATTTATCAGCGAATCCTTTTCTTGGTGGTAAATCACCATGTTTACCCTTGCCAGGATAATAAAAATCTAGTGGCATGACCGCAATTTTACCTGAATGATAGAATTGATCTTTAGTTATTCCCATCCAATCCCTTAGTCGATCACCACTAGGATCGTTCCAAAAAATCATCGACTCTTGAGCTTTACGACTTGGCGCTTGACTAATAATTAGAATTTCAGCCTCTGGTTCAATGTGGTAGAGCGGTAAAATTCCCTGCTGGGTATACGACTGATTTTGTGCATCAGTCTGAATTGCCGTGAAGATCTCATCTGCCGTTTTCATAGATATCGAGGTCTCCTTTCAAGATAATAATTGAGTTTTGCTGACATTCTCTTTTGAGTTGCAACAAATTAAGTATACTGCAACTTACTAGACCACATGAGCCCATAATAAATCCCGCCAAAATGACAATCAAAGTTTTGGCGGGATTTATTAATCATTGAGTTAAGTAGCCTGTTAAAGTTAATGCTTCTTTAATATTTATTGTAAAGCACCTTCACGACGCATGAACCGCATGTTGGCGACATTTCCACGTTACAATTGTGAACCCCAAAATGACTGTCAGCAGCGGATTTAAGTATGAATAGAATGCATAACCCACGTAGTCAATCGAATTGATACCAAGGGCAGCCGCACAAAATACTCCGCTTACGCCCCATGGAACAATCGAATTAATATCAGCGCCACCTGTTGCCAACGTCCGCGATAGGTACTTCCGATCAATTCCTAATTCATCGTATGCTAATTTAAACGTTTCTCCCGGCAAAATAATTGCCAAATATTGCTCCCCAACTAAAAAGTTAACCCCAATTCCACCCATTAAAGTGGCTAAGATTAGCCGGCCAGGAGTTTTAATGAAACCTTTTAGACTCTCAATTAACGTTTTAACAATACCAAATTTAATGAGTAACCCACCTAGTGCCAGGGCAACGATAATCAGTGACACTGAATTCAGCATATTGGTAATCCCTCCGCCACTCATTAAACGGGCAACCACGCTATTACTATCGTTTTCTTGATTTCCATTTATTAACAGGTTCCCTAATTGACTCAACGTAAACGCCCGATCCTGGCAAAAAATAAGCCCGATTGCGACGATTGAGCTCATAAGTAACGTAGGAATTGCCGGTACCTTTCGCCAAGCCAAGATTAGCAAAACGCCGATTGGAATTAGTGGTACCCAAGAAATCTGATAGTTTACCGCTAATTCATTCATGATTGCTTGGATTGCATTCACATCCGCTGCTTTATGAGATTTGCCAACAATTGACAGCAAGATAATTGTTCCTGCTGCGGCCGGGAGGCAAGTCATTGTCATGTTTTTTAAGTGACGATATAAATTTACCTTGGCAATCCCGGTCGTCAAATTCGACGTGTCAGATAGCGGTGAAAGATTGTTGCCAAAGAAGGCCCCGGAAATGATTGCCCCAGCCGTAATTGACGGCGAGAAACCAAGTACATGACCAATTCCCATGAAGGCAATACCAATAGTCGAAACGGTTGTAAACGCACTGCCAATCGTCATTCCAATTAACCCACAAACAACAAAAACCGTTGGCAAGAATAATTTTATCGATATTATTTGAAAGCCAATATACATCATTGTTGCAATCGTGTTGGATTTTAACCAACTGGCAATCAAAATGCCAATAATCAAGAAAATTAAAATTGGTATGATTCCCTGTGTTACGCCATCAACTACGCCCGAAAAGATATCATCCCAAGAAAATCTTTTTGCCTTACCATAAAATAGCAGTCCCGTGAATACCAAGATAATTGGAACTTGAGGTGCTAATCTAAAATGAATAATCATTATTCCAAGAACGCTAAACATAATGCCCATAATCAATAAACTTTCGATTAATGAAATCCTTGCCGGCTTGCTGGTCCCGTTCATTTCCAACCCCTTCTTTCCAAAAAAAGACTTGCAGCAAAACAAATGGTTTTGTAGCAAGCCTTTCAATTATGAATGTTCTTTTATATAGTAATTATCAAACAGCCCTCAGTTCATTGTTTGTAAATCGGCACGAACTTGCGTAATCCATTCAGTATTCTTATGACTATCAATATAAAGTGGGATAACAAATAAGATAGCTGTAATCGATAAAACAAAAATTGCTTGAACGAGATCTGTCGTTAAAAGCGTTGCTGCGATAATGACAGTAATTCCAAAAATTAATAAGAATGCAACTGAATAAGCAACCCCGTTTCCATTAGTTCCTAATCGATATGGACGATCGAGGTTTGGCTTCATTTGCCGTAACCTAATGAGTGAAATCGCAATTAGAATGTATACCAGTGCATAAATCACAGTCGTTGCATTGGTTAGGGTTAAGAACACGCCGTTAACATCTTTCATGACTCCATAAAGCAAGGCAAACATTGAAATACAAATGCTTTGTGTGAGAACAACGTTTCGAGACACACCATACTTGTTAACTTTGTGATAGCCGAAGCTGGCAGGTAACTCTCCGCTACGAGCAACTTGGGTCATCGTTTTAGAAGGTCCAGTTACCCAAGCCGATAACTGGATTAAAACGCCAATTACGACCATAAAACTGAAAATATTTGCAATTATCGTTGGCCAACCCAGAATTTGACACCAAAGAACAATTGGTTGGGTAATGTTTGACAGTTGCATCTTTCCATTAGGAACCGTATTAGCGACTAGCATTGCGTTCAAAATATTCATTAAAACCAAGCCAATCAAAGCAATAAAGATTCCCCGAGTATATGTTCGCTTTGCATCATGTAATCTTGGAATGAACACTGATGAAATCTCAATTCCCGTATAAACAAATGAAATCGCGGCAAAATACTTTAAAGTCGATAAATTACTTAAGCTTGGCAATAGTTTAGCGATTGAAAAACTTCCGAGATACCCCGCTGGATTAACGCCGGTCTTGATTAAAGCGGTAATCCCCATGATTAGCATAATCACAATCGGAATATAGACGCCCAGCCAAACACCAATGTTGCCGCCAACCTTGGCCATATCAAATTTTAAATTTAGAATCGTGATGATCCAATAAAACCCTAAAATATTCGCAAAGATAAACCAATGGTTATTTCCTAAAGCAACGTTGCCAAATGCGTTCCCCCACAACGGTCCAATGGTGGAGGCCACCATTACCATTCCCGGAAACATCTGCACCCAAAGCAGCCAAGCAGTCACAAACCCCCACTTTTCGCCCAACGCTGTCTTAACCCAAAGTTGGGGGCCACCATCTGCCTGCAGCATCGTCCCCAATTCACCGGAAATCAACGCTACCGGCAAGGCAAAGAAAATAACTGCGAAAAGCATGTAGGTGATTTGAGCCCAGCCAGCCGCGGCAACTGAGGGAATTGATCGAACCGTTGCACATAATGCCATCGTCATCCCAATAAAAGTCCCCAAACCAAGCTTAATCCCTTGTTTATCCATATAAATCCCTTCTATCCAATAATTTCAATTACCCCTAGCAATATAGATCTACGATAATTGTTTCGTCCGGATGTTTTCAAAGATATTTTCAAGATCTTTTTTCATCGCCAGCTTGATTTTAGGTACGAAATAATAGAAATTATCTTCTTGATTCATGTATGGCGTCAATACGGCTGCCCGAATGACGGTAATTTTACCTTCTTGATTCCAATCCGCTTCAGTAAATCCAAGACTTTTTACAAATTCAAGCGGGCTATTGCCATAATCCGGAATGGCAAAATCCGTATGAGAGACGATGTATTCCTTGCTATATAAGCTATCTTTCACGTATGAAGCTTCTTCATAGAAGGCATGGTTGAGCCGGTTCATGTCAGCCAAGTTGTCATTACCCTTTTCTTTGAGAACGTAGTCCACCATGTTGAAGTCGGGGCTAACAAGCGGATGAACTTCAATCGTTCGCTCGCCAATCTTAAAGCTCAAATTCTTTAAGAAATCGTAGTAACGATGGGAACCTTCCACTGATGCACCTTGTAATTTACCATAGCCACTCATATTAAGCGGCAACACATGATGCGCTGTCCAAACAGAAGCCGCAGTCGCCCCAGCCTTTGAGCCTTCAAGAATATATGCGCCTAATAATGCCGGAATATCTGCGCCCTTTTCAAATACATAGGTTGCAAAATATGAAATTACGTCACGCATCTGAAGATCTTTGATCACAATACCCCCAGCAGAATACGGCACATAGCCCATTTTATGAGGATCAATTGTAATTGACTCAACTTGATCGAAGGCCTTATAAGCTTCATAAACATCACGTTTAATCATCTGTTTGTTTTCAGTAAAAACCCCATACTTTTGGTGAAGGTCAGGTAACTTTTCATAGGGAACAAAGTCATTATTCTCATCCAGGAAAATGGTTCTAAAATAGCCGCCATATGCTGCATCCACATGAATGTAAAAGTAAATTCCTTCACTTTCCAACTGCTTACGTAACGCCACAATCCTATCAATTTGGTCCACAGCGCCTTCCTCCGTGGAACCGGCTACCCCAACAACTCCCAAAATGGGGATCCCTTTAGCGGCTAGATCGCGAATAATTGCTTCAAGTGCGCCAATATCCATCCTAAAATCATTGTCCAAAGGCACGGGAATAACTTGGTCTAAGCCAACACCAATAATGTCTGCCGCTTTCATCCAAGAATAATGCTTTGTTTGCGGTACCAACCATTTTCCCAATTCCTGTAAATGTTTCCCACTACGAGCTGATCTGGCCTTAATTTCATCCAGTCGGTTACCAGACTTAGTCAACAATTTCATAATTTGGTTTGTCGATAAATTCAATAATTCCCATTCCGACATTCCAGCAACTAATTCTGGCACGACTTCTTTAACTGCTAATGGGAGTGACTTAATATTTCGGGCATACCAAAGGCCCTCTAAGTTGGCCAAGGAACCATCGGCAACAATGTGCCCCCAGCCGTTTTGATATCCCATCATGCTCGCAAACTCATGCCCGACTTCTTCTTCCATTTGTGAAGTGGCTGGTGAAGATTCATAAGCAACATTATTGCCATTCCATAGCATTGCGTAGTTGTATGCCAATAACGCCGGCATGAGCGTTTCGGAATTCATGTGCCCCCAATAGCGACCAGCAGAATGCCAAGGAACGGATTCAGTTCGAATTCGTTGAGACAGTTCGTCCAACACGGACTTCATTCGGTTAACAGTTGCACCAAACGCCGGTGAACCCTGCTCTTCATGTGAAATCATCTTTTTATCTTGCGGCATGTAATTTTGCCGCCAGCCGATATGCTCATCGATTAACTTGTTTAACAGACTTTTATAAAGTTCCCCATTTTCTGCCTTATCCCCAATAAATAACGCATCCAAATTTAGCTGTTCAGATTCTTTAATCATCATTTGCACCCTCCATTTGCATCGTTTGCAATTGCAAAGTTAGAATACGCTTCCAAAAAGAAACTGTAAAGGGTATTAATTCTGGTTATTGAGTTTTTAATTTTCAAATTAAATTTTCAAAAAATCATTGACAACGGCTGCACGCATTAAAAAAGGATAACCGGTATCGGTTATCCAAATGACTAAATATTTTTTTAATCAAAATTTTATTTATTTAATCCTGGACATGAGCTAAGAAGTACTTCTTTTTCCCCCGCCGAATAATGACAAATTGACCGTCAAACTTGTCATGTGGGTCAATTACCTGATCTACATCAGTAATTCTCACGCCATTAACGGTAATGGCACCGTTTGTAACGTCTTCTCTCGCCTGCCGTTTGGATGGTTCAATTTCGGTAGTTACCAGCAGCGTCACGATATCACTAGGGGTTGACGTAATTTCAACGCTGGGCGCTTTGCCAAAAGCTGCTTGTACTTCCGTGGCACTTAACGATCCAATGTTGCCAGCAAACAAAATATCGGTGATTCGCTGAGCAGACTTTAATGCGTCTTCGCCATGGACGAACCGAGTAACTTCCTCTGCCAAGCGTCTTTGAGCCAAACGATTCTCTGGGTGCGTTTTTAATTGCCGCTCAATTTCAGTAATCTCCGTTTGATCCAAAAAAGTAAAATATTTTAAATACTTGATGACGTCACGATCGTCTTGATTGAGCCAAAATTGATAAAATTCGTATGGTGACGTCTTCTTTTCATCCAACCAAATAGCTCCGCCGGCCGTCTTACCAAATTTAGTACCATCGGCCTTAAGCATCAGCGGAATCGTTAGCCCATAGACTTCAGCATCTGCGCCGGCAACTTTGTGAATCAAATCAATTCCACTTGTAATGTTGCCCCATTGGTCAGCCCCACCGATTTGCAATTGCACGTTGTATTTTCTGTGCAATGTTAAAAAGTCAACAGACTGCAAAATTTGATAGGCAAATTCCGTAAAAGAAATGCCGACATCAAGGCGGCTGGCAACAATGTCTTTGGCTAACATGGTATTGATATTGAACAGCTTGCCATAATCCCGCAAAAACTCGAGCAGCGAGATTTTTGACAGCCAGTCGTAATTATTCACAAAAGAAATGTGGTCAGCCCCACCAAATAATTTTTGCATTTGGGCAGATAAAGCGGCCACATTGTGTTGGACCGTTTCCATCGTCTGCAATTGTCGCTCAGATTTGCGGCCGCTGGGATCGCCAATGCTGCCAGTAGCGCCACCGATCAAAATATATGGATGGTGATCGGCCAGCTCAAAGCGTTTCATCATCATAAACGGGATTAAATGACCAATGTGCATGCTGTCACCGGTTGGATCCACCCCACAATACAATGAAATTGGCCGGCTGCTCACCAATTTCTTTAACCCTTCCGCATCAGTTTGTTGATTCACGGCCCCTCGCCAAGTTAGTTCATCGATAATATTCATTATTCATAACCTCCGGAATAGTAAATTTGTGGAAAATTCCTCCACAAACATAAGCAAGCTGGTCAATAGTGTCAACTAAATTCTGGTTGGGATGCTGTTCATCAATTTCACATATTCTCATTTATAGCATCTTTATTTTCAGAAAAACACCATGTTTTTTCAGTAAATAAAAAAGCTAACCTCTTCAATTACTGAAAAGACTAGCTTACTTGCTTTCGCCTCGCGCCTTCTTGGGCTTGTATTTCCGTGACGCCGGTAACGTGTTCCATTCCTTGCCGGGTAACCACTAGTTGTTTGCCGAATTTTCGGATGCTCCCCTTGGGAAACTTCCATGGCGTTTTACGATACATTTGCCGCACGTAATCATCGGCTTTATGCCAACGCTTTGCCGCTTCTGTCGATGACATAATATCCGGGTCATTCAGGTCAATCATAACTTCGCCCCCATTCCAGTATCCAAAAACTGTCGTTCCCAGTCAAAATAATCCCTAACTGAAATGATTATCCGCACCCTTTTCAATCACCGATGCGATTTGGTTGGCTAGCTTGTGCAGCCCAACCAGCAACGATACAGCCATGATGAACAAGATTAATCCCGATATCAAATTTAGATTGGCCCAGTTTGCCATCAATAAGATGACAACCAATGGTATCAAAAACAAGGCGTGCAAACTAACCCTAAGCCCCATTGGACTTGTTAATTGCCGCTGCAGCCGCGTCATTAAGTGTGCCATAAAACATTCCTCCTTCACGATTTTTACTATAAGTGACAATTGTTTTACCTAGCTGACGATTACATGGCCACATTCAGCACAAACAACGCTACCATCATTTTTTTTGATAAACTCAATGTCATGACATTCTGGACAATGAATTGTTGTATCTGTCGATTTCATCAAAACGCCCACCTTTCAATTATGATCTGTAAGCCACTACCTTCACCTTAATAACATCAAAAAGGGCGCCCCTTCGCTAAACTCATAACGAAGGGACGCCCTTTTACGCGGTACCACCCTAATTCAGGGTCGTCAAATACCCTGCTCTTAACTCCAAATATCGTTGAAGTCACCGCGCACCCGGTTCTTGTAGTTCATCATATCGCCCTGCATAGTTCTCACCAGCCACTATTTCTCTTCACACCGAGACGATACATTACTTATTTAAAAACCTGTACGATTGATGTTGACCATAGATTAACATGCAAAAATGAGAATTTCAATAGTTTTAATCTTTTTGCTTCAAGATAATTTAATTTGTCGGACACCCATTTTGACGATAAAAAAAGATTTTAATGTCCCAAATCCGGACTGATTAAGGATTTAATTAGCCAATGCCCTTGAATATCTATGCAATGACAACTGGTTGAATTTTCATAATCATTCAACAAAAAGTGGCTCATATCAGCTCAGCCACGAATCATACCAAAACTTTTTCTTAGTGATGATTTCTTGGGCTATCTTTACCAACCGGTTTTTTTGCTGATAAAACAGAAGGCTGTCAACATTTTGATGGAAATTTCGAGTAAGTTCAGCCAACTCAGTTTTATCTTGAAATAGCCATTTTAGCGCATTCAACTGCTCATAAATGATCACCAAATTGATTGCTGACGGCTGCATTTTGCGAATTTTCATTTGTTCCTTAAGGCTGGTAATAACTTGATTCCTAGCAGCCGCCGTTGGCAAATAAATGACGTGAGTATCCAAATTCGTTTTTACTGACGTCTTTTCAACCAGCCCACTTTCAAGCAACTCGCTGCCAATACCATCATAAATTTCGTTCGCAATATCCCAACTGGTAATGAAATCCAAAGCAGTTTCGAGAGGCTGCTTTTGTTTAACCGCCGCCGTGATCTTTGCTTTTAGCCCATTTAAATAGGCAGGTAAATGCGTCAACTTTTCCTCATTTTCAATCGCCAGCTGATTATTCCTTATTGATAAAATGCGTTGGTCAATCAAGTCCAGTAAAGCCGCCAAAACAAAGTAGGCTTGATTGGTAAATCGCGTCCGTAGCATCGGCTTTTTCTCGATCCGTTCCGTTAATAGTAAATCATTTTTTGCAGTGATGAATTGCATGGTGCCGCCTCCCATTTTAGCTTCTAAATAATGAGCAATTACATGATAACACCGATGGTAGAAGGCGGAAATAGATGAAGAAATTAGTCACCCACACCTTGCTAGTTACTGACGGCAAAAAATGTGAATTTGTTTTGTTTCACGTGAAACATCAAAATTGATTTGCTGATAAAATCTGATAAACTGCCTTATTTCGTAAAAAATACATCCAAGTCCTCTAAGGTATTCATATTCTTTAAAATCGATTGCACCGCGTCAATTAATGATAATACCAGCACAGCGCCGCTTCCTTCTCCGACAGCCATATTAAGTTCTAATAATGGGTCCAGTCCATATCGTTGCATGACCAGTTGGGTGCCTCGCTCCTTTGAAGCATGAGAAGCAATCAGGTGTTGACTAATGCCCGGGTACAGCCCTTCAGCAATTGTTAATGCAGCTTCCGAAATGAATCCATCCATAATCAACGGTACGCCATTTTGGGCCGCGCAAATCATGGCACCAACTTTACCTCCAATTTCGAACCCACCAACCTTACTTAAAACGTCAATTGGGTCTGCTGCATCTGGTCGCCACTTGGCAATGGCTGCTTCGATCACGTCTGCTTTATGTTGAAGCCGCTGATCCGAAATATTCGATCCTCGGCCAACGACACTTGCAACTGGTTCGTTTAGCATCACTGCAATAATTGCTGAAGAGGCAGTTGTATTGGCAATTCCCAGTTCCCCAATTGCCAAAACTTGGTTCCCATCATCAATCGCTTGGCTGGCAACATCATACCCGATTTGGATTGACTGTTCAGCTTCTTTTCGAGTCATTGCGGGACCCTGCAGCATATCAGTTGTCCCCCTTCTGATTTTTCGATTTAACACTTTAGAATTAGCTACATCCGCATCGATGCCGACATCAATTACTTGAACCGCGCATCGATTTGCTTTGGCAATTGCGGCAACGGTGGTATTGCCGGCCATCATGTTAACCGCCTGCAAGGCCGTTACATTTCTCGGAGTAGCTGAGACGCCTTCTCGTTCAACCCCATGATCGGCAGCAAACACTAGACAAACTCGTTTTCCCGTTTGAATATCAACCGTTCCTTCAATTCCGGCAAGTTTATCAGCTAGGATTTCAAGTTTTCCTAAGCCGCCAATCGGTTTACACTTATGATCCAATTTAGTTTGCATTTCTTCAATTGCAGCTTCTGAAATGGGCTTTAACCCTGTTCGTTTTTCTAACATATTCAAGCTCCTTTGATTGCCAATTGTGCCATCATTAATTTGAAGCTAATATACCATTAAAGCCGCGGTCTGATCTTACCTGATTATTATTACTTTTTTGCGAATCCAAGCATTCAGTAAACAAAATAATGCTAATTCCAAAAAGTCGTAGAATTATTTTGTTCACTTGATAAAGTCAGGTCAAAATTCTGGCAATCGATTTCGTTCAGACTATGATAAAAACAGAACATGAATCGGACAGCTATGCCGGGCAGAAAATGACAGATATGTCTCCTTAGTCAAAAATTCCAGAATGAGGAATTCCCGTTCAAAAAGACTTATCTACAGGATTTCTATGCGCCTGGCTCCGCTCACTGCATGAGAATGGAGAGGTGTACCAATATGAATAAATTCGTTGCTTATTCAAATAGTGAAATTATTCGGGATCTTAAAGAAAACGTTCCAACTGGAAGGGTTAATATCAGCCCTGATTTTCTTGAGCAGGCAGAAAATGATCAATACGGCGTCAAATTAGCCGATGGTCTGCCGTTAGCATTAATCGAGGCTAAAACCGTTAAGGACGTCCAAGGTGTTTTGAAAACCGCTAGGAAGTTTCATATTCCAGTTGTCCCAAGAACGACAGCTACCAGTACGGTGTCTGGATCAGACGCGATTGCTGGCAGTTTCATCTTATCAACCGCTAAAATGAATCACATCAAAGAAATTAATAAAGCTGATCAAGTTGCGGTTGTTGAACCAGGCGTCATTAATCAGGAATTAGACGATGAAGCTCGAAAATTTGGGCTCTTTTACGCGCCGGATCCAGGGTCCAAAAAGATTTCGTCGATTGGCGGTAACGCATCAACCAACGCCGGTGGGATGAGTACTGTTCGCTATGGCACAACTAAGGATTCTATTTTAGGCTTAAAAGTTGTTTTAGCCGATGGGCGAGAAATTCAGTTAGGTTCCCGCAGTCTAAAACAAGCATTTGGCTACAATCTTACTCAGTTATTTGTTGGCTCGGAAGGAACCCTTGGAATCATTACTGAAATCACCGTTCGCCTGTTTCCAATTCCGCTTGGCAGTTCCATTATGGGATTAGCGTTCTTTAAGGATATGAAGACATTGTCCACTGCCGTCACAGAAATAAGGGGATCTGGTGCCTATCCGTCCATGTTGGAGGCATTGGACGCTGACACCGTGAAGGCCTTGGATAAATACGAAGGCACCCATTATTCTGAAAATGCCGGGGCAATGTTAATCTTGCGACTCGACAGCAGCAATGACGAAATGCTCAAAACCACCGAAAACATTTTGGCAAAACGCGGCGGCCAAAACTTACAACTAACCACTGATCCAAAGGAAGCTGCCGCAATTACCAAACTCAGACAAGACATGTTGCCGGCCGTCTTTGCTAATGGCCAACACGTTATGGAAGACATGGCCGTACCGCTATCCAAACTAGCTGAGATGATGGATTATATTAAGAAAGTTGCCGATCAATTGCACTTGGAAATTTATACGGCTGGTCACGCGGGCGATGGTAATGTCCACCCGACGATCGTTTGGACTAAAACTGATGATGATAGCGACGATATCCCTGATGCCGTTCAAAAAGCGCTTCAGTTGATGTTTAGAAAGGCGCTTAAACTGGGTGGCACCATTTCAGGTGAACACGCGGTTGGCCTACTAAAGAATCAATGGAATAACGAAGAACTTGGTGATGACGTCGATATGATTCAGCATCAAATTAAGGCGTTATTTGATCCAATGAACATTTTGAATCCAAAGCGAAAGATTGATTAAACGCTTCAAGTTGTCAGCTACGATGATAAAGAATTCAATTTAAAACAGGTCCTTGCTGGTTGCAAATTTCACGTACTCATTAGCTAACAACTATCGATAGTAAGCCGCCCTCATTGATTGGCCTTTTGACCAATCAATGAGGGCGTTACTAGTTCTTATTGAATTAATAGGCAGTCCAGCCACCATCTACGGGTACAATGGCGCCATTAACATATCGGGCTTCATCGGAAACTAGGAACAAAGCAGTGTTAGCAATTTCTTCAGCCGTTCCCGGTTCCGGCGAAGTTGCCATTCCAGTCGATTGACGTTTGAATCCAAATTCATCAACGTTTCCCATTGACTTTGCAATGTTGGTTTTAATTCCACCAGGAGCAATTGCGTTTGTTCGAATACCATCATTTTGGTACATATACGCTGTGTTTTTGGTAATTCCAACAACCGCGTGCTTCGATGCCGTATATGCAACCCCAGCACGAGCGCCATGAGTTCCACCGGCAGAGGCAATGTTTAAAATAACTCCCTGCTTTTTTGGTAAGAATTCTTTAATTGCTTCTCGTGTTGCGTACATCACACTATCTGTGTTTACGGCGAATACTTTTTTCCACATATCATCAGTAACATTTCCAATTGGCGCCATATTATCCATAATCCCAGCATTATTAACAACAATATCTATATGATCAAAATGTGCTTTAGCCGCCTGAAACATTTCTTTAATGCTATCTTCATCAGCAACGTTGGTTTTTATTGAGAATGCTTGTCCGCCTGCATCTTTGATAGCAGCAACCGTTTCATTAGCGCTATCAATATTTAAATCCGCAGCAACGATGTGAGCCCCTTCAGAAGCAAACAATTTTGCCATTGCTGCCCCCATACCAGATCCCGCACCGGTTATAATAGCAACCTTTCCATTTAAACGATCAGCCATGAAAACCATCTCCTTTAGTTTATAAATCGCTTACAATTTTATTATAGAAGTATGTCTGCATTGAGTAAAAATAAACGACTTATAAAATCATCAGTGAAATGCTTACTTATGATATGGACTCCCTTCGTTAATCATAAACGCGCGATAAATCTGTTCGGTTAACACTAGCCGCATTAACTGGTGTGGCAATGTAAACTTTCCAAATGAAATCTGGGTATTCGCTCGATCGAGAACATGTTTTGACAAGCCAAGCGAACCGCCAATCACAAACGTAATGTCGGAATGACCATAAGTGGTTAAGTCAGCAATTTCCTTCGCAAAGGCTTCAGATGAGCGTTCTTTGCCCAAGATCGCAAGTGCATAAACGTACTCGCGATCTTTAATTTTAGCCAAAATCCGCGAACCTTCTTTATCCATTACCTCATTCATTTCTGCTTGACTCAAAGATTCTGGCGCCTTTTCATCGGGAACTTCAACAATCTGAAACTTACAGAATCGCGATAACCGCTTCGCGTATTCAGCGATTCCTTTCTTAAAATAAGTTTCCTTTAATTTGCCAACCACGACTAATTTGATATTCAATTCAAAAATTCCTTTCAACGTCATTTAGTTTGTGTACAAAAAGCTGTTTATAAACAAGTTGTCCACAAAGTTATCCACAAGTTAATGTGTATAATCATTATTTTTGAACCCCGCATTTTTTTCGAATTTGTCAAGCACTAAAAAACTTATCCACACAACTGTGGAAAACACTCGTTCGCAATCATCAACCGCAAACCTTATTATAGCAGCAATTTAAGCAGCAAACAAAACCATTTTTTAAAGCAAAAAAAGTTATCCACAAATTCTGTGGATAACTTTTAACAATTGGGGGATAACTTATTAGCGTCCATAAATCAATATTTGTAACTTGCCTGTGAATTATCCACATAGTTATCCACAAGCCAAATGTGAACAACTACTTTCGTTTTAATTTGTTAGTTAATTATTTACATGAAATTTACACAGAAGTTCGGATTTAGCAATAATGTAAGTTGCAAGATTCATTTAACCGTCCCCAATCGTTCGGAAACGTGTCTAAACAGCCGATTAAATGAACAAAACGTTCCGTTTCTCTCATTATTTTTTAAAACCACAAACTTCGTCGCTTCTTTTCGTATTTTAGATACTAGAGGTGATCAAATGTCAGTTAAAATTCAATCTATCAATCACATGAATGCCTTTCTTCTTCCCGCCACCATTCAACCACAAGCCAAAAATTATCACGTTTTTCAAGCTGATGATGGCGTCATTTTATTGATTCCAGTACCACCAGTAGCCAACCTAAAAAACGACTCCTCTCAAATCGAGAACGAGCCGTTATAAAATTCATTATTTACTTGCTTCACTTAATACTTTATTCGTTGCCTTTTGGTTTAAGGTAATGGTGCTAGTCTTCTTTTCACCCTTATGATAGTAAGTAACCGAGATCTTATCGCCAATCTTATGCTTGTACAAGATATCACGCAATTGACTTTGTTCGGTAATCTTGGTGCCATCTAAGCTTGTAATCACATCGTACTTGGCAATTCCAGCCCGTTTAGCCGGCGAGTTTGCATTTACTTGAAGGACAACAGCTCCTTGAGTGACACTCTTTGGCAGCTTCAATACAGAGCGTTGCTGCTCTTCTGAAATATTAGACAAATCCGTGTAGCCAATTCCTAATGCTGGGCGAACAACCTGACCATTCTTAATCAATTGATTGATAATGGTGACAACCTCATTACTTGGGATTGCAAAGCCCATTCCTTCAACGCTTGTTCCCTGTTGATCCGAAGCTAACTTCATCGAGTTAATTCCAACTACTTGACCAGCCAAGTTGATCAGCGGGCCGCCTGAATTACCAGGATTAATTGCCGCATCCGTCTGAATAACGGTTGCGTTACCGATTTGTTGACCACTTTCCGAAGTTTGCGGCACTTCTCGTTTCTTAGCTGAGATAATCCCTTGGGTCACAGAAGTTGCGTATTGAGAACCAAGTGGCGACCCAATCGCTAGAACTGGTTCGGCAACTTTAATATTGTCGGAATCACCAAAGGTTGCAACTTTATTAACCTTATTGGAGCTAATCTTGATAACTGCCAAATCAGTAACGGCATCTTTACCAACAATCTTAGCGGAAACCTTTGACCCATCGCTTAAAATGATTTCCAAAGCACTAGCACCGGAAACCACGTGATTATTGGTTACAATATATGCGGTGTTGCCACTCTTCTTGTAGATCACGCCTGAGCCTTCGCTGGAAGCTTCCAGTTCACCACTTTTTTTACTCTTGCTCGAAGAGGACGTGTCACCGCCAAGAATCCCAGCCAAGGTATTATCACTTTGACTTTCCCGCTGCAGGTTAATAACCGAAACAACCGTACTTTTAGTAGCGTTAAAAGCCTTTTCAGCCTGTGTACTAAGGTTAACTTTCATGTTAGAAACCTTAGTGTTGCCATTTTTATTGCTACCGGAAATTAATTCGGTTCCAGTACTACTGTTACTATTATCAAAATATGAAATACCGCCGTAAGTGATGCCACCACCCAGTGCGCCGGCAATGACAGCTGTTGCAATAATTTTTCCAATACCATTTTTTTGGGCCAATTAGTGTTCCCCCTTTTCTTTTTACATTACAATATCATAATACCTTTTTTTATTGAAAAAAGTATGTTTAAAACTTTAGGAATCTTTAAAGGAAATCTAAACAATCATTAAAGGTGATGCCTGATCTGGCTCAGTATCATATAATTTGAAGTCCTTGCCAACTCCCAAATCATGATCAGCCAAGATAGAAGCTACTGTTAAGTGACATAAAGATTTCATGTTATTATGTTGACTGCGATGACCCAGAAAAATTTTCTTGGTCCTTCTGCCAATAACATCTAACATTGTGTTGGCTCCATCTTCATTTGATAAATGACCCTGGTCGCCCAGAATCCGCTGCTTTAGTGGCCACGAGTACTCACCATTTTCCAGCATCTCAATATCATGGTTGCATTCCAGAAGATAAGCATCAGAATCTTTAATGACACCTTCCATTCGATCCGAGACATAACCTGTGTCAGTTAAAACCACGAAGGATCGGTTCTTATGATGAAATACATAAAATTGCGGCTCAGCAGCATCATGGGAGACTGAAAAGCTTTCGATATCAATATCACCAAAATCTTTAACCGTGTCTGGCGGAAAAATATTTTTCTTTTCAGTTGGTATTTTACCAATCCGAGAACTCATTGCATCCCAGGTTCCCTGATTTGCATAAACGTTTAAGTTATAACGCCGAGCCAAGACACCGACGCTTTGTCGATGATCTGAGTGTTCATGAGTAACCAATAATGTGTCTACATCATTGAGATCACGACCAATTGAGCTCATCAAGTGCGCAATCTTTTTACCACTCAATCCTGCATCTAGTAAGATTTTGTGCTGCGGCGTTTCAATATATGTCACATTACCAGTACTCCCGCTGGCAAGGACACTGATTTGCATTTCATCGTTATCCATTCTTAAAGCCTTCCCAACATTAGTTAATTTCAGATGAACTTTGACTGTTCTTTAAATTTTCATCCGTTTCTTTGATAATGCCACCAGTAAACGCATTAATCCGCTTAATTTGAGTTTGAGTCGAATTTTGAGGCTTAATCGCAATAATCCAGGTCGGAATAAAGACTCGGTCATTATCAATTGACAACAACTTCGTATATCCTAACCGGGTCCAGGCAACTTTAGTGTTGTTTGGTATTTCATTATACTGATATAGCCAGATTAATGCACGGGTTTCGGAGATTGTTTCCGATTTTTCCCGCAAGCTTCTTATACCTTGAAGATACGTTTGGGTGTAACTAACAATTTGGTAATTGGTGTTCAACGTAAATTTAATCTGAGCTTCAGATGAATACATCAAGCTGCCCATTGCTTTTTGCGAGTACACCAAATTTCTAGCGGTTGATAATTCTTTATTGTAAGTGTACTGATCTCCAAACAAAATAAAGGTTGGATCACTTAACATTCGATTGACCGTCTTTTGAGGCGCGTCTTTACTAACCGTAATCGGTTCTTTAAACTCACTTTCCAATTCATGATCAATGTAGCGGGGAGTCTGATTGACCAGCTGCCCCATTTGGTTTCGCAAAACGTCATTTTGTGTGCCGGAAATGTAATAAGCAAACCCCTTTTTATTCGATACATCGTCTACTTTAATCTGATCATTTCGCATTTCTTTGACGATTTTAGAGTTTGAGTCACCTTGGGACACGTTTTCGGTTTGTAAGTCATTATTTTTTTCGAACATTCCAAATAAGAAGATATCAATCGCAATGAAGGTTACTAGAAAAATAATCTCAATTCTTCTAAAGTTCACCGGGCTCCCCTCCTTTCCTAGTACTGATTCATCATCTCTGTATAGCTGTGCCAACGCCCTTTATAGTAAACATACCAGTCTGGGTTAAGGTCAACTAAGAGCGGTGACGTGCTATCTTTTTTCCAACCATAGCCAAGCTGAATTTTTTTGATTGCTTGGCGCTTATAGCCATGGTCAGCTAATCGTTTTAAGACAACCTCAGTTGCAGGTAAAGTAAGGTACCCTTTTTTGCTTGGAATTGGCACTTCTGGATTATCTAAAGAAAAATCCATTCTTTGAGCGCTTGAATTAATTGTTCGCGTTGAAATCGTTCCAAAACCATTAGTCCGAAAAATCGGAAACCCTTGGACAAACGTTCGATACATCACTGTTCTGGTTTGAGTATCATAATCAAAGAAACGCACATTATCTAATGATAATCCCAAGTCTGACAACTTGTTATAGGAATTAGTCAAAACCGAGGTGATGTTCTTTTTGTTTTTGTTTGGCCGATAATCAGAAAAACGACCCATGCGGGTTTTTGAATTAAATAACAGCTGAAGGGAACTTTGATCGCCATAAATCACAACGTTTTTTCGCCGCTTGGCGTTGACGCTTTGAGAATCATCATCTGTCAATAACCGGCTAACATAATAATCCTCTGATTGCCGGTCAATCAAGTACTTATAAGGCTGCATTTGCACCGTGGTATTTACATAAACCAACGGCTGATTATTAAACAGCTTAAAGGATGCCGGGATTGTTCGCATATCCATTGTTAAAACCTTGTTCAGGGCTTTTAAAGAATGCTTGCTAACCTTTACTTGATAGACTTTAAATCCCTGATCATTCAACAAGTAAATCTTAGTTGAATCGTTGGTTGGCAAGATAATTCGGTTAACCGTATAATTCGGAAACTTTTTAAACCGGTTGCCAACGTTGAGATTTAAAATTTTCATTGATACCGGCGTCGGGTAACTTAACATGACCGATCCAGGTTGATTAGCAATCTTAAAATACGTTTCCTTTGAGCCGCTGCTGTACCGGGATATTTTAGGTTTTTGATAATCCCGAATCGTCCGTTTTAATTCAGAAACAACGTTGACCAATTGATTAACCAAGATGTGCTGCTTACCTGCATTATTGGTATAAACAGCCTGGATAGGCGTGTAAACATAGCGCTTAGGCTTAATCATGGTCTCAGTTTGCGAATTTTGTTCCGGACTTTGTTTACTTCGATAATTAGCCGGATTCGTCCACAAAACCATTGAAAGAGTGAGGCTGACAATAACCGCAATGGTTAAGGCAATTGGTATCAAGTATTTGCTAAACTTCATCCCACAAGTCCTCCTCCTTGATTGGCTCATATGGCAACGCAATATAGAAGGTCGACCCTTTGCCTTCGACACTTTCTACCCAAAGTTGGCCTTTAAGCGCTTCAACCACCTCTTTTGAAATGGCTAATCCAAGGCCACTGCCGCCTTGTTGTCGCGAACGGGCCTTATCAACTCGGTAAAATCGGTCAAAAATATGGGGAATATCTTTTCGCGGAATTCCCAGGCCTTGGTCACTAATGCTTAAAATAACCTTATTGCGAGTCTCGTACAATCGACAAGTAATGACGCCACCATCCGGTGAATATTTAATCGCATTATTCATTAAATTATCGAGAACTTGGGTAAAACGATCAGTATCTAAATCAACCCAAAGATCTTGGTTAGTGAATTTGCGTTGAATCGTATACGTTTTTTCAGGATGATCATCCTTTTTAAGAATCATATCAAAGCGGTTGAGGACATAGTTAAACAGTTCATTAATATTAACTAATTCAACGTCCATTTTTTGGGTGCCTGAATCCATTCTGGACAATGTCAGTAAATCATTAATCATCCGAATCATCCGGTCGGTTTCGTCTTGGGTCACCTTCAAAAATTTGGGCGCTAATTTTTCATCTTTCCAAGCACCATCGGACAAAGCCTCAATATAAGAACGAACACTAGTTAGCGGTGTTCGAAGCTCATGGGAAACGTTGGAAACAAATTGTTTGCGATCTTGGTCAATTCGCTGCTGTTCGGTAATATCTCGCAAAACGCAAACCAGGCCACTGATAAATCCTGATTCACGTTGAATAAGCGAAAAATGCGCGTGTAAGATCAAACTATGATCATCACTTGAGAAGTCCAAAATTAATTCGTCCGGTTTTTCAAGTAAATCTCGCAAGCTATAGTCTTTTCGAATATCTAAGACATCAAGAATGGATTGACCCATCGCTTGATTCTCATCAAGATTCAAAAAACTAGCGGCGGTTTCATTAATAATAATCACATTTCCCCGGCGATCCGTTGCTAACACACCATCAGTCATGTTCGCTAACACCGAATCCAATCGGCGCCGTTCAGATTCAGTCGATTCATGAGATTCTTCAACCCTCACTGAGAGGTTGTTGACGGCACTAGCCAGTTGGCCTAATTCATCGTTACCATAAACGTGGACTTGACCAGAATAATCACCCCGGGCAATTCGAATCGTTTGCTTCTTCATCTCTTCAATTGGCCGTGTAATCGCTCTGGAAATCACAATTGAGATTAATAATCCCAAAATGATCGCAATCGACGCGGCAAACAAGAAGATCACGGTCGTATTATTAATGGTCTGATACACATCATCAAGGTTGGCTTTGGTATAAACAACCCCAACTAAGGTACTGTTATTGCCAGAACTTTTGATTAACGGTGAAATCAACGTGTAATAACGTGTGTCCGTCGTCGAATCATAAGTGTTCTTTTCAATTGTCGTTCGCCCGTAAATCGCGTTTTTAACGTTATCATCCGTCGTCTTTTGGCCAACAATTGCTTGATTATTCACCTGATTAGTACCGCGAATGGTTCCTTTGGTGTCGATAACTTGATACTGAGCGTTATTTGGGCTGCCGGAATCGTTTAAGATTGTCCGGATTCGCCGATTCGCTGCGGTTTCATTTGTCCGCGACAATTGCGTGGTCAATGAATTGGTCACGTAAGTTTGCAACTGAATTTGATTTTTAAACGTCGATAAATTTTGATGTTCCAGCTGCCTCACGAAGACAGCCCCCACGATTTCAAGTGTGACGAGTAGTACCAGGGCGAAAACCAGCGCTATCTTAAATTTAATTGATTGGTAAAACTTGATTCGATTATTCACAACCAGCTAATACCCCTTACGTTTAAATTCATGCTATGCTTGGTCACTTTCTGGGTTCCTGAGGTAATAACCGACCCCTCTGCGGGTTACTAACCAGGTTGGATGGCTCGGGCTGTCTTCAACCTTTTCACGTAAACGGCGAACCGTTACATCCACTGTTCGAACGTCGCCAAAATAGTCATAGCCCCAAACCGTTTGTAATAAATGTTCTCGAGTCATCACTTGGCCAATATGTTGTGCCAAGTAATGCAGTAATTCAAATTCCCGGTGAGTTAATTCAATGTTTTCACCACGCTTGGAAACCGAATAAGCTTCTGGGTGAATCACCAAATCACCAATTTTGATATCTTGATTATCATCATTTTCGTTGGAACTGCTATTATTGGTGCCCTGGCGCCGTAAGTTTGCTTTGACCCGGGCAACTAATTCGCGGTTAGAAAATGGCTTGGTAACGTAGTCGTCGGCACCAAGTTCCAGGCCAAGAACCTTATCTAATTCAGAATCCTTAGCCGTTACCATGATAATAGGAGTATCCTTTGTCTTTCGAACTTCTCTGGCAACTTCCAAGCCATCAACTTTTGGCAGCATAAGGTCTAAGATGATCAGGTCCGGATCAACATCCTTCACTTGCTGCAGTGCTTCTTCACCATCGTAGGCTACGGAAACTTCATAGCCTTCTTTGGTTAAATTAAATTTCTCAATATCGACGATCGGTTTTTCATCGTCAACTACTAAAATTTTCTTTGCCATTAACAATTTCTCCTAACATGGATTTTAGATTGTTATTTTTTCATGAATTTGCGCACACCAACATGTTGCTATTATAACACAGGTGCTTCTAGGGAGAATAAAGCCGAACGTTGCTGGATCTGTACGAGATAACGTTATCTTGCGGCCGATGAAATTCTCTAAAGATACTTCGAAAATTCAAAACAACAATTACTTTTGGAAAACCTGTTGCAAAACTTTTTTTCATATGCTATTATATTTAAGTCGGTTAGTGATGGGCAGTTAGCTCAGTTGGTAGAGCAACGGACTCTTAATCCGTGGGTCCAGGGTTCGAGCCCCTGACTGCCCATTTATTACATACTACTAAATAACGATCATGCCGCTGCTTGCAGCCATGGTTGTTATTTTTTTTGCTCAAAATTTGATTATATGAAAAGGATCGAGGCAAGTCAAGCAACAGCGTTGGTTTTGACTGTCTCGATCCTTTTATGCTTGCTGGGCATATGAGATCGATGAAAACTTATTATACGATTTTACAAATAATAACTTAACCGTCCCTCGCGGACCCGACCGGTTTTTTTCAATGATAACTTCAACTTCACCCACATCGTTTTCATCGTCTTCGCCACTCGACCCACTGGATTGGTCATCATCGTCCTCGTCTTCATCCCGATAATAATCATCCCGGTATAAGAAGGCAACGATGTCGGCATCTTGTTCAATTGAGCCGGATTCTCGAATATCAGATAATACCGGCCGCTTATCTTGCCGTTGCTCAACGCCACGAGAAAGTTGTGATAAAGCAATAACTGGGACATGGAGCTCTTTGGCCAGTTTTTTTAGTTGGCGGGAAATCCCGGAAACTTCTTGTTGCCGGTTTTCGGCGTTGCTGCCTTCAATCAGCTGCAAGTAATCAACAACCACTAAGCCTAAATCCCCTGATTCCTTTGCTAACCGACGGCACTTCGCCCGAATTTCTGACATCTTAATCCCTGCGGTATCGTCAATAAAGATCTTGGCTCTAGATAAACTGCCCATGGCGACCACCAGATTTTGCCATTCGTCTTCAGTCAACTGGCCAGTCCGTAGATGATTTGCATTAATACTGCCTTCCGCACATAGCATCCGGTTAACTAAGGACTCGGCACTCATTTCCAAACTAAAGATCGCAACGGTTTTATCGGTTTTGGTGCCGACATTCTGCGCAACATTTAACGCAAAGGCTGTTTTTCCAACGGCTGGTCTGGCGGCTAAAATGATTAATTCATCGTCATGCAGGCCCGTCGTAATCTTATCAAGCTCTGGATACCCAGTAGACAGCCCAGTAACCGTATCACCTTCTTGAGATAGCCGGTCAATCTCATTAAACGTATTATTCAAAACGTCTTTAATTGCCTTAAAACCAGACTGATTTCGGTTCTCGGCAACGTTCATAATATCACGTTCGGCGTCGTCTAAGACGGTCGTAATATCATCATCAGTGTTGTAACTATTGGTCACAATATTGGTCGCCGTTTGAATCAAGCGCCGCAGTAACGACTTGTCTTTGACAATCTTGGCATAGTAAGCAACGTTAGCAGCGGTTGGAACCGAGCCAGCCAGGTCGGCAATGTACTCCATGCCGCCAACATCATCCAAATTGTTCTGTTCAGTTAATAAATTGGTAATCGTCACAACATCAACGGCTTGATCACGATCGTTTAACTCCACCATATCTTGAAAAATAATTTGATGTGCCCGTTTGTAAAAATCATCGGGCTCCAAATATTCCATGGCTTCAATTAAAGCATCCGTGCTCAAAAAAATGGCACCTAGAACCGCCTTTTCCGCGTCAATATTTTGTGGCGGTAACTCATTTACAAAATCATTGTTCATTTAAGTTCCTCATTCATTAAACAACCAAAAGTTCAGTATGGACATTCTAGCTCATTTTCTCATCAGTAGCAAAAAAATAGCAGCTCCCAATCGTTCATACCAGAATTTAAGCCAATCAAACCCTTTCCTGGCGGAACTGGCTTTGATTGGCTTAATTGCTAGTCGCTTTTATTGCTATTTTTCTGCCACGTGAACGCGAATTCGAGCTTCTACTTCAGGTCGTAATTTGACATGGACATTGGTATAACCAGCGACCCGAATTGGATCAGCCAGTTCAATTTTGCGCTTGTCCAGTTTAATGCCATATTGCTTATCTAAGGCAGAGGCAATCTGCTTACTTGGAATTGATCCGAACAATCGGCCATCAGTGCCAGCCTTAGCAGATAATTCAACCACTGTCTTGTCATCTTCTAATTGGGCCTTTACTTTTTTGGCTTCTTCAAGTTCTTCTTCTTCGCGTTTCTTTTCAGCCCGTTGCTGACCTTCAAGTTGGCTCATCGCAGCGCGGGAAGCCCGTTTAGCTTTGCCGTTTTTAATTAAAAAGTTTTGAGCATAGCCGTCAGGAACTTCTTTTACCTCACCACGTTTACCCTTACCACGGACGTCTTCTAGAAAAATGACTTTCACAATCGATCACTCCTACTATCCTCAAATTAAATACCTTTATTCATTATCATCGATATACTTAATGGTTTCAAGCAGTAATTGTTTAACATCGGCAATGGACTTGCCTTCGATTTGAGTGGCCCCACTCGATAAGTGACCACCGCCGCCCATTTGCTCCATAATAATCTGGACGTTAATTGAGCCGGTGCTTCGCGCAGACACACCAATTTTACCATCGGAACGCTTGGTAATAATAAATGACGCGTCAACACCCGACATCGTCAACAGTGAATCGCAAGCCTGAGCTGCGGTTACCGGGTCATACGCCCGATCTTCTTCACCAACAATCATCGCCATATTCTTATGGAAGAATTCAACCATTGAAATCAGATGGTTGCGCTGTAAATAATTATCGATATTTTCCTTCATCAACTGCTGCATCTCGTCAGAATCCGCTCCCGCCGACCGCAAATAACTAGCTGCATCAAACGTTCGCGTCCCGGTGCGCATTGAAAATGATTGGGTGTCAATAAAGATCCCGGTTAGCATCGCCGTTGCCTCAATTCGATTAATCGGTTCTTCTTCATGAGGCTGGTATTCAAACATTTCAGTAATCAGCTCACACGTTGATGATGCATATGGTTCGATGTAAACCAGCATTGGGTTCTCAGGAAATTCTTCTCCTCGACGGTGATGGTCGATGATAATCACGCGCTGGGCCATTTTCTCGTATAGTTCTTGAGAGATACTAATGGATGGCTTAGAGTGATCCACCATGATCAATAAACTGCTGTCAGTGGCTTTTTCTAACGCTTCTGTTGGGGTAATAATCGAATCGTTAATTTCAGGATATTTTTTTGCGGCTTCCAGTAGCCGTTGAATATCCGAATGAACTTTTTCTTTGTCTAAGACAATCCAACACTTTTTATTATTCATTTGCGCAATTCGGCGAATCCCAAGGCAAGCGCCCAGTGCATCCATATCAGGTCGCGTATGTCCTTGAACAAAGACCTGATCAGATGCATTCATTAATTCGTTTAAAGCTTGAGAAATCATTCGTGCCCGAACCCGAGTCCGTTTCTCCATTGGGTTCGTTTTGCCGCCATAGAAGCGGGCCGTCCCATCCAGTGACTTGACCACAACTTGATCACCGCCTCGACCCAATGCGAGGTCAAGATTACTTTGTGCCTGATCGGCCAAGCTATTTAAGTCATCTTCTCCATAAGCAATCCCAATACTTAAGGTCAACGGGAAGTTTTGCTTGGAAGTGGTCTCTCGCACGACGTCCAAAATATTAAACTTATCGTTTTCAATCGCCGTGAGTGACTTTGCGTATGCTAACAAGAAGAAATGGTCATCATCAATTTGCTTCAGGTACATGCCATATTTTTGAGACCAAGTTGCCAATTCATTGGTGACGTA
Source organism: Lentilactobacillus fungorum (assembly GCF_016860605.1). Taxonomy (GTDB): domain Bacteria; phylum Bacillota; class Bacilli; order Lactobacillales; family Lactobacillaceae; genus Lentilactobacillus; species Lentilactobacillus fungorum. Next base: position 295,899 of record NZ_BNJR01000012.1, read on the forward strand.
GTTACTTAAATTAGAAATTTCCTGATCAGTCATTGACTGCGTAATTTCGTCGTAGTTATCCAAGAAAATTTGACCAACGGAAATTTGCTCAGACTCATAGCGTTCCTGAATATTAGCGTACTTCGTAACGTCCATCATGTAGATTGAATTGTATTCCTTTTGAATCAACAGGGTAAACTTGTGGCCGCGCCAGGTGATGGTATGAAAATCGTTGGATTCTTCATACTTCATAACCAATTGCTGTAAGTCTTGGTCAATATCAACAATCTTTTTGCCTAACACGTTTTCATCCTTAAAATACTGCATCAAATAAGGATTCGTCCATTCAATCAAGCCATCACCATTCGTGACCATGACACCAATCGGCATTTCGAGTAACGCTTCTTGCTCACCACGATGAATTCGATATGATAAATCAGTAATGTAGCGATTGGTATCAGAACTAATCTCATTCATCATCACAATTGTGTAAACTAAGCCAATCACACTAATGATTACCATGATCGCTGACACAAGAATATTATAGAGAAATGAAACGACGACGCCATAAATAACGATTAGGGCAATAAATATCATGATTCGCCGAAGCCGTCGATTATGAACAAACGGTGGTAGCTCACCGTCATTATGTGCAAACCAATTTTTCATTTTATGTCCTCTTACTCAATGTGCTTAATGGTTTTATTTTACCATAAAATCAAATTGGGCGATGACTTGCCACTCTTTGGATTTATTGTCCACGCTAGCGCTTTACTATGATTTCAACGAATTTAACTAAAATCAATTGCCCAATGCCCAAAAAAGAAGCCCAACAATTAAAACTTGCGGACTCCTTAATTCATAACTATGCTTCACTAAATCATTACTGATCTGTACTTGGTACTAACTTATGCTGATGTAAGTAGGTCACACCGCCAAAGACAACGGTCCAAACAATCGCGCCCACCGCCCCAAAAATGTCTTCTGGAATGAAGAAAAGGGTGAAAAAGACCACTACGAAAAAGCCAATTGTTAATGGACTCATGAGTTTATACGCCGGCATTAAGAACCCGTTAGGCAAAAAGTCACTGGATGCCCGATATTTTCGATGAGCCAAGAGTGCCAAGGTATACACAATAATGTACATATCACTGGAAACCCCAGTCACAATCGTAAAAACAGAACTTAAAACACTTGTTAGGCTCATTAAAGGGGTAATTAATACCAAGATGGCTGAGAAAATAATTGCATTAGCCGGGACACCATTTCGAGAAATTTTAGCAAAATTTTTACGTAACCAGCTATCGGCAGGCACTTCAGTTGCTAGTTGGTAAAAATGACGGCCAGCTGAGAAGATACAACTATTGAGTGCCGAAGCGGCTGATGTCAGAACAACAAAATTAATTAAAGCAGCGGCGGCTGGAAAACCAGCTAATTTGAAAACTTGAACGAACGGACTGGCATTTTGCGAAATTGACGTCCAGGGAATAATTCCCATGATGACAATCAAAGCGCCGATATAAAAGATCAAAATTCGCAATAAAGTTTCATTAACGGCTTTTTTAATCACTTGATGAGGTGATTTCGCCTCACCGATCGTGATGCTGACAAATTCGATACCTTGAAAGGCAAAGAACACCATTGGAAAGGCTGAAATGAAACTATAAATGCCGTGAGGAAACAACGTGAAATTGTTAAAAACGTTTGCGAGCGTCGCATGGCCTAGTGGGGTAACTGAATTTTGAGCCATCATAAAAATCCCAGTAAAAATCATTGCTAAAATGGCAAGAATCTTAATCATGGCAAACCAAAATTCTGCTTCGCCAAATAGGCGGGCGGCGATTAAATTAACCCCCGCTAAAATGCCGAGAAATACAATTTCAATCAGCCAAGCTGGAACGTGGGGGAACCAATACTGAACATAAGTCGCCGTCGCGGTTAATTCTGCCATACAGACAAAAACCAGCCCAATCCAATACGTCCAGCCGGTAAAGTGGCCAACCGTAGGACCAAGGTATCGCGAGATAAAAGAGACAAATGTATGTTGTGACGGGTCAGAATAAAACATCTCGCCAATTCCTCGCATCATAAAGAAGAAGAAAAGGCCTAAAACAACGTACACTAACATCACCGACGGGCCGGTCTTACTAATTGTACTACCTGATCCTAAAAATAAGCCGGTCCCAATCGTGCCGCCAATTGCGATCATCTGCACGTGGCGATTACTCAAAGCCCGCATCGTGCCGTCTTGGTTCTCCGTAATTTTTGATTTCATAGGCATCCTCCTGAAGATAAGATATAAATAAGATTATGGTTAAAATTGTTCTCATGTTAATGCTGGTATCTTATCATAATTTGAAAATGGATGTTATTTATAATGACATTTCGTTATAAAAGTAGGAATTTTTGTTGATTTATTAATTATTATTAGGGAATGATGTTATATTTTTTTACATTATTTGATAATTAGCCAGCATTTTAGCAATTACCAACCGAAAGGTACAAGCGCCACTTTTTGACAACAAATTGGTTTTTCTCTTGCTTATGATTACCAAATTACCTGTAAATCATGAAGAAGCCCTGCTTAAATCATAAGAGTTGAAATAATAACCCATAAAAGTATAATAGTATTATGATTATTGAACTAAATGCACAACAAACAGACGAATTAAGAGTGCGAATTTTTAAGGCGTTAGCAGACCCGATTAGAATTCAAATTATTCGCTACCTAAGGAGGGTGAATAAAGAGACAACGTGTGGTGATGTTAGCAAAGTCATTAAAATGAGTAAATCGGCGGGCTCATATCACTTTAAAGTTTTAAGAGAGGCCGGCTTAACAATTACCCGAAAAGATTCAAGGGAAAAGTACGTTTCTTTAAACTACGATACCTTTGAAAAATACGTGAATCATTTTTTGGATTCTTTATAGTTCTGTCTACCAAGTCCAACTTCGCACGAAATCAGTTGATGAGTGGTTAGTTTTAACTAACCGCCATCAACTTTTTTAGTCTGAAATCATGACTAATCCGATATGCTGGCACCCACTCAACTTTTCGCGAGCAATCCAAATATAGATTGACGGCCTAAAAATCATATGGTAGTCTTCAATATAGTTCAAAAGTATTTGAACTATTAAACTTAATTTGGAGGCTTATCGTGAAAAAACATCACTCAACTTGGATTCTCGCACTCACATCACTGGGATTTTTTATGTCCATGATGGATTCAATGATTGTAACCACCGCGTCGACAGCTATTAGAAATGATTTTAATATCTCCGTCAGCCAGCTCCAGTGGGCCTTGAACGCTTATAATGTGACTATTGCAGCTGTCCTTCTTTTTGGCGTTGCACTTGGGGATAAAATTGGCCATCGAAAGATTTATAACATTGGCATTCTTATCTTTGTCATTGGATCAATTGCTTGTGCTCTATCCAGCAATATCACTATGTTAATTATTGCCAGAATTATTGAAGGCGCCGGTGCCTCCGTGATGACACCCATGTCAATGGCAATCCTGACTTCTGCATTAGCACCTCAAGAACGTGGCAAAGCTTTAGGCATTTGGAGTGGAATTGGTGGCTTCGCTTTAATTGTTGGACCAGCTCTTGGCGGCATGATCGTCGCTAACTTAACCTGGCAATGGATATTTTGGATCAATGTCCCTATTGGTTTAGTCGGTATTTATTTTTCACAAAAGAAACTGCCAGAAACGATTGTACAAGGCACTCAATTAAACATCATCGACTCAATCCTCATCATCCTAGCTTCGTCAGGATTAATTTGGGCACTTTCCGAAAGTAGATCCCAAAACATTTCAAGCTCAACCATGATTATTGGCATCATCAGTGGCTTGTTAGCAATTGTTTTTCTCCTTCGGCAACTTAAAGAAGTCCATCCTATGGTGCCACTTAACCTTTTCAAACGATCCCCATTTAGCGGTGGTAATATTTCAACATTCTTATTGTATGCCTCAATGTATGGGGTCGTCTTTTTTCTTCCCCAGTACTTCCAAATCGTTAATCACTCAAACGCTCTTAGCGCTGGCTTGAAGATGCTGCCATGGACGGGAACATTGGTGTTGATTGCACCATTTGCTGGCAAGGCCGTAGACCAGTTTGGCGAACGGCTAATCGGCACCATTGGATTGACAATGCAAGGAATTGGCTACTTATGGATTGCCATAATTAGCAGCCCTAGCACCTCTTATTTAAATATTGTGGTGCCATTAGCAATTGCTGGAACTGGGTTATCCTTGGCAGGACCCGCTCTCCAAAAAGCCGTTGTTGGTGCGGTTGAGCAAAAATTTATTAGTCAATCTTCAGGAATTTACAATATGTTTCGTTTATTTGGCGGGGCAATTGGCGTAACTGTTTCAGTCATTATTTTCTATGCTTATGGGAGCGCAACCGCCGCCGACGTATTTTCAGTCGGTTTTAATGCCGCAATGATTGGTGCGGCCGTCATCTCGCTACTAGGAATTATCCCCGCGCTTTGTTTAAAAACAACTGGGTTGATTGTCCCCCGCCGTAAATAATTCTTGCAATTTTTCTCACCAAGTTTTATACTCATTCCAATAATTAAAGTCGAGTTACATCAAGTAGTTCCTTATCTGGGTGTCAGGAAGTTGGCGGCTGCTGCGAGCCAATCAGGGTAAGGGAGACGAAATACCGTAATTCCCGACAATGGTCAATAACTAGAATCCATTATCTTCTAGTGAGCGGTGTATTTGTTGAATACACAAGTTGGGTGGTACCACGGTTAAAAATCGTCCCTATTGCATTAATTAATGCGATAGGGACGATTTTTTGTCTACTTATGAGAGGAGCGACTAACCATGACACAAAGAACAACTAATGGGGGCCTTAGTCGGTATTGGTTAACCATTTTCTACCCTTATTGTGAAATGAATTTGGATTTGACACAACGGTGATGAAAAAAGAATTGACGTTCGCCAATCCCTAACAAAGGACAGCTACGCCAGACAGGAATCTGCGCATCAATCCCTCGGAAAAAATTTTGAAATTGAAAATTTTTTCTCGCAGTGACTGACATGCCAATCCCTAATCGCCTGGCTTCGCTCACTAAAAAAGAGGTTATCATTATGAAAAATAGCAAAATCAGTCTAAGAGAATCAGCCATTGTTTTAATTGTTGCGTTAGCCATCATGGGAACCGGCGTGATTGCCTTACATTTGTCTCCACAAGTACCAGTTTTACTCGCAATTACCGTCGTTATTTTTTGGGCCAAATTGACCGGGTTTGACTGGAACGCCATTAACGCCGGTATTAAAGATGGCATTGATAAAGGAATTATTCCAATTGTCATTTTTATTTTAATTGGGGCCATGATCAGTACCTGGATCGCTGCTGGAACCATTCCAACCCTAATGGTCATCGGCTTTAAAGCCATCAGTGCCCAATGGTTCTTGCCAACTGTCTTTCTCGTTTGTTCACTTGTGGGGGCAGCCGTTGGCAGTTGTTTTACAGTAGTTTCAACAGTGGGCATCGCCTTTTTTGGCATCGGCGTGACAATGAACTTTAACCCAGCATTAGTTGCCGGTGCTATCGTTGCCGGCGGCGTCTTCGGTGATAAATCATCCCCACTTTCCGAAACAAATAATTTAGCTGCCGCCGTTGTCGATACTGATTTATTTGATCACATGAAAACTATCCTCTGGTCAACAATCCCTGCCGCAGTCATTTCAACCATTGCGTTTGCTGCTTTGGGATTAGGCCACAACCATGCTGATATGGCTAAAATCAACACAACCGTTGCGGCTCTGAGCAGTGACTTTCACATTTCAATTATTTCATTAATTCCAATTATCCTTGTCTTTGTTTGTGCCGCCTTTAAAATGGCCGCCATTCCAACAATGCTGCTCAACATTTTTGTTTCCGCTGCAATGATGTTTCTCAATAATCCCGGTTTAAACATCACCAAAGCCAGCAACATTATTACCAACGGCTTCGTTGCCAAAACGTCAAATAGCGAAGTTAATTTACTCTTATCACGAGGTGGCATCGTTAGCATGATGCCCACGGTAGCTTTGATCGTGCTAACCCTCTCATTGGGCGGCCTGTTAGTCCATTTTGGCCTCATTGGCGCAATTATGACCCCGTTAGCCTCACATCTTAACAGCCCGGCTAAATTAGTAACTGCCGCTTTAGGCGCTTGCATTGGCGTTAATATTTTTGTTGGTGAGCAGTTCCTCTCGATCATTTTACCCGGTCGAGCATTTAAGAAAACTTTTAATAACGGCGGCCTAGCCAGCAGAGCCCTTGGGCGGGTCTTAGAAGATGGCGGCACCGTGCTTAATTACCTAGTTCCTTGGGGCGTTGGCGGTGTCTTCATTGCCAATACGTTGGGCGTCCCAACAATTCAATACTTGCCGTTCGTCTTCTTTAGCCTCTTATGCCCAGTTTTATCATTGCTTAGCGGCTTTACCGGCATTGGCCTGAAAAAGACGACCGTCTCTGAAACGATTACAAAAAATGGCAAGGTTGTTCCCGCTCAAAACTAATTACAGTGGAATCATGATAAAAACGTTTGAAACGTCATCATTGTTTCAAACGTTTTTTATGTTGTAATCAGGTGATGACTGTTTCTTGGAGAATCACTTGATGTCGTTACTCACAATTGGCCTAAGCAATCCGTCACAGCCATCATGTGAAAAGTTACCCCGATTATTAATAACAAAAAAGCCATCCCATTTAGGGATAGCTCTAAGTATTACGATTAGTCAGCAGCAACGAATGGCATCAAGCCCATAATCCGTGCTCGCTTAATTGCAATAGTTAATTTACGTTGGTTCTTAGCGCTGGTTCCGGTAACTCGGCGAGGTAAAATCTTGCCACGTTCTGAAACAAAGCGTTCCAACAAGTTGATATCTTTATAGTCGATGTATTCGATGTGGTTAGCAGCGATAAAATCAACTTTGCGACGACGACGGCCGCCACGTCTTTGATATGCCATAGTATTTCCTCCTCAAAGTTTCTTATTCACCAATTCGTTAGAATGGTAAATCATCGTCGGAAATGTCAATTGAATCCCCTGAATTAGCGAATGGGTCACCGGGATTGCCACTATTGTTAGCATTATTCCCGTTATTGCTACTCCCATTATTGGGTTGATTCGTTGAACCGTTATCAAACGGATTGGCATTTCCATTGTTTTGTTGAGGAGCATTGCCATTTTGCTGATTACCTGAGTTATTCCGTGCACCACGGGGTTCAAGCAACGCAAAATTATCTACCACGACCTCAGTCACATAAACTCGTTGACCCTGTTGGTTTTCGTAATTTCTGGTCTGGATGCGGCCATCAATTCCAACAAGCGAGCCTTTATGGGTGAAGTTGGCAAAATTTTCAGCGGACTTACGCCAGATTACGCAGTTAATGAAGTCAGCCTCACGTTCTCCCTGCTGATTGGTGAATGACCGATCAACAGCTAAGGAGAACGAACCGACAGCGATTCCGCTTTGAGTGTATCGTAAATCAACATCGCGGGTTAGGCGACCCGTTAAAACTGCACGATTAAGCATGCTGAAGTGCTCCTCTCATATTAGAATGATTAAATTAGTCGTCACGAACAACGATCATATGACGCAAAATATCGCCATTGATCTTGGAAAGACGATCAAATTCGTTCAAAGCGGCATCTGAATCAGTTGTTAAAGTAATAACGTGGTAAGTTCCTTCGTTATAACCACCAATTTCATATGCGAATCGACGCTTTGACCAGTCTTTTGAATCAATAATCTTAGCACCATTATCAGTGATAATCTTGTCGAATCGCTCGATCAATTCTGATTTAGCTGATTCCTCGATATCTGGTCGAATGATGTAAGTAATTTCGTATTTCTTTTCTTCCATGATTGCACCTCCTTGTGGACTTATGGCCCTCTTCCCGAGAGCAAGGAGAGTTTCTGTTTTTACCCAGATACTCACAGTGTAAAACTATAACATGTAACCTTAAAAATATCAATACGCCTAATGATTGATTTACGATACATTAATTATATACGCAAATCAAAGCCGTTATCATTTTATTTCAGCAAATACCAAAACAGCGAGCAGTCATACGACCACTCGCTGTTCCTATTGTATAAATCAGGGGTTGGAAACGTAGGGGACATTTCCAAATTGTGCCCCAACCACTAAGTGCTCTCTAGCTTGAAATTCCATTGAAAATTAGAATGAACGACCATCATTCTTTAGAGAGCATCAATGGAATGCAGCACACAGATCAATTAGTACCTAATATCCAATAAGTGGGTCTTCTTAACATCGTCAATCGTCTTGGTGCCAGCTAGCTGCATAATAATCTGCAGTTCTTCTCCCAAGTGTTCAAAGACTGATTGAACCCCTTGAGCGCCTCCCAATGCCAAACCGTAAACTGCAGGTCGGCCGATTCCGACTAAATCAGCACCGGAAGCTAGTGCCTTAAAGACATCTGAACCACGACGAACACCAGAATCAAAGATAACGGGTACTTGGCCATTAACAGCCTTGGCAACACTTTCCAATACGTCAAATGAAGCTGGGCCACCGTTTAATTGACGACCACCATGATTAGAAACGTAAACACCAGCAGCACCAGCGCCAATTGCATAAAGGGCATCTTCTGGCGACTCAATTCCTTTAACAATAACTGGTAAATCGGTGTAGCTGGCGATCCGTTCAACATCTTTTGGCCCAATCTTTTGAGCGGCGGCAGCATAGATTTCGGCAATCCCTTTACCCTTGCCATTACCTTCACTGAATTTCAATAAGTTAGCCATCGGGATTGGGAATTGGAAGTGATTGATAATATCAGCTTCTCGATAGCCATCAACCGTTGCGTCAACGGTCAAAATAATCCCTTTAGCACCAGCCTTCTTAGCTTCATCCAGCAAGGCCTCATTAAACGTCCAATCCTTACTCATATAAAGTTGGAAAAGTTGCGGCGCACCGTTGCCAGCAGCGGCCGTATCCGCGATCGATGTTGATGAATAGGTACTTTGAGCCATTAGGCCGCCAACTGCCGCGACACCTCGAGCGGTATCTTTTTCGCCTTCAGCGTGAGCGAGTCCCTGCGCAGCGGTTGGTGCCATCATAATCGGCGTTTTTAGCGGAATGCCAAAGACGTTAGTAGCCAACTCCGGCTTTTCAATATTACTTAAAGCCTTGGGAACAATTTGTTTATGGGTAAATGCTTTTCGGTTTGCCTGCAGCGTCCACTCATCTTCTGAGCCGCCGACTATGTAACCAAATCCACCAGTCGGGATAATTTGTTTTGCTTGCTCTTCAAGCGAAGGCAAATTTAAAATATCTAATTTCTTTTCGTTTTCATTTTGCTTGTATCCATTAACTACAGCCATCGCTGACGCCTCCATCAATCAGTCTATTCATTACTATCGCAAGTGTAACACTTACATTTAGTAAGTCAAAGAATTGCATCTTTTATTTTTTGCGATCATTTATCTAGTTATGATTTCTATGATTGACGAAAACGCTCATTTTGATTAATAGCTAACAGCGTGACAAATTTTTTAACTGTGTTAGGTAATCATTTGCTCGTATTTTGCAGTTTTAATAGAAAGTAACGGCTACAATTAGCAACGCCCAAGCCGCCAACCAAAATCCCTAATAGTGTCAAGATCCCGGTCAATCGAATCAAAGCAATTACAATCAGCAAAATGAAAATCAATAGCCAAATTCCTTGATACACATCACCTACGATCGTCACTTTTGTTAGGAGCACAATACTTATGACAGCGATTCCAAGGACAACATTGACGGCGATGGCTTCCCACATCCCGGGCTTGCCAAATGTACTGTTTCCTAAAATTTGATATTCCGAAATCACGACCACCACGCAAATACTGAGAATCATATTTAACCCATACGACATAATTTGACGGCGCATTTCTTTTCCCCCTTCAATGACCATTGTTCAATCAATTACGCCTTTAGGACAGCGGACCAATTGCTGTCCTAAAGCGGATGAGTCACTAACCGTTGGTAAACTTTAGTAGTTAACCAATAGATGATTAAATAACAAGCTACTAATAGCACAATCGTTACCAAGCTAACGATCATTAACAAACTCAACCGATACATTGAAAAGATCGTTAACACACTGCGAATGGCTGGAAATGCAAACCCCAAATGAACGACCGCACCAACAATTGGCAACATAAATACCAAGAGTACCTGGCTATGGATGGCCTTTTTACTCTCCAATTGACTGAGGCCCACTTGCTGCATTGTTTTAAACCGTTCAGCGTCAGCGATGCCTTCAGAGACTTGTTTGTAATAAATAATGAGGGCTGTGGCAAAACTCATTGTGAAACTGATTAGAATCCCAACAAATAAAAAGCCACCGAAAAGCGATTTAAATAGGGATTGTTGACTCACCTTGGCAGAAAATTCATCGTTTCGTAAATGCTGCTTTTGTTGTAAAGCCAACGCAAACCGCTTTTGATTCTTTTTTGAACCCTGGAGATTAAAGCCACGGATATATAACCAAGGGGTTGGGTTAATCGCTTTTGCCACCCGCTGATTTGCTGTCACGATAAAGACAGGTTTAAAAATTGAATGCTCATAACTGACCGCCATTTTGAAATTTGGGATGACCTTTACAGGATACTTGTGTTTGCCAATGATGAGTTGCTTGTTATGGTAATGATTATCCGGGGTGTACATAAGCAATTGATTGCCGACTAACTTCTGGTGGGTACCTTGAATTCGGTTATATGACTCAATGCTCATCGTGCTTAATTGATGAGATGTCTTAGCCGACTCGTTTCTCTGAAATCGATTGGCTGTTAAAATACCCGCAGTCGGCGTCGTCATACGATAATGCTGATCGGCTCCCAGTTCCACGTGATACTGTTTCGCTATCTGCTGAGTTTGCATGATCATCCGCGCTGTCGCCGGCCGATTCGTCATTGTAATCACATCATAGGGGTTCCAAAGTTGAACTAAGTTTTGCTCCCCCACAAATAAGCTGGTGGTTGCAATAACCGTTACTAAGATTGTCGTACATAACAAACAAATAGAAGCCAAGCCGGCCCCATTTTGTTTCATCCGGTATAACATGCCAGAAATTGAAATAAAATGGTTTGGCTGATAATAAAAATGCGGCTTTGATTTTAAAAACTTCAATAAACTGATACTGCCGGCGATAAAAACTAAGTAGGTGCCCAACACCACAAAAATGACGGCAATCATAAACCTGACAATTGAGCCCGCATTTGGTTTAGTCGTCACGGCGATTAAGTAGCCAGCCCCGAGTGATAAAAGACCAATTAAGCCAACGATCCAACGATTTTGAGGCTCTCGTTCACCAGTACCAGCCGCTCGCCAGAGATCCGCGGGTCTCACTTGGCGTAATCGAAGAAAATCGTAAATTAAAATTGCTAAGAAGATCCCGCCGAAAAGGATTGTAACCGTGATTGAAGCAGTTAGAGAAAAACTTTCTTTCAAACGATAATCGGCAAGTAGTCGTTGCAAGACTAAAAAAGCAAGTTGAATGAAGGTGGTTCCTAAAATCAACCCAATTACTAAACTAACAATGTACAAACCAGCATTTTCAATTAACAAAATCAGCCGCAAATCAGTTTTGGTTAGGCCTAGCATATTGTAGAGGCCTAACTCCTGATTTCGTTGCTTGATTAAAAAGCTATTAACGTAGAACATAAAAATAATCGCAATCATCACGACAAATACCAAACCAATTCCGATCACGTTAATGATAATGTCACCATTTGTCGTGTTTTTTAATGTCCGGTTCCCCAATAAATTCCAAAAAATATAGTTGATTGCAATCAATACTGAGCTGGCTAAAATGAAAAGCCCGTTTTCTCTTAAATGATGGGTGAGACTATGACTCGCCAATTTCCAATGAATCATCATTGCACCTCCTCACTTGCCAAAGCAGTGAGAGTTTCAGTAATTTTTGTGAGGTAATCCCGCTTACTTTGATCACCTCTAATAAGCTCATGGTAAATAACGCCATCCTTAATAAATAATGTTCGTTTCGAATAGCTGGCAGACACCGCACTGTGGGTAACCATCAAGATAGTTTGTCCTTGTTCGTTGACTTGATCAAACAACCTTAATAAGCTAGCCGCATTATGTGAATCCAATGCACCAGTTGGTTCATCAGCTAATAATAACCGTGGCTGTGTGATTAAAGCACGGGCAGCAGCAATTCGCTGTCGTTGACCCCCGGAAATTTCATAAGGATAACGCGCCAAAATGTTTGTAATCTCTAATTGTTTCGCTAACGGCATCAACCGCTGCTTCATTTCTTGAGGCGTTTTTCGGGCCAATACCAATGGCAGAAAAATATTATCTTGATTATTAAAGGTATTGAGCAAATTAAAATTTTGAAAGACAAACCCGAGTTGTTCCCGGCGAAATTTAGCAGCCTTTTGCTCCGTTAGTTCATTTAGATCCTGATCATCAAGTTTAATGATCCCACTGCTAGCTTTATCCAAAGTAGCGATAATATTAAGCAGGGTCGTTTTGCCAGCGCCAGATTCACCCATGATGGCAACGTAGTCCCCCTGCTTAACTGTTAAAGAAATGTCCTTTAGCGCAATAACTTCTTGGCTGTCTTCTTTAAAGATTCGCCGAATATGTTCCAATGTTAATAATGGCATGATGTGACTCTCCTTTGTTTGATTTAAGGCCAGTATAAAAGGCTGCCAACGTTCATACCAGTTACGGTAAAGTCAGCAACCTTACAATTTGTTATTTTAATTAATTCTGCTAAGTAACCTTGTTCATTATCATCGTCAGCAAACGCCAACGCTAAAGCCTATCGTTAGGAACGATTAGCCTCTAAACAACCACAATACCCCTAACTTTTACAACATTTGCTGGTTACTTAACTTTACGCCCATCAAATCTCACATGGTCTTTTTGAAAAGTCAGGGTCACCGTTGTTCCGATGTTTCTCGTGGAACAAATCGTTAATTTTTCGCCAAGCAGCTTGGCAACCTTGTGAGCCATATATAATCCCATCCCAGTCGCTGCCTGCTGTCTTCGACCATTTTCACCGGTAAACCCCGGCTCAAACACTCGGGGTAAGTCACTAGCAGAAATGCCAATGCCATGATCTGTAATGGCTAATTGGTTTTCTTGCCACGAGATATCAATGCTGGCCGCTTCGGTTGAATATTTTAAAGCATTAAAAATCACTTGCTCTAAAATAAAGCTTAACCATTTTTTATCCGTCAGAACTTGGACTTTCCCTAATGTCAATTGAGGGGACAACCGCTTATTAATAAAGAAAATCGCATCGTCTTTAATAATGGGCATTATGAGCGCTTCAACTGACTGCCACGTGAAATCCAAATCATGATGAAAATCTGCCAACCGTTCATAATTTAATAAGAGCGTCATTTGGTTAGTAATCAAGTGAATTTGCTGCTGGATGTCATCACTTTTAACAGAATCGTTATTTTCCGCTAATAACTGCAAGGCGGTTAGTGGCAATTTGATTTCGTGACTCCAAAGCATCAGATAATCCTGTTTTTTTGCCATTCGCTGATCCAAGGATCGTTGTCGGCGGACTTGTTGTTGTTTAATGTCAACCAATGCCTGCCAGTACGGTTGTAGCCTTGGGTTATGCGGTTTTATCGGTAATTTATCTTGTTCGATGGACTGCTGCAAATTTTTAATGTCCAAGTATTGAGTGATAAGCCGATACCCAATGATCACAACTAATGGAATCCAAGTGAACCGCAACAAATCGACTACAACTGATTGAGGAACCTGATATAGCTCGCAAAGCCCCCAGACCATCAATAACATCCCAATATATAGCAGGATAACGGTTATTTGTGATTTAATAAGTTGTTTTAACCAATCTTTAGAGTTCATCGGCAGCCACCAGTCGATAACCATGTCCACGCTCAGTTACCAAGCGATTTCGCAAATTTACTTGTGCCAATTTGTCCCGCAGTCGGCTCATATTAACGGTCAACACGCTTTCTTCGATAAATAAACCGCCTTGCCAAATAGTTTGCATTAACTGCTTCTTTGTCACTAATTTACCAGCATTTAGAAATAATAATTTTAAAATTGTTCCCTCCGTGGGGGTTAATTTAACACTTACATCACCATGCTTTAATTCATTAGTCAAAATCGTTAACTGATAGTCTTCAAAAGTCAACGTTTCCATCGGTTTAGCAGCTTGCTTTGTTCGCCGGATAACGGCTTGAATTTTTGAAACTAACACGTTTAGCGAAAATGGTTTGACGATATAGTCATCCGCGCCAGCCGCAATCGCCCGAACAGCATTTGGATCCATTTCGGCGGCCGAAATAAAAATGATAGGGACTTTCGATAGTTGTCTTAACTGATTGGTCCAATAAAACCCATCAAACGTTGGTAACGTGATATCCATCAACACAATATCCGGGTTAAAGTTTTGAATTTCGTCAATCACATGATCCCAACTAGTCACGGTTTGAGCGATATACTGCCATTTATGAAATTCCTGAAGCATAGCGGCCGTAATTGTTGGGTCATCTTCAACAATAAAAATGCGATCCATTGTTTAACCCCCTTTAAAGGCTTAAATAGCAAGTTAATCATACCATTTTTGCCCAAGAAAAAAACTGGTCATCCAGTTGGATTCCCAGTTTAACGGCTTAGTCACTATCTTCTTAATCATTAATCACCATCTTGATGATCATCGGCTTCAGTTGACTGATCAGAATCGGTTGGTTGATCAGTTGCGTGGTGATCGTCATCTTCATCCGATTGTTTTTCAACTTTAGCCATGGTTGCGACTTTGGCACCATCATCCATACGAATTAAGTGAACACCTAAAGTAGCTCGACCAGTTTGCGATACATCTTCAACGCTAAATCGAATCATGACGCCCTTATCGGTAATTAGCATGATATCTTCTTCGCCAGTAACCGTGGTTAAACCAGCAAGTGGTCCATTTTTTTCAGTAACGTTAGCAGTCTTAATTCCTTTACCGCCACGACCTTTGATTGGATACTCGCTAGCCGCTGTCCGTTTACCATAGCCATTTTCAGAAATAATAAATACTTCACTATCTGGCTTTAACGTGTCAGCCCCAACAACATAGTCTAGATCTCGTAGACGAATTCCCCGAACTCCCGTTGCTGATCGGCCCATTGACCGCACATCTGCCGCGTTAAAGCTAACGGCATAGCCTTTGTGCGTGCCAATAATAATGTTTTGGTTTGGATCCACAATTAAAACGTTGATAACTTGATCATCATCTTTTAAATGAATTGCCTTAAGACCATTGCTACGAATATTAGCAAATTCAGCTACTGGCGTTCGTTTAACGGTTCCGTGTAAAGTCACAAAGAAGAGATCTTTTTCGATATCGCGGTGTTTATCTGAAACGTTGATGACCGCTTCAATCTTTTCTCCATTACTGATATTCAGCAAGTTGATGATTGGAATTCCTTTTGCCGAACGACCATATTCAGGGATTTCATACCCCTTCATTCGATAAACTTTGCCTGCGTCGGTAAAGAATAGGAGAACGTCGTGAGTTGATGTTGAAACTAAATGTTCCACAAAGTCATCGTTATGAACACCCATTCCCTGAACACCACGACCACCACGGTTTTGTGCCTTAAATTCGGTCGTTGGCAGTCGTTTAATGTAACCATTATGGGTAAGTGAAATAATGACATCTTCTTCTTCAATTAAGTCTTCATCTTCAAGACTTAACACTTCACCAACCAATAGCTCCGTTCGCCGCGGATCACCAAATTTATGTTGAATTTCAAGTAATTCTTCATAAATGATTTGGTTAACCCGCTCACGGCTGGCTAAAATCGCCTTGTAATCTTCAATATCTTTCATTAATTGGGCATATTCTTTTTCAATCTTGTCACGTTCCAACCCGGTTAAGCGAACTAAGCGCATATCAAGAATTGCCTGAGCTTGTTTATCATCCAAGCCAAAGCCCTCAATTAATTGATTTTTAGCCACTTCACCAGTTTGCGAACCCCGAATAATCTTAATGATTTCATCAATGTGATCTAATGCAATTCTTAAGCCTTCAAGAATATGAGCCCTAGCCTGGGCTTTCTTTAATTCATACTGGGTCCGGCGTTTGATGACCTCAACTTGGTGTTCCAGATAATAGTTCAAGATTTCTTTCAAGCTGAGAATCTTTGGCGTTCCTTTAACGATCGCCAGCATGTTAAAACTAAATGATGTCTGCATCAAAGTTAATTTGTACAAATTATTCAAAATAACTTCAGCGCTGGCATCCCGACGAACGTCGATCACGACCCGCATCCCTTCACGGTCGGATTCATCATTGATATCGGTAATGCCTTCAATTCGTTTATCCCGGGCAAGTTCCGCAATTCTTTCGATTAACTTAGCCTTGTTAACCATATATGGCAATTCGGTGGCAATAATTCGCTGTTTGCCATCTGGCTTACCTTCAATTTCAACTTTGGCGCGGACAATAATCGTCCCCTTGCCAGTTTCATAAGCCTTTCTAATGCCAGATTTGCCCATTACCACACCACCAGTTGGGAAGTCTGGCCCCGGTAATACTTCCATCAAATCAGCCGTCGTCGCTTGAGGATTGCTCATCAATACGTGAATGGCACTGATTACTTCGGACAAGTTG
The DNA here is from genome assembly GCF_016860605.1 of Lentilactobacillus fungorum. Lineage (GTDB taxonomy): Bacteria > Bacillota > Bacilli > Lactobacillales > Lactobacillaceae > Lentilactobacillus > Lentilactobacillus fungorum. The sequence continues at coordinate 312,515 of NZ_BNJR01000012.1, forward strand.
TGAGGTGGAATATTTGTCGCCATTCCAACGGCAATTCCTGAAGCCCCATTAACTAGTAAGTTGGGAAACCGGGATGGCAGCACACTAGGCTCACGTTCAGTACCATCATAGTTAGGTTGAAAGTCAATCGTATCTTTATTAATATCGCGAAGCATTTCCATCGCAATTTTACTCAAACGAGCTTCTGTATACCGCATTGCCGCAGCGCCATCGCCATCGACAGAACCGAAGTTACCATGACCATCAACGAGCATATAGCGATAACTGAATGGTTGCGCCATTCGAACCATTGATTCATAAACCGCCGTGTCACCGTGGGGATGATACTTTCCCAAAACATCCCCAACGATTCTGGCCGATTTTTTATAAGGCTTATCTGGGGTAACCCCCAGTTCATGCATATCGTACAAGATTCGTCGATGAACTGGTTTTAATCCATCACGAACATCAGGTAACGCCCGTGCAACAATGACACTCATTGCATAGTCGAGAAACGATGTTCGCATTTTTTTAGATAAATCAACATTGGTAATTCGACCGGCAATATCACCACTGTTGTTATTTTCGTTGGCCAAACTGTTTACCTCCATTCATATCAAGGGAAGAAGCTGATGTTTCATGTGAAACATCAGCGAACGTTTTTTGTGGAACACCTATTCATATTTTTTAATTGCCTGGATCGACGACCTTTTTCGTCTAGAAAACACTTAACCGAAAACACCCGTTGCTAAACAGAAACTGATACGCCGGTTTCTAATTGCCCAGCGCCGCACTCTCAGACATCCAAATTCTCCACAAACGTTGCGTTATCTTCAATAAACTCACGCCGGGGCTCTACTTTGTCGCCCATTAACATTGAAAAGACACGGTCAGCCTCTGCGGCATCCGACGATTCAACCCTCAGCAAATGCCGATTTTCTGGATTCATCGTTGTGTCCCATAACTGTTCGGCGTCCATTTCACCTAGACCTTTATACCGTTGAATAACCGGTTTAGGCGATGGTTGCAAGGTTCCTAAGAACTGGCTTAAATCTTCATCAGAATCAATATAACGAGACATTTTTCCTTGACGAACTTGGTAAAGCGGTGGTTGGGCAACGTACACGTAGCCGGCATCAATTAGCGGCCGCATATACCGATAAATTAACGTTAACAACAAAGTTTGAATATGCGCACCATCCACGTCGGCATCCGTCATAATAATCAACTTGTGGTAATTAACTTTTGAAAGATCAAAATCTTCACCAAAGCCAGTCCCCATCGCTGTAAACAATGACCGAATTTCTTCATTAGCTAAGATCCGATCCATGCTGGCTTTTTCAACGTTCAAAATTTTACCTCGAATCGGCAAAATGGCTTGAGTTAACCGCGAACGTCCCTGTTTAGCTGAACCGCCGGCAGAATCACCCTCGACAATAAACAATTCTGAAATTCGTGGATCTTTACTGGTATTATCAGCTAATTTACCAGGTAAATTACTGATCTCTAGACCACTTTTTTTACGAGTCACTTCACGTGCCCGTTTAGCAGCTGATCGGGCTTTAGAAGCTAACAGCCCTCGGTCAACAATTTTTCTGGCCATCTTAGGATTTTCCATCAAAAACTTGGCAAAATGATCACTAAAGATTCGATCAGTCACTGTCCGAGCATCCGAGTTTCCTAACTTGGTCTTTGTTTGGCCTTCAAATTGAGGATCTGGGTGTTTAATGCTGACAACGGCGGTCGTTCCTTCACGGACATCTTCTCCTGAAAGATTAGGTTCATTATCTTTCAGTAACTTATTTTTGCGGGCATAATCATTAATCACTCGAGTTAAGGCACGCTTAAAGCCTTCTTCGTGCGTCCCGCCTTCGTACGTATGAATGTTATTGGTAAACGTCATTAATGTATTGTGGTAATCATTGGTGTATTGAATGGCAACCTCTACGGTAATACCATTCATAACCCCTTCCACATAAATTGGTTCATCGAGTAAGGTTTCCTTGCTCTTATCTAAATATTCGACGTAATGCCGAATGCCGCCTTCATACATAAAGTCTTGTTCAGTTGGTTTTTCGGGACGTAAATCCCGAATTACGATTCGCAAACCTTTGTTTAAAAATGCTAATTCACGTAACCTAGCCGTTAACACCTTAATGTCATAAGTGGTGGTTTCTCGAAAAATATCTGGATCGGGGAGAAAATGCACTCTGGTTCCGTGTAAGTCATCAGACACCGTCTTGATAACCTTCATTTTTGTCTTAACATGGCCCCGGGTAAAGTCCATATAATAAACTTTGCCGTCTCGAGTAACCTCAACATCCAGCTCAGACGACAAGGCGTTAACAACGGAAGCACCAACCCCATGGAGGCCACCGGAAACTTTGTAGCCGCCACCGCCGAATTTACCGCCAGCATGAAGAATTGTGAAGACCGTTTCTAAAGCGGGTTTGCCGGTTTTTTGTTGGATATCAACCGGAATGCCTCGACCATCGTCGACAACGGTAATACTATTATCCTTTTCAACAGTCACGGTAATCTTAGTTGCAAATCCCGCTAATGCTTCGTCAATTCCGTTATCAACGATTTCCCAGACAAGATGATGTAAGCCTTGCGAACTAGTTGTTCCAATATACATCCCTGGACGCTTTCTAACAGCTTCAAGCCCTTCCAAAACTTGAATTTGGCTCGCATCATATTCGTGAGCTAATTCTTTTTTTGTCTCTTTCTCATCAGCCATATCCGTTTCTCCTTCACTATTTTTCCAGACTTACATTGCCATTCTCAATTCGAAATATCTTAGGGTTGGTCAATAGTTCCTGTTGGACGCCGCTTAAGCTCGTCGTTGTTAAAAAGGTCTGAACCTTATCTTGAATTGCCGTTAGTAAATGGGTCTGGCGAAAATCATCCAACTCTGACAAAACATCATCCAATAATAAAATTGGATATTCATTGGTTTGTTCTTTCATTAAGTCGATTTCGGCCAACTTAACAGAAAGCGCAGTTGTCCGTTGTTGGCCCTGGGAACCAAACGACTGCACTTCTTTACCATTAATTACAAAATTCAAATCATCCCGATGAGGGCCAATTAACGTAGTTGAGCGGGTAATTTCTTTTTCTTTGATTTGCTTAAATTGGTTAAGCAAATTTTGATAAATCGTTTCTACTGAGGTTAATTGATCATCAGCCACCGCTGTTTTATAGGCAAAGGCTAGCGTTTCTTTTCCCTGAGAAATCTCTGAGTGAATCCTTTGCGCAAACTTCGCCAATTTTTTGATCAACTGCAATCTTTGAAAGATAATTTCAGCGCCATAAGCCGAAAGTTGATCGGATAAGACATCCAAATAAACCCGATCAGATTGCACATGGTGATGTAAATCTCTCAAATAACGATTTCGTTGTTTTAATATCTTTTTATATTGGGTGGAATTATATAGGTATCGATTACTCATCTGGCCAAATTCCATGTCCATAAATTTTCGCCGGACTTGGGGGGCACCTTTGACAATCGAAAGATCCTCAGGCGCAAATAAAATGACATTCAATTGGCCAACATAGCTTGAAAGCCTGGCCTGCTCCAAATGATTTACTTTCGCTCGTTTCCCTTTTGGCCCTAAATCAAGTTCAATTGGAACTGACCCCAGTCGCTTTTGTAAAATTCCTCTAATTTGAGCAGTTTGGCTATTCCAATTGATCAATTCTTTTTCATTATTAGTTCGATGGCTTCTAGTGAGGGCTAAAACATAAATTGCCTCTAATAAATTTGTCTTCCCTTGCGCATTTTCACCAAGAAAGACGTTGATCCCAGCCGAGAAATCGAGTGTTTGATCGATATAATTACGAAAATGATGGAGCTCAATTTTCGTTAACTTCATTCAGATTCCTGCTTTGAGTGAATAAAAAATAAGCCAACGCCTGGCACCTCAACGTGATCGCCATCGTATAATTTTCTGCCACGACGATCATCAGGTTCATCATTGACATTAACGACGTTTTCTTTTAAAAACCATTTGGCTTGGCCGCCGCTACTAATGATGGCTTCTTCTTTTAGCAACTGCCCCAAGGTCATGTATGGTCCAGCAATGAGTATCTCTTTTTTCACAATTTCACCCACCTTTTACAGTTACCATTATACCCCTTATTTTATTAAAAGTACATGTTAACAACGATTCTTGGGCATTCTCAGAACTTTTTGACTTTTTGGATATTTTTATCAAAAATCAGCGAAAGTTGCTAAAAACTACGTATATGAGCTAATAAATCATTCTCGGTCTTTTTTTACTTTTGAACCTGAAGAATATTAGCCAGTCAATGAGTGGATTTCACAAAGTTAATTTTAAACAGAAAAAAACCAGCCTAATAACGCTAAGGCTGGCAACGCTGGTGCTTATTGATAATCGTCAACTAGAACGTCCGAATCGGCGTAATCAACTGAATGAAACTCTCACTGTCTTCAGTTGGGGTTAGCGTAAATGGTCGCAATGCGGACGTAAAATCAAGATTGATCGTTGCTTGACTAAATGACCGTAACGCATCCTTCATATAATCCGGATTAAATGAAATCTCTAATTCATTGCCTTCAACACTTTTAGGAACCATATCTTCTTCAACATTACCAACGTCTGGTGAATTGCCATAGATGGTAACAGCTTTCTTATCAGGGTCAATCGTGATCTTTACCACATTATTCCGGGATTCGTGAGAAAGTAAGGAAGCCCGTTCAATTGCAGCCAATAATTCAGGTGCCTCAAAAGAAACTCGGGTATCGTAAGAATCTGGAATCAGCCGGGTTGTATCCGGATAATTGCCTTCAAGTAAGCGTGAATAAAAGAGCGTATCGCCAATGACAAATAGAGCTTGATTTTCCGTAACCGACAATGAAATTTCTTCCTGCGCGTCTTCAACCATCCGTGATAGTTCCGTTAAACTTTTTCCTGGAATCACAAAATCATAAGCATCATCAATGGACGACTCTAAAGTCACTTTGCGTTGGCTTAATCGATGACTATCTGTTGCGACTGCCAAAATGTTGTTACCGGAAATAACGAAGTGAACACCTGTCAAAATGGGGCGGCTTTCTTGGTTGGAAACGGCTACTACAGTTTGACTAATAATTTGTTTAAACAGGTCTGCTGCCAGTGGAATTGATGTGTTGGTTTGAATTTCAGGCAAATGTGGATAGTTGTTCGCATCTAATCCATTAATTGTAAAAGAAGATTGACCTGAAGTAATCATTGTCTGGAAATTTTCGCCAACCTCAAGCGTAATGGTATCCTGCGGTAATTTCTTAACAATGTCGGTAAAGAAACGAGCGGGCAAAACAATTGATCCTTCTGATTCAACCGCCAATAAGTTATCTGGATTATCTGCTTTAATAGTTGTTTCAATTGAAATATCAGCATCGCTACCTGTCAAGACAATCGCAGATTGGGTAACGACTAGTTTAAGTCCCGTCAAAATTGGAATTGTTGTCTTAGTAGAAATTGCTCTAGAAACGGTGTTGAGTGCTTTTGTAAATGCTGTTCGACCAATTGTAAACTTCATGCTTTAAATCAACCTCCCAAGAAGTGGTGAATAGACTATATTTAATTAATAAAAGAAAAAGTAGTAACAGTAGGCACTGTGGAAATGTTGATAACTTTGTTTAAGTCTGAAGTTATCAACAAAAAAGCTGTGGATAAAACTGTGCATAACTGCTCGGCCTTTTTATTAATTATCCACAGCCGATTATACCATTTTAACTAAGCTCACTTTTGATATCGGCGATTTCTCTGCGTAAATCAGCATCAATTTTGATGATTTCGGCAATTTTATCGCAAGCGTGAATGACGGTTGTGTGATCTTTGCCACCGAATTCTTTACCAATCTTAGGTAAGGAATTGCTGGTCATTTCTCTTGAAAGATACATGGCGATTTGTCTTGGCATCACAATTGACTTCATACGTTTTTTACCTTTTAGGTCGCTAATTGAAACGTGAAAATAGCTGGCGACCTTATTTTGAATATCAACAATCGATAACTCTTGGCTGGTCTTGGTTAACTTAAGCCCCCGTAAGGCTTCGTAAACCAAATCAGTTGTTACCGGCTCGTTTTTGAGCTTGGAATAAGCTTGAACCCGAGACAGTGCCCCTTCTAATTCCCTGACGTTTGAGTCAATTTGGCCGGCAATATAAGCCAGGGTATCGTTTGGAATGGCTAGGTTATCCAGTTTAGCTTTGTTCTTGAGAATGGCAATTCTGGTTTCTAGATCAGGCGGCGTAATGTCAACCGGCAGTCCCCAGGCAAAGCGTGAAACCAGGCGTTCTTGCAGCTTGGGGATTTCTTGGGGAACCCGATCGGACGTCAAAACAATTTGCTTATTATTGTTATACAAAGCGTTAAATGTGTGGAAAAACTCTTCTTGAGTCCCTTCTTTTTGGGCAAAGAACTGAATATCATCGACCATCAAAATGTCTACGTCGCGGTATTCTCGTCGGAATTCTTCAGTACGATTAGTTTGAATTGCGTTAATGAAGTCATTGGTAAAGGCTTCACTGGTGACGTACTTAACGTTAGTTTCTGGATGATCTTCGAGTCGTTTATTGCCAATTGCCTGCATTAAATGCGTTTTGCCTAAGCCGACACCCCCGTAAAAGAACAACGGGTTGTAAAGCTTGCCAGGTTCTTCTGAAACAATTAACGCAGCTGCATGAGCCATTTGATTGCCTTTGCCGATGATAAAGTTATCGAATGTGTAGTTGGGATTGAGATGATTATCTTTACTAAAGGAAAAATCATCACTAACCGCGTTGTCTGAATCTGGATTGGCTGGCTGCTCTGAAGTTGGGTCTTCTTTTTGGATATCAGCGTCGAGAACAAACTTTGGCTCAATGTTGCCTTTGGTAATGATATAGGCATATTCAATGAGGTTCGGTGCCAATTGTTGTTTCCAGTAGTCCAAATGTAATTCAGAAGGTAAAGATAGCGTGAGTGTTGCCCCGTCAAAACTAACAGGTGTAACCGGCTTGATCCAAGTGTCGTATGTAAGGTCAGTCGTATTACTTCGAAATTGTTCACTTAATTTTTGCCATAAAGAATCCTTATCAAGCACTTTGAATTTCCCCCCTCTGATTTGAGTCGTTTACGAAATGCAAATTAATTCTAGCATTCTCCAGAAAAGTTTTCCACAGGCAAAAAAGGCCTGTGTATAATTGTTTCACAGGGAGGGGAAAACGGAATAAGTAACTTGTGGATAAGTGGAAAACAAACAGGGAATTATCCACAATTCACAGGTAGCTGTGGATAACCAAAGCCGATACGAACAAGGATATTTCAAAAAAAGAAAAAGAAATCCACAGCCTGTGGATAACTTTAGAAACAATCTGTGAGTCTGTGGATAAGCCTGTGTAAACTGCCAAAAATAACCAGTGGGATTACCGTAGTTATCCACAGCTTTTGTTCATGAAACAAATTTAAACTTTTTTTGCTTTTTAGAAGAACTGAGAAAAGCCTATTCCATTAATTAGCAATTTATGTTAGTATATTTGGGAAATGCATTTGAACATATAGTGAATGAATGCTTAAACGCGACTTCGAAGCAAAGGAGGATATCATCATGAAGCGAACTTACCAACCAAAGAAGCGTCACCGCGCTCGGGTTCACGGATTCCGTAAACGGATGAGCACCAGCAATGGTCGTAAAGTGCTAGCACGCCGCCGGCAAAAGGGTAGAAAATCATTGTCTGTTTAGACCACTGACCATTCAGTGGTCTTTTTCATATTTTTTTGTAAATTTGTGGAGATGGATCATGCGAAAATCGTATCGAGTAAAAAAAGAGGCAGAGTTTCAAAAAGTATTTGAAACTCATAACTCGGTTGCAAATCGTCAATTTGTTGTCTATTCCTTGGATAAGCCTAACCAACCACATTTTCGCGTCGGCATTTCCGTTGGTAAAAAAATTGGCAATGCTGTACATAGGAATTGGGTGAAACGTCGGATTAGACAAGCGTTACTGGAATTAAAGCCTGATTTGCGACAAGATGTTGACTTTATCGTGATAGCACGCCCATCAACGGATCAGATGTCGAGCAAGAAGATCAAAGCAGGTTTGATTCACGTACTTAAGTTAGCTAAGCTGATCGATTCCAACTATGATAGTGGGGAAAAACGTTGAAAAAGAGAATAAAAAAATTACTGGTATTACTATCATTAGTAAGTTTAACCGTCGTTCTTTCGGCTTGTAGTAATACGCCAATCACTGAGCACAGTACAGGTATCTGGGATGGCTGGGTCGTCCTAAACTTTTCTAGGGCCATTATTTGGTTATCGAAGTTCTTTAGCGATAACTATGGGATGGGAATCATCATCTTTACCATTTTGGTTCGGATTGTGATTTTGCCGCTGATGGTTTATCAGACCAGAAGTATGCGAAAGACCCAAGAAGTTCAACCGCAGTTAAAAGCATTACAAAAAAAGTATTCCTCAAGGGATGCTGAAACGATGCAAAAGCTGCAAGCAGAACAAAAGAAGCTTTATGCCGAAGCAGGAATTAATCCAATTGCTGGCTGCTTGCCATTGATTGTCCAAATGCCAATTTTGTTTGCCCTATATCAAGCAATTTGGCGAACTGATATTTTAAGGAGTGGGACGTTCTTCTGGTTACAGTTAGGACATCCAGATCCATATTTCATTTTGCCGGTTTTAGCGGCGATCTTTACCTTTGTTTCGTCTTGGCTGGCCATGAAAGGACAACCTGAATCCAATTCAATGACGACGATGATGACCATTGGGATGCCGTTTTTTATCCTCATTATGGCGGTTAGCTTACCATCTGCGCTATCGCTTTATTGGGTGGTTACCAACGCCTTTCAAGTGGGCCAAACCTTGGTCATTCAAAATCCTTGGAAGATCAGGCGTGAACGTGAGCAAAAACAAAGAAAAGAACGCCAGCGGCAACGGGCCATTAAAAAAGCCATTAAGAAGGCTAAAAGAAGCAAACGTAAATAATGAATGATTGAATTACCAAAAACCTGTCAAGGCAATTTGCCAAGACAGGTTTTTCTTTTGGGTCTAATTAACCGGTTACATTTGCCGACTAAACGATTAAAATAAAGCTATTAATTTAATTTTTGATAGAAGGGTAGGACGAGGTAATCGAAAGTGACCAATCAATTAGTCGTTTGCTGGCTGTCGACGAGCTAATCGATAAGCTTTTAAATTTTAGTTAATGGGCCACGGCGATACGTTTATTTACCTAAGTATCCTTTGATTATACGAGGAGTGATTAAAATGACGATTCCCATTATTCGAAAGATGGATGTCATCCCCGTTGCGGGTTATGACAGTATGTTGTTGAACTTAAGCGGTGCTCACGGCCCGTTTTTTACTCGTAACTTGGTCGTTTTGACAACTGATCGAGAAACGGTTGGCGTCGGTGAAGTTCCCGGTGGCGAAAAAATCACCCAAGTGCTTATGGCGTCAAAATATTTAGTCATCGGCAAGCCTCTAGGAGACTATAAACAAGTTCTCCAAGCAATCAAGCGTCAATTTGGTAATTTAGACGTGGCTGGCAGGGGGAACCAAACATTTGATCAGCGGGTAACCATCCACGCGATCACTGCGGTTGAAACGGCATTTTTGGATCTTTTGGGGCAATTCTTGCACGTTCCGGTTGCGGCGTTGTTGGGCGATGGTCAGGTGAGAGAAAAGGTGCCGGTTTTGGGTTACTTGTTTTATATCGGTGATCGAACCAAAACAGATTTACCGTACATTTTCGATGATGATCAAAGCGATGATTGGGGCAAAGTTCGGCGACAAGCAGCCCTCACGCCCCATGCGATTGTTAGGCAAGCCAAGGCAGCTTTTCAGCGTTATGGTTTTACGACTTTTAAGTTAAAGGGCGGCGTCTTTGACGGCCAAAAAGAGGTGGCCGCCATCAAAGCCCTCCACAAAGCCTTTCCGACAGCCAAATTGGACCTGGATCCAAACGGTAGCTGGTCACTAAAACAAGCAATAACTTACGCTAAAGCCCTGAAAGGAATCTTGACTTATATTGAAGATCCCTGTGGCGCTGAAGATGGGTTCTCCGGCAGAGAAATTCTAGCTGAATTTCAAAAAGCGACATTTATGCCAACGGCTACAAATATGGTTGATACTGACTGGCGGCAAATGCGCCATGCCATTAGCTTGAATAGTATTTCGATCCCATTAGCCGATCCTCACTTTTGGACAATGGCCGGCTCGGTCCGTGTGGCTCAGCTATGTCATGAATTTGGCCTTCACTGGGGAATTCACTCCAATAATCACTTCGATATATCACTGGCAATGGCGGCAAATGCTGCGGCAGCGGCGCCTGGAGATATTGACGCGATCGATACTCACTGGATTTGGCAAGATGGTCAGGCACTAACCAAGCATCCGTATCAAATAAAAAACGGCACGTTAACGGTTTCAAAAACGAATGAAGGCTTAGGGGTTGAAATTGATTGGGATGCGATTAATAAAGCCCATCAACTTTACGTTACTCACCAGTTGGGAGCCAGAGATGATGCCAAAGCAATGCAGTATTTAATTCCCAATTGGCAATATGATCCCCATCGGCCGGCCCTGGTTCGCTAATCAACGTCGTTAGGATTGTCTTTTAAGCTGACTGGATAAGTCATTACATCAGCGTCCAAAATATCATATTGGGTCATTAACGCGTGCTCAACTTTTTCGCCAATTGCGTAAGCGGTGGCTAAATCAGTATCGTCTGCTAAGTAAATGCCAATTTTCATGACCACTTGATCACCTAACCAGCGGGGTTCAATTCCTTGAATTCCTAGAACGCCGGGAATCGCACTAATGGTTTGACTGTAGTGGTCGATTGAGGTGGGGTTGAAGCCTTCAGTCAGCCGCATAATGGTTGTTCTAAAAATTAAGACCGAAGCGTGAAGAATCAAGCAACCAACAGCAATCGTCGCCACGCCATCCAGCCAAGGGGCACCTAGATAGGCGCCACCAATCGACAGAAAGGTGCCAAAACTAGTCCAGGCATCACTTTTTAAGTCTTGACCGGAAGCTGTTAATGCTTGATTGTTTAACTGGGCACCTTTCAGTGCGTTAAATTTTGCTAGGATTGAGATAACTAAAGCAGACAAGAGGCTAATGCCCAGTGACCACATATTGGGATGGACGAAATGGCCAGCAAAAAAGTTATGAATTGCAAAGCCGCCATCCACTAAAATTTGAATACTGACTGCAAACATAATCGTTGCCGATAAAAGGGCCGCAATATTTTCGTATTGCCAGTGGCCAAGTACATGGTTTGAGTCTGGTGGCCGGCGAGAGACCCTGAGGCCAATGATTAAAATGGCGGCACCACAAACGCCGGTTAAATTATTAAGCCCGTCGGCAATGAGAACTGTAATGTGGTTCCAATAACCGATAATTAGTTCAGCGGCCATAATAAACGTATAGGCGGTTAAGTTTGCATAGGTTATCTTCTGGGCTTCTTGAAGTTTACTTAAGCGGTGTTGCCGATCCAGTTGAATGTTTCGCCCAGCATCATATTGATTTATATTTGCCAAAATTGACACTCCTCAAAACGAAAACTAGTCGATTGAACGCCATTTTTTGATGACTAAGTAGTACAGGGTTATTACCGTCCATTATACCGTCCTCATGAAAGATTGGTTAAATGGTGATTGTAAAAAAGTTATTTAATTTAAAGTTTCCGATTAGTTTGCGTTTTTTATCGGAAACCATTTATAAGTGGGCGGTTTTATGCTATCATAACCTAGTTAAATCCATTCAAATAAAGGGAGTTTATGATGACAATTTACTCTGGAAAAACTATCCAAGATGCCGTAAAACAAGGGCTAGCCGCCTTATCAATGACTCAGGACCAAGCTGAAGTAACCATTATTCAACAACCCAAAAAAGGGTTTTTAGGCTTTGGTCGCAAACCAGCTCAAGTTGAAATCAAGCAAAAAAGCAGTCTTAAACCAAGCCCAGCAAGCCCTCAACTTAATTCAGAAACCAAGCAGCCGACTACTCAACCGAGTAGTAACGAGAAGGCTGTTGATTTAGAAATGGTTTCACAACAATTAGCCAATTATTTAAGTGATGTACTCAAAGCAATGGGGTTTGCATTCAAATTAAAGTTAGACATTCAAACCAAGCATGCCATTTATATTGACATTGATACGGACCAGGAAAGCCGGTTAATTGGCAGACATGGCCGCACGATTAACGCGCTTCAAAACTTGTCGCAGATTTTTATTAACCGACTGGGGGCCAATAACGTTGACGTGGAGCTTGATACTGCGAACTATCGCTCGAGGAGAAGTGACGCTTTAAAGCAATTGGCAGAAAAAACGGCTCGAAACGCGATTGCGAATGGCAAGCCGGTATATTTGAACCCAATGCCTTCTTTTGAGCGCAAACAGATTCATAATGCGCTTTCTGATAATAAGTATGTTGTCACGTATTCAACTGGTAAGGAACCTCACCGGGTGATTGTGGTTGCGCCTAAGTAATGATAGGTAACAAGTCCAAATTTCGATTGACAAATCGCGTACTTTAAAATATTATGAAGGTAATCATTCTTATCTTAACTAGGTAAAGTAGTCAAAGTGCTTTATCCATGCTAGTTCTTTTTAGTGTGGAGTGGCGCTTTTTTTGTGCGTTAAAGCCGGTTTTGTGGTTTAATAGCCACACAATTGGTTTGTTTAATATTCGGAGGGAAGCTTAATCATGGTTTTAACAACAACAGAATTTGATACGATTGCAGCTATTTCGACGCCGCCTGGTGAAGGTGGCATTTCGATCGTTCGGATTAGTGGCGAAGACGCCTTGGCCGTTGCTAAAAAGATCTATCGAGGTAAAAACCTTGATAAAGTTGCCAGCAACACGATTAATTACGGCCACATTGTCGATCCAACGACTCATGAAGAAGTTGACGAGGTAATGCTCTCAGTAATGCGGGCCCCGCACACTTATACCGAAGAAGATATTGTCGAAATTAACTGTCACGGCGGCTTAGTTGCTACGAATCGAATTTTACAATTAGTTCTAAGCAACGGTGCTCGGATGGCTGAACCTGGGGAGTTTACAAAACGGGCTTTTTTAAACGGTCGAATTGACCTGTCCCAATCAGAAGCCGTTATGGATTTGATTGAGGCTAAAACGGATCGGTCCATGAAGGCGGCTATTAGCCAGTTAGATGGTAATTTGTCTCACCTAATTAAGCACCTGCGAAAGGATATTTTGGATGTACTGGCTCAAGTGGAAGTTAACATTGATTATCCAGAATACGATGATGTGGAGACGATGACCAGTAAACTTTTGCGGCAAAAAGCAACTGATGTCCACGAACGAATTGTGCAACTCTTAAAAACCGCTAAACAAGGTAAAATCTTACGAGAAGGCTTGGCAACGTCAATTATTGGCCGACCCAATGTTGGTAAATCAAGTTTATTGAATCACTTGCTGCATGAGGATAAAGCGATTGTAACCGACGTTCCGGGAACGACACGGGATGTTTTGGAAGAATATGTTAACGTTCGTGGCGTCCCCTTGAAATTAGTGGATACGGCCGGTATTCGGGATACGCAAGATAAGGTTGAAAAGATTGGCGTGGACCGATCGAGAAAAGCAATTGACAGTGCGGATTTAGTTTTACTAGTTCTAAATGCCAGTGAAGCTTTAACCAACGAAGATCAAGAGTTATTAAAAGCAACTGAAGACAAACAACGAATTATTGTTTTAAACAAAACGGATTTACCAACCAAAATCAATTTACAGCAAATTAAGGCTTTAACAAAGGGCCAAAAGATCATTTCGACTTCGGCGATTAAAGCAAATGGAGTTACCCAGCTGGAAGAGTTGATCGCTAAGATGTTCTTCGATGAAGGAATTACCAGCAGCCAAAACGACGTGATGGTAACCAATGCCCGCCACATTGGCTTGTTAAACCAAGCCAAGTCAGCTTTGGAAGATGTGATTAAAGGATTAAATGACGGCATGCCGGTTGATTTAGTTCAAATTGATATGACCCGTTGTTGGGATTATCTCGGTGAAATTACCGGTGATAGTTACCAAGATGAGTTGATTGATCAATTATTTAGTCAATTTTGTTTAGGGAAATAAGTTTGGAGGACAGCTGCGCCAGGCAGAAACTTCCACATAAGCACCTCAGCCAAAAATTCCAAACCCGGGAATTTCTGTCTGAGGAGACTTATGTTCCAGTTTCTAACCGCCTGGCTTCGCTCACTGATTTTAGGACAGCTGCGCAAAGCAGAAGCTTGCACCTAAGGCTACTCGACCAAAAATCCAGGCCCGGGATTTCCGGCCGAGTAACCTTAGGCTCCAGCTTCTAAGCGCTTTGCTTCGCTCACTTTATATTTTGGAGGAATTTTGTTGAAAAGTTTACGTGTAAGCGATGTGAAACAGAAATATCGCGGAAAAGATTATGACGTTATCGTCGTTGGTGCCGGTCACGCTGGTTGTGAGGCCGCTTTGGCTGCAGCTCGGATGGGCAATCAAACATTGCTTTTAACCATCAATTTAGACATGGTCGCCTTTATGCCATGCAACCCATCTGTTGGTGGCCCGGCAAAAGGCACCGTGGTTAGAGAAGTCGATGCCCTTGGTGGTGAAATGGGCAGAAATATCGATAAAACATACATTCAAATGCGGATGTTAAATACCGGTAAAGGCCCGGCGGTTCAAGCATTACGAGCTCAGGCTGACAAGCATGCTTATCACGCAGAAATGAAGCACACGATTGAAAAAGAACCCAACTTGACGCTTCGTCAGGGAATTGTCGACTCGTTGATCGTTGAAGACGGGACCTGCAAGGGCGTTGTTACCAACACCGGCGCAAGATATGCTGCTAAAGCGGTTGTCGTTGCTGCTGGGACGGCTGCCCGTGGAAAAATTATTATTGGCGAGTTGATGTATGCATCCGGGCCAAATAATTCGCAGCCAGCTGAAAAGCTATCGGAGAATCTTGAATCACTTGGATTTGACCTCGAAAGATTTAAGACTGGAACGCCACCGCGAGTTGACGGAACAACGATTGATTACAGTAAAACTGCTGAACAGCCTGGTGATAAACAACCACATCATTTTAGCTTTGAATCGGCTGATAAAGACTATTTGGCCGTTAAAGACCAGCTATCTTGCTGGCTGACCTATACGAACGAAACGACTCACCAAATTATTCGTGATAACCTCGATCGCGCCCCAATGTTTACTGGTGTGATTGAAGGCGTTGGACCGCGTTACTGTCCATCGATTGAAGATAAGATTGTTCGGTTTGCGGACAAAAGCCGCCACCAGTTATTCTTAGAACCGGAAGGCCGCAAAACCGAAGAGTGGTACGTTGATGGCTTATCAACGTCAATGCCCGAAGAGGTTCAACAAAAGATGCTTCATACCATTGCCGGATTAGAAAATGCTCAAATGATGCGGCCAGGGTATGCCATTGAATATGATGTTGTAGCGCCTTATCAACTGAAACCAACGTTAGAGACCAAAGTGGTTAAGAATCTCTTTACTGCTGGTCAAACCAACGGGACGTCAGGTTACGAAGAAGCTGCTGGCCAAGGGATCATTGCTGGCATTAACGCTGGCCGGCGGGCACTTGGAAAAGGACCGTTTGTGTTAAAGCGCAACGAAGCTTATATTGGCGTGATGATCGATGATTTAGTGACGAAGGGGACCAAAGAACCTTATCGATTATTGACTAGTCGCGCAGAATATCGTTTGTTGTTGCGAACTGACAATGCGGATATGCGATTAACCGAAAAAGGCCATGAAATTGGCTTGATTTCTGATGATCGTTACCAAAAGTTCTTAGCTAAAAAACAAGCGATTGAGGCTGAATTAGACCGACTGAACCAAATTCGAATCAAACCGTCTGATGACGTTAATGCGTTTATAACGGCTCACGGTGACAAGCCATTGCAAGATGGCGTGATTGCCGCAATCTTTTTACGACGGCCATACGTTGACTATCAAACTTTGATGCGCTTTATTGATGCTCCGGCCGAGCCATTAGACCGACATGTGATTGAGCAAGTTGAAATTCGGACTAAATATGCTGGCTATATCAAAAAGGCTGAGCAAAGTGTTGCTAAAATGAAGAAAATGGAAGCCAAGAAGATTCCAGATCGAATTGATTACGAAGCCATTGATGGCATTGCGACCGAAGCTAGGCAGAAACTGCAGAAAATTCATCCCCAGACAATTGCCCAAGCATCACGGATTAGTGGTGTTAACCCTGCAGACATTGCAATTTTAAGCGTTTATATCCAACAGGGAAAAATTACAAAATTGGCACAATAGGTATTTGCTAGTGGCAGGTTAACTAATCTCAAATGACGGGTCGACTAGAAACTGATACGGTTTCTGGTCGGCCCGTTATTTAGCAAGTCAAAATTTCCCTCTCTAAATTACTATGGGGTTATGATACAAGTGGATAGGTAGTTATGTGATTAAGGCAATATTAAGCGGAGCCACCCCTTTTGCATTAGTATCACCGGCAAGCTTCTAATTTTAAGGATGGCTGTTCGTGAAGCTCGATACGCTAACGACCCTGAAACGTCTAGTTTATCTGGGGGATGTGAACGGTTTTGCTCTGCTCACTTTTAAGGGGAAGGTATGATGACTCAAAAAGTTGCGGTTGTGACCAATGCGACTAGCGAAATTGGATTGGCAATTGCGAAACAGTTAATGATGAAAGGCGTTAGAATTATTGCTACAGGAACTGATCGGGAAAGGCTAAAGCAGATTGAAGATACCTATGAATTATTCGAGGGGAGATATGTCCAGTCAAATAGCTGTTCGGCTGTTAAGCACTTTGTTAGCGACGTGGTTCGGCAATACGGACAGATTCATTATTCATTTCCCGTTGCGGAGTCTTCTGAAGCGGGCTTGATGCTTCATCAGCCGCTTGCGGACTGGAATTTTGTGGTTAATTTAGTCCTGAACGGCGTGTTTTGGTTCGTTAAGTATATTGGCCGGCAAATGAAGCAGCAAAATAGTGGCCAAATCGTCATGGTTTCTTCCTTAGCAGCTCATGTGCAAACGTTTGGAGAAGCAGATTATGCTAAGATCAAGTCAGCAATCAGCTTGTTTACAAAGAGCGCGGCTTTGGAGCTTCAAGATAGTAACGTTCAAGTAAATGCAATCATTCCAGGCGTTGTGGCCAAGATGCCAGCTGCTAACACTAAACGAGTGGTTGGCCAAGCCAATCAATCGATACCTGTTTCGGCTAAGCGGCCAGCTAAACCGTCGGAAATTGCTGAGCCGGCGATCTTTTTAGCAAGTGAAGCGGCGAGTTATATCAACGGCGTGACGCTAGTTGTAGATGGCGGCTGGGAAGTTACCGGATTACCGGACGTTCGAAGCTAGTTTGCTATTAGTAGGATTTAAAGGCAAAATAAAGCGGATCGGCCAATCACTTTAAAGGAGTTAAAAGTGACTGGCCGATCCGCTTAATCTTAAAAGTTAGGCGACGAAGCATGATGGTTTTCCGATTACGTAGCGTGGCAATCGGGTTAAATTATGGTTGCCTGCGAATTGACGTAAATAGCCCTAGGCTGGCTGCCAAGCAACCCGTAATTGATAGCGCCATTGGCAGATAAGTTGCGCTGCCCATTATGCCAACAATGTGTGACATCATGCTGCCAATGGCATTTTGTGATAGCCCCAGTAAGGCTGAAATACCCCCGTTATTTTGCAATGATAGGTTCATGATAATTGAAGTGGTTAACGTAAACAGCATGCCAAATTGGGTGACAATCAGAAAGACTAAGATAATGACTAATGGCAAATTATTGAAGAATAACGCGCTTAAGGTCAGTAAAGTCGCCGTTAAAACGGTTGTGGTCAGGACTAACTTGGTTTGCTTGGTTTCAGAAAAGCGAGCGGCTAGTCCACCAGGGATGATTGAACCAATGGCGATACCAATACCGTTTAAAGCATACAGTAAGCTGAAATTTTGAACCGATAGTTGAAAGAAGTTTTGAAAAACAAAAGCAGAAGCTGAAATATAGCTGAAAAGACCGCCAGAAACTAGGCCGGTTGCTAAAATTAACTTAACGAACCGGACATTTTTGAGGAAACCAAACATCTCAATAATCGACTCCACTGGATGGCCACCAAGCCGCTTTTCAGGAGGAAGGGTTTCTTTAACCCCTAACCAAAGGGCAAGCACCAAGGCGAAGCCAATCACGGCTAGGAGGACAAAAATGCCTTGCCAGCTAACGTAGCGAATCATAAAACCGCCAATAACTGGGGAGATGACCGGAAAGATGCCGTTAACGGCCGAAAGCATCGCGTAAAACTTTGTGAGGAGCGTGCCGGAAAATAGGTCGGACGCCACTGCTCGGGATAAAACTTGACCGGAAGCCCCGGCGAGGCCTTGAAAGAATCTAAGGCCGATTAGTAAGAAAACTGAGTGGGTAGCCGCGATGAGCAGCGAAACTACGGCAAATACAGAAAAGCCAATGATCAAAGGCTTTTTGCGACCATACTTGTCACTGAGCGGCCCGGCAATTAATTGGCCTAATGCTAATCCCAGTAGACAAGCACTAAGACTTAATTGGACGAGGGATGCAGAAGTCGACAAATCTTGCGTCATTTCTGGTAGGGCCGGCAAGTATAGGTCAATAGACAATGGCCCAGTTGCGCTAATGGTGCCTAAAATTAAAATTAACCAAATTCTGGTTGCTAAAGTAGTTTTCGTTTTCATGGGGGACCTTCTTAAATAGTGAGCGAAGCAAAGCGGTTAGAAAGCGGAGTGTAAGGCTCCTTGGCGGGAAATTCCCGGGCTTGGAATTTTTCGCCAAGGTGCTTACACGGAGCTTTCTGCTTTGCGGAGCTGTCCTACATCAGTGAGCGGAGCAAAGCGGTTAGAAGTCGGAGCCTAAGGCCACTTGGCCGGAAATCCCGGGCCTGGATTTTTGGGCAAGTGGCCTTAGGTGCAGACTTCTGCTTTGCGCAGCTGTCCTAATAACAGTGAGCGGAGCCGGGCGCTTAGAAATCGCCAAATAGGCTAGGCGTTTCACGGCCGTCGGATCCTAAGACGATTCGGCCGGAAATCCCGGGCTTGGATTTTTTAGTTGAGATGCTTATACGAAGCTTTCTGCCGAACACAACTGTCCTATCATACAAGGTTAATAAGCCTTCTTAAAGTTACTATTAGGTTAATTAACCCGTAATTTGTTGTCATGATGGGAATTTATGCTAAAATTAATGACGGCTGCATTCTAGTAAAAATTTTGAATTATTGTAGCCCCCAAAGGAGCTTTGTCATGAAAGTAATCAAAGAAATCGCAAGTTGGGTAATTCCCATCCTCGTTGGATTGGCTATTGCCTTTTTAGTAAAAACCTACGTCTTCACAATGGCTCGGGTGGATGGCCCATCAATGGAACCCAACCTTATTAATAATGAACGATTAGTGGTTTGGAAGCAAGCAAAAATTAAGCACCTGAGTGTCATTGTGTTCGATGCCTATGGCGAGGACCCAACGGCGACAAAGCCAAAAACGGACTACGTCAAACGGGTAATCGGATTACCGGGTGATACCGTTTCCAGTAAAAATGGCAATATTTATGTTAATGGTAAGGTGGTCCCCCAAAAGTTTATCAGCATGCAAGAGCGAACCTCTGGCACTGGTAATTGGGACTTACAGACACTGTCAAGAAGCTGGAATAAGAATGTTAACGTGACAAAAGTGCCGAAGGGCGAGTACTTTGTTCTGGGTGATCACCGGAGCGTTTCTAACGATGGTCGTTACTGGGGGTTTGTCCCTAAAAAGAAGATTGTCGGCGTTGCAAAAACCTTCTTCTGGGAGACTAACAAAACCAAGCGGCACAATGTTAATGATTTAGGCTATTAAAGCAGCAAGTTTTATAAGAATCATCGTTAAAAGATATGAGGATAAATAGGTGATGAATCAGTGAATGGCTGGTTGATCACCTATTTTTTATTTATTCAACGCTTAAAAAGTGTGATTAATTATAAATTAATTATTTGATTTTTGAAATTGGTAGGTCAACTGACCTCAACGCTAAATCGCCATAGATCCAAAAAAGAAGGGAATAAGTATACTAAGTTGTCAATTATTGAAGTTAACAATTATAAATTGCAAATTAAAAAGTGTAAATGAACTTACTTAAATTATATAAAAGAATGCATTGATCTGTCATTTAAACTAATTGGGCGCCAAGGTATCCTTAAATGGTAAGCGGTTGCATATAATTCGATCCCGTTTGAAAAAGGAGGTTTTCTAAATGAAGTCAGACTTTCTGACAATTTCGCAAAATAAACGCGGTGCTATCACCAAGTTTCAAATAAACGACGACCCAACCAATATGAATTGGGTAATCGATCCTGATTATTTAGCATCATTGAACTATCACGACCTAGATAAGTTGTTTGGCGAATTCAATGTCACGATTGATGGGAAAAAGTACCGAAGCATTGACTTTAACCCTCAAGTTACGACGAGTGATTTAACGAGTCAAGTAAGTTATCACATTGATTCACTTGACTTGGTTCAGCACTTTAAGCTAACTGGCAAGGCGTTAACCTGGCAGTTTACGGTTACAAATCAAGCCGATCGGGAGGTAACGATTCATAACCTTGGTCTGTGGGTAAGTCTTGCATACGTGATGTTTCGAGATAAAAATGTCCAGCGAAATGCTAATCAATCCGCGGCCATATTTCCTTCGATTTCTCAAAATTATACCAAGCTGGCAGCGATTAGACGAGATAATACTCAGCCGAACTTGGGACTTTACCAAACCAAAGGAAATGTGTTATCGGTTGGGACGTTTAATGAATACACGAACCGCTTTTTTGAAAACGTTTCACCGTCACTGGATGGCATGCTGTTTCATGAAATCATTCTAGCTGGTGGCTATGACGATGACAAACGCCCTCATCATGATTGGATTTATCCGCAAACCGAACTTCACGTAAAGCCAGGTCAAACAATTACGTGGGCGTTTGCACTACAGCCCTTTGGTAGTCGTCAAGATTTCTATCAAGTTGCTAAGTCTTATGGCCATCCACGGATCAGTTTTGAGCCACTGGTTCAATCCGGGCAACGCCAGCGATTTACGATTGAACTAGCCAAAGATCAAGTTATTAAAAGAGTGGTTGTTAAGCATCACGCCGACGGTCGCTTAATTGAAGACGACATATCCGACGAATTAGACGGTACACGCCTCATCTATCAGCCAAAGGGAGTTGGTGAACACGAAATTTGGCTGACCTTTGCGGACGGCACTAGCGATATGGGTGTCTTTAACGTGATGAGTTCAGTTAGTCAATTGCTCAGGAATCGTGCGAATTACGTATCAACGCATTCTTATTCGGGAGCAAGTGGAAAAGTACCTTATAGTTTCTCACCGGTTTCTAATCAAGGTGAGTCACTGGGAAAGCTCACCTTTATCGTTCAGGAATGCTTGTTGGATCCAAAAGTTGATGATATTGCCAAGCAAATTGCTCAGGTGGAAGAAAGTGCTGTTAAATATGTCCGACCCAAGTGGTTCATAAATGGCGATTTTAAACATCCGCGAAAATTATACGGTGATTTTTACCGCGTGATGGATTTCGAATATATTGCCCATCTTTTTTACCTGCTATCAAAGGTTCCGACCAAATACCTTCACTTAAATTCGCCAAAAGATTACCTCGCTTGGGCGGCTCAGGTGTTTGATGTCCGGGTTAACCCTGATTTACACGACAACCAGCGAGGCAAAGAGGAAGCTCAGATGTTGGGTCTTTATTTCACCTACATTGAGGACTTGCTAAAAGATGTTAAAGCTGCCGGCTTGGATCAAGAATATGCAGAAATTTCCAAGTCTTGGGCGATAACGACTGACCGGGTTGCGCAAGGCGCTAAGACGCTTTCGGCTGCCATGACTGAGCATTTCTTTGATAATGCTGGCTTTGGACCAGCAACCGGCGCATTAGCGTTAACTGGCAATCTAGCTGCTGCTAAGGTATACGGTGAACTACTAAAAGCCAACATTGGTTTTAGCAATGACTTTCGTTCCCAAAGCCCAGATCGATGGTGGGAAGCACTTTCTTACATGGTGCACTCTTTGTGGGGTGGGATTACGGCAGCCGCTGCCCAAGTGAGTGGTGAAAACCTCCAAGACGTCGAACTGGTTCAAGCGGGTTATCGGGCCACCAATGCAATTCTTTATATGTATGATTCAAACGCATCAACTACCGATCGTTTCTTAAAACCAGGCGAGGCTGCTTCGACTTATAGTATCGCCGGCCCCAACGTTAATCGCCCGGATTTATCCAGAAATCGATTTGGCCAGTCAATTTTCGCTGAAGACGGTGGTATCTTTAGTCGGCTTTTCCCAGATGGGTATACCGGTGAAGATGATTGGGATATGGGCGAAGAACTCGTTGCTTATCTAAATGGCTTTGGGCAAACAACTTACCTTTATTCTGATGACCAAGGCCAGCTACACGCGATTAATGGTGCCATCAGCCAGCTAAATTCAACTGATTATCAAATTCAAAGTTTCGCACCATATTGTCGTCGATATGTGAATCTTGATGACGGCAATCAATTTGTTATGACTGCCAAAAAAGTCATTTTTGACGTGCAGTCGAATGTATTTCATCCAGTAAGGGAGGATTAATTATTATGAAAAGTTCGCTAGGAGACGCGATTAATAGTAACGTTAAGATCCCATTTCATCGAATGTTAGCTTATGCCAGTACAGATGCTGCTGGTAACCTATTGTACACTACCGTCACCACGTTTATTTTGTACTATTACACCGACGTATTCGGTTTATCGGTCGCCGCTGCCGGGACCATTTTGCTGGCAGCTCGAATCTTAGATGCCTTTGACGCCCCAATTTGGGGATTCATTATTGACCATACGCATACTAAATGGGGTCAAAGTCGGCCATATTGGCTGTGGATGGCCTTTCCGTTTGCAATATTCTTTATCCTGATGTTTTGGTCACCAGATCTCAGTGCAACTGGTAAGTTTTGGTGGGGATTAATTACCTACCTGCTCTTCGGGATTTGTTACACTGGCGTGGGTACCCCAATCACGTCAATCTTACCAAACTTAAGTAATAATTCTGATGAACGGATTCGTTTAAACAGTACTCGAAGCATCGGTGGAATGATCGGCTACTTCATTACTGCAACGTTTACGTTAAGCTTTGTCGCCTTCTTTGGCAACAATCCCCAATCCGGTTGGCGAAATACGGCACTAATTTTAGCAGTTATTGGTTTTTCGCTTCTCATGTTTGCCTTTTTTGATACACGCGAGATTAACAAGCCGAAAAAAGGGATTTCGATTATCAAATCCATCAAGGCTGCTAAAGCCAACTGGCCATGGTTCATTCTAGTTATGGTCTTTATCTTCTATTGGCTAGGGAATGCATCTCGGACTTCCGTGGTTGTTTATTATACGCAATATAACTTGGGTCACAAAGACTTTGCGTCGATCCTAAACGCGCTTGTGATGTTCCAGATCATTGGGATGGTAGCAATTCCATTCCTAGTTAAAAAATTCCGAAAGTCATACGTCTTAATGGCAGGGATGTTCTTAGCAGCTTTCGGGCAGATCTTAATCTCATTAACCGGCCACTCATTGATTGGTTTATCATTCGCTTGGGCACTGGCCTCAATCGGAACAGGAATTTCTGTTACCTTACCATTTGCGATGTTGGCCGACACGGTTGATTATGGTGAATGGCGAAATGGTATTCGGGCCAGTGGGTTCTTAACCGCCATTGGAAGTTCATTTGCGATTAAAATGGGTTCAGGTCTTGGTGGCTGGGCACCTTCAGTGGTCCTTGCCCATGCCGGCTATAAAGCTGGGGTTGTTCAAAATGCTGGTACGCTGGCCGCAATTAAATTCAGCATTTCATGGCTGCCCGCAATCTTCTTTATTATCGGTGGGTTATTGATTCTGTTATACGTTAAGTTTGAACGAAATGAGAAAAATATTCGCACGACACTGATTAAGCGCCGTGGTGAATTGAGCGAAGACTAGGACAGCTGCGCAAAGCAGAAAGCTGCGTGTAAGCACCTTGGCGAAAAATTCCAAACCCGGGAATTTCCCGCCAAGGAGACTTACCCTCCGCTTTCTAAGCGCTTTGCTCCGCTCACTAATTTGAGGACAGCTGCGCAAAGCAACAATCTGCGCGTAAGCACCTCAGCCAAAAATTCCAAGCCCGGGAATTTCCGTCTGAGGAGCCTTACACTCCGATTGTTAACCGCTTTGCTTCGCTCACTATTTTAGGACAGCTGCGCCAGGCAGAAATCTCCGTATAAGCACCTCTAACAAAAATCCCAAGCCCGGGGGTTTCTGTTAGAGGAGCCTTATACTCCGATTTCTAACCGCCTGGCTCCGCTCACTAATTTTAAGGAGGAAATCATGAAAGGGAAATTAACAGTTGATCCAAGTAATCAGATTTCGACCATTGACGAACGGATTTACGGTTCATTTATTGAACAGCTTGGTCGAGCTGTATATGATGGTATTTATCAACCAGGCCAGGCCAGCGCTGATGAAAATGGTTTGCGCCAAGACGTGATTGACGCGATTAAACAATTAAACGTGCCAATTGTCCGCTATCCGGGCGGTAACTTTGTTTCCCAATATAAGTGGGAAGATGGGATTGGTCCTAAAGCTGATCGACCAACCCGGCTAGACTTAGCTTGGAAATCAATTGAAACCAACGAATTTGGCCTGCATGAGTTTATGAACTGGGCTAAAAAAGTGGGGACTAAAGCAGATATGGCCGTTAACTTGGGAACTCGCGGCATTATGGCGGCTGCTAATCTAGTTGAATATTGTAACTTTCCTAAGGGGTCTTATTGGAGTGATCTTAGAAGAAAGAACGGTCAAGAAGCACCTTACCGGATTAAAACCTGGTGTTTAGGTAATGAAATGGATGGCCCTTGGGAAATTGGGCAAAAGACGGCCTATGAATATGGTCATTTAGCTAACGAGGCGGCTAAAGCCATGCGAGCGGTTGATGATCACATTGAGTTGGTTGCCTGTGGCAGTTCATCGATGGATAACCCAACCTTTGGTGACTGGGAAGCCACCGTACTGGATCAATGCTACGACAATGTTGATTACCTGTCTTTGCACCGATACTATGGGTATTATAATGACGATGATCCAACTGAACTAGATAACTATCTGGGTAAAAATATTGATTTGGATCAATTCATTAAGGGCGTTGTGGCAATCTGTGACGCCGTTAAAGCCAAGAAGCGGACCAACAAAACCATTAACTTATCCCTTGATGAATGGAACGTCTGGTACCATTCAAATGATGCTGACACTAAGGTTAAACCATGGCAAAAGGCGCCGCACATGTTAG
The DNA here is from genome assembly GCF_016860605.1 of Lentilactobacillus fungorum. Lineage (GTDB taxonomy): Bacteria > Bacillota > Bacilli > Lactobacillales > Lactobacillaceae > Lentilactobacillus > Lentilactobacillus fungorum. The sequence goes on from NZ_BNJR01000012.1 coordinate 337,857, forward strand.
AAGATATTTATAACTTTGAAGACGCACTGCTAGTTGGTAGTCTATTGATCACCTTATTGAAGAATAGTGACCGGGTCAAGATTGCCTGCTTGGCGCAGTTAGTTAACGTGATTGCCCCGATTATGACTGACGATAATGGCGTCTGGTATCAATCCATCTTCTATCCATTTATGCAAGTTTCAAACCATGGTAAAGGCGTGGCGTTAGCACCAAAAGTTGACGTGGCAACGTATCAATCAAGAGAGTTTCCTGAAGTTCCTTATCTGGATAGTATTGCAACTTATGACCAAGCAAATGGGGAACTGACAATTTTTGCTGAAAATAAAAATCAACATGAGTCATTAGACTTTAAGACTCAGCTAAAGGATTTAACGATTGCCGAAGTGATTGAAGCCACGCAATTCTATGGTTATGGACCAAAAGAAGATAATCGAAATGGTCAAATGAAACTGCAGCCATTGAGTACTCAGGCGGCTGGTGATCAGATTACGGCTACTTTACAGCCATTATCTTGGAACATGATTCGAATCAGGGTTGCCAATTAGCTGGTTAGTTTAGCTAGATCGTTGTGATTGAGTTTTAAAAAAATAAGGACCTGGGAAGCGAGTGTAAGAAACACTCATTTCCCAGGTCCTTTATTAATGGGGGGCGGTATCATCATTGAGTTAAAGAAAAGCTACTAGCCAATTGGGCTACTGATTGGCATTGTTACCATATTTTTTGCGGTAGTCTGCCGGAGAAGTTCCATAGCTTTTCTTAAAGGCATTTGAAAAGTAGTAGACGTTGCTGTAACCGACTTCCAGCGCAATGGTACTGACTGGTTCGCGGGTTGTTAACAGCCGCTTAACAGCTTCTTCTAAGCGATAACGCTGCAAGAAATGGTTGGGCGTCATCCCAAAAGTTTTTTTCATGCTGGCTGTAATCGAGTTGGGGTGAACGTGAAACATTTTGCCTAAAGTTTCGTTCGTAATTTTTTCGTCAAAGTGATCTCGCAGATACCGCTGAATTTGATCAGCTAGGCGCGTGGTGGATGATTCCCCGAGATTGGGGCTTTGAATCATTTGTAATAGATCGATAAATAATTGTTGGGCTTGCCAAAAACCAACGTTGTTTTGTAGGGCACTATTTTTGAAAATTCGGTTAATTAATGAAAAGAGATCCTCTTGATTGGTGAAATGACGTTTTTTAGCCAAGTACATTGTCATGGTTGGCGTAAAGTAATGTAGCGTGGGGATGTCAATTTCGGAGCCAACCTGCACCGGCCTTTTTTCCTGAACCCACTTACCGGTAATGTAAAAGTGAATCCAGTAGTATTCAGTTTGTGATTCTGCGGGTTTCCAAGAATAGTGGTGATGGCGGGGAAGCAAGATAAACATATCATTGGCGGCTAGCGTATAATTTTCACCATCTTCAGCGATAAATAGCCGTCCTTTAACAATAAACATCAGCACAAAATACTGAAGGTCATTTCTATTAGGGTGAGTTTCTCCCGCTCCAAAAATGGCGTAACCGCCTTGGATAAATGTTGGCAGCGGTAAACATGAGATTGATATGTAACGATCTTCCAAGTTGGGCACCTCGTTTATAAAAGTGAGCGGAGCAAAGTGGTTAGAAACTGGAGCATAAGGCAGCTTGGCCGGAAATCCTGGGCTTGGATTTTTGGGCAAGTGGGCTTAGGTGCAGCTTTCTGCTTTGCGCAGCTGTCCTAAGTAAAAGTGAGCGGAGCAAAGCGTTAACAATCGGAGGGTAAGTCTCCTTCAAGAGAAATTCCCAGATTTGGAATTTTTCTTGGAGGTGCTTACACGCAGCTTTCTGCTTTGCGCAGCTGTCCTAAGTAAAAGTGAGTGAAATAAAATAGATTTAAAATCGCTAAAAGCGACGACACGATCCAGTAAAATAAACCAACTAAATCGGCCGCCATTATCGCAATTTAGTAATTTAGTAGTCAGAAATGGACTCACTGCTTAATGATATTAGTATAGTCCACCGTCCACGTAATTGGAAAGCGCTTTATAAGTCATTTGAAATGACCACGGGTTCACTGGTCACGTCAAGGACGATGACACTGCCATTTTGCGGCTGTTTAGCAATTTTGTCATCACCAGAATAGTTAGTAGCGAGGTTTCTTAAAAATGTTCCATGTGAAACAACCAGCGCATTTTCGCCGTTCGAAAGTTCATCTTGAATATGCGTAACTGCTGAGTTGATTCGAGCTTCAAGCTGTGCAGCCGTTTCGGCTTCATGAAAGGGATCAGCGTCGTGCATGAAATCGCGGACTTTCAGCAATCCGTAACGTTTAATGAGGTCTTCCTGGTTAAAAGTGCCAAGTGGGCCGCCAATTATATTCCAAGTTTGAACACTATCAACGGCTTCAAATGAACCGAAGTAAATTTCGCGAATATCTTGGTGAACTTCTCGTTTAACTGAATCGCTACGGTGATTTTGAGCAAGGATAATATCTAACGTGTGAATCGCTCGCAGCATGTCCGAACTGACGGCCAATTGAAAGTCAAGGTCAGCCAGTCGTTTGCCAGCAGCGACAGCCTGAGCCTCCCCTTTTTGGGTCAAAGGCGAATCCACCCAACCTTGCATTCGACGAAACCGGTTCAGTAGGGTTTGGCCGTGGCGAACAAAATAGATTTTTTTCATGATAAACCTCTTTCAAATTAGTTTAAGTCGATTTTATCATAAAAGTGAGCGGAGCAAAGCGGTTAGAAACTGGAACATAAGGCATCTTGGCCGGAAATCCCGGGCCTGGATTTTTGGGCAAGATGTTTTATGTGGAAGTTTCTGCTTTGCGCAGCTGTCCTAGTAAAGTGAGCGGAGCAAAGCGGTTAGAAGTCGGAGCCTAAGCCCACTTGGCCGGAAATCCCGGGTTTTGATTTTTGGCCAAGGAGACTTACACGCAGCTTTTTGTTTTGAGCAATGTCCTAGTAAAGTGGCCGAAGCGCTTAGCAAACGCCAAGTAGGTTTATACACAGGTTTTGAATTGGTGCAGCGATCCTAATTTCAAAAAACTTTTGAATTTTAAGTTCCATTTAAGGTAGTGACGGTATTCTATAGACAATCAAATATGACCCCTCATCATATTTGGTTGTTAAACGAAGCTGCACCCCCCTCATGCAGTGGATTTACCCTAAGTTTAACTTAAACCCCTCAACATAGAATAACCCCTCAATATATGTGATTATCCGGGCACATGGAAGCTGATTGCTTCTGTGTGCTTTTTTTGATTTAAAATGGGCGTTATTAATGACAATGGGTATAAAATGAACTTATGAATCATTTTAAAAAATGAGGAAGCGAGCTTATGGATCGTCAGTTAACCAGAATCAGCAAGCGCATCTCGTTTGTACTGCGCCACCATCCGGAGCGGATCGGGATTTCATTGGATCAATACGGTCGGGTTAACTTAGAATCGTTTATGAATCACTTTAATCGTCATTACGGCACGCCGATTAGTGAACCATTGATTCAAAAAATAATGGCGCAAAGTGATAAACAGCGTTATGCCATTGAAGGGGATACAATTAGAGCGTTGTACGGGCACAGTATTCCGGTTAAACCGTTAACACCGCCAACAATGCCCCCTGAATTCTTGTATCATGGGACCACTCATGCCGCAGCGAGATTGATTGTTGACGAGGGCCTCAAAAAAATGGACCGCGATTTTGTTCACTTGTCCGCTAATCAACAGATGGCAATTCAAGTGGGCAAGCGCCGGGACAATCACCCAGTTGTGTTTGAGGTTCAAGCCAAAGCAGCCGCGACAGCGGGGATATTATTTTATCCCACCAAGAGCGGTATTTGGTTGGTTGATGCAATGCCCGCGAAATATTTGCAAGTGATTCAAAGTTAATGACAGGGTTCTAGTTACTTGGATCCGCTCATTGGAGGAATGAACATCATGGCAGACAAATCAGATGCGCCGCAAAAATCGACAAAAATTCCTCGCTCGATGCAGGGAAACTGTCCAAGGTGCCACCGCCCCATGCAAATCAGCTACGGTCTAAATAGGTGCCCTTCTTGCGGATTTATTTTTAAGTCGAATTTTAAGGTACAGTAAGTCACTATCGTCAAAAACTAACCCCCTTAAAGTAGCGATCATCGCCATTTTAAGGGGGTTAGTTAGTTATAATGTCCGCGCCAATTTCTGTTGGTGGACAATTTCCAAAAAATTTAAAATTAACTGTCTGCCAACTTGCGGATCCGTCATGATTGATTCGGGGTGGAATTGGACACCATAAACGTGGTTAACGTCATCAGCCACGGCCATAATTTCATCAGTTTCAGTTTTGGCGGTTACCGATAAATTAGATGGGATCGTCGTCGGATCGATGACCAATGAATGGTAACGGGCCGCTTCAAACGTTTGGGGACAGTCTTTGAATAAGCCGGTCGGGGATGTGACTTTAATTGTCGAAGGCTTCCCGTGCATTAGATGGTCAGCATGAACAACCTTGGCACCGTAAGCTTGGCCAATGGCTTGATGCCCTAAGCAAACGCCCAAAATGGGCACCTTACCAATAAAATCGCGAACAATTGCCGGCATTTGACCCGCATCTTCCGGCCGACCGGGTCCCGGCGATAAAATTAAGCTCTCTGGGGAGCGGGCCGTTAACTCAGCGCTGGTAATGGCGTCGTTTTTGAGGACGGTAATGGGCTCATCAGTTAAACTGCCGATAAGCTGATACAAATTATAAGTAAAACTATCATAATTATCAATTAGATAATGCATCGACAATCCCTCCTTTGGCAGTTTCCTTTAGTGCGTTAACAACCGCGCTGGCTTTATTGTTAAATTCTTGATATTCGTATTTGGCAATACTATCGGCAACAATCCCAGCGCCTGAATGAACGACTAGCTGATCACCCTGGCGGTAAGCGAGCCGAATGCCGATGCAAAGGTCTAGGTCACCATCAAAGCCAAGGTAGCCGAGACAGCCGCCATAGACGCCGCGCTTGCGGTTTTCGAGTTGGCCAATCAGTTGCATGGCTGAAATTTTAGGTGCGCCAGACAAAGTGCCGGCCGGCAAAACGGCGTTGACGATGTCAATGGCCGAGACATGATCGCTTACGGTACTCTCGACGACCGAACCCATATGCATCACGTTAGCGAAGCGAAGCAATTTGCGATAAGCAGTCACTTGGACGCTGCCAAATTGGCTAACGGCTCCTAAGTCGTTTCGACCCAAGTCAATCAGCATGTTATGCTCTGACAACTCCTTTGGGCTGTGCTGCAATTCAGCAGCAAATTGATCATCTTCTGCCTGATCGTGGCCCCGTCTGCGCGTCCCGGCTAGCGGATAGGTAAAAAGGGTCTGGTCACGTTTGGTAATCAGTGTTTCTGGCGAGGCACCAATCGTTTCAAAATCGTTGTGACGAAAGTAAAACTGGTAGGGCGAAGGACTCTCATTGAAGAGCGTTGGTGCTGCGGCAAATAACGATCCGTGCATTTTGGCTTGCTGGGGATTTGATAAAATCAACTGAAAAATATCGCCATCGATGATGTGTTGTTTAGTCTGTTCAACCTTTTCATCAAATTCTTGTAGGGAGAATTGTAAGCGAAGCGGCGTCATTGAAAATGATGGTAATGGCTTTCTGGCAGATACTGCCAAAACAGCTTGTTTCAATTGGGTTAAATGAGTTAATACCGATTGATACAAGTTGGTTAATTGAGCTGATGGAACGATTTTGCTTAACGTGACCATTTGGGTGGCGTGGTTATAGGCGATCACTTCATCGACGAGTAATAGGTCCGCATCGTTGAGCGCCATGGGATCCGCTACGGCTGGTAAGTGAGCAGTTGTCGCGTATTTGGCGTAATCGTAGCTAAAGTAGCCGGCCAAGCCACCTAGAAAAGGCGGTAGGCTGGGGATACGGGGCGTCTTGTTTTCCGCTAGGATTTTTTCAAGCACGGGTTTGAGTGCAACTGCCTCCGTTGTTTTTTTGCCCATTTGGTCTGACATAGTGAGCTGCCCGTTTCGATAGGTTAATGATTTGAGCGGATTAACGCCGATAAAGCTGTAGCCATCCTCAGTTTTCTTGGGTTTGCCAGTTAGCAAAAAACACGGCTTGTCTGGTTGGTCAAAGGCTTGGGTAATCGCGATTGGATTAAAGCTGGGAAGTTGAAACTGTAAGGTAATTGGCACGGCTGGATAATTTTTTGCGTAAGTTTGTAATTGTGTGATTGTCATCTGATGGCCTCCAAATAAAGTGAGTGGCGCTGTTCTAATACTAGGTTAAAAGAGCGATTGGAACTGCCATCGTTTGACCGCGTTGAATTTCATCTTACTGCCTCCATTGGTTAAGGTGTCAAAACAAAATGATCGGCTGGAAGGTGCTATTCGAGTTAACGCCTTCAGCCAACAAAAAAATCCGTCCCACAACAAATCAGAAAGTAATTTGTTAAGGACGGATTAAATCCGCGGTGCCACCTTAATTTGAGATTAACAAAATTAATTTGACAATTGCTTTTTATATTCAAAAAGATTAATCATTTTGATAACCCCACCCTTAGCGAAGTGCTAACACACCTCCGACAACTGACGTATGCCTGAACGTTTCTCCATACTCGATTAACTTTCAGAAGAACCCTCTGTGGTCCATTTAATTGCGTGTCTCCGACCGCACTCTCAGCAACGGCGGCTCTCTTTGCGGGCATCACAATCTTGATCTCCACATCAATGGTTTATTGTAGGACGAATTATTAAATTGGTTTTAGGTTACGGCGATTGGGGAAAGATGTCAAGGGGAAAAGTGAGCAAAGTGGTTAGGTGCCAACTTCTACTTTACGAAACGGTCTCATTCTAAGAGCCTCAAGCAATGGCAGCTCCATCTTCATGGCAACTTGGCCCCAATACCCGATGAAAAGTCACTTTTTCAAACTCAAGGGTTGACACTCACTCTAATTCATAATATGATAACTGCAATTAAAATTTAACTTTTCTAAGGGGATTCTAATTATGCTGAAACTAAACCAAAAACCAAATCGATTTAGCTACTATTGGTCATTGTAGTGTTCACGCCGTGCAGGTTGTGGGCACATTCCTACAACTTGTGCGACCAATAGTTATTCAGCATGATTAGCCAACCGGTCACACAGTAAACTTCCAAAATACTGCGGGACCAATTTTTTTACCCTTAAACCAAACTCCCGTGGTGTTTTAGACACTGCGGGAGTTTTATTTTACAGTCAACCGTCAATTAGACAAAAGAAATGGAGATCATCATATGATTATTGTAATTAAAACGGGTCACGAAAATATTGTTAATGAAATTAGAAATCGCTTTGATGGCACCCACGACCTTTTTGTTCACCACAACCGAGTGGCGATTCAAGGGATTACTGAAAAGGACTTGAATGCAGAAGAAAGAAACGCGATCGATTTAATCATCGACCACGTTCCCGCTGCGGTCCAAGGCAGCCGGTTATTTCATCCAGAAGATACGGTTGTCACGACTGCTCATAGTCAAATCGGCGGTGACCATTTTACCATGATGGCGGGCCCCTGCTCGGTTGAGTCTGCCGAACACGTCATGAAGATGGCTAAAGTCGCCAAGAGCGGTGGCGCAACCATTTTGCGAGGCGGGGCTTTTAAACCCCGGACTTCGCCATACTCATTCCAAGGATTGGGCGAAGATGGGCTTAAATTCTTGCGGGCAGCCGCTGATGCTTACGACATGGATGTGTTGACTGAGGTGATGGACCAAGATCACGTTGAAATGGTGGGCCGATACACCGATATTTTCCAAATTGGCGCTCGAAATATGCAGAACTTCTCACTACTCAAAGCCGTTGGCAAGACGAATATTCCAGTGATGCTTAAGCGGGGGATGTCCGCGACCATCGATGATATTTTAAATGCCGCCGAATACATTGCGGCTGGCGGTAATCACCAAATTATTATCACGGAACGCGGCATCCGCACCTTTGACAATAAGTACACCCGAAACACCTTAGATGTTGGCGCCGTGCCGGTCTTGCAAAAACTGACCCATTACCCAGTGATCGTTGACCCAAGTCATGCGGCTGGTCATACAGAATTTGTAACGCCAGAAGCCTTGGCTGGGGTTGCAGTTGGCGCTAGCGGCTTAGTCGTTGAGATTCACGACGATCCTGCCCACGCCTTCTCTGATGGCGCGCAGGCATTAAAGCCAGATGAATACCGACAAATGGCTGTCAAAGCCTTTGCGATTCGTAAGTTGCTCGTAACTCCCGCCGAAGAAAAAAGTGAGGTAAAATTATGAAAATGATCAGAGTTGACCTACCCGACCATTCCTACAACGTTGAAATTGAAAACGGCATTTTAAGCTGTACCGGCCAACTAGTTTCAAGTGTTTGGTCCCAGCGAAAAATTGCCCTTGTGAGTGATAGTAACGTTGCCCCACTTTATCAGGATCAAGTGGCCGAAGCTTTAGAAGCAGTTGGCTTTAGCGTCCGTAACTACCAATTTCCAGCGGGTGAAGCGTCTAAGTCGCTGGCTGTTCTCGAGGACTTGACCCAGCAAATGGCTGCCGACGGTTTCAACCGAGATGATGGCGTGATTGCTTTGGGTGGTGGCGTAACTGGCGATTTGGCCGGCTTCTTAGCGGCTACTTACATGCGCGGGATTAGCCTGATTCAAATACCAACGTCATTGCTAGCACAAGTCGACAGTTCAGTTGGCGGCAAGACGGCCGTTGATTTGGATAATACTAAGAATATTATCGGTGCTTTCTACCAACCTGATTTGGTGATCATTGATCCAGATACCTTACAAACTTTGAAAACCCGTGACTTAGTGGAAGGCTATGGGGAAATTGTCAAAGTGGCCGCCTTATCAGATGGGGATCTTTGGCAATTAGTTGAATCAATTAATTCGCCAGCCGATATTTTAGCCAACGCCAAAGAATTGAGCATTCATTCTGTGCAGTATAAGGCCAACGTCGTAATGGGTGATGAAAAAGAAGGCGGCTTGCGGCAACTGTTGAACTTTGGTCATACAATTGGCCACGCGGTTGAAGCATTGGCTGATGGCGATCTTCGGCATGGCGAAGCGGTCAGCATTGGGATGGTAGCAATGACTCAGATTTTTGAAGAAAAGGGTCTCACCCGCCCCGGACTAACGCAAACGCTGGTTGAACGACTGGACGCAGTGGACTTGCCAACAACTTCGGTACTTTTAGAATCACCAAAAGTCTTCGATAAAATCAAAAACGATAAAAAGAACCGCGACGGCCACCTGAATTTAATCTATGTCCATCAGGTGGGGGCGCCAGCAATTAAGTCAATCCCAAGCGAGGATATTCGGGAATTTTTGGATATTAAGGCGATAAACGTGTCGTAGTTTCATGTGAAACATTTGGTAGAATTAAAGGGTAGTTAGGGTAGTAGAAGACCTTCAAAGCTAAATTTTGGTTTTAGAGGACTGTTTACCCAAGCTGCTCTTTTTGGCTGGTTGAGAATTTATCTGAGTTGCTTTTGATTGAAATTGCTGAATATGTTAGAAAGGAATTTTTAAATCGGTTAGAGATTGATGGTTCAGGAAGTATCAGTAATTTCTGAGTAAAGTTTATTGTAATGACTACACCTGATGGGTATAATGTAATTACAAATAAGAACAAATGAGGTGATTTGAATGGAAACTCAGACTCGAAGACAGGGGAACTCAATTATGCTGACGGTTCCAAGTAAGTTTCATATTGGTGAGGGTGTTACTGTGAAGCCAAAATTAACGCCTGATGGGATATTCTATGAGTTTGTCCACGAGGATGATGACTTTTTTAATTTTGATAAGGATATTTTAAAAGATATTGTGAAAGACAAAGTACCAGCAGAACAAATTCCAGATGAGTTTGCAAAGCGAAAACAGGCCCTTAGCGGTGCATGGAAAAAGCTGATTAAGGAGGCCAAAGACTCTTCGGTAATGACGACCAGAGAGGCCTTTGAAAAAGAAGTTGGATTATAAAATTGATGTTCCCAATCGAGTAAAGAGATACATTAAAAAAATTAAAGATAAGCACCTTAAAAAATCAATTGTTGAGGCAATCTATGAAGATATTCCTCATAATCCTAATAAGGGAATTTCGAAAATTGGTGATTTAGTTGGTATATATACATGGGCAGTTAATTATCAAGGGACCACCTATCGAATTGCTTACACATTTGAAAATGAAAGCCTAATTTTGATTGTTTTGGTTGGTCCACATGAGAATTTCTATCAAGCTTTAAAGCGGACTGTTGGTCACTAATATCTGTGTTCTTAATTCATATTGGTATCGATTATTATTTCAGAGTAAATCAAAAGAGCTAGCAAAGCAGAAACGGGAACAATCAACTTTACTAGTTTTTTATATCCTAGTAACTATCCGACATCTTTTCAATTTGAGCTTCCAATCTAAATAAATTTCAATTCAATTGGTACCGCCCGCTTCAAGGTTTCATGAACCGTACAATCCTTAACCACCGAGTGCATAAAGGCTCGATGAGCGGCTTCATCTAAATTGGTTTCGGCGTGAACTTCCAATACAATCTTGGTAACCGCCGAGCGACCATCTTGATACTGGGTAGTTTCACCGGTTGTCTTGGTTTCGAACTTGTTAATGTGAATTTCCGGGTGCTTTCTGGCAATGTCGTTAGCGGTAATTGCCAAGCAGCTGCCAACCGCTGATAGCAAATATTGAACCGGGTTTGGCCCCGCGTCCGTACCATGGCCGGAAATCGGTTCGTCGACGATAAATTGGTGAATGCCAGTTTTCGTGTCGACTTGGGCGCCGACATTTCTAAGCTTTGAATGAATGATGTATTTTCCCATAGTGATCTTCCTTTATTGCGAGATTTGTGATGATCCTTTTCAATTATTATAGCGGTTTTGGAGAGCGTTTGTTGGAAAGTGATTGTTTGGTGTTAAAAAAATGAGGTGATATGGTTGCCCCCAGATTTCGCTTGTCGACCTGGAGGCAACGCATATTACCTCAACTTTTTTAGTTTCAAACGAGGCTGGGACTTTTATCCCATCCTCAATATTTTCATTAAATTGTTTCTTGAAAGTTTTTCGATACTTAATTTTCTTTATCGTCATCTGACAGCAACATTTGGAGTAATTTTTTCGGATCGCTAGTGCCCGGCAGGTTGTTTTTACCTTTAATCTCATCAATAGCTTCTTGGATACCAGCAAGCGTCTCTTGGTTGGGAATCATAAAATGTTCTGGCAACCCCTCGTTAGCAACTGAAGTCAAGGTCGCTCTTACAAATTCAGAAATTGTGAGGCCTTGTTTTTCGAGTTGTGCTTCTGCTTTTTGCTTAATATCTGGATCGATTCGAACGTTTATTCGTGGTTTAGTTTTGGCTTTCGCTTGTGCCACCTACATCGCCTCCACCATTATTGTATGACAATTGGAACACGAATGGCAAACATTGTGAATTGAATGAAAATCCATTCCAGAAAAAAGCGATGATATACCATCCTTTATCCGAGGTGATTTAGCATGTCAAATCGAACTAAATATTCTAACGACGAAAAATACCTAGATGATTTAAAATGACTGACTTACCTAGGATAGGTGAGCAGCTATGATATACTAGATTCATCCAATGCAATTATTGCATATGTCGTCTTTTCTAAGATAGATTCCTATATTTGGAGTTGATTTAATGATTATATATACGAAGACGAACCTTTTTAAAAGTCCAGCTAAGGTTCTTGTAAATACTGTGAACACTGTAGGCGTGATGGGCAAAGGAATTGCGTTAGAGTTCAAACGATTATATCCTGAGATGTTTCATCAATATCAGCATTTTTGTGAGAATGGTCAATTGAGTATTGGAAAACTTTGGTTATACAAATCGCCAACTAAATGGATCCTTAACTTTCCAACTAAACAAGATTGGCGTAATAAGTCAAAGGTTGAATATCTGGAATCTGGGTTGAAAAAGTTTGTTGAAAATTATCGTCGTCTTGGCATTACATCCATATCATTTCCAGAGCTTGGCGCTGGAAACGGTGGGTTGAACTGGGATAAGGAAGTTCGGCCATTAATGGAAAAGTATTTATCTAGACTTCCAATCCGAATTTACATTCATCTTTATGATAAGAAGAATGTAAAAGCAGAATTTATGTCTATAAAAGAAACTCAAACATGGTTGAACAGTCAGCCGGACCTGTTGAGCTCCGTTGAAGTGCTTCAAGAGTTGAGGAAAACTGCTGTAGACAATCCAATTCCGGGTGTATCTCCTTCTTCATCTGTTCATGATGGTCCAATGACGCAAGCATTCCGCATTACACATGACACAAGCGATTACTATTTAACTCGATTTGATCTGGATGAAACTTGGAACTCACTTCGTAGTACAGGTATTTTGTTACCGATTAATTATCCGAGTGTTATTGAAAAGAATGGTGATTATAATATTTATAATCAAATTTGGATGAATCTTAAGTTTGTAACAAAAACAACAATTTCTTTCCACGGTCAAATTGAAGACGTTCTTTTCCTCCGTAAAGATAAGCTACCGAACACTTCCTTTCAAACTAAAACGGAACAGTTAGTATAAGGAGAATTCATAATGAGTTTTCAAAAGACTATTAACGATATTAAAGATGGTAACATTCCTACAAATTTAAACAGACTCAAACGGCGACTTTGGCCAAATTATTGTTATCATTTTACAAATATTGATAATGCGATACAGATACTCCAAGCAGGATACCTTTATTCTCGTAAACGTGCTATTTCATTAGGTATTATGAGAAATGAAAATGCAAATCAAGATATTATTGCGAATACACAACCAAAAGTATTTGATTACGCAAGATTATATTTTCGCCCCCAAGCCCCAACTCTTTTTGATAATGAAGGATTTAGAGCCCAAAAAGCTTATAAACATGCTAGGTGTCCATTTCCCATCTATTTTCTATTTAGTCTTTCTGATGTTTTAAACTTACCTACTTCCTATTTTAGTTCAGTAAGTCTTGCAACTCATCAAAAGCCTGTTTTTCTTTCGAGTGAAACAGATTTTTCGGAATTACCTTTTAACTTAATATATAACGATAGTAGGTTTACAAGAGCTGAAAGAGATAATATTGTCCGTCATGAGCAGGCTGAGATTATTGTCAAAAGTCAGCTATCATTATCATATTTACAAAAAATAGTTGTTCGAAGTGTTGCAGAAAAGGATACTTTGGATCAGCTACTTAAGAATGCCGGGTTAACTAATTTTCTAGATCAAATTGAGATTGATGAAGATGGTTCTTTCTTTTTTAAAAGATGGACATATATGGACGACGTAACGATGAACTCTGACAACATTAAGCTTTCCATGAGGGTTGGGCAAGATGCATTTCCAACAGATTGGGGTAATAGTCCAAGAGCTATAGTACCTGAAAGTCACGAGTTGTATCTCAATTACCGTGTCGTGATAATTGATTCAAATAATCGGGAGTGGTACTGGCCAAATCCAGCTAAGGTAAATGCGCTCCCACAAAATTTGACACTATCGTTAAAGAATATTAATGACGATAATTATACTGTTAAAGTGTATTTAGATGGCCAGCTTGCCTATTTTGGTAGACACGACGAATTTTCTGATTTACCGTTTTAAATTAATAGTTACATCAATTGAATAAACATACTCCAAACCACCAACACCTGGTGGTTTTTTCTTGCCCTCAGTTCTCATACACCCAAAAAACTTACAAAAATATATCAAAAAACGAACAAAAACTCACCCCTTAAAAAGGGCTTAAAATTGTCACCCTCCGCAAAATTGCTGTTATGAGGGCAACCATCTCAAACCATGAATCGTACAACCACGCCGCTAATTAAAAAAATCATCCAAATTTCAATATTTTTTTGATTCCAAAAAAATCGCGGACAAAACCGTTTGAATACATATAGATATATATAATCGTTAATTTAAAATGATAATTGTAAATAAAAAAGTAATCGTAATATTAACAGTGCGTGACGCCAGGTAGTTTGTTCAGTGGTCGCCCGACTCTTAGTTTCAAGTTAAGGGCCAGCGATAAGCCAGCTCACTTAGCGCCGCCTGCTAGATAGAGGGGGAATTAATGATGTCAGAAGCTGAAGGGGCGGCCCGCCAAGCGCAGAACTACGCGGAGATCCACTTTGAGAGCCGGGATGGCGAACAAATTATGGAGCCGCTCAAAATTTTTCGGGCGATCAGCGAAGAGTATCGCATCGCACTGCCAATCTTAAACGGCTATGTATTGATTAATAAGCCACAGCACCTGACCCGCACAATGACGAGCGAGCCGGCAATTATCAAATTAGTTTACGCCAAGATTGGGTCGCTTCACGTTTATCACGGCCTCGTTGATATGACCGGCGAACTGATTCCACTACATAATGGTGATCGGCCCGACCAAGTGGCGCCAGTTAAGCTGCCAGATATTGATGATGATCATCATTACTATGTGATGGCAGACGAAGGGATTGGCGACCAAGTTAAAGATGTTGATCAATATCAGCCAGTTGATCCAGCCGCCAAAACCAGCTTGGTGAGTTTAACGGCCGCCGAAAAGCAGAAGGTTGACCGCATGGAACGGGAACTCAGCCAAGGGGATAACGAGAGCATTTTAAACATCGAGGATTTAAAGCGTGAATTAGAAGAACCGGCAGTTGACGAAACTGGTGACCCTGGCCACGACTTCGCCGCTGACCAAGCGGATCAATCGATTGAGGCTCACCAATCACAATATTTTGATGACCAACCTCTTAATCCGACTGTTAGTCAGCCGACCGATTCACAAACGGCTGCGAAGAATACGCCGACTACTTTGCTGGCGCAAGCACTTGGGTTGATTTGTACCAGCCTGGCACAAGCTGAAAGCAAAGAAGAAATTGATAAGTTGGCTGAATCGGCTAAACAATTATTAGTAACGATTCGAACCTTGGTTAAGTTAAATCAATAAGCAACTTGAACGATAAAAGTGGGGGAATTAAAGATGGAAGAAAAAATGGCAGCAAGCAACATCGAATCACTTGTGAATATCACGCCAATTAAAGTGTTAAGCCAAAGCATGAACACGATTGCCCAGGCAATTGATGACGCGGCCAGCGATGGTAATCAAAAGCAGGTACTCCGCCTGGTGGATAGCGCGGAATCCCTGCTTAAAGCCATCACTCAGCTGAATCAATAGCCAATCGGCCGAGGGAGGAAGGATCAGATGATGGAAAATGATTCAGTGAGTCAAAATAGACCGGCCGAGGACTTGACGCCGACCAAGCCAAAGTCAGAGGGGATCATGTCGTTTAAGAAGCTGGGATTCAATCAACGGCTTCAGTCGTTCATGGATCAGCCAATGGATCCCGAACTGGAGCATAAGTTTGCCGCGGCTTTGTTGGAAATGAAGTTCTACGCACCAGTTCAAACCGGCCGGCGTAAAGCTTCGGCACGCCAGCCACAGCCAGCGTTCACCTTATCAGTCGCGGTAACGACTTACTTGGCTGATGGGCAAAAGTACATCCCAGTCTTTACTGATTTGGCGAAAATGCAAGCGTTTTTAGCTGGCTCGCCTAACATGGCGCCCTTTCGTTCGTTTGAATTCACCAGTAATGAATTAATGGCTGAAGCTGACCAGTTCAACCTAAAAGGCATCCTGATTAATCCAGGGGATCAAAGCTTCCCATTGACGCAGGAATACTGGGACTATATTCACAAAGTCGCGCCGGTGGTTGCTTCAAAGAATCAAGCCGACGACTTCATGTTTAAAGTAATCAACCCAACGCCGACAAAGCTCCAAGATGCTTTAAGCCGTGCGCTCAGACACGTTCATAAAGTTCAAGCGGCTTGGTTGGTCATGTTAAAGCCGAAAAACGAGACGAGTTATCAATATGCAGTAATCGTGGACTACCGCGGCAAGCCAGAAGCCTTTGAAGCCAAAGTTTCCCGCAAGCTAGCCATCGCGGCGCATCGCTACTTACCATATGGGGCTGACATTATTGTCGGTCGGATGGTTGGTCGCTTAGGTGAAGCAATCAAGCATGATGTTGATTCGTTTTATAAGCGCTTTGGATGGTTCGCTTAGGTTAATTGCTGGATAAGAGGTCAAAAGCGTTATGGAAAAATATCAAAAGACAATCCCAACTCGGCACCAAGTCAAAAAGCAGCGGCAACTGGTTGCCCATTCAGTTGCCAATGCCAAGCAAAAGCCAGCTACTCGAATTAATGGCTTAGAAACGACAGTTGAAATCGACAGTATCATTGACGTGGGGACGTTTCCCCGGGTTAAGCGAATCACGAAATCAGAATGATTGAGGATGACGATGTCAGGTAGCGGCCTGACGTTGATTACTTGAGGATAAGTTCATATATGTAAAAGGTGTAAAAGGTAATCATCTGCGGGTGAAGTGCCTGGCTTCGCTCACTGTTTGAGGACAGCTATGCAAAGCAGAAAGCTGCACCTAAGTTGACTTGACCAAAAATCCAAGCCCGGGATTTCCGGCCAAGTCAACTTAGGCTCCGCTTTCTAACCGCTTTGCTTCGCTCACTATACTTTAGGGGGTATAACAATGAATCGATATCAATATAACACTAGACTATTTAGGGATAGTCTGGAGAAACAAGAACACTACAAGTTGTACAAAAAGGGTAAATTATGGCTCGTTGCTGGGATTTCCATGTTCACTACCGGCCTGTCATATACCATGCTGACATCGCATCCGGTTCACGCTGACACAACGGCCACTTATGACGGCGACGCCCAAGCGGCTGACGCCTCGACAGCTGCAACAGCAGTAGCGACTAAACCCGACGTGAATACTACTTCAACTAATCAAACCAGCGACAGTGCGCAAACCAGCACGGCCGCCAATACTGCTAGTACAACCAGTACCGCAACAACGCAATCAAGCGCCACAGCTGCTAGCAATCCTACCGGTGAAATCACTGGTACCAGCAGTTCAAGCACGCAGGCCGCAACGGATAATCAAGCTACTCAAACCAGCCAGGCAGCCCAATCAAGCCAGGCAAGTTCAACTAAGGACACAACCTCAATTCAAGCACCTACCTCAACTAAAGTTGGTCGAGTGGACAAGCACGCAAAAAATGAGTTAAAAGTGAAAAAGACTTCCTATAAGAAGCTCACCAAATACAGCAAGCAATCTGCCCAAACGATTATTAATCAAGCCAACAAAGCGATCAAAGCCACCCAAAAGCAGATCGCCAAGGGTAACACGATTGCCGGTGCTAAATCAGACGATAATATTCCCCAAGACGATGCACTAACTGCCATTAGTACGCACCAAAAAGCGGAGCAAGCCCAAGTCTTGAAGACGGTGAAGGCCGCCCAAAAGCTGGCCATAAAGAATAAAAAACAGGCCACTACTAAGCTGAATACAGCACTAGCAGTGGTCGCCAACATGCACGATGAACTGAACCAAGCCACCGCGCTGGTTGCGGCGGATAAAAAAGGTGTTAAGGCTCACGTGGTTGCCAACGCCAAGGCGGCCTACAACCAAGTAAGTGTGCCTAATGGGACGTCTGCTAAAGTGGATGACTATGGTGATTTAATTATCACCGCCAGCAATGCTCGCAGTTATAACCAGGTGCTCAAAACCATACATAAACAGGGGTTAACTGGGAGCTTTCGGCAGATTGTGGATCCGGCAGAGGCGGCTAGTTTGACGTTGAGTGGGCCAACAGGGATAACGACAACAGATACGGATGGGAATATAACGATTGATAGATCGAAAGCAACAGGACAGGGTGGAGTAAATGTTTCTGTAACTTTTAATATTTCTGGAAACAAAGGGGATAAATTTTTTGTTACAACCCCTAATGCTCCGGGCTCTGTTAGTGATTCATCTATTGCCACAAGTGTTCAAAATTCAGATGGATCAACAACTACTACGTGGACACTTGACCAAGATAATGTAACAAAAAAAGAAAATTTAAATTTTGAATATGGCCGTACACCAGCATATGTTTATAATGACTTAAGTAAATCACCCGACACTGGTAACTTTTGGCCTGGAGCTAATACCCCCGATGCGGAGACTGATAATGGAGTTGTCCCAGATGGAACAATTTTACCAATTAGCTATGGTGGTACAAATATTGATACACAGTATAAGAAAGTTACCCTTGATAATAAACGTACCATAGACGCGATGTCTTTAGGCTCACCACAGGGGAGCAGTGCAAAAAAAGCAGGTCAGAATTACACATACGTCTTATCTTTTCGATCTAACGTGACTGGTTTTAATAGTTTAGGGGTTGTTACTGCGGTTATTGATTTACCTGCAAACTTTGTGTTTGATTCAGATGAAACAGACTATATCCAACGGAATAGTTATCGAAGTGGCATTGGGGTTAATTCGTTTAAAGTTCTTCCAGGAAATAAGCTGCAGATAACTAGTGGGGGTCAGAATCATGCTTGGGCATTTAACGACTCCACAATAAATTTTGCTGGACACTATACGGACGGTACCACTGGTTCTCAAACATTTAAGGTTGAGAGTTTTAAGACGGCTTATCTCCCTGGCGGTGATGGCAAAGCTCCAGTTGTTAATGACAATGGGGGTGAGAAGCAGTTTACAACCCAATCATCTGATTTTAATTCTGGACATTTATATGACTTTCCAAATACGACCTTTACGGATACATTAACTACTAATAATACTACAAGCTTATTAATTATAGATCGCGGCATTAATGCCTCTAATACACTATTAATTGGTTCAACTACGAATAATGTGTTGGCTAATTTTAGAGTTGCTAATACGGGAAATACAACAGTTGATCCTACCTATACAATTAAAATTCCGAATGGGGTTGATTCTACGGGAATTAACTTACCATTAAATCAAGCCATCAACTCAAATTGGCCTAAGGATACGACTTATGATGTAACTGTTAATTATAGTGATGGAAGTTATCAAACATTTACAAAACTTGGATCGGGTACCACTGTTTCTTCAATAAATGGTACTGATGTTCAGTTGATGACCATTCCGACTAATGCTCATGTAACAAATTACGTAATTACTCAGTCCAAACAAATTGCTCCCGATAATTTTATGGGAACTCAATATAATGCAATTGGTGATGGTGACGAAGCTTGGTGGGTGGAGTCAACTAATATTAACGATAACGATATTGTTGCTGATGCATTTACTGTTTTGGGAAATGTTGGCACCAAAAATGTAGCACCGGTTACAGATGGACAAAAGTTATCAATAAATCTTAATATTGCTGATAAGAATTCAAGTTACACGACTTCATATGATTCAACGTTTACGGCAACTGATAAAAGTACTGCAGAGCTTAGCTTTAATAGTGCACCTGGTTCTGTGACGCCGGGACAGACTTTTACAACTTATCTTACTAATGGGTATGGAAGTGGTTTTAATACTCAAATTAGTGCCAATCTTAATGCGAATGCATTTCGGGATAGTAAAGGACAGGTTATAAATAAGCCATCAGCAACTGACCCTAATGATCAGACTAGTTATTCTGGTAATAGTCGTTCAATATTTGAACCAGTTATCTATATTACTACCCCGGCACAAACAAAGTTGGTTCCTAACGCAAAAACTGGTTTACCAATTACTGAAGCTGGTATTGGCTGGAATGGGGTTAATGATACCCCTAAGGTTTCGACATTTGTTAATGCTGATGGTTTGACGGTTACTAAAATGGATTATACCGGTACTGGATTTGAATGGACCCCGCTAAACCAAGGAATGGCATTAACTTTTAAAGTCAATGATGATGCCGTTTCAGCGTTTGTCCCGTGGAACAACTCTGAAGCTACCGGAGACGGTTCATACAATGGTATTAGTTACGTTAATAACAGAGATTTTAAAAATAGTGGGTTAACTTCAAGTAATAATTCTGCAACCAAATTCGGTACAACTGGTGAATCAGTTGCGGTAGTTATGGTAAAAGGAGATGCAGTTTCGAATGCTCGTCAAACGAGTTTATCAGACTTGCAAAACCTATATATCCAAACTGCAGATGGTCAAAAGATAACGGGATTATCTGCTATTCAAAATGGTGGTATGCCAGGGCCTACTGGAGCAGGTACTTTAGTTAATGACTCAAAACTATCTGGGTATTTCTTTATTAACGCTCCCCAATCCATGATCCTCAACGGCACCATCCAAGACAACCAAAGCTTTGGCTCCAGCTACAGCGCCAACGGGGTTAATAACCCGATGAAAAATGACGCACAATCAATTCGGTTGCGGTTAGCCAACAACACGGCCAATACCAGCACCAACGTGGGTGGGGTGATCAACCTCCCAACCGAAGTCACCGCCAATAGCGGCGATACTCCCGGCAAGTTTGCTTTACAACTGACCGGTGCAGCTAAGGAAGGCAAGAGTACCAGCGGCGATACCACGACGACTTTGTATTCAACTGGCAAGGCCACGTTATCTGCGGATGGCAAGTATGTCACCTTAGCTGATGGCAATAAATATTACTTCAATTCGGCGGATGGTAAGAGTACCACGACGGCTGATGATCTGATGACGGCTAACAAAGTTACCGACTGGTCCAAGATTGTCGGCATTGTTACCTCGATTCCCAAACTAGCTTCCCAAGATATGGCCGACGTCATTTTGCCGGTCAAGGATCCGGATAGTGCTAACGACCGCGGCAAGCAAGTCACGATTCCAACCGCCTTCCGGGTGGACGGGTTGAACAACGTTAACGGTTCGATTACCGATTCATTTACCACGACCGCCCACATTAAGAATGTTGATCAAGACGGCAACGTCATCAATGGCTTCCCCGGGTCCAATGGGGGCTATTCCGATGACGGGATGGCCACGCCGCCAACTGGGGTGGCTGGTTCTAAGATTTTGAATAATATTCCCACCATTCCCGGTTACGTCTTCACGACCACTGATGGCGATACCACGATTAAGCTGGATGGCTCATCGACGTTAGTCAACCACTTCCAAGTTGACCAGGCGACCTTGACGACCAAAGGCCGGCCGAAGGGTGAATTAACCGATACGGCATTCGGCAATACCGCCGCTAACACGGGAGATAAGACCGCTACTGGTACCGATACGATTACCTTTAAGTATACCGATAAGGACTTAGCCGCTAACGGTGGCGTCTATCAAGTCACCGGCCCCGACGGCAAGGATTACGCGACTTTGGCAGAAGCTTTGGCGGCCAACCCAACCTTTGATTTGAAGTCAGATGCGACGGGTGCCACCCAGACCTTTACGGTGACCTTCACCCAGACACCAGTTGATCAAGATTCGATCATTTTACAGCCAAAGACGAAGCAATACGATGGCGATGCCAGCACCGATCCCACGACCTTTGACGTCAAGCTTGCCAATGGCGTGGTTGCGCCAACAGCTGGCTGGATCACTGCCGATTTTGATGTGACGGGGATTACCAGTCAAAATGTTGGCAGTTATGCCATTAAGTTAAGTGCTCAAGGCTTAACCGATTTACAGAAAGCCAACCCCACCAAAGTGATTTCCATGGCGGACGTGACTAATACCCAATTTACAATTACTAAAGCCCCCGTCACGATTACGGTCCCAACGGTCACCAAGACTTACGATGGCCAGCCGTATACGGATACGTTGACCGCAAAGGTTGAGGGTGAAGCCGCTAAGGGCGACAAAGTTAAGTACAGCTTAAGTGATTTGAGTAAGGACGTTGATGTTGGCAGTTACGACATTGACGTCACCGCGGACGCGGCAGCCAACCCGAACTATGACATTAAGGTGGTGGCCGGCAAGTTAACGATTACGCCAACCGCCACCACTGGCAACGTGGTCATTGGTAACCAGACCAAGGTTTATGACGGCGATGCCAGCACCGACCCGACGACTTTTGAGGTGACTTTACCAAAAGGGATGACGGCTCCTAAAGACGATTGGGTAGCGGCCGACTTTGATACTAGCAAGATCACCAGCCAAAACGTGGGCAGTTATGAGGTGACTTTGAGTCAAACGGGTCTGGCTAAATTGCAGGCGGCTAACCCCAACACCGCGATTGATGCCAACAGCGTCACCGCCGGCAAGTTCACTATTACTCCAGCGCCAATTACGATTACCGGCCCAACGGTGACGAAAGTGTACGATGGTCAACCATATACGGATAAGACTAAATTAGTGGCCACGATTGCCGGCAAACCAAAGGCCGGCGTTGACCTGACGACCCCTCAATTAGGCGATATCAGTAAAGATGTCAACGTGGGGGACTACGAGATTTCAGTGACCGTTGATACAGCGGCCAACCCGAACTATGCCATTACGACTAAGCCCGGTCAGTTAACGATTACGCCAAGTACAACGACTGACAAGGTTGTAGTCGATGGCGGTACTAAGACTTATGACAACGATGCCAGCACCGACCCGACGACCTTTAAGGTAACGCTGCCAAAGGGCATGACAACCCCTAAAGATGGCTGGACGAAGGATGACTTTGATACTTCTGGCATTACCAGCCAAAATGTTGGCAATTATGCCGTCACCTTGAGTAAGACTGGTCTGGCTAAGTTGCAGGCCGCTAACAAGAACACCGCAATTGATGCCAAGAGTGTGACTGCGGGGACGTTCACGATTACCCCAGCCAAAGTAACGGTCACTGGGCCAACGGTTACCAAAGTCTACGACGGCAAGCCGTATAGCGATCAAACCAAGCTAGTTGCCACGGTGACTGATAAACCGGCCAAAGGGGTGGATGTTGTTTACCAGTTAGCTGATATCAGCCAAGACGTTAACGCTGGTAGTTATGATATCGCTGTAACGGCCGATGCCAAGGCTAATCCAAACTATGAGGTGACCGTGGTGGCCGGCAAGTTGACCATCACGCCAACGGCAACCACGGATAAAGTTGTGGTTGACGGCGGAACCAAAGTTTATGACGGTGACGCCAGCACAGATCCAGCCACTTTTGAAGTGACTTTACCTAGTGGGATTGTAGCGCCAACGGCTGGTTGGACGAAGGATGACTTTGATACGACGGGGATTACCAGCCAAAATGTTGGTAATTATCCGGTCACCTTGAGTCAGGCCGGATTAGCCAAGCTACAAGCCGCTAATGTCAATACCGCGATTGATGCTAACAACGTCACGGCTGGGAAGTTTACGATTACGAAAGCCCCAATTACGATTACTGGGCCGACTTTAACCAAAACTTATGATGGAAAGCCATACGCTGGGGTAGTGACTGCAACGGTTGCCGGCCAGCCAGCCAAGGGTGACCAGGTGACCTACCAAGTTGGTGACCTTAGCCAAGATGTGGCGATCGGCAATTATCCGGTTAACGTCACGGCCGCCGCTAACAACAATCCTAACTACACGATTACCATTAAACCGGGCACGTTGACGATTACGCCGGCACCAGTTGACAAGAGCGCGATTAATTTACAACCCAAGGCGAAGACGTATGACGGCGATGCCAGCACCGACCCAACCACTTTTGAGGTCAAACTTGATGATGGCTTGGTTGCGCCTAAAGCTGGCTGGACCGCTGCCGACTTTGATACCACTGGGATTACCAGCCAAAATGTGGGGGCCTACGCGGTTAAGTTAAGCGCTCAAGGCTTGGCTGATCTGCAGCAGGCCAACCCAACCAAGGCGATTACCATGGCCGACGTGACCAACACGCAATTTATCATTACCAAAGCCAACGTGACGATTACCGTGCCGAGTGTCACGAAGCAGTACGATGGCCAACCATACTCCGGCACTATCAATGCCACGATTAGTAACAAGCCAACTAAGGGTGACGACGTGAAGTACACACTTACTGATATCAGCCACGATGTTGAAGTTGGCAGTTATGATGTGACGGCGACAGTTGATGCGAACGCTAACCCGAACTACAACGTTGAGGTCATCCCAGGCAAGTTGACGATTACTGCGGATTACAAGTTGACGATTAATTACGTTGATGAAAAGGGCAAGCCAGTTGCCCCGGCCACGACTAAGGACAACATGAAGACTGGCGATGACTATACATCTAAAGCCATCGTCGTTCAGAAGTATTACTTGATTAAGTCGCCGACCACGCCAAGCGGCAAGGTGACGACGAGTGATGTGACCTTGACCTACGTTTACCGGCTAATTGGGAAGTACATCATTACACCACCAGCTAATCAAGGCGACGTGGCTAACGTCGTTTATCCAAACGATCCAGATGATCCGGCGAAGATTTTGACGCCGACCACGGGCATTGTCCCTTACATCTCTGGCTATAACGCAGTTGATAGCGATGGTCACATATTGAAATTGGCGGATGCTAAGGATCCAAGCAAAGGGTACTTGCCACCAACTGCGCCATACGCTACGCCGGATAAGGATACCTATATTACTTATCAAAAGGTGAGTCAACCGACAAACCAGCCAACGACGCAGCCGACCCAGCCGGTTCAACCAACTACGCAACCGACAAACCAGCCGACCACGCAGCCAACTCAACCGGCGCAACCAACGCAGCAACCCGCCCAGCCGACACAACAACCGGCGCAACCAACGACGTCGCCAAAGGAACCCACTAAGACGGCAAACCAGCCGGCCAAGCCAGCGGTTCAAAAGACTAAGTCACGACGAGCTAAGGCCAAGGGAACGTCCACGACTAAGCAGGCCGCAACGCCGATGAGCAAGCAGCAAATTGCCAAGACGCCGGTCAAGGTCGCTGGGATGTACAAGCCAAAACCAGCTCAACAATTAAATCAAATGAAACAAGTTTCAAACTCGAAGCAGGCTGCTAACCAACAACTAGCCGCCAAGCGACTGCCGCAAACTGGCGATAATCCAGATAACGGGGCCGTGCTTCTAGGGGTTATCGGCATGCTTAGCACAATTGGGCTAGCAGCATTGCGGAAAAAGCGCCGGCAAGATTAGGCACTTTTGAAGCAGTGGCTCGAAGGTGAGTGGCTCCGTTTCCCCTCAAATGGAGCCACTCACTCCAACATGGTGGACCACTCTGCCTCCCCTGACAGAGTTGCCCATTAGCCCGAATTACCTATCGAGCATACCCATCGGGCAGACGACTTTGGCCGCCTGTCCTACATAGTAAAACCCATAAATGAACCATCGCCCAACTATTGGGCACACATAACGGTTAATCAGTTGAGGGACGGTTAATCAGGTTAAACAGCTGTTTGATCAGCTAATATGATGAAATGAGGGTGTTATGGATATGAAACGATATCAGTATAATCAAATCACCAAGGCAGAGCCCCACGTGGTTCGCTACCGCCTTTATAAGGCCAAAAAGCAGTGGGTCGTTCAAGGGATGACCACGGTGGCTTTATTATTGGGGGTTCACGAGGCACAGGTCCACGGGGTGCCGGGGGTGTTTGCGCCAGATATCACCACCGCAAAGGCCGATACGGTCGATGACCAAGCTGACTCAACAGCACCAGCGACTCCGGCAGCTCAGAGTAATCAAGCAACTGACCAACCAGCGCCTGCGGTTAATACCCCAACGGCCACAGTGACTCCAACTGTTGTCAGTGAGCAAGGAGATCAAGCCACCCAGACGCCAACTCAGCCAGTGACAACGAGCTCGACTGACCAAACATCAGTGACTACTTCGACTGATGGGACCCCAGTTGTGACGCCAACGGCTACAGTTGAAGCGACTGCGCCGACGGCCACAACGGATACGCCGACTGGTACGCTGACTGCGACGTCAATCCCTAACCAAGCTGCTAGTCAAACTGTGCAGACGCAAAGTAACCAGACACAAAGTGACCAGACGCAACTAACGCCAAAGACTACTGTGACAGCCGTTAAGACGTCAACGGTGAAGGCATCAACGGCGAAGGCAGCGATCTCAAAGGCGGCTACCATCAAAGTAAAGAGCCCGGCTGATTTTAACCGTAAAGCGCAAAGGATGACTAACCAAGCGCAAAAGATTACCAAGCAAGTAAATCAAGTGGTCAAAGCCGATGCCAAGCAGGCAAATGCCAAAACCAACGATCGAATTGTCCATAATTCTGGTTTAGATGCACTATCTGCCCACGTCAATAATGAATTTAAGCAGGTCAAACTCACGCTAAGCCAGCCATCAAGCCAACAAGCTCAAAAGTTGGCAGCGATGCAGGCAACTTTGACTCAGGCTAACAATTTGTTGAAGAGCATGCACGCCGAATTAGACGTTGCTAACAAGATGTTGGTGGAAGACAAGCGAGGCGTCAATGCCCGATTCGTTTCGGATGCTAAGGCCACTTTAAATCAGTTAGTGTTGCCAGCGAACACCACGGCCAAAGTTGATGAATATGGCGACTTGGTGGTTACCACGAATCAACATACCAGCTATCAAGCCGTGTTGAATCAATTGACTTCAAAGGGATTAACCAAGCAGTTTAGAAATGTGGTGGATCCAACCCAGCTTTATTATGGGATTAACAGCTATTCAGACGCGGAATTGTTAGCCCAGGCTAAGCTCAATATTGATGCCAAGTTAGCGCCGTTAAAGATTACCCAAGACGTTAGTGACAGCAAAGAGCCGCCATTTTATCAAGCGGCCAACATTACATACTACAATAGCCTGGTCCCTTACTGGCAAAAGCTGCAAACGGCTTATAATTCTGGCAGTGCTGCTGACATGATGTTAGCGGCCGCCGAATATCTTGGCGCGGTTCAAGCGATTCAAAATTATTCCGATGGGCAACTAGGCGCTGGTTCTGACCAAAAACAAGCAACGGATAATACGTCGTTTGCCTTGATTATGAATGTTGACGAATATGATAACCCAATCTTTACGGAAACGACGGGTCGGATTAAAACTGGCGATTTATTGAATCATGCCGGGGTCGTGGTTGATCCGACAAGTTCAGCAACGGATACGGGTTCTTACGTCAACACCCTTCTTTCGCCAAGTGGCCTATCAGCCGCAACTTATTTTGTGGGCAAAGTCGGCGATGACATTGCCAATCCGACAATTAAAGCAACCGTTCCTAACTTTACTTACCAGAGCACCGATTATTCAACGGGTCAGTCGAAGCTGGTTGATATTACGAATGGTAAAACCCTCCAAGTGGTCGTCAACCACTGGACCAGTTCGGCGACACCGGTAACCACAGCCATTAAGGCAACCGTTGGCGATGTGACGAAGGTCGAAGATGGGACGCCAACATTTGCGACCGTGCCCAAGGTGACTTTAAGTGACGCCGCAGGTACCAAGTTGACGGTTCCCGATTTGTCCGCCGATGATTTCGATTGGAGCCAAGTGCAAGCAGCCCCAGCCAGCTACCCGATTACGTTGAATGATACTGGGATTCAAAAAATTCTAGCCGCTAACCCAAATACAACGCTGGCTACCAAAGACATTACGGCTGGCCACGCAATTATTACAGCGAAAGCGGCCACGGCCATTAAGGCAACCGTTGGTGATGTGACGAAGGTCGAAGATGGGACGTCAACATTTGCGACCGTGCCCAAGGTGACATTAAGTGACGCCGCAGGTTCAACATTGACAGTCCCCACTAATTTGACGACTGCCGACTTTGACTGGAGCCAAGTTAAGTCGACGCCGGCCAGCTATTCGATTACGTTGAATGATGACGGTATTCAAAAGATACTAGCCGCCAACCCGAACACGACGCTGGCTGTCGATGACATTACGGCTGGCCACGCAATTATCACAGCGAAAGCGGCGACAGCCATTAAGGCAGCCGTTGGCGATGTGACGAAGGTCGAAGATGGGACGCCAACATTTGCGACCGTGCCAACGGTGACTTTGAGCGATGCCGCAGGTGCCAAGTTGACGGTTCCCGATTTAACAACTGATGATTTTGATTGGAGCCAAGTAAAAGCAGCCCCAGGTACTTACACCATCACCTTGAATGCTAAGGGGATTCAAGAGATTGAAGCTGCCAATGAGAATACGACGTTGGCCGTCGAAGATATCACCGCCGGCCACGCAATCATTACCCCCAAGGCAGCGACCGCGATTAAGGCCACGGTTGGCAACGTCACTAAGGACTATGATGGCACAATCAATTTTAATGATATGCCAACGGTTGAATTGAGTGGCCAATCGAAGCTGACCACGCCGACCTTCACAGCCACTGATTTTGACTGGAGTTTGGTCAAAGCAGACGCCGGCACTTACAAAGTGACGTTGAACGCGACGGGGATGAAAAAAATTACCGCTGATAATGCCAATACCACTTTGGCAGCTAGTGACGTCACTGCCGGGCAAGTCACGATTAATCAGGCGGCGATTACTATTACGGCCGTCAATGCCAGCAAGACGCAGGGTCAAGCCGATCCGAAGTTGACGGCCACAGTGAGCGGCAAGCCAGCCAGCGGTGCAGCCGTTCAATACACGGTCAGCCGGGATGCAGGTGAGACGCCGGGGACCTATGCCATCAAGGTAGTCGCCAGTGAGAAAGCTAATCCGAACTATGCCATAACTGTTAAAGATGGTACCTTTACGATCTCACCCGCCGATAAACTTACGGTGACGGTCGGCAATATCGATAAGACCTATGATGGGACCGGCTTTGATGCCAAAGTTGTCCCAACAGTCACGTTAGCTGGTGGCGATAAGGTCAACACGCCAACGTTTGTTCATGATGACTTCGACTGGGACAACGTTAAAGCCGATGCAGGCATTTACAGCGTGACCCTTAACGCGGCTGGTTTAGAGAAGATCGCCGATGCTAATAAGGGGGCAAAGGTCACCGTAGTGGCCGGTAACGCCGTGATTAAACAGGCGGCCGTCACGATTACGGCTAATGACGCAACGAAGGTCGTGGGTCAAAAGGATCCAGAGTTATCAGCTACCGTCACCGGGAAACCAGCCGCTGGCGCCCCGCTCGTTTATACAGTGAGTCGAGCTGCTGGCGAAACGGCCGCTAAGTACGATATTACGGTGACTGCCACGGCTGCGGCTAATCCGAACTATTTGATCACAACGGCCAAAGGCACCTTCACGATTACTGCCGCTGATACTTTCAACTGGACGGCTCATTACGTTGATGGGGATGGTCATCAAGTGGCTGATCCTGTATCGAAAACTGATTTGCATGCGGGTGATGCTTACAAGACAACTGCCAAGTACGTTGACGGCTACTATTTAACTGCCGAACCAGCTAACGCGACTGGCACGATTAAAGCTGGTGATGTGACGGTCACCTACGTTTATCACAAAGTGGGCAGCTTCACAGTTACCTCACCAAGCGGCCAGACGACTACGATTGCCTATTCGGTGGACCATGATGACCCAACCAAGGTAGCCGCTCCAGCTGGCCAAGTCGTCCCGTATGTAAAGGGCTATAACGCGATTGGGCCAGGCGGTAAATTAACGCTGGTTGATCCTGCTGACCCAACCAAGGGCTACGCTTGGCCAGCCATTACACAAGCCGGCCAGCCGACTGCCATTACCTACGTCGCTGTTAATAATGGTGGTAACGGTGGGAATAGCGGGAATTCTGGCAATAACACCAACGACAACCAAGCAAGTGGCACGGTGACGCCAACGACTAATAATGCTGGTACGACGACTAATCAAACGAACAACGAAACTAATTCGACACCAGTGACTACTGACCAAACGGCTAGTCAATCAAGTAACCAGAAGAAACCGGCAACGGCCAAGCAGGCGAAACCGGCTGCCCGAGCTGCCCAAAAGCAGGCCACGGGTAAGCCAGCCGTTCAAAAGCGCGCGACTGCCGCTAAAGCGAATGGCAAGACCGGTCAATCAACGATTAGCCGTAACGCTGCCACTTTGAAACCGGGTCGATCAGCTTTGGCTAACCAGTCGGGCAAGCAGGGCGTTTCGGCAGCAAAGTTAGGTTCAACTAACCGGAGCGGTCAAGCACTTTCTGGCCAATCTCAAGTTGAAACAGCCACGAGGTTACCGCAAACCGGTGATGCAAGTTCGACAGCCTTAACTTGGTTAGGCGCTATGTTAGCTGGATTTTTAGGATTATTTGGCCTCAAGCGCCGCCGACGAGGATAACCATTAACTTGAAACAAGCTTAAAATCACGAAACTGGGCCAATTCGGCGATCGGATTGCCGAATTGGCCCAGTTTCGCGCTACATACAAGCTAGAAAGAAGATGAACCGTTCTTGTTTATTGAGATGCTGCTCACGAATCCTGAACGCCGGCAGTTAAAGCTGCTTGCGGCCATTCGAACCCAACGCCGAGTGGAGTTTACCGAATTGTCCAGGATCCTTCAATGGCCGTACGTGTCGACCCAACAGGTTTACCGACGGCTCATAGCTAATTATCAAGCAATTACTGGCGAGAAGATTTCTAAAAAGCGATTGGTTGAGCGGTGCGATTGGATCGATCAAGTACTCACTCAGTATCTGATTCGCAATTCAGTGGCATACCAATGCTTGCAAGCAGCGATTCGAGAACAACCCAAACCACTGCTTTCGGTTGGCAGCACGACGATTCTCAACCGCTTGCGGCCGATTGTTGGCTGGTTAGCTGAGCGAAACTTGGACTACAACTTAAGAAGTAATGAACTTCACGGGGATGAACGACTGATTCGGATTTTTGGTTGGCAGCTGTGCGAATTAGGTAATCAAAATTTGCAGTTAGCTGATGATGAAACCGCTTATTTAAAGGCGTTAACTCAATCATTGCCGCCAAAGGTGAAAAGGTCGCCTACAATTAACCGCTTTTTACAGGTGACCGCAGTCCGATTAGCCAAACGGCGGTATTTAACGCAGGAATCTCAGGCACTGCCCAGGTCAAAGCGTAACGAACTGATGCGGTTTACCAGTTTGCCAGCCAAGACCCGCAACGTTCAATTTAACTTGGCAGAAATTTATTGGCTGCAATACATGGTGGTCTACAGCCCGTATTTCGTGGACACGCGGATCACGAAGCTGGTTCGGCCAAAGGAGCGGGCGGTTTTGCCATATTTGATTCAATTAGTGGTGAAAACAGTGATCACGCGACTACAAGTTTATCGCTCGCCGCTTTACTTTGAAGAACTCGATGAATACTTGATGGAGGCGATTCAATTCGCGATTCTTTTGAAACAGCCGCCGATGCAACTCGCTGAACCGGATGAAGTTCAACGGATCCCGGGATTGCGGCGAATTGTTGCGGTGTTGGCTAAGGACATCCCTGAACTGGCCCGATTTGTCGATTTGATAACTGACGTTTTGAGCTGGTATTTGGCACCGTTTGCCTCACAAAAACACATTGAAGTCAGCTACCCCGCCCGGTTTGATGATTACATGGTTGGCATTATCCGCCAGCGATTGATGACCCGGTTCATGAGTATTGATTGGCGACTGCGGCAGGTGCCAATCTCTACAGAGGTGGCCACGCCCTTATTTCAAATTGTAGTCAAACCAATGGTACCAGCTCAAAATCAGTATTATTGGCTGCCATGGTTAAGTATTGAAAACAATATCCGGTTAATGATCGAAAAGGTTGGCCGCTGGTTAGCCGGTCTTACTTGGCCGACCGCCGTGGCTAATAAAGCTGTCCTACAAAAGTGAGCGGAGCAAAGCGGTTAGAAAGCGGAGCCTAAGTTGACTTGGCCGGAAATCCCGGGCTTGGATTTTTGGGCAAGTCGGCTTAGGTGCAGCTTTCTGCTTTGCGCAGTTGTCCTACAAAAGTGAGCGGAGCAAAGCGCTTAGGAATCGGAGCGTAAGTCTCCTTTGTGGGAAATTCCCGGGCTTGGAATTTTTCACAAAGGTGCTTACGCGCAGATTCCTGCTTTGCGCAGCTGTCCTACAAAAATGAGCAGGGGGGATTAAATTGATGGGACAAGTGATCGTGATTAGTTTGGTGATCGTAACCGTCATCGCGATTGGCGCTTGGATTTGGGCGGCAACCCATGATGGGGCAGTTGGCTTGATGGCGTTTTGGACCGTTGTTACGGCCGGGTGCTTGATCGTTGGTGTGGCATATCAGGTTCACGCCAATCATCATCGCCAGGTTGCCCAAAGTAAAGTTGTAAAGACACCCAAGAAGTTAAAGGACAGCACGTATTTTAATGAGCAGGCCAAGCAAACGGCTGCCCAGAAAAAGCAGGCATTGCAAGCGAAGAACCTGCTAAAGCAACTCCGCAGCACCTACCAAGCAACAATCGGGCCAGTCACGTTTGATGCCGCCAAGAAACGCTACGTCGTTCATGTGAAAAAAGCGGCCTATCAGCAGGCCCTAAAAATGATTCGCGAGCACCCAAAGGCAAATCAAAAAGCCCGCCGAACGATTCGGACGAGCTTTAGTGAGGCGACTAAAGTGATGGATCAAGCGTTAAAACAGCCGGGATACCAGTTGGTGTTGATGGCAAACGGGCGAGTGGTGTTAGTGGCTCAAGATGATCGGATTGTGGTGGATAAGTTGAGTGAGTAGTGTAAAAGGGCCTCATTATAGACGTGACTGTAACGCCTTTAATGGGGGCCTTTAGCTGTGGTGACATCGCTTGTAATAACTTTGTAATTACGATATACTTAGTTCGAATCTTAAGGAGGGATTAATCGTGAATAACTTAAAAATTGCGGACACAAAAACGCATAAAACTGGTAACTCAGTCAGTGTAACTTTACCTAAAATCACCGGCTTTTCGAGCAATGAGTCGGTAACAATTGAAAAAGTTGATGAAGATACTTTAATTATCAGGCGCGCCCACAGCCATAAAAATCCATGGACGTCGGGCGCATATGACAATGTTGACTTTCGTGGCCAGCTTGATGATATTGGGTTCAATGCTGGCAATGAGTCCAGGAAAGGTCAAGAACTATGACAACCACTTTCCCTGAACAAGGCGATATTATCGTCTTAGACTTTGAGCCCCATAGTGGACACGAGATGGGCGGACACATAACTAGTCAGCCACGACGTCCTGCTGTGGTTGTATCTAACTCTCAATACAATCGGTTAACGGGATTTGTTATCGTCATGCCGATCACCCACGGCACTAGTCAAATTCAAAAGGGCTTTGAACCGATTCTTGACCCGAGCAGTCGGACAAATGGTTATATCGTGACTTGGCAAACGCCCAATTATGATTACGTTGCCCGTAATGGTGAGATAATTGGTAAAGTTCCCGATAAGCTTCGCAACCATTTGTGTGCCTTAGCCGTCGACATTGTGGCTGCCAACAAATAAACGCAATCCTATCAAAGCTGGGAAATTGGTCGCAGTAATCCTAATGGATCGGCTAAGCGGCTTTTACAGGTACTGATTGATAATCCTCAGTTACTTGATCATTTGTTTGCGCACCAATCAAAATAACAGCTTGAAAGCGACGTCCTTCTCAAATTGGGGACGTCGCTTTTAAGCATGTTGCCATTTTAGGATTGATTATTCACCATCAATAAATGTTTTAGCAATTAACGTCAGATTGATAACCCCATTACCAGTTGGTAACCGAGGTGAACCGGGTCGGGATGTAATTTTGCTGAAGACCGCCGTTGTCTGTTCACCATCATCATGCCAAATACTTGTGAGAAAGGCAATGCGCTCATAGCCCTTTTGAATGCTGTTGTCATTATCAACTACTTGTTGCTCCGTGCTGATCCTCAATCACTTCCAGCCAATCTTTTCGAACAGCAGCAGCCGAAAACCGCTGCAATGGTTCAGTTGCTTGGCGACTATAAACTGCCAAACGCGTTTGGTCAATTAGGAGTTGCTTGATCGCCGTGTACATTGCTTCTTGGTCATTTGGCTGGATTAGGGCGCCGTTGATGCCGGTTTTAATCATTTCGCCCGGTCCGTAATTGACGTTGTAGCTGACAACCGGACAGCCATGGCCCAGTGCCTCTAAAACGGCCATGGAGAAGCCTTCAAACTGGCTGGTGAGAACGGTTATATCCGCTTGTTCGTACGCCGGGGTGAGGTCTTTCACGTAACCGCAGAAATGAATGTAGGCGGCTGCTTGGTTATCAGTGATGAGCCGATGCAGGTGTTGCACCGTCTGCGGGTCACTGGTGCTATCTTCATAACCGTAGATTTTGAGGTCGACGAACGGCAATGTCTGATGTAATCGTAAAGTGATGTGAATGATGTGATCCAGCTGCTTCATTTTGGTCACCCGGGCGACGGCAATGAGTTGGCCGCGTTTGCGGTTGGCGAAGGCTGGTTGATTCATAAATGCGGCGGCTGGTAAATAGCTGACCGGCACCGTATAAGCTTTAACCCCCGGGATCCTCGCTGAAACGTCAGCGGTTTCGGCAGCCGTTGACGAGATGATACCAGCCAGACGGTTCGTCATTTTGGCGATTTGTTTGACGTAAGGGTAAAAGTCGCCGTTTCGCTGGGCATTTTGCGTGAAGGTCGAATGGAGGACAATATAGCGCTTGGCTGGCTGGTTCATCAAACCAAATGGCAGGACGGCGATGTCTTCGCGATCGCAATAAAAGCGGGGATCAGTGTCGGCTTTTGCCAAACAATCTAAAAAGTAGGCCATCAGATGATCAAGGTCGTCGAACTGTAAATGACAGCCACCGTGGGTCAACATGATTAAGCTAAGGATTGGTTGATTATTCGGTCCGCCATGGTAACGAAAAATCATGGTGGCGCGGGCGGCCTGGTCATAATAAACGCGGGTGTTTAATTTACCGGCATCGTCGAAATATTCGGAATAAGCTAAATAGTTAGCTTCATAAAAATCCCGTCGGTCGGTAAAGCCCCATTGGTCAAAGTAGTCAACGTAGTAGATTTCTGAATTAGCGCGAACGACTTTTAGCCGGACTTTGCCATCAACCAGCGCAACCTGGTGATGAATCGGAAGATTAGATAGCCGGTCAATCGCGATAGTTGTATCGACGACTGGCCGGTTGACGTTTGTCCCTAGAAAGTATTGAAATAAATTGATGACCCGGCCGCTAATGCCTAAACGCGCCCAAGTTTGGCGAGCATTTCGAACATAGTTGCGAGTCAAGATGACAGCTGGCTGATTTAAGTCATCAAATAAGTGAAGCCGTTTAATTTCAGCGAGTTCGATCGCCGATGTATAATCGTCAATTTGAGACGTGATGAAGTAATGCATGGTTTACCCCCAACACTGCTGGTTTGTTAACTCATTGATTTTGGCTGTGATTTTCTTCATTGCGGGTGGTCCCAAAGTTAATGAGGCCACTAAGAGTCGCAAAGTAAAGGCCTAACTGCGTGTGGGACGGATTGCCGCTGGGATGTTTTGCTAATTGGTGATTTGGCGTGATTGGCGGGTTGGCCAACTGTGGACTTTGTTGGTTAGTAACTTGGAGGTCCAGTCGCAATTTTTGAATCGGATTGAGGGGTTTCGACATCGTGATTGGAGAAACTGTTGGGACTGTTGGGGGTTCAACGGCAGCCGGCCGCTGCACGGATTTGGTAACGTGGTAGCGGTAGTAAACGGGTTGGTGGCCGGATTGAGCGGCCGTTGCACGTAGATTAGCGTTGGCCGTAATCGTGACTGGTTCTATGCGAGCAGCCGGCTTGGTGGTCACCTTCTTTGCCGGTTTTGGCTTGTTAACAGCAGGTTTAGCTGGTTTAGGGTTCGCTGAAGCAGCGTGAGACAGGCTAGCCGGCTTGGCGGTGGTAGGTTGGGGTTCAACGGTTGCCACCGGGGTGAACGGTTCGGATTCGACGGCAGCGGCCTGCGTAGTGGGTTGGCTAGGCTGCTCGCTTGAAATAGTCGCCGGTTGAACGGTTGGCGTGATTGGCAGCTTCGTGTAGACGTAGCGGATGATGAGTTCACCCTGGTCGTTTAACAGACCGTAATCAAACGAAGCGTCCCAAGTGCCGCTGGCGATTGCTGGCCGAGTGACTAATTGATAGCCAGGAAGGTTAGCCGCTGTGGTTGACCAGCTGCCACCGTATCTGAGGCCATCGCCATTATTAGCGGCTACCGTTACTGGTTTTGATAATTGGTGGCCGGCTTCGTCGGTATCAATGACATAAATGGGGATAACGAGGATTTTGCCAATGTTAAGGTGGCTGCCACCGCCAGTTGTGAGGTCAAACGATAAATCGGTACCAGCACTTTTAAAAGTTTTCAGCAGGTAAAGGCGATTATCGGCAATAAACTGGTTCAGCAAGGTACTCAGATTTTTGTAGAGCAACTGTTGGTCGGTGGTGGTTGCCGGATCCCAAAGATCGCTTTCAAGGTTGCCAGCATTTGGATTGGCTTTGAGTAATTGATAATTTGTCTGATGAGTTTGATTAAACGTCGTTAAATAAGCTGCAACTAAGGCGGTGAATGCCGCTTGCTGCGCTTGGGTTGGCGTATCGTGGACACTGTTTTCGACGAGGTTTGTCAATTGATTGGTCGTGGCGGCCGACGCGTCAGTGGTCGTGACTGTCGGGTCAACTGTTTTCTCAGCTGCAGCCGCTGTGGTTGGGGCAACATCGGGATCGGCGGCAACTGACGTTGATGTTGGCGCAGCAGCGGTCGCTGATTCAGCTGGCTGTGAGTGAGTTGACGTGGACCCGCTGTTTTGGCTGTCATTGGCAGTCATGTCAGTTGTGTTCGGGCTGGCAGCTGATGGTGTCGTTGGCTTGATTGTCGTCGTATCAGCGACTGGATATGGGTCGCCAGTGGTTTGCGATGGGTTGGTCGATTCGGCAGCATCACTGGCTTGATTGGTAGCTGGATAGGTAATTTGTGGCTGATTGGCGGTAGCCGTTGACTCGGTAGCTGTTGAACTCGTTGGTTGAGCGGTTTGGCTGCCGGTTGTTGGCGACTCCGGGTTGGTAGCTGGTTTGAATTCGTCGGCCGAGACGCTTATCGGTGTGCTTGATAGGAGTCCCCAAAAGATGGGAATGAGGCCCAGACCAATTGCTTTTTTGTAAGAGAGCATCTGATGTTCAGGCATTGTGAGGCTCCTTTCTCGATAAGGCGGTGATTTTACCAACCAACTTCTCAACTTTGGCCTGTTTCAAACGAACAATGTTATCACCGAGGGCAGCCCAATCATCAGGCGATGGTGGGTTTCGCCAGATTGTCTGGGACTTCTTAACGGCGGTGGCGTAAAAATCTGATAAATAGATGTCGGTTGCCCTTGAAATATTAGATTCAATCACAATATTGGCGTTGGCAAAACCATTGAGCGTTTTGATGATGTAGTTGTTATAGAGCGTCCCTTGGGAGAAATCAACGCAGATATGCACTTTATCCAAGAGAAACTTCTTGGGGATGCCATTGATAAAGGCAAACATGTAGTCAAAATAAAGGTTGGCCGATTCCCGTTTGTTAAGGGTCATGATTTTTTGGGCCTTGATGTGTTCAATATAGCGATTAATGATGGCATGAAAAATCGGGTAGGTTTGCTTGAAAAAGTTAACCTGATCCAAAGAAATAAACGTTGTGGGTTCAATGTATAGCGTAATAAATCGTAGATGAATCCGAGTCAGTGAGATGAATAAATCAGTAGGATCAAACTGGGCAGGATCACTCAAGGCACCCTCCCGCTTGATTTCAGTAATTAAATCGTTGGTTAATTTGTAAGCTAGGGGATAATCGTCCTTGGTGAGAACTTGCTGGATGCCAGCCGCATATTCTTGGGTTAATAAGAAGGTGTAGAGATAATTCATCTCTTCATCCTTTAATTCGACCCGAAAATGGTCCTTGATGAATGTCTGAATGCTCGTTAGCTTTTCTCGGGTTTGTTTTGGAATATTATCAGCTGAAATTAATTGCTCAGAGATTTGGTGGCCATTGATTGCTCGCAAGATCCAAATCTTCAAGAAGATTTCTAACTTACTTTTTTGAACCGGTTTAATGAGAAAGGTGAATTGAGCCTGAATTCGGATAATCAGGTTATTAATTTGAACGTTCATGTCGGCAAAAGGGCTATCAATGCCGTTAAAGGCCGTGTAAAAGAATTCAAAGATATGTAATCGAAGGACATATTCGTAATCGTTAATGACGTTAGGTGAATGATAAAAATCAGAATTATTCAGGATTTGTTTGAGGGTGACTTCCGAAGCATAAAATTTGGTTTTACTGATGAAGTTCTGCCTCATGAAAGTACCCTTGGATACTGATTTTGATTGGAGAAAGTTGTATTTAAACAGTGCAAATAGGATAGATCTTTTTAAGTATAAAAGCCGAAGTTCATTAATAACCGTTGTCGTGATGTTATGACCTTGGAGAACGTTTTTTTCCGGAGTTGAAATACTGGCATCCTTGGCATATTGGATGCTAGCAAGATCCGTATTGATTGATGTTAATAATTGAGACAGCTTGTATTCTGAGATTGGCAGTGTATCTATAATCGACGACACAGTCACAATTGTATTTTGCTTAACAAAAAATTTTTCCAGCAGCAAAAAGGCCAACTGATCATTTTTTTCGAAGAATAATGTATAATCCATCGTATCCCCCTCAACATTATGGTTCAGATTGGCTGATTAGCTAAGGCAGCGATTTATATCAAGGCTGGTAAGTTTAGAAAGTGTGCCATGCAAAGCTTTGTGCAACAGCCCCTTTAACAAAAATGCCCGAACTGGAAGTTTATAACAAAGAAACCCCATACCCCTACAGCCGTGAAACGACTAGTTTACGCAACGACATTTAAGCACATTACGTTATTCACCCTTAGTTAACCGCATCAATCTAAAGTGCCCATTAAACATAAACAGCATTATCTAACTTATCATTATCGTTCAATTTAAAAGGAAGGTCAAATAAGGGGTGATTTGTCTAAACCCGTTGGCGTATAAGGGATAGAGCAGTTAGAATTAATGATTATCGGGTCCTTTAATTCCGAACTTTTAGAATTTTAATAGAAAGATAAGGAAACTTTATTTTGGGAGATTTTAGGTTGATGGTAGGTGCCGTTAGCGTTTGAATTTAATTAAATTAACTAGTCGTTCCAAGTAGTGGTGGCTAAACTTATGATATGAAGGGGATTTTCAATTAGAGGAAAGCGGATGGTTGGGGGTTATTCTATTAATTGATATAAGAAATAGGTTAATTTCGAATGGCTAACCGTAGTTCTGTCGAATGACGAGAGATTGCTATAATGAGGGTGGGAGGACAGCTGCGCCAGGCAGGAATCTGGCTCTGCTCACTTATGTAGGACAGCTGCGCCAGGCAGAAAGCTGCGTGTAAGCACCTCTGGAAAAAATTCCAAGCCCGGGAATTTCCTCCAGAGGAGCCTTACACTCCGCTTTCTAAGCGCCTGGCTCCGCTCACTTATGTAGGACAGCTGCGCAAAGCAGAAGCTTGCACCTAAGCTATCTCGGCCAAAAATCCAAGCCCGGGATTTCCGGCCGAGATAACTTAGGCTCCAGCTTCTAAGCGCTTTGCTCCGCTCACTTATGTAGGACAGCTACGCAAAGCAGAAAGCTGCACCTAAGTCAACTTGTCCAAAAATCCAGGCCCGGGATTTCCGGCCAAGTCAACTTAGGCTCCGCTTTCTAAGCGCTTTGCTGCGCTCACTTAATATTTAGGAGGGATTACATGGATTTGGACTTGATCGATTTAGGGGGATTCACCCGCCAAGAGACACGGGTGCTTGTGGACACGCCCGAACTGCAACGAACTCGGACAACATTTGATCATCGGTTGATCATTGTGACGGAGGTCGACAAACGAAATCACCAAATTAAAGTCAGTGCTAACTTTCAATGGGAACAAATTGGCAAAAAATGGCGGCCTAACGTTTCGTTACATAACACGCATTTTAAAGATCCGATCGCATAATTGAATGATGGGGTTCATCCAAGGCGGCTAATTAGCTATTCCGGAAAGGGGAAGCTGATTGGCCGCTTTGAATTTTAGAATCCAAGTTACTATGAACCCTATTTACTTGTTGGGGTACGTTGACGATTAATTTACTCATCAATTTGTATCCGGTGCTAAAAAATGACACCCGACCTATTTTTATATAGGACGAGTGTCATTTTATCGTAAGCAGTACAGCTTACCTTAAAGCTACAACAACCGACCGATACCAGGCTCATTCGTTCAAAACCTAGATTGGTTGTCATTATTAATCCACAGATTTTAAAGCTTCCAGCATATCAATCCGATTGATCTTGCGGGCCATTAGGATCATCACAATAACTGAAAAAATAATTGTGAGGATTGCTGAAATTGTTGGATTGGTCCATAAAAGGTTTAAAGTTGTCATGGCTGTCGCCGGTGGTAATGTCTGCATAATGTAGCGATGCAGATAATCTCCACCCCACCAACCAAATAATATTCCGACAGCGGTTAAAAAGAATGTTTCTCGATATACATACAAGACAACTTCCATTGGATAAAAACCCAGTACCTTAATCGTTGAAAGTTCGCGAATGCGTTCTGAAACGTTAATGTTTGTAAGCGTGAAAAGAACCACGAATGCAAGAGCGGATGCACAGAGCGTGATGATCAGAACTAAATTATTTAATCCGTGAAGAATGTTATTGATTTCTGTTTTTTCATCATCAGATTGAACAGCCGTGACAGAAGCATCCGGTTTATTTAGGTTTTTGGAGACCTGATCAATATTTTTAGCTGATCGGTTATTAAGCTTAATCATGTTAGCGTTGTAGTTTGCCGATTGGTTAAAAATCTGTTTGTAGTATGAAGGGGTTAGGTAGATATTGTGCCCCGCATACATCTCAACTATCTTGCCAATTTTAACTTGATGATTTTTGCCATTTGCATCTTTAATGGTGATCTGATCACCAACTTTTTTGCCGGTCAGGGTTGCAAGCTTTTTGGTCATTGCAATGCCGTTTTTAGGCAACGAAAGTTTTTGGTGGGTTTGAGGGTTTCTTAATGAGACATAGGATGAAAAATGATCTGGGTGCTTGGGAACTAGCATCGTGATCGTTTGATTGTTAATATCGTCCTTAGGATGCGTCGTAACTTGTTCATAAAAGACCTTTGTTTTACTTTTGATGCCAGACTGATTGTCAATTGAATCGTCATAGGCTGCCAATTTAGACGAAGATGCATCTGGATTGTAGATACTGATCACATCGTAGTGAACGATTTTTTGATATTGAGTTGATAAAATACCGTTTAAGGAATCACGAATACCAAAGCCGGTAATTAGCAAAGCGGTACATCCTGCAACCCCAATAATCGTCATCGCCATTCGAGTCTTATAACGCGCCAAGTTGCGAATCATGATTTTATAGTTGAATGATAAATGCCGCCAAATAAACGGGATCTTTTCAAGTAACACCTTAGCACCGGCCTTTGGTGGCTTAGGAAGCATCAAAGTTGCGGGGAGTTCTCGTAAAGAAATGCCGGCCGCATATAAGGCTGGTAAAGTGGTTACGGCAATTGATATAACTGTCGAAAGCGTGATCCAGAATGGGTCTAGTGGAGTTTGAAAGTTTGGAATTGAAAAGTTTGCCGCATAGGCTGCAAAAATTCGTCGCGGAAGAAATCCGGTTCCGAAAAGAACCCCAATCAATGATCCTAAAATTCCCGTCGATAGTCCATAAATAATAAAGACTTTGAGCGTATCAAATTTTGTATATCCTAGTGCTCGAAGGGTTCCAAGTTCAATTCGCTTTTGTCCTGCCATTCGTGACATTGTGGTGAAGCACACTAGAAGTGCTACTAGAAAGAAAATAATTGGGAACGTATTTGATAGTGAATCAATTCGCTTTGCGTCCTCACCAAATTGATTATAGCCGGTGTTATAGTCGTTACGACTTTTGATGGTGTAGACGATTTGTTGATCGTTGTTTTGAATGGCTTGTCGCTTATCTTGAAGATTCTTTTGGGCACGATTAATTTTAGCTTGAGCGCTTGAAATTTGAGCTAAATTTTTCTTGATGGTGTTTTCGGCGCTACGCAGCTGGGCTTGCGCCTGAGTACTTGCCGCTGATGC
This sequence comes from Lentilactobacillus fungorum, assembly GCF_016860605.1. Lineage (GTDB taxonomy): Bacteria > Bacillota > Bacilli > Lactobacillales > Lactobacillaceae > Lentilactobacillus > Lentilactobacillus fungorum. Next base: position 379,547 of record NZ_BNJR01000012.1, read on the forward strand.
TTGCTGAGCTTGAGAAGTCAGTTGCTGTTGTTTGGCTTTCAGCTGGGCTTTTTTGGTTTTTAATTGTGATTGCTGATGGTTTAAGTTATTTTCAGCAGTTTTGAGTTTGTCCAGGCTACTCTGTTTTTCGTTATTAGTTCGGGTAACGCCACGATCACGGATTTTGTTATCCACATCATTAACATTATCTTGAACTTGTTGTTCATATTGATTAGAGTAGCTGGCACCATGAACGTTATTGTAGGAAATTTTGGCTATCTTTGGTTGGGTCGTTGTAAATGCCGATTTTGTCACAATCCCATAGGTCGATATTTGCCCATTACCGGCTGAAGTTTGGCCCATATTCACTTTTTTAAGATAATCAGGGGAAGTTACAAAGCCAACAATTTTATAGGAAGCTCGTTTTAAATTATCAATTTTGTGGCCACCCTTATTATTGACCAGCCAAAGCGAATCGCCAATTTTATACTTTGACATTTCTCGTTTATCGAGGGCAATTTCATGATTGTTTGTCGGTAATTTACCCTTAAAGACTTTGCTTTTGGATAATGATGTTGATTTGGTGTTTAATCGGATGCTTTTATTGGTATTCTCAATAACCGCATCTTGATAGGTTCCAAATTCAATTTTCTTGACGTGGGGCAGTGATTTCAAATAATTTTGGTCAGATTTGGAGATATCCGTGTTACTAGTTACAACAGCATCTGCCATCTTTTGCTCGGTATAGTAGTTATTTGCCGTTCGTCTCATATCTGGACCGGTAACTTTTAAGCCGATAAGAACGATGACACCAAGAGCAATTAGGGTAGTAACTGAAAGAAAACGAGCAAGTGAAAATTTAAATTCGCGCCGAATGTTTTTTTGTAATGCTTTTTTCATCGTCATCGCCTACCATTCAATTTGTTCAACAGAAGTAGGATTGGCATTTCGAACGTCCGCTTTAACTTTGCCATCAAAGAGCTCAATAACGTGGTCGGCCATTGGCTTGATCATGCCGTTGTGGGTAACAATGATGACGTTTTTTTGCTGCTGGTGACTAAAATCTTGTAGTAATTTTAAAATGCTTTTGCCAGTATGATAATCCAGAGCGCCAGTTGGTTCATCGCATAATAATAATTCTGGATTCTTGGCGATTGCCCGGGCGATTGCCACCCGTTGCTGTTCACCACCAGACAATTGAGCTGGAAAATTTTGAGCGCGACTGGCTAATCCGACGTCTTTGAGCACCTCTTCGGGATTAAGCGCGTCTGGGGCAATTTGAGAGGCTAATTCTACGTTTTCCAAGGCCGTTAAATTGGGAACTAGATTATAAAACTGAAAAACAAATCCAACTGATCGACGGCGATAAGTCGTTAATTTACGGGTGTTATAATTCGCAATATTTTTTCCGTTGATGATAACGTCACCCTTAGTTGGTTTATCCATGCCGCCCAAGATATTGAGAAGTGTTGACTTCCCAGCTCCGGAAGCGCCAACGATAATTGTTAACTCTCCCTTCTTGATTTCAAATGAAATGGCGTCATTAGCACGGACTTCCTCATCTCCCGTTTGGTAGATTTTAGAACTATCTCTAACCTTAATGTAAGTCATGAAATCCCCTCCATTTAAATAAACAATCTGTTGCTTTTAATTCGGAGTATACCGATATGTTAGCCCGTGGGCAACCATTAAAAATGAAAAAAGTGTTGATTTAAATCGTTTATATGGACAATGTGTTGACTTAAATTTCGGGACGGCACATAATTGGTATAAATTTTGATAATGAGGAGGGTTTAAAATGGCAGTTCATCAAAAGATTGTTAATACGGAAGCTAAAATTAAATCAGCGTTTATATTCTTGGTTAATCAAAATGGGCTTGAGAAGCTTAATGTTAAAAACATTACGACATATGCTCGTATTAACAGAAGTACATTTTACGCACATTACGTTGATAAGTTTGAATTGATTGAGCGATATGAATCTCAAATTTTGACCGATATTCAAGCTATTCTTCGCAACAATTTAACCAATACAATGCGCTACCAGGATCCCAAAACAAATAATCTTCAAATCTACCCGATCTTTAATTTGGTTTTGAATTATATCTACGACCAATTCGATTTGATAAAGGCACTTCTTGGGCCCAAAGGGGATCCCCAACTTGAGGTTCAAATCAAACAGATGCTGCTGGAAGTCATTAATGCGGATCTTTATCATGTTAAGGGAACGACAAAAATGACCCCGTTGATTCCTAATAGTTATGCTCACGAAATTGTGCTTGCTGGCTTATTCGATATTGTGAAGTTCTGGCTGTCGCAGTCGGAACCAGATACACCCCAGCAAGTCGCCGATATTATCGCCAGAACCCGCTTCATGAGTCCCTACGATCTTTTAGGCATTGAATCAAAAAGGTGACAACCATCGGTATTAGTGAGCAAGTGGGAGAGCAATGAAGTTGCAACAAATTTTTAAACCAAAGTTATCTGGCTCATTTTCTAAAGAAGATAATGGGTCAAAAACCCTTTGAACAGATTACGATTACTGATGGCGTTAACGGTTTATTCAAAGTATCGATGCCAACTTGAAAATACATTTTTTCCAGATTAGTATATTGGAAATCCAACGATGTTGGCGCTTTCATCAGCTGAATTCCTCTGTTAAAATAACTTACACTATAATAGTGTAGCGGTTGTTAATTGTGAACTTAATGGAGGTTTATTGATTATGGCAGGCTCTCTTAAACACAATATTAGCTTATTTGGATTAGTATCACTTGGCGCTGGCGGCGTTATTGGTAGTAGTTGGATTTATACCAACAGCCAGTTTTTTAAAGTATACGGCGCTGGCGGCGAAATTTTCGGCTTATTAATCGCTTCTGCGTTGGCAGTATTGGTTTCCCTGTCGTTCGCGGAATTATCAACGATCTTTTCTCGATCGGGTGGTGAAGTTGTCTATGGGTATGCGGCGTTTGGCAAGAAGGGCGCCTTGTTTGCCGGCTGGGCTTTATTGGGGGCGTATTTGAGCATTCTTGCATTTTTTGTCACCGCGTCTAGTTTGCTGATTTCGACGATTTTTCCCCAAATTGCGGTTGGGCCATACTACACATTTGCCGGGGTTCGCGTTCATTTAACGGAACTGGCCATTGGGGTGGCCTTTACGTTGCTGATTTTCTTGATCAATTACTACGGGGCCCAACTGACCGGGCGGGTTCAAATTTTATTGTTCCTGTTGCTGGTGATTTTGGGGTTGTCGTTGGTACTCGTTGGCTTTACTCAGGGAAATGCCGGTAATTTCTTACCTGCATTTTCGGCGGAGCAAAACAAGACCTCATCGATTTTCCGGTTTATTTTGCCAGCAATGACCTTCTTAACTGGTTGGGAATCGGTTGCTGTGATGGCTGAAGAGACTAACATCCCCAGAAAACGGATTGGTTTGGTGGTGGTGCTGTCAATTGTGATCGCCGCCCTATACTACTGCTCGGTGTTGTTATCGTCAGCTTGGATTTATCCCTGGGAAAAGACGGCCACGATGCAGATGGGGACAATCGATGCGTTTAAGGCGGCTGGCTTTCCAATTTTAAGCATCTTTGCATATATGATTTCCTTTTTAGGCTTAGCCACTAGTTTTCTATCACTGTTCGCGGCTGCTCCGAGATTGATTTTCTCCCTGGCACGGGGAAACATTCTACCGACTGCCTTTACGAAAATTCACCCTAAGTACGGAACCCCAACCAACGCGTTATGGCTGGTATTAGCGTTGGTTTTAGGCTTAGGCTGGCTTGGCAAGGGAGCCTTGGTTTATTTCCTAGACATGGGTGGCTTCTTGATCGCACTAGCTTGGTCGTTTAGTACGTTTTGTCTATTAAACATTCGCCGGAAATATCCTATGCTAACGGGCGGCTTTCGTAATCGAAACTTAGTTGCGCCGACACTTGGCGGCCTGATTGCCTTGGGGGTTGCGTTGCTGACGCTCATTCCCGGGACACCAGTGTCTTTGGTATGGCCGGCTGAATACGTGATTTTGGCTATTTGGGTGGTCCTTGGTTTGGTTAGTTATGGGATTAGCCGAAAGGATCCAACCGTTTCTGCAGATTTCTTAGGCAGTCATTTGGATGCGGTGATCGATCCTAAAACGGCTGAGCATTCAGATGATTGAGTACATTTAATCGCTAAATAATTGTGAAGGGCGTGGATAACCATAACCAGGCTCTTTTTATTTGTGGGAAACCGGCCAATTGAGTTGTGAAAATGAAGTATAATAGTGAAAATGGCGTTCGATATTTTACTAACTAATTTCATTAATTTAAGAAGGTTGTCATTTTTGATGGCGGCCTCGGCTGGAAACTTGAGATAAGGATCACTTGATGAGATACAAGAGATTAGTGCTACTGGCCGCAACTTGAACTTGGTGGCATGTTTAATTGTAACCGTTATCACAATAAAAAATTGTGAAAATCATTGGAAATTAATGAAATAATATTGTAAAATTGACGTTAATAAATTCGATCTATTTTCATAAGCTAAAAATGAGCGACGCAAACTAGTTAGAAACCGCTAAGTAGGTTAGACCTTTCGAGGCTGTTAAAATAGTTGGTTTTACCAATAGAAACTACCGGTTTTAGGATTTTTGCTGGGATAGCTTGTAGTGGTTTGTGATTGTGGCGTTGGTCTAAGCTGATGACTCATTTGATCGAATTTCCATAATTTGAATGACGGAGAGGAGAATTGATTTTGGATAGTATTAAAAATGAAGTAAAGACTTATCCAGCCTACCTCAAGGGGACATGGCAAGAAAGCCAATCTCATGAGACGATTGCGATTCAATCGCCTTGGAAGCACGATGTCATTGGGAATGTTCAAGCCGTCACTCAGTCAGAAGTAGATGAAAGTATTCATGCTGCTAAGGCGGCCCAAAAGCCATGGGCCAAGTTATCACTAGGTGATCGCGGTCAGTATCTCAATCGTTGGGCCGATGAACTTGAAGCAACCAAGGATGAGATTGCGACGGCTGTCATGAATGAAGTTGGCAAGAATTTTAATGACGCTGAAAATGAAGTTCAACGAACCATTGATTTAATCCGGTATACGGTTCAAGAGGCATTACACATGCACGGTCAAAGTATCCGTGGTGACGGTTTTCCAGGTGGTTCAAAAGAAAAACTGGGGATCATCGAGCGAGTGCCACTTGGTGTTGTTCTAGCGATTTCACCATTTAATTATCCAGTTAATCTAGCCGCTTCTAAGATTGCGCCAGCATTGATGGCTGGTAATGCCGTGATTTTCAAACCGGCAACTCAAGGGTCAATCAGTGGCATCAAGATGATTCAGGCTTTGGATCGGGCAGGCTTTCCACAAGGGATTCTCAGCTTAGTCACTGGCCACGGTTCAGTTATTGGTGATTACTTAACTGAACACCCAGACATTAACATGATCAGTTTTACCGGTAGCACCCGAACGGGTAAACATCTGTCGCAAAAATCAATCATGATTCCACTGGTATTGGAACTTGGCGGCAAGGACCCGGCAATTGTCTGCGATGATGCAGATTTGGATGTTACTGCTGATAATATTATTAAGGGTGCTTATGCTTATTCTGGTCAACGCTGCACGGCCGTTAAACGGGTCTTGGTCGATGATAAGGTAGCCGATGAGTTAGTTGCCAAATTAAAAGAAAAAGTTGAAAATTTATCAGTTGGTTCCCCGGTTAATGACAGCACAATTGTGCCATTAATTGATAACAAAGCTGCGGATTTTGTTCAGGGATTAATCGATGATGCCCTTGATAAGGGGGCGACGTTGGTCACTGGCAATCAGCGGGATGGTAATCTACTCGCACCAACCCTGCTTGATCATGTGACTCAGGAGATGGAGATTGCGTGGGTTGAACCATTTGGCCCCGTATTGCCAATTATTCGGGTTCATTCGCTGGATGAAGCCATTGAGATTGCAAACAAATCCAAGTTTGGACTCCAGGCCAGCGTCTTTACTCAAGATATCGATAAAGCAATCCAAATTGCCGGCGCTGTTGAGGTTGGGACGGTTCAAGTAAACGGTCGCCCACAACGGGGACCTGACAATTTCCCATTCCTGGGGGTTAAGGCTTCTGGAATGGGTACTCAAGGTGTTCATAATAGTATTTTATCAATGTCAAGAGAAAAATTGACGGTCATTAACTTAAAACGGTAATGACCGATTGGGTAACAGAATGATACGTTGATGTTTCACATGAAACACGATTAAAAACCACGGATTTAGCGCACATTCCACTGAGGTAGTGAGATGTCGGGCTGACGATCCGTGGTTTTTTTGAAATGATAGTTATTGGCTGTTTTTTTACGCTAGTTAGGACGTGGCAAAAGTTAGTATTAGTTTTGTGATGATGATTTCTAAACTTAGAAGATGGAATACGATAATTCGTTTATTTAGCGGAGATTGTTTCTTGAGAATCTCGATATAGCAGAACCTTTTTTTCAGTTTTGACAGTCACTCGACCATTTTTAATAATGAAAAGTCGCTCAGGAATGTCAATGACAGCATCATTTTTCTTTTTAGTATCTAATAATACTAAGTCAGCTCTATCGCTTTCATTAATTCCGTAATTTGTTAGTCTAAGTGCTTTTGCGGGATTATATGTTAACATATCTAAGACAGTGGGCAAATCCGATAAACCACCTAAGTGAGAAACTGGTATAGCTAAGAAGCCAACTTGCATGATATCGCCATTCCCATAGGGGGTAAAAGGATTACGAATATTATTTGTTGACAATGAAACATTAACGCCACCATCACGGAGCTTTCGAACAGGGGTGACACATCGACGGACATTGTATGCATCATTGCGCCCGCCTAAATGCAAATCTGTTTCTGGTAATGACATGACATTGATTTGTGCCTCGTGCATCAATTCAATGATTGGTTGAAGCTGTTCAGGCGGTAATGCCGCCAAGGCTGTTTCATGACCAACAGAAACTCGTCCTTGCATTCCTTCTTCGATAGTCTTACGAGCAATGTAATCAATCGTGATGTTATCAGCATCGTCAAAAAAATCCTGATGAAAATCAATATCCTTATCATATTTTTTAGCCAATTGAAAAATAAAATCAATGTGTTGTTTAGGACTGGGGTCAACGTAAGGGATGCCACCTACAACATCAGCTCCCATTTGCATTGCTTGATCCATCATTTCAGTCATCCCTGGTAGTTTGAATATGCCATCCTGTGGGAATGCAACTATCTGAATATCGATCATATCTTTGTATTCGTCTTTTAATTGGAGAATAGTTTTAAATCCATCAAAGCCGGTTTCAGGAGAAAATTCTGCGTGGGTTCTCATACTAGTAACTCCGTGGGAAATTTCCATCTCAAGGGCTGCCTTTGCGCGTTTATATATATCCTCTCTTGTAAACATTGGCTTAGCCTTTGCCGTAACTTCAATTGCTTCTTTGAGCGTTCCAGACTGATTATGAACTCGATTAGAAATCAAAGCCTTGTCTAAATGAATATGAGATTCAACTAACCCGGGGATTAAAACATGCCCATCACCGTTAATTATTTTTTTGGTTGGTTCATCAATTGGACAAGGAGAAATTTGTTTGATCTTGTTACCTTGGATTGCAACATTCATAAGCGGCTTGTTATCACTAATCCGTACATTCTTTAATAAGAGATCTACCATAATTGCACCTCGCTAGTTCATTCTTAACTACCAATGTCAAATATTGCGCCAACTGATAGTAAGCGCTTACAAGTCCTATTCTACATATTTTTTTAATTGGTGCATTGGCTTTCGAGTATAATAACCGTATTTATTTTTATCCATAGCGGCTAATGTAAACGCTTACTTTACTGAGTATGATTACTTTGTTTAAGAAATTAGTTAGTAAATAGTGATTTCAATCACACAATTTTTTGAATTTGAAAGGAGTATTGTACCTATGAAGACTAGTTTATCAATCAGTAAAGAGGCATTATACAGTGCACTTGGAATTGGCATATTCACTTTATTTTATGGATTGCTTTCCGGCTTGCTTGAATTCTGGATGGCGCCTGTGGCTTTTATTACTTCAGCTTTTTATGCTGGGTATGGGTCGAAGCAAAATACATCAGTTAACGTTTCACTTAGCTTTGGAATGGGTATAATTTGGGGGTTGATTGCATACAGCCTATTCCAAATTCAGAACATGAACATGTTATTATGGACCTCATTGGTATTTGGCGTCATGGCATTTATTGCCATTATTCTTCAAGGAACGATCCTTTCATTTACTAGAATTCCTGCTTGGCTTCTCAGTTGGGGAACGTTTATGGAAATTTCATTGAATAAACCGATTACAAACTGGCCACTTTTTGTGGTTGAACTTTCAGCATGTATGCTACTCGGTATTTATTTTTTGGACTTTGGTTCCAATCTATTTAAAAAATTCATGTATATTTGGTTTCCTGGAAAAATGTCTTCGGAAAAATCATCTATTGATGATGATAAACAAAATAGTCAAAGCTAAAAGCCCCTAAATTTGTGGCTCACGGAGTCAAAGGCTAGCTCTTATTTGTATTAAAAGCATACGATAATCATTTACTTGATCACGGGATTTACCACAACAAACAATCTAAGATTGGGTCCGAGTAGGAACTGATTAATTTCAGCTTCTAACCGGACCCAATCTTAGATTATTTTAATGATGAAGATTATATTCGCCAAATAGTCAAGACCTCACTATTATTAATTTAACGATCATTAGGATATTAACGTCATCTAAGTTGTTTCATAGTGACTTTTAAAACTATTTCGCAACGGCGACAATATTTTCATTAATAATTGTTGTGCCTTCTTCACCTGCAATAATGTCTTTAACGGCTTCTAATGCGCCAATTACTGCAGGGTTGCCAGTGTTACGAACAAAGTCAGTAGCTGCTTCGACTTTAGGCAGCATGCTACCTTTAGCGAATTCATCTGCATCAATATGCTGTTGAAGCTCATCAAGGCCAACTTTCTTAAGCTCAATAGCGTCTGGCTTACCATAGTTATAAAAAACGCCACCAACAGAGGTTAGAATAATCAATTTATCTGCATTTATTAACTGAGCAATTTTTGAGGCACTGAAGTCCTTGTCAATAACGGCCTCCGTCCCAACTAATTTGTTATCTTTCTTGATAACTGGGACGCCGCCACCACCTGATACAATTGGCACAATCCCATCATCTACGACTTGCCTAATAGCTCGATACTCATTGATTTCCAAAGGTCTGGGTGACGGTACTATTCGCCTATACCCACGACCGGCATCTTCCATTAATTGCCAATTAGGATGGGCGCTTTTAATATCAGCTAGTTCAGATTCTGTATAGAACGGGCCAATTGGCTTTGATGGGTTCTGAAACGCGGGATCATTTTCTGCAACAATTGTCTGGGTTATGATTGTTATCACATCTTTATCAATTCCTGATTTTAATAACTCTTCACGCATGGCATTCTGGAACCAGTATCCAAGACTTCCTTGGGTCATCGCACCGCAGGTATCCAACGGCATTGCAGGATTATCCGGCGTATCAGCAGCAGATTGCTGTAGTAAAAGATTCCCAACTTGGGGACCATTACCGTGAGTGATGATTAATTGATCACCGTTTTTAATAAAATTAACTAATTCTTTTGCTGTTTTTTTAACAGCATTCATTTGTGCCGAAGCTGATGCGTCTTTTGAAAGGATAGCGTTACCTCCCAGAGCAACAACAATTTTTGCCAATTTACTTTCCTCCTACGTTTATATTGTTTTATAGATTCGAATGCAAATTTTGAAGTATTGTAAATGCTGCGTACATTCCTAACAAGGTATCTGTTCCTGAAGTATGACCAAAGTCTTGAATGGCGAGCATGGCAGGTTGTAATTGCGCAATTTCCCCAACTTGGAGAACTTTTAAAAATGCGACCATCTTTTTTGAAGTGTAACCTTCAAGCGTTGCATTAATGTATGATTCTGAGACATCTGTTGTTCCGCCAAGTTGAAGTCTATGACGAACGGAATTCTGCCATGTTGTTAATTGCGGATAACGCGCTGCTGTTAGAATAGATAGATTGCCAACCATAATATCATCGCCACTTGGTGTCAGGCCGCGACCGCGTCCATATAAAAAATTTAATGTCTTAGTTTGTTCAGCGGTAGATTGGCTTAATCGAATCATATCTACCACTTTTTGCGGGGTATATTGATTGCCTAATCCCCAGTCTTCAGCAAAATTGATCACTTTAAATACATCGATGATTTGTTCAAGCGAAATTCTATCAAAAGTTATTTTAGGAAGCTGCAAATCAATTTCCACTAAGTCAGAGAGTGAAATAATCTTAATAGCCATGTTTGTATAAATAAAGAATTGTTCTTTTGTATAGAGAACTCGGTCGCCAACATCCACGTCTTTCAGTAAACTTTCCATATACTCGTCGTCAATCGTAATTCCAGTGGCCGAAAGCGATTCTGAAATATTACCGACGTGGCATAATAAATTAGGAAATTTAATGTTAAAGCTATGTTGAAACACGGTACTGACAATTCCGTGATCCTTGTTAGACAAATGGAGAGGGAGCATATTGCTCTTCTCTCCACTTACTTGCTTTTGATTATGGTTCATAAATATCACTTATTCCTTAACCAAATCTTTTTCAACTGATTCTTTTTCAGTATTATCCAACAGTCCCATACTATCGGCGTATGCAACTAATGCTTTTTCAAAGCAAGCTAATGGTGCATGCACAGTTCCAGCACCTACTTGGCCAACACCAGCGATCTTGCTGGCAATTCCGGTATTAATGATTGGTGTGATCCCAGTCTCAACAACCTTAACAATATCAATTCCAATTGCAGTTCCTTGATAGTCCCAAGTTGGAATAGTGAAATTTGGGTTGCGATCAAGCGTGATCTTAGCCATTTCATTACTAATTCGTTGCGCGTCTTTAAAACCACCAGCCCCGACAAATCGGGTGACTCCTGGTGCCGCAATCATTGCCATGCCACCGAATCCAACAGTTTCAGCAATTGCACTATCACCAATATCCGGATTGGCATCATCTTGGGTGAATCCAGTAAAGAATAATCCTTTAGGGGTATTAACGGGTGCAGTAAACCATTGATTTCCTAAACCGCTAATACGAATACCAAAGTCTTTCCCATTTCGAGTCATGGTTGTAACAACTGTCCCGTGTTTATAAGTTCTTGCAGCATCAACAACTGATTTACCAGTTGCCATCATAATGCTAAGGAAGAATTGATCGGTGTCAGCTAAAAATTGAATCACATCTTGCTTGTCTTTTTCTGGTATGTCTAATGAAACAATCAGTGGAGCAACTTCCTTAAGGAATACCAATGATGCTGCAATATTTCGTTGATGAAATTCGTCTCCCATGGTAATAGCTTTAGCCATCATAACGTTAACGTTTAAGCCACCATCAAGCTTTTTAAGAGCCTTACTTAATGTTGGCGCAAGTGTGTTAGCCATCCATTTTAGTCTATTGATAACTTCATCGTTGTAAGCACCAAATCGAAGTACTTTGCCTATACCTTCATTCATCGTGCAGTATGCGTAGTTATTTTTCAAAGTATTCTTAATGACCAGCACTGCCATATGGGCTGAGGTAATTCCGCCCATTGGGCCGACAGCGTTTACGTCGTGATTACACAAGAATTTGACGTCACCACTTTCAAGTAGTTTGCGCGCATCTGCTTCGTTATCAGCCCATCCTTCAAAGAGAACAGCACCGATACAACCGTCTTGCATTGGCTCAGTCATTTCATCATACTCAATTGGTGGTCCTGCATGTAACAACGTATGGCCTTTTAACTCTGAAATTACTGTGCCTGCTGGAACGACATCAACTAAGAATGGTGTCGCTTTTTTATATGCATCAATAATCTTAGTGTTTTCATCATTCCGTTTTTGAAGTGCCTTAACCTTCTTGATGATCTTAATCATTTTTTGATTACCACCGGCAATCGGCTTCCAATTGTACTGAACGCCAGTTCCACCAAATTTAATTACAGGATCCAAAAATTCTGCAACACCAATGTTAACGACCCGTGGCTTTGTGTAAAGTAAATCTAATATTGACTCACTTGGTGCCGGAACTTCGCGAATTGCACCCGTGTACGGCACAACCTTTTTGGCGGGCTCATTGACATCTTTACCAACCAGGTTAAGTGCATAGCGAACGGCTTGCGCATTGCTATCCAGAACAATAATACCAGCTTTTTGAAGTATCTTTCGAGCTGCATCGTAGTCTTGCGGATCTTCACGAGTTCCAACGACAGTTGCGATAAACTTAATTCGTGGATGCTTTCTAGAAGCTGTATTCACGGCATCAGCTAAGCTTTCAGCCATTGTATCGTCAGTTCCATATCCAAGAACATCATCAAGTAGAATAACGCCAGTATCTGGATTAGCTGCATATTCGTTAATCTTTTCGATCCGAATCCGGGGATCAATCATTGGGTGAGGGCGGCCTTGGGTATAGATGTCATCGCCTAAGTCGAGGACTTCATTTCCTTTTGCACGAAGAACATAGCCTTCATCAGAAATGATCCCGCCTAGATTAAGCGCTTCAGAGACCATCATGCCAGCTTCATAAGCCAGGGTGCCACCTGAATACAAACCAATGATGTGTTTACCATCAAGTTGTGGATCAGCTTCAATAAGTGGAACTTCTGAATAATAATTATCTTTAACCTGCTTGCCATTAGATAGATCCATCAAAATTCGGGAAGTTTCTTCCAGTGTGTGAGCTAAATATACTGAATCTTCATGATGATCTGGTTTTTCACCTAGAAAAATGGCAACAACAGGTTTGTCAATACTATGAAGTAAGCTAACAACATCGTCACGGACTTCTTTTGCTGGTGGCTTGGAAATAATACCAATTACTTCCGTTGGATCATGATGGGCTAATCCTACAATGGCGTCTTCCATCGTAATAGCACCAACTTTATCGGAAAGATCACGTCCCCCGGTCCCGATGGCGTGGGTTACACCTCCTCCCAAACGCTCGATCATACTGGTAACTTCTTGTATGCCAGTTCCAGAAGCGCCAACTAGTCCAATATTGCCTGACCGAACAACGTTAGTGAAAGCTAAGGGAACATTGCTAACAATTCCCGTTCCACAATCGGGACCCATTACTAAAAGCCCTTTTTTGTGAGCTTTTTGTTTCAAACGGGCTTCATCCGCTAGTGACACATTATCACTAAAAACAAAAGCATTTAAATTATGATCTAGTGCATTATCAATTTCATCAGCCGCATAGATTCCTGGCACGGAAATTACAGCCAAATTTGCATCTGGCATGGATTCCATTGCGTCATCCCAGTTTGTAACAGATTTTGAATCGGCAGCTTGATCATCGCTTTTAACTGATAAGTCGCTTAAAAATTTATCAATCTGTTCCAAAACATCATTCATAACATTTTTCTGGTCTGCATCAAGAACAATCATCATATCATTTGGTTCTGCCGCTTTTGCTTCATTTGTTAATAAGCCGGCTTCGTTGAAAATGTCCTTATTGGCATCTGTTCCCATCATAACTTGAACTTCCTTAACACCAGGCATGGAACTAATATTTTGCGTTAGGAGCATTAAGTTAATAGAGTCTTGATAACTATTTTTTCTAATTACCGTATATAGCAAAGCGTTTTCCTCCTTTATCGCGAACAATTTAACTTACGCTCCCATCTTACGGTCTTGGGGGAAATAATACATTTGCTCATAAAGATAATTTTGTAAGCGTTATTCTATCTGTATGAGATAAGTGAAATCGCTTTTTTGGAATTGATTTTTTCTTTATGGTAGTATCCTTTAAGCTAACTAATAATTTAGAAAGGAGAAAAATAAATGGGGGTTAATCTGAAAGATATTCAGCAAATCGATGCCTTGAAGAGTTCAAAACTAGTCGCATGTAGTAAAGGTATTTACAAATCCGTTGACAATATTATGATCACAGAAGCTAATGATGTTGAACGTTGGATTACGCCAAATGAAGTGCTGCTATCGTCGTTATACGGTTTTGATAAATTATCTGTTAAAGCAATTGACGGCTTCATGCAGTCACTAAACATGCACCATTGTAGCGGGTTGATTGTAAAGATATCTCGGTTCATTAACAAAATTCCCAGACAAATTATCAACGATTGTAATCGTTTTGATATTCCGCTGATCGAAATTTCTCAGGATGTTAAGTATAGTGACATTATGCTAGAAGCCATGCAACTATTATTTAACGAACGAAATCGAATACTTGATCAATACAAAACTATTAACCAACAGTTTATCAAGTTAGCAATTCAAAATAGTTCTTATCAATCAATCGTTACGTTATTAGCGAGGTTGGTCAAAAATTCAACATATATCTTTAAAATCGATAGTAGTAATAACGGCGTTGATATTGCACATAGTAAAAAGCCACAACAATCTATTCATTCTATTGACTTTGCTAATCAAAGACCAGTACCAAAGACTGAATATACTAATTGCCAATACTTCGAAGTTACCAGCCAAGATGGGACGGAATTCTTAATGGTCAAGATTCCACGTAGTCAAGATGATTTATATTTGGGAATTTTTCAAGAATATCCTTTGCAAGATATTGATTTTATGGCGATTGAAAATGCTGTCAATTTTACCCAAATGGAAGTCATCAAGCAGGCTGCTTTGGATCAAGGCCTTAGAACATATGCCAACGATATCATTGATGATTTAATTAACGGTAAAATTACTAGTGAAGAAGAGTATCAAGCAACACTAAGGCACTTCAAATTATCAGAAAATAATAGTTATCGGGTCGTGGTTATTCAAGTATTAGTGAAAAATGAAATCCAAACGGATTATTTTCGCGATAATCCAAAAGATGCGAACCGAATCATCATCCAATTCAAGAAATATTGGCCAGATACCGTTTATCGGGTTCGACAGAATCGAATTATACTGATCATTAATGATGAGCCAACCGGCAAGCTTCAGACAGATTTAGAAAGCGTTCTACAAGCATTGAAAACTTCCTATCCAGCTTTGGATTTTCAAATTGGATTGAGCGAAAGCTGTCTTCCAAAAGAATTCCCAAATCATGCATCACAAGCTTTAAGGACACTTCAGATTGCTGGTCATTTAAATAAAAAAAGCCAAGTTTTTAACTATAACGATCTAGGATTTTACCGATTCCTGTTTCAAGTTGATGATCCTGCAAAATTGAAATCGTTTGTGGCGGAGGACTTACTCAAACTGTATCGAGATAAGCCGGAGTTATACATTACTTTGAAGACTTATTTAAATCACAACCAAAACGCAAAAGCTAGTGCTGAAGCGCTATTTATTCATCCGAAGACAATGAGTTATCGGCTAAACAAAATTCAGGAGCATACGAATATCAACTTTTCTGATGTTGATGAAATTTTTAGATTAAACGTAGGGATCCGGATACTTAATGTTTTAGATGAAGAGAATATTTAGAAAGGGGCGTTAAAATTGCAAACTATAACGTATGACACGATGAGTAAGAAGATTAAAGGGTCATTTTGGAAAGCTACTAAAGATATCAATAAGCCGACTATCATTTATATTCATGGGGGTGGGTTAATCTTTGGTAATCGAAATGACCTCCCTAGAGATTATATTGATCTATTTTTAAAAAATGGCTATTCTGTTTTTGCCCCTGATTATCTTTTAGCACCGGAAAGCTCGTATCGAGATATTGTTGATTCGCTAAAAAAGGGAATTAGCTATTTTTTGGATCATTTTGACGAATTTGGTCTAAAAAACAATCAATATATTCTTTTTGGTCGATCGGCTGGAGCGTATTTATGTATGCAATTAATCGCTAGTGGGCTGTCTCCGACTCCCAAAGCACTTATTGACTTTTATGGATTTGAGAGTCTGCTAGCACCAAATCTGTTACGGCCTAATGCATTGTATTCAAGCTATCCAAAGGTTAACGAACATGAGTTAAAGTCTCTTATCAGTAATTCTCCTGTTAGTAATAGTTCTTATGAAAGTCGATTTCTAATTTATGTTTATGCACGGCAAACAGCCAAATGGCAAAAGATGATTTTTGATGATGGGGAAACAGAGATAAAAATTACTAAGGAATCATTTAATGATAAATTTCCGCCAACGTACGTGTGCCAATCAAATGCTGATCCAGACGTGCCGTTTATTAATTCAATCATGTTAAAAGAGAAACTATCTAATGCACGACTAATTCCAGTAAATTCAAAGGAGCATGATTTTGATAGAACGGTCACTACCGATACAATAAAAATTTATGAAAGGGTTATTGCCTGGTTAAGTGATATTGTAGGATAATTGAACAGCAAAATTCCCAGCAATTTCTTTTGAAAAAGCTGGGAATTTTGTTGTTAAGACTTAATTAGGCATTAGTTGTATGCTTCTTATCATTGGTGAATGTAAATAAGATAACCCCAACAAGTAAGAGGAAGGCCGCTACATAAAAGCCAATTTGCATTGAGCCAAATTGATCTGAGATCCAGCCAGTCAAGTATGGGGCAAGAATTGAGCCTGACATTCCAATAAAGTTATAAGCACTTAAGGCCGTCGAGAGTGAGCCCCGTGGTGAATTCTTAGTTACAAAGGCGATCAAAATTGGGTCAATAGCTAACTTACCAGTTAATCCATAAACGATTAACAGGACAATTAGCAATGATTTATTAGTTACAAAGGCAATTCCGAATACCGCAATCAATGAAATTGGGACTAAGAAGCCGATCATCATTTTAGTTTTCTTTAATTTATCATAAATCCTAGCAAATAAGAGTGCGCCAGGAATGGAAGCCCATGGGACCAAGGACGAAATAAAGCCAACACTGCTACCCTGAAATCCTCGTTCTACCTGTAAAAATTGGGGTAGCCAAGTTAGAATTACAAAATTGGCATAGATTGAGCAAAAGCAAAGAATAAAGGAAAGCAATAAATTACGATTCTTGAATAAGTCTTTAAGAGTAACCCTTTCTTTTTCAGCTTTAACAACTTCTTCAACTTTTTCTTTGCTTTCTTGGTCTTCTGGACGAATCACTTTTTCTTTCAAGACGATGTAAAAAAGGATACCAACGATAATAGTTGGAATAGCCATAAGCCAGAATGGGCTGGTCCATGACATTCCGTTTTGAAGCACCATATAACTGGAGAGAAGATATCCACCAGAAGTCCCAAACGCCATTCCGCTATTAATAATTGCAGTTCCTAGGGTTAAATCTTTGGTAGGGATGGCTTCCGTTGAAAGCGCGTATTGTGGCCCATAATATGTTCCTTGACTAGCACCAGCAAGAGCACGAAACAGCAGAAAGATTCCAAATGAAAATGCAAAACCACTAAAAAATGTCATAATACCTAAGATAACAAAGCCACTCATGATAATTAGTCGGCGGCCAATTTTATCACCTAATACGCCAAATGGAATTTGACAAATAGCATAGGTTAAGAAAAAAATACTATTTACCAATCCTAATTGAGTGTTGCCAATATGGAATTGGGCCCCAATTTGTTCCTGAATAGGATTGAGAATAGTTCTGTCAGCATAAATTAAGATCCAACCAATAAAACACAGTGCCACGACCCGCCACCAGTATTTTCTAGATACGTTAACCGGGTCACTTGATTTGGCTTTTGTCTTAATGGTTGTTACATTGTCATCCATTATATTCACTCCCTTGTATTTGTACTGCATATTGTGAAAATGCTCTTCAATTAGCATTATACGAAAGCGCTTTCTATATTTCGTGTGAGTTGAGAGATAAAATTTGTAGGAGTATTTATCTTGGTAGGAGTAATAAGAATAATGAGGCTTGAGTGAGTGCCATCGCTAATATAATAAGGATTAAAAGGTTTCCAATGTAACTACCTCTGGTCATAGTGGCACCTTTCTTAATTGATTTTAAGCAGAATATGTTGCCAATAATGCAGCTACATTTTGCTGTTCCTGACAAGCAAAAATTGTAGTATACAGTGATAGGTTTTAATTAAGTTGTCTTACCTACCAATTGATGCGTTGACAACTAGGAATACTGTTGTCAAAAGCTTGATATTGCCAATGATAGGGCAGTAGATAAATGCAGGTGCTTAGTAATTGTTAAATTAGGAATTGTTGACTAATTATTATGATTATTAGTATAGGAAATGCGGCCGGTAAGCGAAAACAATGGTTTTGAGAAGGCCGTTGAATTTTATCATGCAAAAAGCCTTCATTATGTTAATGGGTACACAAAAAGATGAAAATAATTTACAAAAGTAAGCAAATCAAGTATGATGTATTTGTGAATAAGATAACTAATTAATGCGGGCCAATACCGGCCACAGCGGAGGTAATCAAATGACGGATAGATTAAAAGGAAAAGTTGCAATTGTAACCGGCGGAACTCTAGGGATTGGTTTGGCAATCGCGGATAAGTTTGTTGAAGAAGGCGCGAAAGTAGTGATTACTGGCCGCCACGCCGACGTTGGTGAGAAGGCTGCCAAATCAATTGGTGGTCCAGATGTGATTCGGTTCATGCAACATGATGCGTCCGATGAAGCTGGCTGGACGACATTATTTGATGATACTGAAAAGGCATTTGGTCAGGTGACGACCATTGTTAATAATGCCGGCATTGCTGTCAGCAAGAGCGTTGAAGACACGACCACAGAAGAATGGCGGAAGTTACTGTCAGTTAACTTGGACGGCGTTTTCTTTGGCACCCGACTGGGTATTCAGCGAATGAAGAACAAGCATTTAGGCGCTTCAATTATTAACATGTCCTCAATTGAAGGGTTTGTTGGTGATCCAACGTTGGGTGCTTATAACGCATCTAAAGGGGCGGTTAGAATTATGTCCAAGTCAGCTGCTCTGGATTGTGCCTTAAAGGACTACGACGTTCGAGTTAATACTGTCCATCCAGGTTATATCAAGACACCGTTGGTAGATGACTTGGAAGGCGCCGAAGAAATGATGTCTCAACGTAGCAAAACACCAATGGGCCACATTGGCGAGCCAAACGATATTGCTTGGATTTGTGTTTACTTGGCATCTGATGAATCGAAATTTGCAACGGGAGCAGAGTTCGTTGTTGATGGTGGGTACACGGCTCAATAAGGAAAAAATAATTAATTAAGTTAGATAAGCTGATTGATCTTAAGCCCAGTTGAGGGTTTGAGATCGGTTAGCTTTTTTGCGAGAGATGATTATAGTTATATGTAACGGGTTACTAAAAATTATCCAACAAAATTTGGCAAAAGTAAGTATTTAACTAATCAAAGTTAGCTTCTTGAGTATATTTAAAATACAGGAGAGCGTAAACTTATAAAAAGGACTAGTGTAAAATTATTACCAATAATTAAGTGAGTTAGAAAGGAAAAATGACGAAAAATTATATTAAACAAATTCGAGAAAAAATCGGACACGACCCACTTATTCTTACTTTTGCAGGTGGGATATTAGTTAATGAAAATAATGAAGTTTTATTACAAAAGCGATCTGACTTCAATGCTTGGGGATTACCTGGAGGCGCATTAGAGTTCGGTGAGTCGGCAATGGATGCTTGCGTTCGAGAGTTTTTAGAAGAAACGGGTTTGAAAGTTAAGATTGAATCACTGCTTGGAATTTCTACTAACTATATAGAACATTATCCAAATGGTGATGTATCTCAATCGGTTGTCATTGAATTTATCGTTAGATTAGTTGGAAAAGAAACAACAAAATTATCTTCGGAAACGATTAAATTAGGTTATTTTGGTAAGGATAATTTACCTCGAGTTTTCAATGAGCAGCATAAAATGAGTATTCGAAATTATTATGCGGGTAATTACCCGTATTGTGATTAATCAAAAGCAATGATTACTCAGTGGTATCTTTGAGAAAGATCACTTTGATATTAAAAACAACGGCACAAGAAGGATAGTTCATGACAAAATTACGACCGACTAGCGGCAGGTTTCCATTCACAACTCAAGTCGATTACCGTCAGCGCTTACGCCACCTTGTTTTAGAGGCGTTGCCCGTTGGGGTTGAACTGGTGGCTGCCAACTTTGCCCGATCGACTGCGAGTTCTTATTGGTTGCTGAAAAAGCCCAATGACAAACGTCGAGATGATTGGCTCACCCTGCGGATTGCCACCCATCGTCTGTGGCTTGAACATGCTCGCCAGATTGAAGTTCTTTGGCAGCATCCCGGTGATTTTAATGAGCTGGCCGCTGCTATTAAGGGGCAGCTAACTACAACGGCTGTCGTGCACAATCAGTTTCAATTAACTAATCTGGATATTGCACTTTTGAGGCTATTGACGGCCCTGGAGCGGCACAAGTTAATCTGGTTCATTAAAATGACTGAAACGGTGGCTTCGGCGCATAAAGCCGTACCGCTGGATTTAAAGGCTGACTTTAATCACGCCCAGCTTTACTTGGGGGATCGAAACAATGCCAATGCATTATTAATTCCCGTCGAAGTTCCGGCTTTTCAGAAACAGCTGGCCGTTTTATATGGTCAAAATTTATTGTTTTCACAGTTTACCAAGCACGAATTAATGAAGCTATTACCAACTAATCAATGGATTCAGCCGATGTTGGCAGGGGCTTCTGAAAATAATGGTTGGCAGTCGGAAGTGACTGGGGCTTACGGTGAGGATTTTGTACAGCTATGCGACCAATTAATTGAACAAAGAACACGTCAATCGAGTTAGTTCTACCAACTTAGGGAACTAACTCGATTTGTTTTAGCATCCACGTTGAAAATTGGGCTAATCTGGGGGTCATTCCTAACTACTGGTTTCCGCCCGCTGGCTCCTAAACATGTACCCAAATCCTCTGATGGTTGTCAGCATTTCCGGTTCCTTGGGATTGACTTCGATTTTTTTCCTAAGGTTGCTGATGTGCGTGTCGATAATTCTCAGGGTTGCGCCAGTCGTGTTGCCCCATACCGCTGAAGCAATTTGGGTTCTACTCAAGACCGTATTGGTATTACTAATGAAGAATAGCAATAATTTATATTCGATTGGGCTCAAGTTGAGATTGGTTTTACCATTATTCACTTGAAACCGGTCGAGATCAATTTTCAGGCGGCCGACTTCAAGCCGGCTGCTTTTTTGACTCTGCTTTTTAATTTGCAGGCGATTGCGGTTTTGATAGATCCACAAGCGCTGGACGACCCTGGCAGTGACTTCTCTTAATGAAGATTGGTTCATGTAGTCGTCGAAATGATCATCAATAAAATAGGAACAAACCAATTTTTCAGACCGTTGCTTATTATCCACTAATAAAATGGGGCCTGCGATCTGGCTTCGGAGGATTCGAATTTCGGATTGGTTTTGTGGCAGTTTAACGCTGGTCAGATCCCAGATGACGCCAGACACTTGTTGCAAGAGATGATCCAGTGGCTCAAACGAGACCCGGAGATTGATGTTAAATGAATGAAGTGACTTTTCAAGTTGATTAGCGAGCTGTAAATCTTGGCTGATCAGTAAAATTTCCAATGGCATCTGCAGTTCCTCCATTTTAGTTAAATAGGTTACATCTTAAGTTATGCCATACTTTTGTCAGAAATCGGGGACTTTTACGTTACTTTTACATAAACGAAACTCGATATTTACATGACGTTGGTATATTAACAATGTACTTAAATGAGTACTAAAAACTTGGGATTCATATATAGGAGGAAACAGTGTTATGAAAAAAAGATCCTTTTTTTCAACAATAGTTGCCGTTGCAGCAGCGGGGGTTTTACTTGCCGGTTGTGGCTCAAGCAGCAGTTCCAAATCTAAAAAATCTTCAGCGGATTCAAACGTTAAAATTACGGCAGTTGGATCGACAGCGCTTCAACCACTTGTTGAACAAGCAGCTAGCGATTACCAAAAAGATAATAGTAAAGTTAATATCTCTGTTCAAGGTGGTGGATCTGGTACCGGATTGAGTCAAGTGCAATCAGGTGCCGTCCAAATCGGAAACTCAGATATTTTTGCTCAACAGCAAGATGGGATTAAGGCCAAAGAATTAGTCGATCATCAAGTGGCCGTCGTCGGTATGACACCAGTTGTTAATAAGGATGTCAGCGTTAATAATTTGTCAATGGCGCAACTAAAAGGCATTTTCACTGGTAAGTACACAAACTGGAAACAAGTTGGCGGCAAGGACGAAAAGATCACGGTGGTCAACCGAGCTCAAGGAAGTGGTACTCGAGCAACGTTTGAAGGAGCCGTTTTGGAAGGTGCTAAGGCCGTTAAGACTCAGGAACAAGATTCAAACGGAACGGTTCAAAAGATCGTGGCCAGCACGCCAGGCACAATCAGTTACTTAGCTTTCTCATATGTAAATAGCAAGATCAAAGCATTGTCGGTCAACAACGTTAAACCAACGGATGCAAATGTGACAACCAACAAGTGGAAGATTTGGTCATACGAGCATATGTACACAAAGGGCCAACCAAACGCAGCCACTAAGAAATTCTTGAACTACATGGACTCAAGTAAAGTTCAAGATGGCTTGGTACAAAAGCTTGGTTACATTAGTATCCATGATATGAAAGTAACAAAGAATGCGAATAATGCGGTATCACAAAAGTAACAGAGTGCGGAACCAAGCGGTTAGGAACTGTAGCATAAGTCTCCTCTAACAGAAATCCCCGGTTCTGGGATTTGTGTTAGAGGTGCTTATGCGGAAGTTCCTGCTTGGTGGAGCACGTTTCAGCTCGGCTGCCTAGAAAGCCCGGTTCTGGGATTTATGAGTGGGGTGCTTATATGGAAGTTCCTGCTTGGCGGAGCATCATTCGACTCGGCTGCCTAGAAATCCCCGGTTCTGGGATTTATGGCAAAGGTGCTTATGCGGAAGTTCCTGCTTGGTGGAGCACCATTCGACTCGGTTGCCTGAACCAGCACAATCAATCATCACTTCAAGGACGAACATTTCATTAGCAAACTTATAATAAATCAACTTTGAGGAGGCTGGTGGCAATCCAATTTTGCGCCAGCCTTCCTCAATATGACCCACAAATACACGTTGTTAATTTGACAAGGAGGCTAAGTATGGATGAGATTAAGAAGAACCTGCAAAGCTCATCGAAGGCAACCCACCAAGACTATTTTGGCAAGACCATTACGTATATCTGTATTGCCTTTGTTGGCTTGCTGGTCATTTCAATTCTCTATTTCATCACAACAAGGGGGCTGGCGACATTTACCGAAAACCACGTTAGCTTATGGAAGTTTCTATCTGGCAAAAACTGGAATCCAGGGATGTTAGACAAGCATGGACAGCCCCAAATTGGCGCGCTGCCAATGATTGTGACGTCATTTAGCGTCACGGTTCTGGCAGCCGTTGTCGCGACCCCGTTTGCGATTGGCGTTGCCCTTTTTATGACGGAAATCGCCCCAGAAAAAGGAACCAAAATTCTTCAACCGGTGATCGAGTTGCTGGTTGGGATTCCATCGGTTGTCTATGGTTTCATTGGTTTATCCGTGATCGTACCGTTAATTCGTCATAGTTTTGGTGGTACTGGGTTTGGGATTTTAGCCGGAACCTTGGTACTCTTTGTGATGGTGCTGCCAACCATCACGTCACTATCAGTGGATAGTATCAAAGCCGTGCCGATGTTTTACCGCTCAGCTTCACTTGCCTTAGGGGCAACTCGTTGGCAAACCATTTACAAAGTCGTTTTACGGGCTGCCACTCCTGGTATTTTGACCGCAATTATTTTTGGGATGTCGCGGGCCTTCGGTGAAGCCCTGGCCGTTCAAATGGTCATTGGTAATGCTGTATTGATGCCGCATGGCTTATTAACGCCATCATCAACCTTAACCAGCCAATTGACAACCGGAATCGGCAACACAACAATGGGAACCTTGCCCAATAACGCACTGTGGTCATTAGCCTTAATTTTGCTGTTAATGTCGTTAGTCTTTAACATTCTTGTGCGGTTCATCGGAAAGAAGGGGAGTTTGAAGAAATGAATCCTAAAACAAGCGATCAGCTTGCAACCGGCGTTATTTACGCGTTGGTGGCAGCCGTTATCGGTATTCTAATCTTTTTGCTTGGCTATATTTTAATGACCGGCATTCCCCATATTTCCGGGCACTTCTTGACGTCTGCCGCCCAGTCGTTTCGCGCCGGTGGTGGGGTTCGCGATCAGTTATTCAATTCGCTTTATTTATTAGTGCTAACGCTCATTATTTCGTTTCCGATTGCGCTTGGTTCTGGCATTTATCTTTCAGAATACGCGCCCGAAAATTGGGTTACCAGTTTAATTCGAACGTCGGTAGAAGTTTTGAGCTCCCTGCCATCAGTGGTGGTTGGGTTGTTTGGTTACCTTTTATTTGTCATTCGGTTTGGGATGGGGTTTTCGATTTTAGCTGGCGCGATTGCGTTGACCTTTTTTAACCTGCCACTTTTAACTAGAAGCATTGAAGAATCACTGCAAGACGTTTCCGAATTACAGCGAGAAGCGGGGCTATCCCTTGGACTGTCCCGTTGGAAGACGATTACTGGCATTGTGTTACCAGCAGCCGTTCCTGGCATTTTGACCGGAATCATCCTGAGTGCCGGGCGGGTCTTTGGTGAAGCCGCTGCCTTAATTTACACGGCTGGCCAAAGCGCGCCAACCGTTAACTATGGCGATTGGAACCCAATGGACTCTGCTAGTTTTCTAAACCCAATGCGGCCAGCGGAAACCTTGGCTGTTCATATTTGGAAACTGAATACAGAAGGGGTGACCCCGGATGCGGCTCAGATTTCAAGTGGCGCCTCAGCGGTTCTAATCGTGGTGATCTTGTTATTTAACTTGATGGCGCGACTGCTTGGTAATTGGATGTACAAGAAAATGACGGCGACAAGGTAGGTAATGAACATGCAAACTTACGCATTTGATAAGACCCATATTATTCAGATTCCCTTGGAAAAAGCAATGACCACCGAAAATCTTCAGGTGTTTTATGGTGATAACCACGCCATGCACGATGCCAGTTTGGAATTTCCCCGCTATCGAATCACGGCTTTGATTGGCGCATCTGGTTCCGGCAAGTCAACTTATTTACGTTGTCTTAACCGGATGAATGACCGAATTGCAACGGTCAAAGGCAAAATTATGTACCGGGGAACTGATATTAACAGCGATCATATTAACGTCTACGAAGTTCGCAAGCACATTAGTATGGTGTTTCAGCGCCCCAACCCATTTGCCAAATCGATTCGGGAAAATATTACCTTTGCGTTGAAACGAAACGGGATTAAGGATAAAGCCGAGTTGAACAAACGAGTTGAGGAAAGCTTAAAAGCGGCCGCCCTTTGGGATGAGGTCAAAGATGACCTGGATAAAAGTGCTTTAGCGTTATCGGGCGGCCAGGCGCAACGGCTTTGTATTGCTCGCTGTGTTGCCATGAAGCCGGATATTTTATTGCTGGATGAGCCAGCCAGTGCTTTGGACCCAATCTCAACAGCTAAAATTGAAGAAACGCTCCAACAATTACGAAAAAATTATTCAATCATTATTGTGACCCACAACATGCAACAGGCGTCTCGGATTGCCGATTATACGGCATTCTTCCACATGGGCCACGTTCTTGAATATGATGAAACCGAAAAAATCTTTACAAATCCAGAAATCAAAGCCACTGAAGATTATATCTCTGGCAACTTTGGTTAATAAAGGAGCGTTGTTCAATGAGCAATATCATTACCAGCAAAGATGTTCATCTTTATTATGGCGAAAAAGAAGCTTTACACGGCATTAGCTTAGACTTTATCGAGCACCAAATTACCGCTTTAATTGGCCCATCTGGTTGTGGTAAGTCGACGTATCTACGTTGCTTGAACCGGATGAATGACTTGATCAAAGGCGTCACGATTACAGGTAGTATTAAATTAGAAGACCGGGATATTTATTCACCGGAAACCGACGTGGTTAGTTTGCGGAAACGAGTCGGGATGGTGTTTCAACAGCCTAACCCGTTTCCGTTTAATGTTTATGAAAATGTCGCTTATGGTTTGCGGCTGGCTGGCGAAAGAGACAAGCACGTTTTGGATGAACGGGTGGAAACCAGTTTGAAACAAGCAGCCATTTGGGATGAAGTTAAGGACCATCTTTATGAAAACGCACTGGCATTTTCAGGCGGGCAGCAGCAGCGGATCTGCGTTGCCCGGGTGCTGGCTGTTCAGCCAGAAGTCATTTTACTCGATGAGCCGACGAGCGCGCTGGATCCAATTTCAAGCGCCAAAATTGAAGACACCCTGTTGAATATTCGCGATCAGTACACGGTTATCATTGTGACCCACAATATGCAGCAAGCTTCGCGAATCTCTGATAAGACGGCCTTTTTATTAAACGGCGACTTGGTTGAGTATGCTAAAACTGAGAAGATGTTTATTCACCCAGATGATGAGAAAACCAGCGATTACTTAAACGGAAAGTTTGGCTAGGAGGCTATCATGAGAGAATTATTTGATGATGAACTAAAAAAACTGCACGGCCGCTTCGTGGAAATGGGACTTAATATCAGTGAGCAGATTTATAGTTCGACCAAAGCTTTTATGGAACACGATAAGCAATTAGCCAAGGAAGTTATTGACGCCGATAACGAAACTAACGGTGAAGAAATGCGGCTGGAAAAGCAGGCATTATCGCTGATTGCTTTGCAGCAGCCGGTGGCGACTGACTTTCGAGTGATCATCAGTATCCTAAAAGCCAGTTCGGATTTGGAACGAATCGGTGACCACGCTGTCAGTATTGCCCGCGAAACCATTCGGGTAAAAGGCAATCCCAGAATTCCAAAAGTGGAAAAAGAAATTGCCAAGATGACCGACCAGGTTCGCGATATGTTGGAAAAGGCGTTGGATGCCTATTCTAAAAGTGATGCTGAGGCGGCCAAGCAGCTTTCCGAAAATGATGTTCAAGTCGATAAGCAATATTTATTAATTCGAGACGCAATCACCAAAGCTGTTGAAGAAGATACTGAAACGGCTACGGCCAGTTCCAGTTATTTCATGGTGATTCGGCTATTGGAGCGAATTGGCGATCACATCGTTAATTTGGCTGAGTGGATTGTTTATAGTGCGGTCGGCAAAATTGTTGAGTTGAATCCGGGTAAAGCCAACCCTGAACTGGTGCATAAACTTTATTCTGAAGAAATTGTGAAGGAAAAGGATCAGCCGACGTCTAATCAAGCAAAGCCCAAATGAATGGATGCAGATGCAAAATAAAGCGGACCCATTAGCTGCCATCACCCCAAACTAATCGTTAGTTTGGATGATGACAGCTAATGGGTCCGCTTTTTGAAGTTAGTTGATCAATTATTCATTTGCCGCCAGCAAATAATGTGCATGACGCTTATGATTTAGCGACAACGATTCGGCCATCATGTTTTGAGTCTAGCAGCTGGTGGCCTTTAATGACGCCTTCAAGCGTAAATGGCAGCTGGTAACCCACTTTAACTGAAAGCTTACCTTGGGCCATCAATTCGACTAACGCCTTGAGCGCTTCAAGATCAGAAATCTGTTGGGTTGGATGAATATGATTAAAGTGAACGTTTTTAGTAGTATCTGGTTCGTCATCGGCGACACTCGCAATAATCCCGCCGTTCTTGACAATCGCACCATCAACGTCACTGCCAGCACCGTTCAAAGCGGCGTCGATCACAACGTCTGCCGAATCTGCCAACACTTTAGCGGGGTCTGCTTGATCGTAGGCAACGTATTGATCGATCCCCAAAGATTTAACGTAATCTTCATTACGGCTGGCTCCCACGCCAATCACCTTGGCGCCGATGCTCAACGCAACTTGGGCAGCAATAGAGCCAACGCCGCCCGAAGCGCCCTTGATTACAACGGTTTGCCCCGGCATGACATTACCAAATAGGTGAACGCCCTTGTAAGCTGCTAAACCAGGGGTAACGATGCCTGCCGCTTGAGCAAAAGAGACACTGTCCGGGATCACAACGGTGTTCGTGTCTTCACCAATTGCGTATTCGGCATAGGCATGATGACCGTGGGCGGTAACGCGATCACCAATTTTAATACCTTTAACCTCACTACCGACTTGTTCGGCAATACCGGCAACGTCTCTACCGGGGATAATACGGTGATCGACGGCTTTAAAGTTACCAGCCCGTTGCAGCCCTTCAAAGTTATTCATATTAAATGCTTGGGTTTTAATCAGAATTTGATTACCAGTGACTTCTGGCACGGGGACTTCATATTCTTTGAAAACTTCAGGACCGCCATTTTCTTCATATCCGAATGCTTTCATAACTTAATCGCTCCTTTTGTTATGCAAAATCCAGCAAATTAAACAGACTATTCCAAACTCTAGTGTAATGATTATGGGTTAAAAATCAATTAATTAGGCGGTATCGGATTTTGGTTTGAAACTGCAGGAATCGATCGTCAGGGGAGTATTGATGGCAAGCGGTTGATTGAGACGGATCCTGAACTGCGAGGTGGTTTGCTTTGAAACAAATACCGTAACAATTCCGGGTTTTGGAATCATTACGGTATATGCTAAATTGTAAGAATTAGCTGTTTGTAGTAGCTTCAAGTTAACTATCAGTGGTGAGCTAATTGATAACGACCAGTAAAACCTGACTTATCGTAGCCTTCAAGTTGAGTCCTAATTTGAACTATAATTCCTCTCGTTTCAACAGTTCCGAAAAGGCCGGCTGGTCAAATAAATTTGATTGCTTTTGATACGTTTCGATGGTGGCCTGGTCAAATTGATCGGGATCGATTGGCATAAAGCTGGTGTCGACTGGGTCCTGATTTTTAACCTTAGCGTCAATCAAAATTGGCTTGGTATTGCCGGCGGCTTCTAACTTGGCAATTTGCTCGAAGGCGGCTTTGAGGGATTGGCCGTCAGAGACTTTGATGCCAATGGCCCCCATGTCGTTAGCGAATCCCGCCCAATTGGCACCGATAAAGTGAATTCCATACGGATCCTGATTAGCAGTGAGCTTTTCATGTTGAATGTAACCAAACGCTTTGTTTTCCAAGACCACGTTAATAATTGGCAATTGGTATTGAACTTGCGTTAGAATATCCTGCATAACCATTGAGAAGCCGCCATCACCGGCAACACTAAAGACTTGGCGCTCAGGATAACTCAATTTGGCAGCGATACTGGCAGGCAAAGCGTAGCCCATCGTGCCGAACCAAGCGGACATGCTCAATTTTTGGTTATGATTAAATGGTAGTTGACGGATTGACCACATCAGATTGTTACCAACATCAAGGCCAAAGACGGCATCGTCATGACTATAGTCCTTGATTGCCCGAATCACGGCCTCTGGTGCCAAGCCGTCGATTTCATCATCGGCGACTTTATTCAACCAAGCATCCCAGTTCACCTTGTCCTTTCGAGCAGCCCGTAGAAACGCGGTTGGCGCAATTGGGGCGCCGGCTTCGTTCAACTTGGCAAAGAAGGCCTTCGCATCGGCTAAGACCGTTAAATCAATGTCATGCTGCTTGCCGAGATCTTCAACGCTATTATTAATTTGGATAAACTTAATACCCTTTGGCAAAAAGCGGCTAAATGGGTAATTGGTACCAGCCAAAATAATTAGGTC
Organism: Lentilactobacillus fungorum; assembly: GCF_016860605.1. Taxonomy (GTDB): domain Bacteria; phylum Bacillota; class Bacilli; order Lactobacillales; family Lactobacillaceae; genus Lentilactobacillus; species Lentilactobacillus fungorum. The sequence continues at coordinate 409,072 of NZ_BNJR01000012.1, forward strand.
AGCGGCTTGGGTCACTTCAAAAGCTGGCTTGGTGCCCAAACGACCCCTGGAACCCATAAAGTTGGGGTGATCAGTTGGCATGATGCCAGTCGCCGGGGCGGTTGTCAATACGGGAACACTAAACTTTTCTGAGAAGGCGACCAATTCGTCGCGGGCGTCCTTCATACCAAGGCCTGCCCAAACAACTGGGTGCTTGGCTTGTTTTAATAGGTCATAAACCGCGTCGACTGATGTTTGATCGACAATTTGGGTCGTTGCCGAGTTTAAGACTTTAGCTGTTTTGTAAGGTTCAAAGTCGATTTCTTGTCCGGCTAAATCATCGGGGATGATAATTACCGCTGGCCCTTTGGTGCGATAGGCGTAGCGAATGGCTTCGTCCATGACGTATGGAATTTGGTCGGGATTCGTCACTTGTTTATGAAAATCGGTCAAGTCGACGAATAGTGGATCTTGATCCATTTCTTGGAAAAAATACGTATTCATAATCGGGGTTGCGGATTGGCCAACGATGGCAACCACTGGTGCATGGTCCATCTTGGCGTCATAAAGCCCATTGAACAAATGCGTTGCTCCGGGGCCGGCAGAACCAAAGCTAATACCAACTTTGCCGGTTAGTTTTGCGTCAGCCGTTGCTGCCAAGGAGCCGACTTCCTCATGGCGAACCTGAATATAATGAAGCTTATCGCGTTCTTGATAAAGGCCGTCAACGGTGTTGTTGATGGAATCGGCGGTGATGCCGTATAGATGGTCGATGTCCCAGCTAACTAAAACTTTTGCCAGGGCTTGGCCCGCAGTCATTTTTGCCATGATTGAATCACTCCTAAAATTTAATATGCTTACTTTTTGAAAGTATGAATCAAAGGATAACTTATCTTGAAATGAAATTCAAGCCGTTGATTTCACAAAATTTGTAAATGATCATTGAAAGCTTGATATAATAAGATCGTGTTTGAAAATAGATTGTGAATTTATTTTTAGAATTTGAAAAAGCTACTGAAATGAGTATGAAAAGGAGGAACCATCAATGACCCAAGTTGCAGCTCAGCTGATGTATCGGCTCATTAATTTGCCGAAGAAAACCGTTGTCCAAAAGGTTTATATCGGCGACCAATCTGTCTATGCCTTACAACTGTTCAACCAAAATCAAGATGCAATAATCTCTCGGGTCAAGAAACCTCAAAGGATAAATGGGCACAATCTTGATTTTCGACACGCGCAGCACATGACGCTAAAAAACTTTGGTCATGGTCAAACTTTGGCGTACTTTTGCCATCAAGGAATTGATTATTGGTGGGTCGTGGCCGAGCCTAATTTGTCGGATTATCCAGATATTAAGTGGGGCAGCCAACTTGCTAGAATCAGGTTTGAACCTGATCGGCGATGGTGGTTTCACCGACAAAAGCGAAATTTGCCAACTCGTTTGACCATGCTTGATCACACAACCCCGACTGGTCAATCGTATGGGGACTTAAAACGAGTGGAAGGCGCCTTGTCACCGGATAAACGGACGTTGCTAATTGCGGCGGTTGCCAGGGATGGCAGTGCTCATTTTAGTTTGTACGATCATCAAAAGTTAAATGAAAGATTGGATCAAGTTGCTGCCGTTGGTGGCGCGGTTGATCTTAGCCAGGCCGGTCAGTTGCTTTCTTCTTCGGTAGCCAATCCTTACATAGTTGTACCAGCCTTTACCCGACGGTTGACGTCACCGTCGATTCAAGGCGTCGCACTTTCAGACACGTTTACGATATTTGTTTCCAGTGGGCAAGCAGCCGTCAATGATCAGCACCCACAAGCTGATCAGCCAGCCATTAATCAATTTCAGTGGGGGAGCGACACCGCTAAGCCGTTATGGCTCAATAATCCAGCGTGGATTAACCAAAACATTGAAACGGAGGGCGTTCAGCTGGGTGATCGGTTGTATGTCGGCGTGGCGTTCCATGACGCGGTGCCATACGCGACTAAGACGGTGGCCAACTGTGTTTATTGGGTGGAAAAGTGAGAGAGATTGGTTACATAGTTGCAACCCAATTAATCGCTTATGGTTCTTCGCCTATTTGGCGATAGTCATCATAGGTTTAAGAATCTTGCTAGGTGGCAAGTAGCCTTTATTCTCAAAGAAGAAAATAGTCAAGTTAATAGCAATGGTGGTTTTTTGGAAACCTAGATAAACTGCCGTTTATATAATTCATGGCTATCAAAGTTGCCCGTTTACATTTGCTTGGGTCTAAGGGCGACAATTGTGATTGCTAATAAAGAGAGAGCCTCAAAACCACATACCAATGTACTGCCACTTAACCACCCATTAAAAAACGTCTCATCAATTGATGATGGGGCGTTTAATTTTAATTGATTGATTAAATATTTGATTTAATGATGATGCTGTATAAATGATACAATTCGCATTAAAAAGATAAAGTTAATAGTGCATATATCCGCTATAATTTACCAATTAATCCTAATTATTAATATGTACATATGTTACATATTTTAGAATACGCTTCCAAACCCACTAGAATGCCAATTGGTAGCGACTAAATTAGTATAGGTTATTCTCCTTGAATGCGTTATCCTATGATAACGATTATTCAGATGGGGAGAACAATTATGCTTGATACAATATTAAATACTTTGATGAAGCCAACCAAATTGGAAAAAGAACAGCTCAAAAGTTTAGAATTTCACAACGATATGCCGTTGGACGTCTATGATACCAAGCTGTCGCGGGAAGAAAAGACGCCGATTATTAGTGACGTTTTGTTTAAAAATAAAAGCATCTACGTGAGTAAACATAATCGCTATGCGCCCTATCCAACGCACTCCCATACATTCTTAGAAATCAATTACATGCTTCGCGGATCATGTGACGAAGTAGTTGATAGCCAGCCGGTTCACTTGGAACAGGGCGATGTCTTGCTTTTAGACGTTGGCTGTAAGCACTCTGTGAGCTATTTAGGAACCAATGATTTATTGATTAATATCTTATTTCGAGACAGAGAAATTAATCTCGATCTTTTAAGTGACCTCCGAAGTAGTAAAAGTGTCTTGTATGAATTCTTGTTAAATCGGCGAATTGGTGATCGTAGTGAGATTCGTTATTTACTGTTTGGCCATGAAGATGAAAGCGAAGTTCAAGAAACCCTGGATCGCATCATTGAAGAATATTATCTCCAACGAGACTTTGCGGACACGGTTATTAGTGCCTATCTCTCCATTTTAATTGCCCAACTTGTTCGTAATTATAAAGTGGATATCCACAAGGAAATGTCGAAGCAGCAAGAATTAGCTGTTCAAATGTTGAAGGAGATTAACGATAATTATCGCGATGTCTCACTTGAAAAATTAGCAGCTAAATACGGCTATAATCGCAACTACCTCAGTAATTTGTTTAAAAAAGAAGTGGGCGATACATTTTCCAATGTGTTAACCAAACAACGACTGATTAATGCCAACATTTTAATCACGTCGACCACTTTGCCGATTTCAAAAATTAGTAAAGAAGTTGGTATTAACAACCGGACATTTTTCTATAGGAAGTATATTAGTTATTACAACGTTGCCCCGGGATCCGATCGAAAGAAAAAGAATCAGTGACTTGTCAAAGAACGAGCAACAGCAGATTATTACTGTTTTTACTAGCTACTTTATCAATATTTTAGTAAATGTCATCTTGATTGATGGCTTTTTTTAATGATGCCATTTTTTGTGCTAAAGATTGTGCAATCGTATCTTATTTCACTGACTGAATGTATCAAATCTACATATTATACGCTGCGTCGAAAATAGTCTAAAAGTGCGATAGCAGCAATCATACCAAGGACTATCAGCATTATCAACCAATTTCTTTGAAAACGCTTCATTGCCCAACTTGACTTCACAAGATAATCTTATGAGTGTTGATATATCAGTTTGACGCGTTAAACAAAAATATAGGTAGGAGGTCAGCCTTTTTGTTTTCATCGAAGACACGATAGGAGATTGTGAGGAATGTTAAAGCAAAACAAGGTTTATACGCCACGGAAAATTACCGTTTGGCGGGGAATTGGATATGGCATTGTTGATTTTGTGGGTGGCGGTTCAATGACCATTATTGGTGCGTGGATGCTTTTCTTCTACACGTCATATTGTAATTTGACCGCGGTTCAAGGTGCTTCAATCATTGGCGCTGCCCGAGTTGCCGATGCCATTTGTAGTTTATTGATGGGCAGCCTAACCGATAATTTTTATAAAACGAAGCTGGGACAACGATTTGGTCGCCGTCACTTCTTCTTACTAATCGGTTCACCGCTGATGTTACTGTACATTACGTTATGGATCGCGGGGATGAACTACTGGTATTATTTCGCAACCTATATGATTTTTGAAGTGATTTCTAGTGCGATGATGATTCCTTATGAAACGTTGCCAAACGAAATGACTGACGACTATAACCAGCGAACCAAGTTATCATCAGCCAGAATGTTTATCTCCGCTGGCGCGACGTTTCTAGCAACGTTTATTCCTGGACAATTATTTGCCATTATGGGACAGCACAGTCCAATTCCGTTCTTAGTTAATGGGACATTGTTTGCGATTATTTTTGCGATTGGCGTTTATGTTTGTTACTCAGTTACCTGGGAAAAACCGGTGACCAAAGAGATGCGCGCTGAATTGGAAAAGGATTCGGTTAATCAAGGCCCACTATTCAAACGATTCTGGGGACTTCTATGTGATTATGGGTCAACGCTTAAGATTAAAAGCTTTAGAAAGCACCTATTGATTTATTTGTTCTCATTTACTGGTAAAGATACGTTTAACACGGTTTTTGCCTACTTCTGTATTTATTGTTTAGGGTTATCGGCAACGGTGGCTGCCAATTTGCTGTCACTTTCGTTGATTGGGTTGGTGGTCACAATTGTCGCTGGCTTTGGCATGGTAAAGTATGGGCCAAAGTTTCTGTATGAAGTGGGCTACGGGTTGATGTTGCTGATGCTAATTTGTTATTACCTAGTCTTTCAGCTGCACGTGACCAACCACGTCATCTTGATCCTGTTCTTTATTTCACTGTTCTACCAGATTGGTCGTGCAACGTTGGAATTTACCCCATGGAATGTCTTTCCATTTATCCCAGATCTTGATGAAATTGTCACGAAGCGTCGGCGCGCAGGCATCTTTGCGGCAGTGATGAGCTTCACCCGGAAGTCAACGGTTGCCGTGGCAACAATTGCAGTTGGTTTTATCTTGGATAATAACGGTTTTGCCAAAAATGCGGCGACCCAGTCATTGCAGGCACAACATGCGATTGCGGCAATCTTACTATTTGGAACTGGCGGCCTTATTTTATTGGCATTACTAGAAGCGCTAACCTTTAAACTGAACAAGCAAACCCACCAAATCGTACTACAAGAAATTCTGCGGCTGCGAAAGGGTGGCAGTAAGAAGGATGTTGACCCTAAAGTGGCCAAGACGGTTAAAGAGTTGACCGGTGTTTCATATGACAAGGTCTGGCCGGATGATTAATTTTGATTAAAAGAGAGGACAACACGAATGACGGATCGTAACAAAACTTTATTAATACCCACTCATTTAAACGTGAATTTATTGGCATTTGCTTATAACGTCACCCAAACACCCCGGTTTAGCTGGTGGGATCACAGCAACATTGTCAATAGTGAACAAACGGCTTATCAAATTGTGATTGCCAAGCGACTTCATCAACTGGCTAACCAAGAATATGTTTTTGATAGTGGTTGGATCACTTCAGATCAAAATACCGGCGTTAAAATTCCAAGCTTAGATCAGCAATTGCTGCCTGGCGAACTGTACTACTGGCAAGTCCGGATTAAGGATAATTTCGGTAACGTGAGTGATTTTTCACAGCCGGAAAAGTTTATTTGCGCAGATCGCCCAATGGCAACCCCGATTTTAGGCATCTGGGCGCAACAAACACCGAAGGTCGATAATGAGTTGCCTAAATTAGGGAACGTTGCTTTTTTCCGCAGCCCCCGCTTTCATTTGAATTTAGTTGATGTAGACACGGCTGTCATGACCGCCTTTTCAAGGGGTAACGAACCACTGTTTATTCAAGGATTTGATTTGTTGGTGAACGGTACCAATGTCGGCGTCGGTTCGCCCCATCGGCAGGTTCACTACAATGGTTCGGATCAGATTGGCATCTATTACAGTAAATACGACGTTACCGAAAACTTGATCGATGGTGAAAACGTGATTGCCGCTTTGGCAACTGCTAAATCTGATCGGAAAGCTTTTTGGTGCCGATTAGAAGTTTACCTAAACGACGGGACCAAAAAACAACTCATCACGACGAATCAGGATTGGAAAGTACTTGATGGCAGTACCGCATTTGGCGATTATGGTACTAAAATTCGCAGCCTGTACTTTGGGATGATTGCCGAAAATGTTGATATGCGGTATTACCCCCAAGGCTGGTCAGAGATAGCTTATAACGATGATCTTTGGGACACTGCTTGGCTGAACCCTAAGGAAATGATTACCGAACAGGAAGTTTTGATACCGTACCGGAGTGAAAACACTCGGCGTTTTGAGGTCGATGAGCCGCAAAAAAAGGTGATCAAATTAGGGGATCAGGATTACTTAATTGACTTGGGAAAAGAGATCGTTGGCAGTTTAAAAGTCAATCTCAAGAGTCCCATTAATCAACGCACCACCGTTTTAATGGGAGAACAACTGCAAGAAGACGGCCACGTTCGGCATCACTTGGCAGCAGGTCCGGACTATGTTGAAAACTGGACATTTATAAAGGGCCAAAATAAGTTCACAACTCTGCAGGTCAAGAACTTTCGGTATATTGAGTTATTGGGCTTTCAAGGAGAACTCCATCGAAACGACATCTTTGGCTGGGCGATTGAACAGCCCTTTGAGTCGCAAGAATCCAGTTTTGAGAGTGATAACGCATTACTAAACCGTGAATACGAGATGTCTAAGTATACGATTAAAGCCACGAACCAAGACGTTTACGTGGATTCCCAAGCTAGGGAGCGGCGGCCTTATGAAGGGGACCTACTGGTTAACGGCAACACCAGCTTTGTCGTGTCGTCCAAGTACTCATTGAACCGGCACAGCCTGGACTACCTCATTGATAACCCAACTTGGCCGGAAGATTATAAGTTGTACAGTATTGAAATGGCTTGGCAGGACTACTTATATACCGGTAACGATGAATTTTTGAAGAAACGATACACCGATCTCACTTATAAATTGAACCGCGGTAAAAGTGATGAGAGTTTCGATGGTGCTTCACAAGACTTTAAAGGGTCGCTGCGTAACACGAAGGGCGTCGATAATTTTGACGAACAAGTTGGCTTGGTGACTAATGATGGCCTGATTGATTGGCCGATCCCAGAACGGGATGGTTTTGTGGAGGGGCAATACAATACCCCATTTAACGCAATTTTTTATGGGGCTTATCTCACAATGAGCAAAATCGCTGACGTCTGTGGCCACCCAAGTGACGCGGACCATTATCGCAGGCGGGCCGCTCGGATTAAAAAGGAATTAATTGCGCGGCTGTACAATCCAGCCACTGGTCGTTTCTATGATTCTCTCAACGCAGATTTGTCGGTGAACCAACATACGTCTCACCACGCGACCGCCTATGCATTGTGTTACGGCGTCTATACCAATCAGCAGATGGCTGATCACATGAGCCAGTTTGTCGCCAACGATGGTCGTTTTGTTGGCAGTATCTACTTTATTTACTTCATGTTAAAAGGTCTCATCAATAGTGGTCACGCCGATGAGGCTGTTAAGCTGCTGATTAATCCAGATGACCGTCAAGATCAAAAGACGTTTGCCGCTATTTTAAACACGCTAAAAGCAACGATTGCCCCAGAAGCTTGGAGTAATCACTATAAGCCCAATATGACCATGTCTCATCCATGGGGGGCAACGCCTGGATTAACCATCGTTCAAGGCATCATGGGCATCAATCCAACCCAGCCTGGATTTGCAAGCTTTACCGTTAAAATTCGACCGGGGAAGTTGCGGCACTTGAAGGTTGAAACTCCTTCTGCCAGAGGCATTATCAAAGCTTCCTTTGACGTTGCCGGTGAACAACGGGTCGTAAAGGTTAATGTGCCGATGAATACAAGGGCAACCGTGATTTTACCTGCTGACAGTCAGTTATTGAGTGTTAGAAATCGTGATGGCACAGATTTGGAGGGGATGCCGCCAGATCATCACCAACTGGGGTTGGGATCTGGAAACTATCAAATTTTATACCGAAGCAAATAACGTTCGTTCACTTATTCATTAATTTGTCCAGAAGTGGATAATAAGGAGATCGGGATTATGAAAAATTTAGGAAAATATTGGAACCTGAGTGTCTCGGCTGGCCTGGGATCAATGCTTGGTTCTGGCATTATCGTTGGTTTAGCAAGTACGATTACCGTTTGGCAGATGGGACTAAATCTAACGAACGGCCAAGTAGGGGTTATCTCTGGCGCATTGACGTTTGCGATTGCCTTTGGGTCGATCTTTGGTAGTCGGTTTGCCGATAAAGTTGGGATCGTTGCTATTTTTGATTGGGTTAACTTTTTATACGCAATTGGTGCTGGGATCTGTGTCTTTTCAAACGGCTATTTGATGTTGTTGGCAGGGGTCGTGATTTGTGGTGTGGCTTCCGGGACTGATTTACCGGTATCGTTAACGGTGATTTCTAGGGATGCGCCAAATCAAAAGCTGGCTTCTGAAATGGTTGCCTCAACCCAGATTTTCTGGCAAGTTGGTCAGTTTGTTTCAACTGGAGCCGCCTTTGTTGTTTCAACGATGAGCGTCACTGGTGGTCGAATTGTCTTTGGGTTCTTTGCCGTCGTCGCCTTAGTTCTCTGGGTTTGGCGAACTTTCACCAAGGGGATTCGCGTTTTGCACAAGGAAGCTGCTGAGCGATTAGCGGCCAAGGAAGCTGAGCTGGATGAAAATCCAGCCAAAAAGGCTTCCGTTATTCAAGTCTTGTTCAAGAGCTCCCGAAGTAAGATTTACATTCGGTTGTTTGCTGCCATTGCGATCTACTACATCTTCTGGAATTTCGTGGCAAATACGTTTGGCCAGTTCACCACGTTCATGTTTGTTAAGGCTGGCGCCTCACAAACGCTATCAACTGGAATTGGACTGGGATTGCACATTGCCGCTTTGTTTATCCTTGGCTTTTACGTCACGATCGCTGGTTCTGCCAAGCGAAACACTTGGTTCACCCTTGGCGTGATCTTTGCCTTGATTGCCATGGGTGGCTTGGCAGTCTTTGGAGCCACTTCGATTGCTTTGATCGTTGCGTTTATGCTGATTTGGGGTGTTGGCAGTATGCTGTCTGGTGAGGCCATCTACAAGGTTTGGACTCAAGAATCGTTCCCCGATGAGATTCGAGCAAGTATTCAAGGCTTTATTAATGGGGTTTCTCGTTTCCTTTGCGGGGTCTTAGCCATGTTTACCCCACTGCTTGTTTTACCAAGCACGATTAAAGTTACGATGTGGGGCTTCGTCGGCATCGTTGCAATCTTTGGCTTAGCTGGTTTTGCCATGATTCATTATGAAAAGAAGTACAATATGATTAATGGTGATGAAGCAAGTAAGGCAGCAGCTGCCAAGGCTGCTGGGAATGCAACGACATCATCAAGCAACTAGGTTACTAGAATGGAAAAAAAGGCGCTGATTACTGTCAAGAGCTGGGTTCATACCAGTTTTTAGAGGTAATCGGTGCTTTTATTTTGGAGCAAAATGGTTGGTCATTTTTGAGTGAGGCTTAGCAGTTTTATTGGCGATCCATGAACATGCCGATAAATACTAAAAGCCCAGAAAAAATAATCGAAGTGGCCAGGTTTAAATTACCCAGCGAATATTTAGTGTTAAGCCAAGCGGTGATAGCGAAGCAGAAGATGCCAAACCAAAAGTAGAAGCTTTTATAGAAATGTGAGTTATATGCGACTTTCATGAATCGGGCCTCCCGAAGTAAGAACAAGTGACGCAGACGTTCAGAAAACGCCGCCTAGGCAACTTTTGACTATCTTAGTGTATCTTTTATATAGAAGCGTTTATCTATAAGCCAGTAATTTGCAGAAAAGTTCTATGAGTTAAATAATTGTGAAACAATAATAGTGACACCAATCGCAGCAATCACAAATTGAATCATGACGACTTTCCAGAACGATGGTTGGTTACCGTCATTCCAAGGAAAGACTCGCCAAGCTTTACAATATAATGAAGAAAGAATCGAAAAACCAGCGATTATTACAATAACAAGAATCGTCCAAATAGGATGTTCAATGATAAGAGTCATCATAGACAGCTCCTTTCAAGATGAAATGGACTATTAAGCTTTCTGTTATCATCATTGCAGTACATTGCCTATAATACAAGTAGATTGCGGGCTGAGTGTTTAAGACATATAAAATCAATTGCAAATCGGAAATCAAGTTAGCGAACCTGGATTAGGTGAGACGACGCTTAGCGACTCTTTTGATAAAGATAAATCAAGAAAGCAGCCCAACATAGAAACAATAAGAGGAATAGGTTTGCGAATAGATCATAGATTGTCTCGTGGGAAGCTGAGAAGCTAGCCACTTGAACCCCGGAATAAGCGACTAATGGAAAAACAAAGATTTTAAAGCGACTTTTATTCTCTCGCTGCTGAGGTGTGAAGATAATTAGTAATAGCCAAACAGTTACGACGATATTAATGGTCATTGATAAAAAAGGGTTGCTGATGACCATACTTAGTAAGATAAGTATGTATCCTATAATTAATGAGTATTTTTGAAAACGAGTAAATGATTTTTCTTTCATAAGTAATTAACCTTCTTTGATTTAAGCTGGTTTAAATTTTGAAGTAACGTTGTTCATATGTAAATGGGGTGAGGAAAGTGGTTATTTCGGATAAGCTAAAGCAATGTCGAAAAAATAAAAACATGACACAACAAGATGTGGCTGATAAGTTACATGTGTCCAGAAAAACTGTTTCTGGTTGGGAAAATGGTAGAAGCTATCCTGACATTAACATGATTGTTTTGCTTAGCGACCTGTTTGATGTGGCAACTGATGATTTGATCCGGGATGATCGCATGCTTTCGTATTATGAAGACCAAGATCGTCAAAACAAGCGTTACAGCAAAGTTGTTAGGGCCTCGTATGTGATCAATATTTTGCTACTTATCGTATCATACCTGCATACTTTTTATATTAGGGGGTTTCATTCATCCATCATGTCATTCCTGTTAATTGTTAATATTTGTATATTGTTGACACTTTATGGAAACTGGTCAAAGTTCAAACGAAAATGGCTCCTAGGTAAATTAGTTGGCGTACTAATAATAGGGTTTTCTATTAATATCTTGCTTAATTATTTTAACCGGGTATTCTTAATGGCTTTTTCTAATAGTGACCTTTCAACTGCATTGGGAATTATTATTGGAAAGGTCTTAATTGATCTGTTTATGGCGGTTAGTTGGGTTGGCGTCATTTTTCTTAATCCTTTTCTTGTTTCTAATGGAAGTGACTTTAAAAAATAAGTAGAGTTGGCTTCTATGAACAGAAATTTTTTAATCTTTGAATAAAGCATATCAACTAGAAAACATGTTAGAGTAGATCAGGATAAATCTCAAGCTGAGAATTTAAGACATGAATTAATAATTAAATTCAAGTGAAAGCATCAGGTAGATGAGCCTATATCCAAACTGAAAACTTGCCAGTTTTCAGTTTCCGCCCCCCCACAATTTACCCACTTTTTACAACTAATACACCAATAATTTACAAGCATCAGGTACTCTAAAGATGATTCAAGAATGGTTATCGGCGACTACTTGAAAGATGGTGAAACTGATGTCAACTATGATTAATGAAATCAAGCATACGCCCAAGTTGGGTTGGGCGCTTGCGTTGGCCGTATTGTTCATTATTGCCGTTCTGATAAGCATTTATTAGTTATTATATTGGGAGGTTTAGTTATGCCAGCTAAACGGAATTCGGTTTTAAAAACAGTCATTAAGAGTGCCTTTGTCTTTACGTTGTCGGGAGCGGCTTTGTTTGGTGCTGAGACCAATTCGCAGGCTAGTAGTGCGAATGATGATTCAAGCCTTGCAAAGACCCTAGCGCCACAAGCTGCTTCTTATGGTTACTTTGTTGATCAGTACCAGCAAAACGTCAAAACCAACAATACGCCGGAAACCAATCCGGCAATTGCATTATTTAACAACACGTTTTTGAGCTATTGGGACCCAACAACCAAAACAGCTAAAAATGCGAGCTTGCTGAAGGAAAACTTGGATAAATCAATCCAGATTACTAACGGCGCGTCCCAAGCCGAAGTTGATCGATCCTATCTGACCGATCGAAGAGACTTACGATATAACTTAATTAGCGGTTTTGGCCCTTATGCCAACGCATTCATCAAGGACGCGGATGCGCAAACTGATTTTAACTCGATTCCAGACGCGCCATTGCCTGGCAATTCGCCTTATAGTTCCATGAAGTGGGCTGATGAGAATTCAAAACTGGGATCAGTTGTCAAGCTGGTTGATACTGCCGAAGCGTCTGATTGGTCGGGAACTGGAACGCCCAAAGCCTATATTCAATTTACCCGGCCTTATCGCCAAAGCAGCCAAGTGAAAGTAAATCCATATTTGGCAAACGTTATGGCAGCCGCTAAGCAAGATGACTATGACTTTCCAAGCGGCCACACAACGGCCGCCTTTGAAACTGGCGAAACGCTCGCCTACGTATTTCCACAACGTTACCAACAGTTGATTACCCGTTCTTCAGAAGTTGGTTATGACCGGGTGCTTGCTGGTCGGCATTCACCACTGGCGGTCATGGGTGGTCGGGTGATCGGAACGGCAATGACCGCAGCAACCTTAAATGATCCAAACAACAAACAATTGGCAGATCAGGCGTACAAAGATGCGCAGGCGGATTTGCCAAGTCAAAAAGATGCCAGTGCCCAAGATTCTTTCAGTGACTATCAAAAGAACTTAACCGATTATACTTATCGGCTAACATACGGCTTTGCGCCAATCGGGGACACCACTAAAGCAATGGTTGTGCCAAAAGGCGCCGAAGTTTTATTGAAGACGCGCTTGCCATACCTTTCAGATATTCAGCGCCGAGAAGTGCTTGAGACGACCGGCTTATCGTCCGGTTACCCAATGGGCGACGATACCGAGGGCTGGGGGCGTTTGAACCTGTTTAAAGCGGCTAATGGTTTCGGTGAATTCCTCACCAACACCACGGTTAATATGGATGCGGCAAAGGGCGGCTTTAATGCCAACGATACTTGGAAAAACAATATTTCTGGCAAGGGCGGCCTAACCAAGGATGGCAGCGGTTCGCTTACCCTGCTTGGTAAGAATTCGTATAATGGTGGCACAACGGTTAAGGGTGGTTCATTGGTTGCTCAGAATAACGCTGCCTTTGGAAATGGGGATCTAACTTTAACTGATGGTTCCGTTAAATTGGATACAAGAACCGTTCAGATTAAAGGCAACTACACGCAAACTAAGCAAGGATCTTTGAGTTTGGCGGGTAACGATCAAGTTTCCGTTTCCGGTAACGCAAAGTTAAACGGGAACTTAGTGATTAGTTCAACTAAAGGCCTCAAATCTGGTACCAAGCTCTTGTCATTCAAGAAACATGCTGGCAAGTTCACCCACGTTAAGGGACTGCCAAAGGGCTGGCATTTAGATTATAGTCAGCAGAGTGTTCGGGTAGTGAAGTCATAATAAGCAATGCAAAGTTCTTTTTGCCTCGTTTGAATCCGGTCTGATCCTATGAAATGATGCCAGGGGCTTCATTTAAAACAGTCAGTTTCCGGTTTGCTAAATTGAAAACGATCAGCGAACAATTGACACCTAACGGCAAACGTAATACCATTAACCCAATCAAAGAATATGAGAATTTGCTAAGACGAGGAGAGTAGTTGTTCAGGCCTTTTCAGCGAGAATCGGTTTGGTGTGAATGGTTCATGGCTAGGCAACGAACGTAGCCTCTAAGCGACAAGTGCGAACGGGTTAGTGAGTATTTGTTGGCGACGTCCATTATCACGTCAGTGTATTGTTAGTTTAGCCGTACACGATGAGGCAGTAATTGTGAGGTTACTGTAAAGTTGGGTGGTAACACGAATCAGCGTCCCTAGAAATCAGGTGGATTTCTAGGGACGTTTTTATATGGCAATTGAAAAATAGTTGGTGAACGGATCGTCAAGTAACAAACCATGAGTCGGCTCGAAGATAATACGACCTATAAAAAAATAGGTCGTATCCACTTTTATGAAAGGAAGTTATCGCATGGATTTTATCGGGGCGCTATGCTTATTATTGATACTAACGACATTATCAGGACATTTAGCTAATCGGATCGGCGTGCCCTCAGTTATTGGCCAAATTGTTGTGGGGATCATTGTAGGGCCAGCTATGCTGAATTGGGTTCGATTAGATTCTTCGTTGAATCTGTTTTCGCAAATCGGGGTCATTATTTTAATGTTTATCGGCGGTCTGGAAAGCAACCTTAAGCTGTTGCGAAAGTACCTCCGGCCAGCCGTTATTGTCGCAATCATTGGGGTTATTTTCCCGGTGATCATGATTGGCGGGGCGACGTTGGCTTATGCATTTTCTCCCTTGGAGGCGGCCTTTATTGGCGTTGTCTTTAGCGCAACTTCGGTGTCGATTTCCGTTGAAGTTTTGCGGGATTATCACTCATTAGATACCAAAGAAGGCGCAACAATCTTAGGAGCCGCGGTAGCTGATGATATTATTGGGGTTATTTTACTTTCGATTATGATTAGTATTATGGGAACTGAAGGAGTCAAAACTAGCGGCGGTTCCACAAATATTTTACTGATTTTTGCCGAACAGGTTGCCTTTTTTGGCGGGACCTATTTAATGGTTCGCTGGATTGTGCCTTATTTGATGCAAATCGGCGAGCGGCTATTAATGACTGCGAGTGTAACGATTACGTCGATGGTCATTTGCTTGGGGATGGCCTGGGCTGCTGATGTCGTGGGGTTGAGTGGTGCCGTCGGGGCATTTTTTGCTGGGATTGCGGTTGCGCACACCCCTTATCGCGAGACAATCGAAAACCATATGGAACCGATTGGCTATGCGGTATTTGTGCCGTTATTCTTTGTTAGTATCGGCCTAAATATGTCGTTGGCGCATCTTGGCAACTCGATTGTTTTTGTGGCGGTGTTAACATTTCTGGCCTGCATCAGTAAATTATTTGGTTGTGGATTAGGGGCACTTCTTAATGGCTTTGGGCTTTCCAGCAGTTACATGATTGGTTCGGGGATGATTTCTCGTGGTGAAATGGGGTTAATCACCGCTCAAATTGGGTTTTCATCGGGACTATTATCTGGGACCTATTATTCAGATTTGATTTTAGTCATTATTTTATCAACGATAATTGCCCCATTCCTATTGAAGCATGCAATTCGGCATTTACCGGCGACTGATTCAGCTGACGTATCTTTAGATGTTCAAGAGCGTGTTGCTGAAAACAATCGGCCGTCATAGCATAGCTAAGACAAAGGATAGAAATCAAGTGGACCGGTTGAACATTCAAGTTTGGATGGTTGGCTGGTCCATTTAGTTTTGAATAAGGACTTATTTTTATAGATTTTGAGTTGGCATCGGGAAGAAAATTTAATAACCCGCTTCTTTATTGACCGGTGCCTTTTTTAAATGTCGCTATTGGAATCAAAATATTTTGCGACAATGCTGAGATAGTTATATTATAAAGATGGTTATGTACTAATAATTTACAAGTTGTTAGATATGAAGAATTTCGCAAAATTAGTTGTTTTCGGGGGGACTACCAGTTTTGTGACCAAACAGATGGCCAAGCAACGATCATTTTGAGCCTGGCCATCGGTAAATGTGACTTGTTTAGGAGGAGTCGGTTATGGTGAGGAAGTCTTGCAGCCGGATGTTGAATCATCGGGTTGCCTATTTGTTGGTTGTCACGATTGTGATGTTAATGTCGATGGTGTCGTTAATCCCTGGCAAAGCTGCGGCGGATGCAACTAGTGCGCCCACTGCGACGACCACATTGGATAAGAACACCGTTTATAAGAATGGGTTTTCATTTCAATATAACTTTAAATTTGATACGAGTGGCAAAAACCAAGTGATCCATTACGGTGACCAGTTTATTTTTACGATTAAAAACCGAGACTCTAACAATAAGGAGTCGCCAATTGGGACCGCCACTGGTAGCCTTAACCTTGCCAGTTCAGGTGATATTTTCACGTCACAAATTGACACAGAAGCCGATGGAACCACCAAAGTTATCTTAACTGCCAATAAACAGCCCGATAAAAACGGCTACTATGAAAGTCTTAAAGATCCTGAAGTTCGGGTAATGCTGATGATTAAGGCAAATTCAGATAATGAGGCTAAACAGCAAACCTACGCCATCACGAGTGCTTATCGATCAGGTACATATACGTACAACTACTCCGATGGGATTAATAATCCTAACTTGAACACCAACCCGCAGGATCACTTTCAAGTGTATAATCCCCAAAATAAGCCAGGGGCGATGAAGTCGTTTAGCCAAGTCATGTTTATGAATAAGGGTGGCTTAAACTTTCCGAATTACCTGACGAATGGGACGCCAACGCCTTATAACGAAAATGGTTATTCCTACTTGGCTCAACTTGATCCGAAGTACTATAAGAGTCCGGCTTCGTTTTCGAACAATTTTATGTATGACTATACCCAACCAGCGATGGTTGCCTGGGATCAGTTTGAGTTGCCAGGGGGAACTTATAATGAGCAAAATAGTATTCAGCTGTTGAAGAAGTATTACAGCAAATTGACTTGGACAATTCAATTGACTAATAACGACGGCACTTTTGATAAGGGGAGTGCGAACAATAATCAAGTCCAAGTTTATAAAAATGATAATGGGCAAGTAACGGCTGATACCCGTTGGGGAACTGATGCAACCTTTCAGAATAATAAAACGATGACTTTTAGCATTGATACCAGTAAATTAACTGATAGTGATGATCCAAATGAAACCTCGTTTTCGATTCCGATTGCGGTTAAGACGCAAAGCGCTGCGGCCACACCAAATGTGATGAGTACAATTACAGCAACGCCAGCGCCAAATAGCCCAACCATTCCCAGTGATTTAGTCCCGATGTTAAAGATGCCAACTAATAATGACTATCCCACTAGCGATAACACCATGACCTACCGGGTTCATATGGTCTACGCCAACCCGTTAGCAACGATGTTTAATCCAGCCTTTTGGGTAAATGACGATGCCGTTGAATTAAAGAGCCGTTCGGCATTATACCCAAAAGCCGTTGCGGATAATTCACTAACGGCCACTAATTACTTTTTGAATACCGTTGATAATGCAGACAGTAGCGTTAACCCATTTACTGATAGTCAAGACCCAAGTACGATCAAAGCACTGGAACGGTATGGGTATCATCCAGACCCGAATAACAGTGGTAGTGATCTTCCCAATAAATACACCCTTGTCAAGGAAGCTTATGATTTTAATGGTGTTAATAGCCCCGATGGTACGCCACGGCGTTCAGACATTCAAATCCACTTTGATCAAGGCGGCCAATTCACTAAGGTCGTGGCAGATTCGACTAAGGATAAAAATGGCTTGCCGGAACCTAAGTTAGACGCTGATGGTAATCCCGAGGTTGCGACCGGCGCTGATGCCGCCAGCTTTAATGTGAATGAGATCGACAAGGCGGGCTTTAGCGATCCCCAGCCGGGATTGTATGTCGGTTACGCTTCGGCCAAAAATTCTTATCAAAATCAAACAGGAAGTTCGCGTTCCAAGATGGTGAAGATTTATATTCCGGACACGCCAACGACTGACGTGACTGTTAAGATTAACTATGTCGATGAAAATGGTCATGAAATTAAGGATCCGGTCCCGGTGACTGGTAAAATCGGTGATCCGCTTAGCCCGGTTTTAGATTCCAATGAAAATCAACCGGCGACGATTGTTTATAACGGCCACAAGTACGAATTGGATAAGGCTAATAGTAGGAATATTTTGAAGCATTCTGGTAACTTCACGGCCGATACGCCTGACGTCACTTATTACTATAAATTAGTGAACACGCCAGTAGAAACGTCAACAATTCTTGCCAAGTATATTCTTGGTGATGATCAAGGCAACCAAATTGCGAAATCGCAACTGATTTCAGGGACCCCTGGGGCTGATTTTGATACCACAAAGTATCAAAAAGCAGTTTCTGGTTATACGTTTAGTCACGTAACCCCTGTAAGTGTAAAGTTCCCAAGTGCTAATGGGCAGACAACGGTTTACTATCACTACACCAAAAACGCAGCGCCAACTCCAGAACCAACCCCAACCCCAGAACCGACGCCAACCCCGCTTCCAATCCCCCAGCCGACACCGTCACCAAGTCCAAATCCGACGCCGGCGCCCACGCCTACGCCAACGACGCCTTCTTCAACAACCAACTCAACAACGGCAACTCAGCAGCCAGCTGAGCCTGCTGGCAAAGCTAAGATTGGTGAGGCCGTTTACGCTTTGAAGAAAATTTATATGTATCCAAATCAGACCTTTAAGGTTAAAGAGCGCAAGGCTGGCTATGTAAGCAAGCCCCGGGTATATCGGCCGATGTTTGTGGTCACTGGCTATGCACACTCTAAGAATGGTCATTTGCGTTACAAGGTTCGCGATGTTAACCATTTAACCAAGAACAAAGGTAAGCGGGGCTATATTACCGCTCAATGGGCATACGTCCGACCGGTCTACTATCATAGCCGACATCAAACAATTACGGTTATTAATCCACGTGGCGTGAATGCTTACAAGCGAGTTAACTTGACCGGCAAAGTTAAGAACTACAAGCAAGGGACGGTACTTCACGTTACGAAGTTTGTGCACCATAATTTAACCACTCGTTACGTTCTCAGTAATGGAAACTACATTACTGGTAACCGCAAACTTGTCAAAATGGGCAAACACCGACAAGTTCGGTACATCAAAGTGAAGAAGCCCCTTAATCGTTATCGGACGGTCAACTTAACGCATCAAAACCAGGCCCATATTAAGAAAGGCACCAAGCTAAAAGTTAAGAACTTTGATTATAGCCGCGCTAATAGTGTCACCAAGCATGGGGCCCTCAGATATCATGTGACTGGCGGCTACATTACCGGTAACGCAAAATTTGTGAAAGTTTATCATTAAAAGTTTAGGCTCTTTGTCAACTGAGGTTGATACC